>NZ_FOLD01000002.1:0-225366 GCF_900112225.1 Massilia yuzhufengensis | reverse complement strand
TCGCGGTCATGCAAGGTGCTGCAGCCGGGGCAGCTCCACTGGCGCATGCCCAGCACCATCGTGTCGAGCTTGTAGCCGCAGCACGAGCATAGCCTGCTGCTCGGGCACCAGCGGTCCGCCACCACGACACGTCCGCCGCGCAAAGCCGTCTTGTCGTCCAGCTGGCGCCGCAGTTCATGGGACCCCATGTCGGCGATGGCCCGCGCCAGCTTCCGGTTGCCCAGCATCCCTTTTACGTTCAAGTCCTCGATGCCGATCGTGTGGAAGCGCCGTGTGATGCCAGTTGTAGGCAAAGCGAGCCGTGCCTGCCGCCTTGGCGAAACAGGTGGCTTGCACATTGTTGGGTGCGAGCCGGATTTTGTGGGCTGGGAGCATGGCGTTTCCTGCACGACCAGGCATACGCCGGTTATGATAAGTCGCGGCTCCGTTACACTTCCCCCACCTGGCTCGATGATCATGCCCTGGACCTCCCTACCCTGAGACAGGAAAAAACCGCAGGCGTTCTCCGCCGGCGAGCCGTTCGGGCCGTATTCGAGGCATTCTTGTTGAGGCTCGACCCGGGAGCAGGAAACTTGCTCATTTTAGGCAGAAATGAGCAAAATTTGGTAAGTTCTATGAGAACTGTAACAACCCACCGACGACGACATGAGCACAGAATCCAGCAACAGCGAAAAAGACACCCAACTGCGCGCCGATGCGCTCGAGTACCACCGCAGCCCCACCCGCGGCAAGATCGAAGTGGTCGCCACCAAGCCGCTGTCGAACCAGCGCGACCTGTCGCTGGCCTACTCGCCGGGCGTGGCCTATGCCTGCGAGGAAATCGCCGCCGACCCGAACATGGCGGCCGAATACACTTCACGCGCCAACCTGGTGGCCGTGATCACCAACGGCACCGCCGTGCTCGGCCTGGGCAACATCGGCCCGCTGGCCTCCAAGCCCGTCATGGAAGGCAAGGGCTGCCTGTTCAAGAAATTCGCCGGGGTCGACGTATTCGACCTGGAGCTGGACGAGCTGGACCCGGACAAGCTGGTCGACGCCATCGCGATGCTCGAGCCCACCGTGGGCGGCATCAACCTGGAAGACATCAAGGCGCCGGAGTGCTTCTACATCGAGAAGAAGCTGCGCGAGCGCATGAACATCCCGGTCTTCCACGATGACCAGCACGGCACCGCGATCATCTCCACCGCCGCGCTGCTCAATGCGCTGAAAGTGGTGGGCAAGGACATCGGCAGCATCAAGCTGGCCGCCTCCGGCGCCGGCGCCGCGGCGATCGCCTGCCTCGACATGATGGTGCTGCTGGGCGTGAAGCGCGAAAACATCTTCGTCACCGACTCCAAGGGCGTGATCTGGGCCGGCCGCGAGGCCAATATGGAAGCCAACAAGGCGCGCTACGCCCAGGACACGGCGGCGCGCACCCTGGCCGACATCATGATTGACGCCGACGTCTTCCTCGGCTGCTCCACCGCCGGCGTGCTGACCGGCGACATGGTCAAGACCATGGCCAGCCAGCCGGTGATCCTGGCGCTGGCCAACCCGGAGCCGGAAATCCGCCCGGAAGTGGCCAAAGCCGCCCGGCCCGACTGCATCGTCGCCACCGGCCGCTCGGACTACCCGAACCAGGTCAACAACGTCCTGTGCTTCCCCTACATCTTCCGCGGCGCCCTCGATTGCGGCGCCACCCGCATTACCGACGAGATGAAGCTGGCCTGCGTGACCGCGATCGCCGAACTGGCCGAAGCCGAAGCGAGCGACGTCGTGGCCTCGGCCTACGAAGGCCAGGACCTTACCTTCGGCCCCGAGTACATCATCCCGAAACCGTTCGACCCGCGCCTGCTGGCCGCCATCGCGCCGCGCGTGGCCGAAGCGGCCGCCGCATCGGGCGTGGCCGCCCGTCCGATCGAAGACATGGCCGCCTACCGCGACAAGCTGGCGCAAATGATCTACCACACTGGCTTCTTCATGAAACCGGTGTTCACCAAGGCCAAGGCCACACTGCGCAAGGTCGCCTATGCGGAAGGGCAGGATGTGCGCGTGCTGCGCGCGGTGCAGACCGTGGTCGACGAAGGCATCGCCCACCCGGTTTTGGTCGGCGACAAGGGCGGCGTCGAGCGCGCCATCCAGGCAGCCGGATTGCGCCTGCAGGCGGGCAGCGACTACACGCTGGTCGAGGCCAGCGGCGACGCCACACTGCAGGGCGCGCGCCTGCTCAAGTCAGGCGAGGTCGACGCCCTCATCTGCGGCATGGCGGGGACCTACGACAGCCACCTGGAACACGTGAAAAACGAAATCGGCATGGCGCCCGGGGCCCCGGTGCTGGCCGCGATGAATGCGCTGGTGCTCGATCGCCTGACCCTGTTCATCACCGACACCTACGTCAACGAGCAGCCGAGCGCGCAGGAACTGGCGGGCATCGCGCGCCTGGCCGCATCGGCCGTGCGCCAGTTCGGCCTGGAGCCCAAGGTGGCACTGCTCTCGCACTCCTCGCAGGGCTCGTCCGAACGCCCGTCGGCGCGGCGCGTACGTGAAGCGCGCGCTCTGCTCAAGGAGAGCGCGCCGGAGCTGGCGGTGATCGGCGAAGTGCATGGCGACGCCGCGCTGTCGGAAGAAATCCGCGACATCTACCGCATCCCGGACAGCTTCGCCGGCAGCGCCAACCTCTTGGTGATGCCGTCGCTGGACGCCGCCAACATCCTGTTCAACGTGCTCAAGGTGGCGGCGGGCAAGGGCGTCACGGTGGGCCCGATCCTGCTGGGCACGGCCAAGCCGGTGCACATCCTGAGCCCGAGCGCGACGGTGCGGCGGATCGTCAACATGACGGCGCTGGCCGCGGCCAACGTGCAGTAAGGAAGGGGCGGGCGCCCATGCGTGGCCGGCCGCCCGCTGCTTACTCGGGCGAGAAATTGAAGCTCTTGAACTTGCCCGACTTGTCGAGCACCGCCGACACCAGCAGCGTTTCGTTTGCGTAGCTGAAGCGGTAGCGCAGGCTGCGGCCCGTGTCCGCGTCCTTGCTCGAGAGCAGGTCGACCGCGCGCAGCGACCCGGCTTCCGTGAGGAGCTCGCTGACCCGCTTGAGCATGGCCGGCTGGAATCGTTTGGCCAGTTCCTCGTCCATGTTGCCAGGCTGCTGTCCGGCGGCAAAGCTGGCCATGGCCGCGCGCGCCTGCGCTGTCACGGCCGGGTCCTGGTCGGCGATCGGCTTGGCGGGCGCATCGAACAGGGCCGGCACGTAGTGGGCCGCGATCATGTCGGCGAACTTGTTCGGGCGTGCCGAATCCGCATTGGCCAGCACCACCACGGTCAGCTTGTCGTCGACATAGCGGCACAGCTGGGCGCGGAAGCCCTGCCAGGAACCGCCGTGCATGATGTGGCGGCGTCCCTTTACCGTGTTGACGAACCAGCCCAGGCCGTAGGGCGCGGCGCTGCCGTCGTTCAGCCTGGCCGGCGTGAAGGCGGCGGCTCGCAGGTCCGCGTCCAGCACCTTGTCGCCATACAGGGCCTGGTCCCAGGCCGCCAGGTCGCGCGCCGTCAGGTACAGGCTGCCGTCGGCCGTGGTGTTCAGGCGCGGCGCGACCCAGTCCTGGTTCTTCAGCGCGCCCCCTTTCCAGGTATAGCCGGCGGCGCGGTGCGGGACGATGTCGGCCTCGCTGATCACGCGCGTACCCATGCCGAGCGGGGCGAAGATGCGCTCGCGCAGTTGTTCGCCGTAGAACTTGCCGCCGGCCCGGTTGGCGATGAAGCCCAGCAGGTGGTAGCCCATATTACTGTAGGCCCATTTTTCTCCCGGGGCGAAGCGCACCGGCACCGTCGCCTCAAGCGCGATCAGCTCTTCGTCGCTGTAATCCTTGCGAAAGTCGATGATCTCGTACGGGTCGCCCAGGCCCGAGGTGTGGCTGAGCAGGTGGCGGATCGTGATCTTTTCCCAGGCCGCCGGGGCGCCGGGCAGGTGGCGCGCCACCGGGTCGTCCAGGCGCAGCTTGCCATCCTTTTCCAGCAGCATGATGAGGGCCGCGGTAAAGGTCTTGCCGACCGAGCCGGACTGGAACACAGTCTGCGGCGTGACCTTCACACCGTGCTCGATATTGGCCAGGCCATAGCCTTTCTCCCTGAGCACCTTGCCATCCTTGATGACCAGCACGCTCAGGCCGGGCACATGGCGCAGCCTCATTTCCTTGAGCAGGGCATCGTCGAGGCTGTCGGCGCGCACGGCGCCGGCAAGGAGGAGGGCGGACAGCAGGGCAAGGCGGGCAAGGCGCATCGTGACTTCGGGGTAGTGTGAGCCTTGGATGATAGCCGTCGCTGCGCGGCAAAAGGGTGGTGCGGGGCATTTCATGCCGCACGCATGGTTCAGGCGCGATGCATGCTCGTAGGGCGGTCGGCAGAGCCGACCACCCTACCGTGCAGGCAACAGCACCGCCAGAAAACCTAGCCGGCGTCCTTGCGGCCTTGTCCCATGACGCCCGCCAGCACGTCGAGCGGCAGCGGGAACACGATGGTCGAGGATTTGTCGCCGGCGATCGCGCCCAGCGTCTGCATATAGCGCAGCTGCATCGCGCCCGGTTGCTGGGCCAGCACGAAGGCGGCCTGCTGCAGCTTTTCCGAGGCCTGCAGCTCGCCTTCGGCATGGATGACCTTGGCCCGCCGTTCCCGCTCGGCTTCGGCCTGGCGCGCGATGGCGCGGATCATCGATTCGTCCAGGTCGACGTGCTTGATCTCGACATTGGCCACCTTGATGCCCCAGGCATCGGTCTGGGCGTCGAGCACTTGCTGGATGTCCAGGTTCAGGCGCTCGCGCTCGGCCAGCATTTCGTCGAGCTCGTGCTTGCCCAGCACGGCGCGCAGGGTGGTCTGGGCCAACTGGCTGGTCGCTTCCATGAAGTTCGCCACCTGGATGATGGCGCGTTCCGGATCGACCACCCGGAAATACAGGACCGCGTTGACCTTGACCGACACGTTGTCGCGCGAGATCACGTCCTGGGTCGGCACGTCGAGCACGATGGTGCGCAGGTCGACCCGCACCATTTGCTGCACCACCGGGATGATGATTACCAGGCCCGGCCCCTTCACGCCCCAGAAGCGGCCAAGCTGGAACACGACGCCGCGCTCGTATTCGCGCAGCACCCGGATCGCCGTGGCCAGCAGGGCCAGCAGCAGGAACAAGAGGCCGCCAAGGCCGATACCGATACCGGAAAACATGGTTTTTCTCCTAGGCTGGGTCGACGGGAACCACTTCGACGGTCAGGCCGGTGCGGCCAACCACCCGCACGGTCTGGGATGGCCGCAGTGGGGTGCTGCAGACGGCCCGCCACAGCTCGCCTTCGAGCTGGACCCAGCCTTCGTGCGGACGGCGTTCGCCCACGCTGGACACGGTGCACAGCGCGCCGATGAGGCCATCGGCGCCGCTGCGTACCGGGCGCCGGCGGGTCTTGAGGGCCAGGCGCACGGTGCCGAACAGCAGCAGCGCGCTGGCGACGCCAAGCGTGCCGACCAGGCCCGGGGGAATCCCGTAGCCGGGTAATTCGGTGTCGACCAGCATCAGCGCGCCGGCCACGAAGGCGGCGATGCCGCCCAGCCCCAGGATGCCGAAACTGGGCAGGAAGGCTTCACCGGCCATGAAGGCCAGCCCCAGCACGATCAGGGCCAGGCCGGCGTAGTTCACCGGCAGCATCTGCAGCGCGTACAGGCCCAGCAGCAGGCAGATGGCCCCGATCACGCCCGGCGCCACCGCGCCCGGGTTCATGAACTCGAACACCAGGCCGTAGAAGCCGATGGTCATGAGCAGCAGGGCGACGCCGGGGCTGGTGATGGCGGCCAGCGCACTGGTGCGCCAGTCGGGGAGATACTCGACGAGCGCTGCGCCCCGGGTGGCAAGGCGATGCACCTTGCCGCCCGCCACGACGCGGCGCCCATCGAGTTGCGCCAGCAACGCCGGCAGGTCGGCGGCCAGGTGGTCGACGACGTTCAGCCGCAGCGCGTCCTCGGCGCTCAGGCTGCTGGCATCGCGCACGGCGCGCTCGGCCCAGTCGGCATTCCGGCCGCGCAGCTGGGCCAGGCTGCGCAGGTAGGCGGCCGCGTCGTTGACCTGCTTGGCCGTCATCGCCGGCGGCTTGTCCTGGCCGGCGCCGGCGGCGTCCTTTGGCGCCGGGCCCGGCTCGGGCTGGCGCGGCGCCAGGCCGATCTCGACCGGGGTGGCCGCGCCCACGTTGGTGCCCGGCGCCATCGCCGCGATGTGGCTCGCAACCAGGATATAAGTGCCGGCGCTGGCGGCGCGCGCGCCGCTCGGCGCCACCCAGGTGGCAACCGGCACCGGCGAAGCGAGGATGGCCTTGATCACCGTGCGCATCGACGTATCGAGCCCGCCGGGCGTATCCATCCGCAGGACCAGCAGTTGCTGGCCGCGCTCGTGGGCGTGGGCCAGGCTGCGCACGACGTGGTCGGCGGTGGCCGGCCCGATGGCGCCGTCCAGCGTCAACAGGCCGACCGGCGCGGCGCCGGCGGCCGGGCCGGGATGGGCCAGGGCCAGCACCAGCAAGAAGCTGGCGCAGGCCCAGGCGCGGTGGCGGAACAATCGGCGGAAGTTCATGACGGCCCCCGCAAGGTGGTGAGTCCAGTATGGTCCTGCCGGCGCCAGCTTGCAAGCGTTCGCGCGGCCGTGAAAACACGGGCGGCGCCATACCCTGGAGGTATTAACAAGATACCAAATCAGTGTTGGACCGGCCCAGCCGGTTTATCTACCCTGCAGTCAAAGGAGGCGCCACCCGGCGACCATCCGCACTGATCACAAGTGGAGACAGCATGCAGGGTCAAGGCCAGGACGGGTTTGGCGGGACGGGCGCCGCCCGCGCCGCGCGGCAGCACAGTTCGGTCGTGCCGGCGGTCGTGGCAGGCTTCGTCGCCGTGCTGGTGTCCTATTCCGGTCCCCTCGCCATCTTCTACCAGGCCGCCCAGGCCGCGCAGGTGTCGAACGCCATGTTCGCGTCCTGGGTCTGGGGCATCTCGATCGGGGCCGGCGTGGCCGGCATTGCGCTGAGCTGGTGGCTCAAGACGCCCGTCATCACCGCCTGGTCGGCGCCGGGCACGGCCCTCCTCATCACCCTGTTTCCCGCCTTGTCGCTCAACGAAGCGGTGGGCGCCTACCTGACGGCCGCTCTCATCCTGCTGGTGATCGGCATGTCGGGCTGGGTCGAGCGCGTGGCGGCCTGGGTGCCGCCCGGCGTGGCCAGCGGCATGATGGCCGGGATCCTGCTGCCCTTCGGGATGGGCGCCTTCACCGGCCTGAAGACCATGCCGCTGCTGGTGATGTGCATGATCTGCGCCTACCTCCTGTTCAGGAAGACTTCCCCGCGCTACTGCGTGGCGCTGCTGCTGGCCACGGGAGTCGCCGTGGCCTGGATGAGCGGCACGACCCATCTCGGTGCGCTCCAGCTGGAGCTGGCGGTGCCCCAGTGGATCGAGCCCGCCTGGTCCTGGTCGAGCACCTTCAGCCTGGCCTTGCCGCTGGTGCTGGTCACGCTCACCGGCCAATACCTGCCGGGCATGACGGTGCTGAAAACCTCGGGCTACGACACCCCGGTGCGGCCGGTGATCGCGGCCAGCAGCATCGCCTCGCTGGCGGTGGCCTTCAGCGGCGGGATCACCATTGCCATTGCGGCCATCACGGCCGCCATGTGCACCGGGCGCGACGCCCACGAAGACCCGCGCCGCCGCTATATCGCCGGCATCGCCAACGGCGGCTTCTACCTGCTCGCCGGCCTGTTCGGCGGCTCGGTGGTGATGCTGTTCGCCGCGCTGCCCAAGGAACTGATCGCCACGCTGGCGGGGCTGGCGCTGCTCGGGCCCATCCTCGCCACCTTGAACGGCGTGGTGGCCGCGCACGACCACCGCGAGGCCGCGCTGGTGGCCTTCGTCGCCACCGCGTCCGGCACCAGCTTCCTGGGCCTGGGCGCGGCCTTCTGGGGAATCGTCATTGGCATGATCGCGTGCCGGGTGCTGCATGGACCCGGCGCGGGCAGGGCAAGCAAGACCGTTTGATCGATAAAAAATCCAACCAACAAGGAGACAGCAGCATGCGACACATCGACGTACACAAGCTCGCCGACGGGGCCAGCTTCAATCGCTTCCACCTGGGCGTCCTGGCCTGGTGCGCCATCATCATCATTTGCGACGGCTACGACCTGGCGGTGGCCGGCATCGCGCTGCCCTCGATCATGAAAGAGATGGGCGTCACCGCCCAGGATGCGGGCTTCATGGTCAGCTCCGCACTGTTCGGCATGATGTTCGGCGCGATCTTCCTGGGCACCATCGCCGATAAAATCGGGCGCCGGCTGGCCATCGTCATCTGCCTGGCCCTGTTCAGCGTGTTCACGGCGGCGGCGGGCTTGGCCACCGACCCGTACACCTTCAGCATCATGCGCTTCCTGGCCGGCCTGGGGATCGGCGGCGTGATGCCCAACGTGGTCGCGCAAATGACCGAATACTCGCCCAAGCGCATCCGTTCGACCATGGTCACCCTGATGTTCAGCGGCTATGCGGTGGGCGGCATGCTGGCCGCGCTGCTGGGCAAGGGCCTGCTCGAGGCGCATGGCTGGCAGTCGGTCTTCCTCGCAGCCGGCGTGCCGGTGGTGCTGATTCCTTTCATCCTGAACAGCATGCCGGAGTCGATGCCCTTCCTGATCAAGCAGGGCCGCCAGGCGCAATTGCAGGACATCCTGGTGCGCATGGAACCCAGCTACCGTGTGCAGCAGGGCGACAGTTACCAGCTGCCGGCGGTCGACCGCGCAGGCGGCGCGCCGATCGGCAAGCTGTTCCAGGATGGGCGCGGCTTCTCCACCATCATGTTCTGGGTGGCCTTCTTCATGTGTCTGTTCATGGTGTACGCGCTCAGTTCCTGGCTCACCAAGCTGATGGCCGGCGCCGGCTACAGCCTGGGCTCGGCCTTGAGCTTCGTGCTGGTGCTGAACTTCGGCGCCGTCATCGGCGCGGTGGGCGGCGGCTGGCTGGCGGACCGCTTCCACATCAAGCATGTGCTGGTGGGGATGTACGCGCTGGCGGCAGTGTCGATCACGCTGCTTGGCGTGAAGGTATCGACGCCGGTGCTGTTCCTGCTGGTGGGCCTGGCCGGCGCCTCGACCATCGGCACCCAGATCGTCACTTACGCCTACGCGGGGCAGTTCTACCCGATGGCGGTGCGTTCCACCGGCATCGGCTGGGCCTCGGGCGTCGGCCGCAGCGGGGCCATCCTGGCGCCGATCGTGATCGGCACCCTGGTCGGCATGGCGCTGCCGCTGCAGCAGAACTTCTTCGCCATCGCGATTCCCGCGGTGATCGCGGCGATTGCCGTGTCCCTCATCCGCCACGGCCGTTCGGCCTCTAGCGCGCCGGTCGTGCGCACCGGCCCGCTGGCCGATGCATCCAAGGCATGACCCACAACATGGAGACAAGTATGAAAGCAGCAAACAAGGCGGCCATGCTGGCCGCGGCGCTGGCCGCCGGACTGTGGAGCGCCGCCGCCGGTGCGCAAACCCAGGTGACGGTGTACGGCATCGTGGATGCGGCCGTGGCCCGCACCGATAACGTGGACGCGGCCGGGAACTCCGTCACCAAGGTCTCGTCGCTGTCGGGCAGCCTGCCGTCGCGCATCGGCTTTCGCGGCAGCGAAGACCTGGGCGGCGGAACCTCCGTCATCTTCGCGCTGGAGAGCGGCTTCAATCCCGATACGGGCGTGTCGGGGCAAGGCGGGCGCCTGTTCGGGCGCCAGGCCTGGGTGGGCCTGAAGGGAAAATGGGGCACGCTGCAGGTGGGACGCATCCTGAACATGACCTTCCTGGCCACGGCGAAAAGCGATGTGCTGGGGCCGAACCTGTTTTCGATCAACAGCATCGATTTGTACCTGCCGAATGCGCGCAGCGACAACGCGGTCGGCTACCTCGGTTCTTTCAGCGGCGTGACCGTGGGCGCCACCTACAGCCTGGGGCGCGATGCGTCGGCGGCGGGCGGCCCGTCGGCGACCAATTGCGGCGGCGAGGTGGCGGGCAATGCCAGGGCCTGCCGCCAGGTGACGGCCTTGCTGGGCTACGACACGGCGGCGTATGGGATCAATGCCACCTACGACAAGCTGCATGGGAACACCGGCGCGGCGGGTGGCTTGAGCAGCAGCGACAGGTTTGACCGGCGGATCACGGTGAACGGGTATGTCATGCTGGGCGCGACCAAGCTGGGAGCGGGCGTCATCGACCGCACGCTTGATGCGGCGACGGGCGTGGTCGACTCCGACCTCTACTACCTGGGCCTCAGCCACCCGCTGGCGGCGGGGCTCACCCTGGATGCGCAGGTGGCGCGAAAGGATGTCAAGCATTCCCGCGACGACACCAAGATGTTCGTGGCGCGCCTGACCTATGCGTTCTCGAAGCGCAGCGCGGTGTACGGGGCGGTGGGGCGCATGGATAACCATGGCGCCGCGGCGGTGGCGCTCGATGCCGGCGGCACCGTGGGCGCGGGCAGGGCGCAGAACGGAATAATGGCGGGGCTGCGCCACATGTTCTGACGCTGCCCGCGCCGGTTCACAAGCTCTGTTTCGTGTGCGGCAGGGCGTAGTCGTCGTAGATGTCGTAGATCACGGCCAGCATCTGCTCCAGCTCCGGCGTGCGGTCCATGTGGCGCACGCTGAAGAAGATCGGCGAGAACGCGTGCTTGTCCTCGATCTGGCGATACACCACGTTCCGGTGATGCATGCCCTGCACGCTGGCCGGCACGATCGACAGGCCCTGTTCGGCCGCCACCAGGCCCATCGCGATCTGCAGTTCGCGCACTTCCACCACGTGGTCCGGGGTCAGGTTGGCTTCGCTGAACAGGGCCAGCACCTGGTCGGCGAAGCTCGGGCGCGGCGTGCTCGGGTAGACCAGCAGGGTTTCCTGCACCAGGTCGACCAGGCGCAGCGGCGCTTCACCGGCCGCCAGCCGGTGGCCGGGATAGAGCGCGACGATCATGCGCTCTTCGCGCAGCAGGATGCGGCGAATGCTCGGGTCTTCGCTTTTCAGGCGGCCAAAGCCGACGTCGATCCGCCCTTCCTTCAAGGCCTTCATCTGCTCGATGGTGGTCATCTCGTGCAGCACCACCTCGACTTGCGGGTGCCGTTCGCGGTAGCGCCGGATGATGTCCGGCAGCAGGCCATACAGCGTGGAGGCGACGAAACCGGCGTTGATGGTGCGCTCGAGTTTGCCTACGCGCTGGGTCATGGTTTTCAGGTCGCGCACCTGGTCCAGCAGCGGCTTGGCGTGCGCCAGGAAGAACTGGCCGGCCTCGGTCAGGCGCAGCGGGCGCGAGCCTTTTTCGATCAGTACCACACCCAGGAATTCTTCCAGCTGCTGGATCTGGCGGCTCAGCGGGGGCTGCGCGATATGCAGCCGCTCGGCCGCCCGCGTGAAGTTCCGCTCTTCCGCCACGGCGACGAAATAGCGCAGGTGACGCAACTCCAACATCATACCTCCCAGGTATTGAGGTGATACCAACTTGGTGTTGGACGATGGCTTTTAACGGGATTATTGTGTTTCTACCGACCCGATTATACGCAAAGAATATGATAACGAACATCGAGACCACGCTGGTCGAAGTACCGACCATCCGCCCGCACAAGCTGTCGGTGGCCACCATGAACACCCAGAAGCTGGTGCTGGTCAGGGTGAGTTGCGACGACGGCATCCAGGGCTGGGGCGAGGCCACCACCATCGGCGGCCTGGCCTACGGCGAAGAAAGCCCGGAGAGCATCAAGGCCAATATCGACACCCACATCGCCCCGCTGCTGGTCGGCATGGAAGCGTCGCAGGTGGCCAGGGCGATGGCGAAGATCCGCAAGACCATCCAGGGCAACCGCTTCGCCAAGTGCGCGATCGAAACGGCGCTGCTCGACGCCCAGGCACGCCGCCTGCGGGTGCCGCTGTCGGAACTGCTGGGCGGCAGGGTGCGCGACGCGCTGCCGGTGGCCTGGACCCTGGCCAGCGGCGACACCAGCCGCGACATCGCGGAAGCGGAGCAGATGCTGGAGGCGCGCCGCCACAACATCTTCAAGCTCAAGATCGGCCTGCGCGGCGTCGACGAGGACGTGGCCCACGTGCTGGCCATCAAGCGCGCCCTGGGCGAGCGCGCCAGCGTGCGGGTCGACGTCAACCAGGCCTGGAGCGAGCTCGATGCGGTGCGCGGCATCGCGGCGCTGCAGGATGGCGGCATCGACCTGGTCGAGCAACCGGTGAAAGCCGTCAACGTGGCTGCGCTGCGCCGCCTGAAAGACCGTTTCGACGTGGCGATCATGGCCGACGAAGCCCTGCACGGCCCGGACGACGCGATGGCGATTGCCCGCCTTGACGCCGCCGACGTCTACGCGGTGAAGATCACCCAGTCCGGCGGATTGACTCCAGCGCTGGAAGTGGCGACGGTGGCGCGCCTGAACGGCATCGGCCTGTACGGCGGCACCATGCTGGAGGGCGGCATCGGCACCGCGGCCACCGCCCACGTCTGCGCCACCTTCGCCGAACTGGCCTGGGGCACGGAATTGTTCGGGCCCTTGCTGCTCACCGAGGAAGTGCTGCTTGAGCCCCTGGTTTACAAGGACTTCATGCTGCAGGTGCCGACCGGTTACGGCCTGGGCGTCGAAGTCGACCTGGACAAGCTGCGTTTCCTGCAGCGCCGATCACATTAACAGGAGCTACCCATGCTGTTCCATGTCCGCATGAACGTCAACCTGCCGGCCGCGATGCCGGCCGAGGAGGCGACCCGCCTCAAGCTTGATGAAAAGGCGCTGGCCCACCGGCTGCAGGAAGAAGGCAAGTGGCGCCACCTGTGGCGCATCGCCGGGCAGTACGCCAACGTCAGCGTCTTCGATGTCGACAGCGTCGACGAGCTGCATGCACTGCTGACCTCACTGCCGCTATTGCCCTACATGCAGGTCGAGGTCATGCCGCTGTGCCGGCACCCGTCGTCGATCCGCCTTGATGACCGCTGATTTTCCACCCATCCAATCCCACTAGAGGAGACAAGCCATGAACCACACCGATATCGATACCCTGGTCAAGAACTGGGTCGTTGACGCCGCCGACAAGCCGGCCAACCCGCGCGTGCAACAAGTGGTGGTGCGCCTGCTTGGCGACCTGTGCAAGGCCATCGACGACCTGGACGTGACGCCGACCGAATTCTGGAGCGGCGTGGCCTACATGTCCGCCGCCGGCGCCGCCAACGAACTCGGCCTGCTGGCCGCTGGCCTCGGCCTGGAGCGCTTCCTCGACATCCGCGCCGACGAAGCCGAAGCGAAGGCCGGCCTGCAGGGCGGCACGCCGCGCACCATCGAAGGCCCGCTGTACGTGGCCGGCGCCCCGAGCAGCACCGGTTTTGCCCGCCTCGACGACGGCAGCGAGAGCGAGCAGGCCGAAGTGCTGTTCATGCAGGGCACCGTGTACGACGGCGCCGGCCAGCCGCTGCCCAACGCCAGCGTCGAAGTCTGGCACGCCAACCTGCTCGGCAACTACTCCTTCTTCGACCGCTCGCAAAGCGACTTCAACCTGCGCCGCACCATCGTCACCGACGACCATGGCCGCTACGCCTTGCGCAGCATCCTGCCCCGGGGCTACGGCTGCCCGCCGAACGGCACCACCCAGCAGCTGCTCGACCAGCTGGGCCGCCACGGCCAGCGCCCGGCCCACATCCACTTCTTCGTCTCCGCCCCCGGCCACCGCAAGCTGACCACGCAAATCAATATCGACGGCGACGAATACCTGTGGGACGACTTCGCGTTTGCCAGCCGCGAAGGCCTGGTGCCGCCAGTGACCCGCATCAGCGACCCGGCCCAGCTGGACGCGAAACGCGTCGATGTACCGTTCGCCTCGATCGACTTCGATTTCCGCCTGTACCGCGATACGGAAAGCGCACCGAGCCCGCTGGTCGACCGTCCGCGCGCCGCCGCCTGAAGGAGAGAGCGATGATCCCGATCCGTCCCGTCAGCGCTTTCCAGCCCAAGAACCTCGACGACTTCCTGGTCGAAGACGAGGCCACCGGCGACTACCGCCTGCACCGCAGCGCCTTCACCGACGAAGGCCTGTTCGAAGTCGAGATGAAGCATATCTTCGAGGGCAACTGGGTCTACCTGGCCCAAGAAAGCCAGGTCGAGAACGTCAACGACTACTACACGACCCACATCGGACGGCAGCCGGTATTCATCGCGCGCAACCGCCAGGGCGAGCTGAACGCCTTCATCAACGCCTGCAGCCACCGCGGCGCCCAGCTGTGCCGCCACAAGCGCGGCAACAAGGCGACCTATACCTGCCCGTTCCACGGCTGGACCTTCAATAACAGCGGCAAGCTGCTCAAAGTGAAGGATCCGGAGGACGCGGGCTACCCGGAGTGCTTCAACAAGGAAGGCTCGCACGACCTGAAGAAGGTGGCGCGCTTCGGCAACTACAAGGGCTTCCTGTTCGGCAGCATCAACCCGGACGTGCCGCCGCTCGAAGTGTTCCTGGGCGAAGCGACGAAGATCATCGATATGATCGTCGACCAGTCGCCGCAGGGCCTGGAAGTGCTGCGCGGCTCCTCGACCTATACGTTCGATGGCAACTGGAAGCTGCAGGCCGAGAACGGCGCCGACGGCTACCACGTGAGCGCCGTGCACTGGAACTACGCCGCCACCACCAACCGCCGCAAGGAAGAGCAGGCTGCGCGCGAAGACAAGATCCGCGCCATGGACGCCGGCAAGTGGGGCCGCCAGGGCGGGGGCTTCTACGGCTTCGACCACGGCCACATGCTGTTGTGGACCAAGTGGGCGAATCCGGAAGACCGCCCGAACTTTCCGCGCCATGCCGAATACGCGGAGCAGTACGGCAAGCCGATGGCCGACTGGATGGTGGAGCGCTCGCGCAACCTGTGCCTGTACCCGAACGTCTACCTGATGGACCAGTTCGGCTCGCAAATCCGCCTGCTGCGCCCCCTGTCGGTGGACAAGACCGAAGTGACGATTTATTGCATCGCGCCGAAGGGCGAGCCGGATGAAGCGCGCGCGCGCCGCATCCGCCAGTACGAGGACTTCTTCAACGTCAGCGGCATGGCCACGCCCGACGACCTGGAAGAATTCCGCGCCTGCCAGGAAGGCTATGCGGGCGGCGCCATGCAGTGGAACGACATGTGCCGCGGCGCCACCCACTGGGTAAAAGGCGCCGACGATGCAGCCAATGAAATCGGCCTGAAACCGGTGATGAGCGGCCTGCGCACGGAAGATGAAGGCCTGTACACGGTGCAGCATCGCTACTGGCTCGATGTCATGAAGAAGGCGCTGGCAGCGGAAGGCGGTGCGAAATGAGCGCGCCGACCATCGAGGCGCTGTGCGCCTTCCTGTACCGCGAAGCACGCCTGCTCGACGACGAGCGGTGGGATGAGTGGCTTGAGTGCTACGACGCGGATGCGCAGTTCTGGATGCCGGCCTGGGACGACGACGGCAAGCTGGTGACCGACCCGCAGCGCGAGATCTCGCTGATCTACTACCCTACCCGCCAGGGCCTGGAAGACCGCATCTTCCGCATCAAGACCGAGCGCTCCAGCGCGACCATGCCGGACACCCGCACCGCCCACAACATCGCCAACGTGGAAGTGGAAAAGATGGATGGCGGGCGGGTCACGCTGCGCTTCAACTGGCACACGCTGAGCCACCGCTACAAGACGACCTACAGCCACTTCGGCATGTCGCGTTACGTCATCGATTGCGCGCAGCCGGCCTGGAAAATCGTCGACAAGTACGTGGTGCTGAAGAACGACTACATCAGCCAGGTCATCGACATCTATCATATCTAAGGCAGGAGACAAGATGAGCCATACCATCGCACTGCAGTTCGAGGACGGGGTCACCCGTTTCATCAGCTGCAACCCCAACGAAAAACTGGCCGACGCAGCCTACCGCCAGAAAGTGAACATTCCCCTCGACTGCCGCGATGGCGCCTGCGGCACCTGCCGCGGGCTGTGCGAGTCCGGCCAGTACGATATGCCGCCGGAGAGCTATATCGAAGACGCGCTGGAACCGCAGGATGCCGCGGCGGGTTACGTGCTGGCCTGCCAGATGCGCCCGACCTCGGACTGCGTGGTGCGCATTCCCGCCAGTTCCGCCGCCTGCAAGACGGGCGTGCACAGCTTCCCGGGCAAGATCGCTTCCGTGGAGGCGCTGTCCGCATCGACCATCGCGTTCTCGGTGGCGCTCGATGCGCCCGATGCGCTGGACTTCCTGCCGGGGCAATATGTGAACGTGACCGTGCCGGGCAGCAGCGAGACGCGCTCGTACTCGTTCAGCTCTGCGCCCGGTGCCGCCTTGGCCAGCTTTGTGGTGCGCAACGTGCCCGATGGCCTGATGAGCGGCTACCTGGCCGGGCAGGCGAAGCAGGGCGATGCGATCGGCTTCGCCGGTCCCTTCGGCAGCTTCTACCTGCGGCCCCTGCAGCGGCCCTTGCTGCTGCTGGCCGGCGGCACCGGCATCGCGCCCTTCCTGTCGATGCTGGACGTCCTGGACCGCAAGGGCTTCAGCCAGCCGGTGAAGATGGTGGTGGCGGTCACCAACGACCACGACCTGGTCGGCATCGACCAGCTCGGCGCGATCGCCGCGCGCCATCCGCAGTTCGAATTCGTGACCTGCGTGGCGGCCGAGGCGAGCTCGCATCCTCGCAAGGGTTACGCCACGGCCCACGTGGAGCCGGCCTGGATGAACGGCGGCGACGTCGATGTCTACCTGTGCGGCCCGGTGCCGATGGTGGAGGCGGTGCGCGGGTGGCTGGACAGCACCGGCCTGAACCCGGCCAACTTCTACTTCGAGAAATTCTCGGCCAGCAGCGCGGGGGCCGCATGATCCACCCGCATCGATTCAAGGACCAGGTGATGGTCGTGACCGGCGCGGCCCAGGGCATCGGGCGCGGCGTGGCGCTGGCGGCGGCAGGCGAGGGCGCCCAGCTGGTGCTGGCCGACCGCTCCGCGCTGGTCAACGAGGTCGCGCAGGAAGCGGCCGCGTTGGGCGCGCAGGTGGTGGTGGCCGAAGTGGACCTCGAGACCTTCGCCGGCGCGCGCAGCATGGTGGCCCAGGCGCTGGAGTGTTACGGGCGCATCGACATCCTGGTGAATAACGTGGGCGGCACTATCTGGGCCAAGCCTTTCCAGGAGTATGACGAGGAGCAGATCGAGGCCGAGATCAGGCGTTCGCTGTTCCCCACGCTGTGGGCCTGCCGCGCCGTGCTGCCGGCCATGATCGAGCAGCGCGCGGGCGCCATCGTCAACGTGTCCTCGATCGCCACGCGCGGCATCTACCGCATTCCCTATTCGGCGGCCAAGGGCGGCGTCAATGCGCTCACGGCCAGCCTGGCCCTCGAGCATGCGCAGCACGGCATTCGCGTCAATGCGGTCGCCACCGGCGGCACCGAGGCGCCGCCGCGCAAGGTGCCGCGCAATCCGCAGGCGCTGAGCGAGCAGGAGCAGCTCTGGTATGCCGGGATCGTCGAGCAGACCAGGTCGAGCAGCCTGATGAAACGCTACGGGACCATCGACGAGCAGGTGGGCGCGATCCTGTTCCTGGCGTCGAGCGAAGCCTCTTACATCACCGGGACCGTGCTGCCTGTGGGCGGCGGGGACCAGGGTTAAGGACACCAGCATGCCATTCGCGGACATCGACGACGTACAACTCTACTTCCAGGCCGAAGGCAGCCGCGCCAAGCCGGCGCTGGTGCTGTCGAACTCCCTCGGCACCGACCTGTCCATGTGGGACCGGCAGGCGGCGGCGCTGGCGGCGCACTTTTTTGTGGTGCGCTACGACACGCGCGGGCATGGCCGTTCCAGCCTCGGCACGGCGCCGGTCACGCTCGATCGCCTCGGCCACGACGTGGTGGGCCTGCTCGACCACCTGGACCTGGCGCGCGCCCACTTCTGCGGCATCTCGATGGGCGGCCTGACCGGCCAGTGGCTGGGCATCCATGCCGCCGGCCGGATCGCCAGGCTGGCGCTGGCCAATACGGCGGCCCGCATCGGCACTGCCGAAGGATGGCTGGCGCGCGCCGCCCTGGTGCGCGAGCAGGGGATGGGCGGCGTGGCCGACGGCTCGGCCGCACGCTGGTTCACCCCAGGCTTCTTGGCGCGCGAGCCGGCCGAAGTCGACCGCCTGGTCCGGCGCCTGCGCGAACAGCCTCCGGCAGGCTATGCCGCCTGCTGCGAGGCGCTGGCGCATGCCGACCTGCGGGACGATGTGTCCACCATATCGGTTCCGCTGCTCCTCATCGCGGGCCGGCACGACCCGGTGACGACCGTGGCCGACGCGCAGTGGCTGGCCGTGCAGGTGAAGGACGCCCGGATGGAGGAGCTGGACGCGTCGCACCTGTCGAATATCGAACGCGGCGAAGACTTCACCGCCCGCCTGCGGAGCTTCTTCACTGCGTGCTAAGATCAAGGGCTGCAATGACGATGGGCGGCAGCCATGAAGCACAGACTATTCCTCTTCGACCTCGACGACACGCTCCTTGATTTCAGGGCCTCCGAGAAGCTGTCTTTCGTGCGCACGATGCGCGCACTCGGCTTCGACCAGTCCCTGGATAGCCTGTTCCTGGACTACCAGGCGATCAACCTGGCGCTCTGGAAGCGTTTCGAGCTGGGGACCGTGTCGAAAGATGTGCTGAAGGTGGAGCGCTTCCGCACGACCTTCGAGCGATATGGTTTGGCGCTCGATCCGCAGGCGGCCAGCGCGTGCTACCTCGAATCCCTGTCCGAGACGGTGGTGCTGGTCGACGGCGCGCAGCAGCTGTGCGCCACGCTCGCCGCCATCGGCGAGGTGGGTGTGATCACGAATGGCGTGCACCACATCCAGCACCGGCGCATCGCCGCCTCGGGCTTGGGCCAGCACATTTCCTTCATCGCCACCTCCGAAGCCTGCGGCCACGCCAAGCCGGACAGCCGCTTCTTCGAGTTCGCGGTGCAGATGGCGCGCAGCTTCTTAAAAGCCGATACCGTCATCGTCGGCGACCGGCTCGACGCCGACATCCTCGGCGCCAACCGCTTCGGGATCGACAGCTGCTGGTTCAACCCGGGCCGCCTAGGCAACGAGACCGAGGCGCGTCCTACCTGCGAAGTGCCCAGCTTGTACGAAGTCGTGCCTGCACTGCGTGGAATGCTATCCTTGGCTACCAACTAGACACGGAGGCCAGGATGCAGACCACACAAGTACGTTCCAACGGCGACGACATGGGTAAGCTGATTCTTCGCGTAGTCCTCGCTGTGCTGCTGCTGTTCCACGGCCTGTCCAAGCTGGGCAGCGGGATCGGCTTCATCGAGGGCATGCTGCAACAGGCCGGGCTGCCCGCGGTCTTCGGCTACCTGGTCTATGTCGGCGAGATCCTGGCGCCGCTGCTGATCCTGTTGGGCGCGCTCACCCGCGCGGCCGCCCTGTTGGTAGCCATCAACATGGTGGTGGCGCTGCTGCTGGCGCATAGCGCCGAGTTCTTCACGCTGTCCGGCACCGGCGGCTGGGCGCTCGAACTGCAGGGCATGTACCTGGGAACCGCGGTCGCACTGGTCTTCCTGGGCGCCGGCCGCTACAGCGTGGGTGGGGCGGGCGGGCGCTACAACTGAGGCGCGCGCTTCGGGGGCGCGCCGACAGGGCGGAACTGCGCCCTTGAATGACCGCATTCCCAACGCCATGACAAACAAGTAGCAGCCCCCGGCGAACAACACCGCGGGCGCACCGGCAGGCCGGCCCGAGAATCCCTTCATCGACGGCGCGTTCGACTGCGTCGTGAACGGGCGCGGTAATGGCCCCGTTCATGGCGAAGCACAGATATACTAGTACATTGGCATATCAGTGTTAGGCTTGCGTCAATGGAAACCATCGCTTTCAGCGGCCCCTTCATCCTCGACCGCTCGCGCCATGCCGCGGTCCAGGTGTACGAGTACCTGCGCGAAGAAATCGTCAATCTCGTCCTGAAGCCGGGCGCCGTCCTGTCGCGCAGCGAGCTGGCCGCGCACTTCAGGCTCTCGGTCACCCCGATCCGCGATGCCCTCACCCGGCTGGAAGAAGAGGGCCTGGTCGACATCTACCCGCAGCATGCGACGCGGGTGCGCGGCATCAGCATCGATTCGGCGCGCCAGACCCATTTCCTGCGGCTGTCGGTCGAACTCGAGATCGTCCGTACCCTGGCCGCGAGCCACGACGCCGCGCTCGATGCGGCGCTGGCCAGCCTGGTGCAGCAGCAGAAGGCGGCGCTCAAGGCCCGCGACATGGGCGCCTTCAGCCGCGCCGACCACGCCTTCCACCGCCAGCTCTACAGCGCGGCCGAGGTCGAGGACCTGTGGCGGCTGATGCGCGGGCGCAGCGGCAACATGGACCGCCTGCGCCGCCTGCACCTCCCGCTCACCAACAAGGCGGCATCGATCCTGAAGGACCACGCCGATATCGCCGCCGCCATCGCCGCCTCGGATGCCCCCCGGGCGGAGGCGGCGCTGCGGCGCCACCTGTCGGGCACCATGTCCGAACTCGATGCGCTGCGCCGTCAGTTCCCGGACTACTGGATGCCCGGGCCGGAGGCCTGAGGGAGAGCAGCGGGCGCCTTTTTTTCAGCACGGAGGTATACTAATATATCAGTGCCGGTGTACAATCGAACCGAGCCTGACGCCGCCCCGGCCTGGAGGCCAGCCTTTCGCGCAGCAAGCAAGGTCCCCCTACAACTAGTTGGAGTCTTCCATGAATATGAACGTCAGCGGCGCTCCGGTCATCGCGACCATGCAGGTTGTCCCGGTCGCCGGCCAGGACAGCATGCTCATGAACCTGAGCGGCGCGCATGGCCCCTGGTTCACCCGCAACATCGTGGTGCTCAAGGACTCCGCCGGGAATACCGGCCTGGGCGAAGTGCCCGGCGGCGAGGCGATCCGCCAGACCCTCGAAGACGCGCGACCTCTCATCCTCGGCAAATCGCTGGGCGACTACAACGCCGTGCTCAATGCGATGCGCACCACCTTCGCCGGTCGCGACGCGGGCGGGCGCGGGCTGCAGACCTTCGACCTGCGCACGACCATCCACTGCGTCACGGCGGTGGAATCGGCTTTCCTCGACCTGCTTGGCCAGTTCATGAACGTGCCCGTCGCCGCGCTGCTGGGCGAGGGCCAGCAGCGCGCCGCGGTGCCGATGCTGGGCTACCTGTTCTACATCGGCGACCGTGGCCGCACCAGTCTTGCCTATCGCAGCGAGCAGGAATCGGAGGACGACTGGTTTCGCCTGCGTAACGAAGAAGCGATGACCCCGGAGGCCGTGGTGCGGCTGGCCGAGGCGGCGCAGGCGCGCTACGGCTTCCAGGACTTCAAGCTCAAGGGGGGCGTGCTGGCCGGCGACGCGGAGATGGAAGCGGCAGTGGCGCTGCACGAGCGCTTCCCGGCGGCGCGCGTGACGCTCGACCCGAATGGCGCCTGGTCGCTGCAGGAAGCGATCCGCCTGTGCCGCGACAAGCTTGAGGTGCTGGCCTACGCCGAAGACCCCTGCGGCGCCGAAAACGGTTTCTCGGGCCGTGAAGTGATGGCCGAATTCCGCCGCGCCACCGGCCTGCTGACCGCCACCAACATGGTCGCCACCGACTGGCGCCAGATGGCCCATTCGATCCAGCTGCAATCGGTGGACATCCCGCTGGCCGACCCCCATTTCTGGACCATGCAGGGTTCGGTGCGCGTGGCCCAGCTGTGCGAGATGTTCGGCCTGACCTGGGGCTCGCATTCGAACAACCACTTCGATATCTCGCTGGCGATGTTTACCCACGTCGGTGCGGCGGCGCCGGGCAAGGTGACGGCGATCGACACCCACTGGATCTGGCAGGACGGCCAGCGCCTGACCAGGGAGCCGCTGCGCATCGAGGGCGGCGAGGTCAGGGTGCCGGCCAGGCCGGGACTGGGGATCGAGCTGGATCCCGATGCGCTGGCGGCAGCGCACCAGGCCTACCGCAACATGGGGCTGGGGGCGCGCGACGACGCGGTGGCGATGCAGTTCCTGGTGCCGGGCTGGAAGTTCGATAACAAGCGGCCCTGCATGGTGCGCTGAAGCGCGGCCCGGTCCTGCTAGCGGGCGGTGGCCACCCCCGCCAGCTCGCGCATGCTGTCGATCGTATCGATCACGTCGCGCACGCGGAAAGGCTTGATCAGGATGCGGCTGACGCCACAGGAACGCAGCACCCCGAGCAGTTCGGCATTGCAGGACTCGACCAGCACCGCGATCGGGATCGCTGCCGCGCTGGCGCTTTGCCCCATGCGGATCTGCTGGATCAGGGTCAGCCCCCGCGATTCATTGACCGGCTGTGGCCACTCGACCGCGACGACCACCCCATCGAAGCCGCGCCGCTCGCACACCTGCTGGGCAGTCTGGTAGGTGGCCGCTTCGGTGATTTCGGCCGTGCCGAGGCCGCGCACCGTCAGCGAGACGGTGCGCCGCAGCAGGTTGCTCGGCTCGACCAGCAGGACCTTGAAGGACTCGGCACTATGCATCGGTCGCAAGCTCCGGCGACGTCAGCTCGATTACTGCCAGGTCGCGCAGGCTTTTCAGGATCGCCTGTTCGACCGCATCGAGCGTGCGCGGCCTGGTATCGATCAGGCACAGCGTGCCGATCACCAGGCCATCCCGGCAGGTCAAGGGGGCGCCCGCATAGAAACGGACGTGCGGCGGGTTGCCGACCAGCGGATTGTCATGGAAGCGTGGATCGAGCAGGGCATCCGGCACCATCAACAGCCCGTCGCTCGATAGCGCGTGCGCGCAGAACGACACGTCGCGCGGCGTTTCGCATGCGCTGATCCCCACGCGCGCCTTGAACCACTGCCGGTTCGAGTCGACCAGGCTGATCAGGCAGATCGGGACATCGAACTCGCTCGCCGCGAACTCGACGATCTTGTCGAGCCGCTCTTCGGGCGGCGTATCGAGCAGGAGCAGCTCATGCAGCAGGGCCAGGCGTTCCTGCTCGTTGGCAGGGATGGGAGGCGTGATCATGGGGTGAGTAGGGCGCGCGTAAGGTGGCGTAACAATAGCGCATTTCCGGTGGCGACACCAACGCTGGCCGCCCGAAGCGCCTAGCCCCCGGCGCGCCTGGCGTCGTGGCCGCGTTCCCTGAGCAGCTTCACGACCAGCTCGCAGTGGTCGCCCTGCACCTCGATGACGCCATCCTTGACCGTGCCGCCGCAGCCGCAGGCCGTACGCAACTGCTTGCCCAGCACCGCCAGCGCCATCGCATCGAGCGCCACCCCGGTCACCAGCGTCACCGCCTTCCCGCCCCGCCCCTTGGTCTGGCGCGCCACCCGCACCACGCCATTGCCCACCGGCGCCGCCCTGGCCTGGGCCTTGCACACACATTGCGCGGCACTGTTCCGGCACTCCGGACACATCCGCCCACCCTCGGTGGAATACACGAGGCCGCTACTCGAACTGCTCTTCATCATTGCCATTGATCGCTGACGGGGTAATCCTCCAGTGTACCAACTTCGGGGTCAACCTGACCCCGAAGCGAGCAAGGTGGACGCCCGCGCCCGCCGCATCGTAGACTGCGGATTCGATCCGCCCCTGACTCCACCATGATCATTTCGTCCGCCACCGATTTTCGCGAAGCCGCGCGCCGCAAGCTGCCGCCCTTCCTGTTCCACTACCTCGATGGCGGCGCCGGCGCCGAGCAGACCCTGCGCGCCAATGTCGACGACCTGCAGGCGGTGAAGCTGCGCCAGCGCGTGCTGCGCGGCTCCGAGCAACTGGACCTGGGCGTGCAGTGGTTTGGCGAGGACTACGCGCTGCCGATCG
Source organism: Massilia yuzhufengensis (assembly GCF_900112225.1). GTDB lineage: Bacteria > Pseudomonadota > Gammaproteobacteria > Burkholderiales > Burkholderiaceae_D > Telluria > Telluria yuzhufengensis. Next base: position 201,569 of record NZ_FOLD01000002.1, on the reverse strand, counting down.
CGCTGGCGCCGGTGGGCCTGGCCGGCATGTACGCGCGGCGCGGCGAAGTGCAGGCGGTGCGCGCGGCCTGCCGCCATCATATTCCCTTCATCCAGTCGACCGTGTCGGTGTGCCCGCTGGCCGAGGTGGCGGCCCAGGCCTCCAAGCCGATCTGGTTCCAGCTGTACGTGCTCAAGGACCGCGACTTCATGCGCGACGTGATGCGGCGCGCCTGGGAGCTGGGCGCGACCACGCTGGTGTTCACGGTGGACATGCCGGTGCCGGGCAACCGCTACCGCGATGCGCACAGCGGCATGAGCGGCGCCAACGGGCCGATGCGGCGGGTGCTGCAGGCAATGCTGCATCCGCGCTGGGCCTGGGACGTGGGCGTGTTCGGCCGCCCGCACGACCTGGGCAACATCTCGGCCTTTCGCGGCAACGCCACCGGGCTGGCCGACTACATCGGCTGGCTGGGCGCGAACTTCGACCCGGGCATCGCCTGGCAGGACCTGCAGTGGATCCGCGACGAGTGGAAGGGCAGGCTGGTCATCAAGGGCATCCTCGATCCGGATGATGCGCGCGATGCGCTGGCCTTCGGCGCCGACGGCATCGTGGTGTCGAACCACGGCGGGCGCCAGCTCGACGGGGCCTTGTCCAGCGCGGCGGTGCTGCCTTCGATCGCCGAGGCGGTGAAGGGCAAGCTGACCATCTTCGCCGACGGCGGCGTGCGTACCGGGACCGACGTGTTCCGCATGCTGGCGCTGGGCGCCGATGGTGTCCTGATCGGCCGCGCCTTCGTGTATGCGCTGGCGACCCAGGGGCAGGCCGGCGTCGAACGCCTGCTCGCCATCATGGAAAAGGACATCCGCACGAACATGGTGCTCACGGGCGTGAAGTCGCTGCGGGAGGTAGGGCCGCAGCTGCTGGCGCGCTGAGCCGCAAGCTTTGACAGCGCTGGATTCGCGGTGATATATTGGCCAGCCTAAATTGGCAACGTTTCCAATTGCACTGGAAGAAGTTTCTGGTCAGGCCTCCGGGCCGGCCTGGGTGCCGGACGGTCGAGCCCGTGTCCAAATGTCAGACCTGACCCCGAAGGAAAAAAACGTGAAGACCAGACGACAGACCATCCAGTTGCTGTGCGCGGCCAGCCTTGCCCCGGCCCTGATGGGGCAGGCCGCCCATGCCGCGCAGGACAGCTGGCAGGTGGTGACCACCGCCAAGGACAGCGGCACCCGTTTCGCCACCCAGGCCTTGCCGGTCCCGCAACCCTCAGGCCAGCCGCCCGAGACCGAGACCGCCGTCTTCGTCGACAGCGGCAAGCGCTTCCAGGAAGTGTTCGGCTTCGGCGGCGCCATCACCGATGCGGTGGCCGAGGTGTACGCCAAACTGACGCCGGCGGCGCAGAAGGAATTCCACACCGCCTACTTCGACCCGCGCCAGGGCCTGGGCTACAACGTGGTCCGCACCACCATCCACAGCTCGGACTTCAGCAGCGGCAGCTATACCTATGTGCGCGACGGCGACCGCTCGCTGGCTTCCTTCAGCATCGAGCACGACATGCAGTACCGCGTGCCGCTGCTGCGCCAGGCGCTGGCGTCAAGCAAGGCGCACGGCAGCGCGCTGCGCATCATGGCCACGCCCTGGAGCGCACCAGGCTGGATGAAGTCCAACAACAGCATGCTGCGCGGCGGTACCCTGCTGCCGGGCGACCGCGACCTGTGGGCCCAATATATGGTGAAGTTCGTGCAGGCCTATGAAAAGGCCGGCATCCCGGTGTGGGGCCTGTCGGTGCAGAACGAGCCGATGGCCACGCAAAAGTGGGAATCGATGATCTTCACCGCCGAGGACGAAACCCGCTTCCTGGGCGACCACCTCGGGCCGGCTTTGAAAAAGGCGGGCCTGGGCGACAAGAAGATCGTCGTCTGGGACCACAACCGCGACCTGCTGCCGCAGCGCGCCGCCCACATCCTGTCGGACCCGAAGGCGCGGCCGTTTATCTGGGGCGTGGGCTTCCACTGGTATGAAACCTGGGCCAAGGGCGAGCCGATGCACGCCAACGTGGCGGCCGTGCACCAGGCCTACCCGGAGATCAAGCTCCTCATGACCGAGGCCACGGTCGAGAAATTCGACCCCGCCAAAATGCAGCTGTGGGCCAACGGCGAGCGTTACGGGTCCGAGATCCTGGCCGACCTGAACGCCGGGGCGTCGGGCTGGATCGACTGGAACATGCTGCTCGATACCCGCGGTGGCCCCAATCACGTGGGCAACTACTGCTTCGCGCCGCTGCACGCGAGCGACGACGGCCAGCTGATCTATACGCCGAGCTATGCCTACCTGGGCCACTTCACGCGCTACATCAAGCCGGGCGCGCGGCGGGTGAGCGCGTCGAGCAGCCGCAGCACGCTGGCCACCACCGCCTTCCGCAACAGCGACGGCAGCCTGGCGATCGTGGTGCTGAACAAGACCGACGCCGCGCAGAAGTACCGCCTGATCGTCGACCGCAAGGAAGTGGTGGTGGACATTCCGGCGCATGCGATCCAGACTGTGCTGCGTTAGCGTTAGCCTTAGATAAGGGAGGGGATGCCTGTGCCAACGATCAAGGATGTCGCACGCATGGCGGGCGTGGGGCTGGGGACGGCCTCGCGCGTGGTGCGCGGCCAGGGCTCGGTGTCCCCGGACAAGCTGGAACGGGTGCAGAAGGCGGTCGAGGCGCTGGGCTACCGGCCTTCGCACACGGCGCGCTCGCTCCTGTCGGGCACCAGCCGCATGGTGGGCGTGTACATCCCGGACCTGACCGGCACCTTCTATACGCCGATCCTGCGCGTCATCGATACCGAGCTGCGCGCGGCCGGCCTGCACATGGTGGTGGCCTTCGGCGTCGGGCGCGGCGGCGCGCGCCAACAGGCCATCGAAGGCATCGAGTTCCTCATCGAGCGCGGCTGCGATGGGGTGATCGCCATGACCAATGCGCTTCTGGAGGAAGACCTGGCGCGCTTCGGCGTGGCGCGCGAGCGCCTGGTGGCGCTGAACCACTACTTCGACAGCATCCCCGGCCAGTGCTTTACCGCCGACCACCGCCTCGGCGGCCAGCTGGCGGCGCGTGCGCTGCTGGCGCACGACCACCGCGAGATCGCGGTCGTGGCCGGGCCGGCCAGCGTGCCGGACAACGCCAGCCGGATCGACGGCTTCATGGCCGAGCTGGCGCTGGCGGGGATCGACACGAGCGCCCTGTGGCAGCATGAAGGCGACTTTTCGTCCGACGCCGGCTGGAATGCGGCGCGCGCGCTGCTGGCCTCGAACCGACCGTTCACGGCGCTGTTCTGCGCCAACGACGAGATGGCGATGGGCGCGATGGCCTATTTCCAGGAAGCCGGGCTGCGCGTCCCGCACGACGTGGCCGTGATCGGCTACGACGACACCCCGGGCGGCAAGTTCTCGGCGCCGCGCCTGACCTCGGTGCATATCCCGTGGGACGAGATGACGCGCAACGGGCTCTCCGAGCTGCTCAACCGCTGTTATGGGCTGGACCGGCCGGTGGAACGCAACTTCGCCGTCAGCGTGACGATGCGCAGTTCGCTGTCGCGGCCGCCCCTGCAACGACGCAAGACCAGGGATAAACTGGCGTTTGCCACAGGGCGCGCGGCGTCGGTACAGGAATAGCGCAATACCGGGCCCTCGAACACGAGGGCCTGATTTTTTTGGCTCGCATCCTTGAAATACTCCGGATATACTCCACATGGAGTATAAGGAGAGTATAAATGAGCCATACCACTGCCCCGCAACGGGTTCCGGAGAGCGAGAAAGTCACCATCAACGTCGGCCTGGTCGACCTGGCCCAGGTCGACCTGCTGGTGAACGAGGGTTTCTATGCCAACCGCACCGACCTCGTCCGTACCGCCATCCGCAACCAGCTGCTGGCGCATGCCGACGCGCTGCGCCAGATCATGGTGCGCAAGCGCTACGTACTCGGGCAGTACCGCTATTCGCGCAAGGAACTGGAACAAGTGGTCGCCGCCAACCAACGCCTGGAAATCCATGTGCTGGGACTGGCCGTGATCGAGGACGATGTGACGCCGGAACTGGCCAGCGCCGCCATCGAATCCGTCCAGGTCCTTGGCGCCTTCCTCGCTTCGCCCGCCGTCCGGCAGGCGCTGGCAGACCGCATACACACGTAGCGCATCGCTGCGTCACCACAGGATACCCATGAAACAACTCGACCAATTCGTGCAGCAGATGATGGAATCGGCCAAGCTGGTCCGGTCAAACAACCCGGGCGCCGCAACCGACGTCATCCAGCGCGCACTGCAGCAGGCCGGCCTGATGGCGCCGGCCACGGCCACCGCCACTGTCGACGACGCCCCCGGCATGATCGACCTGAACCCGGCCCCCGGCTTCGCCGGCAAGCCCGCCGCGCCCAGGGCGCGCGCCGCCAGAGCGTTGCCGAAAACCGCCGGCGCCTTCAAGCGCAAGAGCGCGCCGCCGGCCGACTTGGGGCCGGGCCGCTTCATCGACGGGACATTTTCGTGCAGCGCCGGGCAGCGCCGCTACAAGCTCTACATTCCCGCCCGCGCCGCGACAGGCCCGCGTCCGCTGGTGGTCATGCTGCACGGCTGCACCCAGGATGCGCGCGACTTCGCCGCCGGCACGGCCATGAATTCGGTGGCCGAAGAGCATAACTGCCTGGTGCTCTATCCCGAACAGGAGCGCAGCGCCAACGCCAACGGCTGCTGGAACTGGTTCGAGCCGGGGCAGCAGCGGCGCGGCAGCGGCGAACCGGCGATCATCGCCGGCATGGCGCGGCAGGTAGCGGCCGAGCATGGGGGCGATGCCAGCAAGGTGTTCGCGGCCGGCCTGTCGGCGGGCGGCGCGATGGCGGCCATCCTCGGCGCCGAGTACCCGGACCTGTTCGCCGCGGTGGGCGTGCACTCGGGCCTGGCGGCCGGCACCGGCAAGGACATGATCTCCGGCCTGCACGCGATGAAACGCGCGCCGCAGGCGGCCACCGCAAAGTCGAAAGTGCCGGTCATCGTGTTCCATGGCGACGCCGACCACGTGGTCAATGCGGACAATGGCGATGCGGTGCTGCGCCAGTTCGCCGACGCCCATGGGGCCTTGACGCAAGAGCACATTCGCGGCGACGCAGCGGGACGCGGCTACAGCAGGACCAGCTGGCGCAACGCGCAAGGCCAGCGGATTGCCGAACACTGGCTGATCCACGGCGCGGCCCACGCCTGGATGGGCGGGAAGGCGGCCGGCTCGCACACCGACGCGACCGGCCCGAACGCCTCGAAGGAAATGCTGGCCTTCTTCCTCGAACAGCGCCCGTAAAATCAACGCCGGATCGCGTGCAGCCACACTGCCGCGATCCGTTCCACCTCTTCATACCCCGCTTCGCCGAGCTGGCCGCCGAAAATATCGGGATCCAGCTCGTCATAGGTCCAGTGGTCGCACACGCGCTCCAGTTCGGGCCGGATCGCCTCCAGGAAGTCATCCTGCGCCCCGGCGATCGCCACTCCCGTGTACAGCATCAGGCTGCCGCCCGGGCGCAGGTGCGCCAGCGCTTCCTGCACGATCCGCACCGACAGCTCGGCGCCACGCATGCCGCCGCCGTGGCGGTAGGGCAGTTCGCAGGGGTCGAGCACGTAGGGCGGGTTCGATACGATCAGGTCGAAATTCCCTTCCAGGCCCGCGAACAGGTCGCTCTGGCAGGCGGACAGGTTGTCCAGGCCGGCCAGCTGGGCGTTGACCATCGTCAGCGCCAGCGCCCGGGTATTGATGTCCGCGCCGATCACCTCGGCGTGCGGGAACTTGCTGGCAATGGCCAGCGCACCGGCGCCGCCGCCGCAGCCGATGTCCAGCGCCCGCACCGGGCCCGAACCCAGCCAGGAAAAATAGCGGCCCATGGTGCCGACGAAGCGGTAGGTGTCCGGCCCGAAGAACACGGCGTCGTCATCGTCGGTCGGGTAGCTCGAGTGGAACACCAGCAGCTCGCCCAGGGTCGAGGCGCGCAGGGCCGAGCGCAGCAGCGGGCCGTCCGGCACCAGGATGCGCGCTTCGCGCATCAGGGCCAGCAGTTCCGGGGCCACGTCGGCTTCGGCGAACGGCCGGCTCCATCCGAAGATGCCGCGCAGGTCGGCCGCGCGCTCGTTGCCGGGGCGGCGGTTGATGCGGCGGTGGGTGGCGGGCGTCACCGTCATGAAACGGTAGTCCTTGTCGCGCAGGTAGCGGCCGAGCGCGACCAGGGCGTTGGCATGGGAAGTGGTCATGCCTGGCAGCGTCGCACGGGCGGCGCGTGCGCGCTGTGCGGCAGCGAACATAGGCGTCATGGGCTGTCGGCATAGAAATTTCCACCACTATGTGAACACTCGAACATACCAATCCCGGGTGGGTGTCCATACTCGGACCCACATAGTTCATTCACACGCCGGGGAGGCGACATGCCGCACAGGGACAGCAGCGAAACACCGGGGCGGGTCGCGCGGGAAGTCGAGCGCGAGCGCCACGAGCGTGCGTTGCACGACGAAGCCAGGGCAGGGCTGGCCACATCGGAAGAATTCCGTACCAAGGACGCGCGCGAGCGCGCCGATACAGGCAATCTGAAACGGCATCCGGGGCGCTGAGGCGCGCCGGCTGGCCGACATCGAGGAGACAGGCATGAAATGGGAAGGTGACCGACAGAGCGACAATGTGGACGACCGCCGCGGCGCTGGCGGCGGGGGCGGGGGCTTCGGGGGATTCGGCGGCAAGTCGGTCGGCATCGGCACCATCGTGATCGCGCTGATCGGCAGCGTGTTCTTCGGGATCGACCCGAGCGTGATCCTCGGTGGCGGGGAGGGCACGGTACCCACCCAGGCCCAGCAGGCGCCGCGCGCTACGCCGGCCAACGACCGCGAAACCCAGTTCGTCAAGACCACGCTGGCCTATACCGAAGACGTCTGGGGCCAGGTCTTCGCAGCCCAGGGCTCGCAGTACCAGCCCACCATCCTGACCCTGTTCGAAGGCGCCGTGCCGACCGCCTGCGGCACCGGGCGCAGCGCCACCGGGCCGTTCTACTGCCCGGCCGACCGCCGCGTCTACATCGACCTCGGTTTCTTCCGCCTGATGCAGCAGCGCTTCAAGGTGGAGGGCGAATTCGCCCAGGCCTACGTGATCGCGCATGAAGTGGGCCACCACGTGCAGAACCTGCTGGGCATCTCCGACCAGGTGCACAACGCCCAGCAGCGCGCGTCCGAAAAGCAGGGCAATGCGCTGTCGGTGCGGCTCGAACTGCAGGCCGACTGTTTCGCCGGCCTGTGGGCCAACCGCACCAACCAGCGCGAGCAGTTCATCGAGGCGGGCGACGTCGAAGGCGCGATGGCCGCGGCCACGGCGATCGGCGACGACGCGCTGCAGCGCCAGTCGCAGGGCCAGGTGGTGCCGGATTCCTTCACCCACGGCAGCTCGGCCCAGCGCGTGCGCTGGTTCCAGCGCGGGCTGGAAAGCGGCAAGGTCGAGGACTGCAATACCTTCGACGCGAAGCAGTTGTAGGACGAGCGCCCGTCGAGGGGGCGGTGGGCCCCAGAGCCCGCCAAAACGCCGTGTTCGTTTCCGTGCGCGTATCGCATTCCTCAGCGTTTTGACATAACGTCATTCCACAAGCCCGCCAAGCCGGCGGGCTGCCGTGAATCACGTCCGTGAACAATATCGAGGAGGAGTTATGCTGGCAATGAACTACCGCGGGCCCTACCGTGTCCGCGCCGAACACAAGCCCGACCCTGTCATCGAGCACCCCGGCGACGCCATCGTGCGCGTCACCCGCTCCTGCATCTGCGGCTCGGACCTGCACCTGTACCATGGCCTGGTGCCCGACACCCGTGTCGGCCACACCTTCGGCCACGAGTTCATCGGCGTGGTGGAAGAGGTCGGCCCGGGCGTCCAGAAGCTGAAGGTGGGCGACAAGGTACTGGTGCCGTTCAACGTGTTCTGCGGGTCCTGCTTCTTCTGCGACCGCGAACTCTACGGCAATTGCCACAACATGAATGCGCAATCCACCGCGGTGGGTTCGATCTACGGCTACTCGCACACGGCGGGCGGCTACGACGGCGGCCAGGCCGAACTGGTGCGCGTGCCGATGGCCGACGTCGGCCCCATGATCATCCCCGAGGACATCCATGACGACGACGCCGTGCTGCTCACCGACGCCGTGCCCACCGGCTACCAGGCGGCCGAAATGGGCGACATCAAGGAAGGCGATACGGTGGTCGTGTTCGGCGCCGGCCCGGTCGGCATCTTTGCCGCCAAGTCGGCCTGGCTGATGGGCGCCGGGCGCGTGATCGTGGTCGACCACATCGAATACCGGCTCGAGTTCGTCAAGCGCTACGCCCAGTGCGAAATCGTCAACTTCAAGGAAGTGCGCGACATGGCCGAGCACATCAAGAAAATGACCGACTGGATGGGCGCCGACGTCTGCATCGACGCGGTCGGCTGCGAAGCCTCGGGCAACGCCATGCAGTCGCTCACCGGGCGCTACCTGATGGCCCAGGCCGGCTCCGCCACCGCGCTGCACTGGTGCATCAATTCCGTGCGCAAGGGCGGCAATGTGTCGATCGTCGGCGTGTATGGCCCGACCTTCAACGCGATCCCGATCGGCAATGCGCTCAACAAGGGCCTGACCATGCGCATGAACCAGGCCAGCGTGCGGCGCCACCTGCCGCGCCTGATCGAGCACATCCGCGCCGGGCGCCTGAACCCGAAGGAAATCATCACCCACCGCGTGCCGCTGGAAGAAGTGGCGGACGCGTACCACATCTTCTCGGGCAAGCTCGATGAATGCATCAAGACCGTCCTGATCCCACCCAACGCCAACCAGGTGCGCCAGGTCTCGGCCAGCACAGCCAATTAAGGAGCGAGCATGGAATCCCGCGACATCGCCGAACATTCCCACGACAATCACCACGACCACCACGACCACGGCCACATCCAGCAGCACCCGGGCCAGGGCCACATCGCGCCGCGCCGGCCTGGCCGCGACGAGCTGCAGCACATCCATGGCTGGGGCGCCGACCTCGACCGCAAGGACCGCCCCGGCGTGCCGATGGAGCGTACCCCGCCGCGCTTCATCAACCAGCCCGCAGGCGACCCGCCTCAGCAGCAGGAAAAGGTCGAGATCCTGGTCTCGAGCGAGCGCCCGGGCATCACCCAGGTGTTCGGCACCGTGCAGCCGCCCTCGGGCCTGTCGGGCATGATCCGGCGCCTGGCCTTCAAGGCCAGCGAGAACGACCTGCGCCACTGGCTGCTGCTGCTGCTGGCCGACCGGGTCAACGTGGTCGAAGGCGTGGCCGACGACCTGGCCAGGGGCCACATCCCCAACATCCTGGGCGAGATGGGCATCAAGGCCGAGATGCAGCACAATCCGGCCGGCCTGGCGAAGAAGGTGGCGATCACCGGGTGCGTGATCGGCGCGGCCTGGTACCTGCTGAGCCGGCGCGACCGCGACGAGCAACCGGACTATGAGCGCGAGCGCGAGCGCCATTTCCACCACAAGCGGCATTACCGGTAACACCTGGGGGTGGGCGGTCTTCCCGCCCACTCTGCGAACCAGCCTCTAGCGCCAGCCTTTGCGCCCGAGCAAACCCTTCCTGCTGAGCTCGTCCAAACTGTCCGATGCGTGGTCCATTCCCGGGCCGCGCTCCCACGGACGGAGACGAGATGAACCTGCACCCCACCATACCGGCTGCGCTTCTCGGCGCCGCCCTGCTGCTGGCGCACCTGCCGCTGGCCGCGGCGCCCACCATGAGCGCGCCGGTCACGCTCACCGCCAAGGCCAAGGCCTCCATCCTCGCCCAGCTGGCGAACGGGCGCCAGGCCAAGGGGCTCGACCAGGACCACCACTACCGCATCACGGCCCAGCACCCGGGCGCAGGCGGCACCCAGATCGTGCGCGCCGCCCACACCTACAAGGGCCTGCGCGTGTTCGGCTCCGATTCCGTGGTCACGCTCGACCAGGCCGGCAAGGTATTGTCCGAGTCGGCGTCCGAGCGCCGCCAGCACCTGGGCACGGGCAGCGCCAACCGCCTGGGCGCGCTGACCGCCAGCTTTTCGGTGCAGCCGCAGGTGTCGACCAAGGCGGCGATCGCGTCCGCCCTGGCGTCGCTGCTGCCCAGCCTGGGCGGAACGGCCGTGCACGTGGTCAAGCCGAGCGCCGAACTGCTGGTCTACCCGGTAATGCGCATGCAGCGCGTGGTCGGCGCCGGCGCCAAGGAAGAAGCCGAACTCAATGCGCTGGACGTGCAGGACGTGGTGGAGCGCTACGAGCTGGCCTGGCTGGTGCGCACCCGCATGCGCCAGGGCGAGCAGCCGGTGTACTACGACACCATCGTCAGCGCGGTTGATGCCACCATCCTCGACCAGTGGAACATGCTGCAGACCGTGGTCGGGGTGGGCAAGAGCCAGTACAACGGCGAAGTCCCGATCAACACCAAGCTGGTCAACGGCAGCTACCAGATGCTGGACCCGGAACGCGGCAAGGGCGGCGCCTTCGGGGCGATGGCGATCACCAATGCCAACAATAGTTCCAGCGCCGGCAAGATCTACAGCAATGCCACCAATATCTGGGGCGACGGCAAGCAGTTCGTCGAAGGCGGCAGCACCACCGGGCCGAATGGCCAGACCGCCGCCGTCAACGCGATGTGGGGCCTGATGAATACCTATGACGCCCACAAGAACGTGTTCAACTGGCTCTCGCTCGACGGCAAGGACACCGCCACCTACATCGCCGCCCACGTCAACCGCGGCTACGACAATGCCTATTACAGCGACACCTGCCGCTGCATGTTCATCGGCGACGGCACCTATTTCACCAGCCTGGGTTCGATCGACGTGATCGGCCACGAGATGGGGCACGGCATCACCGCCGCCACCTCCGACCTCGTGTACACGGGCGAATCGGGCGGGCTGAACGAATCGAGTTCCGATATCTCGGGCGAAGTGGTGGAAGCCTATGCGCGCGCCGGCGGCAAGGGCGACAAGTTCCCCGAAGAGGGCAATGACTGGGTATTGGGGGCGGAGATCAGCCGCAACGGCACGCCGCTGCGCTGGATGTACCGCCCCAGCAAGGACGGCAGCAGCCCGGATGCCTGGAGTACGTCGCTGCGCCGGCTCGACGTGCATTACAGCAGCGGGCCGAACAACCGCATGTTCTATTTCCTGGCGCGCGGCTCGCAAGCCGACAAGGCCGGGGATTACTACAGCAAGTACCTGGTCAAGCAGCCGTCGGCGATGACCGGCATCGGTACCGACAAGGCCTTCCGCATCTGGTTCCATGCGAATACGAGCAAATTCACGTCGAGTACCAATTACGCCGATGCGCGCGCCAAGATGATCCTGTCGGCGGAAGAGCTGTACGGCAAGGACAGCAAGGAAGCCGTTGCCGTCCAGCGCGCCTATGCCGCGATCAACGTGGGCGCCGACCTGGACGAACCGGGCGCCGTGGCGACGCCCTGAGCCGCCACTCAGTCGGCCATGAGCGGGAAGGGATTGAGCGGCGTCCCTTTCCACCACTGTTTCTCGGGCGTGAGCTCGAACACGGCGAAGTGCAAGTGCGGCGCGTTCGGGTCGGAATTGCCGGTCACGCCGACGTAGCCGAGCACCTCGCCCTTCTTGAGGTCCATGCCTTCCTTGACGCCGTCGGCGTAGCGCTCCAGGTGGGCGTAGTAATACGCGTACTTGCCGCTCGGGTCGAACTGGTACAGCGTCGTCCCCCCTGGTTTGCTGGTGAACAGCTTCTCCACCTTGCCGTCGGCCGCCGCCAGCACCGGCGTGCCCTTCGGCGCCATGATGTCGAGCGCCTCGTGGTGGCGCTGGCTGCCGCGCGGCTGGTCATAGGTGTCGGCCAGGGCGGCCAGCTTGATGCCCTGCACCGGCAGCAGCAGCTTGCCATGGACGGCCATCGCGGCCGCCGCGGCCGGCGCGGTCGCGGTGGTAGTGCCGGCCGCGGGCGCCGGCGCGGGCACGGAAGCGGAGCTCGGGCGCAGCGGCAGGTCGACTTCGGTCAGGTCGGTCTGCACCACCGGCGCGCCCGGCAGGTGGGGATCGATCTGCGCAGCCGGGACGCCGGCGGCCGGCGCCGGCGCGGCCGCCACGACCGGCGCCGGGTCGTCCGGCACCGCGCGCAACACCACGAACAGGCCACCGGCGCCGACCAGCACGCCGAACAGGAAGCTCATCAACCATTTCATGTCATTCTCCGCTCAGGTCAAGGGATGGATCAGTCCTGCAGCACGACCTCCAGCCCGGCCGCCACGGCGGCGGCCACTTCGGCCGCGCTCCAGTTGGTCAGGCGGATGCAGCCGTGCGATTCGGTCTTGCCGACGTGGGCCGGCACCGGGGTGCCGTGGATGCCGTAGTGGGGCTTGGACAGGTCGATCCAGACCACGCCGACCGGGTTGTTCGGTCCCGGCGCGATCTTGGCTTTCTTGTCGCCCGGCTCGGCGTCCCAGAACAGTTTCGGGTTGTAGTGGTAGGTCGGGTTGGCGTGCACGCCTTCGATCTTCCAGGTGCCGATCGGCAGCGGGTCGTTGGCACTGCCGGTCGAGACCGGGTATTGCGCGAGCAGGGCGCCCTCCGCGTCATACAGCTGCAGCACCTTGGTCTGGTCCTTGACCACGACTTTCGACGCCTTTGGCAGCGCGGTCTTGCCGATGATGTTCGGCACCACGATCTGCTCGCCGGCGCGGCCCAGGTCCTTGCCCGCGTTGAGGCGCTGGATCAGGGCCGGGCTGGCGTGGAACTTCTCGCCCAGGCCTTCTTCGACGCTGGCGTAGCCGAGCGCGGGGAGGGCGGCCTTGTCCATCATTTCCGCCGGCACGGCGCGGAAGGGACCGGCGACGTCCGATTCGGCCAGCGTATAGTTGACCAGGGTCGGGGTGTTGTCGGTATTCAGGGCGTTCCAGGTGGCCTCGTCGAGCTTGCCGGTCACGGGCAGCTTGCGCGTGGCCTGGAAGGTGCTCAAGGCCTGGCGCATGTTGGAGCCATAGGCGCCGTCGATCTCGCCGGGCGAGAACCAGGCGCGGTCGAGCAGGACCTGGGCGCGCAGGTTGCGCTCGAATTCGGCCTGCTTGCCGGTGGCCGGCGCCGCCGGCTGGGCCGTGGCCTGGGCCGCAGGGGCCGCGGCCGGCTGCTGGGCCTGGGCGGCAGGGAGGGCGCCGAGCAGGGCGGCGACGAGGAAGGGAAGGGTGCGCGATGTTTTCATGTAGTTTCCTGCAATGCTTGCTTTTGGAAACTTCAGGGTAGTTCCGCCCCGGCGCCGGGTCTGTGCGTGAACGAACTCTACGACAAGCGGCGCGGCGGCGCTACAATCCGGCCATGACCCGCCACACCATCCTGCTGCAGCCAAGCGGCCTTGCCTTCGACGCCGACGAGCACACCAGCCTACTTGCGGCCGCCGAAGCGGCCGGCATCGCGCTGCCCAGTTCCTGCCGCAACGGCACCTGCCGCACGTGCATCTGCCGCCTGCGCCGCGGTGCGGCAAGCCACCTGGTCGAGTGGCCCGGCCTGTCCTTCGACGAGAAGCGCGAAGGCTGGATCCTGCCCTGCGTGGCGGTGGCGCGCGCCGACCTCGAGATCGAGGCGCCGCTGGCGCGCCTTGCCCTCTAAGGTTTGCCCATGCCCAGGGCGCCTTCGATCACCGCCAGCACCTCGGGCCACGACGCCGAGGTGGCTGCCACTTCATCGTAGTGGCTGGCGCCGGCCAGGATCACCACCTCGGCCGCGTCGCCCGCCTTGCGCGCCCGCGCGGCGTAGTCATGCGCCACGCGCGGCGGCGAGATCGTGTCGAGCTCGCCCGTAACCAGCCAGGTGCGGCTGCCATTCGGCATCAGCTCGGCGGCATTGGTATCGGCGAAGACGTCGGGCCGGCCCGGGGATGGCAGGCCGGCCAGTTCCGCCGTGTCGCGGCCGCAGCTCGATTTGATCAGGGCCGCCTCGTTGCGCAGGTCGGCCAGGCCGCCCAGGCTGACGACGGCGCGCACCGGCAGCAGTTCCTTGCGGTAGAGCGGGCTGCCGGGGGCGATGCGCCCGCGTCCGGCCATCCACTGCACCAGTTGCCCGCCGGCCGAGTGGCCGACGGCGACCAGCCTGCCGGTGTCGAGCCGATGCAGCCCGGACTGGGCCGCCAGCAGCTCGAGCGCCGCATGCATGTCCTGGTAGGTGCCCGGATAGCCGCCGCCCGGCTCGTCGCTGCGCCGGTATTCGACGTTCCAGACTGCGATGCCGCGCGCCGTCAGGGCGCCCGCCATATTGCGCAGCTGGGTGATGCCGCCGAACTTGCTGGTCCAGCAGCCACCATGCACCAGCACCGCGACCGGGAAGGGCCCGCTGCCGGCCGGCAGGAACAGTTCCGCAAATTGCGAGGGGGCGTCGCCGTAGGGGAGGCGGGCGCTGGGCGCGGGGCCGGACAGGGCCAGGTAGTCGTCGAGTTTCATGGGCTTGGTGGGAGGGGCTGCATGGACACTGCCCGCAAGCAAGGCGGCCAGCAGGAAGGGACGGAACAGGGGGCGAAGCGTCATGGTCGGCCAGGAAGTGGTTGAGCGAGCACTATAGCCGAGGATGCAACGCACCGCACGATTGAAAACCCGGCCGTGGCAATCATGCTAGGCTGCATCCAACGTAACCCATGTGAACCAAGGAGGCTGCAATGACCACATTTACACAGGTAAACAGCCTGCACGGCGCATCCACCGTGCGCGCCCACAGTACCCCCGATCCGGATGTCCCCGATCCAAAACCGACGCCCGACCCGGGTCCGCCGGTGCCGGACGACGTGCCCGATCCGGTCAATGCGCCGGTCGAAGAGCCGGGTTTCCCCGGCACGCCGATCAAGGCGTAGGCCCGCGCCGGCTCAGGCCGGCCTGCTGCGAGCGTGCAGCCGGTAGCCGGCCGGGCTGGCCAGGTAGAGGTAGCCGAAGGCCGCCGTGAACACCAGGAAGATCGCCACATTCAGCCAGCCCGACTGCGGCACGGCCGCATCGCTGAGCTGGCGGACCAGGCTGACCAGGAAGCCCAGCACCTGGGTCACCAGGTTGCCCAGCAAGACGTAATGGATCTCGGCGATCTGCGGCGCATTGCTCGCCGCCCAGTTCATTGCCGCCCACCCCAGCAGCATCGCCCCCGACAGCATCGCGAAATACAGGCCCGTGTCCTGCAGGGCTTGCGCGCGGTACAGGTTCATCAGTGTATTCGGTGAGATGACCAGGATCAGGCCGTACAAGCTGCCGACAACCGCGCCGATCCTGAGGATGATCCGGTGATTCATGCCCGCCTCCATGTGGTGGATGGGCCAGCCTGTGTGCAGGCTGGCCGCAGCCCGGCCGGGCTGCCCATTCAGCATAGGCGAGATGCCCGACAGTGCAAGCTCGAGAGGGGGGCAGGCGGCCCGCGCGCGGCAGGCCGCCCTGGTTCAGGCGCGCGGCTGCTCGCCGGCGGGACGCGGTTCGGCTTTGTCGCCCGAGGGCGGTAGTGGTGGGATGCCGCGAATCATTTCCTCAGTTTCAATTTCCGCTGGCGATTTTTCGCCGCTGCCGATATCGGCTTCGTTGTACAGGGGGCGGCCTTGTGCGGCGGGATCGACTGGGCGAGTCGGGTCGTTCATGCTGGGCTCCGGTGGTTGTCGATGTACGATGATCCTAACAGGCCTACCCCGGCGTCGGCGCGCGCTTCGCAGTGCAGCAAAACGTGGCGCGCACGCACGCCAGGTGGCGGCGAACGATCCATGTCATATTGCCGACATGATGCCATCCCTATAATGCATGCATGTCATGCGACGCGGGAGGAGATCATGGGCCATACTCTGTACAACACCATCTATTTGGGCCGCAGCCCGCTGTATTGCTCGCGCCGGGCGCGCCTGGCGCTGGCGCTGGGGCTTGCCGCCAGCGCCGGCCTTGGCTGGCTGGCGCTGCGCGCGCTGCGTTGACGCTTGCCGTGGCGGGGCGCGCCGGGTACCATGGCGCGCCAAGACCGATGTGAAAGCAGGAATGAAGAACGAACAACTGACGACAGACGAATACGATGCGCTCGAACTGGTGCGCCGCGGTGTCAAGCGCGACGCGGCCGGTGCCTGCGTCGGGCGCAATGCCAAGCGCTTGTCGGGACTGAAGATGCTGGAAAATACCCGCGACGGGCGGATCCTGCTCACGGAAAAAGGACAGCTCGTGCTGTTCCTGCGCCGCGCGGTGAAGGCGCTGACGGCGCTGGAGTCCGACCCGCAGGCGCCGGTCGATACCGACGTGGTGCGCTTCCTGAGCGCCAAGTCGCACATCGCACCCGTCGACGGCGGCGGCTTCGCCCTCACCGACAAGGGCCGCGAATCGCTGGCCGACATCGCCCAGCAGCAAGGGCAGCAGCGCCGCTAGGCGCCGCGGCGCTGCGCGCTTAGTTGGCGCGGCGCCGGTTCGGGTACACCAGCACCCGCACCGCCACTTCCGCCGGCACGTTCATCGTCGCCAGGAATTCGGCGGCGCGTTGCAATCCCAGCGTGGGGATCGAGGCCACGGCCTGGTTGATCAGGTCGCGGGTGTGGCTGTCGGTGCGCTGGCGGCGGATGCGTTCGGCATCGGCGGCAGCGGCGCTCACCGGGGACAGCTCGGCAGTATCATTCATCATCATCAATATCCGTATGTCCGGGTTGCTAAAGAGACACGGCTATTCTACGGCCATCAATATTGAATTAGCTACAACTAAATGGCCATTGGGTAACGTTTTTTTATTCTGGTGCTGATTTTCTGCGCAGAATCAAGCCGGAAGCGCTTCCGGCGCGCTGTCCGGCGCAGGTTCGCGCTCCAGGAGCACCGGCGGCGGCAGTGCGCGGCCCTGCACCAGCAGTTGCTCGAACTCCGCGGCCGGCAGCGCCTTGCTGAAGAAATAACCCTGCATTTCATCGCAGCCGTGGCTGCGCAGGTAGTCCAGTTGTTCCAGCGTCTCGACGCCTTCCGCGATCACCGCCAGCTTCAGGTTGTGGGCCAGCGCGATGATCGAGGTGACGATGGCCGCGTCGTTGGCGTCGACGGTGATGTCGGCGACAAAACTGCGGTCGATCTTCAGCACGTCGATCGGGAAGCGCGACAGGTAGGACAGGCTCGAGTAGCCGGTGCCGAAGTCGTCGATCGACAGGTTCACGCCCAGCGACTTCATGCGGTGCAGCAGGTCCACCGCCGGCGTGATGTCGTTCATGAACAGGCTCTCGGTCAGTTCGATCTCCAGGCAGTCCGGGTCCAGCATGGTGTCGGCCAGCACCGATTCCAGGCCGGCGATCAGGTCGGGCGCACCGAACTGGCGCGCCGACAGGTTGACCGCCACGCGCAGTTTGCCCAGCCCCGCATCCTGCCAGGCCTTGTTCTGGGCGCAGGCGGTGCGCATCACCCAGGCGCCGATCTGGACGATCAGGCCGGTTTCTTCGGCGATGCCGATGAAGCGCACCGGCGGCACCATGCCCAGTTCCGGGTGCTGCCAGCGGATCAGCGCTTCCATGCCGACGATCTGGCCGGTCTTGAGGTCGACCTGCGGCTGGTAGTGCAGCACGAATTCGTTGCGTTCCAGCGCATTGCGCAGCGCGCTTTCGATGCGCACCCGCTCCATCGACTCCTCGTTCATGGCCGGGGTATAGAACTGGAAGTTGTTGCGCCCCATCTTCTTGGCGCTGTACATGGCGATGTCGGCGTGTTCGATCAGGCTGTCGGCCGGCGTGCCTTCGCTCGGGTACACCGCCACCCCGATCGAGCAGGTGACGAAGAACTCCTTGGGACCGAGCATGACCGGCTGGGCCACCGAATCCATCACCCGCTGCACGATGTCGGGGGACAAGGGCTCGTCGTGGTGTTCCGACAGGATCACGACGAATTCGTCGCCCGACAGGCGCGCCACGGTGTCGGTGTCGCGCAGCGAGGCCGTCAGGCGCGCCGCCACCGTCATCAGGAGCACGTCGCCGGCCTTGTGGCCCATCGAATCGTTGACGAACTTGAAGCGGTCGAGGTCGATCAGCATGACCCACATCGGGCGCGCGCTGCGGTTGGCGTAGGCGATCGCCTGGCCCAGGCGGTCCTGCAGCAGCGAGCGGTTCGGCAGGCCGGTCAGCACGTCGTGCTGGGCCACGTGATGCACCCGCTGCTCGGTGAGCTTGCGCTCGGTGATGTCGCTGCCGGTGCCGCGGTAGCCCAGCAGGTCGCCCTGGTCGTCGAACACCGGCTGGCCGTTGACGCAGAACCAGCGGGTGGCGCCGTGCTCGTCGCGGATCTGGTATTCGAGGTTGGCGAAGGGTTCGTGCGCCTTGACCTGGGCCACGTGGGCGCGGCCGACGTCGAGGTCGAGCAGCGCCGGCACGTATTCCCAGCGCGTCTTGCCCAGCAGGCTCTCGACCGAGACCCCGGCCTTTTCGGTGAAGCCGCCGGTGACCATCGTGAAGCGCAGGTCGCGGTCCTGTTCCCAATACCAGTCGGACGACATCGACACCAGCTGGCGGAAACGCTGCTCGCTCTGCTGCAGGGCGCGCTCGGCGCGTTCGCGTGCGGCCATGTCCTCGACCAGGCGGCGGTTGGTGCGGCGCAGGTCGGCGGTGCGCTGGCGCACCAGCTGCTGGACCTTGCGCGCGCGCTGGCCCGAAGCCTGCACGAAGGCCGTGCCCAGCAGCGTCATCAGGATGCCGCCCACCAGCAGCGCGGTGGACGCCATGTGGTCCTGCAGGAAGGCGCGCGGGGCGCTGGCCACTTCGACGCGCCAGGGCTTGCCGGCGATGCGCAGGACCTTGCTGTTGTAGCCGGTGTGGCCGGGCGACATGAAGCCGGCCAGCCAGCTGTCTTCCGGCTTGCGGGTGTCGCCCGTGGAAAACATCAGGGCGGACCGGGAAGCGCGCTCGCCCGCATACACGGACACGAAGATGTCGCGCGAATCGAGCAGGCCGGAGCCGGCCAGCGACGCCCGCACCAGTTCCGGGCCGCGGATGATCACCGCGGTGTCGCCCGCCAGCATGCCCTGGCGGTCCAGCACCGGCATGATCAGCTCGAACGCCGGCTGCAGGTCGCGATCCTGGGCCAGCTGGATCAGGTCGGTGGCGGCGGCGCGGCCTTCGCCGCGCGCGGTTTCCAGCGCGCTCATCACCACGAGGTTCTCGGTGATGTTCAAGCCAAAGGCCGCCTCGTTGCCGGCCATCGGCTCGATGTAGTCGACGATGTGGTAGCGGGCGCGCAGGGGCGCCGGCGCCAGGCCGTCGGGACGCAGTTCGGTGAACACCGTACCCGGGCGGACCCGCTGCAGGTCCGCTTCCACCGCCGCGCGCGCCTCGCCCGGCACCGAGCGGTGGAAATTGAATGCCTGGATATATTGGTGGCGCTGCAGCAGCGCCGCGGTGAAGTCGCGGAAATGCTCGCGGCTGACCAGCTCGCCACGGGCGAAGAGCTGGTTGGTCACGGTCAGCACCTCGACCGCCTGGTCGATGCCCTGGCGCACGGCCGCCACGCGCTCGTCGGTCCGCTGGCCGAAGGCGAGCGCCATGTTGTCGTACTCGAGGTGGCTCACGCCCAGGAACAGGGCGCCGGACGCGGCAAGGCCGCCCCCGAGCGTGAGGGCCGCCGCAAGGGTGAGCGACAAAGGCAGGCGACGCGGCATCGAGTAGTCCAGGGTATCCGTGAAAGAGGGAATGGAAAGGCTTGCCAGCAGGCATCAATACATGAAGTGTGTCACAACAGGCGCTTTTCTTGCAAACGAAATGTCGCGCCCAAGCCGGTTCAAGGATGGCGCCAGGCCAGCCAGGCCACGACCAGGCGCGCCAGCAGGCGGTTGAGCGGGGCGGCGCCGAGGCCGCGGTTGCGCAGGCGGTCGCGCAGCAGGCGCAGGGCGCGCCCGGGTGGCGCGCCGGGCTCGCCCGGCCGCTGGGCGAACAGGATCTGGTTGTTGCCGGCCATGCCCGCCAGCCAGCAGGCGTGGCCGTCGAAGGCCTGCTGCAAGCGTTGCACCGCAGTCACATAGTCGGGATCATAAGTGAAGATATTGGCCACCAGCACGCCTTGCGGACGCAGGGCGCGCCGGCAATCGGCATAGAACGCGCTGCTCGACAGGGCCGGCGGCAGCCCGGCGGCGTCGAAACCATCCACCAGCAGCACGTCGGCGACGGCGTCGGCGCGCGCCAGCCAGGCCGCCGCATCGCAGTGCAGCACCTGCAGGCGGGTGTCGTCCGGCGGCACCAGGAACTGCGCGCGCAGCGCGATCACGTCGGCGCGCACTTCCAGCACCGTGATGCGGGCCCAGGGCAGGTGACGGTGGCAGAACTTGGCGAAGGAGCCGCCGCCCAGGCCCACCA
Source organism: Massilia yuzhufengensis (assembly GCF_900112225.1). GTDB lineage: Bacteria > Pseudomonadota > Gammaproteobacteria > Burkholderiales > Burkholderiaceae_D > Telluria > Telluria yuzhufengensis. The sequence goes on along the minus strand of NZ_FOLD01000002.1, from coordinate 181,267 downwards.
TGACGATATGGCGCGGGCGCGGCGCCAGCAGCGCGAAGCACATCATGGCGCGCGCATACGACAGCACCAGGCTGCTCGGGCGCGAGAGCCGCATCTCGCTCTGGATGTCGCCCAGGGTAAATTCGAGCGTGCGGCGGTCGCCCCGGGTCTGCACGATCGGGGCGGGGCCGGGTGGCGGCTCGGGGTGGGGAAGGGGGCGCGGCGCAGGCATGGCGCCAGTATAGGGTCGCCGGGCGCGGATGGGCGGCCTACCACGCCGGATGGTGCTTGTTGTACGGCATCGCTTTCTGCTAAAGTGGGCATTCGAACAACTGGAAGACCCCGCCATGTTCCTGGACCATCCCTCCATTACCGCGACCAATGCCGAGACCGAGTCCGACCGCGTCGAGCGCCTGCAGCGCGTGTACGGCTACGCGATGGCCCTGGCCGACAGCGCCGGCAACGCCGCCTTCGTCGACAAGCTGTCCCAGATCCATGACCACAAGGGCACGCTGATCGTGTTCTGGCACGCGCCCCCGAGCGCGGAAGAACAGGATTATTTCGCGCGCGCCTGGGCCAGCCGGGTCGGCGACGGGACCACCAAAGTCGAACATGAGTTCTAACAGCAGGACGCCATGACGAACCTGGATGCAAGCACGATGGTGCTGGTGCTGGCGCTGGGCAACCTGGCCCTGTGCGCGGTACTGACCTTCTTCGAGCACGGACCGGTGCGCGCCCCGGCGCTGGCCGCGTGGGGCCTGTCCAAGCAGGTGCAGGCGGGCGCCTGGACCCTGCTGGCGCTGGGCAGCGCCGGCGTGGTGCCCGAACCGCTGGCCCTGCCGGGCGGCTACGCGCTGCTGTTCGCCGGCGTCGCCATCGAGGCCGGCGCATCCTGGGAACAGGCAGGCCGCGAGGGCTGGCGCCGTCCGACCCTGCTGGCGGGCGGGCTGGCGATCCTGGTGTTCTTCGTGTGCTACCTGATCGACGAGCAGGGCTTGCGCAGCCTGGCCGCCTCGCTGCTGCTGGGCGCCCTGTACCTGAACGGCGCCGCGGCGCTGGCCAGCGGCTGGCGCCAGGCCAGCCTGCTGCAGCGCTTCCTCGCCATCCTCACCGCCGTGCTGGCGCTGGTGGTGGCCGCGCGCGGCCTGTCGGTGCTGCTGCTGCCGGGCGGCTGGCGCTGGCTGTCCAGCGAGCTGCCGCGCCAGCTCTCCAGCGCCGCGCTGTATGTGCTGATGCTGGCCAACGGCTTTGGCGTGCTGCTGCTGGCGCGCGAGCGCGCCACCCGCGAACTGGCCCGGCTGGAAGTGGTCGACCCGCTCACCGACGTGCCGAACCGGCGCGGCCTGTTCGCGGCGCTCGGCCCCTGGATGGCGCTGGCGCGCCGCCCCGGCCTGCCGACCGCGCTGGTGGTGCTCGACCTCGACCAGTTCAAGCGCGTCAACGACGGCTACGGCCACCCGGCCGGCGACGCCGTGCTGCGCCACGTGGTGGAACTGTGCAAGCGCCAGCTGCGCGACTCCGACATGCTGGGGCGCCTGGTGGGGGTGGAGTTCGCGATCCTGCTGCCGCGCACCAAGCTGGAGGAAGCGGTGCTGGTCGCCGAGCGCATCCGCGCGGCGATCGCCAGTTCGCCGGTCAAGAGCGAGCGCGCCATGATCGCCATGACGGCCAGCTTCGGCGTCACGGTCATCCGCCCGGAAGACAGCACCGTAACCCTGTTCCAGCGCGCCGACGACGCCCTGCGCGCGGCCAAGGAAGCGGGCCGCAACCGGGTCAGCCAGGCCGCGGCCGCCGAGCTCGAGGCCTGAGGCGCGTCACAATCCTGTCATATCGTGGGCGTATCCTGCGGCATCCCTGCTGCAGGAGCGCTCCATGGTCACCTTCTCCCCCGATACCCCACGCTACGCCGCCGTCGAACTCGGCTCCGACAGTTTTCGCCTGCACATCGGGCGTTTTGAGCAGGACGAGCTGCGGCTGGAGGCGACGCTGGCCGAGCCGGTGCGCCTGGCCGCTTCGTTCGAGGACGACGGCAGCCTGTGCGAAGCGGCCATGCGCCGCGCGCTGGCCTGCCTGCGCGAATTCGCCGACACCCTCGACGCCTGGCATCCGCGCGCCGTGCGGGTGGTCGCCACCTCGGCCCTGCGCATGGCGCGCAATGCGGCCCTGTTCCTGCCGGCCGCCGAAGCGGCGCTGCGCCGGCCGATCGAACTGATCAATGGCGACGAGGCCGGACGCCTGGTCTACATGGGCGTGGCCAGCACCCTGGGCGAGAGCCGGGACGCGCGCCTGGTGCTCGATATCGGCAGCGTCTCCACCGAACTGGTGCTGGGACGCGGCGCCGCCATCGAGCGCATCGAATCCTTCCCGGTGGGCGCCGTGCGCCAGGGCCTCACGTTCTTCGCCGACGGCCGCATCGACGCCGCCGCCTTCGAGGCCGCCGTGCACTCGGGGCGCAGCCGCTTTGCCGACAGCGCGCTGGCCGGGCGCGGCTGGCAGGCGGCCTATGGCGCCTGCGGCACGGTGCGGGCGCTGGCCGAAATCGCCCACGACGACGGCATCGCAGGCGGCCACCTGGACCTGGACTGCCTGCTGGCGCTGCGCGCGCGCTTCCTGCAGGCCGGCCACGTGGCGCGGGTGCGCCTGGCCTGGCACGCTGCGGCCCGCGCGCCGCACCTGGTGGGCGGGCTGGCGCTGCTCATTGCCTTGGTGGAGGAGTGCGGCGTGGCGCAGGTGATCCCGGCCCATGCCGGTCTGCGTGTGGGCGCGCTGTGGGACCTGCATGCGCGGGCGGCCGTGGCTGCGCCGGCGTCCCTGCGCCACGCATGAGGCCGGAGGCGTGTGTCGCTTTTCCACGCCTGCCCTCGATTTTCTCTGTTGTTTGGAAATTTCTAGTGGCATACTTCTGTTGTTCATTCAACCACGCCCGCCACGCTGTTTTCCATGCGCCGCTTCCTCATCCCCGTCCTGGTCGCTTCCTGCCTGCTGGTGCAGGGCCGGGTGCAGGCCGCGCCGAATGACAGCATCACCCTGTGTTTCGAGCGCCAGGAAGTGCCGCCCTGGCGCACGCTGGACGGCGGCGGCCTGAATTTCGAGCTGCTGGCCGAAGTGTCGAGGCGCACCGGCGTCAGCTTCGATTACCAGAGCATGCCGTGGAAGCGCTGCCTCGAGCAGCTCAAGGCCAACCAGGTCGGCGGCGCCTTCGCGGTAAGCTTCACCCGCGAGCGCATGGGGCTGGGCGCCTATCCGGGCGTGGCCGCCGGCGGCGCCAACCCGCAGGCCGACGCCGCCAAGCGCATGCACGTCGACCGCTACGTGCTGGTGCGGCGCCGCGGCAGCCGCCTGGAGTGGGACGGCAAGTCCTTCCGCCACCTCGACGGGCGCATCGGGGTCCAGCTGGGCTACTCGGTGGGCGACTTCCTGCGCGCCCAGAACATCGCGATCGACGAGGGCAGCCAGCGCGCGGACGAGCTGGCGCAAAAGCTCATCGCGGGACGCCTGGCCGGCGCCGCGATGGGCGGCGGCGACGCCTCCCGCCTGCTGCGCGGCCATTACGGCAGCCGCCTCGAAGTGCTGCCGGTGGCGCTGATCGAAAAACCGTACTTCCTGGTGCTCTCGAGCGCCCTCGTGGCCAGCCAGCCGCAACTGGCCGCGCGCCTGTGGGACGCGGTCGAACAGGTGCGCACGGGCGCGGCCTACCGCAAGCGCGAGCTGCAGGCGCTGGCGGGCAGCGCACCGGGAGCGCGCGATTAACCGCCGCCGCAAGCGCATGCGGATCGTGCCACGCCGCCTGATCGAGAACTGGCGCCAGAACATCGTGTTCCGGCTCGGCGCCGGGATCGTGCTGGCGGTCGCGCTGTCGACCGGCGTCTACACCACCTACACCCTGCATGCGCTGAGCCAGGATGCCGACCGGCGCCTGCAGGAGCGGGTCGAGCGCCAGGCCGACGTGCTCTCGCACGCGCTGGCGCGCCCGCTGTTCGACATCAACAGCGCCGCCGTGTCTTCGGTGGTCGACGCGCTCGGCGCCACCCCGGAGGTGCAGACCCTGCGCGTGCTGGCGCCGGACGGCAGCCTGATCGCCGCGCTCGGCAACCGCGACTACGGCGACGCCGCGGTGCGCCTGCGCCGCCGCATCAGCTACAACGACGGCACCCGCGCCTATTCGGTCGGCGCGATCGAGCTGGCCTTCTCGCGCGAGCAGATCGACCAGGACCTGCGCAGCCAGATCATCCACACGGCGGCGGCCAATATCCTGCTCACGCTGGCCATCGTCGGCTGCGTGTTCGTGGTGGGGCGGCGCATGTCGCAGCCCTTCGCCGATATCCAGGACGCGCTGGAAAAGCTGGCGCGCGGCGAGACCGACATCCGGCTGTCCGGCATCGGCCGGCGCGACCAGGTCGGGCGCCTGTCCTCGGCAGTGCGGAGCTTTCGCGATACCCTGAACCGCTTGCGCCAGGCCGAGCAGGTGACCAACGGCCTGCTGCGCGAAAAAAGCCGCATCGAACAGCAGCTGCGCGAACTGAACGAAGACCTGGAACAGAAGATCGCCGCCCGCACCGAGGAGCTGACCCAGTCCAACCTGCGCGCGGAGGCGGCCAATGTCGCCAAGTCCGAGTTCCTGGCCAATATGAGCCACGAGATCCGCACCCCGATGAGCGCGATCATCGGCATGGCCTACCTGGCGCTGCGCACCGACCTGAACCCGAAGCAGCAGGACTACGTCGGCAAGATCCACCGCGCCGCGCTGTCGCTGCTGGGGATCATCAACGACATCCTCGATTTTTCCAAGATCGAGGCCGGCAAGCTCGAGGTGGAAGAGGTTCCGTTCAGCCTCGACGAGGTCTTGCTCAACGTGGCCAGCGTGACCAGCCAGCGCGCCGCCGAGAAGCGCCTCGAATACCTGTTCCACGTGCCGCAGGCGGTGCCGCGCCAGCTGGTGGGCGACCCGCTGCGCCTGGGCCAGGTCCTCATCAACCTGATCAACAACGCGGTCAAGTTCACGCCCGAGGGCGAGCTGCAGCTGTCCTGTATTGCGCTCAAAGGGGCGGACCCGGGACGGGTCAAGCTGCGCTTCGCGGTGCGCGACACCGGCATCGGCATCGGGGTGGACGCCCAGGCCAAGCTGTTCCGCGCCTTCAGCCAGGCCAACGGCTCGACCACGCGCGAATTCGGCGGCACGGGCCTGGGCCTGTCGATCTCGCAGCAGCTGGTGGGCCTGATGGGCGGGCGCATCGCGGTGGACAGCGCGCCGGGCGCCGGCTCGACCTTCCATTTCGACCTCGACTTCGCACTCTCGGGCGTACCCGAAGCGCCGCTGGCGGCCCCGCCGGAACTCACCGGCGCGCGGGTGCTGGTGGTGGACGACAGCGCACTGGCGCGCGCCATCCTGCGCGAGGCGCTGGCGGCGCTGCCGCTTCGGATCGAATGCGCGTCGGATGCGCGCCATGCGGAAGGCGCGATCATCGCGGCCGACGCCGCCGGCATGCCCTACCGCCTGGTGCTGACCGACTGCACCATGCCGCGCATGGACGGCATCGACCTGGTGCGCCGCATCACGGAAAACCCGGACCTGGGCGCGCCGCCGCTGACCATGCTGGTGACCGCCTTCGGGCGCGAGGATGTGCAGGCCAGGGCCGAAAGCGCGGGCGTGAACGGCTTCCTGTTCAAGCCCTTCGTGCAATCGTCGCTGGTGGCTTCGCTGGCGGCCTTGTTCGCGGGCGCGCCGGCCGGCGCGGCCGGCGCCGGCGTGGTGCGCGCCCACCAGCAGGGCGCGCGCGTGCTGGTGGTCGAGGACAACCTGGTCAACCAGCAGATCGCGCGCGAGCTGCTCGAAGCCCAGGGCATCGACGTCGACGTCGCCTCCACCGGCCACCAGGCGCTGGAAAAGCTGTTCGCCGGCGGACCCAACGCCTATCGCCTGGTGCTGATGGACCTCGAGATGCCCCAGATCGACGGCCACGAAGCCACGGTGGAACTGCGCCGCGACCCGCGCTTCGACGAACTGCCGGTGATCGCGATGACGGCGCACGCGCTGTCCGAGATCCGCGAGCGCTGCCTGAACGAAGGCATGCAGGACTACATCACCAAGCCGGTCGACCCGGAAAAACTGGTCGCCACGCTGGCGCGCTGGATGGGCAAGGCACTACCGGCGCGCGCGGCGCAGGACGTTGCCGGCGAACTGGCGCCGCTGCCAGGCCTGGCCGGCATCGATTCGGGCTTCGGCCTGCGCAATGTGGGCGGCAACAGCGCCCTGTACGTCGAGCTGCTGGACCGTTTCCGCGCCTCGCAGCGCGACGCCGGCTGCAGCATCCGCAGCGACCTCGATGGCGGGCACCTGCGCGAGGCGGCGACCCGCGCCCACTCCTTGCGTGGCGTGGCCGGCAACATCGGCGCGCGCGCGTTGCAGGCGCTGTCGCAGGAAATCGAGGAAGAAGCGGGCCGCCCGGCGCCGGACCTGGCCGCGCTCGAACGCAGCGCCGGCGCGCTCGAGCGCGCGGTGGCCGACCTGATGGATGCGCTCGACTGCTATTTTGCGAATGCGCCGGAAGTGCCGGCCGCCGTGCCCCTGGCCGGCGCGCAGGACGCGCTGCCCGACCCCGGCCAGGCCGTGGCCCAGCTGGAAAGCCTGCTGGCAGAATTCTCCGGTGATGCCACCGACTATTTCGACACCGTGCGCGTCTCGCTGGGACGCCTGCTCGGCCCGGGCGCGCTGGCGCGCCTCGAGGCGCACCTGTCGCGTTACGAATTTGAAGAAGCGCGCCTGGTGCTGGTCCAGGCCCGGGGCGCTGATTCGTCCATCGCGGAACACATATGACTGCAGCCCAGCTGGAAAAACACAAGGCGGACAAGCCGACCATCCTGATCGTCGACGACACCCCGGACAACATCATGCTGCTGTCGCGGCTGTTGAAGGACAGGTACCACACCAAGGTGGCCACCAACGGCACGACGGCGCTGCAGGTGGCCGCGGCCACGCCGGACCTCGACCTGATCCTGCTGGACGTGATGATGCCCGGGATGGATGGCTACGAGACCTGCCGCCAGCTCAAGGCCAACCCGGCGACTGCGGACATCCCGGTGATCTTCCTGACCGCGAAGAACCAGATCGAAGACGAGGCCATGGGCCTGTCGGTGGGCGCGGTGGACTACCTCGGCAAGCCAATCAGCCCGCCGATCCTGTTCGCCCGCGTCTCGACTCACCTGACCCTGCGCAGCGCGCGCAAGCAGCTGCAGGAGCACAACCAGAACCTCGAGCGCCTGGTGCAGCAGCGCACCGCGCAGCTGATGATGATGCAGGAGGCGATCATCCTGGCGATGGCGTCGATGGCGGAAACCCGCGACGGGGGGCCGGGCAACCACATCCGCCGCACCCAGCACTACATGCGCGCGCTGGCGCTGAAGCTGCGCAGCCACCCGCGCTTCGCCGGCAAGCTGCCCGACGAGAACATCGAGCTGCTGTACAAGTCGGCGCCGCTGCACGACATCGGCAAGGCCGGCATTCCCGACCACATCCTGCAGAAGCAGGGCAAGCTCGACCCGGAAGAATTCGAGGTGATGAAGCTGCATGCGGCCTACGGACGCGACACCATCATGCTGGCCGAGAAGCACCTGGGCGGCACCAACAGCTTCCTGATGTTCGCGCGCGAGATCGCCCATTCGCACCAGGAGAAGTGGGACGGCAGCGGCTACCCGGAAAGCCTGAGCGGCGAGGACATTCCGGTATCGGCGCGCCTGATGGCGGTAGCCGACGTGTATGACGCGCTGATCTCGCGCCGCGTGTACAAGCCGCCGTTCTCGCACGCGCAGTCGCTCGAGATCATGCGCCAGGGGCGCGGCTCGCATTTCGACCCCGACGTGCTCGAGGCCTTCTTTGCGATCGAAGCGGAATTCGCCCGCATCGCGCAGGAATTCCGTGACGCCGACGACCTGGAACGGGAAGGCGCCGCATAGCGTTCGTTTGACGCGCGCCTTGGCAGCGGCGGGGCAAATCGACTATATTGTTTAGCTTGTTGAACGATGGAGTCGGTAATGCCCAGGAAGTCAGCTGCTGTCGGCACCGCAGCAAAGGGAGCCGCGCGCGCCAAGGCCGCGCCGGCGAAGCAGGTCACCAAGGTGGCAAGAAAGGCCGCTCCGGCCAAGGCCCCCGCCCCCAAGCTCAAATCGGCCGTCAAGACAGCCGCGAAGGCACTGGCCGCGGCGCCCGTGAAACGCGCGCCGCGCAAGGCTCCGGTGACTCCCGCGCGTGAAACAGCGCCCGCCACCCGCCCGGCGCTGGTGCGCGACAGCTTTACCATGCCAGAGCAGGAGTACGCGGTGCTTGCCGACGTCAAGCAGGCCTGCCTGCGCGCCGGGATCGACGTCAAGAAGAGCGAGCTGCTGCGCATCGGCGTGGCCCTGCTGGGCCAGGTCGACATCGCCACGCTCAAGGCGGTGCTGGCGGCGCTGCCGCAGCTGAAGACCGGACGGCCGCCGGCGGCGTAGTGCCGCGACCACCCTACAGTATTCACCCCAACGGGAGTCATTCACATAGTCCCTAATGGATCGAGGCGCTGGTCAGCTCCTTGAGTTCGCGGATCGGGATGTTCGACTTCTCGTGCATGCGCAGCAAGATGGTCGCGCCGACGTTCAGCTTGCGGTGGCGGATCTTGCTGATGATCGGCGGCTGCACCTCCAATACCCGGCACAGCTCGGCATCATTCTTCAGCTGCATCCGTTCGATCAGGGTATCGAGCAGCTTGTTGGGCACAAAACTCGACGGTTCCAGGGCACGGGCCCGGTGCATCGCGGCGAGCATTTCCTGTTTTTTCTGTCGTACACTCATATTGCTTCTCCGAATATAACTGCATGAATTCGGGACAGATCGGCTCGTTCTGGAAAATGGCCCAGCCTGTTGTGATAGGGGTTTGGGTGGCGGGTCGTTGTGATATTACTACGATTGCGTTACGCACGATTCACGAACTGAACGTAAAGTTCGCCTAACAGCAGTCTTTCCTCGCGGAATTTACGCTAATTTCAATCCGGAATGACTCAGGATGAGGATCTGGTCGGCCATCGCGGCCGCCGCGTGCGAGTGGGTGACCATGATGGCGCCGGCGCCGCTTAGCCGGGTTTCCTGGCGCAGCAGGGCCAGGATGCCGGCGGCGGTCTCGGGGTCGAGGTTGCCGGTCGGCTCGTCGGCCAGCAACAGGGCGGGCCGGTGCACGAGCGCGCGCGCGATCGCCACGCGCTGCAATTCGCCGCCGGAGAGCTGGCGCGGGAAGTCGGCGCCGCGGCCTCCCAGGCCCACCGCGTCCAGCATCTGGTCGGCGCGCTCCAGCGGATCGCGGTTCAGCAGCAGCGGCAGCGCCACGTTCTGGCGCAGCGTCAGGTGCGGCAGCACATGAAAGGCCTGGAAGATGAAGCCCATGCGGCTGCGGCGCAGGCGCGTCGCGGCGGCGTCGTCGAGCGCCGACATGGGGGCGCCGTCCACCAGCACCTGGCCGCTGTCGGGCGTGTCCAGCCCCGCGATGATATTGAGCAGGGTCGACTTGCCCACGCCCGATTCGCCCATGATGGCCACGAATTCGCCTGGGCGGAAACTGTGCGACAGGTTCGACAGCACGGTGCGGCCGCCATAAGATTTACTGAGTTGGTCGAGGACGAGCACGGGGTCCTTAGCGGGTGAGGGCGCGCCGCAGCGCGTAGCTGGCGGCGTCCACCGCCGCCACCAGCAGCAGCATGGCAATGACCACCGTGGCCGCGCTCGGCATCTGGAACAGCGACAGGTGGTACTTCAGCATCTGGCCCAGGCCACCGGCGCCCACCACGCCCAGCACGGCGGCGGCGCGGATATTGTTCTCCCAGCGGTACAGGGTATAGGACAGCATCTGCGGCAGCGCCTGCGGCAAGGTAGCGTACAGGAAGGCCGCCAGCGCGGCGGCGCCATTGGTGCGCAGGCTCGCTTCCGGCAGCGGCTCGACGTTTTCCAGCGCATCGGCGAACAGGCGTCCCAGCACGCCGCTGGTGTGCGCCGCCAGCGCCAGCGTGCCTGCGAACGGCCCCAGGCCGGCCGCCACCAGCAGCAGCGACGCCCACACCAGCTCCGGGATCGAGCGCAGTACATTGAGCAGGGCGCGGGTCAGGCCGCGCAGGGCGCCGCCCAGGCGGCCCGCGGCCGGCAACGCCAGCGCCATGCCGCCGATCACCGCCAGCAGGGTGCCCACCAGCGACATCGCCAGCGTCTCCCACAGCGCCCAGAAGGTCTTGGCGAGGAAGGCCGGGGCGGTGTCGGGCGGCGTGAAGCCTTCCAGGAATTCGGCGGCCGAGGTGAGGGCTTCGGGGGTGAAGAAGGCGGCCCACTGCAGCGGCAGCGACGCGAAGCTGGCGGCGACCAGCGCCACCAGCGCGGCCAGCAGCAGCCACGAACCGGCGGCGCGCGGCGGCGCGGGCGGAAGCCCGGCCTTCATCCGAGCCTCCGGCGCAGCAGTTTCGATACCAGGTCGGCCAGCGCCACCAGCAGCACGAACATGATCAGCATGGTCGACACTTCGCCGCCGGCCATCATCTTGGTCGATTCATCCATGCGCTGGCCGAGGCCCCCGGCGCCGACGAAACCCATGACCGCCGAGCCGCGGATCGCGCACTCCCAGCGGTACACGGTGTACGACACCAGTTCGGCGGCGGAATCGGGCAGGGCGCCGAACAGCAGCGCGCTGATGCGCCCGCTGCCACCGGCCAGCAGCGCGTCGGTGGCGTGGGCGCTGGAGGATTCGAGGATCTCGGCATACACCTTGGCCAGCATGCCGCAATAGGTCAGGGCGATGGCCAGCACGCCGGCGGTCGGCCCCAGGCCGACGATGCGCACGAACAGCAGCGCCCACACCAGTTCCGGCACGCTGCGCAGCAGTACCAGCACCCAGCGCAGCAGCTGGCGCACCAGCATGGCGGCGGGGCGCATGCGTCCCGTGCCCAGGGTGGAGATCGACAGGCGCTCGGTGATGATGAAGGTGGCGGGAATCGCCCCCAGCAGGGCAAGGGTGAGGCCGGCGGTGGCAATGGCGACGGTCTGCCAGGTCTCGCGCAGCACCATGGCGAGGAACTCGGCGCCGGTGGCCGGGCGCAGGAAGTCGGACAGGAACATGCCCGCCGCGCGCAGGCTTTGCGGGTCGAACAGGATCCAGGGCTTGAATTCGCTGGCCGTGAGCATGGGCCACAGCAGCAGCAGGCCGGCCACGGTGGCGATGACGCGGCCGCGCCAGGCCGGGTCCGGGTGACGGGTCGGGGCCAGGGCCGCTGGCATCAGAAGCAGGCCCCGACGGCGATGCGCTCGGGTGTCTCGTGCGGGTGGCCAGGATGCGGCTGCATGTGGTCGTTCTCATACAGTGCGGCGATCATGGCGTCGGTCACCGCTTCGCGCGGCGCGTCGAACACGATGCGGCCGTCGCGCAGGCCGACCAGGCGCGGGAAGTGCTCGCGCGCCATCTCGACCTGGTGCAGGCTGCACACCAGGGTCGCGTTGCGCGCGCTGGCTTCGTGCTGCAGGGTAGTCAGGGTGTGCTGCGACAGCGCCGGGTCGAGCGCGGAAATCGGCTCGTCCACCAGAAACGCTTCGGCGCTCGAGAGCAGCAGCCGGGCCAGGCCGCAGCGCTGGCGTTCGCCGCCGGACAAGCGGTCGACGCGCGCGTACAGCTTGTCGCCCAGGCCGAAGCGCGCCAGCGCGGCATGCGCCGCGTCCGGGTCGGAGGGGCGCACCAGCGAGGCAAAGGCCTGCCACAGCGTCATGTGCGGCAGGCGCGCGGCCAGCACGGCGGTGACGACGCGCTGGCGCGGCGGCAGCGGCGGCGCCTGCGGCGCCAGGAACAGGCGCGCGCGCAGGCGATGGCGCGCGGCCTGGGACAGCGCCCACGGGTCTTGCCCCAGCACCGAAAAGCCGCCCTGGGCCGGCCGGTGCGCGCAGGCGAGGGTGGCGAGCAGGGTGGTCTTGCCGGCGCCCGAAGGGCCGATCAGGGCCAGCTGTTCGCCGGCTTCGACGACCAGGTCGAGGTCCACCAGGGCCGGCGCCGCATGCTGCGCCGCCGCCAGGTGGCGTACCGTGAGTTTCTCGAGCCGGAAGGTCATCGTTGCCAGGCTACGCGTTGATTACTTCAGCAGGCCGGCGTTGCGCGCCGCCGCTTCGATCGCCGAGTAGTTCGATACCTTGGTCGGGATGAACCTGGTGGCGCGCTGCAGTTCCAGGATTTCCTTGCCTTCCGGGGTCGATGCGTCCAGCGCCAGGAAAGCATCAAGGATCTTCTTCTTCAGGGCCGGGTTCATGTCGCTGCGCACGGTCCAGTTGTAGTCGAAGTAGCCCGGGGTGGTGTAGAACACGCGCACGGTTTTCGGGTCGACCTTCTTGGCTTCGACCAGCTTGTCCCACACCGAGATGTTCAGCGCGCCGGCATCGACCTTGCCGCCCGCGACCGCGGCCACGGTGGCGTCATGCGCACCCGAGAAGGCGATGCGCTTGAGGTCGGTGTCCGGGTTGATCTTGGCGCCCAGCAGGAACGAGCGCGGCATCAGGTGGCCCGAGGTCGACGATTCCGAGCCGAACGACAGGGTCTTGCCCTTGAGGTCTTCCAGCTTGGTGATGGCCGGGTTGGTGGTGATAAACACCGAGCGGAATTTCTCGTCCTCGACGCGCTGCACCAGCGGCGTGACCTGGCCCTTGCTGCGCTCGTTCGCCTGGACGAAGGTGAATCCGCCGAACCAGACCATGTCGATCTTGCGGTTGACCAGGCCTTCCACCGAGGCGGCGTAGTCGGTCACCGGGGTGAACTCGACCTTCAGGCCGGTGGCCTTGGCCAGGTAGTCGCCCAGCGGCTTGAACTTGCGCTGCAATTCGGTCGGCGCTTCGTCGGGGATGGCCGAGACGCGCAGCACGCCCGGGGTGTTCTGGGCATAGGCGCCGCCGGCGGCGAACATCAGGCCGGCCGTGGCGGTGGCGGCAAACAGGGTTTTCAGGACACGCGATGGCGAAAACGAAGTCATGGTGGGCTCTCTTATTGGTTGTTGGAAATATGGTGAACCGCTTGCGTCACGCGTGCACGCCAGCCGGATGCGGCAAAAACCGGGAATCCGCTATCATGGCCAAAACGGCAACTCGCTGTAGAGGCAAACCCTTATGCCATGGCGCATGGTGCGGTGTGGCGGCACGAATGATAACGCTTATGCACATCTCCTGCACGCAAGACCGGCCGCGCGCCGCCAATGCCCACGTGGCGGACGAACTGCATGCGGGCCTGGCCGCGCCTGACGCCTGGATTTCGCCCAAGTTCCTGTACGACGCGCTCGGCTCCAAGCTGTTCGAAGCCATCTGCGAACTGCCCGAGTACTACCCGACCCGCACCGAAGCGGCCATCTTCGCGCGCCACGGCGCCGAGATCGCGCGCGTGGCCGGCAGCGGCACGACCCTCATCGACCTGGGCGCCGGCAACTGCGCCAAGGCCGCTTCGCTGTTCCCGCTGCTGCAGCCGGCCCAGTACGTGGCGGTCGACATCTCGGCCGAATTCCTGTGCGACGCGCTGGTGCGCTTGCGCCAGCGCTTTCCGCATATTGCCATGGAAGGGCTGGGCATGGACTTTTCCAGCCGCTTCGAGCTGCCGCCCCAGGTCAAGGCCGAACGCCGCCTGTTCTTCTATCCCGGTTCGTCGATCGGCAATTTCACGCCCGACGAGGCGCAGGGTTTCCTGCGCCGCCTGCGGGCCCAGTGCGGCGACGACGGCGCCGTGCTGATCGGGGTCGACCTGGCCAAGGACAAGCCCACGCTCGACGCCGCCTACGACGACGCGCTCGGCGTCACCGCCGCCTTCAACCTCAACGCGTTGCGCCACGTGAACCACCTGGTCGGCGCCGACTTCGACATCCGCGCCTGGCGCCACCACGGCTTCTACAATGAAGCCATGGGCCGGGTCGAGATGCACCTGGAAGCGGTGCGCCGCCAGGACGTGCATTGGGAAGGCGGCGCGCGTAGCTTCGAAGCGGGCGACCGTATCCACACCGAGAACAGCTACAAGTACCAGCAGGGCAGCGCCATCGCGCTGCTGGAGCGTTCCGGGTTCGAGGCCACGCGCGTGTGGACCGACCCGCAGCGCTGGTTCGCGGTGATCCACGCACAGGCGATCCACTGATGGGCATCGGGCAACGCGAAGACCTCCAGCACGCCTTCGAGCGGGTGCGCCGGCGCTCGCTCGACATCGCCGCGCCCTTGTCGGCCGAGGATTGCTGCGCCCAGTCGATGCCGGACGCCAGTCCCATCAAGTGGCACCTGGCGCACACCACCTGGTTCTTCGAGACCTTCATCCTGGAAGCGCACGAGGCGGGCTTCGCGCCCTTCCACCCGGCTTTCCGGGTGCTGTTCAATTCCTATTACAACGGCATCGGCGCCAAGCACCCGCGTGCGCAGCGCGGACTGCTCACGCGCCCTTCGCTGGACGACGTGCTGGCCTGGCGCGCTAATGTCGACGGCCGCATCGCCGGCCTGCTCGCCGGCGGCGCCGACCCGGCCATCGTCCCCCTGCTCGAACTGGGCTTGCAGCACGAGCAGCAGCACCAGGAACTCATGCTCACCGACGTCAAGCACCTGCTGGCGCACAACCCCATTTACCCGGCCTATACGCCGCAGCCGATGGAGGCCAGCACGGCGCCCGATGCGCTGGCCTGGATCGAGTTCGACGGCGGCCTGGCCGAAATCGGCTACGGCGGCAACGGCTTCTGTTTCGATAACGAGTTGCCGCGCCACTGCACCTACGTCGCGCCCTTCGCGCTGGCCTCGCGCCTGGTCACCAATGGCGAATACCTGGCCTTCATCGAAGCCGGCGGCTATCGCGACCCGGCGCTGTGGCTGGCCGAAGGCTGGGACCGCGTGTGCGCGGGCGAGATGCTGCATCCGCTGTACTGGATCCAGGACGGCGATGGCTGGCGCGAGTTCACGCTGCATGGCGTACAGCCGCTCGACCCCGGCCGCCCGGTCACCCACGTCTCGCTGTACGAGGCCGACGCCTATGCGCGCTGGTGCGGCCAGCGCCTGCCGACCGAGGCCGAGTGGGAATTCGCCGCGCGCCAGGCCGCGCTCGCGGGCGGCGGACTGCACCCGTCCCCGGCCGTCGGCGACGGCATGCTGCAGCTGTTCGGGGCTTGCTGGCAGTGGACCAGCAGCAGCTACGCGCCTTACCCCGGCTATGCACCGGCGCCCGGCGCCATCGGCGAATACAACGGCAAGTTCATGATCAACCAGTACGTGCTGCGCGGGTCCTCCTGCGCCACGCCCGATGGACACGCGCGCGCCAGCTACCGCAACTTCTTCCCGGCAGGCGCCCGCTGGCAGTTCACCGGGATCAGGCTGGCCCGATGAGCAGGCGCAGGGTTTGGCGCGAACGCCTCATGGACCAGCGGGCCAATGTCTACATCCTGTCCCATCCGCTGGCCTTCACCCTGCAGGTGATCCGGGGCTTCCGCGCCAACCAGGGCCTGCTGCTGGCCGGCGCCGTCGCCTACTACGCGCTGCTGTCGATCGTGCCCTTCCTGATGCTGGCGGTGGTGGCGCTGTCGCACTTCATCGACCAGGCCGAACTGCTGGAAACCCTGCGCCGCTACATCGGGCTGCTGGTGCCGGGCCAGTCCGAATCGATCGTGGTCGAGGTCGCGCACTTCCTCGAAGACCGCGACCTGATCACCTGGGTGCTGGGGGGCACCATGCTGTTCTTCAGCTCCCTGGCCTTCACGGTGCTGGAAAACGCCATGAGCGTGATCTTCAACCACCGGGTGGCGGTCAAGCGGCGCCACTTCCTGGTGTCGGCGATCCTGCCGTACTGCTACATCCTGGCGCTGGGCGTGGGCGTGATGGTCGTGACCCTGGTGGCCGGCACGCTGGAAGTGATGGGTCACGAGAGCGTGTGGCTGTTCGGGGTCGAATGGTCGTTGGATGGCGTGTCGGGCGTGCTGCTCTACCTGCTCGGGCTGCTGGGCGAGATCCTCGTGCTCACCTCGATCTACCTGGTGATGCCGGTGGGCCGGCTGTCGCTATGGCATGCGACCATCGGCGGCGTCACCGCGGCCCTGCTGTGGGAAGCCGCGCGCCATGTGCTGGTGTGGTACTTCTCGACCCTGTCGCAGGTGAACATCGTGTACGGCTCGATGACGACGGCGATCGTCGTCATGTTCAGCCTCGAAATCGCCGCGACGCTGCTGCTGCTCGGCGCCCAGGTGATCGCCGAGTACGAACGGGTCGGCCACGGCGATGCGGACAAGCCGGCGCAGCCCTTGCGCACGGATGCGCCGGCCTGAAGGTCCGTCGGGCGGCACGGTGTTGCCGCCACGCCTGCGGCCACACCCGCGCTTGCGCTTGGTCAATTTCTCCGTTTAAAGCAATGGCACAGTAGGGACTTGCGCCAGGTTTGGTCCACCTCAATCGGGCGCAAGATCACGCTTACCGGGAGATGCCATGAGCCAAACAATCGCCTTCGTCCTTCCGCTGCCGGTCGTGCTCGCGCTGGTGCTCCTGTTGCTGGGGTTCCTGGCGCTTAGTGCGGTGCTGCTGTCCTTGCGCCAGCCGGCGCCGCTGCGCTGCCCAGCCACGCCCTCGTCCGATGTGCTCGCCGACGATGCCTGCACGGACGAGGAGCCGGCCTTCCGCTAGTCCCTCCACCCATGCCCGGTAGGCTACACTGCCGGGCATGGCTCATTTCTACCTCTGCTGGGAACTCGGCGCCGGGCTGGGACACGCCGGCCGCCTGAAATCGATCGCGCTGCCGCTGCGCGCGCGCGGCCACCGCGTCACGTTCGTGCTGCGCGACCTGGTGCTGACGCGCCGGCTGCTGGCCGGGCTTGGCATCGACACCCTGCAGGCCCCGGTCTGGCTGCACCGCACGGCCGGCATGCCGCCGGACCAGGCCAGCCTGGCCGAGATCCTGCTGGCTTGCGGCTACCTGGATGCGGATGCGCTGGCCGGCCTGTGCGACGGCTGGCGCGCGCTGTTGCGCCTGGGGCGCCCCGACCTCGTCATTGCCGACTATGCGCCGACCGCCATCCTGGCCGCGCGCAGCCTGGGCCTGCCCAGCGCCGCCGTCGGCCCGGGCTTCACCATTCCGCCGGCGGGCGAAGCCTTGCCGCCGCTGCGCAGCTGGGAGCAGGCGCCGTCGGCACGGCTGCGCGCCACTGAAGCGCGCCTGCTGGCCAGTTGCAATACGGTGCTGGCGGCGCATGGCGCATCGCCCATGGCCTATGGAGCCGACCTGCTGCTGGGCGACCATCCGCTGCTGTGCACCTGGCCGGAGCTCGACCACTTCGCGCGCCCGGGCGGCGGCCCCTGGCTGGGGCCGAACCTGCCGCCGCCAGCTGGCGGCGCTGCGCAATGGCCGGCGGGCGAGGGCAGGCGCGTGTTCGCCTACCTGCGCCACGGGGCGCCCGGGACCGCCGAGGTATTGGGCGCCCTGGTGCGCCAGGGTTGCCGCGTGCTGTGCTACCTGGCCGACGTCGCCGCCGGCGCGCCCGCTCCCGTGGACAGCCCGCTGGTCCGCTATGCGGCTGCGCCGGTATCGCTGCCGGATGCGCTGGCGCAGTGCGAACTGGCCGTCACCCACGCGGGCGAGGCGACCACCGCCCAGGCGCTGCTGGCCGGACGGCCGCTGCTGATGCTGCCGCATGCGGCGGAAAGCTTCCTGATGGCGCGCCGCGTGGTGCAGCTGGGCGCGGGGATCAATGCGATGGAGATGGCGCGTCCGCGGGATTGGGACGGGATGGTGGTGGCGCTGATGGACAAGCCGGCATACCGCGAAGCGGCTGCGGCGTTTGCGGCGCGTTACAAGGACTTCACTGCGGCGGACCAGGCGCAAGACCTGGCGGACCGCTTCGAGGCGATGGTGACGTAGGGTGGTCGGCTGCGCCGTACGCGCGTTCAACCGCCGCCGGCTGGACGCGCGGTCGGCGGAGCCGACCACCCTACGGGACGCTGGCGTTGCCGCCTCAGGCGACCGACACGCGGGCTGCGCCTTCGCCCATGCGGCCGATGACCGCTGCTTCGCCGAAGCCTTCGCGCGCGAACAGCGCCAGCACCTCGTCCACGCTGGCCGGGTCGCAGGACACCAGCAGGCCGCCGGAGGTTTGCGGATCGGTGAGCAGCGCCTGCTGCGCCGGCGTGATGGCGGCGCCCAGGTCGACGTCCTTGCCATAGGCATCCCAGTTGCGCCCGGACGCGCCGGTGAAGTAGCCGTCGTGCGCCAGCTGCAGCACGCCGGGCAGCAGCGGCACCGTGTCCATGTCCAGGCTGGCCGCCAGCCTGGCGCCGCGCGTCAGTTCCAGCAGGTGGCCCAGCAGGCCGAAACCGGTGACGTCGGTCAGCGCATGCACGCCGGCCATCTCGGCCAGCGCCTTGCCTGGCTTGTTCAGTTTGGTGGTGTTGGCGATCATCGCCGCGTAGCCGTCTTCGCCCAGCATGTCCTTTTTCAGCGCGGCCGACAGCACGCCCACGCCCAGCGGTTTACCCAGGATAAGCACGTCGCCCGCGCGTGCGTCGGCATTGCGCTTGACCTTCGATGGGTGCACCAGGCCCAGCACCACCAGCCCATAGATCGGCTCGACGGAGTCGATGGTATGGCCGCCCGCGATCGGGATGCCGGCGTCGGCGCACACCGACTCGCCGCCGCGGATGATCTCGCCGATGGTCTCGAGCGGCAGTTTGTTGACCGGCATGCCGACCAGGGCCAGCGCCATGATCGGCGTGCCGCCCATCGCGTACACGTCCGAGATCGCATTGGTGGCGGCGATGCGGCCGAAGTCGAAGGGGTCGTCCACGATCGGCATGAAGAAGTCGGTGGTGGCGATCAGGGCCTGCTCGTCATTGAGCTTGTAGACGGCCGCGTCGTCGGCGGTCTCGATGCCGACCATCAGTTCCTTCGGCACGGGGAAGCCCTTCGACTTGCCCAGGATTTCGGACAGCACGCCGGGCGCGATCTTGCAGCCGCAGCCGCCGCCATGGGAAAACGAGGTGAGTTTGATGGGTTGGTCAGGCTTGCTCATCGGGGTATCCAGGTGTGAGTGGGTGCGCGCCGGGCGCGGCAAGGAGCAGATTATCCACCAAGTCGCGCAGCGCCGCTTGCTCGGCCGCCGGCGCGAACAGGGTGGCGCGCGCCGCGCACTGGCGCCGCAGCAGGGCGTCGAACGCGGCGTCGCCGATGCAGCGGTCGACCAGGCGCGCCAGCGCGGCCGCGTCGCCCGGCGCGAAGTAGCCTGCGTAGTCCTCATCCAGCATGCCGCGGTTGCCGTCGATGTTGGAGGCCAGCACCGGCACGCCGCTGGTGACCGCTTCGATGATGACGTTGGCGCCGCCTTCCATGCGCGAAGTGATCGCCATCGCGTGGCAGCGCTTGAGGCGCTGGCGGGCGGCGGCGTGGGGCAGGGCACCGAGCCAGCGGTATCGGGAGTTAGTGGCCTGCGCGGCGTCGGCAGCGCGGCCGAGTTCCGGATCCAGCGCGCCGCCGATATGGACCAGGCGCGCGGCCGGATGGGTCACCAGTGCGGCGGCGCGGATGAAGGTAAGCGGGTCCTTTTCGTCGCGCAGGTGGCCGACCAGGGCGATGTCGGCATGGCGCAGCGATGCTGGACGCGGCCAGGGGCGCAGGCTGGGGGCGGACTGGTAGATGACATGGGCTTTGGCGCGCAGGGCGGCGGGCAGCAAGGCCAGGCCGGCCGGCTGCAGCAGGACCAGGGCGCTGGCGCGCTCCAGCGAGGCGCGGGCGTCGCGGTCGCTGTGGATGTCGCGATACAGGTCGGTGCCGGTCAGTACCAGCACGGAGGGCCGCCCCGGGTGGGCGCCGGTGAAGGCGGCCAGCGCCGCGGCCGAGCGGCGCGCATGCAGCGCCACCATCAGCGCCGGCGCCGCGTCATGCTCGGTCCACCCGCGCGCGACCTGCACGTCGTGCGCGCCGCGCAGGCAGCGCGCCCAGCGGCTGGCGGTTTGCCAGTTGCCGTTGTTCTCGCGCGCGCTGGCAGGGCTGACGATGACGATGCGCTTGCGCACTGCGGGACCTCCTCGGTTGGGTTGGCGATTATACGATGGCCCGGCCGCGGATATGCATGCCGGATGGCGCCCGTACCATGCGGGGCACAGCGCTTGAATAAATAATTCAAAATTTTTCGTGAACCTGTCACAGAGTCCAAGGCTGGCTCGTCTTATCGGTATGAGAGCGCATCGGGTGCTCTCACTCACCGATCAGAGGTCATCATGTCCCACGCCGCCCGTCTCCCGTTTTTCTCCCTCGCGCCCAAATCGCTGCACGCGATGATCAACCTGTCCAAGTCCGTGAGCCAGGGTGCGATCGGCGAACGTCTGTTCGAGCTGGTGAACCTGCGTGTCTCCCAGGTCAACGGGTGCGGCGTGTGCGTCGACATGCACTGGCGCTTCCTGCTCAAGCAAGGCGCCGACCCGCGCCACCTGAACGCCATTGCCGGATGGCGCGAAGCACCCTTCTTCAGCGCCCGTGAACGCGCGGCGCTGGCATGGGCCGATGCGCTCAACGCGCTGCCGCAGCGCGACGACACCGATGCGGCCTACCTCGAAGTGCTCGAGCATTTCAACGAGACCGAGATCGCGGAACTGAGCTACGGTGTCGCCGCCATCCGTGGCTGGAATGTGCTGAACATCGCACTGCGCAACCAGATCCCGGAACAGCCTGCACCTGGCTTCTAAGCCGCACGCCAGCCACCTTCGAGCCGAACATGAGCGAGTACACCCTTCCTGAACCAGAGCAGCTGTTCAACGCACTGCGGCCCCGGCTGTTCTCGATTGCCTACCGCATGCTGGGGATCAGGGCCGACGCCGAGGATGTCGTCCAGGATGCCTGGTTGCGCTGGCATGCGAGCCCGAAGGATGGAATCGCGTCCCTGGAAGCATGGCTGGTGACGGTGACGACGCGCCTGGCCATCGATCGCCTGCGCACGACGAAAATCGATCGCGAAGCCTATGTCGGCTGGTGGCTTCCCGAGCCGATCGTGGAGCTCGACGAGAATACGCCCGAGCGCATCCTTGAACTGGCCAACGATGTGTCGGTCGCCTTCATGTGGGTGCTCGAGCGCCTCTCCACGCAAGAGCGTGCGGCCTTCCTGATGCGCCAGGTATTCGATTCCGACTACGCCGAAATCGCGGACGTCGTCAAGAAATCCGAACCGGCCTGCCGGCAGCTTGTCCATCGTGCGCTGGCGCGGGTCCAGCAAGAACGCCCACGTTTCAATGTGCCGAAGGACCAGCATCGGGACTTGCTGGCCAAGTTCATGCAGGCGGCGAACCAGGGCAAGCTCGCCGATATGCGGGCGCTGATGTCGGACGACGTGCAGCTCGTCGCGGATGGCGGCGGCAAGGTCAGCTCCTTCATGCGCATATTGACGGGCGCTGGCCGGGTCGCCGGCGTGTTCTGGTCGCTGGAGCACAAGCATCCCGCCCAGGTCGTCTATAAAGCCGCCACCGTCAACGGCGAACCAGGTCTACTGCGCTACGTCAATGGAGCGCTCGAATCGGTCCAGTCCTTCATCGTGGACGACGGACGCATCGTGGCTGTCTTCATCATGCGCAACCCGGAGAAACTGGCGTCGATACCGCAAACGCTCCCGGCGTGATCACTGGCGTCCGGGGCGCAGCCACCCGATTTCTCTTACCGCGGCATCCTGCGCCGCTCATCAATAAAGATCATCATGACTACTCCTATTGTTCGTATCGCCGTCGTCTTCCATAGTGGCTATGGGCACACCGAACGTTTTGCCCAGGCCGTCGCACAAGGCGCCGAAGAGGCGGGTGCGCAGGTCTTGCTCGCCAGCGTGGAGCACATCGACCAGCATTGGGACGCGCTGGAAAGGGCGGACGCCATCATCTTCGGCTGCCCGACCTATATGGGCAGCGCTTCAGCGCCGTTCAAGCAATTTATGGATGACAGCTCGCACCGGGCATTTGCCGGGCAAAAGTGGCACAACAAGCTCGCCGCAGGATTCACCACCGCGGCCAGCCGGGCCGGGCCGTGTTCGCCGCCCAGCACGGCATGCACTGGGTGAACCTGGGCCTGCAGGCCGGTCATAACAAATCGACGACCAGCGAGGACAGCTTGAACCGGCATGGCTTCTTCATCGGCGCCGCCGCGCAGTCGAATGCGGACCCGCCGGCGGATCTGTCTACCACCGCCGCCGACCTCGCGACCAACGCCCACCTCGGCGCACGGGTCGCGATGGTCGCCCGCCAGCTTGCTTGCGGACGGGCATTGCTGTCCTGAGCCGGATCGATTCGGTGCGCGAATATGTTCGGCGCCGACGACTGAGCGATTCACTTTTGTCCAGACGAAAAAAATGGCTGCCGAGGCAGCCATTCTTTACTGAGCATCCAACGAATCAATACTCGCCGAAGCTGCGACGGGTGCCGTCGGCCGAGCGCGGGTGCGCCGATGGCTTGGCGAAACCGCTGTCGCGGCGTGCGCCTTCAGGACGGGGGCCACGGTGGCCAGCGTCGCGCGGTGCGCCGGCTGGGGCTGCTGCGCGCGGTGCTGCGTCGCGGCGGAAGCCTTCGCGTGGTGCGCCGGCGTTTTCACGCGGGCCGCGGTCGGCGTAGCGGCTGTCGGCCGGACGGGCGAAGCCGTTGTCCTGGCGCGGTGCGCGGTCGGCGAAGCCGCCTTCACGCGGTGCGCGGTCGGCGTAACCCGGCTTGGCGAAGCTGCGCTGGCCTGGCTTGGCGGCATTGCGGCCGTCGCCCGGTTTCCAGCCCGCGCGGGCGCCGGTGCGTGCCGGAGCCGAACGCTTCGGCTCGAAGCCTTCCACGACGTCGACCGGGATCAGCTGCTTGGTGAAACGCTCGATACGCTTCACGTTCATGCCTTCGGCGTGGTTCACCAGCGAGATCGCCAGGCCATTGCGGCCGGCACGGCCGGTACGGCCGATACGGTGCACATAGTCTTCAGGGAACTTCGGCAGGTCGTAGTTCACCACGTGGGTGATGGTCGGGACGTCGATGCCGCGGGCGGCGACATCGGTCGCCACCAGCACGCGCACCTGGCCGCGGCGCATGCTGTCCAGGGTGCGGTTGCGCGCGCCCTGGTGCATGTCGCCGTGCAGCGCAGCGGCTGCGAAGCCGGCGATGTTCAGGCGGTCGGCGATCATGTCGGCGTCGCGCTTGGTCGCGGTGAACACCACGGCCTGGTCCAGGCCTTCGTCGCGCAGCAGGTGATCCAGCAGGCGATTCTTGTGCGACAGGTCGTCGACGAAGTGGACGCGCTGGGTGATGTTCTCGTGGCGGTTGGCCGCGCTCATGATCTGGATCGTCTGCGGATCCTTGGTGATGCGGCGCGCCATGTTGCCGACGACGCCGTCGAGCGTGGCCGAGAACAGCATGGTCTGGCGGCTGGCCGGGGTAGCGGCGACGATCTTTTCGATGTCGTCGATGAAACCCATGTCCAGCATGCGGTCGGCTTCGTCCAGCACCAGGATTTCCAGTTCCGAGAAGTCGATCTTGCCCGATTCCATATGGTCGATCAGGCGGCCTGGGGTTGCCACCAGGATTTCAGGATTCTTCGCCAGCAGTTGCATCTGCTTCGGGTAAGGCATGCCGCCCAGGATCGACACGGCGCGGATGCGGCGCATGTCGGTCGTGTATTGTTCGGTCGCGCTGGTCACTTGCAGGGCCAGTTCGCGGGTCGGGGTCAGGACCAGCATTTTTGGCTGGGCTGCGGTGAAACGGACGCGCTCGCCTTTGGCGCGTGCCGACTGCGCGCTCTGCGCGGTCGTGCGGGCCTGGACGATTTCAGCGTTGGCCAGCTTGTTCAGGGCAGGCAGCATGAAGGCTGCGGTCTTGCCCGAACCGGTCTGCGACGACACCAGCAGGTCGCGGCCGGCGATGGCGGCAGGGATCGCCTGCGCCTGGACCGGGGTTGGCTGGGTGTAGCCGGCTTCGGCGACTGCTTTGACGAGGGACGCGTGTAAACCTAGTGCTTCAAAACTCATGTGGACTTGTACTTTCGAATTAAATCATGATCGCGCGTGTCGAAACGACGAGCGCAAAATAGCAACGCGAACCAACACTACGAAATGACTCAGAGAGAAAGAAATTTCGGCACAAAAGCTTTGCGCCGGGACGGTGTCTTGGTGCTGACACACAGGGCGGGAGGGCTTTATGGGGGGCGACCTACAATGTCGCCAGGGGTTGCGATGCTGCTTGTTTTACTGCTGTTGCGCCGCTGGATCGCCTGGATCCACACTACTGCGTCCGGTCTGTTTGGACGTTCTATTGCAGCGCACAAACGACACTATACAACAGATTGGAAATCTCTGCACGGACCGGTCAAGTTGTGCATGTGACGAAAAGGCCGGCATGGCGCCGGCCTTGATGTGAATCAACGCTGCTTGCGTTTGGAAGAGGTGTTGCGGGAAATGCGGTTCTTGCTTGGGCCGCCGGCCTTGGCCTTGTAGCGCGAGACCGAGGCCTTCACGCGCGGGGTGCGCTCGGCTTCGAAGGCCACCACGGCGTTGTCGATGATGTTTTCGGCGATGTCGCCGGCATTGCCTGCCGACACCTTCGGCACCAGGATGGTGGAGCCGGCCTTGATGGTCGATTTGGCCGGGATGTTATTGGCCTGGCGGATGATTTCCGGGGTGGTGCCGAACTTCGAGGCCAGCGAGGCGATCGAGACGCGGGCGCCGGTGATCTTGTGGGTGGTCCAGGTCGACAGCTCGCGGCCCCACTGGGCCAGGTTCAGGTGGAACTTCTCGGCGTTTTCCTTCGGCAGCAGGATCTTGGTCTTCTCGCCGCCGGTGATCACCGGCTTGTTGAACTGCGGGTTCAGCGCCTTGAACTCGTCGAGCGACATTTCGGCCAGCTGGGCCGCGACCGCCAGGTCGATGTCGCTGGTCTTGTCGACCGCGGTGAAGTAGGGCTGGTTGTCGATCGCCGGCAGGGCCACGTTGTACTGCGCCGGGTTGGCGATGATGTTCTTGACCGCCTGCAGCTTCGGCACGTAGTTGCGGGTCTCGGCCGGCATCAGGTCGGCCAGGCTCTCGAAATCGGTGGGCTTGCCGAGGGCCTGGTTTTTCTTGATGGCTTTCTGGACGTTGCCTTCACCCCAGTTATACGCCGCCAGGGCCAGTTGCCAGTCGCCGAACATGGTGTACAGGCGCTGCAGGTAGGACAGGGCCGCATCGGTCGAGGCCAGCACGCCGCGGCGCTCGTCCTTGAACATGTTCTGCTTGAGGTCGTAGTCCTTGCCGGTGCCCGGCACGAACTGCCACAGGCCGGCCGCGCTCGCAGTAGACAGCGCTTGCGGGTTGAAGGCCGATTCGATCACCGGCAGCAGCGCCAGTTCGGTCGGCATGCCGCGCTTTTCCAGTTCCTGCACCACGTGGTAGAGGTACAGCGAGGCACGGCCGGAGATGCGCTTGAGGCTGTCCGGACGGGCGCTGTAGCCCTTGGTGTGGCGAGCTACCAGCTGGTTGTCGAGGTCGGGAATGGCGTAGCCGCTGCGGATCCGGCCCCACAGGTCGGTTTCCCGGTATTCGTCGATCTTCAGGACGCCAGGGGTGGTGGACAGGGCAGGGCGGGTGGTCGGTGCGGTGGTGGCGGAGACTGCTGCCGCTGCGTTTGCAGCAGGCGCGGACTCGATTGCGTAGGTCATCGGGGCGGCCAACAGGGCCAGCGCGGCAGTCGCTAGGGTCTTGCGGATCATATCGTGCATCGCTTTCCAGTGTTGCGTCCAGGAACGAACGGGACAAGGTAAGGGGGCAGTGTACGTAGGCAAGCTTGAGTCAGTCAAGAAATATGTCCCCCTCGTTACAAATTTTTTCTGCCGCTTCAATTCTGAAAATTGACAACATGAAAACAGAACATGCCGTGAAATGCGGGCGAGATGGCAGCAATATCGCACAGAAGCACGTCGCTGATGGGAGCCGGGGCGGAACCGGGCCGTTTCCTGCGTAGACTAACGCCCAGGGGCGCTCCATCTATGAGGGCACGCAAAGAGTGCGTACAATCCGGCTTTCGCTTCCCGCGTTTTTTGATGAGTCGTTAACATGAGTACTGCAAACCTGAACGCCGACGATGACCAGGTCATCGCCGCCACCCGCGCATGGCTGGAGCGGGCCGTCATCGGCCTGAACCTCTGTCCCTTTGCCAAGTCGGTCTATGTCAAGGAGCAGGTGCGCTACGTCGTGTCGAACGCGACCACGCCCGAAGCGCTGCTCGAGCAGCTCATGGACGAACTGCAGCGCCTGTCCGACACCCCAAGCGAGGAGATCGACACGACCCTGCTGATCCACCCCTTCGTGCTGGGCGAATTCGAGGACTACAACGAATTCCTGGACGTGGCCGACGCCGCCGTGGAAGACATGCAGCTGGACGGCGAACTGCAAGTTGCAAGTTTCCACCCCGAATACCAGTTCGCCGATACCGATCCCAACGACATCACCAACTACACCAACCGCGCGCCTTACCCGATCCTGCACCTGCTGCGCGAAGACAGCATCGACCGTGCGGTCGAGGCCTTCCCGGAAGCGGCCGAGATCTTCGAGAAGAATATCGAGACGATGGAAAAGCTCGGCCACGAAGGTTGGGACAAGCTCGATGTCGGCCCGGCCTGAAGCGGGCGGCGCGCCGCCCGAGCGGCCGGACACGCCCTGCGTGGCGGTGTGCTCGACCACCTTTGACGATGTGTGCCGCGGCTGCGGGCGGACCGTGGCCGAGGTGGCGCACTGGGTGTCGATGAGCGCCGCGGACAAGGAGCGCGTGTGGGTGCGCATCCTGTCGGAGGGTTATCCGCGGCGAAATACGTAGGGTGGGCGGCTATGCCGCCCGCGCGTTACGAAATCCCCAAAAAATCGCGCTTGCCCAGCGGTACGCCGTTGTGCCGCAGGATCGCGTATGCCGTTGTCACGTGGAACATGAAATTCGGCAGCACAAACCCGGTCAGGTAGTCGTCGCCCCGTTCGAAGTGGCGCGCGCGCTCGCCGGCGCCGTGGGTCACCGGCCGCTCGCCGGACGCGTCGATCGCTTCCTGCGCCAGCGTCTCGATATAGCCCAGCGTCTTCGTAATGCGCTGCTGTAGCTCGGCGAAGGTCTGCTCGTTGTCCTCGTAGCGCGGGGCGTCGGCGCCGGCCAGGCGGGCGCTGGCGCCCTTGGCGAAGTCGGTCGCGATCTGTACCTGCTTAATAAGAGGGAACATGTCCGGGAACAGGCGCGCCTGCAGCAGGGCCGCCGGTTCGATCTTGCGTTCCAGCGCGTGGGTTTCGGCTTTTTCCAGCACCGCGGCCAGGCTGCCCAGCATTTTGCGGAACACCGGCACCGAGGCGGAATACATTGACAGGCTCATCTGTTACTCCTCTGAAAGATTCAATCATAACAAGTCTTGTCGCGTCCTGCCGACACCCGTAAAAATAGCGGCGCCTGCCGCGTTCAATTTGCTGACTTGTGACAATCTACCATGCATAATCGGGGCAATTCCATTGCCACCCGTAATGGCTGTGTGCCCCGCTGCAAGCCGGGGGCATGGCCGCACCCCATGCCCCTGCCACGATCACCACTACGCGGATTACCGGCCCGCTTGCGCAAGCTGTACGGCCGCTCGATCCACGGGGCGCTGCTGCTGGTGGTGTTCGGCGGGCTGGCGGTGCCGGCGATGGTCGGCGGCTACTTCCTGATCGGGGTGCAGGAGCGTGAAGCCACCGCCCGCACCCTGAATGACGCGCTGCAGCGCAATGCCGACATCCTGGCCCTGGGCATCCAGGAATCGCTGTGGGACATGAACCTGGATGCGGCGCGTTCGCTGGTCGATTCCTTCATGCGCGACCCGGCGGTGGTGCATATCGAGGTGCGCGGCCTGTCGCAGCTTGAAGTCATCAACCGGCGCGCGCTGCTGCCGCCGGGCACGCGCGCCTACCGCGCCGAACGCGACATCGTGGTGCGCGGCCAGGCCATCGGCCACGTGGCGATCGAAATGGGCGACTATTATTACCAGCAGGCGCTGCGCGCCAAGCAGCGCAACTACGTGCTGGTGCTGGCAATCCAGTTGGGGGTGTCGCTGCTGCTCATTGGCCTCCTGATCCGGCGCCGCCTGCTCTCGCCGCTGCGTACCCTCACCGGATTTTCCGACCGGCTCGCGCGCGGCGACTTCGATACCCCGCTGGCCTTGCAGGCCGACGACGAACTCGGACGCCTGGGTGGCCAGATGGAAGGCATGCGGATGGCGATCGGCCAGCTGTTCGCCGACATCGCCCGGCGCGAAGAGCAGTTCCGCACCATTGTCACGCAAGTGCCGGGCGCCGTGTTCCGCGCCCGCCCGGGCGGCCACATCGACTTCGTCAGCGACGCCATCGAGGAAATCTCGGGCTTCCCGGCCGAGCGCTTCATGCTGGCCACCACCGACGACTGGTCCAACATCATCCATCCGGAAGACCGGCGCATGCAGCGCCACGTGGCCAAGGATGCGCTGGTGTCGGGCATTCCCTATGAAGTCGAATACCGGATCGTCGACGCCGGCGGCATCGAGCGCTGGGTGCTCGAGAGCGGCCAGCCCCAGGGCGAGTGGGGCAGCCCCGATTTCCGCGTCGACGGCATCATCTACGACATCAGCGAGCGCAAGCACGACGAGATGCGCATCGAAGCGCTGCTCAACGAACAGGGCGCGATCCTCGACAACGTCATGTTCGGCGTGCTGTTCATCCGCGAGCGCCGCATCGTCTCGGCCAACCGCCGCGGCGAAGAGCTGTTCGGCTACGGCGACGGCGAGATGGCCGGCAGCTCCACCGAGATCCTGTTCCCCACCCGCGCCGCCTTCGAGCGCCTGTGGGCCGAGCGCTACCCGAAGATCGCCGCCGGGCCCGACACCGGCGAAGAACTGCAGCTGCGGCGGCGCGACGGCTCGCTGATCTGGCTGCTGGTGAGCGGCTGCGCGCTCGACGCCGCGCGCCCGCACGAGGGCAGCATCTGGGTGTTCGCCGATATCACCGAGCGCAAGCTGGCCGAGGAAAAGCTGCGCCTGTCCGCCACCGTGCTCGAACACATCGCCGACGGCGTCATGGTGCTCGACGTGGGCGGGCGCATCGTCGCCACCAACCCGGCCTTCACCCAGATCACCGGCTATACCGAAATCGAGGCCGTCGGCCAGCATTCGAGCCTGACCCGCGCCACCCTGCGCGACGAGGCGCAGTCGCAAGGCCTGTGGCGCGACCTGCTCGACGCCGGCTTCTGGCGCGGCGAGCTGTGGGAAACCCGCAAGAACGGCGAGGTCTACCTGGAGTCGCTCACGGTGTCCGCCGTGCGCGACGACGACGATGCGGTCACCCACTACGTGTGCGTGTTCAGCGACATCACCAAGGTCAAGGAATCGCAGGACAAGCTCGACCACCTGGCCCACCACGACCCGCTCACCGCGCTGCCGAACCGGCTGCTGTTCCACGACCGCCTGCAGCACGCCATGGTGCGCGCGGCGCGCGAAACAGCCCAGCTGGCGGTGCTGTTCATCGACCTGGACCGCTTCAAGAACGTCAACGACACGCTCGGCCACCATGTCGGCGACGAGCTGCTCAAGCAGGTGGCCGCGGCCCTTGCCGGCTGCCTGCGCGAGGACGACACGCTGGCGCGCCTGGGCGGCGACGAGTTCATCGTGCTGCTCGAAGGCGTCAACGGCGCCTCGGGCACGGCCCATGTGGCCGACAAGCTGGTCAAGCTGTTCGAGCAGCCGTTTACGGTGTCGGGCTACGAGCTGTTCGTCACCGGCAGCGTTGGCGTGAGCCTGTTCCCGCAGGACGCCACGGACCTGAACATGCTGGTCCGGAATGCCGACGTGGCCATGTACCAGGCCAAGGCGCGCGGCCGCAACGGCTACCAGTTCTATGCCGCGTCGATGAGCGGCGAAGGCCTGGAGCGCCTGCGGCTCGAAGCGCTGCTGCGGCGCGCGATCGAGAAGAACGAGATCTACCTGCACTACCAGCCGCAGGTCGACATCGCCACCCGCCAGCTGATCGGCGTGGAAGCGCTGGTGCGCTGGCACAACCCGGAGCTGGGGCAGGTAGCACCGGTGCGCTTCATCCCGGTGGCGGAAGACACGGGCTTCATCAGCCAGCTGGGCCAGTGGGTACTGGCCGAGGCCTGCCGCCAGATGATATGCTGGGATACGGCCGGGCTGCGGGTGCCCAAGATGGCGGTCAACCTGTCGGTGCGCCAGTTCGAGCGCGGCAGCATCGCGCCGATGGTGGCCTCGGTGCTGCAGGAAGCCGGGCTGGAAGCGCAGCGCCTGCAGCTCGAAGTGACCGAGTCGGTGATCATGAATACCGGCGACGCGCTGGGCTACGTGAACGACCTGCGCGCGGTCGGCGTGGGACTGGCGATCGACGACTTCGGCACCGGCTACTCGTCGCTGGCCTACCTGAGCCAGCTGCCGGTGCAGACCCTGAAGATCGACCGCAGCTTCATCCAGGATATCTCGACCGACGCCAACGACGAGGCGATCGCGGTGGCGATCATCCAGCTCGGCAAGAGCCTGAACTTGTCGGTGGTGGCGGAAGGCGTGGAAAACGAAGAACAGGCGGCCTTCCTGCTGCGGCACGGCTGCCGCCACGCGCAGGGCTACCTGTACAGCCGGCCGGTGGCGCCGGACGACCTATTGGCACAGTGGGGACAAGGACACGATGAACATGAGGCTGGAACAACCGTCCCAGGCTGACGAAGCACCGGCGCAGGACGCGCCCCCACGCAGCGGCGTCTCACGGCGCCGTTTTCTTTTGGGTGGCGTGCTGGCCGGCGGCGCCCTGCTGGTGGGTTGGGGCGCCCAGCCGCCGCGCCAGCGCCTGCACACGGCCGCGCCGCTGCCGGTCGATGCGGGTACGGTTGCCCTCAACGGCTGGATCGCCATCGCGCCGGACGGCACGGTGTCGGTGGTGGTGCCGCGCAGCGAAATGGGGCAGGGCGTGCATACCGCGCTGCCGATGCTGGTGGCCGAAGAACTCGACGTGGCGCTGGCCTCGGTGCGCGTGCTGCAGGCCCCGATCGACAAGATCTTCGCCAACATCACGGTGCTGCGCGAGAACCTTCCTTTCCATCCCGATGACACGGGCGCGCTGCGCCAGGGCGCGCAGTGGATGCTGGCCAAGATCGGGCGCGAGCTGGGCATCATGTTTACCGGCGGCTCCACCAGTGTGAAAGATGCCTGGGCGCCGATGCGCGAAGCGGGCGCGGTGGCGCGCGCCATGCTGCTCAAGGCGGCGGGCGAAGCATGGAACACACCGGTGGCCCGGCTGGCGACCCGGGACGGCTTCGTGCTGCATCCGGACGGACGGCGCGCGGGCTATGGCGCGCTGGCGGCGCAGGCGGCCCGGGTGGGCGCCGGCATCGACAGCGCGGATGTACGCCTGAAACAGCCGGGCCAGTTCCGTCTGATCGGCCAGCCCGCGCCGCGCCTGGACAGCCGCGCCAAGTCGGACGGCAGCGCGCGTTTCGGCATCGACGCGCGCATTCCCGGCATGGTGTATGCGGCGGTGAAGATGTCGCCGGTGATCGGCGGGGCGGTGGCGTCGTTTGACGCGGCCGCGGTGGCGTCGATGCCGGGCGTGCTGCAGGTGGTGCCGGTCCCTGGCGTTCCCGGCGAGCGCAGCGGCGCCGGCGCCGGCGTGGCGGTGCTGGCGTCCAGCTGGTGGCAGGCGCGCCAGGCGGCGCAGGCGCTGCCCGTCACCTGGAACGAAGGCGCGGCGGCGCGCCTGTCGAGCGAAGCGGTGTTCGGCGAGTTCGCGCGGGCGCTGGACGAGGACAGCGGCTACGTCTACCACGAGAGCGGCACCCAGGACGTGGCCGGGGTGGCGCTGTCCATCACGGCCGAGTACCGCGCGCCCTACCTGGCGCATGCGGCGCTGGAACCGGTGAACTGCACCGCGCAGGTAGCAAACGGCAAGGTGCGGCTATGGGCCTCGACCCAGGTGCCGAGCATCGCGGTGGACGTGGCCGCGCGCGTGGCCGGCGTGGCGCGCGAGGACGTGGCGATCGAGGTGATGCTGCTGGGCGGCGGTTTTGGCCGCCGGCTGGAGGCCGACATGGTGGCCCAGGCCGTCGCCATCGCCATGGCGGCAGGCGGCAAGCCGGTGCAGCTGGTCTGGACCCGCGAAGACGACACCACGCACGACGTCTACCGCCCGGCCGCGCTGGCGCGCTTTCGCGCCCACCTCGACGCCGATGGGAACATCCTGGCCTGGGACAACAAGTCGGCCGGCGGCGCCATCGGCCACCAGTATTTTCCGCGCAACCTCGGCTTGCCCGGCGTGGGGCCGGACCGCACCACCGCCGAGGGCGAGTACGACATGCAGTACGACATCGCGAACCAGCGCATCGAACACGTGATCGTCGACAGCCCGGTGCCGCTGGGTTACTTCCGCTCGGTGGGCCACTCGCACAACGCCTTCTTCAAGGAGGGCTTCCTGGACGAGGTGGCGCATGCCGGCAAGCGCGATGGCGTCGCCTTGCGGCGCGCGCTGCTGGCCGGGCAGCCGCGCGCGCTGGCGGTGCTCGATGCGGCAGTCGCACGGGCCGGGCAGCCGGCGCCGGGCCGGGCCCACGGCGTGGCGCTGCACCGCTCCTTCGGCAGCACGGTGGCCCAGGTGGCCGAAGTGTCGGTGGCGGGCAAGGAGATCCGCGTGCACCGGGTGGTGTGCGCGATCGACTGCGGCCTGGTGGTGAACCCGAACATCGTGGCCCAGCAGGTGGAGTCAGGGGTGGTGTTCGGCCTGTCGGCGGCGCTGCATGGGGAGATCACGCTCAGGGATGGGCGCGTGCAGCAGTCGAATTTCGGCGACTACCCGGTGCTCAGGATGGCCCAGGCGCCCGAAGTGGAGACCATCATCATGCCGAGCGCCGCGCATCCGGAAGGCGTGGGCGAAGCGACGGTGCCGCCGATCGCGCCGGCGGTGGCGGCCGCGGTGTTCACGCTCACCGGGCAGCGGCTGCGCAGCCTGCCTTTGCGGCTGGCTTAGGCTGCCAGCAGCGCGCGCAGGTTGCAGTCGCGCTGCCAGCCGCGCCGCTCTTCGCTGGAACTGGCCCAGCGCGCCATCTCGTCCGGCGCCTGGGCCGCCTGCGCCTGCACCAGGCGCTCGGCCACGGCGCCGTCGGGCAGCACGGTGCCGAAGAACGCCACCGTATCGCCGCGCTGCACCAGGAGGGTCGGGAAGTTGTCGACGTCGAGGTCGCCCACGATGTCGGACTGGTCTTCGATGTCGATCCACACGAAGGTCTTGTCCGGGTGGCGCATGGCCAGCTCTTCGAAGGTGGCGCGGTAGGTCGAGCAGGTGCCGCACCAGGCGGCGCACAGGCAGGCGACCGTCAGGGCGTCGCCCTGCATGGCGCTGGCGACGTCGTCGCGGTTGGTGGAATCCAGGGTCAGACTTTGCATGAGCCGGATTTTACCTCGCTTCGGGCAGGCGGCGTGGATCGGGGCCCGCCGAGCGGGTAAAATAGCGGCATGCCTACCATCCTCGCCATTGAAACTTCGTCCGAGCTCGCCTCCTGCGCGCTGCTGGCCGGCGACCACGTGATTTCTCGTTCCACTTCCGGTGTGCGCACCCATTCGCAAGCCATCCTGCCGATGGTGCAGGAGCTGCTGCGCGAAGCCGGTGTCAAGCTGGCCGATGTCGACGCCATCGCCTTCGGCGCCGGTCCCGGTTCGTTTACCGGCGTGCGCACCGCCTGCGGCGTGGCCCAGGGCCTGGCCTTCGGCGCGGGCCTGCCGGTGCTGCCGCTGGTGACCCTGGCGGCGATGGCCGAGGCCTGCCGCGCGCGCACCGGCGCGCTGGACGTGCTGGCGGTGCTCGACGCGCGCATGAACGAGGTGTACTGGGCGCAGTACCGGTATCAAGGCGGTCACTGGATCGAGGTCTCGCCGCCCGCATTGTGCGCGCCGGACGCTCTTGAGCCGCTCGCGGCCGAAGGCCTGGCAGCCTGCGGCAACGGCTTCGCCGTCTATCCGGAAGCGTTTGCCGGCAAGGCCTTCGCGGCCGGCGCCATCGGCGACATCCTGCCGCATGCGCGCGAACTGGCGCTGCTGGGCGTCGCGGCGCTGGCCGCGGGGCTGGCCGTGCCGGCGGCCCAGGCCCAGCCGCTCTACCTGCGCAACAAGGTCGCCTATACCAGCGCCGAGCGCCAGGTGATCAATGCCGCGAAGGCCGGGGCATGACGGTACTCAACGCGACCGCCCAGCTCACGTTCGCGCCGATGACGGCGGGCGACGTCGACGAGGTGCATGCGCTCGAATGCAGCGTCTTTCCGCACCCCTGGAGCCGCGCCAATTTTTCCGATTCGCTTGCCAGCGGCTACGACGCCTGGGTGGCGCGCGATGCGCAGGGCGCGCTGGCTGCCTATTACCTGCTGATGTACGCGGTCGATGAAGCCCACTTGCTCGACGTGGC
This sequence comes from Massilia yuzhufengensis, assembly GCF_900112225.1. Taxonomy (GTDB): domain Bacteria; phylum Pseudomonadota; class Gammaproteobacteria; order Burkholderiales; family Burkholderiaceae_D; genus Telluria; species Telluria yuzhufengensis. Next base: position 146,881 of record NZ_FOLD01000002.1, on the reverse strand, counting down.
CGTGGCGGCCGGCAGCCAGCGCCAGGGACTCGGGCGCCACCTGCTCGACCGGATTGGCGCGCGCGCGAAATCGCAGGGCATGGAATCGATCCTGCTCGAAGTGCGCCCGACCAATGAACGTGCGCTCGAGGTCTACCGCCGCTATGGGTACCGCGAGATCGGGCGCCGCAAGGGCTATTATCCGGCGCATGCCGGGCAGCGCGAGGATGCCATCGTGATGAGGATCGCCCTGTGAACCGGTTGAGCGAGCGCGACGCGGCCTTCCTGGCCGAGATGGGGATCGGGCCGCTGTGGAAGCTGCGCGCGGTAGCGGATGCCGCAACGCAGGCTGACATCCCTGAAGCCGCCGCGCCGGAAACCCCGGCAGCCGCGCCGCAGCCGCTGGCGCCGCCGCCCATGCCGCGCCAGGTCGCCGAGCGCGTGGTGAAGCCCGCCTGGACGCCGCCCGTGAACGACAACAGCGCATGGGGCGCCGAGCCCGCGCCGGAACAGGTCGACGTCTCCACCCTCGACTGGGCCGGCCTGCGCCTGGCGATCGCCACTTGCAAGCACTGCAGCGCCTGCAGCGAAGGCCGTAAGCCGGTGCTGGGCGCCGGCGCGCGCCAGGCGCGCTGGCTGGTCGCCGCCGGCACCGCCAGTGCGGCCGACGAAAAGGCCGGCCAGCCGATGACCGGCGAGCCGGGCAAGCTGCTCGACAATATGCTGGCCGCGGTCGGCATGTCGCGCGAAACGGACGTGTATGTCACGTCCCTGGTCAAGTGCCGTCCCGTCAACGCCAAGGGCGGCGACCGTGCGCCCACCGCCGAGGAAGCGGCGGCCTGCCGTCCCTTCCTGGAGCGCGAACGCGCGCTCACCGGCGCCGGGGTGGTGCTGACCATGGGCCAGGTGGCGGCCAACGGCCTGCTCGGCCAGCCGCTCGCGGAGCCGCTGGCCGGTTCGCGCGGCGCCGTGCATCGCCTGGGCGACGTGCCGATGGTGGCGACCTTGCACCCGGCCGAGCTGCTGCAGCGTGGCCATGACAAGGCCCTCGCATGGGCCGACCTGTGCCGCGCCAGGGCGCTCGATGGACACGCGGGCTGAAAGCTACCAGCAAGGCTTCCACCGCCGCTGGGGCCAGCTGCGGCGCCCGCGGGTGCGCGCGCTGGCCTGGCTGCTCGACGCCCCCGACCTGCTCGACGCGGCCGATCCGCAGTGGGCGGGCCGCATCGCTTCCACCGGTCCCGCAAGCCCGGAACTGAGCGCCTGGCTCGGCGCGCTCGACCACGATCCTGCCGCGCTCGACGAAGCGCTCGGCCCGCGCGTCTACACCCGCCTGGGCCTGTACGCCGAGAAGCTGATGGCTTTCTACTACCAGCAGCACGGCCGCCTGGTCGCCCACGGCCTGCAGGTGCGCGCCAACCGCAACGACACCGTCGGCGAGTTCGACTTCCTGCTGGAGCACGGACCCGATGCGCTCGAGCACATCGAATTGGCCACCAAGTTCTATCTGCTGGACGGGGAGGGCAGGTCGCCGCAGGACTGGCAGCTCAGCGCCCTGGTCGGCCCCAACCTGGCCGACAGCCTGGGCCTGAAGATGCGCAAGGTGTTCGAGCGCCAGCTCGAACTGGGCGCGCATCCGGCCGCGCAGGCGCTGCTGCCGCGCCCCGTCGCGCGGGCGCGGGCGCTGGTCAAGGGCTGGCTGTTCTATCCGGCCGGGAGCTGGCCGGCCATGCGCGGGATCGCCGCCGGGCATTGCCGCGGGTTCTGGTGCGCCCTGGCCGAAGTCGGCCAGCTGGCCGGCGACGCCTTTGTCGTGCTGCCCAAGCTGCAGTGGCTGGCGCCGTTTCGCAGCACCTCGGCCGCGGTAATGAACCGCGCGCAGCTGCATGCGGAATTATCGGCGCAGTTCGAAACGAATTCCACGCCGGTGCTGGTCGCTGTGGTGCGCGAAGGGCCGGGCTATGTGGAAGAGGTGGAGCGCGGCTTCATCGTGCCGGACGACTGGCGCGAGCGCGCCGCGGCAAGGCGGATGGTCACGTAGGGTGGTCGGCTCCGCCGACCGCGCGTTCAACTGGTGCAAGCACTGTTTGAACGCGCGGTCGGGGAACCCGACCACCCTACGGTAATACGTAAAACATTCAGTTTGCGGCCCTGTGATACGCGCCGTGTATCAGTGCTTGTGCTCGCCGATCAGCGCCAGCGAATCGTGCTCGCGCTGGTTCGCCGCATGGCGGCGTCCGATGAAGTACATGATGCCCGCCACCGACAGCCCGAACATGACCACGATGATATCCAGGTCCAGGTTCAAGGTGATCATGATGGCGTACAGGGCCAGCATGGTCAGGATCGACAGGTTCTCGTTGAAGTTCTGCACCGCGATCGAATGCCCCGCGCTCATCAAGACGTGGCCGCGGTGCTGCAGCAGCGCGTTCATTGGCACCACGAAGAAGCCCGACAGGAAGCCGATGAGGGTGAGCAGCGGGTAGGCGAAGTTCACCGAGGTCACGAACACCATGCTGCACACCACCAGGCCCATGATGATCCCGAGCGGGATCACGGTGAGCGATTTGCGCAGCGGAATCATGCGCGCCGCCATGACCGCGCCCAGCGCCACGCCGATGGCGACCACGCCGATCAGGTTGGTGGCTTTATCGAGCGGCATGTGCAGCGAGCGCTCGGCCCATTTCAGCACGATGAATTGCAAGGTGGCGCCGGCGCCCCAGAACAGGGTCGTCACGGCCAGCGAAATCTGGCCCAGCTTGTCGCGCCACAGGGTGGCCGAGCAGTTGGCGAAGTCGGCGATCAGCTTGGCAGGATTGCGCTCCTGGTGCTCGTAGCGCGCGCCGGTGTCGGGGATGCGCAGGTTGAACAGGGCGGCCAGGATGTAGATGCCCACCACCACCGCCATCGCCGCTTCGGCGCCGGTGTCGATGCCGGTACTAATGCCCGGCAAGTCGAAACTCAGGAGCCAGGCCGAGCCACGTTCGCTCACCAGGGTGCCGCCCATCACGGTGCCGAAGATGATCGACATGACGGTCAGGCCTTCGATCCAGCCATTGGCGGGAACGAGTTTTTCAGGCGGCAGCAGTTCGGTCAGGATGCCGTACTTGGCCGGCGAATAGACGGCTGCGCCGAAGCCCACCACGGCATAGGCCAGCAGCGGGTGCACCGACAGGAACATGAGCGCGCAGCCGAACACCTTGACGATGTTCGCGATGAACATCACGCGGCCCTTGGGCAGCGAATCGGCGAAGGCGCCCACGAAGGCGGCCAGCAACACGTAAAAGAGGACGAAGGAAAGCTTCAGCAGCGGAGTCAGCGAAGCCGGGGCATTCATCGACGTCAGCAGACTGATCGCAACAAAGAGGAGCGCATTGTCTGCCAGCGACGAGAAAAACTGCGCCGCCATGATGGTATAAAAACCACGGTTCATTCTAAAAGAGTAAAAGCTGGTCCGAGTTGCTTTATACCATGAATGGGTCGCGCTCCAAAAGAAAACGCGCCTTGTCAGCGACGCGGTTTTGCCCTGTCCGGTAAAATAGACCCTTTCGAAAACCGCCGGTTTTGACGATGCCACGCCCGCTTTCCGCCACCATTCACCTCGACTCGATGCAGCACAACCTGGCCCGTGCCCGCGCATGCGCGCCGCATGCCAGGATATGGGCGGTGGTCAAGGCCAACGCCTACGGCCATGGCCTCGAGCGCGCCATGCGCGGCTTCGCCGGCGCCGACGGCCTGGCCCTGATCGAGCTCGAGAACGCAGTGCGCCTGCGCGAGGCCGGCTGGAGCCGCCCGGTCCTGCTGCTGGAGGGGTTTTTCGACCCATCCGATGTGCCGCTGCTGGCCGAACACAATATTAATAGCGCGGTCCACAATATAGAGCAGGTCAAGATGCTGGAATACACCCAGCTCTACCGCCCGATCGACGTGCACCTGAAGATGAATACCGGGATGAACCGGCTCGGCTTCCGGCCCGACGAATACGCGGCGGCCTACCAGCGCCTGCGCGCCATCCCGGGCGTGCGCAACATCACCCACATGACCCACTTCGCCAATGCCGACGAGCTGGAGCACCCGCGGCTGACCATCGCCGAGCAGGTGCGCCGCTTCCAGTTCGGCGCGGGCGACCTGGCGGGCGAGCGCAGCCTGTCCAATTCCGGCGGCGTGCTGCACCAGGCCGAACTGGGCGACAGCCTGGCCAACGACTGGGTGCGACCGGGCGTCATGCTCTACGGCGGCACCCCGGGCGGGCGCAGCGCACTGGACTATGGCCTGCGCCCGACCATGACCCTGCGCTCCGAGATCATCGGCATCCAGCAGATCGAGGCCGGCGACACGGTCGGCTACGGCAGCCGCTTCGAAGCGAGCGGCCCGATGACGGTGGGGGTGGTGGCCTGCGGTTACGCCGACGGCTACCCGCGCCATGCGCCGCACGGCACCCCGGTGGTGGTCGACGGCGTGCGCACCACCCTGGTCGGGCGGGTCTCGATGGACATGATGACGGTCGACCTCACCCCGATCCGCAATGCGCGCATCGGCAGCAAGGTGCTGCTGTGGGGCGACGGCCTGCCGATCGACGAAGTGGCGCACAGCGCCGGCACGATCGGCTATGAACTGATGTGCGCACTGGCAGGCCGGGTGCGCGTACTTGAAGGAAGAATGGGAACCGATGGCTAAGGCAAGAACCGCTTTCACCTGCAGCGAGTGCGGCGCCACCACCAGCCGCTGGGCCGGGCAGTGCCCCGACTGCAAGGCCTGGAACACGCTGGTCGAAACCGTGGTCGAGACGGGCGGCGTCAACCGCATGTCGCAGACCCAGCATAAAAGCCTGGCCCAGACCGCGCCGGTGCTCTCGCTCAAGGACATCGACGCCCTCGACGTGCCGCGCTTCGGCACCGGCATCGAGGAATTCGACCGGGTGCTGGGCGGCGGCCTGGTGGCTGGCGGCGTGGTGCTGATCGGCGGCGACCCCGGCATAGGCAAGTCGACCCTGCTGCTGCAGGCGCTGGCCAACCTGGCCGCCACCCGCAACACGCTCTACGTGTCGGGCGAGGAATCCGGCGCCCAGATCGCGCTGCGCGCGCGCCGCCTGTCGGTCGATTCGTCCGACCTGAACTTCCAGGCCGAGATCCAGCTCGAGAAAATCCTCGGCACGCTGGCCGACCTGAAGCCCGAAGTGGCGGTGATCGACTCGATCCAGACCCTGTATTCCGACGCGCTGACCTCCGCCCCCGGTTCGGTGGCCCAGGTGCGCGAATGCGCGGCCCAGCTCACCCGCCTGGCCAAGCAGACCGGCGTGACCATCATCCTGGTGGGCCACGTGACGAAGGAGGGTGCACTGGCCGGCCCGCGCGTGCTCGAGCACATCGTCGACACCGTGCTCTACTTCGAGGGCGACACCCAGAGCAGCTTCCGCCTGGTGCGCGCCATCAAGAACCGTTTCGGCGCGGTGAACGAGCTGGGCGTGTTCGCGATGACCGAAAAAGGCCTGAAAGGGGTGTCCAACCCGTCGGCGCTGTTCCTGTCGCAGCACGACAACCAGGTGCCGGGTTCCTGCGTGATGGTGACGCAGGAGGGGACGCGGCCCTTGCTGGTGGAAATCCAGGCCCTGGTCGACGCCAGCCACCTGCCCAACGCGCGCCGCCTGTCGGTGGGCCTGGAGCAGAACCGGCTGGCGATGCTGCTGGCGGTGCTGCACCGCCATGCCGGCATCGCCGCCTTCGACCAGGACGTGTTCATCAATGCGGTGGGCGGCGTCAAGATCACCGAGCCGGCGGCCGACCTGGCCGTGCTGCTGGCGATAAATTCGTCGATGCGCAGCAAGCCGCTGCCGCGCGGGCTGGTGGTGTTCGGCGAAGTCGGCCTGGCCGGCGAGATCCGTCCGGCCCCGCGCGGCCAGGAGCGCCTGAAGGAAGCGGCCAAGCTCGGCTTCTCGATCGCCATGATCCCCAAGGCCAATGTGCCGAAGCAGAAGATCGAAGGCATGACCATCGTCGCGGTCGAGCGTATCGACGAAGCCTTCACCAAGCTGCGCGAGTTGGACTGATGCGCCGTCCCGCTCCTGTCATGCCGCCTGTTTCATCTCCTGATCGATTGGTATAACACGTGTTTGCAGAACAAAGAAAATCCGAACGCAAGGTGCTGCGTACCCGCGCCAGGGTGCTCATGGAGGGCCAGCCCCCTGCCAGCGGCCGCACCAGCGACCTGGGCGCCAATGGCGTGAGCATCAGCCTGCCGGACCCGCTGCTGGTCGGCCAGGCCGGCCAGGTCAGTTTCGACCTGCTGGTCGAGGGCAAGCTGGTGCCGGTCACGGCGCGCGCCAAGGCCTTGTACTGCATCTTCAGCGGCGGCGAGTTCAAGGTGGGCTTCCAGTTCCTGAACCTGGAACTGTCGGCGATGACGGCGGTGGCGCGCTTCCTGCGCTGACCCGGAAGGGCAGGGCGGCGCAATGCAAAACGGCGAGTGCCCTTGGGCCTCGCCGTTTTGTCGCTTGATGACATGGGCCCGGAGATCCGGGCCAGCACTATTCGTGATAGTGATCGGTGAGGCTTTGCTTACTGCCACGCACTTCCTGGTAAATCTCGAAGGCGACCAGTCCAGCCAAGCCACTAAGTATGCCAAATACCATAACACTGAACATATACGTTAACGCTTTTCAGCATCCCCTCCCTATGAAAGATGACGATTTCAGCTTAGCAGCTTGCTTCGTATTTACAAGGTAGCCAAGGCACTGCGGGCGGGATTATTTTCATACCAGGCGTGCCCATCAGCACGATCGTGGAGCCCGCGTTTCAATCGCGTGCGGCAAGGCCGGAAACTGCGCCAAGATAGCGCCGCTGCGCCCGCGACTCCCCGCCGATTCCCGAATTATTACATCTGTCATGAACTTGTCATAATCGGCCAGTAGACTTCGCAGCGTCAATGAACCGGGCCCCGCCCGAGCCTCTTTAAGGATCCATCATGCGCATGAAGCACCTGTTTGTCTCCATCGCCATCGCCGCCGCCAGCTTCTCCGCCGCTTCCCAGGCTGCCAACATCACCGGCGCCGGTGCGACCTTCCCGTATCCGATCTACGCCAAATGGGCCGAGATGTACAAGGCCACGTCCGGCAACGGCATGAATTACCAGTCGGTCGGTTCGGGCGCGGGCATCAAGCAGATCAAGGCCAGGACCGTCGATTTCGGCGCCTCCGACATGCCGCTGCCGGCCGCCGAGCTGGCTGCCGCCGGCCTGTTCCAGTTCCCCGCCATCATGGGCGGCGTGGTTCCGGTGATCAACCTGCCGGGCACCACCCCGGGCCAGCTCAAGCTGACCGGCGCCGTCCTCGCCGACATCTTCCTGGGCAAGATCACGATGTGGAATGCGCCGCAGATCGCCGCCCTGAACCCGGGCATCAAGCTGCCGGCCACCGACATCACCGTCGTGCACCGCGCCGATTCGTCTGGCACGTCCTTCCTGTGGACCGATTACCTGTCGCAGACCAGCCCCGAATGGAAGACCAAGGTCGGCGCCGGCACCACCGTCAAGTGGGCGGTGGGCGTGGGCGGCAAGGGCAACGAAGGCGTGGCCTCCAACGTCCAGCGCATCAAGGGCGCGATCGGCTATGTCGAGTGGGCCTATTCCAAGAAAAACCGCATGCAGCACACCCAGCTCCAGAACAAGGATGGCGCCTTCCTGCAGCCAAGCGACGACGGCTTCATGGCCGCCGCCGCCAAGGCCAACTGGGCCGGTACCCCGGGCTTTGCCGTGGTGCTGACCAACCAGGCGGGAAAGGCCAGCTGGCCGATCACCGGCGCCAGCTACATCCTGCTGCACAAGAGCCAGGCCGATGGCGTCAAGGGCAAGGAAGTGCTGAAGTTCTTCGACTGGGCCTATAAAAACGGCGACGCCGCAGCAAGCGAGCTGGACTACGTGCCGATGCCGGACACCGTCACCAAGCTGGTGCAGGATGCCTGGCGCGCCAACGTGAAGGATGCCGCCGGCAAGGCGCTCTGGTAATCCACCCCCACTGCACAGGACAGGGCCGGCTGCGTTCATCATGCATCGGCCCTTCCGTTCGCCAGAATGATTGACAAAAAACCATGAGCGCACACGCCTCCGTACCACTCGATAAGCTGGCCAGCCAGGCCGATATCGAGGCCGATGCCCGCCAGCACGCCGCCCTGCGCAACACCATGCGCAACCAGCGCATCCAGGACTTCCTGTTCCACAAAGTGACCCTGCTGTTCGCCGCCTCGGTGCTGCTGGTGCTGGTCGGGATCATTGTTTCGCTCGCCATCGGCGCAGCCCCGGCCTTCCGCGAATTCGGCCTCGGCTTCATCACCACCGTCGAATGGGATCCGGTGGGCGACAAGTTCGGCGCCATGATCGCGATCTGGGGCACGCTGGCCACCTCGATCATCGCCCTCAGTGTCGCCTTCCCGATCAGCTTCGGCATCGCTCTGTTCCTCACCGAGATCTGTCCGGCCTGGCTGCGCCGCCCGCTGGGCACCGCGGTCGAGCTACTGGCCGGCGTACCCTCGATCATCTACGGCATGTGGGGCTTCTTCGTGTTCGCGCCGCTGTTCGCCGACCATGTGCAGCCGCTGCTGAAAAGCACCCTCGGCCAGGTCCCGGTGATCGGCCAGCTGTTCCAGGGCCCGATGATGGGCATCGGCATCCTGACCGCCGGCCTGATCCTGGCGATCATGATCATCCCCTTCATCGCCTCCGTCATGCGCGACGTGTTCGAGATCGTCCCGACCGTGCTGAAGGAATCCGCGTATGGCCTGGGCTGCACCAAGTGGGAAGTGGTGCGCAAGGTCGTGCTGCCCTACACCCGCAACGGCGTGGTCGGCGGCGTCATGCTGGGCCTGGGCCGCGCGCTGGGCGAGACCATGGCCGTGACCTTCCTGATCGGTAACGCCCACGGGCTGTCCTGGTCGCTGTTCTCGGCCGGTAACTCGATTTCCTCGACCCTGGCCAATGAATTCAACGAAGCCACCACGCCGCTGCACTCGTCGTCGCTGTATGCGCTCGGCCTGATCCTGTTCGCCATCACCTTCATCGTGCTGTCGGCAGCCAAGCTGATGCTGGCCGGTATGTCCCGCAAGGAAGGAACCAAGTAATGGATAACCCAGTCAAGAACCCCGTCTACCGCAGGCGCCTGCTGGCCCACCGGATCGGCATCGTGCTGTCGGTGTCGGCGATGGGCGTCGGCCTGGCCTTCCTGGCCTGGATCCTGGCCACGCTGCTCATCAACGGCTTCGGCGCCCTGTCGCTGAGCATGTTCACGGGCGACACCCCGGCCCCGGGCAGCCCGGGCGGCTTGCGCAACGCCATCGTCGGCAGCCTGATGATGGTCGGCCTGTCGACCCTGGTCAGCACCCCGGTCGGCATCCTGGCCGGCATCTACCTGGCCGAATACGGCGAGAACAACCGGTTCGCCCAGGTGACCCGTTTTGTGACCGACATCATGCTGTCGGCGCCCTCGATCGTGATCGGCGTGTTCGTGTACGCCCTGTATGTGACGAAGACCGGCAATTTCTCGGGTTTCGCGGGTTCGATCGCGCTGTCGCTGATCGCGGTGCCGGTGGTGGTGCGCACCACCGACAATATGCTGCGCCTGGTGCCCACCAGCCTGCTCGAGGCGGCCTACGCGCTCGGCGCCCCGCACTGGAAAGTGGCGATGCTGGTGCGCCTGCGCGCCGTCAAGGCCGGCGTAATCACCGGCGTGCTGCTGGCCGTGGCCCGGGTGTCGGGCGAGACCGCGCCGCTGCTGTTCACCGCGCTGAACAACCAGTTCTACAGCAACGACATGACTTCGCCGATGGCCAACCTGCCGGTCGTGATCTACCAGTTCGCGATGAGCCCTTACGACGACTGGCGTTCGCTGGCCTGGGGCGGCGCGCTGCTGGTCACCTTCACCGTGCTCATGCTCAACATCGTGTCGCGCACCCTGTTCAGCCAGAAAACTCCACGTTAATTTACCTAGATAACAGTGATGAACCAACTCATGTCCAACCCGGCCGCTGGCGCTGCCAAGACCAAGACCATCGAGATCGAGGGCCTGAACTTCTTCTACGGTAAGACGCAGAGCCTGAAGAATGTGTCGCTCGACGTCCACGACAAGCAGGTGACGGCCTTCATCGGCCCGTCGGGATGCGGCAAGTCGACCCTGCTGCGCACCCTGAACCGCATGTACGATTTATATCCGGGCCAGCGCGCCGAAGGCTCGATCATGTACCGCGGCCGCAATATCCTGGAGCCGGGTGTCGACGTCAACATGCTGCGCGCCAAGGTCGGCATGGTGTTCCAGAAGCCGACCCCGTTCCCGATGTCGATCTACGACAACATCGCCTTCGGCGTGCGCCTGTACGAAAACCTGTCCAAGGGCGAGATGGACGAGCGTGTGGAATGGGCGCTGAAAAAGGCGGCGCTGTGGGAAGAAGCCAAGGATAAGCTCAACAAGAGCGGCCTGTCGCTGTCGGGCGGCCAGCAGCAGCGCCTGTGCATCGCGCGCGGCGTGGCGGTGAAGCCGGACGTGCTGCTGCTCGACGAGCCGACCTCGGCGCTGGACCCGATCTCGACCGCCAAGATCGAAGAGCTGATCAGCGAACTGAAGCAGGATTACACGATCACCATCGTGACCCACAATATGCAGCAGGCCGCGCGTTGCTCCGACTACACCGCCTATATGTACCTTGGCGAGCTGGTGGAATTCGGCGAGACTGACCAGATCTTCATGAATCCGGCCAAGAAAGAAACCCAGGATTACATTACCGGTCGTTTCGGCTGATCACGCAATAACAACACTACAGACTTTGGAGAGCAGTAATGACAGGCGAGCATTCATCCAAGCAGTATGACCAGGAACTCGAAGCCATCCGTTCCAAGGTGCTGCTCATGGGCGGCATGGTGGAAACCCAGTTCGAGGCGGCGCTGGAATGCTTCCGCGTGGGCGATTCGGCGCGCGCCGACCGCGTGATGGCCGACGACCAGGCCGTCAACCAGCTCGAAGTGCAGCTCGACGACGCCTGCAGCCACCTGATCGTGCGCCGCCAGCCAACCGCCAACGACTTGCGCACCGTGATGGCGAGCATCAAGGTGATCACCGACCTCGAACGCATCGGCGACGAGGCCTCGAAGATCGCGCGCACGTCCAAGAGCCTGTACGAGCGCGGCGGCAGCACCTTCGCCCACTACGACATGATCAAGACCATCGCGAAAGCCACCTGCGAGCTGCTGCACAATGCGCTGGATGCGTTCGCGCGCCTGGACGGCAAGCAGGCACTCGAGCTGATCGCGGCCGACGAAGGCATCGACCACGAGTTCCGCACCATCCTGCGCAACCTGATCACCTTCATGATGGAAGACCCGCGCACGATTTCATCGGCGCTGGACACCTTGTGGGTGGCCAAGGCCATCGAACGCATCGGCGACCATGCCAAGAACATCGCCGAATACGTGATCTACGTGGTCGAGGGCCGCGACATCCGCCACAGCAAGCCGCTGGCGACCGAACAACCGGCGCCGTAAACATGGCCGACAACACGAGCGTCCTGGTGGTCGAAGACGAACCCGCGATCGTCGAACTGGTGAAGTATTCGCTGCGCGAAGCCGGCTGGGACATCCGCACCGCGGATACCGCCAATGGCGCCTGGGACAGCATCTCGCACGGCAAGCCCGACCTGGTGCTGCTGGACTGGATGCTGCCCGACCAGAGCGGCCTGCGCCTGCTCTCGCGCCTGCGCGCCGACCGCGATTTTCAGGAAATCCCGGTCATCATGCTCACCGCAAAGAGCATGGAAGAGGACAAGCTGGCTGGCCTGAACACCGGCGCCGACGACTACGTCACCAAGCCGTTCTCGCCGCGCGAATTGCTGGCCCGCTCGCGCGCGCTGCTGCGCCGCAAAAGCCCGCACCTGTCGGAAGCGCCGCTGCGCGCCGGTAGCGTGGTGCTGGACCCGAACAGCTGCACGGTGAGCGTGGACAACGCGCAGATCGAGATCGGCAACGCCGAGTACAAGCTGCTCAAGTTCATGCTGGCCCACCGCGAGCGCGTGTTCTCGCGCGCCCAGCTGCTCGACAAGGTGTGGGGCGACCACGCCGTGATCGAAGAGCGCACCGTCGACGTGCACGTGCTGCGGCTGCGCAAGGCGCTGAAAAGCGCCGATGGGCTGATCCGCACCGTGCGCAGCGTCGGCTACATGCTGTCCGAGAAGTGAAGGGCGCGCCATGAGTCCGAAGGTGCTGTTCTGGGTGCCGGCGGTGCTGCGGCTGGGGATGGTGTTCGCCGCGGCCGGCGTGGTGTGGTGGATGTCCGGCCTGGTCGAGGCGCTGGTGTTCGCCTTGGCTGGCGTGGTGATCGCCCTGTTCGTCCAGCTGCGCTACCTGCACGAGCTGGGCGAATGGCTCAACGATCCCCACAGCAGCCGGCTGCCGGACGGGTGGGGCGCCTGGACCGACGTGTTCGCGCGCCTGTACCGGCTGCGCCGCGAGGACGAGCGCCACCAGGCCGAGATGGCCGAATGGCTGGCGCGCTTCCGCCAGGCCATGCAGCTGCTGCCGGAAGGCGTGGCCATCATGGACGACGTGCTGTTCCTGGAATGGTGCAACGAGGCGGCCGAACGCCACCTGGGCCTGACCATGGCGCGCGACAAGGGCCTGCGCGTGACCAACCTGGTGCGCCATCCCGAATTCATCGACTACGTGATCCTGGGGCGCTACGAGCAGCCGCTGACCCTGTCCTTCCGCGGCCGCAAGCTCGAATGCCGCATCATCCCGTTCGAGAACCGGCGCCAGATCCTGGTCACCCACGACGCCACCGATACCGAGCGGATCGAAGCGATGCGGCGCGACTTCATCGCCAACGCCTCGCACGAGCTGCGCACGCCGCTCACCGTGATCGTCGGCTTCCTGGAAATCGCGATGTCGGACCCGGGCCTGGACGTGGCTACCCGCACCGCCCACCTGTCCTTGATGACGGAACAGGCCCACCGCATGCAGCGCCTGATCGGCGATATGCTGACCCTGTCGCGCCTGGAGTCGGACGAGTTCCCGTTCCGCCGCGAGCGGATCGACATGCGGGCGCTGGTAGAGTCGGTGGCGACCGAAGCCAAGGCGCTGTCGGGCGGGCGCCACCAGGTCGAGGTCCAGTTCGACGGCCCCGACGTGATGGGCAGCCTGGAAGAACTACGCAGCGCCTTCGCCAACCTGGCCTCGAATGCGGTGCGCTACTCGCCCGACGGCGGCACCATCCGCATGGCATGGACGCGCGGCCCGGACGACCTGCGCTTCGCGGTACAGGACTGCGGCATCGGTATCGAACCGATCCACATCCCGCGACTGACCGAACGTTTCTACCGGGTCGACAAGAGCCGCTCGCGCGACACCCAGGGTACGGGGCTGGGACTGGCGATCGTCAAGCACGTGCTGCTGCGGCATGGCGGGCGCTTGATGATCAGTTCGGTGCCGGGCAAGGGCAGCAGCTTTACGGCGGTGTTGCCGAATACGTCGCTGCCGGGCTGAGCGCGATTGCGCTTCTACAAGCGTAGCGCTCGGCATGTCTGAAATATTGTGATCCGGCAATAGGCGCAAAGTGGGCGGGGGTAGATTGCCTATGCAGGCAATCGCCCACTCTCCACAACTTCCCCCGCCGACATGACCTACACCCTCTACCTGCCTTCCGGCCGCGTCCCGCTCCTTTCGGTTCCCCTGGCAGCGGCCTGCCTTGCCGTGATCGTTCCGGCCGCAATCGTGTATGCCTGGCTCCAGCTGCAGGTGCCGGCCGTCCTCGGTTTTTTCGTCGCATGCCTGTTTGCCCTGTTCATGGCGAGCGGCGTCAAGCGCGTCTGCGCGCTTGGCAAGCTTAGGCATCCGGGCTGGATGGGGTGGGCCGGCATTCTCGTCGGCCTGGGCGGCTGGTATGTGCAGTGGGCCGCCTGGGCAGCGCTGCATGCCGGCAGTCACGACCTTGCCGGTGTCCTGCACATGGCGATCCATCCCGCCGAGGTCGCCGGCCATGCACTGGATGCAGTCTGGCCGGCGCAAGGGGGCGCACGCTACCTGGTGGCCGCCTCCTGGCTGGGCGAATTCTGGATGCTGCTGTTCTTCCCCCATTACATGGGCAAGATGCGGGCGGAAGAAGTGTTCGACGAGGCTGCCGGCGCGTGGGCCAGGTATGAAGAATTGCCCAACAAGTTCAAGCCGGTCGGCCAGCCCGACTTGCTGCGCGTCTTTTCCGAACGCGGACAAACCCTGGCGCACATCCTGCACGTCGAAGCCGACGAGGCGAGTACACAATTCGCGAGATTGCGGGTTTATCGGCTGGCCGGAAACGAGCAACTGGTGTCGATTGTGAACGTTGAGGTAAAGGGGAAAGAGGGCGCTGAAAAAATCGTTGAAAGCTGGCCCGGGAAGTACCTGTACGTGCCGACGCCTGAACTGGACCAGCTGCTGGCCACGACAGCCGGTACTGCCGAGGTGGATCCCCCCGAACTGGCAGAAGCAATCGAGCGTCTCCAGGCCGGTGACGCGGAAGCGGCTTTCCAGGCAGCGCTGCCATTCATTGCCGCCGATGAGCAGTGCCTGTATTGCGACGCCAACCGCATCTGCGCCCTCGCTTGCTCGCAGCTGGAACGTTGGACCCAGGCGCTGGCCTACTGGCAGGCCCTGTTCTCGAAAGAAGCGACCGCGCACAATGCCCTGCAGGTCGCCACCAGTGCCGTGATGGCGAACGAGCCTGCCCACGGGGCTGCCTGGGCAGAAACGGCACACACGATCAACAAGTCGTCGCGCGAAATGCCCAGCATCAGCATCATCACAGGCATGCTGAGTGCTCTGTCCAGGGCCGGTCACCATGGCAATGCCATGCCTTTCCTGGAGGAGCTCAAGAGCATCTATACCCAATTGCAGGTGACCGACCCCACCGTATTGTTCGCGCACCGGATGCCCCTGTTTCACGTCTTCCTCGAAAAGAGCACGCCCATTGTCACCGACGTGCTGGGCGTGCAAGGCGGGAGGAGCTGGTTTGCGTCGATGCTCCCCCACCTCGATGAGCGTGGAAAGGCAGAGCTGAGCGCCTGGCTGGATCGGGAAAGCACGCCGGCCTAGGTATCCCTGTTCCTGCTGATCATGCGTCCGGTTTTCTACGAGCCGTCGGGACGGGTCCCGGCATCGATCGCCCTCGTGCTCGTGTGCGCTCTTGCCGGCGCCGGTATCGGGGCACTCCCGTACGCCTGGCTGTCCTCGGGCGACGACTGGGTCTTTATTATCCTGGGCGCATGGATATTCGCGCTCTGGCTCGCCTTTCTCGTGAAGTCTGCCTGCCATCTGGCGAAAATTCGAAACCCTGGCGTGATGAGGCAGTTCGGCTTCGTGGTCGGCGCGGCGGGGTGGGCCGGCCAGTGGATCTTCTGGATCGTGTTCGTGTCCTACGGCCCAGTGCGCAATATGCCGGGCCTTTCCCTGGCGATTCCCGTCGCCGACCTGCTGGCGGACCCGGGCACCTTCCTCCACGCACTGCGCATGGTCCTCGCTGCCAGCGGTTGGTTCGACGATGCGTTTTACATGCTGGTGAGAAGCATGTTTTGGTGTTGTGAACTGAGCATGTTATTGATGTACCCGGGCCAGGCGGGCCTGGCGTACGCGGGCAAGCCGTTCTGTGAAGCGTCGGGCCGGTGGATCCCCCCGACCATGCTGCCGCAGAACTTCACGGCGGATATCTTGCCAGGAAGCCGGACCCATTTCTCGGGGCATCCAGACCAGCTGCTCAATGCCCTGTCCCCGCTGAAGAGTGCACGGCCCTGCTATGCGAAGGTGACGTTTTACACGGGAAAGACCGGCATATTCATGTCCGTCCAGGTCACCAGGCGCTCGTTCGTTGGTGGCCAAGAAAGGGTGGACGAGGAAATGCTTGTCGAATACCTCCGCGTGCCTGCAACGGACGTCGAACTCTTTATGCAGCGCTTGTCCATGCGGCCGCAAGCCAGGGCCAGATCGCGCAGGCAGAAGGCAAAGCGCGCCGCGGTGAAGAAGACGCAGGCATCCAGTTAGCGGCCGGCGCAAGAGAAGAATTTCCGGATCAGGCGGCTTGGACAGGGCAGGGCGGACTCAGGGTACAATCGTGCCTCGCTCCTTTTCGCCCCACCTATGTTCCCTCGCCGTAGCTCCCTCATCGCCTGCGCCGCACTGTTTCTCACCGCCTGCGGCAGCACCCCGACCCCGCCTCCCGTTACCCCGGTTGCCCAGCAGGCAACGCCGCCGGCGCCGCCGCGCAAGGTCCGTATCGGCCTCGCCCTCGGTGGCGGCGCCGCTCGCGGCTTCGCGCACATTGGCGTCATCAAGGCGCTCGAAGCCCAGGGCATCGTGCCCGAGATCGTGGTCGGCACCAGCGCCGGCTCGGTGGTGGGGGCCCTGTACGCCTCCGGCATGAACGGCTTCGCGCTGCAGAAGACGGCGCTGGCGATGGACGAGGCCACGATTTCGGACTGGGCCCTGCCGCTGTTCGGCAAGTCCACCGGCGTGCTGAAAGGCGAAGCGCTGCAGAGCTACGTCAACAAGGCCGTCAACAATGTGCCGATGGAGCGCCTGAAGATCCGCTTCGGCGCCGTCGCTACCGACCTCAAGACCGGCCAGCCGATCCTGTTCAACAAGGGCAACACTGGCATGGCCGTGCGCGCGTCCTCGGCCGTGCCAAGCGTGTTCCAGCCGGTCAAGATTGGCGCCAATTCCTATGTCGATGGCGGCCTGGTGGCCCCGGTGCCGGTCAAGTTCGTCAAGGACATGGGCGCGGACTTCATTATTGCGGTGAACATCTCCAGCGCCACCGAGGGCGCGGCGACGGCCAGTTCGCTTGACGTGCTGATGCAGACCTTCAGCATCATGGGCCAGCGCCTGAACCATTTCGAGCTGAAGGAAGCCGACATCGTCATCACCCCGGCCCTGGGCAATATGGGCAGCGGCGACTTCAGCAACCGCAACCTGGCGATCCTCGCCGGCGAGCAGGCGGCAGCCAGTGTGATGCCGCAGATCAAGGCCAAGCTCAAGGCCAAGCAGCAACCCTAATCAACAGGACCCCACATGCAATCGAAGCCCTACCTCACCCTGGAAGACGTCAAGAACATCGCCGCGGCTGCCGAAGCCGAAGCGCTGCGCAACAGCTGGGCCGTATCGGTCGCCATCGTCGACGACGGCGGCCACCTGCTGTGGTACCAGCGCCTGGACGGCGCGGCGCCATCGTCGGCCTATATCGCACCGGCCAAGGCCCGCACCGCCGCGCTCGGCCGCCGCGAGTCGAAGGTGTATGAGGACATGATCAATAACGGCCGCACCTCCTTCCTGTCGGCGCCGGAGCTGGAAGGGATGCTCGAAGGCGGCGTGCCCGTCATCGTCGATGGCCACGTGATTGGCGCGGTGGGCGTGTCGGGCGTGAAGTCGAACGAGGACGCGCAGGTTGCCAAGGCCGGCATCGCCGCGCTGGTCGGCGCATAAGGCTGGGTTGCTCCGGGGAAGGGCGCCTGCGGGCGCCCTTTTGCTTTCAGCGAAACAAGTGTTTCCGCGCCGATTTCATTCTGGTTTCGGCAAAAATAGCGCCACTTCTATAGAATTGCTGCATTGCCGAAACCAGCCGATCCGCGCTATAATTTGGAAGTTTAACCATTCACACATTTGCCGTAGCGCCTACCCACCATCCCTCATTCAACTAGATATCCATCTCCCGGCTAGCAGCACTCCGCCCGGGCGCCTTGGATGTCGGTCTGACGTGGCGCAGCTACGGTAACTTTATTGGGAGTTACCCTTGCCGCCATTTTTTTCTGGCCCAGCCGTCCCGGCCATCCTGGCCCTCGCAGACGGAACGATTTTCAAAGGATATTCCATTGGCGCCGCCGGCCATACGACCGGTGAAGTGGTGTTCAACACCGCGATGACCGGCTACCAGGAAATCCTGACCGACCCCAGCTATTCGCGCCAGATGGTCACCCTGACCTATCCGCACATCGGCAACTATGGCGTCAACGCCGCCGACGTCGAGGCATCGAAAGTCCATGCCGCCGGCCTGATCATCCGTGACCTGCCGCTGCTGGCATCGAATTTCCGCTCCACCATGTCGCTTGGTGACTACCTGAAGGCAGAGAACGTGGTCGCCATCGCGGGCATCGATACCCGCAAGCTGACCCGCATCCTGCGCGAGAAGGGTGCCCAGGGCGGCGCCATCCTCACCGGTACGCAAGGCAACCAGCCGTCGGAGGCGCAGGCGCTGGAACTGGCGCGCTCCTTCCCGGGCCTGTCGGGCATGGACCTGGCCAAGGTCGTATCGGTGAAAGAATCGTATGTGTTCACCGAAACCGAGTGGAAGCTCGGCGAAGGCTACGGCAAGCAAGAGAACCCCCAATACCACGTGGTCGCCTTCGACTACGGCGTCAAGCGCAACATCCTGCGCATGCTGGCCGAGCGCGGCTGCAAAGTGACCGTGCTGCCGGCCCAGTCCACCGCGGCCGACGCGCTGGCGCTGAACCCGGACGGCATTTTCCTGGCCAACGGCCCGGGCGACCCGCAGCCCTGCGACTATGCGATCAAGGCCACCGCCGAGCTGATCGACAAGGGCATCCCGACTTTCGGCATTTGCCTGGGCCACCAGATCATGGCGCTGGCTTCCGGCGCCAAGACGCTCAAGATGAAGTTCGGCCACCACGGCGCCAACCACCCGGTGCAGGACCTCGACAGCAAGAAGGTCTTGATCACGTCGCAAAACCACGGTTTCGCGGTCGACCCCGACACGCTGCCGTCGAACTGCCGCGTCACCCACGTGTCGCTGTTCGATGGTTCGCTGCAGGGCTTCGAGCGTACCGACAAGCCGGCGTTCTGCTTCCAGGGCCACCCGGAAGCCTCGCCTGGCCCAACCGACGTCGCCTACCTGTTTGACCGCTTCATCGGCCTGATGCAAGCAGCGGAGAAAAAATAATATGCCAAAACGTAGTGATATCAAAAGCATCCTGATCATCGGGGCCGGCCCGATCGTCATCGGCCAGGCGGTCGAATTCGATTACTCCGGCGCCCAGGCCTGCAAGGCCCTGCGCGAAGAAGGCTACAAGGTCATCCTGGTCAATTCGAACCCGGCAACCATCATGACCGACCCGGAAACGGCCGACGTCACCTACATCGAGCCGATTACCTGGAAGGTCGTCGAGACCATCATCGCCAAGGAGCGCCCGGACGCGATCCTGCCGACCATGGGCGGCCAGACCGCGCTGAACTGCGCGCTCGACCTGCACCACAACGGCGTGCTGGAAAAATACAATGTCGAGCTGATCGGCGCCACGCCGGAAGCCATCGACAAGGCCGAGGACCGCTCCAAGTTCAAGGACGCGATGACCAAGATCGGCCTGGGTTCGGCGCGCTCGGGCGTGGCGCACTCGATGGAAGAATCCTGGACCGTGCAGCGCGAGCTGGGCTTCCCGACCATCATCCGCCCGTCCTTCACGATGGGTGGCAGCGGCGGCGGCATCGCCTACAACGAAGAAGAATTCGAAGCGATCTGCAAGCGCGGCCTGGAAGCCTCGCCGACCAACGAGCTGCTGATCGAAGAATCGCTGCTCGGCTGGAAAGAGTACGAGATGGAAGTCGTCCGCGATAAAAAGGACAACTGCATCATCATCTGCTCGATCGAAAACCTGGACCCGATGGGCGTGCACACCGGCGACTCGATCACGGTCGCGCCGGCGCAGACGCTGACGGACAAGGAATACCAGATCATGCGCAACGCGTCGATCGACGTGCTGCGCGAGATCGGCGTCGACACCGGCGGCTCGAACGTGCAGTTCGCGATCAACCCGAAGGACGGCCGCATGATCGTCATCGAGATGAACCCGCGCGTGTCGCGTTCGTCGGCGCTGGCCTCGAAAGCCACCGGCTTCCCGATCGCGAAAGTGGCGGCCAAGCTGGCCGTGGGCTTCACGCTGGACGAGCTGCGCAACGAGATCACCGGCGGCGCCACCCCGGCCTCGTTCGAGCCCTCGATCGACTACGTCGTGGTCAAGATCCCGCGCTTCACCTTCGAGAAATTCCCGACCGCCGACAAGCACCTGACCACCCAGATGAAATCGGTGGGCGAGGTGATGGCGATGGGCCGCACCTTCCAGGAATCGTTCCAGAAGGCGCTGCGCGGCCTGGAAGTGGGCGTCGATGGCCTGAACGAGAAGACCCGCGACCGCGAGAAGATCGAAGAAGAACTCGGCGAGCCGGGCCCGGACCGCATCTGGTACGTGGGCGACGCCTTCGCCCAGGGCTTCACGCTGGAAGAGGTGCACAACCTCACCAAGATCGACCCGTGGTTCCTGGTGCAGATCAAGGAGATCGTCGACATCGAACTGTGGCTGGATCACCAGAAGCTGGAAAGCCTGGACAAGCCGCTGCTGTATAAACTCAAGCAGAAGGGCTTCTCGGACCGCCGCCTGGCCTTCCTGATGCAGACCACGCCGGCCGCCGTGCGGGCGCGCCGCCATGAGATGGGCATCCGCCCGGTCTACAAGCGCGTCGACACCTGCGCCGCCGAGTTCTCGACCGACACCGCGTACATGTATTCCACGTACGACGAAGAGTGCGAGTCCAACCCGACCGACAAGAAGAAAATCATGGTGCTGGGCGGTGGCCCGAACCGCATCGGCCAGGGCATCGAGTTCGACTACTGCTGCGTGCACGCGGCCCTGGCCATGCGCGAAGACGGCTACGAGACCATCATGGTCAACTGCAACCCGGAGACCGTGTCGACCGACTACGACACCTCGGACCGCCTGTACTTCGAATCGCTGACCCTGGAAGACGTGCTTGAAATCGTCGAGCTGGAAAAGCCGGTGGGCGTGATCGTGCAGTACGGCGGCCAGACCCCATTGAAGCTGGCACTGGACCTGGAAGCGAACGGCGTGCCGATCATCGGCACCTCGCCGGACATGATCGATGCGGCCGAAGACCGCGAGCGTTTCCAGCAGCTGCTGCAAAAGCTCGGCCTGCGCCAGCCGCCGAACCGCACCGCACGCACCGAGGCCGACGCCCTCGCGCTGGCCGATGAAATCGGCTACCCGCTGGTGGTGCGTCCTTCCTATGTGCTGGGCGGCCGCGCGATGGAAATCGTGCACGAGCAGCGCGACCTCGAGCGCTACATGCGTGAAGCGGTCAAGGTGTCGCATGATTCGCCAGTGCTGCTGGACCGCTTCCTGAACGACGCCATCGAAGTCGACGTCGACTGCATCTCGGACGGCGAAGCCACCTTCATCGGCGGCGTGATGGAGCACATCGAGCAGGCCGGCGTGCACTCGGGCGACTCGGCCTGCTCGCTGCCGCCGTATTCGCTGTCGCCGGAAACCATCGCTGAACTCAAGCACCAGACTTCGCTCATGGCCAAGGCCCTGAACGTGGTGGGCCTGATGAACGTGCAGTTCGCGATCCAGCAGTCGGAAGTGGACGGCAAGACGGTCGACACGGTGTTCGTGCTGGAAGTGAACCCGCGCGCTTCGCGTACCGTGCCGTTCGTGTCGAAAGCCACCGGCCTGCAGCTGGCCAAGATTGCGGCGCGCTGCATGGTGGGCCAGACCCTTGCGCAGCAGGGCATCACGCAAGAGGTAACGCCGCCGTTCTACAGCGTCAAGGAAGTGGTGTTCCCGTTCGTGAAATTCCCGGGCGTGGACACCATCCTGGGGCCGGAAATGAAATCGACCGGTGAAGTCATGGGCGTGGGCATGAGCTTCGGCGAGGCCTTCGTGAAATCGCAGCTGGCGGCCGGCATCATCCTGCCGACCAAGGGCACGGTATTCCTGTCGGTGAAGGCCTCGGACAAGCCGCGCGCGGTCGGCGTGGCGCGCGAGCTGGTGGGGCTGGGCTTCTCGCTGGTGGCGACCAAGGGCACCGCCGCCGTGATCTCGGCAGCCGGCATCCCGGTGCGCCAGGTGAACAAGGTGCTGGAAGGCCGTCCGCACGTGGTCGACATGATCAAGAACCGCGAGATCGTCATGGTCGTCAATACGGTGGAAGAAAAGCGCTCGGCGATTACCGACTCGCGCACCATCCGTACCTCGGCCCTGCAGTCGCGCGTGGTCACCTACACGACCATCGCCGGCGCCGAAGCCGCGATCGCCGGCATGCAGCACCTGGACGAACTGCGGGTCTATGATTTACAAGGTCTCCATAAAACCTTAAACTAAGCACCAAGTAGTACCCGTCAAACCACAGAGCTCGCGCGCCCTAGGGCGCGCGCCTCTGTGGTTTTCACTTGGTACCTCGACAAACGAACAGACCATACTGAGATGAACAATACCGTCCCATTGACCAAATACGGCGCCGAACTCCTCAAGGAAGAACTGCACCAGCTCAAGACCAAGGAGCGCCGTAGCGTGATCGACGCGATCGCCGAGGCGCGCTCGCATGGCGACCTGTCGGAAAACGCCGAATACGATGCCGCCAAGGAGCGCCAGGCCTTCGTCGAAGGCCGCATCGCCGAACTCGAAAGCAAGCTCAGCGCCGCCCAGATCATCGACCCGGCCACGCTCGACGCCGAAGGCCGCGTGGTCTTCGCCTCGACCGTCGACCTGGAAGACCTGGACAACGGCCAGAAAGTCACCTACCAGATCGTCGGCCTCGATGAAGCCGACCTGAAGCTGAACAAGGTATCGGTGACTTCGCCGATCGCCCGCGCCCTGATCGGCAAATACGCCGGCGACGTGGTCGAAGTGCAGGCCCCGTCGGGTCCGCGCGAGTACGAAATCCTCGAAGTGCGCTACGTCTGATGACGGGCGCCGCGCCTGCCGCAGGTTCCCGTCCTGGCGCGCGCCTGGCGGCCGCAAGGCTGCTGGTGGCGGTGCTGTGGGCGGGAGCATTGTGGGCGCTGGGCTATATCGCGGCGCCCGCGGTGTTTGCGGCGGTGTCCAGTACCTTGGCGGGCGATGTCGTGGCCGTGCTGCTGGCGCGGCTGGCGTGGGTGTCGATTGCCTGTGCGGGCTTGATGCTGGTGCTGGTGCGGGTGTCGCAAGACCTCGATGCCGGCCGCCGGCGCTTCCTGAACCTGCTGGTGCTGGCGATGCTGGCGTGTGCGCTGGTGATGTTCGTTGGCCTGCAGCCGGGCATGGCGCAGCTGCGCGAGCTGGCCGGGGCAGCTGGGGTGAAGGCGTCGCCGTACTGGACGCAGTTCGCCGTGATGCACGGGGTGTCGCAGCTGTTTCATGTAATCGAGAGCGTGCTGGCGGCGTTTTTGGTCTTGAAGAGCCGCTGACCGCGTCATTTGCACGCTAGCACCGTCGCTCCGGCGAAGGCCGGAGCCTAATTTTCCCTGAAAACCAGTGCGTTTCCTTTTCACCGCATGCGTTCGCGGTGCAAGGGGAGGGGGGGTGGTTTGCGTGGAAAATTGGGTCCCGGCCTTCGCCGGGACGACGGTTCGGAGGTTGGTGGTCACAAAGGAGCGATCACAAATCTCCGGACGAAAAAAAACCGGGTCGCCCCGGTTTTTCCTGCGCAGCCCGAATCTCACTTGTTCAGTGAGGTTTTCTTGGAGCTGGTCTGGCGCGGTTTTGCGCGCTTGATGTTGCCGCCGGCGGTGACCCGCTCGTTCCCCTTGATCATGACCTTGGTGACGCTCGGCTTCTTGGTGCCGCTGGCGCTGGCCTTGACGATGGTGACTTCGCGCATGCCCTTGCCGGACTTGCTGCTGCGTTCCTTGGCCACTTCCTTCTTCGGGCGGTACAGCACCAGCAGCTTGCCGATGTGCTGGACCGGCGCGGCGTCGAGTTCGGCGCTGATCTGTTCGTACATGCCCACGCGGGCTTCGCGGTCGTCGCCGAACACGCGGACCTTGATCAGGCCGTGCGCGTCGAGGCTGGCGGCGATTTCCTTCATGACCGATTCGGTCAGGCCGGATTCGCCGATCATGACGACAGGGGAGAGGCCATGGGCCTCGGCGCGCAGTGCGCTGCGCTCGGCCGGAGTGAGTTTAAGCATAATAATTTTTGGATGTACCTTTAAAAGCAGTATTCTACGCGAATGGCCAAGAACAAATTAAACAAAAACTGGTTGCACGACCATATTAACGACCCCTACGTCAAACTGGCCCAGAAGGAAGGCTTCCGCGCGCGTGCTGCGTTCAAACTCAAGGAAATCGACGAAAGCGAGAAACTGATCAAGCCCGGGCAGGTCATTGTCGACCTCGGCTGCACTCCCGGCAGCTGGGCCCAGTACACCCGGCGCAAGCTTGCCGGCAAGGACGGCGGCGGCATCCACGGCACCATCATCGGGCTCGACATGCTTCCCATGGAGCCGATTGCCGATGTCGAGTTCATCCAGGGAGACTTCCGCGAGGAAGAGGTGCTGGTCCAGCTCAACGCGCTGCTCCAGGGCCGCAAGGCCGACCTGGTCCTGTCCGACATGGCGCCCAACCTGTCGGGGATTCCGACCGCCGATGCGGCGCGAATGGAACACTTGATCGACCTGGCGCTTGAGTTTTCGCAAAGTCACATGAAACCGGGCGGTGCTTTGGTCGTGAAGTGCTTTAAAGATATGGGATTTACCCAGATACTGGAAAAATTCAAGCGCGAATTCACGACCGTCAAGCAGGTCAAACCCAAGGCGAGTCGCGACAAATCGTCGGAAATTTTCCTGCTTGGGCGTGGTCTGAAGAATCCGACAGCGTAAATCGACGTCGAAATGGCCTGTCAAACGCTTTTTGCCCTTGATATTTGGCGCGGCAACCGCACATCAGCCGCGTAAGGCTGGTTGCGCGTGGGCTTGCGCGGCTGGCCCGGTATGTATTAATGGCTTTTTGACACTATTGCCTTAGTTGCGTGGCAGCGTCGGCTTATTACGGTTAAAATCGTCATACTGAAATCGGTAGAGATGCAATTGCATCGGAGGAGTGCTCGTGAATAATATGTTTTCCAAATCCGCCATCTGGGTGGTCGTTGCGCTGCTGTTGTTCATGCTGTTCAAGCAGTTCGACAACCACAGCGTCGCCGGCGGCAGCAAGACCATCGCTTATTCCGAGCTGCTCGACGATGTGAAGGCCCGCCGCATCAAGGACGTCGTGATCGAAGGTTCCAATATCACCGCGACCCGTTCCGACGACACCAAGGTGCGCGCCACCGCCACCATCCTCGATCGCGGCCTCATCGGCGACCTGCGCGAGAACGGCGTGCGCTTCGACGTCAAGCCGCCTGAGGAACCATCGTTCCTGCAACAGGTCTTCATTTCGTGGTTCCCGATGCTGCTGCTCATCGGCGTGTGGGTGTTCTTCATGCGCCAGATGCAGGGCGGCGGCAAGGGCGGCGCTTTCTCCTTCGGCAAGTCGAAGGCGCGCATGCTCGATGAAACCAACAACACTGTCACCTTCGCCGACGTCGCCGGCTGCGACGAAGCGAAGGAAGAAGTCTCCGAGATCGTCGACTTCCTGAAAGACCCGACCAAGTTCCAGAAGCTGGGCGGGCGCATCCCGCGCGGCGTGCTGATGGTCGGTCCTCCGGGTACCGGTAAAACCCTGCTGGCGCGCGCCATCGCGGGCGAAGCCAAGGTGCCGTTCTTCTCGATCTCGGGTTCCGACTTCGTCGAAATGTTCGTCGGCGTCGGTGCAAGCCGTGTCCGCGACATGTTCGAGAACGCCAAGAAGCACTCGCCGTGCATTATCTTCATCGACGAGATCGACGCTGTCGGCCGCCATCGCGGCGCCGGCATGGGCGGCGGTAACGACGAACGCGAACAGACGCTGAACCAGCTGCTGGTGGAAATGGACGGCTTCGAAGCCTCGTCCGGCGTGATCGTCATCGCCGCCACCAACCGCGCCGACGTGCTGGATAAAGCGCTGCTGCGCCCGGGCCGTTTCGACCGCCAGGTGATGGTGGGCCTGCCGGACATCCGCGGCCGCGAGCAGATCCTCAACGTGCACATGCGCAAAGTGCCAATCGGCACCGACGTGAAGGCCGACATCCTGGCGCGCGGCACCCCGGGCTTCTCGGGCGCCGACCTGGCCAACCTGGTCAACGAGGCTGCGCTGTTCGCCGCGCGCCGCAGCAAGCGCCTGGTCGAGATGATCGACTTCGAAGACGCCAAGGACAAGATCTACATGGGTCCTGAGCGCAAGTCGATGATCATCCGCGAGGAAGAGCGCCGCAACACGGCGTACCACGAGTCGGGCCACGCAGTGGTGGCCAAGCTGCTGCCGAAAGCCGACCCGGTGCACAAGGTCACGATCATGCCGCGCGGCTACGCCCTCGGCCTGACCTGGCAGCTGCCCGAGCATGACAACCTGTCCGGCTACAAGGACAAGATGCTCGAGGAAATCTCGATCCTGTTCGGTGGCCGTATCGCCGAAGAGATTTTTGTCGGCCAGATGTCCACCGGCGCCTCGAACGACTTCGCCCGTGCCACCAAACTGGCGCGCTCGATGGTCACCCGCTTCGGCATGTCCGAGAGCATGGGCGTGATGGTCTACGAAGACAGCGAGAACGAAGGCTTCTTCGGCGGCGCCACCAAGACCATCTCGGAAGCCACCCAGCAAAAGGTGGATGCGGAGATCCGCGCCATCCTCGACACCCAGTACGCGCTGTCGCGCCGCCTGCTCGAGGAAAACCGCGACAAGGTCGAAGCCATGACCAAGGCGCTGCTCGACTGGGAAACCATCGATGCCGAGCAAATCAACGACATCATGGCCGGCCGCGAGCCGCGCCAGTCGCCGACCAGCATCCTGACCAAGCGCACGCCGCCAGGCGACGGCGGCTCGGGCGGCGTGGCGCCGAACGCCACGGCACCGGCCTGATCGCACGCTTGACCGCTTGATTGGTCCCACGCAAAAGGCATCCCACCGGATGCCTTTTGCTCGTTAACGCTTCTCCATTTTCTATGCCAAAGTATTTGCAATGCGGCCAATTCAGCTTCGCGCTGGAAGGCGCGGCCTCCACCCATCCGGTCGTGATGGGCATCCTCAACGTCACACCCGATTCGTTTTCCGACGGTGGCCGCTACCAGGGCCTCGAGTTCGCGCTCTCGCATGCCGAAGAGATGATCCGTGACGGCGCCACCATGGTTGACATCGGCGGCGAATCGACGCGGCCCGGCTCGCCCAGCGTGCCGCTGGCGGAAGAGCTGGCGCGCGTGATGCCCACGCTGTACGCGCTGCGAACGCTGGACGTGGCGCTGTCGGTCGATACCACCAAGCCGGAAGTGATGGCGGAATCGATCATCGCCGGCGCCGACATGATCAACGACATCAACGGCTTCCGCGCGCCGGGCGCGATCGAGGCGGTGCGCGACAGCGACTGTGGCCTGTGCGTGATGCACATGCAGGCCACGCCGCAGGACATGCAGGATGCGCCGGCCTACGCCGACGTGGTGGGGGAGGTGATCGCCTTCCTTAATGCGCGAGTGTCGGCCATGGCGGCCGCCGGCATCGCGCGCGAGCGCATCTGTATCGATCCGGGCTTTGGTTTCGGAAAGACGGTCGAGCACAACTACGCGCTGCTGCGTGGCCTGGCACGCATCCGCGACGAAGTCGGCTTGCCCTTGCTGGCCGGCCTGTCGCGCAAGTCGATGATCGGCGCCGTGACTGGGCGGCCGGTAGAACAACGTATCGCAGGCAGTGTCGCTGGGGCATTGGCTGCGGTAACGCATGGCGCTAGAATCGTGCGTGTGCATGATGTAGCAGATACCGTCGATGCCCTCAAGGTATGGCACGCGGCTAATAACGGATAATCACGGAAAAGAAAGAGAAGAATGGCACGTAAATATTTCGGTACGGATGGTATTCGCGGTCTGGTCGGCACGGCGCCGATCACGCCGGACTTCGTCATGCGCCTCGGCTACGCGGCCGGCATGGTGCTGGCCAAGGGCAGCAAATCGACCAGCGGCCGTCCGGTCGTCCTGATCGGCAAGGACACCCGCATTTCGGGCTATATGCTGGAAGCCGCACTGGAAGCCGGCTTCTCGGCCGCCGGCGTGGACGTGATGCTGGCCGGCCCGATGCCGACTCCGGCGATCGCCTACCTGACCCGCGCGCTGCGCCTGCAGGCCGGCGTCGTCCTCTCGGCCTCGCACAACCCGTTCCAGGATAACGGCATCAAGTTCTTCTCGGAACACGGCACCAAGCTGCCGGACGCGGTCGAACTCGAGATCGAAGCCGGCATCGAGCAGCCTATGGGCTGCGTGCCGTCCGACAAGCTCGGCCGCGCGACCCGCCTGCGCGACGCCCAGGGCCGCTACATCGAATTCTGCAAGAGCACCTTCCCGAACGAGCTCGACCTGCGCGGCCTGAAGATCGTCGTCGACAGCGCCAACGGCGCCGCCTACAACATCGCTCCGCACGTGTTCCACGAACTTGGCGCCGAAGTGATCTCGATCGGCGCCCAGCCGGACGGCTTCAACATCAACGCCGGCGTCGGCGCGACGGCACCGAAGGCGCTGTCGGAAGCCGTCGTCGCCCACAAGGCCGACCTCGGCATCGCGCTGGACGGCGACGCCGACCGCCTGATCATGGTCGACGCCACCGGCCGCGTGTACAACGGCGACGAGCTGCTGTACCTGATGGTGCGCGACCGCATGTCGACCGGTCCGGTGCTAGGGGCCGTCGGTACCCTGATGACCAATATGGCGCTTGAAGTGGCCTTTAAACAAATGGGCATCGGCTTCGCGCGCGCCAAGGTGGGTGACCGCTACGTGCTGGAAGTGATGCAGGAGAAGGGCTGGCTGTTCGGCGGCGAAAGCTCGGGCCACCTGCTGGCGCTGGACAAGCACACCACGGGCGACGGCATTGTCTCGGCGCTGCAAGTGCTGTCGGCACTGAAACGCAGCAACAAGTCGCTGGCCGAATGCTGCAGTGAACTGACGCTGTATCCGCAGACCCTGATCAACAAGAAGGTCACGCCTGGTTTCGACTGGACCAGCAACGCCGCCGTCGTGGCCGAGAAGGAAGCCGTGGAGCGCGAACTGGGCGACACCGGCCGTGTGCTGATCCGGGCGTCCGGCACCGAGCCGCTGATCCGCGTGATGGTCGAAGCGAAGGAGGCGGTCACGGCCGACAGCATGGCGCGCCGCATCGCCGACAAACTTGCTGCCTGAAAACCGATGTTGATTTGACGTAGGCGCTCCGAAGGAGTATCATGGATCTTACTTCGGAGTGTAGCGCAGCCCGGTAGCGCACCTGGTTTGGGACCAGGGGGTCCAAGGTTCGAATCCTTGTACTCCGACCAAAGCTTTCCCCTACGGGCTGTCTTTTGACAGCCCGTTTCATTTCCGGCGTGCCAATCGTGCGCGCCATCTTACTGCCCATAGCTCAGTTGGATAGAGCATCAGCCTTCTAAGCTGAGGGTCGCTGGTTCGAACCCAGCTGGGCAGGCCCAAAAACACCGTCCCATTCGTTGATTCTTCGCGATTGCGCCCCGGTGCAGTAAGATCACGGTCCCAGGCCCGGCACCCGCCGTGGCTGCCCTTATATTTTCGGACCGCATGCTTTTCCTCACTGTTCCCTACGCCGAGAAAGATGAAGCGAAGGCGCTCGGCGCCCGCTGGAATCCCACAAAACGCCGCTGGTATGTCCCGGACGGCGTGGCCACGGCCGCCTTCGCCAAGTGGGCAGCGCAAGGCGCCGAAGCCGTCACTGGCTCGGGCGGCGGCGCGCCGTCGGGCGGACGCGTCGACAGCTACCAGGGCAAGACCGTCGTCGGCACCAACTATGTTGCGCTGGACCATGCCTGCAACCCGTTCGAACCCTGCGCGCAGTGTTCGACGGCCCTGGCCGGCACTGCATGGGAAAAGGCGCGCAAGCAGGTGGCCGGCCTGGTCGCCGCGCTCTAACCGGGCGCACGGTCGCAGCGGCAAGCGAACGACATTCCCGGCGCTGCCGTGTTAACGTTTCGGCAGTGCGCACCGCCCCGGGACGCGCAGCGCCGGAGTTCGCCAATGCCCGCCGTACGACTTTTCCAGTTCTGCGTCCTGCTCGCCTCGCTGTGCGGCGCAGCTGGCTTGGTCCGGGCGGCCGATGCACCAGCCACCCCGGTACAGGGTGAGATATTCACGTTGCAACTACCGGCAGGCAGCGCGCCCGCGGCGGACACATCGACGGGGACGGCGCAGTTCATTGGCACGGCCACGGTCATCATCCGGTTCCAGGGATTTACCATCCTGACCGACCCGAACTTCCTGCCCAAGGGCGGTCAGGCGCAACTGGGCTACGGTATCACCGCCGAGCGCAAGACCAGCCCGGCCATCAGCTTTGACAAGCTGCCGCCGATCGACCTGGTCGTACTCTCGCACTTCCATGACGACCATTTCGACAAGCTGGTGCAGGAACGGCTCAAGCCCGCGACACCCATCATCAGCCCGAAGGAAGCGAGCGAGCGGCTCAAGCGCATGGGATTCACGCACACCTATGGCCTGAGCACCTGGGACCGGGTCGACGTGAGCAAGGGCGAGGCTCGCCTGCGCATCACGGCCACGCCTGCTCGCCACGGGCCCGCGGGGGTCGCGGTGCTGCTGCCCAAGACCATGGGCGCGGTGCTGGATTTCGGCGCGAATGCGGCGCTGCCCGATTACCGCATCTACATCAGCGGCGATACGCTGGTCTACGACGATACCGGCGCGATCCCGCAGCGCTTCCCGAACATCGACCTGGCGCTGCTGCACTTGGGCGGTTTGCGCATCCCCGGCGGCGTCAAGCTGACGATGGACGGCAAGGACGGCGTGCGCATGATGCAGGTGGTCCGGCCGAAAATTGCGGTGCCAATCCATGTCGACGATTACGACGTGTTCACGTCACCGCTGGAGGAGTTCGCACGCGAAGTCAAGGCGGCGGGGCTGGAAAAGGAAGTGGTCTACCTGGCGCACGGCGAAACCTATTCGTTCAGCCCGGCACAGCGCTAACTACCCGGTCGACCTGCTTCAAACGCGCGCCCTCGTCATCCTGCTGAGTAAACGCTATGATGCCTGCCTGACAATAATCGCTTCCCAGCCCCGGCATGCCCTACGCGCGCGTACGCAGTCTGAACGATACCCTGGCCCAGCGCGACCGGCGTCTCGTCACCGGCCTGGCGGTATCGGTCCTGCTGCATGGCTTGCTGCTGTCGCTGCAGTTCGGCATTCCCGGTGTCGGCGCCGGACCGGGCGGGCCGATCCAGGTCACGCTGGCGCCCGCGCCGCTGCCGGCGCCCGAACCACTTCCGGTGCCTGCCGTCGCGCCCGTTCCGCCTACTCCCCCCGCCACCTCGACCGCAGCGAAAACCGCCACCGGCATGCAGCTGGTAGACCCGCGCCCGGAGCCCGTCGCCGTCGCCCAGGCGGTGGCGCCCAAGCCGCGGCCGGCCGCCACGGCGACGCCCCGCAAGCCGCCAAAGCGCCGCGCCCCGGTGGCCCCGCCGGTCATCGCAATGGACCAGCAGGACGCCGCCTTCGCGGTGGCGCCGCCCTTGCCGGAGGTCGAACCGGATTCCTTGCCCAGCGTCGCGCTTCCCGACGTGGAAGGAGCGCCGGATGCCGTGGCGGCGCGCGAGGACGAGCAGGCCAGGGAGGCCGCGCGCATTGCTGCCCGGGAGGCGCAGCAGCGCGAGGCCGAACGCCAATTGCGCGAGGACCAGGAGCGCCTCGCGGCCCGGCGCGCCGACGAGCAGCGCCTGCTCGAACAGCAGCGGGCCGAACAGCGCCTGGCGGACCAGCAGCTTGCCGAGCGCCAGCAGGCCGAGCAGCGAGCCCAGGAACAGGCGCGTGACGAGCAGCTGGCCGCCGAGCAGGCGCGCATGGCCAATCAACAGCTTGAAGACCGGCGCCGCACGGAAGCGGAGCAGCAGCGTCTTGCCCAATTGCGCGAGCGCGAAGAAGCATTGGCGCGGGAGGCCCAGGAGCTGCAACGGCGCCAGCTCGCGGCCGAACGCCTGGCGGCCGAGGAAGCCGAGCGGCGCCGCGTGCAGGCGCAGCTGGAAGCGCAGGCGCGCCAACGCGCCGAGGAGCTGGCGCAGCGCCAGGCCGCGGAAGAGGGCGCACGCCGCCTGGCGGAGGAAGCCGGGCGGCGCGCCGCCGCCGAACGCATGCAGGCGCAGCCCCTGCCAGGCAGCGGCAGCGCGGGGCCCGGCGGCCCGGGCAGCGGCAGCGGTGACGGCAACCGGCCGCCCGGCGCCGTACCGGGTAGCGCAATGGCGAGCCGCGCGCGCGAGCTGCTGCGCGGCCTGAGCATCCCGAGCGTGCACCCGCCGCCGGCGCGCCCCGTCAACCCGTTCGCCGGATCGCGCCGGGTGGTCTCCGACGGCGCCGAGGGCGATGTGCCGCTGCGCCTGTACGTCGACAGCGTGCGCCAGAAGCTAGAGCGAAATGCGGTCCTCGGAGGATCGCGTTTCAAGCTGCAGGACGTGCGCATCGACCCGCTGATCAGCCTGTCGCTGCGCAGCGACGGCAGCATCGACGACGTGACCATCGTGCGCTCCAGCGGGCGCCCCGACATGGACGACGCCGTGCGCCGTTTCGTCCAGCTCAATGCGCGCTATTCCGCCTTTCCCCCCAATGTCGCCGCGCGCTTCGACGTCATCGAAATCCGCCGCGTCTGGCGCTTCGTCGACGGCCTGAAATTACTCGAGGAAATGCGGTAGGCGCACACCAGCCCGCAGTTTGATCCGCTACAAAGCCAAGCCTGTTGAACGCCGTACGCTGGACTTAACTGTCCAGTAATGCGTCTATTTTTGATAGGCAACAATCATGGCTTCGATTTGTTCAGCTGCACTATCCGGTTGCCGGTCGCTGGCCCCCGCCATCGCACTGGTACTGGCCTTGGGGGGCTGCACCACCGGCATCCAGTTCGCCGGCGGCGACAAGGAGGGCGGCGGCGATGCGCCGCCCACCGAAAAAATCACCGAGCAGCTGATCGACAGCGAGCGCCGCGCCTATGTCGACCAGGCCCGCCAGGACCTGACGCCGCTTATTGTCCCCAACCCCTCGCCGTACACGATCGGCCAGGGCGATGTGCTGTCGATCGTCGTGTGGGACCATCCCGAGCTGGCCGGCGGCGGCATGACGACCGCCACCGCGGCCGCCGACACCGGCACCATCGCCCCCAATGTCATCCCGCCGGGCTTCGCGGTCGACCACCTGGGCCGCATCCAGTTCCCGCTCATCGGCTTGCAGCACGTCGAGGGACAGACCGAAGAGCAGGCCCGCACCATGCTCACCAAAAAACTGGCGCGCTACATCGCCCAGCCGAGCGTCACCCTGCGCGTGCAGTCCTACCGCAGCAAGCGGGTGTACATCGACGGCGAGGTCAAGGCGCCCGGCCTGCAGGCCATCAACGACATTCCCATGACCCTGGTGGAAGCGCTGAACCGCGCCGGCGGCATGCTGCCCAGCGCCGATCAGAGCCGCATCGTCATTGAACGCGGCCCGCGGCGCTACCAGATCAACCTGCGCGAGCTGGTGCAGAAGGGCGTCAACCCGGGCAGCATGCTGCTGGCGCACGGCGACGTGGTGCGGGTCCATTCGCGCGACGAGAGCAAGGTGTTCGTGTCCGGCGAGGTCGTCACCCCGCGCGCGCTCACCATGCACAACGGCCGCCTCACCCTGAACGAGGCGCTCGGCGAGAGCGGCGGCGTAAGCCCGCTCAGTGGCGACGCGCGCCAGATCTACGTGGTGCGCAAGACGCCCGAGCGCACCCGCGTATTCCAGCTCGATGCGCGCGCCAGCGGCGCCCTGGCCATGGCCGAATCGTTCGAATTGCGCCCGAAGGACGTCGTGTACGTCGCCGCCTCGCCGCTGGCCAACTGGAACCGTCACCTGAGCCTGCTGTTCCCGGGCGCACTGACCTCGGCGGTCGGCGTCACTACCCGTCCCTGAGCACCACCGAGCACCCGACCCCGAGCACCCGTACCTGAGCGAGATCCGCCACCATGAGCAATCCTGCCGACGTCCACCAGCTGACCCATGTCTCGCACAGCCCGCCCGTGCTGTCGGTGCCCTTCGACCCGCGCCCGCCCGAACCCCTGCTCGAGGAGCCCACCGTCGACCTGAAGGGCTACTTCAACACCCTGTACGACAGCCGCTGGCTCATCGGCAGCATTACGGCCTTCATCACCGTGGTGGCGGTGCTGTACGCGCTCGTGGCCAAGCCGGTGTACGAAGCCAACCTCATGATCCACGTCGAGGAAGAAAGCCCGAACGCGTCCAAGAACATCCTGAGCGAAGCCTCGTCGCTGTTCGAAACCAAGAAGGCCGCCATCGCCGAGATGGAGCTGCTGCGCTCGCGCATGGTGGTGTCGCGCGCGGTCGACAACCTGCAGCTGTACATCGAAGTCCAGCCGAAATACTTCCCGGTGGCGGGCTTCTGGTTCGCCACCCAGAACGCCGGCAACCTGTCCAACCCGGGCCTGTTCGGCTACGGCGGCTACGTGTGGGGCGGCGAAAAGGCCGATGTCTCGGTGTTCGAAGTGCCCGAGTCCTGGCTCAACCGCGAATTCGTGCTCACCGCGCGCGCCGGCAACCGCTACCGCTTCTCGGGCGGCGGCCAGCGCCTGGCCTTCGACGGCACGGTGGGCCAGCGCTACCGGGTGCCCTTGCCCGATGGCCTGCTCGAAATCAAGGTTGACCGCCTGTTCGCCAACCCCGGCGCGCGCTTCCGCATCAAGCGCAAGTCGCGCCTGGGCACGATCCAGGCGATCCAGAGTTCGATGGTGATCACCGAGCAGGGCAAGCAGTCGGGCGTGATCGAAGTCAAGCTGCAGGGTGAGAGTTCGGCGCGCATCAACAGCCTGCTGAGCGAGATCGGGCGCGAATACATGCGCCAGAACCTGGCCCGCAAGACCGAGGAAGCAGAAAAATCGCTGGCCTTCCTGAACCAGCAGCTTCCCATCCTCAAGCGCCAGCTGGAGCAGTCCGAAGACCGCTACAACCAGTTCCGCAACGCCCACGGCACGGTCGACCTGCGCGAAGAGGCCCGCATGAGCCTGACGCAGGCGGCGGCGGCGCGCACCCGGCGCATGGAGCTCATGCAGAAGAAAACCGAGCTGCTGGCGCGCTTTACCGAAGACCACCCGATCGTCGCGGCGATCAACCGCCAGCGCAAGGAAGTCGATACCGAGATCGACGCCATCGCCAGCCGCATCCGCACGCTGCCCGTCATGGAGCAGGACGAAGCGCGCCTGACGCGCGACATCAAGGTCAATACCGACCTGTACACGGCGCTGTCGAATACCGCGCAGCAGCTGCGCCTGATCTCGGTCGGGCGGGTGAGCAATGTGCGCCTGGTCGACGCCCCCATCGCTCCGGAGCGCCCGATCAAGCCGAACCGGCCGCTGATCGTCGCAATGGCGGTGGTCACCGGGCTGTTCCTCGGTACCCTCATCGCCTTCACCCGCAAGGCGATGCGCGGCGGGATCGACGACCCGCAGAAAATCGAGCGGATGCTGCGCGCGCGGGTGGTGTATGCCTCGATCCCGCACAGCAGCAACCAGGACAAGCTGATGCGCAAGTCCAAGCCGGACGGCGTGCTGCCCCTGCTGGCGCAGATCCTGCCGGAAGACCCGGCCGTCGAGAGCCTGCGCAGCTTCCGCGCGGCGCTCCAGTTCTCGATGCCGCACTTCAAGAACAACGTCGTCATGATGGCTGGGCCGACGCGCGACCTGGGCAAGTCCTTCATTGCCGCGAATTTCGCGGCCGTCATGGCCGCCAGCGGCAAGCGCGTGCTGCTGATCGACGCCGACATGCGCAACGGCCACCTGCACCGCTACTTCGGCGTGGAACGCGGCAACGGCCTGTCGCGGGCGATCGCCGGCGGCGCGTCGGTCGACGAAGTCATCCACCGCGAGGTGCTGGAGCGCCTCGATTTCATCGCGACCGGCGAACTGCCGACCAACCGGGCCGAATTCCTCCTGCACCTCAATTTCGGCACCCTGCTCGAGACGGTCAGCCCGCACTACGACCTGGTGCTGATCGATCCGCCGCCCGTGCTGGCGGTGGCCGACGCGCTGATCATCGGCGCCCATGCCGGCGCGGTGTTCCTGGTCACGCGCTACGCCATCACGACGGAAGGGCAGATCAACGAGTCGATCAAGCGCCTGAACCATGCCGGCATCTCGCCCCGCGGTGTGCTGTTCAATGATATGGCGCTGCGGCTGGGGGATTACCGGTCGCAGTACGGCGGCGGGCCGCAGCTGGCCTACGTGGCTTGAAGCCAGCCGATGCGCGCGGCAGGTGCGCGCAGATGCCCGCGGCGCGTCCGCCCCTGATCCACTGGCAGGCCGGGAACCCCTGCGTTTTTCGGGGCCTGCCTTTTTTTCGCTTACACGTAGCAGACCCGATTGACGCAACGGACGAATGCCGCGCCATTGCCGCGGGTGTCCCTGGCCCCACGCTGGCTTGCCGCTCAAGCCACTCAAGCCGCGCAATCCGCGACAGCCGCTCCAGCCATTTCGAACGTTCCAGCCGTTATAACCTCCGCAGTCTCCGCAGCCGAGGCAAGCGCCGCAGCCTGCGCGCCAGCCCGGCGTTCGCTCATCACCGCTCCGTGCATCGCCACCGCCGCCGTGTCGAAGCAGGGAAGCGCCTTCCAGCCGCACCCGCCACGCGCTCGCCGGCGCGCGCCATCAGGCGCTGGCCTGGCAATTCACCCGTTCGGGATGTCGGGAACTGTTTGGGGTCGCCAGTGACCGCGCAGACGGCCAGGCGTGACATGGCAGGGCGTCCGGAATGCAGCGAACGGGCCGCCGCCTGTCGAGGCAGCGGCCGGCCCGTTCCGTCCGGGGGCCCGGATCGAAGGCCGCTCAGTCCGGCGACAACACCGCGTGGACCGGCTTGGCGCGCGGGCTGAGGAGCCAGTGCTTCATGGCGTTGCGGATACGGATGGTATGGCGCTCGAACAGCAGGTAGAACACATACGAAATCGCCACGATCGCGCCGACGACGAAGAAGTACCACAGGTAATCCGTCGCAATGGCCGGGTCGAGGCGGTCGCGGCCGAGGAACTGGCGTCCCAGGTAGCGCATCAGCTCGATAACCGGAATATGCAGCACGTAGAGCGAGAATGAGAACTCCGAGAAGAAGACCGCCACGCGGTTGGCCCGGACGTAGGCCGGCGCCCTGGCGTCGACCTGTTGTTGGAGCGAGGCCAGCAGTAGCAGGAATGGGATGCTGCAGATGATGTCCTGGACGAAGGAGCCCGGCACCAGGTCGTCATTGTTGCCGCGCAGCCGGTAATACACGAACAGGGCCAGGGTCAGCAACAACAGCACCCCACGGACCACGTTGCCGCAGTCGATGCGGATGCGCGAGAACGCGGCGCCCAGCAGCCAGATCGCGAAGTACAGCGAAATCATGTCGCGCATCGTCGCCAGCAGCAGGACCAGGGCCGCGGCCGCGGCGGCGCGGCGCAGCACGCCGCCGCCAGCGATCACCAGCAGCAGCAGGGGAAACTGGATGTAGTACCAGGTTTCATGCGCCAGGCTCCACAGCGGATAATTGCCGCCGAAATCAGGCACCGTTTGGGTCTGCAGGCCGAACAGGTTGCCGGCGAAGGACGCCGCCGAGTATTCGTTGGCCGGGTCGAAGTTGACCGGGCCCGGTGCGGCGGCGCCGATGAGCAGGCCGATGCCCAGGGTGAGCAGCAGGGTCGGCAGCAGGACGGTCCAGAGCCGGGTGAAGCGGTCGATCGCATAGTGCGCCAGCGCCTGCGGCTTGCCGAAGCGGTTCATCAGGCTGCCGCCCACCAGCCAGCCGCTGATCAGGAAGAACACCACCACCGCCTGGTGGGCGAAGCCGGTGACGAAGGCCAGGCCCAGGTAGGCCAGGGTGGGCTCCTCCAGCGTGCGCAGGCCGGGATAGATTTCGGCGCGCAGGTGCGAGGCCGCGACCTGCAGGGCCGCCAGGCCGCGCAGCGCGGAGATCAGCAGGGATTGCACCGCATTGTCGCCTAGCGGCGCCCGTGCCTGCCAATGTATCGAGGGGAAGGAAACCATTCTGTTGTTCTCCATTGGTAGTAATCGTTAGCCGCATGTGTCCCATGAAAATGGCTCGGTATTGCCCGACAGCGCCAGCGCCAGCTTGATCATCCAGTAGCCGACATGCGCCGATTGCATCAGCGCCGCTGATGCGACATACACCAGTACGGCGCTGGCTGCAGCCGGCAGCCCGAGCGCGACGCCGCGTGGCTCGGCCTGGTACAGCGTGCCCACGCTGACGCCGGCGCCGAGCAGCCATCCGGCCGCCGCTTCGGCCGCCGCGTGTTCGTCATACAGGACCAGCCCGGCGGTGACGGCCAGCCCCAGCACCAGGCCGGCGCCGGCGGCGGCAAACGCGGGCCCGCGCCCCGCTTGCCGGCACAGCAGGTAGCCAAGTACCGGGTACACCGCCGTCACCCCGGTCGCGTGGCCGCTGAGCGCCTTGAAGTCGAGCACCGGCACATCGACGCCCCAGGCCAGGTAAGCGACCTTGCTGCCGCCCACCAGCGCCAGCGCCCCGGTGTACAGGAGCGTCCAGGCGGCGGCGGCGCGCCAGGCGCGCGCCGCCAGCAGCCAGGCGCCCGCCGCCATCGCCAGCGGCAGGGTCAGCTCGAGGTCGCCCAGGTGCAGCAACTGCATCGCCAGTTCGCGCGCTCAGCGCACGATCGCCGCCAGCGTGTGCGCCAGGATCCGCAGGTCGCCCCAGAAGCTGCGTTCCCTGACATAGCGCACGTAATAGTCGAGCTTGACGGGCAGCACGGCTTCAACGTAGGCCCGCTCGGGATCGGCCGCGCGGGCCAGGATCGCGTTCTCGTCCTTGTAGCGGATCGCGGCCCAGTCGGTGATGCCGGGCGCCACCGACAGCACCACCCGGCGCTGGTCAGGGGGATAGCAGTCGACGTAGCGCGGCACCTCCGGCCGCGGCCCGACCAAGCTCATGCTGCCCTCCAGCACGTTCCACAGCTGGGGCAGCTCGTCGAGCTTGTAGTGGCGCAGGAAGCGGCCGGCGCGGGTCACGCGCGGATCGGCGCCCACGGTCAGCTGCGGCCCGTCGACCGGCCGCAGCGACATGCTGCGGAACTTGTAGATCGTGAACAGCCGGCCGCCGCGGCCGACCCGCTGCTGGCGGTACAGCACCGGACCGCGCGAATCGAGCTTGATCCACAGGGCGATGGCCAGCAGGACCGGCGCCAGCAGGGCCAGCCCCGCCAGCGCGCCCAGCAGGTCGAAGACGCGCTTGCTCATGACAGCAGGGTGCGCAACGCGGCGATGACACGGTCCTGGTCGGTGTCGTTCATCCTGGTGTACAGCGGCAGCGTGAGCATCGCCTCGAAGGCCGCCTCGGCGACCGGGAAGGCGCCCGGATTCAGGCCGCAGGTGTCGCGCCAGTAGGGTTGGCGGTGCAGCGGGATGAAATGCACGCTGGTGCCGATGCCGCGCGCCGCCAGGGCGCGGATCAGCTCGTCTCGTTCGATGCCGGCGCCGTCCTGCAGGCGCACCACGTACAGGTGCCAGGCGTGGGTGCTGCCCTCATTGGCCGGATGCGCCGGCAGCAGCAGGGGCAGGCCGGCCAGGCCTTCGTCGTAGCGCTGGGCCAGCCAGGTACGGCGCTGCTGGAAGCGGTCGATCTTGCGCAGCTGTTCGATGCCGATCGCCGAGGCGATATCGGTGAGGTTGTACTTGAAACCGGCCGCAACGACCTCGTAGTACCAGGCCGGCACCCGCGAGTTGTAGCGGTCGAACGCATCCTGGCTGATGCCGTGCAGGCGCATCACGCGGATGCGCGCCGCCAGCGCCGGGTGGCGCGTCACCACCATCCCGCCTTCGCCGGTGGTCATGGTCTTGTTCGCGTAGAAGCTGAACACCGTGATGTCGCTGCCCAGAGTGCCGACCAGCTTGCCGTCGAGCCGGGTGGGGAAGGCGTGGGCCGCGTCCTCGATGACGCGCAGCCCGTGGCGCGACGCCAGCGCCAGGATCGCCTCCATGTCGCAGGCCAGCCCGGCGTAATGCACCGGGATGATGGCGCGGGTGCGCGGCGTGACCGCGGCCTCGACCGCGGACGGGGCCACGTTGAGGGTGACAGGGTCGACGTCCACGAACACCGGGCGTGCGCCCAGGTAGCGCACCACTTCGGCCGTTGCCGTGAAGGTGAGCGTGGGGACGATGACCTCGTCGCCCGGCCCGATGCCGACGCTCTCCAGCGCCAGGTGCAGGCCGGCGGTGGCCGAGTTGACCGAGATCGCTTCGACGTCTTCGCCCAGGTAGGTGCGGAATTCCTGTTCGAAGCGGCGGGTGGCGGGGCCGGTGGTCACCCAGCCGGAACGCAGGCAGGCTTCGACGGCGCGGATTTCCTCGTCGCCGATGTCGGGCAGCGCGAAGGGCAGGAATGGGGGAGGAACGACGATATCGTCCATCGGGTCGGCGGCCGCCGGTGCCTGTTCAGCCATGGGAAACCTCGTGTGCGAAAGTGGTCAGGAAACGTTGTCCGAGGACGGGATAGGTCAGGTTCGCCAGCGCGTAGGCGCGGCCGCGTTCGCCCAGCACGCGCCGCTCGGCCCTGGACAGCGCGAGCAGGGCGGCCAGGCCGCGGGCGACGGCGGCCGGATCTTCCGGTGCCACCGTGATGCCGCAGGCGGCTTCGGCGACCGGGTCGTTGCCGGCCTCTACCGCGTGCAGCACCGGGCAGCCGCCCATCATGTAGTCGATCAGTTTGTTCGGCGCGATGCCGAAGCGGTACAGCGGCTGGCGCTGCCAGCCGAGGTAGGCGATGTCGAGCTCGGCCATGAGGGCCGGGATCTGGCTCTTGGGGATCGGCGGCGCAAAATACAGGTGCTTCAGGCCGAGCGCGCGCGCACGGCGCTCGAGGCGGGGTTTTTCGGGGCCATCGCCGACCAGCACGAAGGCCAGCTGCCGGTCGTTCATGAGGCTGGCGGCGTCGAGCAGGGTGTCGAGGGCATTGGCCAGCCCGTGGCTGCCGGCGTAGCCCACCACCGCCAGCCCCTGGGCGCGCAGGCCGGCCAGCAGGGCGTCGAGGGCCTCGGGCAGGGCGGGGGCGGCGGCCAGCCACTCGGCCGGGTCGGTGCCGTTCGGGATCACGTGCAGCTTGTGCGGCGCCATGCCGCGCGCCTCGAGGTGGGCGCGCACCTTGGGCAGGATCGAGACCACCGTGTCGGCATGCCGGCAGGCGTAGTCCTCGGCGGCCTGCAATACCCGGATGAAGGGATGGTGGCGCGAGTAGCCGCCCAATTCCATCGGCGACAGCGGCCACAGGTCGTGCACCTCGTGCAGCAGGCGCGCGTTGGCGAGGCGGGCGATGCGGTGGGCCGGCCAGATATCGAGCGGATAGGTGCTCGACGCGATCACCACCTGAGGCCCCACCTCGCGCACCAGCGTGCCCGCCTCGCGCCACAGGCGCGCGACGAAGGACGCCATGTTGCGCACCCGCTGTACGCCATTGCCGCGGTAGGACGGTGTGGCGAACCAGGTGTAGCCGATGCCGTCGATGGTCTCGTCGCGCCGGCTGCGGCCCCCCATGTCGGGCGCGCGGGCGCGCACGTGAGCGTGGCTGGCGGCCACGATGCGCACCCGGTGGCCAAGACGGACCCACTCGCGTGCGAGGTAATAGGGCCGGTATTCCATGCCGTGGTGGACCGAGCCGGCATAGTGGTTGATCAAGAGGATGTTCATGCCCAGCGCCACGCCATTTCTTCGATCGCGCGGCGCACATTGAGGCGCGTGCTCTCAAACCAGTTGGTTTCCCATTGCACCGGATGGGTCAGCAGGCAGATGTTGGTGTGCTTGCCGAGGGCGTCGAACGGCGACAGCGGGTAGTAATAGACCGGGTGCTTGCGGTCGCTGATGTAGATGTCGAAGCAGCGCAGCAGCTCGGCGTCGTAGGATTCGCATTCGATGCCGCAGCGGCGGCGCAGCGCCTCGTCGCGCAGGAGTTCGTGGTTGATCACCTTGAGGCGGCGGTTGGCGAAGTCGCCGTGGCTGGCCACGGTGGTGATGGGCAGGCCCAGGCGCTCGACGATGTGGCTGACGTTGCGCGCGAACAGTTCGCGGATCTCGGGGAAGCGCTGGCGCACCGCCTCGGCGCTGCGCAGGCGGTGGCGCTTGGCGAAATCGGCCACCTCCTCATAGTGGTAGCTCGCTTCGCTGCCGGCCGCCTCGATGTCGCGCATGAAGCCGAAATCGAGCGTGGACAGCCGGAAGTAATAGCTGGCGCGCACCCCATGGCGCGATTCGATGGCGAACATCTTGCGCGCGGTGCGCAGGTCGCTGTCGATGTCGTGGCGGTGCACGAAGGCGTTGCCGGCGGGACGGTCATTGCCATGGATGTCGCGGAAGAACTCGCGCACCGACATCTGGGTGTAGCCGGCAGCGGCGACGTCGCGCACCAGCGCCTCGTATTCGCCGAGCCGGCTCGGCATCAGGTAATCGGCATACACACGGTTGAGCATGGCGGTCATTGCAGCGAATAGCTGGCGCGGTAGGGGCGAAAGCCCAGGATGGTCTTGAAATTGCGCAGCCCGGGCTGCGCGCCGAAGAAGGTGTCGTACATGACGTAGCGGACTTCGCCCGCGTCGATCAATTGGCAAATGGCTTCGCTCAGCAGCAGGTGCATGATGCCGTCGTTATTCCGGATTCCCATCATTTGTGAGAACGAGGCGAAATTGCCGTAAATGCCCAAGCTGGCATAGGCCACCAGTTTTCCTTCCGGGTTTAGTACACCCCAATAACGGAAGTGGTTTTGCTGGTCGAATTGATGGGTCTTTTCGGTATATTTCTGGTCCATCGGGCGGCCTTGCCGGGTATCGAGGCTGGTATTGATGGCGTGGATATCGTCGACATAATCGTTGCGGTTAATCTCGCACACCACATAACCCCGGCTGCGCGCCCGTTTGGCGTGATAGGCGCCCTGGTTCTTGCCCTTGATCGCGTCCAGATAGGCGTTGCGATCAGGATAGGCCGACAAGTCGACCAGCGCCGCGCCGATGGTCTTGTGGCCGATGATCTTGTAGCGGGGATGCGGCTTGGTGTAATTGCGGTACGTCGCCTTAATATCCGCTGGATCGATCCATTCTGCAAAATGGAGCTCAGCGCGAGGTAACTTCATTACCTCTAGAAACATATTGTAGTGTTGCAAGAACATGGGGCTACTCGCATATTTCTTTGATAAGCAGACGATAAAGCCGATGCTGCAGGCGGCGTTTGAACTGGCTTAAATGCCGGCCTCGCAATTCAATCAATTGTTTGAATTGAGGGCCGGATTAATCCGTGCTTTCCGGAATCGTTTTTCAAACAAGGGACGGGGCGCGAGGATGTCGGCATAAAACGCAATGAGCTTGTCGGCTTCGTTTTCCCAGTTGTAGCGCTCCATGACCGCGCGCCGGCCGTTGGCGCCCATCTGCGCGGCCAGGCGCGGGTGGGCCGCCAGGTGATCGATGGCGGCGGCGATCGCGGCCGGGTCGCGCGGGTCGACGCACAGTCCGCATGCGCTGTTTTCGACGATGTCGCGCCACAGGGGAAAGTCCGAAGCGATCACGGGTATTCCGGCGGCCATGTATTCGAACATCTTGACGGGCAGCGCTTCGCGGTAGCTTGCGGTCGGCAGCAGCGTGACCAGCCCGGCAAATGCCCGCCCCATCAGGCCGGCAACCCCGGCGCGGTCGAGATGTCCGAGCTGGTCGACGCGCGGCCATCCGGGAGAGCAGGCCACCGCGGCTTCGAGCGCCGGTTCGGCAAAGCTGCCGGCCAGCGCCAGCCGCGCGGGCGAGCGCAGCAGTGCGCAGGCGTCGACCAGTTCCCGTACGCCGCGGATCGCCGAGATGCTGCCGACATAGCAGAAGCAGTCGCGCGCCGCCGCGCCGGCGGGCAGCCCGGTGAATTCCTCGGTGCGGGGGTAGTTGTTCACGTCCACCGTCAGCGGGTGCAGTGCGGCCAGGCGGTCGCGGATGAAGGGCGTGGCCGCCAGCACCCCGTCGAAGCGCCGCAGGGCGAAGCTTTCGAACTGCAAAAAGGCGCGCGACAGCAGGCGGGCACTGCGCGGCGACAGGTAGGGCTTGTCGAGCAGCTGGGTGGGCACGTCCTCGTGCGCATCGAACACGACCTTTTTCCCGGCGTAGTGCAGGCGCAGCCCGAGGGGGATGAGCTCGGGGTCGTGCAGCTGGTAGACGTCGGCGCCAAGCGCCAGCGCCGCCTGGCCAACGCGG
This sequence comes from Massilia yuzhufengensis, assembly GCF_900112225.1. Taxonomy (GTDB): domain Bacteria; phylum Pseudomonadota; class Gammaproteobacteria; order Burkholderiales; family Burkholderiaceae_D; genus Telluria; species Telluria yuzhufengensis. The sequence continues at coordinate 102,789 of NZ_FOLD01000002.1, read as the reverse complement.
TGGGTGGTGCGCAGCATGCGCTCGCGCCGGCCGGACGGGCGGCCGACGTCGACGACACGCACGCCGTCGCAGCAGGCGTCGCCGAGGCCATCGGCGACGACCAGCGCGACCTCATGGCCGTGGCTGGCCAGGCTGCGGCATTGCTTCACGAAGATCCGCGTATCGAAGCGCGGATGTGCCGAGGTCAGGTGCACGATGCGGGGCATGTTTCCTCTCGAACGAGTAGCGCGCGCAGGCGCCAAGGGTGGCGCTGAGCAGCATGTCGGTGAAATAGTGGGACGTCAGCAGCAGCAGCACGGTGACGCAGGCAAAGGCGAAGGCGCACAGGAACAGGCCGCGGGCGCGGGCGGCGAAGTATTCGTGGAAGAACATGGGCGTGATCGGCACCAGCGCCAGCGCCGCCAGGTAGACCATGCCGAACAGGCCAAGGTCGACCCAGGCCGACAGCACGTTGTGCGAGTAGTAGCCCGGCTTGTAGCTGGCATAGTCGCCGAACAGCGGGTGGGCGGCCACGGTCTGCCAGGCATGCACGGTGAGCTGGTGGCGCTTGTTGGCCGAGGTCGAGTGCGACAGGTCGAGCAGTTCCAGGATGCGGTTGGACGGCAGCGCGGCCAGGATCTGGTCGAAGTACAGGGTGACGAAGGTCGCCAGCAGGGCGGCGGCCAGCAGGAAGTAGAGCTTGTGGCGGGAAAAATAGAATTCGATGAGGGGAATCGCGAACATCAGGGCCGCGAATTCGCTGCGCGCCGTGTTGACGAACAGGGTGGCCGCGCCCAGCGCGTGCAGCACCAGGCGCAGCGGCAGGCTGCGCGTAAAGCACACCACCGCCAGGTAGGTGAACAGGTAGGAGCGCGAAAAGCCCTGGTAGGTGGCAAGCGCGTCGGCATCCTTGGCGATGCCGAGCGCGCCCAGGTAGAACACGCCGTCGACCGAATTCGAAAACGCGATCGCCGACATCGCGGCCAGGCTGAGCAGGCCGACGCTGCGGAAGCGCCGCCCCTCGAAGTCGATGAAGCTGAACATGATATAGACCAGCACCATGAACAGCACGCCGAGGATGTGGTTGGTTACGATGGTGCGGTTGGCGCCGGCCGCGCCATTGACCACGACGACCGTCAGGAAATAGGCGAAGAACAGGCCGTAGCACAGGTCGACCATGGTGAGGCGGCGCGGGTCGCGCCGCATGCGCGCCAGGTAGACCAGGCACAGGGGGAAGGCGAAGGCCACCGCGACCGGCGCGAAGTAGCCGCCCAGGAAGGCGCCGGTGGTGCCGGTGCCGAGCAGGGTGTGATAGAAGAAAAAACCGGGGAACAGCATGAAGAAGCAGGCCACCAGCAGCAGCTGGTCGCGCCGCTCCCAGCCGCGCTCGCGTGGGCCGCGCCTGGAGCGTTTCATGCTGGCCGGGCTCATGCGGCCGCCAGCACGTTGCGCGAACACTGCCAGGACATGTGCAGGTAGACCAGGTATAGGAAGGAATACCCGATCGCATACCACAGCACGTTCTGCTCGATGCTGCCGGGCGCGAGGAAGGCGCCGACGGTCAGGGCGAACAGGCTCACCTGCCACAGCAGGTCGGCCTTCTGGCGCCCGGCGACGAAGAACACGTAGCTGAGCGGGCTGGCCACGAAGTTCAGCAGGAACAGCGGCGCCATCAGCTGGGCCAGGTGGCCGGAGGCGCGCCAGCGCTCGCCGAACACCAGGGCGAACAGGTCGGGCGCGAACAGCAGCAGGACCAGCGCCGGGCCGGCGCCGAGGGCCGCAAGGGCCTTGAAGGTGTGGCGGTAGGTGCGTTCGCAATTGCCGTGTTCCTGGAATTCGCGTACCGATTCGCGCTTGAACACTTCCAGCACGGAGGCGGCGAGCAGCGAGATCGGGGCCGACAGCACGCGCTGGGTCAGGGCGTACAGGCCGGCGGCCAGGGCGCCGTGGCGCATGCCGATCAGGAACAGCGGCAGCTGGCTGACGGCGCCGTTGAGCAGGTTCGAAGGCAGCGAATAGCGCCAGAACTTCTGGTGCCGCAGCAGGTGGCCGCGCTGCTCGGTGTCGAGGCGCCAGCCGATCGGCGCGGCGGGCGGGTGCAGCAGCATGCGTGCGGTGGCGAAGCCGGCCGCCGTGCCGGCCAGGTGGCCGAGCACCAGGCCGATCCCGCCCAGCCCGGCGTACAGCAGGGCCAGCTGGGAAGCGACGATGATGGCCGCCGTGGCCACCTTGGCGCGCGCCGCCTTGCCGAAGGCATTGTGCGAGGTGGCGAAGGCGAGGGTGGTCTGCATGCAGCCAGTGAGCCAGGTCGCGATGCCGATGGTGAGCAGGGCGGTCCAGGGCAGCTTGGCGGCCAGCTCGAACCCGGCCAGGCGCGCCCCCGCGGCCAGCACGGTGAGCGCCAGGGCGGCCACGCTGGTGGTGTAGAACACGACCCGGAAGCAGGCGCGCTGCCGCTCTGGCTCATGGTCGAGGATCATGGCCGCTTCCATGCGCAGCGTGGCGCCGATGGCCGAAATGGCGACCAGGCCCAGCCACACGCTATAGGCCCCGAGTTCGCCGGGGCTGCACATCCGGGTCAGCAGGGGCGCCGCCAGCAGCGGCAGCGCCTGCGCGCCGGCGGCGCCGCCCAGCACCGTGGCCACGTTGCGCCAGAACGGCCCCAGCTGTTGGATGCGCTGCCTCATGCCCTAGGCCGCCTTGCCGCCGGCTTCCTGGAGGCCCAGCATGGCGAGCGCCCCCGCCAGTGCCTGGGCCACCCGATGCGCGCTGGGGCGGTCGAGGTAGGGGCCCATGGGCAGGCTCAGCACTTCATGTGCGAGGCTGGCCGCCACCGGGCAGCCGCCGGGGCTGGCCCAGTGGGCGTAGGCCGGCTGCTGGTCGATGGGAACGGGATAGTGGACGGCGGTGGGGATGCCGGCCGCCTGGAGCAGTTCCTGCAGGCGCGCGCGCTGCGGCGCCAGCACCGTGTACTGGGCCCAGGCGCTGCTGCGGTCGGCGCGGCAGCCGAGCGAGGCCAGCTGGCCGCCGAGCAGGTCGTGGTAGGAGGCGGCGGCGCGCTGGCGCTGCTCGATCTCCCAGTCGAAGCGGTCCAGCTTGGCCAGCACCACCGCGCACTGCAGGGTGTCCATGCGCCCGCCGACCCCGATGCGGGTGTGCACGTAGCGGCGCGACTGGCCGTGCACGCGGATCTCGCGCATCGCCGTGGCCAGGCTGTCGTCGCTGGTGAACAGCGCGCCGCCGTCGCCGTAGCAGCCGAGCGGCTTGCTGGGGAAGAAGCTGGTGCAGCCGATGGTCGACAGGTTGCAACTCTTGCGGCCCCGGTAGGTGGCGCCGAAGCTTTGCGCCGCGTCTTCGATGACGGCCAGGCCATGGCCTTCGGCCACGGCGTTGATCTCGTCCATGTCGGCCGGCTGCCCGTACAGCGATACCGGGATGATGGCGCGGGTGCGCGGGGTGATGCGCGCTTCCAGCAATCGGTGGTCGAGGTTGCCCGTGCCGGCCTCGACGTCGGCGAACACGGGGGTGGCCCCCAGCAGCACGATGGCTTCGGCGGTGGCGATGAAGGAAAAGGGCGTGGTGATCACTTCGTCGCCCGGCTTGACGCCCAGCGCCATCAGGGCGATCACCAGCGCTTCGGTGCCGGAGGACACCGTGATGCAATGGCGCGCGCCGGTGTAGGCGGCCAGGCGGTCCTCGAGTTCGGCGACTTCGGGGCCCATGATGTACTGGCCGTGGTCGAGCACGGCCTGGATGCGCCCGTTGATCAGCTCGCGGGAGGCCAGGTATTGCGACTTGAGATCGATGAAATCCATGGAACAGTCCTCGTGGCGTTTGCAGTGAAGTGCTTGCGGCGGAGTGGCGACAGTGAAGTGGCTGCAGGGAAGCAGCTACAGGGAAGCGGCGGCGCGTTCGAGCCGGCAGGCGCCGTCGCGCAGCACGTACAGGTCGCCGGTGTGGGGGCAGCGCGCCTCGTCGTCGCCGGCCAGGGGCAGCGGCAGGCGTTCGCCGAAGCGGCTGGTCCAGCCGAGTTGGCGCGCCGGTACGCCGGCCACCAGCGCAAAGGCCGGCACGTCGCGGTTCACCACCGCGCCGGCGGCGACAAAGGCGTATTCGCCGATGGTTACGCCGCACACGATGGTGGCGTTGGCGCCGATGGTGGCGCCGCGCCGCACCAGGGTGCGGCGGTATTCGTCCTTGCGCCTGATCGCGGCGCGCGGGTTGTAGACATTGGTGAACACCATGCTGGGGCCGCAGAACACGTCGTCTTCGAGCGTGACGGCGTCGTAGATGGAGACATTGTTTTGCACCTTGGCGCCGTCGCCGATCACGACGCCGTTGCCAACATAGACGTTCTGGCCCAGCGAGCAATCGGCGCCGATGCGGGCGCCGGCGCAGACGTGGGCGAAGTGCCACACCCGGGTACCGTCGCCGAGGGCGGCGCCGTGGTCGACGATGGCGCTGGAATGGATGACGATGGCCATGATCAGTACTCCAGTGGCAGGGCGACGCGCTTGCCGTCGCGCGCCGAGCGGTAGGCGGCCACCAGCACTTCGAGCGACTTCAGGCCTTCGCGCCCGTCGGTTTCGGGCTCGGCCTCGCCGCGCAGCACCTTGATGACGTTGTCGTAGTAGAGCGGGTGGCCGAAGCCGTAGACCGAGGTGGTCTGGTAGCTGGCCCCCTTCACCAGGTCGTCGTCCGGGTCGGGGTGGGCGAATTCCCATTGCTGCACCTCGTTGACGGCGACGCCGCCGATCCGCACCGTGCCGTGCTCGCCGAGGATGGTGATCGAGCCTTCGAGGTTGCGCGGGTAAGTCAGCATCGTGACGTTCATCGAGCCGAGCGCGCCGTTGCGCCAGCGCAGGCTGATCACGCCGGTGTCTTCCACCTCGATGTCGCGCGCCAGCGTGGCGGTGTAGGCCTGCAGGCTTTCCACCGGGCCGATGATCCAGTCGATCAGGTCGACGTAGTGGCTGGCCTGGTTCATGAAGGCGCCGCCGTCGAATTCCCAGGTGCCGCGCCACCTGGCGCTGTTGTAGTACTCGTCCGGGCGGGTCCAGAAGACATTCAGGTTGACCATGTAGATGCGGCCGAAGCGCTTCTTTTCCACTGCGCTCTTGAGCAGTTGCAGGGTGGCGTTGCGGCGGTTCTGCTTGACGACGAACAGGTGCACACCGGCGGCGTCGGCCGCCGCGACCATCGCCTTGCCGTCTTCCCAGCGCGTGGCCATGGGTTTCTCGGTGACGACGTGGCGGCCGGCGCGCGCGATCTGGATCGACTGCTGCGGGTGCAGGCCCGAGGGCGTGGCCAGCACGAAGGCGTCGGCCTCGCACTCGCGCAGCATCTGCTCGAGGCTGCGGTAGGGGCGGGCGCCGGTGGCGCCGGCCGCTTCCTCGAGTGCGCGCGGGTCGACGTCGCACACCCCTGCCAGTTCGCAGCGCGCGTGGTGCTCGCGGATGGCGTTCATGTGGTTTTTCGCAATACGGCCGCAGCCGACCAGGGCGAAGCGGATCTTGCGGTCGAGGATGGCGGGGGGATAGGAACGCATCGTGTTCTCCGGGCGTGGGTCGGGCGGTGGCGGCGCTGGTTCAGGCCTTGATGACATTCGGCAGGCGCTCGGTGTACACGCCCCGGGTGTCGACGATCAGGTTGGCGTACTGGCGCAGCAGTTCGTAGTCGAAGGCGCTGTGCGCGGTGGCCACCAGCACCACGTCGTACGAGGCGATGACGTTGGGCGTCAGGGGCACGCTGGACAGGTCGAAGCGGTGTTCGCGCATGCGCGGGAAGGTCGGCACGTGCGGGTCGGAATAATCGACCGTGGCGCCCTTGCGGCGCAGGATCTCCATCAGGGCCACCGAGGGCGATTCGCGCATGTCTTCGACATCTTTCTTGTAGGCGATGCCGAGCACCAGCACGCGGCTGCCCATGATCGAGCGGCCGCGCTCGTTGAGGGCGTCGGCCACCTTGCCGATCACCCACTGCGGCATGTCGCTGTTGATCTCGCCCGCCAGCTCGATGAAGCGGGTGTGCACGCCGTATTCGCGCGCCTTCCAGGTAAGGTAGAAGGGATCGATCGGGATGCAGTGGCCGCCCAGCCCGGGGCCCGGGTAGTAGGGCGTGAAGCCGAAGGGCTTGGTGGCGGCGGCGCGGATGACTTCATGGATGTCGATGTCCATGCGGTCGGCGATGATCTTCATTTCGTTGACCAGGCCGATGTTGACGGCGCGGTGGATGTTTTCCAGCAGCTTGGTCAGTTCGGCGGCCCGGGTGGAGCTGACCGGCACCACGTGGTCGACCGCGGCGCGGTACAGGGCCACGCCGGCCTCGAGGCAGGCGCCGGTGGAGCCACCGCAGACCTTGGGAATGGTGCGGGTCTGGAACTGCGCATTGCCGGGGTCTTCGCGCTCTGGCGAGAACACCAGGAACAGGTCGCGCCCCACGGTGAAGCCGCGCGACTCGAGCCGCGGGCGCAGTTCTTCCTCGGTGGTGCCGGGGTAGGTGGTGCTCTCCAGCGACACCACCTGGCCTTCGCGCACATAGGGCAGCAGGGCGGAGACGGTACCCAGCACATAGGACAGGTCGGGCTCGCGGTAGGCGTTGAGCGGGGTGGGCACGCAGATGATCAGGGCGTCGGGCTCGCCGGCGCGGGTGAAGTCGGCGGTGGCCTCGAAGCCGTGTTCGCGCGCGGCCCCGACCGCCCGGGCGTCGATGTGCCTGATATAGCTCTCCCCGCGGTTCAGGCGCTCGACCTTGTCGGTATCGATGTCGATGCCGAGCACCTTGAAGCCTTGCGCCGCGTAGCAGAGGGTCAGCGGCAGGCCGACGTAGCCGAGTCCCACGATGCCGATGACGGCGCTGCGGTCCTGCAGCTTCGCCAGCAGCTGCTCCAGGTGGGGGGAGGTTTTCTCGTCGCGCATGTGTTTCCTCGTCAGTCAGTGGCAGTGAAATAGCGGCAGTGGTGCCTCAAGCCTAGATACGGAAGGGCACGAATTTCTTGATCAGGCTGGGGCGCTGGGTATCGGCCACCAGCGGCGGCGCCACGTCGGGCGTGGTCGGCACGTATTCGGCCACGATGGCCTTGACCATCGATTCGATGGTGCCGCGCTCGTGGGTCTCGCAGGCCATCATCAGGCAGGTGATGCAGGTTTCCAGCACGCTGGGGCGCAGCGCGCTTTCCTTCATGCGCATGATGCGCGGGTGCTCGCTGGGGAACACGGTGCCCTCGGTGAGCAGCTCCTCGTGCAGTTTCTCGCCCGGGAACAGGCCGACGAACTGCACCTCGATGTCGCCGCGCGGGTTCTGCGGCGTGCGCTCGGTGAGGCCGGACATGGCGATCATGGTGCGCGCCAGGTCGACGATCTTGACCGGCTCGCCCATGTCGAGCACGAACACGTCGCCGCCCTTGGCCATGGCGCCGGCCTGGATGACGAGCTGGGCGGCCTCGGCGATGAGCATGAAGTAGCGCGACACTTCCGGGTGGGTGATGGTCATGGGGCCGCCGCGCGCGATCTGGCGCTGGAACAGCGGGATGACGGAACCGGAGGAGCCCAGCACGTTGCCGAAGCGGACCATGCAGAAGGTGGTGTGGGCGCCGTGCCGCACCGCCGCCGCCTGGAAGATCAGTTCGGCGATGCGCTTGCTGGCGCCCATGATGTTGGTCGGGCGCACCGCCTTGTCGCTCGAGATGAGCACGCAGGTTTCCACCTGCTGGCGGGCGGCGGCGCTGGCCACCACCTGGGCCCCGAGCACGTTGTTGCGCAGGCCTTCGACGATATTGGCCTCGACCAGCGGCACGTGCTTGTAGGCGGCGGCGTGGTAGATGGTGTCGACCTTGCCGTCGCGCAGCACCCGTTCGATCAGGTCGTCGTTGCACACCGAGCCCAGGTGGGCGTGGATGGCCAGGCCCGGGAAGCGCGCGGTGAGCTCCTGGCGCACCGTATAGAGCGCGTATTCGGAGTGGTCGAGCAGGTGCAGCGCTTTCGGGGTGAGGGTGACGATCTGGCGGCACAGTTCGCTGCCGATGGAGCCGCCGGCGCCGGTGACGAGCACGCTCTTGCCGCGCACGCAGCGGGCAAACAGGTCGAGCCGCGGCGGCACCGGCGGGCGGCCCAGCAGGTCTTCGAACTTGAGCTCGCGGATGGTGCCCTGGGCCGGCGGGCGGTCGTCGGCCAGGTCGACCAGGCGGCTGAGGATTTTCACCGGCACCCCGGCCTGCCCCAGGCGCTGCATGATGTCGCGCAGGCGCTCAGGCGACACGGTGGTCAGGGCGATGACGATGGTGCGGATGCCCTGGGCGGCCACCTGTTCGGCCAGGCGGCCGGTGTTGAACACGCGCAGGCCGGCGATGGTGCGTTCGTTCAGGGCGCGCTTGTCGTCGAAGAAGCAGACCGGGCGGTAGTCGTCGCTGTGGCGCATGGCCTGCACCAGCCTGGCGCCGGCCTCGCCGGCGCCGTAGACGGCGACCGCGTCGGAGCTGCCGGCGCGCCGCCCGCCATGGGCGCGCAGCAGGTTGCGCAGGCCGATGCGCGAAATGACGACATAAGAGAAAACCACGAACCAGTAAATGGCGAGCGCGCTGCGCGGGAAGCGCGGCTCATTCATGATGATTAATACGATATACACGCACAATATGGCAAATGCCAATGCGGCGCCGGTAAAACTCAATAAGCGCTGGTCGATAAAGCGGATGACCGCGCGGTATAAATCGGAGACCGAGAATGCGGCAATGGTGACCACCGCCACCAGCGCATAAGAAGCGGGACCGAAATCCATTGCCAGCTTCAGGTCGCCACCGCGCAATATCATCGCGATCAGGAAGCAGACCGGCAATGCCAGCAGGTCGGCGCCCACCATCAGGGCGATCTTGCTGGAACGGCTCATCGACACCATGCGTGCGCACAGCAGGCTGAAACGATCGGAGCTGAAATTGGACATGGCAACCCGGTGCTTGGTTAGTAATAACAAATAAGAAGCCTTGAAGGCGATGTCAGGCGCGGCATTGGATGAATTGGATTAATCCGGCATTTCCCGGGATGGAGGGAAGGGTTGTTTTGTAAATTTATTATCTTTCGTCCACACCACGCGGCGCTTGACCTGACTCAACGGCGGCAAGTGAATTAAATCGAAAATGCCAAAAAATAAATATAAGCAATGAAACCGGGAAATAACCCGGCAATTTAATTTCCGCTGATTATTTAATTGATGAGCAAATGCGAATGACGGCAGGACAAGCGCGCGGGCTGCGGCCTGTAGCGGCGAAAAACGGGAAGGATGAGGCGGGAATACAACAGGCCGCCATCAAGGCGGCCTGGGGCGTAAGCGAAGGGAAGGGCGGCGGCGCCGGCGGGGCCGCCGGCGTGCAGGGTGTCAGGCGCCCGGGCGGCCCGGGCGCGGCTGCGGCGCCATCGGCGGCACCGTCACCTGCTCGTTCAGGCGCAGGAACTTGAAGCCGGCCAGCACCTGGCCCGGCTTGCCGGCGGCGGCGTTGCGCGCCTCGCGCTCGGCGGCGCGCGCCATAAAGGACGCGAACGTCTCCTCGCGCACCTTCGGCTCCTGCGAGTGCAGGAAGTGGCGCTCGCCATTCGGCCCCAGCACCACCAGGCCCACGTGCGAGGCCCAGTATTCGCCGTTGCGGGTCGAGATGACGTTGACGAAGTCGCCTTCCTGCAGCTGGGCGGCGACCGCCGCCACCTGCTCTTTGGCGACATAGGCCTGGCGGCTGCTCTCGATCGGGAACTCGGCCACGGTGTTGTGGCGGGTGCGCAGGAAGCGCGCGCGGTCCACCGTCATCGGGTAGGACGGGCCGCCCGCGCCCGCCAGTTCGGCGCTCACGTCGGTCACCAGCCAGCGGTTGGCCACGTTCCAGTCCATCTCGGTGTAGTGGTTGCGGGTGGCCACGCCGATCACGCCGTCGCGGTAGCGGATCCGCTGCAGCATCCAGAAGAATTCTTCCCAGGACTGCGACAGCGCCATGGCGTAGGTGTGTTCGGCGAAGACGACGCAGTCGCTTTCCTTCAGGCTGTACAGGGGCAGGTTGTCGTGCAATTCATACGGAAATTCGCCCAGCAGGTGCAGCGAATAGGGCTGGCCGAGGTTCTTGCGGCCGATCGCGGCGATGCGCTTGCGCAGGTCCGGTTCGGCCGTGTGGACGTGGGCGATGTAGCGCCCGGCTTCCTGCGGCGTCATCTGGAAGATCTGCTTGGCCAGCACCGCCGCCAGCGGCAGTTCAGCGGGCGCGGCGGGCGCGCTGGCCGCTGGCGTGGACGGGGCGCTGGCGCAGCCGGCGAGGGCGGCCGCGGCGAGCAGCAGGCAGGCGGGACGGAGTGCTGGAGGCAGGGCGATCGGCATGGTCGACAGGGTCGGTTGAGGGTAGGGCCAAGGTACCGGCGCGCGCGTGGTCGAGGGTAATGAAAATATGTTCAGCAACCATAACTTTTGCAAGCCTTGCATATGTACATTCCTCAAAGTTATATAGGCGCGAAAACAAGTGATTATTCAGCAAGGGTGCACATCATCAATACTCCGAGAATGGCAGCGATGGCGCCTGCCATTGCACACCGACAGCTGTTCATTAAAGCTAAAAACACCAGGAGAGACAACAATGTTCAAACAAAAGCCGCTTGCCGCAGCCGTATCGATGGCGGTATGGAGCCTGGCCGCCGTGCCGGCCATGGCGCAGGACGTCCCGTCCGGCCAGATCCAGACCGTCGAGGTCACCGGTATCCGCGCCTCGATGGCGAAGTCGCTGGCCGTCAAGCGCGACTCGGCCGCCAACGTCGAGGTGATCACCGCCGAAGACGTCGGCAAGATGCCGGACAAGAACCTGGCCGACTCGCTGCAGCGCCTGGCCGGCGTGGCGGTGCGCACCGACTATGACGAAGCCGAGAAAGTCGCGATGCGCGGCTCGAACCCGGACCACACCCTGATCCTGTTCAACGGCCACACCGTTTCGGGCGGCGACTGGTATGTCGCCGACCAGCTCTCCAGCAGCCGCTCGACCAGCCTGTCGCTGATGCCGTCCTCGGTGCTGAACCAGGCCGTCGTGTACAAGACCTCGTCGGCCAACCTGGTCGACGGCGGCATGGCCGGCACCATCAACGTCAGCACCCGCAAGCCGCTGGCGCAAAAAGAGCGCCTGACCGGCATCGTCAACCTGGGCGGCGTGTACTCCGAACTGCCGGGCAAGGCGGCGCACGACCTCAACGCCTCGATGAACTGGAAGAACGAGTCGAATACCTTCGGCTTCATCATGCAGGGCTTCGCCGAGAAGCGCTTCGTGCGCCGCGATTCGGCCTCGCGCTTCGCCTACGTGGGCGGCAGCGGCTGGGACGTGATCAATACCTCGACCATGCTGGGCATCACCGACGCCTCGCTGGCCGGCACCGGCTACAAGGCCTCGGACCTGAACGGCGTGCGCATCCCGGGCTCGATGAGCACCGAATTCGTCGAAAGCGTGCGTGACCGCAAGGGCGGCATGTTCTCGGCCCAGTTCAAGCCGAACGCCGACCTCGACATGACCATGACCGGCTTCCATTCCGAGATGAAGGCCGATAACTTCGGCCGCCTGAATGCCGGCGCCATGTTCAGCATGCTGCGCGGCCAGGGCGGTGCGCAGGGCGCCACCACGCCGACGCTGTCGAACGGCCAGCGCGTCTACGCGCAGATCAAGAATCCGGTGATCGTCACCGAACGCACCGTCTACGGCCACGACCTGAAGGTGCTCAAGTCGGCCGACATCGTCTACCCGGCCGGCACCACCCCGCAGTACATCGGCGAAACCGAGGGCGCCTACCGCGAAGGCGCCAAGGCCACCAGCGCCTTCCTCGACCTGGATGTGAAGTACCGTGTCAACCAGGACCTGAGCCTCAAGGGCCTGTTCTCGACTACCAAGGGCGTCGGCCAGACCGGCCTCGACCAGGGCCTGACCTACACCCGCTATGGCACCGGCGTGCGCTACGCGCTGGGCGCCCTGCGCGATGCGCCGTTCGTGCAGTACCTGGGCACCGGCCCGAATGTCCCGGGCCGCAACGCCGACGGCAGCGGCTTCGTGCTGACCGGTCGCGCCGCCTCGGGCGTGAAGACCACCGACAAGGAAAACAGCCTGCAGCTCGACGCCGAGTACCGCCTCGACCGCGAGATGGTGAAATCGCTGGAATTCGGCGCCCGCCATGCCGACCACCGCCGCGAGAGCGCGCGCCGCTTCCCGCAGCTGCGCACCGGCGCGCTGTCGGCCAACGAGCCGGTGGCCGGCTCGAACTTCATCCCTTACCCGTCCGACTTCGGCGCCGACCTGGACGGCCCGGCCGGCTGGGACAACACCAGCTGGACCCTGACCCCGGAAGCGCTGAAAGCCTACTTCGCGGCCAACTACAAGCCGACCAGCGCGGACTGGGAGCGCCGCACCTCGACCGAACTGGACATGCGCGAGCGCCAGAGCTCGGCCTTCGTCATGGCCAACCTGGAAGGCAACAAGTGGTCGGGCAACATCGGCCTGCGCTACGTGCGCACCCAGGTCAATGCGGCAGTGCCGTCGCCGATCCCGGTCGGCCTGTGCCCGCGCACCGAACCGGGCAAGCCGGCCACCACCTGCGCCGCCGTGCCGGGCGCGATCACCACCGCCAGCGACGGCGTGCAGTACTACGACGGCGTGCCGTTCAATCCACTGGCCGGCGTGATGTACTACAAGCAGGCCAAGGAAAGCACGTTCAACAACCTGCTGCCCAGCATGAACATCCGCTACGAGCTGGAGAAGGACCATATCGTCCGGGTCGGCATCAGCAAGACCATCTCGCGCCAGAACTACAACCTGCTCGGCGCCGGCTATGGTTCGCCGACCTGTACCGACGGCTTCTGCCAGGTCACCGGCCCGAACCCGAACCTGGAGCCGCTGTTCGCCAAGAACATCGACCTGTCCTATTCGTGGTACATGGGTCGCCGTTCGATGTTCGGCTTCAACATCTTCGCGTCGGACATCACCGGCTATCCGAAGACCGGCATCGCCGGCCAGGACACGGTGCAGCTGCTCGACCCGCGCGATTCGCAGATCAAGAGCTTCGCGGTCAACTCGGCGTCGCAGCAGGGCGCCCGCATCGCCGGCATCGAGATCATGTACGAGCAGCCTTTCGGCAACAGCCCGTTCGGCTTTACCTCGAACGTGAGCAAGTCGCGCACCCGCGTCGACGACGGCCGCCCGATGGTGGGCGCGTCGGAATACGCGGCCAACCTGGGCGTGTACTTCGAGAACGACAAGCTGTCGGCCCGCCTGGTCGCCAACTATCGCAGCGAGTACATCAACACCTCGACCGCGCCGGCGCCGAACGCCAACAGCCAGGGCCTGTCGACCATCAACGGCATCCTGATGCCGGTCGCACCGACCTATGCCGCTCCGGTGACCACGCTGGCCTTCAACTCCACGTACAACCTGATGCCGAACCTGCAGCTGTCGTTCAGCGCGACCAACCTGACCAATGTGAAGCGCGCCTACTATCGCTACAGCGAAGAAGAGCAGCAGAAACTGGACGTCTCGGGCCGCATTTACTATCTGAACCTGAAGTACCGCTTCTGATCCTGGTGGTGTAGTCGTATTGGGGGAGCTTCGGCTCCCCTTTTTTCATGGCGCAGCGGCGGGCCTTCCAATGCTGCCAACGGCCGTGTAGGAGTTGACCTATAGAAAAATGTGCGCCACCTAACGGTAGCCTTGCCGGGTCATCGATATCATGAAGCTGTGTGAGTGAGGGACCTGCAAAGGAATGAGCGGGTCGCCAACAGCTCAACAGGTTCAGCCGGTCGCCTCGAGGACCGGCACCAATTCAGGCCAGCGCAGATGCGAGGGCCTACACGGTAGTGGAGGTCGCCATGTCCGAAGTCAAGCACCCGCCCAAGCACCTGGTTCGCGAATACCTCGAGCGCCGCGCGCGGGATACTGCCCCGCCGCCGACACCGGAAGAAATCCGGCGCCAGCTCGGTTGGGGTATGCTGATGCCGTCGGACCTCAAGATCGGCACCCACCGTTCGTAGCCATTCGCGCCAGGGAAGGCGCATCACTACCGTGCATACGGTTTATCCAGGAGACATCCATGACGAACAAAGTCGGCAACAAACACGAAGCACAGCACCGCGGCAAACAGGAACGCCTGGAGATCCGCCGCACCAATATCGCGCGCGAAGCGGTCAAGCTGGCCGAAGCCCGCGCCAAGTACCGCAACCAGGTCAAGGGCCGCCCGCAGGCGGACCAGTCGGCCACGGCCTAAGCCGCGCCGCGCACCTGCGCTGCCAGCAAGCCCGCCCCCTGAGGCGGGCTTTTTTACGTCGTGGCGCCCGGCATTTCCCGCCATCCGCCGAAATCTTCGCCATTCACCGCCGCCGCGCCGCCATTCACCGAAAGGCGGTTTCGCGGCGCCCGGCGCCTTGCTATCGTGTGACCATACCAACACACACACGAGGAGCATGCATCATGAACAACGTAGACGCGTACAGCTGGCGCAAACAGGTGGTCTGGGGCCTGCTCCTGATCGTCGTCGGCAGCATCGTCCTGCTCGACCGCCTGTACTACATCGATGCAGGCAGCTTCTGGCACTACTGGCCGCTGCTGCTGGTGGTGGTCGGCATCAACCAGACCATCGGCTACCCGAGCCCGCGCGAATTCGGCAACGGCCTGTGGACCGTCTTCATCGGCCTGTGGCTGTTCGCCTGCTTCGAACACATCTTCGGCCTGACCTTCCGTAACAGCTGGCCCTTGTTCATCCTGGCCGCCGGCGTGAAAATGGTGGCCCAGCCCCTGATCGCACGCCGCTTTGCCCTCAACAACCCGGAGCACCGCAATGAAAAATGATCTTTCGTCCAAGGGCGTGACCAGCCAGGTCGTGCTGGGCCTCCTGGTGATCCTGATGGGACTGCTGTTCCTGCTCGATAACCTCGGCATCCTCGACATGCACCGCGCCTTCTCGTTCTGGCCGATGGCCTTCATCGTCATCGGCACGGTCAAGCTGTGCGACACCCAGACCCGCGGCGGGCAGCTGATGGGCAGCGCCTTCGTCGGCATCGGCGTGCTGCTGCTGCTGGACCGGATGGACATCATCGACTTCAACGTGCGCACCATGTGGCCGGTGTTCCTGATCGGCTTCGGCGGCTTCGTGCTGTACAAGGCGATCACCGGGCCGCGCCTGGCCACCGCGGTCTCGCTCAAGGACGGCATGACCGGCGGCAGCGACGTGGTGGAGTGCACCGCCATCCTGGGCGGCTTCGAGCGCCGCATCACGACCCAGAACTTCCGCGGCGGCGAAGTAACGGCGGTGCTGGGCGGCTGCTCCCTCGACATGCGCAACTCCTCGATCCAGGGCGAGGCCGTGATCAATGTATTCGCCTTCTGGGGCGGTGTCACCATCAAGTGCCCGCCCGACTGGACCGTCGTCCTGCAGGGCACGCCGATCATGGGCGGCTTCGAAGAGAAGACCATCGCCCCGCCCGACAGCAGCAAGCGCCTGGTGGTGCGCGGCTACGCGATCATGGGCGGCGTGGAAGTGCGCAACTGATGAATGGCGGCTTGTGGGCGCGGCGCAGCATCGCGCTCTACCTGCTGGCCTGGCTGATGCTGGGCCTGCTGCTCGCCGGGCTGGTGCATGCGGGCAGCGGCGCCGGCCCCGGCGCCAGCCTGCTGTTCGCGCTGCCCCTCACGCTGTGCTACGCGATCGGCTGCGGCTTTTCCGCCTACTATCTGTGCCGCGCCTATCCACTGGCCCAGCGCAGCCTGCGCGCGGTGCTGCCGGTGTTCGCCTTCAGCGCCCTGACCGCGGCGCTGCTGTGGTGCGCCGCCGGCAGCGCCTGGGCGGCCCTGTGCCGGCTGGTGCTGGGCGAGGGCCAGGCGCTGGCGGTGACGCGCCCGTTCGTGGCGGTGATGCTGGGGATCGGGGTGCTGCTGTACTGGATGACGGCGGTGGCCCACTACCTGGCGCTGGAATTCGAACGGGCCAGGCGCGCCGAGACGCGCGAGCTGGAATCGCGCCTGCTGGCGCAGGACGCCGAACTGCGCATGCTGCGCACCCAGATCGACCCACACTTCCTGTTCAACAGCCTCAATTCCATCAGCGCGCTGACCGCGATCGATGCGGGCCGGGCGCGCGACATGAGCCTGCTGCTGGCCGGGTTCTTCCGCCAGACCCTCGGCCTGGAAGCCCACCGCAAGGTCCTGCTGACCGAGGAAGTGCAGCTGGCCGAGCGCTTCCTGGCGATCGAGCAGGTGCGCTTCGGCCCGCGCCTGGCCTTTGAACACCGGCTGGGCGAAGGGGCCGGCGGATGCCTGCTGCCGCCGATGATCCTGCAGCCTTTGGTCGAGAACGCGGTCAAGCACGGGATCGGCCAGCTGCTCGAAGGCGGTACCATCACGGTGGTGGCCGAACGGGCCGGGTCGCTATTGCGCATCCGGGTCGAGAACGACACCGACCCGGACGACGCCGGGACGCGGACGGCGGGCAGCGGCATCGGCCTGGTGAATGTGCGCCAGCGGCTGGCGGCGGCCTATGGCAGGGAAGGCAGCGTGCACTGGGCGCGCGACGACAACAAGTTCCGGGTAGACCTCGTGCTGCCCGCGGAAACGGAAGAGAAAGGCTAGTTCCATGCGAGTGCTGATCGTCGACGACGAACACCTGGCGCGCGCGCTGCTGCGCGAATTCCTCGGCCACCATCCCGACGTCGAGATCGTGGGCGAGTGCGCCAACGGCTTCGAAGCGGTCAAGGCCATCGGCGAGCTCGAGCCGGAGGTGGTATTCCTGGATATCCAGATGCCCAAGCTCGACGGCTTCGAGGTGGTCGAGCTGGCGGGCAGCAAGCCGCACTACATCTTCGCCACCGCCTACGACCAGTTCGCGCTGAAGGCTTTCGAGGTGCATGCGATCGACTACCTGCTCAAGCCCTTCAGCCGCGAGCGGCTGGCGCAGGCGCTGGACCATGCGCGCAGCCGCCAGCCGCAGCCGGCCCAGGCGGCGCAGCTCGAAGCCGTGGTGCAGGACGCGGCCCAGCGCCGCGGCTACCTGGAACGGGTGCTGATCAAGGATGGCGCGCGGGTGCATGTGGTGCCGGCCTCGAGCATCGACTACATCGAGGCGCAGGACGATTACGTGCAGGTGACGGCGGGTGGAAAAGCCTACCTGAAGAACCAGCGCCTGTCCGAGCTGGAAGCCCAGCTCGACCCGCAGGTGTTCATCCGCATCCACCGATCCTATATCGTGAACGTCGGCGCGATCACGCGCATCGAGCCGGCCAGCAAGGACAACTACTGCGCGGTGCTCAAGGATGGCGTCAAGCTGCCGATCAGCCGCAGCGGCTACCAGCGGGTCAGGGAGATGATGCGATAAAGCGCTTGTCGACGTCCCACCACGCCGGCAGCAGGCCGCGCACGTCCGGCTTGCCGAAGCGGTCGTCGATCAGCCACACCACGCCGCGGTCGTCCTCGGTGCGGATCACGCGCCCGGCCGCCTGCACCACCTTCTGCATGCCCGGGTACAGGTAAGTGTAGTCGTAGCCCGCACCGAACATCGCCTGCATCCGCTCGCGCAGCTGTTCGTTCACCGGGTTCACCTGGGGCAGTCCGAGCGTGGCCACGAAGGCCCCGATCAGGCGCGTGCCCGGCAGGTCGATCCCTTCGCCAAACGAGCCACCCAGCACCGCGAAGCCGACCCCGCGTCCCTTCAGCGTGAAACGCTCGAGGAAGGCGGCGCGTTCCAGCTCGCTCATGCGGCGTTCCTGGCGCCAGGCCGGCACCTGCGGGTGGCGT
Source organism: Massilia yuzhufengensis (assembly GCF_900112225.1). Lineage (GTDB taxonomy): Bacteria > Pseudomonadota > Gammaproteobacteria > Burkholderiales > Burkholderiaceae_D > Telluria > Telluria yuzhufengensis. Next base: position 85,043 of record NZ_FOLD01000002.1, on the reverse strand, counting down.
TCGCGCAGCTGCGCCAGCACCTGTTCCAGGTAGTCGAAGCTGCTGAAGAAGGCCAGGTAGTTGCCTTCCCGGTCCGCGTACTGGCGCGCCACCAGGTCGGCGATCGGCGCCAGCGAGGCGGCGCGGTGCTGGTAGCGGGTCGAGATGCCGCCGGCGACATGGACCTCGAGCTGGCTGGCGGTAAACGGCGAGGCGACGTCGGCCCAGGCGGTGTCCGCCGGCATGCCCAGCAGGTCGCAGAAATAATGCCAGGGACTGAGCGTGGCCGAGAACAGGGTCACCGAACCGGCCAGCGCGAAGCGCGGCGCCAGGAAAGGGGCGGGCACCACGTTGCGGATGCTGATGGTCGAGTCGCGCACGCCATGGCGCCCGAGGTCGCACAGCGAATGCTCGCCGAAGGATTCGGCCAGGCGCAGGAAACCCAGCGCGTCGAAGTGGAAGCGCTGCAGGTCGGGGTCGAGCGGGCCGGGGAAGTCGGCGAGGAAGTCGTTGACGGTGCTGGTGGCGTTCTGCAGCGCGTCGAGCAGCTTTTCGGGCGGCTTGTCCAGCACCTGGTAGGGCGCGGGGGCGTCCTTGTCGACGCCGGTCCAGGCGCGGCCGACGCGCTCCAGCGCTTTCTTCACCAGCTCGGGCGCATTGGCGCGCGCGACACGCAGGTTCGCGCGGTCGAGTTCCGCGCTGTACATCGAGCGCGCGCGCGAGACCATATTGTGGGCTTCGTCGACCAGCACGCTGGTGCGCCAGCCATTGGCCAGGGCCAGCGCGTAGAGCATGGCGCCACCGTCGAAGTAGTAGTTGTAGTCGCCCACCACCAGGTCGGCCCAGCGCGCCATTTCGCTGCCCAGGTAGTAGGGGCAGACGTTGTGCGCCAGTGCGACCTCGCGCAGGCCTTCGCGGTCCAGGTTCGACAGCTGGGCGGCGGCCGAGCGGGCGGCGGGCAGGCGGTCGTAGAAACCTTTGGCGAGCGGGCAGGCGTCGCCGTGGCAGGCCTTGTCGGGATGCTCGCACGCCTTGTCGCGCGCCGTCAGTTCCAGCACCCGCAGCGGGATCGTGCCGCCCGCGCTCAAGGTGGCGGCGGCGTCCAGCGCCAGACGCCGGCCCGGCGTTTTGGCGGCCAGGAAAAAGACCTTGTCCAGGCGCGCCGATGGCATGGCTTTGAGCACCGGGAACAGGCTGCCGACGGTCTTGCCGATGCCGGTCGGCGCCTGCGCCAGCAGGCAGCGCCCGCTCGTATTGGCACGGTAGATGTTTTCGGCGAGCTCGCGCTGGCCGGGGCGGAAATCGGCATGCGGGAAGCGCAAGGCGCCAAGGGCCGCATCGCGGGCGGCGCGGTGGGCCGCTTCCTGTGCGGCCCAGCTTGAAAAGCGATCGCACAGCTGCACGAAGAACGCGGACAGCGACGCCGCATCCTGGGTCTCGCGCAGCACCGTTTCATGGCCGCTGCCGATATCGTAGTAGACCAGGGCCAGGTTGACCTGCGCCAGCCCCAGTTTCTGACACAGCAGGTGGCCATACACGCGCACCTGCGCCCAGTGCAGGTGGCGGTGGTTGTCGGGAATCGCGGAGAATTTGCCGCGGTGGGTCTTGATCTCTTCGAGCAGGTTCTGGTCGGGGTCGTAACCGTCGGCGCGCCCGCGCACGTGCAACTCGCCCCAGTCGCCGGACAGCGACACTTCGGCCTGGTAGTTGCCGCCACGCCGAGCCTGTACGACGGCGTGGCCGGCGATGCCTTCCTGGGCGGTGGGCGAGGGCGTGAAGCGCAGGTCGAGGTCGCCCTGCTTGGCCGTGAATTCGCACAGCGCCCTGACCGCGACGGTATAACTCAAGCCGCTTCCTGTCCAGCCGCGTGCTCCCACTGCAGGTAGCAGACCGTCACCGGCATCTGGTGTGCGCCGCAGTACTCGATCCAGCGCAGCTGGTTGTCCTGCAGGCGGTCGCCCGGGCCCTTGACTTCGATCATCGTGTAGCGCTGCTCGGCGGGCCAGAACTGGATCAGGTCGGGGAAACCGGTACGGTTGGCCTTGACGTCGACCAGGATCCGTTCGCACCACTTGCGCAGGTGGGCCGCCGGGATGCAGGCCAGGGCCAGTTCCAGCAGGTCGGCGCCCAGCGTCTCCCACCAGACAAAGGGTGAGGAGATGCCGGCCTTGTCGGCGAAATTGCGGCGGATGGTGTCGCGGTAGCGGCCGTCGTCGAGCTGGTCCAGGCAGGCCGCGAACTCGGCTTCGCGGCGGTGGTGGAAGTCGGCACTGTACAAATCGGCTGGGCCGCGGTGGAAGGGGTGGAAGAAGGCGCCAGGAATGGCCGTGAAGATGGCCTGCCAGCACAGCAGCCCGAACAGGGAATTGGCCAGCGCGTTTTCGACGTAGAACACGGGCGCGTCCTCGCGCGCCAGGTGATCGCGCACCACGCCTTCGACCCACCAGCCGGCAGGGGGCATCGGCAGGCTCAGGTCGAGGCGCTCGACGCCGGGCGCGCGGCGCGCGGCCAGGCGCGGGTGGCCGAGGCGGCGCGCCAGGCGTGGGCCGATGCGGGCCAGGTGCTGGCGTTCGGCTTCGCTTTCCGGCGCGGCCTGGGCCTGGGTGAGCAGGGCAAAGGCTTCGCCGAAGCGCTCGTGCTTTTCCAGCACGCGGATCGCGCGCCCGCGCGCGCCGGGGAAGCGGCAGCGCGCATACACGCCATGGGCCTTGTCCCAGTCCTTGAGTTTTTCGTATTGCTGGCCGATCTGGAACAGCAGCTTCTCGCGCCGGCTCACCAGCCAGTCGTTGTCGAAGGCATGCGAGGGCAGGTCGGCCGCCACCTCGTCGAGCGGCTCGCCGGCGGCGAAGCGCTCCTTGCAGGCGTGCAGCAGCAGGTAATGGTCGACGTCGCCGCGCGAGCGGAAACCGCGCGAGGCCTGCGAGATCTCGACCTGCTCGTAGCGGAACATGCCGAGGTCGGACAGCACGAATTCGGTCCAGTCCTGGTGCAGGTTGCCGAAGAAGATCAGGCGCAGGCGGTCGCACAGCGGCTTGACCAGGATGCGCAGGGCCACGTCGGCGCAGCCTTCGTACCAGTCGAGGAAGGGGCGGCTGTCGCCGAATTGCGCACGCAGGGCTTCCAGCTGCTCGCCCTTGCGCGCGCTCTTCTGCTGCGCCGACTGCAAATGGGGACGGAAGGCGTCGGCGATCTCGGGCTTGGACAGCAGCTCGAACAGTTCGTCCAGGGTGAGGGCCGGGTTGGCCTGCACCCAGCCGGTGCCGAGCAGGTGGTGTGATGCTTCGACCGGGCAGCCGATTTCGGCGTACACCAGCTTACTGGCGCGGAACAAATTTCCCTTGCGCATGACCATGCGAACGAACAGGGCGCGCGCATTGTGCGGCAACTGGGGGAAGGCGGCCAGGAAGGCGAGCTCGTCGTCTCCGAGCAGGTCGCGATACCGCTCGCCTATCCAATCAAGGACGCGCTGGAAATTGTCCAGATAATAAAACTCGTTTTCCAGAACCCGGATCATGTCGTGAGGCCATACTGTGCTTATGTACAGTATAAGGCCTTTGGGCATCAACCACCCAGCACTATCCCGGTTTTTCGGCGCTGGTGGTGGCTTTTCGCCACGCTATTGCTGCGCCGGCTTGGACTGGCAGGCATTGTTCGGGCACAGCAGCTCGGTCATTTGCGAGCCTTCCGGGGCGTGGCCGTTGGCATGCAGGATCACAGCCGAGATCAGGGCGACGTCGGCGTCGGGCGCGCCGTCGGCCGCCTTCACAGGCGGCGTGCCGCGCTGGGCCTTCGCCTGGCCCGGTCGATTGGTGTTTTTTGCCGCCAGCACCGGTTTGACGCGCGCCGGCGCCGGGGCCGGGCGGGCAGCCTGTTTCGCTGCAGGGGCGGGCGCTGGCGCCGGACGGGGCGGCGCAGCCGTTTTCGCGAGGGGACGGGCCGGGAGCGCATCCGGCGCCGGAACCCTGGCCGGCGCCGCCGCTTTTGGCGGCGCCGGCTTGAGCAGGCGCAATGGCGGCACGCCATCCGGAGGAGGCGCCTGGTCGACGATGACCGCGGCGCTGGTTCGCCGGAGCTCGAGCGCGGGTGGGGCCATGGCGACCTGGATCAGGGCCACGCCCGCCGGCTGCTGCTGGGCCGCCTTGCCGGCTTCGGCCAGCGCCATCTCCTGGGCATTCGGGCGCATGCCGTCGTTGTTCGCCGCCAGCCAGACCAGCGCGCCCACCAGCGCCAGCGCCATTGCCGCCCCACCGCCATACCAGGCCAGCCGTGCGGCGGACCGGCCGCTGCCGCGCTTGCGCGCCGGATCCCGCTCGAGCATCGCCAGGATGCTGTCTTCGCCGCTGGTGCGGCGCGGCGACATCAGGTTCGGACGCATGGACGCAGGTTGATTTTCGTCTGTAGGCCGCACGGTATTACTCCTAAGATTGGTTCTCCCAATTCTGATTAGAAACAATCTCGGAGGTGCCGGTGCTGATTTTTCTCGCCCTTCTGTACTTTTGTCTCGCCTCGTGTGCGATCTGGCTTGCCCTGTTCCCGAACGGCCGTGCCTTCGTCGCGCGCGGACTGGGCGCGCTGCGCCAGCGCCTGTCGCAGCGCGCGCTCGGCTGGCAGATCGCGGGCAGCCGCTACAGCGGCGCGGTGCGCGGCAGCGTCCCGCGCGACGTCCAGGGCAGCATCGTGCGCTTCGTGCGGCGGCACCGGATCGCCTGCGCCATCGGCGTGCCGGCGGTCCTGATCCCCTCGCTGCTGGCGCTGGCCCTGAGCAGTCCCGCCATGCTGCCCGTGTACGAAGGCGGCACCGCCATGCCGGACGTCCAGGTGGCGGCCCTGCTGCAGGGCGAGCGCCTGGCGCCGCCCAGCGCGCTGCCGCCCAGCGTGTTCACCACCGGCGAGGTGGAGCTGGTGCGCCCGCTGCTGGTGAGCGCCAGCCGCAACTGGGGCCTGCTGCATCCGGACTTCAACCAGCGCCTGCTGCTGGCCTTCAAGATCATGAAGGAAAAGCACGGCTACGACATGGCGCTGCTGGAAGGCTACCGCAGCCCCGCGCGCCAGGATGAACTGGCCAGCGCCGGCAGCCACGTCACCAATGCGCGCGCCTTCCAGAGCTGGCACCAGTACGGGCTGGCGGCCGACTGCGCCTTCCTGCGCGACGGCAAGCTCGTCATCTCCGAGAAAGATCCATGGGCCATGCGCGGCTACCAGCTGTACGGGGAAGTGGCGGAATCGCTTGGCCTGACCTGGGGCGGGCGCTGGAAGATGATGGATTTTGGCCACACCGAACTGCGGATGCGCGGCGTCATGCAGCGCTAGCGGCCGGGCAACTATTGAGGCGTCGCAAGCGTTGCACGGTGCCGGCATGCGAGCATTTCCAATAGAACATTCCTACAACCCACCATCCTGCTCCCGCCATGGCCCGAATCTGGCAGTTACTGACCGACAGCCGCGTGCTGGTCGCGATCGGCATCGCCGCGCTTGCGGCTTGCCTCTTCATCGGCGCCGACCTGATCGGCATTGACCTGATCTGGGGCCTGATCGCCGGGCTCCTGCTGCTCGCGCTCTGGGGCGTGGGGTGGGGCGTGCGGCGCCATATCCGCGGGCGCATGGCGAAACAATTGGGCGAGGCCATCATTCCGGGCGAGGACCAGGGCCCCGGCGCTACCGGCGACGTGGCGGTGCTGCGCAAGAACATGCTCGAGGCGATCGCCACCATCAAGACCTCGAAGCTGGGCCTCACGCGCGGCGCGGCGGCGCTCTACGAGCTGCCCTGGTACATGATCATCGGGAACCCGGCGGCGGGCAAGAGCAGCGCGGTGGCGCGCTCCGGCTTGACGTTCCCGATCCCCGGCAACAAGGCGCTGCAGGGCGTGGGCGGCACGCGCAACTGCGACTGGTTCTTCACCACCGACGGCATCCTGCTCGATACCGCGGGCCGCTATTCGGTACAGGACACCGACCGCGAAGAGTGGTTCAGCTTCCTCGACCTGCTGAAGAAACACCGTTCACGCGCGCCCATCAACGGCATCCTGATCGCGGTGAGCGTGGCCGAACTGGTGGCCGGCCCCACCAGCGCCTCGCACGAACTGGCCAAGAGCCTGCGCACGCGGGTGCAGGAACTGACCGAACGCCTGGGCGTGCACGCGCCGGTCTATGTGGTGTTCACCAAGGCCGACCTGGTGGCCGGCTTTACCGATTTCTTCGCCGAGACCGAGCGCACCGAGCGCGAACGCATCTGGGGCGCGACCCTGCGCTACAACCGCCGCAGCGCGCCCCAGGACGTGCTGGGCTTCTTCGACGAGCATTTCGACGAGCTCTACGACGGCCTCAAGGAGATGAGCCTGGCCAATATGGGCGCCAACCGCAGCACCCAGATGCGGCCCGGCGTGTTCACCTTCCCGCTCGAATTCGCGGCCATCAAGACGCCGCTGCGCGCCTTCCTCTCGACCCTGTTCGAAGAAAACACCTACCAGTTCAAGCCGGTGTTCCGCGGCTTCTACTTCACCAGCGCGCTGCAGGAAGGCAGCGTGCAGGACTTGTCGAGCAAGCGCGTGGCCAGCCGCTTCGACCTGGCGCTGCGCGAGCAGAAAGGGGAAGAGGTCGCCGAGCAGTCCGGTTACTTCCTGCTCGATTTGTTCCGCAAGGTGATCTTCGCCGACCGCGAGCTGGTCAAGCGCTACACCAATCCGTCGAGCGCGCGCTGGAAGGTGGCGGCCTTTTTCGGGGCCACCATCCTGCTCGGCTGCGCGCTGGGCGGCTGGAGCTGGTCCTACATGGGCAACCGCCAGCTGGTGGCCAATGTCCAGACCGATCTCGACAAGGCGACCCGGCTGCAGCTCGGGCGCACCGACCTGCAGTCGCGCCTGGAAGCGCTCGACATCCTGCAAGACCGCATCGAGCAACTGGACAAGTACCGCGAAGACCAGCCGTGGGCGCTGGCTTTCGGGCTGTACCAGGGCGAAGCGCTGGAGCGCAAGCTGCGCGACGAATACTTTGCCGGCGTGCGGGCGGTGATGGTGGAGCCGGTGACGGCGGCGCTGGAAGCCATGCTGGCCGAGGTCAACGCCAACGCTTTCCAGCTGGCGCCCACGGCCGCGCCGGATGCGGCGCCGGCCGCCGCACCAGCCCCGGCCGGCCAGCCTTACCAGAGCGTGTCCGCCACCAGCGTGGCCGACGCCTACAACGCCCTCAAGACCTACCTGATGCTGGGCGATAAATCGCACGCCGAGCCTGGCCACCTGAACGACCAGCTGACCCGCTACTGGCGCACCTGGCTCGACGCCAACCGCGGCAACATGCCGCGCGAGCAGATGATCCGCAGCGCCGAACGCCTGCTGACCTTCCACCTGTCGCAGGTGAACGACCCGGCCTGGCCGCAGATGACGCTCAAGCTCAGCCTCCTGGACAGCACCCGCGAGCACCTGCGCCGCGTGGTGCGCGGCACTCCGGCCCGCGAGCGCGTGTACAACGACATCAAGACCCGCGCCTCGACCCGCTTCCCGGCGGTGACGGTGGCGCGCATCGTCGGCGAACAGGACCAGAACCTGGTGGCCGGCAGCCATGCGGTCTCCGGGGCCTTCACCCGTCAGGCCTGGAAGGAGTTCGTGCTGGGCGCCATCCGCGACGCCTCCAACAGCGAGGCGAAAAGCGCCGACTGGGTCCTGAAAACCGTCTCGAAGGACGACCTGACGCTGGAAGGCAGCCCGGAACAGGTGCAAAAGGCGCTGATCGACCTGTACAAGGCCGAGTATGCGCGCGAGTGGCTGAAATTCGTGCAGGGCGTGGCGATCGCCGACCTGAAGGGTTTCGACGGCAGCGTGCAGGCCATGAACCGCCTGGGCGACCCGCAAACCTCGCCGATCGCCAAGCTGCTGCGCTTCATCTACGACGAAACCGTGTGGGATAACCCCGGTGCGGCGGGGGCGGGGTCGAGCCAGACCGAGCGTGGGTTCGCCGACTGGTTCAAGGAAAAAATCCTGCGCCGCGCGCCGTCGGATGCGCGCACCCTGGCCAACGCGATCGACCCGGCGGCGCTGCTGGGCGGGCAAAGCGGCGCCGGCCCGATCGGGCGCGAGTTCGCCGGCGTGGCGCGCCTGGTCGGGGTCAAGGAAAAGGATGCCTCGCTCATGACAGGCTACCTCGACGCCCTGTCGAAACTGCGCACCCGCCTCAACGCGTTGAAAAACCAGGGCGACCCCGGCCCCGGCGCCAAGCAGTTCATGCAGCAGACCCTGGAAGGCAGCGGCTCCGAGCTGGCCGACGCACTGCGCTACGTCGACGAGCAGATGCTCACCGGGATGACCGACAGCCAGAAGCAGGCCCTGCGCCCGCTGCTGGTGCGCCCCTTGATCCAGACCTTCGCCATGATCGTGCTGCCCTCCGAGGCCGAGATCAACAAGACCTGGCAGTTGCAGGTGGTCGAACCCTTCCAGCGCCTTCTCGCCACCAAGTACCCGTTCGCCGCCGGCGGCAACGTCGAAGCCACCGCCGACGAGATCGGCCAGATCTTCGGGCCGCAAGGCGAAGTGGCGAAGTTCGTCAATACCGCCATGGGGCCGCTGGTGGTCAGCCGCGGCGGGGTGCTGGCGCCGCGCACCTGGGCCGACATCGGCATCACGCTCGCGCCCCAGGCGGTGTCGGGCTTCCCGGGCTGGATCGCACCGCTGTCGTCCAAGGGCGTAGCGACCAGCAGCGGCCCGCAGACGGTGTTCCAGATCCTGCCGCAGGCGGCGCCCGGCACGCTCGAATACACGCTCGACATCGACGGCCAGCAGCTCAAGTACAAGAACACGGCCCCCGTCTGGATCAATATGGTGCACCCGGGACCGCAGGGCGTGGCCGGGGTGCGCATCAGCGCCGTCACCTTCGACGGGCGCACGGTCGAGCTGCTCAATGAACCCGGGCAGGCGGGCCTGAAACGCATGATCGACGCGGCCCAGAAGAAGAAAAAGGACGGCGGCGTGTTCGAGCTGCGCTGGAGCGCCCAGAACGTGGCGGTGACGGTGGACCTGAAGATCGTCAGCAGCGCGGCCGCCAACGGCAGCGGCGAGCAGGGCGCCGGCTTCCGCGGGCTGCGCCTGCCGCCCACCATCGTCGGCCGGCCGCCGGACGCGCCGGCGCTGGCCTCCACCGGCGGGGGGCAGTGATGCGCGGCCCCGCCTCGGAACGGATCGGCTACTTCGGCAAGATCCCGGCGCGCGCCGACTTCGTGAAGCTGGCCGACGACCCGGCCGCCATCGCCATGCTCGACCGCTGGCTGGCCCAGGTGATGACGCAGCTGGCCGAGGACGCACGCTGGCGCATCAACTACGACGCCATGCCGGCCGTGAGCTTCGCCCTGGTGGGGCCCGCGCGCCGGCATGCGATCGCCGGCCACCTGCTGGCCAGCCACGACCAGTCGGGGCGGCGCTTTCCCTTCCTGGCCGCGCGCACGCATGCGGTGGCCGACCCGGCGGCGTTTGTGACGCGCTGCCCGCTGGCCTTCGCGCCGCTGTGGACCTTCCTCGAGTCGATGTGCCCGCGCGTGTTGTGCGAGCTCGACCCGAGCCCGCACCTGCAGGCCATCGCCGACGCCGCCGTGACCTTGGGCGAGGTCGAACCGACGCTGTCGCACCTGATGGCCAACGGCACAATCGGCTCGCTCGGCGCGCTGCTCGAAGAGCGCCAGTTCGCGCGCATGGTGCTGGCGCTCGGTCTGCTGCTGCAGCCGGTGATGCACAGCCAGCCGGCCGAACTGCATAAAAGCCTGGTGCTGCCGCTGCCGAACGACGCGCAGGCGCGCTACCCGGTGGCCGCGTTCTGGCTGCAGCTGGTGGCGCCGTTCCTGCGCCGCGCCAGCTTCGACCTGGCGATCTTCATCACCCGCCAGGAGGGCCGGCCGGTGCTGGTGGTGGGCTTCTGCGCCGCGCTGGCCGCGACCCTGCGCGCCCTGGTCGACCCGCTGGTGGGCGCCGACCAGCAGGTACGCCTGAGCGACACCGGCTGGATCGACGAGCAGCTGTATATCGATACCGACGTGCGCTCGCTGGCCAGCTACCTGGCCCAGGCCGACCTGCCGCTTGGCCTCGCACGCGACATGTTCATGAAGACCTTCATTGGAGCTGCGACGTGAAACCACCCGTGATACTCAGCGTGCTGCTGCTCGTGTGCCTGGCCGGCCCCGCCCGCGCCGACCAGGACGCGCCGATCGTCGTCAGCGGCACCGTGGCCGATGAGCCGACCAAGGCCGCGCTGCTCGACCGCCTGCGCATCGTCTACGGCGCTTCGCGCGTGGTCGACCAGCTGTCGGTCGGCACCGTGGCGGCGCCGGCCAACTGGAACGAGTATGTGGCCAAGCTGATCAACCCGAACCTCAAGCTGGTCAGCCGCGGCCAGCTCAAGGTCGAAGGCAACAAGGTCAGCCTGCGCGGCGACGTCGCCAACGAAGCCCAGCGCCAGCAGATCGCCGGCGACATCGCCGCCAGCCTGAATTCTTCGTATACGGTCAATAACGGGCTGCGGGTGGCGGTGTCGGAACAGGGCGTGCTCGATGCGGCGCTGGCGAACCGGATCATCGAATTCGAATCGGGCAAGGCGGCGCTGACCGAGGCGGGCATGAAGGTGCTGGACCAGATGAGCGAGGCGATGCAGAAGCTCAAGGGCGTCAAGGTGGAAGTGATCGGGCATACCGACAACGCCGGCTCGCGCGCGGGCAACCTGTCGCTGAGCCAGGCGCGGGCGGAGGCGGTGAAAGCCTATATCGTCGGGAAGGGGATTGCGCAGGACAGTATTGCGGTGTCGGGGGAGGGGCCGGATCGGCCGGTGGCGGATAATCGGACGCCGGAGGGGAAGGCGCGCAATCGGCGGATTGAGTTCAAGGTGGTGCAGTAGGGTTGCGGAATAGCTTGGGTCCCGGCCTGCGCCGGGACGACGGTTTTTAGGCCAACAATGAAAGCACGTCGTCCCGGCGCAGGCCGGGACCCAGTTTGGTAGCGTACCGCGAACCCACGAAAACTACGGTAGCGTGATGGTCACATGCGCCGCCTTCGGCGGCAACTTCACCAGGTCGTTATATTTCGCCATCGCCGTCCCCGTCTCGTTCGACAGCGCCGTGCGAAAGCCCACATACGCCCCCAGCCCCGCCACCATGAACACGGCCGCCAGCACCCACAGCGACAAATCGCTCTGCAGCCGGTTGACCACCTGGTCCGGCCGCTCGGCGTGGGGTGCGAAGCCGCGGGTGCGGCCGCGCATGCGGGCGATTTCGTCGCCCAGGCGGGCCACCAGGTAATCGAGCTTGTCGCGCCCGTCGAGCGCGTAGCGGCCCTGGAAGCCCAGCAGCAGGCACATATGGAACACCTCCAGCGCTTCCACATGCACCTGGCCCTTGGCGCGCAGGTCTTCGAGGCGGTGGAAAAAGTGTTCGCCCGCGAGCTGGTCGCCGAACACGCGCAGCTGCAGCGGCCGGGTTTCCCAGGCTTCGCGCACGTCGAAGGTCGAGCGCAGGATGATCTCGTCGACCGCCGAGCAGAACGCGTACTTGGCGGCGGTGACGTCGTCGGCCGAGATGCCGAGCGCCTTGGCGTTGCGGTCGACGTCGGCGAGAAAGCCGGTCATGTTGTCGGAGAAGGCCACCTTGTCCTGCGGCCCGCAGCCGTTCTTGAGCAGGAACAGGGCGTAGAAGCCTTCGTACATGATGTCCACCAGCCGCTGCGGCGGGCGGGCCGCGCGGGCGCCGGGTTGCGGCGCCACGCGCCGTTCGACGAAGGCGTTCATGCCGCCACCGCGACCAGTTCGAGGCGCAGGTCGCGGATCCCGTTGGGGACATAGATCGAGATCGCCTGCGCTTTGAGCATCGTTTCGTACAGCATGCCTCGGTTCTCCAGGATGAAGTAATAGGTATCGGGCCGCACCGGCACTGCCGCCGGCACCTGCGGGGCGTGCACCAGCTTCACGCCGGGCAGGGCCGACAGCACGAACTTGTCGACGTCTTCCGGCGCGCCCACCTTGAACTGCAGCGGCACCACGTCCACCAGCTGCAGCGCCGGCATGTCGGCCGACACGGCGAGGTAGAGCGTGGTCTGCAGGTTGATGCGGCCCGAATCGAGGGCGCCCAGGTAGTAGGACGGGCGCTCGCGGTTCAGGACGATCGTGAAATAGCGCGCCGAGATCACGGTATCGAGCAAGTCGCGGATGATGCCGTCCAGGCGCGCGAACTGCGGCCCCGGGTCAGCGTGCACGTAGGACGGCAGGTCTTCCAGCCGGTAGCTGCGCGAGTACGTCATCAGGCCGCCGGCCAGCGCCAGCAGCTCGCCGAACAGGCGCTCCGGGTGCAGGTCGCGGTGGCCCAGGTAGTGCGACAGCGCGGCGTAGCCGGTGCTGGCCGTGTGCAGCAGCCAGAAGGCCGAGACGTCGCCGCCGCGGATCTCGATCACGTTCTTGCTCGGCTCGCGCATGTGGCCATACAGGGCGTTGACCTTGGCCAGCAGCTTTTCCATCAGGCGCGCCAGGCTCAGGTGCAGGCCCGGCGCCGCATCGATCGACAGGCTGGGCGGCACGAAGGACGGATCGGCCTCGAAGCCGCCGGTGGGCACGCGGCGCAGGCGCACCAGCGGGAAGCTGTCGTAGGCTTCGAGCGGCTCGGTGTCGGCCACCAGGCGCAGCGCCTTGCGCAGGTAGGTGATCGGCGCCTCGGCCGCGCGCGTGTACAGGTCCTGGGTCTCGTGCTCGTGGCTGGAAAAGCGGGCGTCGGCGTGCAGCTCGCTGTCGAGCGTGGTGTTCTCGCCCCAGGCCTTCAGGGAAGGCAGCGCGGCGTGGAAGGTGACGCTTTGCAGGCCGGCCGGCAATTCGCCCAGGCGCACCTGCAGCGGCAGCGGGTCGCCGTCGGGCGCGCGGACCACCTCGCCGTCGGGGAACAGCACCGACAACTCTTCCACGCGCAGCACGTCGTGGCGCAGGGCGTCGTGGTCGACGACCAGCTTGCGCACGCCCCAGGCATAGGGATGGAGGGCGGCCGCGGTCTGGTTCAGGCGCGCCTCGTGGTAGCGGTCCTGCTGCTGGAAATGCTGGGGCCGCAAGAACAATCCTTCGCCCCACAGTAGCTTCGCTGGCATGCTCACATCGACCTCGCCTTCGACTCCAGAAATTCCTAGCTTGGCGGAAACGACAAGCCGTTCATTGACAGCGCACAGAAGAAAGCATCGATGCCTGGGAACTGCCGCCCATCGTGAGCGCGCAAGCGTGCAGCCCGACCGTCAGCCCGGTGAGCTCGGCCTCGGCGGCGGTCATCGTCACGCGCCAGCGCTGGTCGGCCGGGCGCTGGAACAGGGCGACCACCGCCACGTGGCCGGCCTCGCGGCTCACTTTTTCCGTCAGCTCGAGCTGCTGGCCCGGCACCAGCATCAGCTCGCGCACCTCGAGCAGGTCGGCGCCCAGGCTGTCGCGCTCGGCCTGCGGGTTCAGGAAGGCGGAGTAGGGCGCCTGCTCGAAAGCTTCTTTTTGCCGCAGCTTGTAGACGCGCACCGCCAGCGCCAGCGGCTGGCCGCGCTTGTCGACGTTGAGCTTGGGCGAGGCGTGCAGGCGCAGCAGCACCGTGCGTGGCGGCTTCTGGGAGTCGAGCAGCTCGGGCGGCTTGCGCAGGCCGGTCGCTTCGAGGGCCGCGCTGGCGAGCCCGTTGCTGCCGCAGCCCGACAGCAGGGACGCGCAGCACAGCGCTGCCAGCAAGAAAGCTGTTCTCATCGCCATTTCCTTTATTCATCGATTGAAGGATCAAACACGGATTGAACCGGAGCCGCGCGCGGCTGCCCTGATCGGGCGCAAGCGCAAGCCATCCACGGGAGAACTAAAGCGAACTCGGCTTTGCTTGACGGTCCGCAATTTCCTGAAACTCGGCATGCGAATAATGGTGGCTGGTTTAACTGTCGTGGAGAGCCAGCATGATGTGCAAACGCTTGATGCCGTTGATGATCGTGGGAGTCGTCGCCCTGGCCGGGTGCGCCACGACCGACAAGGTGGTCGCCAAGTCGACCGCCAACGCAGGGGAACAGGTCTTTACCGACGCCGACATCGCCATCGCGTCGAAACAGGAAGAAAAAGCCTACGCCATGCTCAAGGCCGCGGGCGACGCCCACCCGGTCGACAAGCGCCCGTGGGTCAAGATGGCGCAGATCCGCTTCAACGCCGGCGTGTATGGCGAGGCGATCACCAACGCGCACGAGGCGCTCGAACGCGACCCGGACGATACGGTGGCGCACAGCATCGTCGCCGTCAGCGGCCTGCGGGTGGCCAGCAAGGCGCTGGCAGACCTGACCCGCAAGAACAACCTGAATGGCGACGTGAAGAGCGAGGCGCAGGACCTGGCCAAGCTGCTGCGCACCAGCCTCGGCGAGAACGACCTGTTCAAGAAGGGCGACGCGGTCAAGACGACGCCGGTGCGGGTCCGCTCGTCTTCCACCACCGCCGCCTCCGCCCCGCCCGAGAAGAAAGCTGCCAGCAGCAGCAACGATCCGTTCAGCGGCCTCAAATAATCCGCGCGGCCGGCGCCCCCGGCTGTCCCCATCCCCGCAACCTGGAGTCGACATGGCCAAGAGTGAAAGCGTGCAGAAACGCTTGCAGAAAGTGCGCGCGCCGCGCGTGCAGATGACGTATGACGTCGAGATCGGCGACGCCATCGAGAACAAGGAACTGCCCTTCGTCGTCGGCGTGGTGGGCGACTTCGGCACCGACCCGGATGCGGAAAAGAAGCGCCTCAAGGACAAGAAGTTCGTCAACGTCGATGCGAGCAATTTCGACGAGGTGCTGGGCGCGGTGGCGCCGGTGGCCAGCTTCCGGGTCGACAACCACTTGTCGGCCGAGGGCGGGCAGTTCGCGGTGCAGCTGCAGTTCAGGGAGATGGACGACTTCCGCCCGGAGTCGGTAGTGCGCCAGGTGAAGCCCCTGAGCGGCTTGCTGGAAGCGCGCACCAAGCTGGCCGACCTGCGCAACAAGCTGGCCGGGAACGACAAGCTGGAAGACATCCTGAGCGAGGTGCTGGGCAATACCGAGAAACTCGCAGGCCTGCGCAAGCAGGGCACAGAAGAAGGGGAGGCGTGAGATGGCGGCAGTCCTCGATACCAATGTACAGAAAACCGCGGCCGCGCCCTCGGTGGAACTCGACGATTCGCTGCTCGACCAGATCGTCGAGCAAAGCCGGGTGGCGAAGTCCAGCAGCGAACACGAACGCGCGCGCGACATCATCTCGGAACTGGTGACCCAGGTGATGCAGGGCACCATGGTCATGTCGAACAACCTGTCGGCCATGATCGACGCGCGCCTGGCGGAACTGGACCGCATGATCTCGGAGCAGCTCTCCGCCGTGATGCACGCGCCCGAATTCCAGAAGCTCGAGCGCAGCTGGACCGGCCTGAACTACCTGGTGAAGAACAGCGCCACGGGCGCCAACCTGCAGGTGCGCATGCTCAACGCCAGCAAGCGCGAGCTGGTGAAAGACTTCCAGTCGGCGCTGGAGTTCGACCAGAGCAGCATGTTCAAGAAAGTCTATGAAGAAGAATTCGGCACCTTCGGCGGCGCCCCCTACGGCACCCTGATCGGCGACTTCGAGATCTCGCGCCAGCCCGAGGACATCTACTTCCTCGAGCAGATGTCGCACGTGGCCGCGGCCAGCCACGCGCCCTTCATCACGTCGAGTTCGCCGGAACTGTTCGGCATCGACAGCTTCGGCGACCTGGGTAAACCACGCGACCTGGCCAAGGTGTTCGACACGGTCGAATACGCCAAATGGAAGGCCTTCCGCGAATCGGAAGACGCGCGCTACGTCGGCCTGACCCTGCCGCGCTTCCTGGGACGCCTGCCTTACCATCCGGCCGACGGCATGACCACCGAGGGTTTCAATTATGTCGAGGACGTGGACGGGAGCGACCACCAGAAGTACCTGTGGTGTAACGCCGCGTATGCCTTCGGCGCCAAGCTGACCAAGGCCTTCGAGGACTACGGCTGGTGCGCCGCGATCCGCGGCGTGGAGGGCGGCGGCCTGGTGGAGAACCTGCCGGCCCACACCTTCAAGACTGACGAAGGGGAAGTCGCGCTCAAGTGCCCGACCGAGCTGGCGATCACCGACCGCCGCGAGAAAGAGCTGTCGGACCTGGGCTTCATCTCGCTGGTGCATTGCAAGAACACCTCGTACGCGGCCTTCTTCGGGGCCCAGTCGGCGCAGAAGGCGAAGAAGTACAACAACGAGGCGGCCAACGCGAACGCCGTGCTGTCTTCGCAGCTGCAGTACATCTTCGCGGTTTCGCGCATCGCCCACTACATGAAGGCCATGATGCGCGACAAGATCGGCAGCTTCGCTGCCGCATCGAACGTCGAGGATTACCTGAACCGCTGGCTGACCCAGTACGTCCTGCTGGACGATAACGCCAGCCAGGACCAGAAGGCCCAGTTCCCGCTGCGCGAGGCCAGCGTGCAGGTGTCCGAAGTCCCGGGCCGCCCGGGCGTGTACCGCGCCGTGTCCTTCCTGCGGCCGCATTTCCAGCTCGACGAGCTGTCCGTTTCGCTCCGTCTGGTCGCGGAGCTGCCGCAGTCGACCAGTGCTTAAGCAGTCCTTATCAACGTGAATGGAGTAGAACATGGCAATTGACGTATACCTGCAGATCGATGGGATCAAAGGCGAATCGATGGACGACAAGCACAAGGACTGGATCGAGTGCCTGGCGGTGGACTGGGGCGTGAAGCAGCCGCGTTCGGCGACTGCTTCGACCGGGGGCGGCCACACCGCCGAACGCTGCGAACACCAGGAGATCCAGTTCAAGAAGCTGGCCGACCTGGCCTCGCCGATCCTGCTGCAGACCTGCTCGGCCGGCAAGACGATCCCCAAGGCCAAGCTGGAGTTCATGCGCGCCGATGGCCAGGGCGACCGCGTCAAGTACTTCGAGATCGAGCTCGAGAACGTCCTGATCGGCTCGGTGGAACCGAGCGTGAAGGAGGGCAGCATCATCCAGGAAGACGTGGGCCTGAAGTTCTCGAAGATCAAGTGGAAGTACACCCAGCAGAAGATCGGCGGCGGCTCCGGTGGTAACACCTCGGGCGGCTGGGACCTGGCGGCCAACAAGGTGGTCTGACCCACGCGGCACGCTTGCCCCCGCGCGGCGCACGCAAGGATGCGGCGCCGCGCTTCTTTTTTTGGAGAGACCATGAAGGGCTTCACGCCGGGCCTGCTGGACCGCCTCATGGACGAGCGCCCTGACGCCTGCGCCGGCACTCCCATCACCTGCGAGCAGCTCAAGGACAGCGTGGCGCGCGACCTCGAGGCGCTGCTCAACACGCGCCTGGCCTTCGACCCGGCAATATTGAATGGCTACCCGGAAGCGCGCGGCTCGCTCCTGCTCTACGGGCTGGCCGATTTCGCCAGCTACTGCCTCACCAGCAGCCTTGATCGTGCCGCCGTCTGCGCCAGCATCCAGGACGCGATCGAAGCCCACGAACCGCGCCTGCGCGACGTCACGGCCACGCTCGACGTGGTCCCGGGCAGCGTCAACCGCCTCAACTTCGTCATCCATGCCCGGCTGGCCGTGTCGCCCACGGCCGAGCCAGTGAACTTCAATGCGGTGCTGCAGCCTTCGTCGCTGCACTACGCCGTCAGGCGCACCAGCCGGCGCGCTTGACTTCAACCCACAAGGAAGCGATACGATGGACATCAATCTCAAGACCCTGATCGGCAAACTCAACGACACCACGCGCGCCGCCGCCACCCGTGCCGCGTCGATCTGCGTCGGCATGGGGCAGTACGAGGTCGAGATCGAGCACCTGTTCCTGGGCCTGATCGAGCAGCCGGGCAGCGACCTGTGCGTGGTCGCGCAAGGCTGCGACATCAGCCTGACGGGCCTGGAGACCGACCTGCGCAAGGAGATTGCGCGCTTCGCCACCGGCAGCGCGCGCACGCCCGTGTTCTCGCGCCACCTGCCGCTGCTGTTCGAGCATGCGTGGCTGATCGCTTCGCTGGGCAACGGGCAGCCGAACCAGATCCGCAGCGGCCACTTGCTGCTGGCGCTGCTGACCGAGCCATCGCTGTCGCAGCTGGCGCTGCGCGCCTCGCCCTTGTTCCGCCAATTCCCGATCGACCGCCTGAAGCACGACTTTGCAAAGATCACGCGCGGCTCGCAGGAAGCGCAGCCGGTGGCGGAACAGGCCGAGATGCCCGGGGACGCGGCCGGCGAAGTCGCGGCCAGCGCGGCGCGCGCCACGCCGGCGCTGGACCAGTACACCACCTGCCTGACCGCGCGCGCGCGCGATGGCCGGGTCGATCCGGTGATCGGGCGCGACCCGGAAATCCGCCAGGCCATCGACATCCTGATGCGGCGGCGCCAGAACAACCCGATACTCACGGGCGAGGCGGGGGTCGGCAAGACCGCCGTGGTCGAGGGCCTGGCCCTGCGCATTGCCCAGGGCGACGTGCCGGAGGTGCTGCGCGGGGTCGAGATCCACACGCTCGACATGGGCCTGCTGCAGGCCGGCGCCAGCGTCAAGGGCGAGTTCGAGAACCGCCTCAAGAACGTGATCGACGAGGTGAAGAAAAGTCCGCACGCGATCATCCTGTTCATCGACGAAGCCCACACCATGATCGGCGCCGGCGGGGCGGCCGGCCAGAACGACGCGGCCAACCTGCTCAAACCCGCACTGGCGCGCGGCGAGCTGCGCACCATCGCGGCCACCACCTGGAGCGAGTACAAGAAGTATTTCGAGAAGGACGCGGCGCTGGCCCGGCGCTTCCAGGTGATCAAGGTCGAGGAGCCGGACGAGCCGACCGCCTGCGCCATGCTGCGCGCCATGGCGCCGCTGATGGAAAGCCACTTCAATGTGCGCATCTACGATGACGCCGTGACGGAAGCGGTGCGCCTGTCGCACCGCTACATCAGCGGGCGCCAGCTGCCGGACAAGGCATTCAGCGTGCTCGATACCGCCTGCGCCAAAGTGGCCTTGGGCCAGAGCGCGACCCCGGCCGCGCTGGAAGACTGCACCCGCAAGATCGAGCGCATCGACGCCCAGGTGTCGGCGCTGCAGCGCGAGGCCAATGCCGGCGCCAGCCACGAGGACAAGCTGTCGCAGCTGCGCCAGCTGCGCGGCAGCCTGGACGACGAGCGCATCGGCCTGCAGCGGCGCTGGGATGCCGAGCAGGCGCTGGCCGCGGAAATCAATGAGATGCGAACGGCGCTCGAGGACGGACGCGCGCAGGACGGCACGGCGATGCGCTCCCTCACCGAGCGCCTGCGCGCGATGCAGGGCGAGTCGCCGCTGGTGCCGGTGCAGGTGGATGGCCACACGGTGGCCGAGATCGTCGCCAGCTGGACCGGCATCCCGCTGGGCCGCATGGTCAAGGACGAGATGCGCACGGTGCTCAACCTGCAGTCGCTGCTTGACGAGCGCATCCTGGGCCAGTCGCACGCCAGCCACGCCGTGGCCCAGCGCGTGCGCACCGCGCGCGCCAACCTGGACGACCCGAACAAGCCCAAGGGCGTGTTCCTGTTCGTCGGCACCTCGGGCGTAGGCAAGACCGAGACCGCGCTGGCGCTGGCCGACATCCTCTACGGCGGTGAGCGCAAGCTGGTCACCATCAACATGAGCGAATACCAGGAAGCGCACAGTGTCTCGGGCCTGAAAGGCTCGCCGCCGGGCTACGTGGGCTATGGCGAAGGCGGGGTGCTGACCGAGGCGGTGCGGCGCAACCCCTACAGCGTGGTGCTGCTGGACGAAGTGGAAAAGGCGCACCCGGACGTGCTCGAGCTGTTCTTCCAGGTCTTCGACAAGGGCGTGCTGGACGACGCCGAAGGGCGCCAGATCGACTTCCGCAACACCATCATCATCCTGACCTCGAACGTGGGCTCGAGCCAGATGATGGCGGCCTGCCTGAACAAGCCGGTAAGCGAGGTGCCGGCGCCCGAACAGCTGGCCGAGCTGATCCGCCCACAGCTGATGAAGCACTTCAAGCCGGCCTTCCTGGGACGCCTGGCGGTGGTGCCGTTCTACCCGATCCGCGACGAGGTGCTCACCAATATCATCCGCCTCAAGCTGGACCGCATCAAGGCGCGCGTGATGGACAACCACCGCGCGCGCTTCGAGTACGACGACGCGCTGGTGTCGGCGGTGCTGAGCCGCTGCACCGAGGTCGATTCCGGCGCGCGCAACGTCGACAACATCCTCAATGGCACGCTGCTGCCCGAGATCGCCGACAGCGTGCTGGCGCGCATGGCAGAAGGCGGCAGCATCGCGCGGGTCAAGGTGGGCGCGACCAAGGCCGGCAAGTTCAAGTATGCGATCGAATAAGGAGCGGCCATGCTGAACCTGGACAAGCTGCTGGTCCCGATTTCCATGGACCGGCCCTGCGGCGAGGACCTGGCGTTCTCGCCGGAGTTCGACGCCATCAACCGCGCGCGCCAGGCCGACGACCCGTCGATCGAGCAGGGCGCCTGGGTCACCACCCTGAAGGAAGCGGACTGGAAGTTCGTCACCCGCCGCTGCGTCGAATTGCTGGAATCGCGCAGCAAGGACCTGCAGCTGGCGGTCTGGCTGGCCGAAGCGGCGACCAAGACCGGCGCCCTGGCGGGCCTGGCCGACAGCCTGCGCCTGCTGGCCGGCCTGTGCGCGCGCTACTGGGACAGCGTGCACCCGCTGCCCGACGAAGACGGACATGAGCGCCGCATCGGCAACCTGGCCTGGGTCGCCGCCCGCATCGCGCCGCTGGTGAAAGACATCCCGCTGGCCGAGGGCGTGACGGTGCGCGGCTGGGAGGCGGCGCGCGCGAAGGGGCCGGAAGCGGTGGCCGAACTCGAAGTTGCCCGCGCCAGGTCCACGCAGGCGGCGCGCCAGCTGCTGGCGGGCGGCGCCGAAGACTGCCTGGCCGCGCTGGCCGAGCTCGAGCACGTCGCCGACGAGCGCCTCAGGGCCGACGGCCCGAGTTTCGGCGCCGGCCGCGCGGCCCTGCGCGACTTCATCGACATGGTCGCGCCCTCGCTGCCGGTGGCCGCGCCGGTTGGCGGCGCGGCGGCCGCCATGCCGATGGTGGTGGCCGCGGGCAGCCCGGTGCCGGTGCTGGAGGGGCCGCTGCACAGCCGCGAGCAGGCGCTGGCCCAGCTGCGCAGCGTGGCCGCATTCTTCCGCCGCACCGAGCCGCACAGCCCGGTGGCCTACCTGGCCGAAAAGGCCGCGCGCTGGGGCGAACAGCCGCTGCACGCGTGGCTGCGCTCGGTCATCAAGGATGACGCGTCGTTGGCGCGGCTGGAGGATTTGCTGGGAATCGAGGCGGAGGGTTGAAAGAAAATTTCATCCAGACGCAATAAATGAAATTTTCTTCCGGGTGGTGGGCGGGGATTCCCGCCCACCACCGGTTTATTCTGCTGCTTTTTGCGTGCCCGGCTGGACCATCGAGCTGGCTTTCGCGATCTGGTCTTCGACCGTCTGCACCGCCTGGCGGGTGGCTTGCGTTACTTGCTCATAGCCCTTGAAGGCATTGTCGATCGCGGTCTTGATGATCTCCACCGCGTTTTCCGACCCCGGCTTGACGTTTTGCGTGACGTCGTAGATCAGCGCCGACAGGGTGGTCTTGGCTTCGGTCACGTGCGAATCGGCGGCCTGGCGGAACTCCTTGTGCATCTCCTCGATAATCGATTTCAGCTGTTCGCGGTATTCCGAGGCGCCGGCCACGCCCGGCTGCATGCGGGCGTGCAGGGCGGCGATCGCCTGCTTCGGGTCGCCTGCCTTGGCCATTTCCTGGCCTGCGGCCAGTGAGCCTTCCATCGAGCTCTTCGCGGCATTCATGTTCAGCGCCACTACCTGTTCCACGCTCTTGACGGTCTTGCTGGCAAGGGCGTTGAAGGTCTGCATCTGCAGGTCGAACAGGGTCTTGGTGGCGTTGGCGAACTGCTCAGGACTTGTGAACATCGGTGTCTCCTCCGTTGTGGAATGGATCGTGTGAGCTACGCTTGCCACCCCATTATTTAGCAACAATGAGTTTTTCGCAACGCGCGTCCCGGTATGGCCCGGCAGATTTTTCCCAGCCCGGTCCGAGCGGGGTCTGCGAGCACGTTAAAGTGCCGTTGAGTTTGCTGCGCCACTGGTACCAGGGCGCGGGCCCGGCGAGGGCTGCGTGTGCTGCCAGGCCAAGCGCGAGGAGGAGGGTGATCTGTTTCATGACCTGCCGAGCTTAACCCGATTGCGCGCCAAGTCAAGCGCCGTCTTGCGCTTCCCACCGTGGGAAGGTGTATCCTGCCTCTGGATACAACAGGAGATGAGCATGCAGCAAGATGCCCCGCAATTGAATATCGGCGATGCGGCCCGGGCCTCGGGCGTGTCGGCCAAGATGATCCGCCACTATGAATCGATCGGCCTGGTGCGGCAGGCGCGGCGCACGCAGGCCGGCTACCGCCTGTATTCGGGCGAAGACGTGCGCGTGCTGCAGTTCGTCCATCGCGCCCGCGTGCTCGGCTTCTCGCTCGAGCAGATCGGCACCTTGCTGGGCCTGTGGCACGACAAGGACCGCGCCAGCGCCGACGTGCGCCTACTAACGCGCAGCCACATCGAGGAACTCGACCGCAAGATCGCTGAGATGCAAGCGATGCGGCGCACGCTGGAGACGCTGGCCGCATCCTGCCATGGCGATGCGCGCTCGAGCTGCCCGATCCTGGACGACCTGGCCGCGCCCGGGGTTTGCAGCTAGCGCCCCCGGTGCAGCGCGCATTTCAGCCAGATGAACGGCGCGGACAGCGCGTACATTTGCACCAGCATCAGCGCGCTGGCGAACACGCCCAGCGCCAGCCTCGAATGGCAGATCGCGCCTTCCCACCCGGCCGGCCGGCCGACACCGTCGAGCGCCGGGCCGGGCCAGATGAACGGAATGCATGCCAATGCCGCGATCGGCCAGCAGGACCATTCGAAATCCGCGCGGTCCTTGAGTGTCGCCGGGTCGAGCAGGCGCACGTGGAAGTACACGAACAAGGGCATGGCCAGGAAGGCCAGGCCGATGGCGAGCAGGAACGTGAACGTCGTCACCTGCGGCCATGGGGACAGGCGCGCAAATGCGGCGACAAATGGAAGGTGGCTGGATGCGGCGTCGGCCAGCGCCGCCAGGCGCGGGACGCGACTGACGATATCGCCCGGCGCCGCCAGCGCGGCCAGCACGATCGTCGCCATCGCGGCCAGCCAGGTGGCGTCGCCATAGAAGCGGGAGCTTGTATCGTTCATCGGGACAGCCTCGCCATCACGGGGAAGGCAGGGCGAGCGCGCGCGCCAGCGCCAGGTCGGGAAAATCGACGACGCGGTAACGCTCCGGGAAGGCATCGGCCATCGGCGCCATCAGGTGCCCGAGGCGCCCTACAGCGACTCCCACGACAGCTGCAGCAGACCAGCAGCCGAAACGCCGCCTCGTCGAAGCGCACCGGTTCGTCGGGAGCATGGATGGCCAGCTTCTTCATCAGGAGCTGGGCGTAGCTGCGGGGCGTCGGCGGGCGCCGGAAGAAATCGAACAGGGACATGTGGCGCAGTCTAGGCAGCTTCGCCATGCCTGTCCAAGCGGGGAGCATAAAACGCAAAACGCCGTAAGCCTTTTTCAAAGCTTACGGCGTTTTGCGGGACTACCGTCCAGGTAGAGTTTGGTGCCCACGGAGGGACTCGAACCCCCACACCTCGCGGCACATGGACCTGAACCATGCGCGTCTACCAATTCCGCCACGTGGGCACTGACACTGCTACTGCAACAACAAACTGCTTTACTACGAACTGCTGCGGAAAACATCTCCGGTAGAGTGGTGCCCACGGAGGGACTCGAACCCCCACACCTCGCGGCACATGGACCTGAACCATGCGCGTCTACCAATTCCGCCACGTGGGCACTGAACTGCTTACTCTGCTACAATAGCAGGCTTTGTCACTTTTCGCTAGATCAACTTTCGTTGCCCATCGCGCCAAACGCACCCGCCGCTACTGCCTTCTCTCCTGCTGCAGCTTGCGGCCGTTGCTGAAGAGACCGAGATTATAGCGGAAGGATTTCAAAAGTCAAAGACCCGCGCTCGGGTTTCCACTTGGGACTTCCGCGAGCACGCTTCGCGCCTTAGTTAGGCGAATCGCACGGCTCTCCGTTACACTACGCCTGTCAAGGTGGCAAACAATTCCCTGGTTCCGCACGGGCGGCGCCGATCACTAAGAGAAATAAGAAAACGATTTGAAGCAACCTACTCATACCATTCCGAGCCGCGAAGAAATCCTCGCCGTCTTCCGTACTGCCAATAGCCCGATCGACGCGGCTGAACTGGCGCGCGCCCTGAAGGTCAAGCCTGCCGCACAGGAAGTGCTGGGCCGGCGCCTGAACGCGATGGAGCGTGACGGCCAGATCCGCGCCGACCGTAGCGGTACCTATACGCTGGCCGACCAGACCAGCTTCATCACCGGCCGCGTCAGCGCGCACCGCGACGGCTTCGGCTTCGTCATCCCCGACGAAGCAGGCGCCGACCTGTTCTTGAACGACAAGGAAATGAACAAGGTCCTGCACGGCGACCGCGTGCGCGCACGCGTCACCGGCACCGACCGCCGCGGCCGCCTGGAAGGCACGATCGTCGAAGTGGTCGAGCGCGCCAACACCCACATCATCGGCCGCCTGATGAACGAGGGCGGCGTCTGGATCGTCTCGCCCGAAGACAACCGCATGAACCAGGACATCCTGGTGGCGGGCGGCCCGGGCAAGGCCAAGGCCGGCCAGGTGGTCAGCGTCGAAGTCATCGAACAGCCATCGCGCTTCCAGCAGCCGACCGGCCGCATCCACGAAGTGCTGGGCGAGCTCGACGACCCGGGCATGGAAATCGAAATCGCGGTGCGCAAATTCGGCGTGCCGCACGTGTTCTCGCCAGCCGCGCTGAAACAGGCCAACCGCCTGCCGAACGAAGTGATCGACGCCGACCTGCGCGACCGCGTCGACCTGCGCGACGTGCCACTGGTCACCATCGACGGCGCCGACGCACGCGACTTCGACGACGCGGTCTACTGCGAGCCGGTCAAGATCGGCAAGACCCGCGGCTACCGCCTGCTGGTGGCCATCGCCGACGTCAGCCACTACGTCAAGCCGAACGACGCGCTGGACGAAGATGCGATCGAGCGCAGCACCTCGGTGTACTTCCCGCGCCGCGTGATCCCGATGCTGCCGGAAAAGCTCTCCAACGGCCTGTGTTCGCTGAACCCGGCGGTGGACCGCTGCACCCTGGTGTGCGACATGGTCGTCACCCTCGACGGCGAAGTGACCGCCTACCAGTTCTACCCGGCCGTGATGCACTCGGCCGCGCGCATGACCTACGACGAAGTGGCCGATATCCTCGGCAACACCGCCGGCCCCGAAGCCGCGCGCCGTCCGGGCATCGTGCCGCACCTGCTGCACCTGAACGAAGCGTTCCGCGCGCTGCTCAAGGCGCGCCAGGAACGCGGCGCGATTGATTTCGAAACCACCGAGACCTACATCGTCTGCAATGCGGTGGGCAAGATCGAGAAGATCATCCCGCGCACCCGCAACGATGCGCACCGCCTGATCGAAGAGTGCATGCTGGCCGCCAACGTGTGCGCGGCCGACCTGCTCATTCGCCACAAGCATCCGGGCACCTTCCGCATCCACGCTACGCCGACCGAGGAAAAGCTGCTGCAGCTGCGCACCTTCCTGAAGCTGGTGGGCCTGAACCTGGGCGGCGGCAACAAGCCGACCGCGCGCGACTACGCCGAGACCATGCAGAAGATCAAGGAGCGCCCGGACGCGGCGCTGCTGCAGACCATGCTGCTGCGCTCGATGCAGCAGGCCGTCTACAGCCCCGACAACGTCGGCCACTTCGGCCTGGCCTACGAGGCCTACGCCCACTTCACCAGCCCGATCCGCCGCTACCCCGATCTGCTGACCCACCGCGCGATCAAGGCCATTTTGCTAGGGAAGAAGTACGAGCCGAAAGGCATCGAGTTGGGCAAGCTGAACACCACGGTGTCGAATTCGGCGCGCAAGCAGGCCGCCAAGGACAAGGCGGCGGGCACGCAGAAAAATGAAAAAGACCTGACCATCTGGGACGCGCTGGGCGTGCACTGCTCGGCCAACGAGCGCCGCGCCGACGAAGCTTCGCGCGACGTCGAGAACTGGCTCAAGTGCTTCTTCATGCAGGACAAGCTGGGCGAAGACTTCACCGGCACCGTGTCCGGCGTGACCGCCTTCGGCCTGTTCGTCACGCTCGACCAGCTGTACGTCGAGGGCCTGGTGCACATCAGCGCCCTGGGCACCGATTACTTCAAGTACGACGAAGCGCGCCATGAACTGATCGGCGAGCGCAGCGGCCAACGCTACGGCCTGACCAGCAAGGTGAGCGTCAAGGTGGCCAAGGTCGACCTCGAGTCGCGCAAGATCGACCTGGTGCTGGCCGACGCGCCCGAGGCGGTGCCGGCGCCGATGGAACGCGCCCGCCAGGCGGCCATCGAAGCGATGGAGGGCAATGGCAAGCCGGCCAAGGGCAAAGGCCGCGGCCGTGGCCAGGGCCAGGGCGCGCAAGGCGCAGTGAAGCCGTCGCGCTTGACCAGCACCGAAGCCGAACCGGTCGAAGAAGAAGAAGTCGTCTTCGTGCCGCCGACCGGCAGCCGCCGCAAGGCTGCGGCTCCGGAGGCCGCGCGCAAGACCGCCAGCAAGACCGCCAGCAAGACCCCAAGCAAGAGTGCCGCCAAGTCGAGCGCACCGAAAACCAAGGCGGAGGCCAAGACCCCCGCTGCCAAAACCAGCAGGAAGAAGACGTAAGACATGAAAAACAAAATGCTATTCGGCTTCCACGCCGTCACCTCGCGCCTGCGCCATGAAGCGCAGTCGGTGGAAGAGATCTTCGTGGACGCCACCCGCCAGGACCGCCGCATGCAGGACCTGGTCGCCAACGCCAAGGCCGCCGGCGTGCGCGTGATGCCGGTCGATGCCGGACGCCTGGACAAGATTACCGGCACCCGCCGCCACCAGGGCGTGATCGCCTTCGCCAGCCAGCTGGCGCTGGCGCGCAACCTGGACGAACTGCTCGACGCCATCGAAGGTCCGCCGCTGCTGCTGATCCTCGACGGCATCACCGACCCGCACAACCTCGGCGCCTGCCTGCGCGTGGCCGACGGCGTCGGCGCGCACGCGGTCATCGTCCCGAAAGACCGCGCGGTGGGCCTGAACGCCACCGCCGCCAAGGTCGCCAGCGGCGCCGCCGAAACCGTCCCCTACATCACCGTCACCAACCTGGCGCGCACCATGCGCGAGCTGAAGGAACGCGACATCCTGCTCATCGGCACGTCCGACGACGCCGACCGCGGCCTGTACGAAGCCGACTTCACCGGGCCGGCCGCGCTGGTCATGGGTTCGGAAGGCGAAGGCATGCGCCGCCTCACGCGCGAGACCTGCGATGTGCTGGTGAATATTCCGATGTTCGGTTCGGTCGAGAGCTTGAATGTGTCGGTGGCGTCGGGGGTGTGCTTGTACGAGGCGCGGCGCCAGCGCCTGTCGCGCGAGAGCTAACTGGTTTCACGCACAATTGGTTCCCGGCCTTCGCCGGGACGACGGTCTTCAGGCTGGAGGGGTCAAGTACGTTAGCAAGCCGCTAGCTTTCATCCAGCCACATCTCTCAGCACGTCGTACGCGCCACTGGCGCCTACGACTTCCGGCGCAGGCCGGAACCTAATTCCGTTGCGCAGCCCCGCAGGATCCTCCCCCCGCAAGCAAACCGAATAGACATGCGCTACCATCATCACTTGGTTTGCGATCATCCATATTATGTTTTCCAACTTACGCGACGATATCCATAGCATCATCCAGCGCGACCCCGCCGCCCGTAACGGCTGGGAAGTCCTGACCTGCTACGCCGGCCTGCATGCCGTCATCATGCACAGCTGGGCGCACGCCTGCTGGAAGCTGAACCTCAAGTGGATCGGCCGCTTCATTTCCTACCTCGCCCGCATCGTCACGGGCATCGAAATCCACCCCGGCGCCGTGATCGGCCGCCGGGTCTTCATCGACCATGGCTTCGGCGTGGTGATCGGCGAAACCGCCGTGGTCGGCGACGACTGCACCATTTACCAGGGTGTCACGCTGGGCGGCACCACGCTGGTGGCCGGCACCAAGCGCCATCCGACGCTCGAGCGCGGCGTGATCGTCGGGGCCGGGGCCCAGGTGCTGGGCGCGTTCACGGTGGGCGAGTACGCCAAGATCGGCTCCAACGCGGTGGTGATCAAGCCAGTCCCCGGTGGCGCCACGGCGGTGGGCAATCCGGCCCACATCATCCGCAAGGAAGACCAGTCGCGCAGCGCCCACCTGTTCGCCGCCTACGGCGTCACGCCCAACGGCGACGACCCGCTGTCGAAAGCCCTGCGCGGCCTGATCGACCACGTGGCGCGCCAGGACGAGCAGATCGAACGCCTCACCAACACCATGCGCGAGGCCGGGCTGTGTTGTCCGCGGGTGGAGGAGGGTGATAAACTCGATTCGGAACAACTGAACCGACTGGTCGAATAAGGACACGCATGACGAACGAAGCGACGGGCACGCCCGCCAATGGCGCCGAACTGGACCAACTGGAAACCCGCGTGCTGGCGGTGCTCGCGGAAAAAGAGGCGCTCACGCCCGATAACTACCCGATGTCGCTCAACGCGATCGTCAACGGCTGCAACCAGGTGTCGAGCCGCGACCCGATCATGCAGCTCACCGACGACACCGTGCAGGACACGCTGCAGCGCCTCATCGAGCGCAAGCTGGTGAGCGCCATCTCGCAGGCCGGCGCGCGGGTCGTGAAATACGAGCACCGCATGCGCATCAAGTGGACGCTGGAGCAGGACAAGGTGGCGGTGCTGAGCATCCTGATGCTGCGCGGCCTGCAGACCGCCGGCGAGATCCGCACCCGCACCGGCCGCATGCACGAGTTCAAGAGCGTGCAGGACGTCGAGACCACGCTGCAGTTCCTGATCGATAAATACCCGCCGCTGGTGGTCCGCCTCGACCGCGCGGCGGGCACCAAGGAGCCGCGCTACGGCCATCTGCTGGCCGGAGAAATTTCCGCCACCTACGAGGCGCCGTCGTCGGGCGCCGCGCTCGGCGGCGGCGGCGCCAGCCGCGTGGGCCAGCTGGAACAGGAAGTCGCCGCATTGCGCGGCGAACTCGAGGACCTCAAGGCGCAGTTCGAGGCGTTTCGCCAGCAGTTCCAGTAGCCGCTTCAGCCCAGGTCAGTTCGACCACCGCATCGTCGCTCCATGTGTGGTTGCCGATCGGGACGTTGAACGACCTGCCTTCCACTTTCAGCAACGCCGAGCGGTTGCCGTCCACCAGCAGCGCCCGCGCCAGCGGGCGGTCGGTGCGGTAGCCGAAATGCGCATGCCTGCTCGCGCCTTCGAAGCGGGTGTCGTCCGGGTCGCCAAAGAAGCCGCACCAGTCGGTCCGCATCAGGAAGGTGTTGATGGTCAGCACCCAGAAGGTCGGGATCTCGGCCTTGGCCATCGCGATCGTCACCTTGCATTCGAGCCGCAGGTCGCCCAGGCGGCGCTGGTTGTCCGGCAGGCCCGGCGTGCGGATCTCTGGCTCGGTGCGGTAGACGCCCTTCTTGCGATTGAGTTCGAGCTCGCTCGCCGCATCCAGTGCCGCCTCGCTGCGCGGCACCGTGAAGCGTCCGCTGGCGTCGATGGCAAGGGGCAGCTTGAAGCCGTCGTCGCCGGCCAGGCGCACCGCCAGCGGTTCGGGCGATTCATCCTTCTTGCGGGTCGTCACGCGGAACAGCAGGCGTTCGGCGGCGGGCGCCAGCTTGCGGTCGCGCTCGAAGGCGTCCAGGCCGGCCACGATCACCTTGTACTTGCGCACTTCCGGATTGCGCATGGCGTTGACATGCACGGGGTCGAGTTCGCGCACCGCTTCTTTTTCTGCGGCGCCGGCGGCGCCGCAGAGGAGGAGGGTGGCGAGCGTGATGCTGGAGAGTCGGCGCATCGCGGTCAGCCCTCGTCGCGGTAGCGGCGCAGGCGCATCGCCGCGTAGATCATCGCGCTGCCGAGCACCGCGCCAACCCACACACCGGGCGAAGCCAGGGTACGGTAGGACTCGCCCAGCACCAGCATCGCATCCAGGCCCTGGTCCATGCCGGTGAAACGGCTGCCGTCGATTTCGCTCAGCCAGACGCCCGGCGTGAGGCCGCCCAGTCCGCGCAGGATCACCTGTTCGGCGAAGAAGTCGATGTCGATGATCGAGCTCGAGAACTGGCCGACCAGGAAGTTGAACCAGGTGAGCAGCATCAGCACGATCAGCGGGGTGCCCACGGCCCACAGGAAGACTTTCGACCGCGCCCAGCTGGACACCATCAGCAGCCAGCCCACCGTCGGCAAGGCCCACAGGATGTACAGCGGCAGGAAGGCCAGCAGGTACAGGGGGCTCAGGTACAGGCCGGGGTGGCTCAGCACCGGGGCGAACAGGTTCAGGCCCTTGCTCGAGATGCCGATCATGCCCAGCACCAGCAGCAGCAATCCGGTGGCGACCGCGATGGCGATCGTGATCATCGGCGCCACGCACAGGGCGGTGATGACTTTCGAGAGCACGGTGTCGCGCTCGGACAGCGGCAGCGACTTCCAGAACAGGATGCTGCGGTCGCGCCGGTCGTCATGCAGCGCCGACAGGCAGTAGAAGAACACCACCACCGACAGCACCAGGAACAGCGGGGCGGCCACGCCCAGGTAGCTGGTGGCGGCGATGTTGGCGATCTTGTAGCGCAGCGCCGGCGGGAAACCCTGGAACGAGACCACGGTCTGGCCGTCGAACTGGATATTTTGCGGCCCGCCGAAGGCCATGCTGTACAGGAAGCCGCCGCCGATAAACAGGATCATCGCGGCCGCGACGGCCAGCGGGGCCCAGAAGAAGGATCCCTTGTGCTCCCAGAACTCGCGCCGGAGCAGCCATTTCATCGTATTCATGCGTAGGTTCCTTTCATGGTCGCGACGAACAGGTCGGCGACGCTGGGGTTGCGGGTCTCGCCGAGCGTGGCGAGCTGGCTGCGCGAGGCGCCGCCCGGCCTGCTCGAATCGAACAGCATGACCGACTTGCCGAACACGGTGCGCTGGTCGATCGGGGCCAGCGCGTTGGCGGCGCTGACCTTGTCGGCCGGGACCATCACTTCGATATAGCGCTCGCCGATTTCTTCCATCGAGGCGGCCAGCACGATCTTGCCGTCGCGGATGAACATCAGGTCGGTGAGGATGTGCTCGACTTCTTCCACCTGGTGGGTGGTGATGACGATGGTCTTGAGCTCATCAAAATAGTCTTCCAGCAGGTTCTGGTAGAACTGCTTGCGGTAGATGATGTCGAGGCCCAGGGTCGGCTCGTCGAGCACCAGCAGCTTGGCGTCGATCGCCATCACCAGCGCCAGGTGCAGCTGGACGATCATGCCCTTCGACATTTCCTTGACCCGCATGCCAGGCCGCAGCTTGGTATTGGCGATGTAGCGCTCGGCCTTGCTGCGGTCGAAGCGCGGGTGCACGCCGGCCACGAAGTCGACCGCGTCCTTCACCTTCAGCCAGCGCGGCAGGATGGCGACGTCGGCGATGAAGCAGACTTCCTTCATCAGGTCGTCGCGCTGGGTGCGCGGGTCGTAGCCCAGCACCGACAGCTGGCCGTCGAAAGGAATCAGGCCCAGCGCCGCCTTCAGGGTGGTGGTCTTGCCCGAACCGTTGGGGCCGATCAGGCCGACGATGCGCCCGGCCGGGATGTCGAAATCGATGCCGTCGACCGCGGCACGCTTGCCATAGCGCTTGGTCAGGCCGCGTGCGGAGAGCACGGCGCTCATGCCGTGCCTCCGGGCGCGTTGCCGGGCTGGGCCACGTGCAGCAGCTGCTCCAGGCTCAGTCCGAGGCGGCGGATGCGCTCGACCATGGCGGGCCATTCCTCGCGGATGAAGCGCTCGCGTTCGGTGGCCAAGAGTTTCTCGCTTGCTCCTTCGGTAACGTACATGCCAATTCCCCTTCGCTTTTCCACTAAGTTCTCGTCGACCAGTTCCTGGTAAGCCTTCGATACGGTGATCGGATTCAGTTGATACTCGGCCGCGATCTGCCGGACCGAGGGCAGGGCGTCGCCGGCTTTCAGGATACCGTCGAGCATCATGCCCACCACCCGCTCCTTGAGCTGGCGGTAGATGGGGGTGTTGTCATTCCAGCCGACTGTCATGTCCAGTCCTCCTCTGTCGTAGTGCTGCGTGAGCCATGTCCGTCTCCGTGTTGGTGCTGCGTTGAAGTGGTGTTGTAGTGAAGTATAACAGCGGTTTGGTTAGTGTCAACATATGCATTGAACAATGATTGTGGGTGTGTGCGCGGGCGCGGCGTGCAGCCGCTGTTTGGTAGGATGCGTGCAAGCGAATCGATGGAGGAAGCAATGCTGAAATGCCCGAACTGCGGCGTGTCGCCACTGGCGCACGCGACCAGGGAACTGGTGTACAGCTACAAGGGGAAGAGCACGTCCATTCCGGATGTAGTGGCGGAATATTGCGCGGGGTGCAGCGAGGTCATGTTCACCCAGGGCGAGCACGAGCACTACGGCGAGATCATCCGCGCGTTCAGGAAGCAGGTGGACGAGGCCGCGCCTGCCGATATCCGCGACCTGCGCAAGCGGCTGGGGCTCACCCAGCGCAAGGCGGATGCGATGTTCGGGGAAGAGTCGGGGGAGTTTGCCGGGTATGAATCCGGCAAGGAGCAGGCCCCGGTGGCGCTGGTGAAGCTGTTGAAATTATTGGGCAGCCATCCCGAGTTGCTGGACGAGGTCCGGTAGGGTGGCCGGCTCCGCCGGCCGCGCGTTTAAGCAGTGCATGAACAGCCGTCGCCTCTGCTCACGCCAGGTTTGAACGCGCGGGCGGGATACCCGCCCACCCTACGGTAAACCGTGCTGGGCTATGTTGCCGTCGACATCCAGTGAAATCCACCCGCCACGCTGCGGCTCGGTATCCAGCTCCCAGTCCGGCAGCACATAGCGCAGCTTGCCGCCGGTATCGTGCACGGCCGGCCGGTGCGTATGCCCGTGGATGATGACGCCCGCATCGGTCGCGGTGAACAGCGCCTGCACCGCGGCCGGGGCCACATCCATGATCTCGTAGGAGGTGCCCGCCTGGGCCTCGCGGCTGCCTTCGCGCAGGCCGGCGATGATGCTTTTCCTCTGCGCCAGCGGCATGCCGAGGAACTGCTGCTGCCATTCGGGGTCGCGCACCTGGGCGCGGAAGGCCATGTACTTGAGGTCGGCCGTGCACTGGGCGTCGCCATGCACCAGCGCGATCCGCTTGCCGCCCGTGCTAATGACGTGTGGCTCTTGCAGCAGCGTCAATCCGGCCGCTTCGGCAAATCCGGGGCCGACCAGGAAATCGCGGTTGCCCGCCAGCCAATACACCGCCACACCAGCAGCGCTGACGGCGCGGATGGCGTCGACTAGCTGCCGATGAAAAGGCTCGGCGAGGTCATCGTCGCCGGCCCAGTATTCGAAGATATCGCCGAGCAGGTAGAGCCGCTCGGCCTGCACCGCGGGCCCGGCCAGGAAGCGCAAAAAAGCTTCGGCCGTGCGCGGGTGGGCCGCCTGCAGATGCAGGTCGGAGACAAAGAGCGCGAACTGCCTGGACGGCTGCGCAGTCCGCACTTCCTCCATCAGACGACTTCGACTTTCTCGATGATGACCGGTTCAGCCGGCACGTCGGAATGCATGCCGGTGCGCGAGGTCTTGACGCCGTTGATCTGGTCGACGATGTCCTGGCCTTCGGTCACTTTGCCGAACACGGCATAGCCCCAGCCGTCCTGGCCCGGGTAGTTGAGGAAGGCGTTGTCCTTGGTGTTGATGAAGAACTGGGCCGATGCCGAGTGCGGGGCCGAGGTGCGGGCCATGGCGATGGTGTACTTGTCGTTCTTGAGGCCGTTCTTGGCTTCGTTCTCGACAGTCGTGTCGGCCGGCTTTTGCGACATGTTCGGCTCAAAACCGCCACCCTGGATCATGAAGTCCTTGATCACGCGGTGGAAGATCGTGTTGCTGAAGTGACCCTTGTTGACGTAGTCGACAAAGTTGGCAACGGTCTTCGGCGCTTTTTCGGCGTCGAGTTCGACGGTAATGTTGCCCATATTGGTAGTCATGCGAACGCTGGTCATGTGCTGTCCTGTAAGTTGGTTATTGTTAAGAATGCGAAAAACGCATCCCCTATTTTACAAGCTTGTCGCCCTTGAGCACGGTAACGGACTTGATGAAGATGGGTTTTACCGGGACGTTCTGCATGCCGCGCACGTCATCCACCATCACGCCCTTGATCTTGTCGACGACGTCCTGGCCCTTCACGACCTTGCCGAAGACGGTGTAGCCGGAACCCTTGTAGAACGGGTGGTCGATGCCCGAATTGTCGGCCACGTTGATGAAGAATTGCGAAGTGGCCGAATCCGGGTGCTCTTCGCGCGCCATCGACACGGTATAGGGCTGGTTCGACAGGCCATTGTTCGATTCGTTCTTGACCGGCTTGTTGGTCTTGCGGCCCTCGAACTTCTCGTTCATGCCGCCGGCCTGGATCATGAAGCCCTCGATCACGCGGTGGAAGATCGTGCCCTTGTAAAAGTCCTGCTTCACGTACTGCATGAAATTGGCGACCGTTTTCGGCGCCTTGTCTTCGTCGAGCTGGAGTACGATCTCGCCCATCGTGGTCTTGACCGACACCTGCGGGCCTTTCACAACGGGGGCGACTGGCGCGGCGTCCGGGACGGCGGCGGCGGGCGTTTCCGTCTGCGGCGAAGCCAGCGCCAGGCCGGAGAAGAACAGGGCGGCGGCGCCCAGGGCCAGGCGTTGCAGGGCAGGGCGGCGGAACGGGATCTGCGTTGTCATGGATTTCCTCTGGTGGACCTCGCGCAAGGCGGTGTCAAGTCTTTTGCCGAAAAATAAAGCTGAACCATATGCGGCCAGACGGGATTTTAACAATGCTATACTTTGCGAACAGCATTTCATTCTACCAAAGAAGAACAACACCGAGGGTTCAGACGATCTCGATGCATTCCGGCCGTGCCGCTTTTCCTGGCTTGCCGCCGAATTGCCGCGACATCCTGATGATTCCCCTCACCAGAACACACCCATGAGCCAACTGAAGATCTACAACACGCTCGCGCGTGACAAGCAGGTATTTGTCCCGATGGAAGCCGGCAAGGTCGGCATGTATGTGTGCGGCATGACCGTCTACGATTATTGCCACATCGGGCACGCGCGGATGATGATGGCCTTCGACGTCATTTACCGCTGGCTCATGGCCTCGGGCTATGAGGTCAAATACGTCCGCAACATCACTGACATCGATGACAAGATCATCCGGCGCGCGGTGGAGAACGGCGAGACCATCGGCGAGCTGGTGGCGCGCAACGTCGCCTACATGGACGAAGATATCGCCGCCCTCAACATGCTGCCGCCCACCGTGGTGCCGCGCGCGACCGAATACGTGCCGCAGATGCTGTCCATCATCGAGCAGCTGGAAGCCAAGGGCCTGGCCTACAAGAGCGATGACGGCGACGTCAACTACGCCGTGCGCGGCTTTAACGGTTACGGCAAGCTGTCCGGCAAGTCGCTCGACGACCTGCGCGCCGGCGAGCGCGTGGACGTCACTAGCGGCAAGCGCGACCCGCTCGACTTCGTGCTGTGGAAGGCCGCCAAGGAGGCCGAACCGGCCGAAGCGAAATGGGATTCCAAGTGGGGCAAGGGCCGTCCGGGCTGGCACATCGAATGCTCGGCCATGTCCTGCGCCACCCTGGGCGAACACTTCGATATCCATGGCGGCGGCGCCGATTTGCAATTCCCGCACCATGAGAACGAGATCGCCCAGTCCGAAGGCGCCTTCGGCGGCGAGATGGTGAACTACTGGATCCATAACGGCTTCGTACGGGTCGACAACGAGAAGATGTCCAAGTCGCTGGGCAACTTCTTCACCATCCGCGACGTGCTCAAGCAGTACGACGCCGAGGTCATCCGCTTCTTCATCGTGCGCGCCCACTACCGCAGCCCGCTGAACTATTCCGACGCCCACATCGACGATGCCAAGGGTGCGCTCACGCGCCTGTACACGGCGCTGTCGACCGTCGACCTGGAAGGCGAGACGCCGGCGGTGGATTGGGACGAAGCCCACGCGCTGCGTTTCCGCGAAGCGATGGACGACGATTTCAATACCGCGCTGGCAGTGGCCGAGCTGTTCGATCTGGCCAGCGAGCTCAATCGCACCAGGTCGGTGGAGACGGCGCGCCAGCTGAAGGCGTTGGCCGGCGTGCTGGGCCTGCTCGAGCGTTCGCCGCAGGCATACCTGCAGGCGGGCGTGGGCGAGGACGCCGCGAACGATGCGGGCATCATTGAGGCCATCGCGCGCCGCGCCGCCGCCAAGAAGGCGCGCAATTTCGCCGAGGCGGATGCTATCCGCGCCGAACTCACCACCGCCGGCATTGTCCTCGAAGACAAGCCGGACGGAACGACGACCTGGCGCCGCGCATAATGGCCGCGGACAAGGACAAGCCCGACGCCGATGCCGCGTCGACGGGAGAGCTTTCCGTTCCCGCCTACTGGGCGGAAGCGAAGGCCGCGCTGATGCAGCGCGACCGCATCATGAACAAGCTCATCCCGCAGATCGGCGACCTGCACCTGCGCGGCCATCCCGACCCCTTCACTACGCTGGCGCGCTCGATCGTGGGCCAGCAAGTGACGGTAAAGGCCGCCGATGTCGCCTGGGGCAAGCTGCTGGCGATCTGCCCCAAGCTCTCGCCCGCCCAGGTGATCAAGGCCGGCGCGCTCGAGCTGGCCGGCTGTGGGCTGTCCAAACGCAAGACCGAATACATCCTCGACCTGGCCGACCATTTCAAGGCCAAGCGCGTGCATGCCGACCTGTGGTCGGAAATGGATGACGAAGCCGTCATCGCCGAGCTGGTCCAGATCCGCGGCATCAGCCGCTGGACAGCGGAGATGTTTTTGATATTTAATCTGCTCCGGCCGAATGTCCTGCCGCTGGATGATCCCGGCCTGATCCAGGGCATCAGCCAAAACTATTTCTCTGGCGAACCAGTTTCGCGCAGCGATGCACGCGAAGTCGCGGCCAACTGGGAACCCTGGCGCACGGTCGCCACCTGGTACCTGTGGCGCAGCCTGGATCCGGTCTCGAATTAGTTTCTAGTGCGGGCGGGCTGCCCGCTACGGTAAAATAACGCCTGATCAGCCGCGCGGAAACGCTGCGGCCACGAAATATTCCGGAGGTACAATGACTAAAACAACTTTCCTCAACTTCGAACAGCCAATCGCCGAGCTGGACTCCAAGATTGAAGAACTGCGCTTCGTGCAGGACGATTCCGCCGTCGACATCTCCGAAGAGATCGACCGCCTCGACAAGAAGAGCCAGCAACTGACCAAGGATATCTACGCCAAGCTCACCCCTTGGCAGGTGTCGCAGATCGCCCGTCACCCGCAACGTCCCTACACCATGGACTACGTGAACGCGATCTTCACCGACTTCCACGAATTGCACGGCGACCGCAGCTTCGCCGACGACCAGTCGATCATCGGCGGCCTGGCCCGTTTCAACGGCCAGTCCTGCATGGTCATCGGCCACCAGAAGGGCCGCGACACCAAAGAGCGCGCGATGCGCAACTTCGGCATGCCGCGCCCGGAAGGCTACCGCAAGGCCATGCGCCTGATGAAAGTGGCGGAAAAATTCGGCCTGCCGATCTTCACTTTCGTCGACACCCCGGGCGCCTTCCCCGGCATCGACGCCGAAGAGCGCGGCCAGTCGGAAGCGATCGGCCACAACCTGTATGTCATGGCCGAACTGAAAGTGCCGCTGATCGCCACCATCATCGGTGAAGGCGGCTCCGGCGGCGCGCTGGCGATCGCCGTGGGCGACGCCGTGCTGATGCTGCAATATTCCACCTATTCGGTCATCTCGCCGGAAGGCTGCGCCTCGATCCTGTGGAAGACCTCGGAGCGCGCCTCCGACGCCGCCGACGCGCTGGGCCTGACCGCGCACCGCCTCAAGGCCATGGGCCTGATCGACAAGATCGTCAACGAGCCGCTGGGCGGCGCCCACCGCGACCCGAAACAGATGGCGCAATTGCTCAAGCGCGCACTGGCCGACACCCTGCGCCAGTTCCAGGGCGTCAAGACCAAGGACCTGCTCGAAGCCCGTCACCAGAAGCTGATGAGCTACGGCAAGTTCAAGGAAACGCTGCCAAGCGAAGAGTGAGCCAGTCCAAGGCCGGAGCCGTTCCGGCAATCTGTGCGCAGGCCTTGAACGGCCTGCGCGACACGTATTCCCCCACCTCGATGGCGATTGCCTGCAGTGGCGGCCTCGATTCGATGGCCCTGCTGCGGCTCTGCCACGCCTGGGCCGCGCCCCAGGGCATCGCACTCTACGCCTTCCACGTCCACCACGGCCTGAGCCCGCATGCCGACGCCTGGCTGGCGCATTGCGCGCAAGCCTGCGCGGCGCTCGGCATCGCCTTCGATGCGCGCCATGTCGACGTGCTCAAGGGCAAGGACGGGGTCGAATCGGTAGCGCGCAAGCTGCGCTACCGCGCGCTGGGCGAAATGTGCGTGGCGCACGGCGTGCCGCTGCTGCTTACCGCCCACCACCTCGACGACCAGGCCGAAACGGTGCTGCTGCAACTGCTGCGCGGCTCGGGCCCGGCCGGCCTGTCCGGCATGGATGCGGCCAACCACGCCCCCGACCTGCTGGGCGATGAAACCCTGGTCATGGCGCGCCCGCTGCTGCCGCTGTCGCGCGCCCAGCTCGAAGCCTACGCGGCCACCGAGGCCCTGGCCTGGGTCGAGGACGAATCCAACAGCGACCCGCGCTTTGCCCGCAACGCGCTGCGCCACGGCGTGATGCCGGCGCTGGCCGCCAGCTTCCCCGGCTACCAGGCGCGCCTGGCGCGCGGCGCGGCCCACGTGCAGGCGGCCCAGCGCATCCTCGACGAGGTGGCGGCGCAAGACCTGGCCGCCTGCCTGGAGGGCGACACGGTTGACCTGGCGCGCCTGCAGGCCTTCAGCCGCGACCGCGTCGACAACCTGCTGCGCCACCTGTTCGCGAGCCGCGGCCTGGCGATGCCGTCAACGGCTTGGCTTGGCGAAATGGTGTCGCAGCTGTTTTCCGCGCGCGAAGATGCCCAGCTGAAAGTGACTCACCCGTCCTGCCACATCCGCCGCCACCGCGGCAAGCTGCACATCACGCCCAAGCTGCCCGACCTGGCCGGCATGCGCGATCCGGACGACGAGGGCGTGATCGTCAAGGAAGGCGAGACCTTCCTGTGGCGCGGCGAAGCGGCGCTGCCCTTCCCGGCCTATGGCGGGGTGCTGCATTTCGACGTCGCCGCTAGCGGCTTCGATCCGGCCTGGCTGCGCAGCCGACAATTAATCATCGATTTCCGCAAGGGTGGCGAGCGCCTCAAGCCCGCCGCCAACCGTCCTACCCGCAGCCTGAA
This sequence comes from Massilia yuzhufengensis, assembly GCF_900112225.1. Lineage (GTDB taxonomy): Bacteria > Pseudomonadota > Gammaproteobacteria > Burkholderiales > Burkholderiaceae_D > Telluria > Telluria yuzhufengensis. The sequence goes on along the minus strand of NZ_FOLD01000002.1, from coordinate 45,614 downwards.
GGCGCATTACCAGTCGCTGGGCGTGCCAGCCTGGGAGCGCGAGCGTGCGCCGGTCGTCAGCACCGGCGCGGACTTGCTGTTCGCTGCCGGCATCGGCATGGATTGCCGCCATATGGTGGAGGGGCAGGGCGGCTTGATTGCCTTGCGCTGGGTTGCGGACCCTAGCCAGGGTGCATAGAAGTTTCTATACGAAAAAGGTATTACTTTATTTTCTTTTCGTATAGCTTTTTCTCCCCCCCAGTCTTGTGATAGTGCGCTGCAGCATGCTAGAGTAAAGGTCCCCTTTTGATCTTTCAACAAGCTGGAACCCTCCTGATATGGCTTTAATTGTCCACAAATATGGCGGGACGTCGATGGGCTCGACGGACCGTATCAAGAATGTCGCGACCCGCGTAGCCAAGTGGCATGACGCCGGCCACCAGGTCGTGGTGGTGCCCTCCGCGATGTCCGGCGAAACCAACCGCCTGATTGGACTGGCCAAGGAGATCATGGCGCAGCCGGACCCGCGCGAACTCGACATGATCGCCTCGACCGGCGAGCAGGTCTCGGTCGGACTGCTGGCGATGGCGCTGCTGGCGATCGGCAAGGATGCGGTCTCCTACACCGGCTGGCAAGCCGGCATCCGCACCGACTCGTCCTTCACCAAGGCGCGCATCCAGTCGATCGACGACACCCGCGTGCGTAGCGACCTCAATGCCGGCAAGATCGTCATCATCACGGGTTTCCAGGGCATGGACGAGGATGGCAACATCTCGACCCTGGGCCGCGGCGGTTCGGATACGTCGGCGGTGGCCATTGCGGCCGCGCTGAAGGCCGACGAATGCCTGATCTACACTGACGTGGACGGCGTCTACACGACCGACCCGCGCGTGGTGGACGAGGCGCGCCGCCTGTCGAAGATCACCTTCGAAGAAATGCTCGAGCTTGCCTCGCTGGGCTCGAAGGTACTGCAGACCCGCTCGGTCGAGTTTGCAGGCAACTACCAGGTCCCGACGCGCGTGCTGTCGTCGCTGACCGATCCCCTGATGCCGCTGGACGAAGAAGCGAAGTCCGGCACCCTGATTTCGTTTGAGGAAGAAAGCAATATGGAACAAGCCGTCATCTCCGGTATCGCCTTCAATCGCGATGAAGCCAAGATCACCGTCCTGGGCGTGCCGGACAAGCCGGGCGTCGCCTTCCACATCCTCGGCCCCATCGCCGAAGCCAATGTGGAAGTGGACATGATCATCCAGAACCAGTCGGTCGACGGCAAGACCGACTTCACCTTCACCGTCTCGCGTAACGACTACGTGAAGGCGATGAGCGTGCTGGAAAGCCAGCGCGAAGCCCTTGGCGCCGCCAAGGTGCTGGGCGACGCCAAGGTGTCGAAGGTGTCGGCGGTAGGCGTGGGCATGCGCAGCCACGTCGGCGTGGCTTCGCAGATGTTCCGCACGCTGGCGGAAGAGGGCATCAACATCCTCATGATCTCGACCTCGGAGATCAAGATCTCGGTGCTGATCGACGAGAAATACATGGAACTGGCCGTGCGCGCCCTGCACAAGGCATTTAACCTGGAAGAGGGTTAATTATTTTCAGAAATTTTGCTGTGCAATCTTGACCAAATGGGGTGCAGACCTTAAGATGCCTGCACTCAGCGCTGACTGCGAAGTTGGTCCTGATTGGAGACGTGGCCGAGTGGCCGAAGGCACATCCCTGCTAAGGATGCATACGGCTTATACCTGTATCGTGGGTTCGAATCCCACCGTCTCCGCCAAGTTGCAAAAGTGAAAGCCACCCTCGGGTGGCTTTTTCTTTTGCAACTTCGCGTAGACGAGGAGAGCGCCTGCGCGCTCTCCGCGTGGGATTCGAAGCGCGTCCGCCTGCAGGCGGCGCGGCGGCCTGCGGAACGCAGGCGAATCGCCACTCTGCGCCCGCATCGCGGGCTCCCCGCGAGCGCAGCTCGCGTCCTCTCCCCACTTTAGCCTTTGAACCTTCGCCCCGCATCCTAACAAGAACACCCCGGCGGCAACCTCCCCGGTACATACCCAAAGGACTCGACCGGCACAATGGTCGTCGCCCGATGAAGCGGCACGCGTAGGTCAATGAACGGCAATATCATCTGCGCTGGCACCGCATTGCATACGGAAGCGTCTGCAGGATCACAGACCTGCACCTGCACAAAGTGGATGCAGTTTGCAGCATGCGAATTGGTCATGCACACCCGCCGGTTTTCGCTGGCGTTCGCTGGCCACGAGCCCGCAGGGATATGGGACAAATCAAACGCAAGGTAGCTCAGGCGGATATGTTCGTCGGTAATTGGCGGCGCAAGCATGAGTTCGCCAGGAGAGTTCCTGAATATTGCGTGCTGCCTGACCGCCGCAATCGCGGTGTCGGTTGGATAGACCTTGACCGCAGCCGCAGCACCACGCCGCGTTACTTCCTGCAAGGTGTTAAAGACAAATAGCAGGCGTGCAGTCTCGATGATCCCGAATACGAGACTAAAAAAAATGACCGCCAGAAGGGCAAACTCTACCGCGGCCGTGCCAGCCTGCTTGAACGGAGGGCGCTGGAGCTTGCGCATGGGTCGCTTAGTTGCCGGCATAGCGCATGGTGTGGTTAGCAGTGATCTCCAGGCCGTACCAGCCGAAGTCGATCAGGCCGGTCGGATCGGCCATGGTAAATGCCAGCCGCACACGGACAGTCGCGGGCACTCTCCCAGCGATCAGGTCGCCACAGCTTTCCGCGTCGCAGAACGCTTTAGGACCAATGATTTCCAGGTCTGGCGCGAGTTCCGCAATCTCCCGCCCGGCAATGTCGATCGCCAGGTCGCCCGCTTCGGCGGCAAGGTCGCGCGACATCATTTCCGAGCGAGGCACCGTTGACAGGTAGCGCGCAGCATCCTGGGCGGCCTTTTGCGCCACTGTGTAATGCCAAAGCACCTTCGAGATGAAGATCGGGAAGAGAAGGAAGACGATGAGGACCGGCAGCAGGAGTGCCAGCTCGATCGCCGCGACTCCCGCTTCACGCTTCCGCGGCAGATTGGCAAGCGATAAAGTGCGTTTATTCATGGGAAGAGCTCCACTTGGCCCGACAAGGATTGTTCAGAGGCTAGTCCGGCGAATTCAGCGATGAGCGTCTCGTCCGTGGCTTGGACGGTCATGAAAAACTTTCCGATGCCTTTGACGGTCGCCTGCGTGTTAGTGCCTGATGGCGATGCCGACAAGCATTCCAGCAGGGGAATGTTCAGGACGCGCCGGCGGGGCACTGCCAGCGGCCTGTTGGCGGCGCTCGGCGCCACATAGTGTCCGCTCGATGCAACACCCGACTGATAAGGTGGATTGCTGGGATAGCTCGGCGCCGTCGGCCCTGATTTGTACAGGTCCGGCCACTTGCCCGCTGCGAAGCTCGTGTAGCCGCTGGCGGGCTCGGGAGTAGTGAGCGGCGAGGGTGCCTGGACGGCCCTCGCAAATGCCCAGAGAGGACCGTACATGCCCGGGGAGGCGGGCGGATCGGTTACGTCGGCGACGGTCTCGATTTTGTTGCGGCTATTCGCCCGTTCCGCAGACCGGCTGCCGCTGTTTGGGCTCATCCATTTGACTTCGCCTGCAAGGTCATACGCGTAGGCCTTGATGTTCACGTCCGGCGGCGCGCCTCGCGGCGTGCAGGCGGTGCCACCGTACAGGTCGAAACGCGTGTTCAAGGCAGGACGCAAGGACGCGAGCGGGGAGGAAGACGGTAATTCGGAGACACGGACCGCCCTCCCGGTAAGGTGCTGCGCCCACATCGAACCGCTGCACACGAAGGGCTCCAGGTCTGAGACACCGAATGAATGGCCGGCCGCTGCGCGCGCGGCATCCGGGTTCACTGCAAACCTGAGCGGCGCGGTACTGCCAGTGACAGGGTTGAGGTTCATGAGGTCATAGCTGACTCCACGGCGGAAGCCATACTGCACCAGCTCGGATAGCGTGCTGGCCCCGCTGCTCGCAGTGCGCACCGCTGCGGCGTCGGAGGACATGGCGCACACGCCGATCGGGGTCACGTTCAGGGATGTCCGTCCCGCGACCGCACTGTCGCTGACCTGGATTGACGAAAGGCTGCTGGCGAGAATCCGCATGAAGAAGGTATTCACTGCGCCGATCTCCGGCGCGAGCTGGGCCGTATCCACCCGTGCGAAGTAAAGTCCGCTGAGCGTGGCGCTGGAGGATCCGCCGGCGGACGCCGACGCAATCCACGCCCCATTGCCGTCGGACGAATCGCTGAAACTCAGTGCATCGTCGCTCCATGACACTGTAGCGCCACCGTTATAGTGCTGGTACCGAAGCGCTTCAGCCGTTTCCTTGGCTGCCGCCCTGGCTGCCGCGATACCCGCCGGCGTGCCGTTGAGCTCGCGGGCAGCGGCGAGCGCGGCTGCTTTCGCGATGCCGTAAACGTCGACCTTGCGGTTATAGATGAGTCCAGCATCGATCGCGAGGCCACAAAAGCCGATCATTACGATCAGCAATGGGATAAACATGATGGCAAAGGCGCCGTCCTGGCGGTCGCGCCTCGACATGCGCGGCCTTCGCTTTGCACGGTTCGTCGAAGCTCCGGAACCCTTGGGCGCTGCGTTCTGCCGTCGTGCCATATGCTGCCTCATCATGTCTGCTGGTGCGCTCGATGCATCAGTGAAGTGGAGTTGAAGCTGGACCTGCAGCCTGTGCCGGATGGGCGTAGCCGCAGCGGGCAGCTGCCCTGCGCTTCGCGCGCCAGGACTGTTCGGCTCTCAGGACCAATCCAATGCAAGCGCATACCCAGAGCGCCCAGGCAGCGAGGGGAAGGAACATCGGCTCGATTGACCGGTATCCTGCCAGGACGGCCGCTGCAAACCCGCAGAGGGCGGCTGCACAAGGCAGGGCAGGATGGCGCTGGCCAATACGCAGCCGCGGCCAGGGTACGAAATGCAGGGCCATGGCGCCCACGCATAGCAAGAAGAGACTGCCTTTGGCGATCAGGCCCCCGAGAACTGCGCCGATGGCGAGCAAGAGCAGGGCGTCCGCTGTGGCCGCCCAGCGGGATGCGCGGTCGGGCTTGTCGGCCGCTTGCGGGGGGATGTGCCCGGTACCTGGAAAAGGAAAGGCCGACCAGAGGGTCAGGACTGCGCCTGGCACCGCGACGAGGATGTGTGCCCGATAATTCGCGCCGATGAGCGCAATCCATGCCTGGAGGAGGACCCACCCGGCAATCGAGAAGAACAGGGGCAAGAATGGCCGGTATGGACGAGGCCTTCTCAGCTGCACGGTGTCCGAATCCATGGATCGCCCTCGCGTTGCACAGGCTAGCTGCTCGATGGGGCAGCTCAGCCCTTGACTGCTTTCTCAACAAGTGTGAGCCTCGAAAGGGCGTGCTGCAAGTAAAGTACTTTTGAACATTGAGGAGCGTCAGGAAGTGCGTGAAGCACAACGCTGACTTGGGTTGCGGACGAGCATATGCGCCGAGCGTAAGCGGCTGAGCGCTCAGTGCATCCGGTGCTGGGCCTGGATCCGCGCCGCATCCCGGGCCGGCGGGAGGCCGAACGCGCGCGCGTATTCACGCGAGAACTGGGTCGCGCTTTCGTAGCCGACCTCGAGCGCCGCCGCTGTCACGCTGGCGCGCCCGGTGGCCAGCATCGTGCGCGCGTGCAGGAGCCGGATCTGCTTCTGGTACTGCAGGGGGCTGAAGGCGGTCACCGACTTGAAGCGGCGTTGGAAGGCCGAAGGGCTCATCGCCGCCATTTCGGCCAGGGCTTTGACGCGCAGGGGCTGGGCGAAGTCGCGCCGGATGCACTGGATCGCATTGTTCAGCCGCGCCAGGGCCGTATCGGGGGTGGCGATGTCGCGCAGCATCTGCCCGTGCGGGCCTTGCAGCAGCCGGTACAGGATCTCCCTCTCGTAGGCCGGCGCCAGCGCGCCGATGTCGCCCGGCCGTTCCGTCAGCGACAGCATCCTCACCCAGGCATCCATCAGTTCCGGGGTCATGGCGGCGACCGAAAAACTGTCGTCCCTAGCCGGCCCGCCGGCCCCGGCCTGGAAATTGGGCAGGTCGCCGAGCAGGTCGGAAATGATGTGCGGCTTGAGCGTCAGGCTGACCGCCAGGTAGGGCCTGCCGTCTGCCGATGGGTGCACCGCCCCCACGGCGGGCAGGTCGACCGACATCAGGAAATAGGTCGCGGGATCGTAGTGCAGCGTGTGCGTGCCAACCGGCGGCAGCGGCGGCATCGGGGGCAGCGCCGCAACCATGCCGCACAGCGCGGCATGGGCGTGATCCTGACCTACAAGGGCAACCCGGATGCCGCGGCTAGGACCGTTCGCAGCATCCGGGAAAACGGCGGCCAGGCGCTCGCGCTGCCGCTCGATGTGAGCGACACCGGCAGCTTCGCCGCCTTCCGCGACGCGGTAAAGGAGCAGCTCCAGGCGGTCTGGGGAATCTCCCGGCTGGGCGGGCTGGTGAACAACGCGGGCTACGGCTTGTACCAGCCGATCGACACCGTGACCGAAGACCAGTCCGATGGCTTGTTCGATGTCCACCTCAAGGGGCCGTTCTTCCTGACCCAGGCCTTGCTGCCGCTGCTGGCCGATGGCGGCGCCATCGTCAACGTCACCAGCGCGACGACCCGCGTGGCGACGGCCGGCGTCGCACCCTACGCCGCGTTCAAGGGCGGGCTCGAGCTCCTCACGCGCTACATGGCCAAGGAGTTCGGCGCACGCGGCATCCGCGCCAATGCAGTATCGCCCGGCGCCATCCGTACCCGACTCGGTGGCGGACTCAACCAGGAGTTCGAAACCTTGCTGGCCTCGCACACCGCACTGGGCAGGGTAGCGGAGCCGGACGACGTCGGCCGCGTGATCGCGACGCTGCTGTCCACCGAGAGCGACTGGATCAATGCGCAATCGATCGAGGTTGCGGGCGGCTACAACATCTGGGTCTGCTGGAAACCACTGTTGTCGCATACCTTCACCTAAGCTGTCCATCTACCATGAAAAAACTCATGATCTACGGCGCCACCAGCTACACCGGCCGCACGGCCGCCACCTACGCACGGGAAGCCGGCATCGACATCATCATCGCCGGCCGGGACGGCGCCGCGCTGGCCGACTTGGCCCTTATTGCCGGGCAGCGCGACCAGCGCTTGATCTGGACAAATCCGGACAGCCGCCATTCGCCGACGCTGTGAAGACCAGCACATCGCTTTGCGTCCGACGGAAAAGCGAGCCTTGTCAGAACCGCCGTATCTCGACGCGGCGATTGACTTCGTTTTCGGGCGTTTCCGCGTCGAGCAGCTTGTCGAATCCAAATCCCAGCGCGACCAGACGCTTGCTGTCGATAGCGTATCGCTTCACCAGGAATGCGCGCACGGCTAGCGCGCGTTCGCAGGACAGGCGCTTGTTGTAGTCGTTGCTGCCGCGCCTGTCCGTATGGCCTGCAACCACGAAGCGATGTCCCCGCAGCTCGGGACTGGTCAGGGCAGTGGCCAGGGCCGCCAGCATCGGCTCCGCATCGGGGGTGATGGCGGCGGAGTCGAAGCCGAAGCGCACGTTCAGGTCGACCTTGGGCGCCGCTGTCACATACAGGTTGCGCGTGCCGCCATCGGGCGTGGCGGACGAAGGCGTGTTGTCGGGACCGACGCAAAGACTGGTGGCCGGATCGGGCGCGTTCGCTGTCGCCCTGCCGAGGCTGCGCGTGAGCATGGGTGCAGGGGGCTCGGGGGCCGTCGTGGACAGGGCGGCGACCAGTTCGGCGCTGGTGGCGCTGTCAAGGCGCGACTGGGCCGACGGCAACGGCGCCGCTGTCGCCAGCAGTCCGGCGGCTGCCACGCGAAACAGCAGGTGAAGCTGTCGCATGCGATGGTGTCGGCCGGCATTCATGGGCGCACCGTCAGGGTGCCGCCTGAGGGCGGCAGCGCGTATGGCGCCGGCCCGGCTTGCGCGGCGGCCGGCAGCGGCGCCCGCGGCTGATCCGGCCCGGCCGGCAGGCGGCGGATCTCCACGCGGCGATTGATGGCGGCGCCGGGACGCAAGGCATCGGCAAGACGTTCGAAACCGTAGCCGCGCGCCACCATGCGTTCGGTGGCGATGCCGTGTTTGCGAATCAGGTAGTCACGGGTGGCGCTTGCGCGGTCGGACGACAGCTTCTGGTTGTAGGCCGCATTGCCCACCTGGTCGGTGTGGCCCGCGACCTCGAAGGCAAACGTGGCCAGAGCCGGCTGCCTGAATGCGCTTGCGAGCTCGTCGAGCTGCCGTTCGCCCAGCGGCGTCAGGCTGCTCTTGTCGAACTCGAACTGCACCTGCAGGTCGATGCTGGGATCGCGCTGCAGCCAGCGGCCGTCGGCCATCTGCACGGCCTTGGGTACCTTGCTGAGGGCGCCGACGATGTCCGCCGCTTTGACGATGTCGGCGGCAGGGGCGTGTGTAACGGCGAGCGCCGCCAGCAGGGCGGCGGCAAGACGAAAAGCGACGTTCATGTGTTTGCCTCGTTGGAATGTCAATGTACTTCGTGCACCGCAAGCACCTGGCTTGCGCCCATGCGTCCCGGTGATTCGCTGCCTTGTCCCATGCCGACCACGCCCAGGTTGCGCGTGGCAGCACCAGTGGCATTGCTCGATTTGAACGGCGTCCCGGCCGAGCCCGTCATGCCCTTGTCGAACTGGCGCGGCTTGTCGGACAGGATGGCCAGCACATGGCTGGTGCCGGGCGGACCCATTGCCTGGATCCCCCAGCCGGCGCGGGGCAGGGACATCGTGCCGGCCCTGACGTAATTGTCGCTGTCGCGTGCATTTGGATACAGCAGGTCGAAGGTCTTGCCATCCGACCCGACGTGGAGCAGGTACAGGTAACCCGCCTGCCCCGTGGTGACACGCAGGTCCAGGTAATCCTTGCCGATTGTCATGCGCGGGTTCGGCGCATGCAGTTCGACACTGCTGGCCGGCGACGCCTGCCGGCGAAGGTTGTCGAGCGTGGCGAGCGCATCCACGTTCGCTCCCGTGGCATGGCCCTCGCCGAACGACAGGGGCAGGTCGGCGTTGCCGACCAGGGTGATCGTCTGCTGGTAGCCGTTCGAACGCACATAGTCTTGTGCGCACTGCTGCAGTTCGCGCCCTGTCAGCATGCCGCTGCGGTCGGCGTCGGCGCCGGAGCGCAGGCAGCTGACCCATGCAACGGTGGCCGCGCTGCCCCCGCTGCTGGCGAAAGCGACCTCATTGTCGCCGGCGGCGGCGATGTACAGCAGGTTGGCGCCGCGCCGGGCCGCGGTCGGGACCAGGTTGCGCGTGAATTTCGCATTGATCGCCTGGCCGCATTCGTAGCCGGAGCCGGACCCCTCGCTCTTCCACGCCTTGCCCCGTGAGCCGGGCGTGGCGCGAACCGTCTTGGTGGCCTGCCCGCCGGAAAAGCAGGAGTCGTTCAGCATCACGACCTGGCCCGCTTTCGAAGCCAGGTCGGCCAGCGAGACCTCGATGTCGGCATCGTCGAACGACGCCATGTCGTGCGCCACCATGCCCTCCAAACATTTCGCGCCGCCGCTGCGTTGGGTGCCGTGCCCGGAGTAATAAATGAAGACATTGTCGCCGGCGCTTATCCGGCTGGTCAGCCTGGCAAAGCCGGCCCGCATCCCCTCGCGCGTCAGCTGCGCGTCCTTGTATTCAAGGATATTGCGATCATCCACGCCCATCGACGCAGCGATCCTGCGCGCAGACGCTGCATCGAGGTCGATGCCGGGCAGGGCGGCGGCGGGATTGCTGTAGCTGCCGATGGTCATGATCAGGGCAAAGTTTTCCGCGCCCGCCACCGGCGCGAACAGTGCGGAGGAGGCGAGTAGCAGGCTGGACGCAATCAGCTTGCGCCAGGAGGCAGGGGATTGCATCGCCTTGACGCTGGCGTGCCGGTCGCCGCCGGGACCGCGATGCTTACTGCACATGTTGCAGCGCCAGCAATTGCGTCAAGCCCATATGGCTTCCAGGCTGGACGAGCTGGGCAAAACTGGTCATCCCCTGCGCGTCGTGCCGGTAGACGGGCTGGCGATTGAGCAGCGCGTTGCTGGCCTGGGGATGGCGCAGGTTCAGCGAGACCATGTCGACGCCTGGCCTGCCGTCGAAAGTGAAGTATTCACTGGTCCCAAGCGGGAGATAGACCACTTCGCCGGCCTTCGCTTGCACCACCTGCTCCTGTCGTGCAGGATAGAGTTGACCGATCCATGAGGGCTGGTGCAGCAGTACACCGTTCGGTCCGACCGTTCCGCGTGGCGCGCGCAGGGCGTCGAGCGAGATCAGGACATCGGACGTGCTGACGATGCGCAGCTTGAACCGTTCGCCGGCGCGGAACGGCGCTGCCAGCGAGCGGGTGTCGGTGACCAGGTTCTGGCTGTCGAGCATGACCGCGGACACTGCCATGCCGTGATAGTTCGCATTCACGTCCCATGGCCGGCCGGGGTCGCTGCCTCCATCGGCGAGCCGGAACGGCACATCGGGCTGGGCGAGGACCACGGGAATGGCCGCATACGAAGGGGCTTGCGCCAACGGCCGCGGCAGGCCCTGGGCCAGCGGCGGGTGCACCAGCCAGAAAGCGGCTGGCGTGGCGGCTAGGGCAGGGCTCGCGACCGGGCTCGCGCCGGGCGTGGTGGGGTTGACCCGGCCCGCCGTCCAGTTCGCCAATGACTGGAACACCGCGTTGCCCGGCGTGGCAATGCCTGTTTGCCTGCAATCTTGCGCCAGGGCGGTGGCGATGCCGCATGCCGCCAGCGTGCACAGCGCTGCTGCGAAGCGCAGGGCTGCGCTCGCTCGCCCCCCGGTCGACCTGTTCCTGTTCATTGTCCTGTCCCTGTCCATGTCGATCAATGACGAATGCGGATCGTGACCAAGCCGCCCTGGCCGTCCGGGTTGTACACATACGTCGTTTGCTGCGTATTCTCCGTCACCAGCCGGATATCCTTGCCGTTCTTGCCGCCGGCCAGGAGCTCCTGGAACCAGGCGAACAGGTTCGTGACCGCTGACCTGGGCTGCAGCACCACATGCAGCAAGTCGTCGCCTGCCGCGCCGGTGACCTGCATCGGTTCGGATACCAGCTCCACGCCGCCCTTGGCCCCGGCTTTCCAGATGGGCGTCGCGCCAGTCCGGCCGGCGGGCGTCGTGTTGAAGACGAGGATGTCGCCGTCGCGTGGCGCGAGCACCTTGATACGGAACCTGTCGCCATCCGAGAAGCTGGCATCGGCCGGCCGCTGCAACAGCACACCGTAGGGGCCGTCGACCAGCACGGATACGGCAAGCGTGTCGGGGCGCGCCTGCCCGGCGGCAGGGCGCGCCTCTGGTGCGAGGCTGGCCAGCACGATGTCCTTGGCGCCCGGCCCGGGCTGGGCCAGCGCCCCCGCCGCGGCGCAGGCGCACATCGAACCGACGACAAGTATCGGGACTGCACTATGTTTGAGCATGGTCATCCTTGATTAAGCAGGTCCGGCGCGCATGCTTCGCAACAGCCGGAACCCGGCGCCCGGCGGCGCGGCCTTACGGCAGGGTGTACACCGGGCTGTCCAGTCCGAAGTTCACGATCAACGGGTCTTGCCTGTGCTGCATTTTCTTCGCCAGTGCCTGGGTCAGGGCTTTCGAGTAGTGTCCCAGCTCGACCATGCTCACCTGTTTGTCCGTGTTGGTGTCGGCCTGCCGGTTGTTGTTCAGTCCTGCGAGCAGGGTGTGCGTGAACAAGCCATTGCCTTCGAACCCATCCAGTGCCTCTTCTGTCGAACTGGCCGACGCGTACAAGTGCAGTCCCATCTTCTTGGCCAGCACGCTGACGCGTGCGTCGTAGAGCCCGCTGACGATGCCGCCGACACCGCCCGCATGACAGGTGTCGAGGATGTAGAGCTGCGACAGGGCCTTGATGCGCTTCGAGAAATCGACGATCTCGTTGGCGCTGATCATCGTCGACGGCTGCAGCTTGCCGTTGTAGTCGCTGGTGACCATGTAGTACTGATCGCCCAGCAAGACACCATGGCTCGCGATGAACAGCAGGAAGTGGTCCGAAGGTTTTATCCGTGCAGCCAGTGCATTGATGCGTGCGAGTACGCCTTCCCTGCTGGCTTGCTCGTTCGAGATGGTCTCGACAAAAATATTTTCGGGCCGATAGATCGCGGCCGCCTGGGCTTTCCAGCGGTTCGCCAGGTCGCTCGCATCCTTTGCCGCGAACTTCAGGCTGGCCGACTTGTCGCGGTATTGGTCGATGCCGATGGCCAGGATGTGCAGCCGTGGTGGCGCTGGCGCCAGCGTCGACGTGAATGCGACGGTGTGCGCCGCGGAGTGCACCGTATTCGGGGCGTTGAAGGCGAGCACCGAGATTTCGTTCGCGCCCGAGACGGGTTCCACTTCCACCGTCGCCTCATACAGGTCCGGCTTGGGCCGGGACTCGGTGATTCCTCCCGTGGCGCCGTTCTTGACGGCTTGCTGTGCCAGCGCCCGCATCTGGCCTGCCAGCGCTTCCGCATTCAGGTCCGTGGTCTTCGCGCCAAGGCTGGCGGCCGGCGCCTGCCGGATGAAGCCGTCGGACTGGATCAGTTTGCCGTTGTGGAAAACCCGCACCTCGCCGATGCCGCCTCCAGTCGACTTGATGCGGTAGGCGATGCGGGTCGTTGCCGCGCTGCCGGGGGAGGGCAGCTCGATGCGCTCGACCATCGGCGGCGGCTGCCGCACCGCTTCAGCGATCGTGAACCCGGCCATGCTGGAAAACTCCTTCCCGGCGATGGCGGCCTCGACGATGTCAGGCCTGTAGAACACGTCGTAGAGTTGGTCGACGCCGAAAACCTGGTCGCCACGGCGCACGCCAAGGTAGGCCGCTGCCTTCGGCGACGACGCCGCGAAATAGCCGGCAGGCGTGATCGAGACCCATTCTCCATCCTTGAACTTGATCATGGACAGGATCTCCTTGCCGGTCCCGACATCCCACAGGCGGGTGGTGGAGTCGGCGCTGCCGGACGCGGCTCGCCGCCCGTCCGGGCTGAAGGCGACCGCGGAAACCATGCCTGTGTGTCCGCTCATGCTGCGCAGCTCCTTGCCGGACTCGACTTCCCACAGCCTGATCTTGTTGTCCATGCCGCCACTGAGCGCCAGCCTGTCGTCGGCACTGAAGGCGAGCGACTTGACGCCGAATCCGCTGCCGGCGAATGTGCGCAGCGCGGCGCCGGTGTCCACGTCGAACAGGGTGAGGTCGTCGAGCGACGCAGCCAGTACCCGCCGGCCGTCGTGGCTGATCGCCATGACGCCGACATGGCCGAATGGGATAGCGCGCACCAGGCTGGCGTTGGTCGTATCCCACACCTTGATTCCGCTTTTGGTCGACGACAAGGCACGCTTGCCGTCGGCACTCAACACCGCGCCGTTCACGATGTCCTCGTCTTCCCTCCAGCTGCGCAAGAGTTGGCCGCTCTGGACATCCCACAGCCTCAGTTGCTGGTCGAACTGGCTTGAAATGACGCCTTTCCACATGCTGGAGGTCGCTCCTCCGGAGCTCAGCAATATCCGGCTGTCCTGGCTCAGGCTGGCGGACGTGATGATGCCCGCATGTCCTTCGAAGACGCGTACCACCTTGCCACTCTGCACTTCACGCAGGGTTAGCTTCTTGTCATGCGAGCCGGTCAGCACGTGGCGTCCGTCCCCGGTATGGCGCATGGCGGAAATGCCCTGCGCCGAGGATTCGTCGAAGCTGGCTGCCGGCTTGCCGCTTGCGAGGGTCCAGATGTCGGTCGAGTACAGGCCGCCCGATGCCAGGAAGCTGCCGTCCGGGCTGAACGAGATCGCGTCGACGGTATTCCCCGTGCCTTGTATGCGGCGGATCACCTTTCCACTGGCGATATCCCACATACAAATTCCACCAGTACCACCGGTCAGCAGCGAACGGCCATTGGGGTGGAACCCAATGGACTGGGCATTAGTGTTGCATTTTACGCCGCGGCTGTCGCCGGCATCCTGAAACCGGCGCACTTCCTTGCCGGTTAGGGCATCGAGCATCGCCAGCGCTTTGCCGGAGACGAAGACGTGCCGTCCGTCCGGCGCCAGCGCGGCATCGCTTACGCCATCCGAGCCTGGGCTTGAATCTATTGATCGCAATTCCGCGCCACGTGCGAAGTCCCAGAGTTTCACCTGCTTGTCGTTTCGTGACAGGAGGATCTTCCCATCGGCTGAGAAAGCCAGGGAATGCACCAGCGATTGGTGCGCGGCGATGGCACGAAGCAACTCGCCCGTCGCCACATCCCACACGCGCACGTCCCCGACGAGCTTATCGAAGAAGCCAGACTCCATATGCGCCCCATCCGCTACCGCATGCCGTCCATCGGGACTGAACGCCAGGGTGCGCGGCATATGCCGGTCGCCCGGCGATGTCCTCATCATGCGGATGAGATTGCCTGTGGCAAAGTCCCATAGGCCAAGTCCACCGACGCTGCTGGCCAGGAACTGTTTGCCGTCCGGGCTGAACGCCGCGCCCGAGAAAAAGAACATGCGCGCCTTGGGTGGGCCGGGTATGTGGTAGGCGATTTTCCCGGATTGCAAATCCCACACATATAATTTTGCATCCCCGCCCCCCGAGATGGCGTAACGGCCGTCTGGACTGATTACCACGAAATGGTCGCCGGTCGAATCACTGGCGAGGGACCGGATCTCTTTTCCCGAGTCGAGATCCCACAGTTTCAGCGCTCCCGTGCCCGCCGACACCGCACGTGTTCCATCCGGGCTTACTGCCACGTTGATGACGACGTCGTACGGGTGACCAGTCTGGACATGCAGCGCAATATCGTCCTGGCCCTTGTTATTTCCCCGGGAAGCTGCGTGTGCGCTGGCATTCGCCGGCATGGCAAGCGTCTCGAGGACGGGGTGGAACATCAATCCGAGTTTGCCGGCTTGCACCGTGATGTTCTTGCGCTGGCCGTCGCGGACGTAGCCCAGGCCGATACCCTTGCCAGACGCCGCCTGCGCACCGACCTGCTCGATCAACGAAGCGACGTCGTCAACGGGCTTGCCCGCATAGGCCACCACGACATCCCCTGGCCGGATATCGGCAGCTTCCGCCTGGCTCCCCGGGACGCGCGCGAAGATCAGGACGCCCTTCGCGCCACCGAGCAGCTCCGAGCGCTGCGCGCGCAAGAGGTTGAGCGCCTGCCCGGCACTGATGGCCTGTGCGGGATCCATCCGGACCAGGTCTTGCGCAGCCGCCTGCGGCCCCCCGAGGATCGACAGGGCGGCAAGGAAAACTGCGAATAGTTTATGCATGTGCTGCTCCGGTGAGCTCATCCTGGTCAATACAGACACGACAATATAGGCTTGGACCCCCCGCGCGAATCGCCCATTTAAGGTATGGAAGGACACAGCCCAGGCCGGCAAGCCTGGCGACTCCGAATGCACGCCGGACAGCTGAATGCTATATTGTCAACTTCTCAAGAGAATGTGCCGTATGGACGAGCCCTGCACCAATGACCTGATCAGCAATATCTACGACGCCGTTACCGGAGCTGACGGGTTCCAGCAATTCGTCGCCCGGCTTGCCGCCGCCTTCGACCTGAAAGCGGCCATGCTGTTCACGCATAACGTCCTGAACGGGGAGGCAAAGGGAATGTGGGAATACGGCATGGCCCGCTCCTGGATGGAAAGCTACGCCATCGACTATGGGCGCGAAGACCAATTGGCCAGGCATCTGTCGAGCGCACCGATCGCCACCTTCTATGCGTCGAACGTCCACCTGCCGGCCGACGAGTACACCGGGTCGCGCTTCTACCGGGAATGGGTCCTGCCCCAAGGCGTCCAGTGCGCCGCCGGGGCGGTGATCCTGCGCGAAGGCGTGTGGGCGACCCAGGTGGTCTTGCAGCGCTCGCCATCGCAGCCGCCTTTCGCACAGGAAGAACTGCAGCTGCTCGACCGGCTCGTCCCGCATCTGCAGCGGGCGGTGCAGATGCGGCAGCGCTTCCTGGAACTGCAAATAGGGCAGAACCTGCTCACGGCAGGACTCGACGCGCTGGTCATGCCTTCGCTGATGGTGGACGAATGGGGGCGCATGGTCTATGCGAACCAGGCCGCTACCCGGCTGATGGAGGAGCGCGACGGTATCTGGATCGAGGACCGGTACCTGTGCACGAGCAGGCTTGCCTTGACCAAGCAGGTCAATGTGGAGATCCTGGTCGCCCTCGGCGCCAGCCGCGGCAGCGGCAGCGCCGTCCCCGGCGTCGTCTTCGTCCCGCGACAGCGGCGCGCGCCCCTGACCCTGATGATCGTCCCGATGCAGGCGTCCGGGGGGCCGTTGAAGCGGGCGGCTCTGTTGTTCCTGTACGATCCGGCTGGCACGCCGAGCGCGCCGCCCGAACTGATCGCACGCCTGTTCTCGCTGACCTGCGCGGAGGCTGAACTGGTGGTCGCCTTATGCGGCGGCAATACTCTGGAACAGGCGGCGCAGGCCCGCCAGACCTCGATCCATACCGCGCGCACCCAGCTCAAGAGCATCTTCGACAAGACCGGTACCCGCAGGCAGGCCGACCTGGTGGCGCTGGTCTTGTCGAGTCCGGCCTATTTCGTCGCCCGGCCCTAGCGTGGCCTAGCGTTCCATCACATAGCTCCCCGGCGCCGGCGCCAGTCCGGGAGCCGCTGCGCGCGCCTGGATCCCACGGCCCGGCCCGCTGAGCCAGCCATGCCTCGCACGCCGGCCACCAGCTGCCCTCGTGCAGCGGCGCTTCGCGCTGCCAACGGTCCGGATCGATATAGTAGACGCTATGGCCATGCCCGACCAGGTAGCGCACCAGCGAATTGTGGGGCGAGAGGTCGAGGATGTAGTGCTTCATGATCCAGGCCGGCACCACCAGCAGCGGCGCCGCATGCACCTGCGGCGTGGCCGGGTCATGGCGGATCAGTTCGATGAAGCGGTTGCGCAGCACCACCTGGTCCGGCGTGCAGGCCACCTCCACACCCGGCCGGTAGCCGGGCTGGTCGGCGTCGCCGGCCGCGCTGCGCCAGGCGCCGGCCAGCGCGCGCCCGGTGCCGTTGACCAGGTTCATGCCGCCGCGCGCGATGCTGGCCTGCTGGACCACCGGGTTGGTGAGCACGAAGTTCGAGGGCGCGACGCAATCGAGCAGCTGGCCGGCGACGAAGGTGGCGACGTCGGCGTGGTGGCGACGTCGGCGTGGTGGCGCGACATGCCGCGCGCGCTGCGGGTGGCGCGGTGCCACCCTTGCTGCTGCAGCAGGAAGCCCTGGGCCGGGCTGCTTCATGCCGTAGCCTCAGTGCGCCACCAGTACCGGCACCGGCGCGCGGTCGAGCAGCACCCGCGTCACGCCGCCCAGCACGATCTCGCGGTAGCGGCTGTGGCCGAAGGCGCCGGCCACCAGCAGGCCGGCGCCGCTGGCGCGCACGATGCCCAGCAGCGCGTCCCCGGTGGAGGCCAGGGTGCGCTCGCCCAGCACTTCCACCCGCACCCCATGGCGCGCCAGGAACAGCGCCATGTCGGCGCCCGGTTCTTCGCCGTGCAGGCCGGACTGCAGGTCGGGATTGACCAGGGCCAGGCGCACGTCGCGGGCGCGGGTGAGGATGGGCATGGCGCCGCCGATGGCGCGCAGCGCCTGCATGCTGCCGTCCCAGCCGATCACGACGGTGTCGGCGATGGGGGCGCCGGCGTAGGCGGGCGGCACCACCAGCACCGGGCGCACCCCGTGCATGGCCAGGTATTGCGGCAGCCCGCGCACGGTGGCGGCGTCGCCCGCGTCCTGGCCGGTGACGACCAGGTCGGCGTAGCGCGCCTGCAGCAGCAGCGCGTCGCGGTTCTCGTCTTCGACCAGGCGCTGTTCCAGCGACTGCACGCCGAGCTGGCCTGCGCGCTCGGCGAAGCGCGCCAGGGAGCCGCGCGCGAGCACGCGCAGCGACTCGAATTCATCGATCGGGGTGACCGCCATCGAGCCGGTGAGCAAGGCATAGGCGGGCCAGGACATGCCGGTGGTGGCGCAGCCCACCAGGTGCGCCTCGTGCGCATTGGCGAGCCAGGCGGCGGCCTGCAGCCTGGCATCGAACAGCGGGCTGTCGTCGACATGGACAACGATGGTCTTGAACATGGCGGATCCTTTCGTCGGGATGGCCTTCACGACTCTACGCCGAGCGCGCAGCTGCGTCAGACGCGCTTCTGATGCACATCAAAATTCTGTCGAATTTTTTCCCGGCTAGGATTCCGTGTAGCGGATGGCGTCGATGACCAGGGCCAGCGCGCGTGAGGAATTGCGGCGGCTCGGGTAATAGGCGTACAGGCCCGGCCAGGTCGGGCACCAGTCGGCCATCGCACTGAGCAGCCGGCCGGCCGCGATGTGCGGGCCCACCAGCTCGTCGGGCAGGAAGCCCAGCCCGTTGCCGCTCAGCGCCGCGGCCAGGATGTGCTCGGCGTCGGAAAAGGTGAGCTGGCCGCGCACCCGCGCTTCGATGTCCTGGCCTTCGTGGCGCAGTTCCCACGCGTACAGGCCGCCGCTGCTGGCCAGGCGCAGGTTGATGCAGTTGTGCTTGAGCAGTTCGGGCAGCGAGGCCGGCAGCGGGCGGTGCGCGAAGTACTGGGGCGCGCCGACGATGCGCATGTTGACGTCGGGCGTGAGCCGCACCGCGATCATGTCCTTGTCGACCTGGTCGCCATGGCGCACGCCGATGTCGAAGCGTTCGGCGGCGATGTCGACGATGCGGTAGTCGGCGCTGAATTCCACGTGCAGGTCCGGGTACTGCGGCAGCAGCGGGGCGATGCGCGGCCACAGGACCCGGTCGATCACGTGGTCGATGGCCGTGATCCGGATGGTGCCGGCCGGTTTGCCGCCGAGGTCGCTGACGGCGGCGATCTCGGCCTCGATTTCCTCCAGCCGCGGCGCCACGTTCTGGATCAGGCGCTCGCCCGCCTCGGTGGGCGAGACGCTGCGGGTGGTGCGCTGCAGCAGCCGCACCCCGAGCCGGTTCTCCAGCGAGCGCACGATGTGGCTCAGGGCGGACTGGGTCATGCCGAGCCGGGCCGCCGCGCGGGTGAAGCTGCGCTCGCGGGCGACCGCGAGAAAAACCAGGATGTCGTTGATGTTGTCGCGGGCCATGCGCGGCTTTCAGTGTGGATTATTCAAATTCTCTCACGAATACGCATGGCTATTCATGATGCTGCCTCATAAGGCCATGCAATTCCCGGCCCGTTCGCCCGCCTGCCCGCGCCTTACCATGCGTCTCCCCCAAGAACCAAAGGATCGAAGCATGAACGCGAGCGCCAGCCATCCCGGCACCCTTGAACAAGCACCTGCGTGGGGCGCCGTGTGCGCGCTGGCGCTGGGCGCCTTTGCGCTGATCGCCTCCGAGTTCATGCCGGTCAGCCTGCTTACGCCGATCGCCGCGGACCTGGGCATCAGCGAAGGCCAGGCCGGCCAGGCCATCGCGATCTCGGGCGCCTTCGCGCTGGTGACCAGCCTGCTGTTCCCGGCGCTGGCCGGGCGCATCGACCGCAAGCACCTGCTGCTGGGACTGACCCTGCTGATGATCGCGTCCGGCACCCTGGTGGCGGTGGCGCCAAACTACACCGTCTTCATGGCTGGGCGAGCGCTGATCGGCGTGGCGATCGGCGGCTTCTGGTCGATGTCGGCGGCGGTCGCGATGCGGCTGGTGCCGGCGCCGCAGGTGGGACGGGCGCTGGCCATCCTCAACGGCGGCAATGCGCTGGCCACCGTGGTGGCGGCGCCGGCCGGCAGCTACCTGGGCGCCGTGATCGGCTGGCGCGGGGCCTTCTTCTGCGTGGTGCCGGTGGCGGCGCTGGCCTTTGCCTGGAAGCTGGCCAGCCTGCCCAGGCTGCCGGCCGGGCCGGAGCGCGCCTCCGCCAACCTGTTCCTGCTGCTCAAACGCCCGGCCGTGGCCTGGGGCATGGCGGCGGTGAGCCTGTTCTTCATGGGCCAGTTCACGCTGTTTACCTACCTGCGGCCCTTCCTCGAGCGCGTGACCGGGGTCGGCATTTCCACGCTCTCGCTGATGCTGCTGCTGGTCGGCGTCGCCGGTTTCATCGGCACCACCCTGGTCGGCGCCGTGCTGGCCAGGGGCCTGTACCGCACCCTGGTGGCGGTGCCGGCGCTGATGGCGGCGATCGCCGTGGCGCTGGCTGCGTTCGGCAGTTCCGTGACGGCCACCGCCATCCTGCTGGCGCTGTGGGGGCTGGTCGCCACCGCGGCGCCGGTCGGCTGGTGGATGTGGCTCTCGGCCACGATGCCCAAGGATGCGGAAGCCGGGGGCGGGCTCATGGTGGCCGTGATCCAGCTGGCGATCATGCTTGGCGCCGGCGCCGGCGGCTTCCTGTTCGACCTGGCCGGCTACCGCGCCACCTTCGGCGCCAGCGCCCTTATCCTGGCCATCGCCGCGCTGCTGGCGGTGCGCGCCAGGCACGCTACAGGCTGATGAAGCCGCGCTGGGTCGCCAGCGTCACCGCATGGGTGCGGTCGTTCGCGCCCAGCTTCACCAGGATCGCGCTCATGTGGGTCTTGACGGTGGTCTCGCCGATCGCCAGCAGGATGCCGATCTCGCGGTTGGAATTGCCGGTCGCGGCCAGGCGCAGCACGTCGAGCTCGCGCGGCGACAGCGCGTCGCCCGCATAGTGGCTGGCAAGCTCGCGCCGCAGCAGCTGCGGCATCACATGCACGCCCCGGTAGACCTCGCACACGGTATCGGCCAGCTGCCTGCCCGGCATGCTCTTGAGCAGGTAGGCCACGGCGCCCGCGTTCAGGGCCGCCGCCACGCGCGCATCGCCCCCGAAAGTGGTCAGGACGATCAGCCTGGCGTCGGCCTGCAGCGCGCGCAGCGCGCGGATGGTCTCGATGCCATCCTTGCCCGGTATCTGCAGGTCGACCAGGGTGACGTCGGGCCGGTGGCGCGCAAAGGCGGCGATGGCTTCGTCGCCGCTGCCCGCCTGCGCCACCACTTCGATGCCGCCGTGGGCCGCCAGGCAGGCGGCGATCCCCTCGCGCATCAGGGGGTGGTCGTCGGCGATCAACACGCGCACAAGGGAGGGGACAGGCTGGTTCATGGATGCGTTGGGGATCGCCAAGGGAGTGTTCAGAAATATACAACAGGGCGGCGCGCCGCGTCAGGCCGGCAGCGGCAGCACGATGCTCAGCAGCGCGCCCTGCGGCGTCGCCTCGGCGGCCTCGATGCTGCCGCCGTGCGCCTGCACGATCGCCAGGCTGATCGACAGCCCGATGCCGGTGCCGCCCGGCTTGGTCGAGACCATCGGCTCGAAGATGCGGGCGCGCTCGGCCCTGGCGATGCCGGGGCCGTTGTCGGCCACCGTGATTTCGGCCGTGCCGCGCGCGCCAGGGCGCGAAGCGAGCACGATGCGGCGCGGCCGGCCGGCGACGCCGGCCAGGGCTTCGATGGCGTTGAGCAGCAGGTTGACCACCACCTGCTGCAGCTGGGCGCGGTCGCCGTGCAGGCGGCGCGCGCCCAGCGCCAGGTCCAGTTCGACCGCCACCTGGTGGCGCTGCAGCGGGTGACCGAGCAGCTGCAGCGCTTCGCGCAGGGCTTCGTCGGGCGCGAACAGGCTGCGCTCGGCCGCGCCATGGCCGGCCAGGCGCTGCACGCTGCGCACGATCTCGCCGGCCTGGCGCCCGGCCGCCACGATCTGGTCGAGCGAGGCGATGGCGCGCCCGGTATCGGGCTGGGGACGGCGCAGCCACTTGCGGGCCGCGGCGGCATGCAGCATGACGGCCGCCAGCGGCTGGTTCACTTCGTGCGCGATCGACAAGCCCAGGTCGGCGGCCGGCGCGGCGGGCGCGGGGCACCGGTCAAGCCGCCAGGCGCGCGCCAGCCGCCGCGCGTGCTCGGCGGCGCCCCAGGCCGCGTAGCCGTTGATGGCCAGCCGGCGGTAGCCCTGCTGCGCCGTGGCGAAGCCGGCCTGGCCGGCCACGGCGGCCGCCATGTCCCAGGCCAGCGTGGCCAGCCAGTCCATGTCCTGGCCGGCCGCGTCCGCGGCGGCGGCTTCATAACCGCGCAGCGCGGCCGAGGTGTCGCCCTCGCAGTGGTGGCCGGCGGCGGTGGCCAGGCAGGCCAGGCCACCGCTGCGCGCCAGCATCAGGAGCGTAAACAGGTGATGGCACAGCAGCTCGGCCGGCGGCGTGAAAGGACCGGCCAGCGGCGCCGCCATCGCCACCGCATGGCCGGCACGCGCGGCATCGTCGGCATGGAAGGCGGCCTGCAGCTCGGTGCTCCAGCCGGCGAAGCAGGCGGGCGCGCCGCGCCGGGGCGCCGCGGGCCGCGCCAGTTCGCACAGCAGCGCGTAGCGCGCGGCAACGATGCCGGTGGCGCGGCCGCCCGGCAGCGCCGCTTCCAGCTGGCCGGCCTGTTCGGGCAGCGGCAGCCCGGCCGCCATGGCCGCACCGGCCAGCAAACGGCGCGCCTGCACGGCGCCATGGCCGGCCGCCGCTTCGTCCTGCGCCAGGCTGGCCAGGATGGCGGCCACCTGGCGCCATGGCGCGGTGCGTGGCAGCACCAGCCCGGCGTGCAGGGCGCGCACCAGCCAGGCGTGGGCGCCGCCGTCGCGCACGGCGATGTCGACCGCCACCGCGGCCACCCGCAGCGGCGCCGGCCCGCTGTCGTAGCGGTCGGCGGCAAGGATGGCCAGCAGCAGCAGCGCCAGCGCGGTGCCCGGGCGGACCCCATGCAGCAGGCCATGCTCGACTTCGGCGGCAATCGCGCCGTGGGGCGGCAGGCTGCGCTCGCTCGCCCCCTCGAGCAGCGCCAGCGCGGCGGGGGCCAGCGGCGCCGCGCAGGGCGGCAGCGACAGCAGGGTCAGGGATTCCAGCAGGCGCAGGCGCTCCCACAGCCGCTTGCAGGCCGGTTCGCCGTCCGGGACGGTGTGCTGGGTTCGCGCTGGCGCTGCATCGATGGCGATCAAGCTGGTCATGGGGGCCGTCCGGGGTACGCGCGCTGGCGGGAACCGCCCTTGCGCATTGCACCATGATTATGGACGCGCATGGCGTCCGCCCGGTCATCCGAAAGTAGGAGCGCTGCGCGCGGCTTTCGCGCTGGCGGCATATTCCGTGGTCCAGTACAGCAGGGCCAGGGCCGGCATCGCCAGCCCGGCCAGCAGGGCGGCCTCCCAGCCCCAGGTGGCGTAGGTCCAGCCGCCCAGCGCGGAACCGAGCGCGCCGCCGGCGAAGAACAGCGCGAAATACAGGCCATTCAGGCGGCTGCGCACCTCGGCGCCCAGGCTGAAGATGGCGCGCTGGCCCAGCACCAGGTTGGCGGCCACCGCCATGTCGAGGATGATCGAGGCCGCCACCAGCAGCCCAAGCGCGGCCGTCCAGGATGCCGCGGCGAACAGTGGCAGTGCAAAGCCGGCGATGCCCAGCAGCAAGGCGCCGGCGGTCGCCAGCAGGGTGTGGCCGCGGTCGGCCAGGTGGCCGGCCACGGGCGAGGCCACGGCGCCGGCCATGCCGACCAGGGCGAAAATGGCGATTCCGGTTTGCGACAGGTGAAAGCGCGGGCCGGCCAGCACCAGCGGGGCGACGGTCCAGAACAGGCTGAAGGCGCCGAACAGGGCGGCGTGGTAGGCGGCGCGGCGGCGCAGCACCGGCGTGGTGCGCAGCAAGGTCCACAGCGAGCCCATAAGGGCGGCGTAGGACACGGTGGAGGCGGGCACCCGCAGCGGCAGGCGGCGCCGCAGCACCAGCGCCAGCACCGCCATCAGCACGGCGGCGCCGCCGAACACGGCGTGCCAGCTGCTGTGGTCCGCCACCAGCGAGGCCACCGGGCGCGCCAGCATGATCCCCAGCAGCAGGCCGCTGACCACCTTGCCGACGGTACGCCCGCGCGTAGCCTCCAGCGACAGGTGGGCGGCGAATGGCACCAGCACCTGGGCCGCCACCGACCCGAGGCCAATGCCCAGCGCGGCGGCCAGGAAGGTCCAGGCGCCGCTGCTGAAGGCGGCGGCCAGCAGGGCCAGCGCGGTGAAGGCAAGGCCGCCGACCACCAGCCGGCGGTTCTCGACCAGGTCGCCCAGCGGCACGATGAACAGCAGGCCCAGGGTGTAGCCGACCTGGGTGAGGGTGACTACCAGCCCGGCGGCGGACGGCGACAGGCCGGTGGCGGCGCTGATCGGGCCCACCAGGGTCTGGGCGTAGTAGAGGTTGGCGACGATCAGGCCGGCGGCGACGGCCAGCAGCAGGACCATGCCGGGCGCGATGTCGCGCTCGATTGGGGATGGGTGATTCATGAATGGCTCCATGCGTGGGTGAACGGTGAAGCCATTCTAGGGAGGTCGGGAGCAAAGATCATTACCTGACAAGCCTCCCACACTTGTCAGGTTTCATGAACAATCAAGAGCGCAGGAACGCCAGCAGCTCGGCGTTCAGGCGCGCCTTGTGGGTCTGCGGCAGGCCATGGCCGGCGCCTTCATAGACGCTGAGCGTGCCCTGCGGCAGGATCTCGACCGCGCGCCGCGCCGTGGTGGCCAGCGGGACGATCTGGTCGTCGTCGCCGTGGATCACCAGGGTCGGGATGCTCATCTTCTTGAGGTCTTCGGTAAAATCGGTCTCGGAGAACTGCTTGATGCAGGCATAGGCGCTTTTCAGGCTGCAGCGCATGCCTTGCAGCCAGAAGGTCTGGCGCATGCCTTCCGACACCTTGGCGCCGTCGCGGTTGAAGCCGTAGAAGGGCATGGACAAGTCGAGGAAGAACTGTGCGCGGTCGGCTTTCACGCCCTCGCGGATGCCGTCGAAGGCCGCCAGCGGCACGCCGTCCGGGTTGGCAGCCGACTGCATCATCTGCGGCGTGACGGCGCCGATGAGCACCGCGCGGCTGACGCGGCCGGTGCCGTGGCGGCCGATGTAGCGCGCCACTTCGCCGCCGCCGGTCGAGTGGCCGACCAGCATGGCGCCATTCAGGTCGAGCGCCTCGATCAGGGTGGCCAGGTCGTCGGCGTAGGTGTCCATGTCGTTGCCGTGCCAGGCCTTGCTCGAGGCGCCGTGGCCGCGGCGGTCATGGGCGATCACGCGGTAGCCGTGTTCGGCCAGGAACATCATCTGGTCTTCCCAGGCGTCTCCCTGGAGCGGCCAGCCGTGGCTGAACACGACCGGCTGGCCGTGGCCCCAGTCGGTGAAATGGATGATGCTGCCGTCGCGGGCGGTGACAGTGTTGATGGTAAGGTTGGCGCTCATGGTGGTCCTTTCAGTGGATGAGTCGTGGATCAGAAGGCGAAGCAGTTGCAGCCCAGCGCGCCCCAGAAGCCGGTCACGTTAGACACCGGAACGGGCGATTTGCGCGCGCGGTCGTGGGCGTGGCCGTGCACGCCGCAGGCGCTGCGGCACTGGTGCGGCAGCGCGGCCGCGGCTTGCGGCGGCGCCGCCCGGTAGCGGCCCGGCACCTTGTTGACCGGCGACCAGTCGGGCAGCACCGGGATCGGCGGCGGGCCCAGCGCGGTGAACTCGGCCTGGCCGAACACCAGCTTGCCGCCGACGATGGTCAGGACCGATTCGATGTCCTTGATCGCTTCTTCGTCGATGCGGAAGAAGTCGGCGCTCAGTACGCTCAGGTCGGCCAGCATGCCCTCGGCAATCTGGCCCTTCTTGCCCTGGTCGTTCGAGAACCATGCGCTGCCGCTGGTCCACAACGCGATCGCCGTGTCGCGCGACAGCCGGACGCCCGCGTCGTAGAGCTTCAGGCCGCCCACGGTGCGCCCCGACACCAGCCAGTACAGCGCGGTCCACGGGTTGTAGCTGGCCACGCGGGTGGCGTCGGTGCCGGCGCCCACCGGCACGCCGGCTTCCAGCATGCGCTGGATGGGAGGCGTTTCCTTGGCCGCCTCGGCGCCGTAGCGTTCGACGAAGAATTCGCCCTGGAAAGCCATGCGGTGCTGGATCGCGATGCCGCCGCCGAGCGCGCGCACGCGGTCGATGTTCTTCGGCGTGATGGTCTCGGCATGGTCGAACAGCCAGTGCAGGCCATCGAAAGGAATGTCGCGGTCGACCTTCTCGAACACGTCCAGCATGCGCTCGATCGATTCGTTGTAGGTGGCGTGCAGGCGGAAGGGCCAGCGCTGCGTCACCAGGTGGCGCACCACTTTTTCCAGCTCGTCCTCCATGGTCTCGGGCAGGTCCGGGCGCGGCTGCAGGAAGTCCTCGAAGTCGGCCGCCGAGAACACCAGCATCTCGCCGGCGCCGTTGTGGCGGTACCAGTCGTTGCCCTGGTGGAGTTCGACGGTGTCGGTCCAGTTCTGGAAGTCGCCCAGCTCCTTGCCCTTGTTCTGGGTGAACAGGTTGTAGGCCACGCGCACCGTGAGCTGGCTTTCCCGCGCCAGTTCCTCGATGACCGAATAGTCTTCCGGGTAGTTCTGGAAGCCGCCGCCGGCGTCGATCACGCTGGTCACGCCCAGGCGGTTCAGCTCGCGCATGAACTGGCGGGTCGAGTTCACCTGCAGTTCGCGCGGCAGGGCCGGGCCCTTGGCCAGGGTGGCGTACAGGATCATCGCATTGGGGCGGGCGATCAGCATGCCGGTCGGGTTGCCGGAAGCGTCGCGCACGATCTCGCCGCCCGGGGGATTCGGCGTATCCTTGCCGTAGCCGACCGCGCGCAGGGCGGCGCGGTTGAGCAGGGCGCGGTCGTACAGGTGCAGCACGAACACCGGGGTGTCGGGCGCGGCGGCGTTGATCTCTTCGATGGTCGGCATGCGCTTTTCGGCGAACTGGAACTCATTCCAGCCGCCCACCACGCGCACCCACTGCGGGTTGGGGGTGCGCAGCGCCTGTTCCTTCAGCATGCGCAGCGCGTCGGCCAGCGAAGGCACACCTTCCCAGCGCAGCTCCAGGTTGTAGTTCAGGCCGCCGCGGATCAGGTGGATGTGCGAATCGTTCAGGCCGGGAATCGCGGTGCGGCCGTTCAGGTCGATCACCTGGCTGTCCGGCGCGCGGTGGCGCATGACCTCGTCACTGTCGCCCACGGCCAGGAACCTGCCGTCCTGGATGGCCACGGCGCTGGCCTGCGGGTTGGCACGGTCGTTGGTGTGGAAGCAGCCGTTGACGAGGATCAGCGGCGGGCTCAGGGGTGATGGCTGGGTCATGGTGGACGCTCCGGAATCAGTAAGAGTGGATCAGTCCGCGCCGCAGCGCCACGCAGGCGGCTTCCGTGCGGCAGGAGACGTTCAGCTTGGACAGGATGTTATTGACGTGGTACTTGACGGTGCCGACCCCGATGCCGGCCTCGCGTGCGATCACCTTGTTGCTCTTGCCGTCGCTCAGGAAGGCCAGGATTTCCAGTTCGCGGGGGGACAGCGCATTGCCCTGGATGCGGCCGGCGAGCTTTTTCGCCAGCTCGGGCGGCAGGTAGCGCCCGTGGGCCGCCACCTGGTGCAGGCAGTGCAGGATCTGCTCGAAGCCCGACTGTTTCGGCAGGTAGCCGCCGGCGCCGGCCACCAGGGCGCGGTGCACGTCTTCGACGCCATCCTGCGCGCTCAGGACGACGATGCGGGCCTGCGGGTCGAGCGCGCGTACCTGCCCGATGGCCTCGATGCCCCCGCCAGGCAGGCAGGGGTCGATCAGCATCAGGTCCGGCCGCAGCTGGGCGTACTGCTCGAGCGCCTGGTGGGCGTCCAGCGCCTGGCCGGCCAGGGTGAAGGCGGGTTCGGCGGCGACCAGGGCCGCCAGCCCGGCAAGGATCAGCGGATGGCCGTCGGCCACCAGCAGGGTAGCCGGGCGCGGCCCGGGAAAATGCATGTTCATGTGGGGTCTGCCTCCAGCGTCGATCCGTCGGCGCCGCAGCATGCAGCGCCGGTCATCATTGTCGGGAAGGCAGGCTTGCCGGTCTAGCTATACAAACAGATACCACGGCGCGCCCTGTCCGTTTGGGATGGGCGGCGCGGCGGCGCCCGCGTTAAGCTGGACCGTTTTCATGGAAGGAGCAGGGATGACGGGACAACAATGCGCCAGGGTGCAGGGAATCAGCCTGGGCTTCCTGGCCGGCTACGTGGACACGCTGGGCTTCCTGGCGCTGTTCGGGCTGTTTACTGCCCACGTGACCGGCAACTTCATCCTCATCGGCGCCGCGCTGGCCGACCCGGGCAGCATGCCGGTATTGCTGAAATTCCTGGCCTTCCCGGCCTTTATCGCCGGAGTCGCGGCGGCGCGCCTGCTGGTGGCCGCGTACGAGGCGCGCAAGGCCAAGGCGCTGCGCCCGGCGCTGCTGCTGGAATTGGCGCTGCTGGCCGCCTTCATGGGCGCAGGCCTGGTCGCCACGCCGGTGGCCAGCGCCGGCGAGGCGTGGGCGATGGCCTCCGGCCTGCTCGGGGCGGCCGCGATGGGCGCGCACAGCGCCACCAGCCGCCTGCTGCTGGGCCACCTGGCGCCGACCTCGATGATGACCGGGAACGTCACCCAGATGGTGATCGACGGCGTCGACTGGCTGCGCGGCGGGCGCGAGGCCGGCCTGCGCGCGCGGCTGGCGAAGTTCGCCTGGCCGCTGCTGGCCTTCGCGGCCGGCTGCGTCATCGCGGCCTTCGGCTTCCATGGCTTCGGCTTCGTGGCGCTGGTCGTGCCGCTGCTGATCCTGGTGGTGCTGATCGTCCTGGGCGAGCCGGACGTATACGTTTAGATACTGTCTGGCCGGGCCGGCGGCTTCTAAGATTCATCGTGGGAGCGGCCGCACGGGTCTCGCGTGCCGGCCGCGCAACTCCACCAACCACTATGGGTAAGCACGATGAACAATCCAAAACTCGAAGTCCTGACGCCGCATAACTCGCAGCTGATCATCATCGACCACCAGCCGCAGATGGCCTTCGGCGTGCAGTCGATCGACCGCCAGGTCCTGAAGAACAATACCGTCGCGCTGGCCAAGGCCGCCAAGGTCTTCAATATCCCGACGACCATCACCACGGTCGAGACCGAGGCCTTCTCGGGCCACACCTACCCGGAACTGCTCGATGTGTTCCCGGGCCAGGACATCCTCGAGCGCAGCTCGATGAATTTCTGGGACGACCAGAAGGTGCGCGACGCGCTGGCCCGCAACGGCAAGAAGAAGGTGATCGTGGCCGGCCTGTGGACCGAGGTGTGCAACACCACTTTCGCCCTGTGCGCCATGCTGGAAGGCGGCTACGAGATCTACATGGTGGCCGACGCCTCGGGCGGCACCTCGAAGGACGCGCACGACTACGCGATGCAGCGCATGGTGCAGGCCGGCGTGGTGCCGATGACCTGGCAGCAGGTGCTGCTGGAGTGGCAGCGCGACTGGGCTCTCCGCGATTCCTACGACGCCGTGATGGACATCGTGCGCGAGCACTCGGGCGCCTACGGCATGGGCGTGGACTACGCCTACACGATGGTGCACAAGGCGCCGCAGCGCACCAGCGGCAGCCACGAGACGCTGGCCCCAGTGCCGGCCAAGTAAGCCGGAGCGCCACGACCATGAAAGTCTATGTCGTGTCACTGGCGGCCGGCTTGCTGGTCGGCCTGATCTACGCGCTGATGCAGGTTCGCTCGCCGGCGCCGCCGGCGATCGCCCTGGTCGGTCTGCTGGGCATGCTGATCGGCGAGCAGATCGTGCCCGCCGTGAAGCGAATCGCCAGCGGCGAGCCGATCACGGCGGCCTGGCTGCGCAGCGAATGCGTGCCGAAGATCATCGGGGTGGACGCCAAGCCGGTGCTGCTGGCCCAGCAACAGGACCAGCAGGAATCCGCCCGATAGATGGACGCGCCCGCGCCGCACACCGACACCGCCCTGGCGGCGCAGGCGCTGTTCGCCGCGGCCTTCGGGCTCACCGGCGTGCGGCGCGCGGTGCTGCTGCGCCTGCACGACGGCAGCGAGCGCAGCGCGGGCAGCGGCGGCGCGGCGCCGCCGGCGCTGGTCGACGCCGCCATCGCGGCGCGCCGCCCGGTGCACGCGGCCGGCCTGGCCTGCGTACCGCTGCTGGCCCAGGACGAGCTGGCCGGCGTGCTCTACCTCGAACACCCCGCCGGCTTCTCCGCCCGCGACATCGACATCCTCGCGCTGCTGGCGGCGCAGGCCGCGATCGGCTTGCGCAGCGCCGCGCTGCGCCGGCTCGACGCCGGCCTGGCGCGGGCGCTGCGCGCCAGCACGGTGGACGAACTCACCGCCGCCATCGCGCACGACATCAACCAGCCGCTGATGGCGATTGCCTCGCACGCCGGCGCCGGCCTGCGCTGGCTCGACCGCGACCCGCCGCGCCTGGCGCAGGCCAGGCTGGCGCTCGCCACCATTGCCGAGCAAAGCAGCCGCGCCGGGCGCGTGCTGCAGTCGCTCGAGGCCGGGGCGCCGCCGCGGGCCGTACCGGTCCGGCTGCATGCGGCGCTGCGCGAGGTGCTGGCGCTGGAAGGCCCGGAGCTCGAGCGCCACGGCATCGCGCTCGAGCTCCGCCTGGGCGCGCCGTCCGCCTGGGTCAGCGCCGATCCGGTGCAGCTGGGCCAGGTGCTGCGCCACGCGCTGGCCAACGCCCTCGAGGCCCTGGGCGCAGGCGGGGAGGGCGCGCCCCGGCTGCGCGTGGCCGTGCGCGCGGTGGAGGGAGGCATGGTGGAGGCCGAGTTCACCGACAACGGCCCCGGCCCGGGCGACATCGACCCGGAGCAGATGTTCGAACCCTTCTACAGCACCCGCCCGGGCGGGGTCGGCATGGGCCTGGCGATCTGCCGCGCCATCGTCGAGCCGCTGGGCGGCAATGTCCGGGCGGTCAAGCGCCTGCCGCGCGGGTGCAGTATCATTTTCACCTTGCCTTGCCTGGCGCAGGGCGCGCAGGGCCAGGCAGCCGAAGGGGAGGCGGACCCATGGAACAATTAGTGTATGTCGTCGACGACGACGAAGCCGTGCGCGGCTCGGTGCGCAACCTGCTCGAAGCCGAGGGCTACGCGGTGCGCAGCTTTGCCTCGGGCGCCGCCTTTTTCGACGCGCTGGCGCCGGACGTGCCGGCTGAACTGGCGCGCCGCGGCGCGATGCTGCCGATCATCTTCATCACGGGTTACGGCTCGATCCCGATGACGGTGCAGGCGATGAAGGCCGGCGCCACCGAGTTCCTGACCAAGCCGGTGGCGCCGGACGAGCTGCTGCGCGCGGTCGCCGACGCGCTGGCGCTGGATCAACGGCAGCACGGGGCGCGGTGCGAGCTGGCCGAACTGCGCCGGCGCCACGACAGCCTCACGCCGCGCGAACGCGAAACCATGGAACTGGTGATCGGCGGCCTGCTGAACAAGCAGGTGGCAGATGCGCTGGGGGTGAGCGAAATCATGGCCAAGACCCACAAGCGCAAGGTGATGGAAAAGATGCACGCGCGCTCGCTGCCCGACCTGGTGCGCGGCGCCGAGCGCCTGCAGATCGAGAAAAGCCGCAGCCGCTGAGCTCGCCTGGCGGTCAGATTGTGCCGTTGTACGGACGCGCCGACACACACTTTCTTTTGATTCAAGAAGTGTATTCTCTGATAAAATTCTTTGTTGCAATGTATTTGCAATGTAGTGCTACGGACGTTCGTTGCGTTCTGAATGCCCGCGCAGCAGCGCGGCCTGCCCGATCCACCGCCTTTGACTTGTCCATGAACCTGCGTCGTCAGCCGCCCGCCGGCCCGTTGTGCCTTCCCCTGTCCCGCGTCAAGCAGGCCGTGTTCCTGCTCGCCGGCGTGCTCGCCTTGCCCGCGCAGGCCTTCGACTCCGAACCGGAAGATCTCGAAACCCTGAGTCTGGAAGCACTGGCGAACGTGCGCGTCACGTCGGTGTCGCGCCGCTCCGAAGCGGCCGCCGACGCCGCCGCATCGGTGTATGTCATCAGCGCCGAGGCCATCCGCCGCTCGGGCCTGCCGACCTTGCCCGAAGTGCTGCGCCTGGCGCCGAACCTGCAGGTGGCGCGGGTCGACGCGCGCAACTACGCGGTCACGGCGCGCGGCTTCAACAGCGCCTTCGAGAACAAGCTGCTGGTGCTGATCGACGGCCGCAGCGTCTATACCCCGCTGTTCTCGGGCGTGTTCTGGGATGCCCAGGACGTGGTGCTGGAAGATGTCGAGCGCATCGAGGTGATCAGCGGCGCCGGCGCGACCATGTGGGGCGCCAACGCCGTCAATGGCGTCATCAACATCATCACCAAGGCGGCCGGCGCGACCCAGGGCACGCAGCTGAGCGCCTCGACCCAGCGCGACCTGCACATCGGCGCGGTGCGCCACGGCGGCACCCTCGCCGGCGGCGGGCGCTACCGCGTCTACGCCAAGGCGCTGGAGCAGGACGACATCGCGCGCGAGAACGGCCTGGAAAACGTCACCGGCTACCGGCGCTCGCAGGCGGGTTTCCGCGCCGACTGGGGCCAGGGCGCCGACACCTCGACCCTGCAGGGCGACGCCTACCAGGGCGCGCTGCACCAGCAGGGCACGCGCGCCATCCGCATCGCCGGCGCCAACCTGCTGGCGCGCAAGTCGATGCGCCTGCAAGGCGGCACCGACGTATCGGCCCAGGCCTACTGGGACTTCACCGAGCGCAACCAGCCGCTGGCCTTCGTCGAGCACCTCAACACCCTCGACCTGCAGGTGCAGGCGAGCCAGGTGCTGGCCGAGCGCCACCGCCTGGTGTGGGGCGCGGGCTACCGCAAGGCCTACGACCGCATCGAGAACGGCGCCGGCTTCGGCTTCCTGCCCGGCAAACTGGATATGCACTGGGGCAATGCCTTCGTGCAGGACGAGATCGACGTGACGGACACCGTGCGCGTGATCGCCGGGGCGAAATTCGAGCACAACAACTACACCGGCATGGAATTCCTGCCGACCCTGCGCCTGGCCTGGAAGCCGTCCGGCGACAGCCTGGCCTGGGCCTCGGCCTCGCGCACGGTGCGCGCGCCTTCGCGCATCGACCGCGATTTCTACAGCCCGACCGTGCCGCGCGTGGTGAACGGCGTGCCGCAGTTCGCCATCGCCGGCGGACCGGACTTCCGTTCGGAAGTGGCCAATGTGTTCGAACTGGGCTACCGCATCCAGCCGCTGCCGGGCCTGTCGTATTCGGCCACCGCCTTCCTGAGCGACTACGAGCGCCTGCGCACGCTGGAGCCGAACCCGAACGGCCCGGGTTCCGTGTTCAGCAACCTGGCGCGCGGGCGCACCCGCGGCATCGAGATGTGGTCGACCTGGGAAGCCGCGCGCGCGCTGCGCTTGACGGCCGGCCTGGTGGTGCAGAACGTGCGCACCGAGGCCGAAGCCGGCAGCAAGGACGCCAGCGCGGCCACCGGCCTGGCCACCAGCGACCCGAGCAACTACTGGAAGCTGCAGGCCTCGTACGATATCGCGCCCGGCCACTCGTTCGACGCGCTGCTGCGCCACTACGGCAGCCTGAGCCGCCCGGAAGTGCCGGCCTACGAATCGCTCGACCTGAACTACACCTGGCGCATCAACCGCCAGGTCGACCTGTCGGTCAGCGGCCAGAACCTGCTGGACGCGGCCCACCCGGAATTCGGCGGCGGCGTCAACCGCGCGGTCTACGAACGCAGCCTTGGCCTGAAGCTGGTCTGGCGCCTGTAGCATGAGCGCCGCCAGCAACAAGTTCGTCCTCCGCCTGCTGCCGGCGCTGCTGTTCGCGCTGGCATGGCTGGCCGCGGCCGGCGCCCAGGCCCAGTTCGCGCCGACCGAAGACGCGGTGAAGGCGGCCTACCTGTCCAAGCTGCGCCACTACGTGGAATGGCCGGCGCGCGCCGCGCCCCCGGCCGAGGGACGCACCGTGATCGGCATCGTCGGCGCCGACGAGGTGGCCGACAACCTGGGCAAGCTCGCCGCGGTGCGCGACCCTGTGCGCGGCACCTTGGCGGTGCGCCGCCTGCGTCCCGGCGATGCGCTCGAGGGCGTGCACATCCTGTACATCGGCGACGCCTGGTTCACCCGCGCCGGCGCCATGCTCGACGCGGCCAGTGCGCGTTCGATCCTGGTCGTCACCGAGACCGACGGCGCGCTGGGGCGGGGCAGCGTCATCAACTTCCGCGTCGCGGAAGAACGCATCCGCTTCGATATCTCGCTCGATTCGGCCGACAAGGCCGGCCTGCGGGTCAGCTCGCAGCTGCTGTCCCTGGCGGCGACCGTCATCAAGGAAAAGCGTTAATCATGTTCAGTTCGATCCGGCGTTCCATCTCGCGCAAATTCATGGTCGCCGTCATGGCGACCACGTTTACCGCCGTCTTCGTGTCGGGCCTGGCCAACCTGGCCTACGACATCAACGATTTCCGCACCAGCGTGCTCGAAGAGCTGGGCGCGCAAGCCGACATCCTGTCCCAGGTCAGCACCGCCGCCCTCGAGTTCGAGGACCGGCCCAGCGCCGAGACCACGCTGGGCCGCCTGGGCGCGCGCCCGAACGTGCACGCGGCGGCGATCTACCGCGCCGACGGCAGCCTGTTCGTGTCGTATGCCGCGGCCGGCCAGCCGCAGGCGCTGTCGCCGCCGAGCCGCCCGAGCGCGGCCGGCCACATCATCGACGGCGACAAGCTGCACATCTTCCGCCCCATCCTGCGCGCCGGCGAAAAGGTCGGCACCATCTACCTGCGCTCGGCCTATCCGCTCGACGAACGCATCGAGCGCGGTCTCAAGATGTTCGCGGCGGCGCTGGCGGTGAGCCTGGTGGTGGCGGCGCTGGCGGCCGGCTGGCTGCAGCGCGCCGTCACGATGCCGGTGAAAGCCATGACGCGCGCGGTGCGCGAGCTGGTCAAGCAGCGCGATTTCTCCCAGCGCGTGAGCAAGACCACCGAGGATGAAACCGGCATGCTGGTCGACGCCTTCAATTCGATGCTCTCGGAGATCGGCCGCCATGCGGCGCGCCTGGAACAAAGCAATGCCTCGCTCACCCACGAGATCGCGCAGCGCGCCCGCATCGAGCAGGCCCTGAACGAACTCAATGCCTCGCTCGAGCAGCGCATCGCGGCCCGTTCGCTGGAACTGGAAAAGGCCAACGAACAGCTGCACCAGTCGCAGAAGATGGAAGCGATCGGCCAGCTCACCGGCGGCGTCGCCCACGACTTCAACAATGTGCTGCAGGTCGTCGGCGGCAACCTGCAATTGCTCGGCATGACCCTGCCCGACGACGCGGCCGCGCAACGCCGCCTCGAAACCGCCCGCTTCGCCACCGAGCGCGGCGCCAAGCTGGCCTCGCAGCTGCTGTCCTTCGCGCGGCGCCAGCCGCTGCAGCCGACCCCGACCGACCTGGGACGGGTGCTGCGCGACATGGACGACATGCTGCGCCGCGCGCTGGGCGAGAGCGTGGAAGTGGAATCGGCGGTCAGCGGCGGCCTGTGGAACACCATGGTCGACCCGAACCAGCTCGAGAACGTGATCCTGAACCTGGCCATCAACGCGCGCGACGCCATGCAGGGTAGCGGCAAGCTGACCCTGGAACTGGGCAATGCGATGCTGGACGACCATTACGCGGCGCGCGAGCCGGAAGTGGTGGCGGGCCAGTACGTGATGCTGGCCATTTCCGACACCGGCTGCGGCATGCCGCCGGAAGTCGTGGCGCGCGCCTTCGAACCCTTCTTCACCACCAAGCGCGAAGGCGAGGGCACGGGCCTGGGCCTGTCGATGGCTTTCGGCTTCGTCAAGCAAAGCAGCGGCCACATCAAGATCTACAGCGAACCCGACTCCGGCACCACCATCAAGATCTACCTGCCGCGTTCGCACCAGGCCGAAGAGCAGCAGTTCAACATGGGCGTGGGCGAGGTGGTCGGCGGCAGCGAAACGGTGCTGGTGGTCGAGGACGACCTGGCGGTGCAGGGCACCGCGGTCGACATGCTGACCCAGCTCGGCTACCGCGTGCTGCGCGCCGACAATGGCGACGCCGCCGTCGCCATCCTGCACGAGCAGCCGCGCATCGACATGCTGTTTACCGACGTGGTCATGCCGGGCAAGGTGCGCAGCCCGGAGCTGGCGCGCATCGCCAGGACTGTGCATCCGTCGATCGCGGTGCTGTACACCTCGGGCTACACCCGCAACGCGATCGTGCACGGCGGCCGCCTCGACCCGGGCGTCGAGCTGATCAGCAAGCCCTACCGCGCCGACGACCTGGCGCGCAAGATCCGGCACGTGTTTGCCAACGCCCGCCAGGTCGAGCAGCTGCGCCACGACCGCGCCCAGCCCGCGCCGCCCGCCAGCCACACCGGCGACGGTCTGCGCCTGCTGGTGGTCGAGGACGATCCGGACAACCGCCTGCTGCTGCAGGAACTGCTTGGCATGCTCGGGCACCGGGTGACCGCCGTGGCCAGCGGCGAAGACGGCCTGGCGGCCTTCCAGCCGGGGCAGTTCGACGCGCTGGTGACCGACATCCAGCTGCCCGGCATCTCGGGCATCGTGCTGGCCGAAACGCTGCGCAAGATGGAGCCGGGGCTGAAGGTCGTGGTCGCCTCGGGCGCGGGGCAGGCGCCGGTTGCCGCCAGCGGCAAGCCCTACCTGAGCCTGGCCAAGCCCTACCAGGTCGAGCAGATGGACGCCCTGCTGCGCGGGGCGCTCGAGCGGGGAGCGGCGGCCACGGCGTGAAGTCAAGCTGAAAGTGAAAGCTGTCGCAATTGGCGACACAGTGTTGGCGTACGGGACACGAACATTTTGTGTTAGCAATTGAATATCTGTTAAAGTTGACGCTGGCCGGCAGCCATGCCGGTTCACCTGACTTTGATGGATGTGTATGCCAGCTGCCCCACTGCCTCCCGACGAACTCGCCCGCCTGTCGGTGCTCGACGACCTCCACCTGCTCGACACGCCGTCCGAACCCGTGTTCGACCGCGTCACGCGCCTGGCCTGCCGCCTGCTCGACGTGCCGATGGCGCTGTTCTCGCTGGTCGATGCCGACCGCCAGTGGTTCAAGTCGCGGGTCGGGCTCGACGCGGAGGAAACCCCGCGCGAGTATGCCTTCTGCGCCCACGCGATCGGCATGAGCACGCCGCTGGTGGTGAACGACGCCCTGCTCGACGCGCGCTTCAGCGACAACCCGCTGGTCAACGGCCCGCCGAATATCCGTTTCTATGCCGGGGTCCCGATCCGCACCAGCGCCGGGCTGGCGATCGGCACCCTGTGCGCGCTCGATACCCGGCCGCGCGTGCTGACCGAGGACGAGGCCCAGGTGCTGGGTGACCTGGCCGCGATCCTGACCAAGGAAGTGCACTACCGCGAACGCATCGGCGTGGCGCGCGACCACCTGCAGCGCTCGACCGAGGTGCTGGGCGCGAGCGAGGCCCGGTTCCGCACGATCTTCGAGATCGCCAGCATCGGCATCGCCCTGGTGGCGCCGGACGGCGGCTGGATCAGCGTCAACAAGGCCTTGTGCGACATCGTCGGCTATACCGAGGACGAGCTATGGGGCCGCACCTTCCAGCAGATCACCCACCCCGACGATGTCGGCGCCGACGTCGGATTGCTGCAGTCGATGGGACGCGGCGAGATCGACGAGTACCAGCTGGAAAAGAGATATATCCGGAAAGATGGCGCGGCCGTCTGGATCAACCTGAACGTCTCGCCCAAGCGCGATGCCGCCGGTGCGGTCGAATACTATGTCACGGTGGTCAAGGACATCGACGCCCAGAAGCGCGCGCAGCAGGAAATCGCGGCGCTCAATGCGGGGCTCGAACGGCGGGTCGACGAACGCACCGCCGAACTGCAGCAAGCCGCCGAACGCCAGCGCATGGCCGAGCAGGAACTGCGGGTGCGCGAAGCGGAACTGCGCAGCGTGATCGAGAACGCCAACGACGCCTACATCAGCCTGGACGAGGCCGGGGCCATTACCGCCTGGAACCGGCAAGCCGAGGAAACCTTCGGCTGGAGCCGCGCCGAGGCGCTGGGGCAGATGCTGGAAGAATTGATCATCCCGCTGGAATACCGCGAGCGCCACCGCGATGGCATGCAACGCTTCCTCTCGACCGGGGTGGCCAGGGCGGTCGACCAGCGCCTGGAACTGCCGGCCCTGCGCCGCGACGGCACCGGGCTCACGGTCGAGGTGCGCATCCGCGCCCTCGACATCAACGGCCGCACCATGTTCAGCGCCTTCCTGCACGACATCACCGACCGCAAGCAGGAACAGGCGCAGCGCGAATACGAAAGCCGTCATGACGTGCTCACCGGCCTGCTGAACCGGCGCGCGCTGCAGGAGTCGGTCCCGCTGGCCCAGGCCCGCGCCAGCCGCAACGGCAAGACCGTCGGCATGCTGTTCATCGACCTCGACGGCTTCAAGGCGGTCAACGATTCGCAGGGCCACGAGGCCGGCGACATCCTGCTGGGCGTGATCGCCGAGCGTTTGCGCGCCGGGGTGCGCAAGACCGACAGCGTCTACCGCCTGGCCGGCGACGAATTCACCGTGCTGCTGGAAGACATGGCCGATACCTTCGACGACGCCCACACGGTGGCCGAGAAGCTGATCGCCAGCATTTCCGAACCGGTCGAGCTGCCGGGCCGCGCGGTGCGCGTGCGCGCCAGCATCGGCATCGCGCTGGATGCGGCCAGCCAGGGCCGGCCGGCGGAAGAGCTGCTCAAGGAAGCCGACCAATACATGTACCGGGCCAAGAAGGCCGGGCGCGGCAGGGTGTGTTCGGCCAAGTATCCCTGCTAGCGACCATCCGGCGGCTTGTCAACCGCGCGCCGCGAGACCGTCGCCCCGGCCCAGGCCGGGGGCAGGTCTGCCGCGTCACCTCAGCCGCAGGTCGTTCCACCCCAGCGGCTGCGCAATGAACACGGTATCGCACACAGTGGTCGGATAGGCGAAGTCGAACGCCACCTTGCCATTGCTGTCCACCCCGAGCAGGCGCGCCTCGGTGCGCGACAGCGCCACCGAATACGCCACCAGGTATGTCCCCGGCGTGCCTTCATACACGCTCGAGCAGATGTCCGAATACAGCCGCGTACGGCTGTGGTCGGGCTCGTGCTCATAGGTCCAGACCTCGCGCGCGGTACCGGCTTTTTCATCGATCGCATAGCGTGAAGGCGTGCTGTAGGTGAGGGTGGCGCCACGCGGCGCCCATGGCGGCTGGGTGAGGCTGCCCAGGCCATTATTGAACAGCAGCAGCTGGCCGTCCGGCGTGACCGACAGCGAGTGCTGGCCGATCGGCGCCTTGCCTTCGACCAGCTTGAGGGCGAGCGCGCGCAGCGAGGGGAAATTGACGTACCAGTGTTTCAGCGGGTCACCGAATAGCCAGCGGATGGCGCCGCTGTCGTAGTCGAGCTTGACCACGAAGTTCTCGCGGCTGGAGACGAGCAGCGAATTGTCGGCCGCGTTGTAGATCGCCGAGTTCATGTGGAACCAATCTGCGCCTTCGCGCACGAAGCCGGCCGGATCGTCGCCCCTTGCGCGCATATGCTCGCTGAAGATCCGGCCCAGGTCCCATTCCTTGAGCACCGCGCCGTTGGTGTCGATCGCGGCAAGGGTGGACTCGACGCGCGCCACGCCGCCCTCGATCGCATCGAACTCGGCCAGGATGCCGGTCTTGCCCGGCGCCAGGTCATGGTGGAAGTTGGTGTAGCGGCTGACGCCAACCGGCACGCTGGTGAAGGCGCCGCTGACGTCCATCCGGTGCAGCACGCGCTCGGTTTGGCTGCCGATGTAGAACATGCCGTCGCTGAACAGCGACGAGAACGAATCCGGCAGCACGGCGCCGGTCCAGCGCATGTGGCCGTCGGTATCGACGACCACCGGCGAACTCAGGCCGTTCTTGATCATCATGAAGTCGAACCCGGGTACGCGCTCCGGGCCCCGGGCCATCCTGATGGAGGGCGAGGCGTACAGCTGCGCCGGTCCGCTGTAGCCGCCGGTTTCCACCGAGGCGCGGAAATCATGCCTGGAACCGTCGCGGAAGCTGGCGCTGAGCGCCACCGAATTGAGATAGTTGGCATACAGGCCGAACACCGGCAGCTCGAGCCGTTGGCGCAGCGCATGCGCCACCGATGAGCGCAATCGTCGCGGAGAAAATGCACACAAGATGCTTGACCTTCCCATCGTGGGAAGGAATATTCTTCGGGTATGGAAAAAGGACGACACGTGGAGCAAGCGACACACCCCGGCGGCGCGACCGTGCTGGACATCGGCGGCATGACCTGCGCGTCCTGCGTGGCGCGGGTCGAGAAGGCGCTGCAGAAGGTACCCGGCGTGACCGGGGCGGCGGTCAACCTGGCGACCGAAAGGGCCACAGTGCACGGGGCTGCAACGCGCGATGCGCTGGTCGCGGCGGTGCGCGCGGCCGGCTACGAGGCCTCCACGCAGGCCGCGGCGCCGGAGGCTGCGGCGCAGGGCGCCGCGCTGCCCCCATGGTGGCCGGTGGCTGCGGCGGCGGCGCTGAGCTTCCCGCTGGCCGCGCCGATGCTGGCCCAATTGTTTGGCGTGCACTGGATGCTGCCCGGCTGGCTGCAGCTGGCGCTGGCCACGCCGGTGCAGTTCTGGCTGGGCGCGCGCTTCTACCGCGCCGGCTGGAAGGCGCTGCGCGCCGGCAGCGGCAACATGGACCTGCTGGTCGCCATCGGCACCAGCGCCGCCTACGGCCTGTCGCTGTACCTGCTGCTGCGCCCCGGGCACCACGGCGCGCCCCACCTGTACTTCGAATCCTCCAGCATCGTCATCACGCTGGTCCTGCTCGGCAAGTGGCTGGAGAGCCGCGCCAAGCGCCAGGCGCTGGCCGCCATCGGCGCGCTGGAGGCGCTGCGCAGCAATGAAGCGCTGGTGCGGCGCGACGGCGCCGACGTGGTCGTGGCGCTGGCCGCGCTGCGGGTGGGCGACCTGGTGGTGGTGCGGCCCGGAGAGCGGGTGCCGGCCGACGGCGTGGTGCAGGAGGGCAGCAGCCACCTCGACGAATCCCTGCTGACCGGCGAAAGCCTGCCGGTGGCCAAAGGCCCGGGCGAGCGCGTGGCCGGCGGGGCAGTGAACGCCGACGGCCTGCTGCTGGTGCGCGCCACGGCGATCGGCGCCGACAGCATGCTGGCGCGGATCATCCGCATGGTCGAGGAGGCGCAGGGCGCCAAGGCCCCGATCCAGCGCCTGGTCGACCGCGTCAGCGCGGTGTTCGTGCCGGTGGTGCTGCTGGTTTCGCTCGTGACGCTGCTGGGCTGGGGCCTGGCGAGCGGCGACTGGCAGGCGGCCCTGCTCAATGCGGTGGCGGTGCAGGTGATCGCCTGTCCCTGCGCGCTGGGCCTGGCCACGCCGGCCTCGATCATGGTGGGCACCGGCGCCGCCGCGCGCCACGGCATCCTGGTCAAGGATGCGGAAGCGCTGGAAGCCGCGCACGCGATCGGGGTGGCGGTATTCGACAAGACCGGCACCCTGACCGAGGGCCGGCCGCAGCTGGTGGCGCTGGAGGGCGCCGACACGGCGCGCCTGCTGCAGCTGGCGGCGGCCGTGCAGCAGGCCAGCACCCATCCGCTGGCGCAGGCGGTGCTGGGCGCGGCCGGCGCGCGCGGCTTGCCGCTGCTGCCCGCGCAGGACGCGCGCGCGCTGCCGGGCCGCGGGGTGCAGGCGGTGGTGGAGGGCGTCACGATCCTGCTCGGCAACGCACGCCTGATGCAGGAAGAGGGCGCCAGCATGGACGCCTTGGGACCGCAGGCGGCGGCGCACGAAGCCGGCGGGCGCACCGTGTCCTGGCTGGCGCTGCGCGGCGCCGGCGGCGTGCAGGTGGCCGGGCTGCTGGCCTTCGGCGACGCCCTCAAGCCTGGCGCCGCGGCCGCCGTGGCGCGGCTGGCGGCGATGGGCATCGAGTCCGTGATGCTCACCGGCGACAGCGAAGGCGCGGCCCGCGCCGTGGCCGCGCAGGCCGGGATCGCGCGCTACCATGCCGGCGTGCTGCCGGGCGAGAAGGCGCAGCTGGTGCGCGCCTTGAAAGCGTCCGGGCGCCGGGTGGCGATGGTCGGCGACGGCATCAACGATGCGCCGGCGCTGGCCGCGGCCGATGTCGGCATCGCCATGGCCAGCGGCACCGACGTCGCCATGCAGACGGCCGGCATCACGCTGATGCGGGGCGACCCGGGGCTGGTGGCCGACGCGGTGGCGGTGTCGCAGCGCACCTATGCCAAAATACGCCAGAACCTCGGCTGGGCCTTCGTCTACAACGTGGTCGGCATTCCGCTGGCCGCCTTCGGCATGCTCGACCCGGTGCTGGCCGGCGCCGCGATGGCGCTCAGTTCGGTGAGCGTGGTGGCCAATGCGCTGCTGCTGCGCGGCTGGCAGCCGGCCCCTTCTTCTTCAAGCAACAGGGCGCAAGCGCCCGTCCAACCAGGAGCACACACGATGGGAACCCATGAATTGACGGTCGAAGGCATGAGCTGCGGGCACTGCGCGGGTCGCGTGACCGCATCGGTGCAGGGCGTCGACCCGGCGGCGCAGGTGCGGGTCGACCTGGCGACCAAGCGCGTGCAGGTCGACAGCGGCGCGCAACTCGACAGTATCGTGGCGGCGATCGACGCGGCCGGCTATCCGGTGTCGGCCCGTTCGTAACATGACAAAAAAATAAGGTGCTGATTTAACGCAAGTGAGCTATATTTTATGTGCAGGACGTAAATACACAACTACACCGCAGCACGGCTGATCTGGCCTGCATTCCATTGGGATGACCTATGCGACACGGTGTTCTGGCAGAACCGGCAGACCTGGCGAAACACCCTCCCTCCGGGGCGCAGCTGCGCAGCGTCCTGGTCGTGCTCGGGGTCCTGGCGGGGCTGTTCGCGCTGCTCGCGCCGCTGGCGCGCACACCGCTGCCGGCGGCGCCCGAATTCGTGCCGATGTACCAGTCCATGCTCATCGGCAGCAACCTGCTGACCGGCATCCTGCTGCTGGGCCACGTGCAGACCAGCCGCTCCTGGTCGCTCGGCATCCTCACCCTGGGCTACCTGTTTACCGCGCTGATCGCGCTGGCCCACATGCTGACCTACCCGGGCCTGTTCTCGGCCCACGGCGTGCTGGGCGGGAACAACCAGACCACGCCCTGGCTGTTCATCGTCTGGCACGCGCTGTTCCCGCTGTTCGTGATCGGCTACGCGCGCAGCTACCGGCGCCCACTGCCGGCCCATTTCATCCGCGTGGGCGCCTTGCTCACCTGCCTGTTCGTGGCGGCCCTGGTGCTGGCCTGCACCAGCGGCGCGCCCTATCTGCCGGCGCTGGTGCGCGACTACCGCTTCCTGCCGGTTTACCGCTGGATCAGCGCGATCGTCCTGGCGCTCTCGCTGTACGCCCTGTGGACCACGGCGCACAAGCGCCCGCGCGCGGTGCTCGACGTCTGGCTGACGATCGCCATGTCGGCCTGGATCTTCGAGGTGATGCTGTCCTGCCTGCTCAATACCGGACGCTACGACCTGGGTTTCTACGCGGGGCGGCTCTACGGCCTGGCGGCCTCGCTGTTCGTGCTAGGCGCTGTCGCGATCGACAATATCGCGCTGCATGCGCGCCTGCGCGACACCTTCGAAGAGATGATCGAGACGCGCGCCCGCGCCCAGTGGCAAAGCCTGCTCGGCTCGGTGCTGCGCCAGCTGCCCGACGGCGTCCTGATCGTCGACCGCGACGGCCGCTGCATGATGGCGAACGACCAGGCCGAGCGGATCGCCGAACGCTTCGAGCCGGCCGGCATGGCCGGGATGGCCGGTCCGGCCACGATGCTGTCGCTGATCGGGGAGCCGGTGCGGCGCGCGATCGCGGGCCGGCCTTTCCGCGATGCGCTGCTC
Source organism: Massilia yuzhufengensis (assembly GCF_900112225.1). GTDB lineage: Bacteria > Pseudomonadota > Gammaproteobacteria > Burkholderiales > Burkholderiaceae_D > Telluria > Telluria yuzhufengensis. The sequence continues at coordinate 2,023 of NZ_FOLD01000002.1, read as the reverse complement.
GAGAGCGCGAGTCCCGAGGGACGGCGCGTATACACCGTCAGCGGCGCGCCGCTGCGCGACGCGGCGGCCGAACTGGCGGCGGCGGTGATCGTGCTGGACGATATCACCGAGCGCACCGAGGCCAGCGCCGCGCTGGCGCGTGCCCTCGACCAGACCCGCTACCTGATCGAGAACACCCCGCTGGCGGTGATCGAATGGGACGCCGACTTCGTGATCCGCCTGTGGAACTGGCGCGCCGAGGAGCTGTTCGGCTGGAGCGCGCGCGATGCGATCGGCCAGCGCATCGACGCGCTGCCGGTGATCCATGAGGACGATGCCGGCATCGTGGCGATGACGATGGGGCGCCTGATCGATTCAGCCACCAAGTACGTCAAGTCGACCAACCGCAACCGCACGCGCGACGGCCGCACCCTGACCTGCGAGTGGTACAACTCGGTGCTCTACAAGGAGCACGGCGAGATCGACAAGGTATTTTCGCTGGTGCTCGACGTGAGCGAACGCGAAGAGGCGATGGAGGGGCTCAAGGAAGCCGACCGCCGCAAGGACGTCTACATCGCCACCCTGGCGCACGAGCTGCGCAACCCGCTGGCGCCGATCGCCAACGCCGCCTCGCTCCTGCGCGGCAAGGCGCTGCCGCAGGAGCGGATCGAATGGATCGCCGCGATGGTCGGCCGCCAGACCGCGCAGATGGCGCGCCTGCTCGACGACCTGCTGGACGTGACGCGCATCAGCCGCGGCAAGATCGAACTACATCGGGCGCCGCTGGAACTGGGGCGCCTGGTGCGCGACACCCTGCAGACCAGCATGCCCCTGATCGAAGCCGGGCGGCACACGGTGGCGCTGGAGCTGTGCGACGAGCCGGTGTGGGTCGAAGCCGACGCGCTGCGCCTGACCCAGGTGCTGGCCAACCTGATCAACAACGCCGCCAAGTACACGCCGCCGGAAGGGCGCATCGAGATCACGCTCAAGGAACGCGACAGCGAGGCCGCGCTGTGGGTGCGCGACAACGGCATCGGCATCGAACCGGACATGCTGGCGCGGGTGTTCGATCCCTTCGTGCAGGTGAGCAGCGCCAGCCACCTGGCCCAGGGCGGCCTGGGCATCGGCCTGTCGCTGGCGAAGGGACTGGTGGAGCTGCACGAGGGCCGGCTGGACGCCCACAGCGACGGGCCCGGCCACGGCTCGGCCTTTTGCGTGCGCCTGCCTGCGATCGCTGCGCCAGAGGCGGCCGAAGGCGTCGCGCCGCAAGCCGGCAGCACGGCCGCCCTGGGCAAGACCATCCTGGTCGCCGACGACAACGTCGACGCCGCCGAATCGCTGGCCTGGCTGCTGCGCTCCGAGGGCGCCACGGTGGAAGTGGCCCACGACGGGGCCGCCGCCCTGCGCCTGTTCAACGAACGCCCCACCGACATCGCCGTGCTGGACCTGGGCATGCCCGAGATGGACGGGCTGGAACTGGCCGCCATCCTGTCGCGCCGCAGCCCGCGGCCCTTCCTGGTCGCGGTCACGGGCCGCGGCCGGCAAGAGGACCACGCCGCCTCGCTGGCGGCGGGGTTCGACGCGCATCTGACCAAGCCGGTGGCGCCGCAGCAGTTGATTGAGTTGTTGAGGGGGGTGTAGTGTCGGTGTTGGTGTGTTCGCCCGCGCCGAGTTGACACTTGCAATGCGCGCTAACCCCTAAGACCGTCATTCCCGCGCAGGCGCACTGCTGTCCGGAATAATTCTGTTGACCTCTTCATCAGAATAGGCACCCCTGATTTTTGGCGTGCGTCTGCCATTCTCGTCGCCTTCGGACAGCAGCGGCTTCCGCGTCAGGACGTTGGAAAAGGGTGGCGCTGATCAGGCAGAGAAAGTCCCACAGCGAGTTGGTGGCTTGCCTTGAATGGTGCAGCAGAGCCACGAGCAAGTAAGTGATCAGGGCAGTCAGGATCTGGATTCTGACTGCATTTTCCGAGCGGCCCAGGAACGACTTGATCTTCAAATGCTGTTTGATCCACTTAAAGAACAGTTCGATGCCCCAGCG
>NZ_FOLD01000005.1 GCF_900112225.1 Massilia yuzhufengensis | reverse complement strand
AAAGTGACCCAACTTGGTCAGCTGGCGATAGATCACGTACCCGCAGCAACCTGCCTCGTAGCACACGGACAGCTTTGCACCGCCTTTGGCCAACTGCGCCATCAGCTTCGCTATCGCGACCGGCGTGTTCGTGATCTCTCCATAGAAACGAGGCTCACCACCAGCGCTATCCGCAATTGACACCGCGATCGTCGCCTTATGGACATCCAAGCCAACATATTTGCTAAACTCGTTCATGACCTACCTCCTCAATTGCGGCTCTGCGCCGAAAGGTTCACCAACCCTCAGCGTAACCCGCGCTTGTTGAGGTTGGTAGGTCAATACATTCTGTCTACGTTTCGGCTATCATGTGCGCCACTATCAAGAACAAAGTGAACGCACACGATGGAGTACCTGGCGCTGGCAGGCAAGGGCATGGTCGACTATGGATGGCGCATCCTGTACGCCTCCATGATCCTGTTCGTGCTCGAACTCATCTTCGGCTGGAACAAGTATTCGCTCAAGTCGCGCCTGCGCGGCGCCCTGCTGTGGGTGGTCTACATCGCTATCACGGTCGCCTTCCTCACCGCCTTTAATGCGTTGTGGAACAAGCTGGGCGTTACGCCACTGGTGACAATCACCCTTGCCGAGTATTTCGCCTCCGAGAACAAGCTGGTGACCATCCTCGGCTGGATCGCCGCCCCGATCCTGGCCGTCATGGCGAGCGACTTCTTCTATTACTGGTTCCACCGCGCCCAGCACACCTGGGCTTTCCTGTGGGCCTTCCACGCCGAGCATCACGCGATCCGCGAGATGAGCGCCTGGAACAGCAACCACCACTGGACCGAAGAGATCTTCCGCATCCCCTTCATCATGATCCCGATGAGCCTGCTCATCCGCGTCGATCCGGGCTTCGTGCCCGTCATCGCGTGGCTGCTCATCGGCGCCCAGGGCCAGTACATCCATTCGCACACCCGCTTGTCGCTGGGGCCGCTGCGCTACATCGTGGCCGACAACCGCTTCCACCGTATTCACCACTCGGTCGAGCTGCCGCACTGGAACCGCAATTTCGGTTCCTTCTCTTCGGTATGGGACATGGTGTTCCGCACCGCCTACTTCCCGAAGCGCAACGAGTGGCCGGACACCGGCCTGGACGAGCACGACGAGGCGCAAACGGTGCGGGAATACCTGTTCCGGCCTTTCCAGAAGCTGCGCGGAAAGGCTTGATCGCTGTCGGGAATATTTACACTCGGAATTGATTGTTGCAAACTACATCATTTAACTAGCTGATAAGAAACACTATTTAATTTCTGGCATCATTCTTGCTCTTGTTTGGATATCCCATCCATACGACAACAGCACAATGAAAAACCTGAACCGCTCCCTCCTCGCCGCCGCTCTCCTGTGCAGCGCCGCCACTGCCTCCGCCAGCATCCTGGTGGCCAACGATAACTTCGTGGCCGGCCCGAAATCCACCAGTGTCAAGGCAGTCACGAGCGGCGAGGGCTGGACCGGCGGGTGGCAGAGCAAGACGCCCGACACGGTGCGCATCAACACGGCGGCCGGCGCCGCCAGCGGCGCGCTTGAATTCGTCGGCAATGCGGATAAATCGGCCTACCGTAACTTCGCCGAGTCGCAGGATGGCGGCCTGCTGGTCGACTTCACCTTCCAGTTCAGCGGCGCCCTGGTCAACAATACCTTCATGGGCCTGTGGTTCGGCGACCATACCGGCCCGAACATCGGCCTGAAGGCCAACTGCGATACCGGCAAGGAAATCGTCAACAAGGTGGTCGTGCCATGCACCAAGGACCTGTTCGTGCGCATCGCCGGCACCGGTGGTGTCTACCTGCCGGGCAGCGAGGTCGTGGCGGGCGTGACCTACCACCTGTTTGGCCACCTCTACAAGGATGCGGGCGCCGGCACCTATAACCGCTTCGACGCCTGGCTCAACCCCACCGCGGCCGAGATGCAGTCGCTCACCGGCTGGGACGCCAGCGCCAGGGGCGTGACGGCCCTGCAGTCCATCGATACCATCGGCTTCCGTACTGCCAATATCGCCAAGGGCACCACCCTGCGCGTGGACGACCTGAACTTCGCCGAGGTACCGGAGCCGGGCAGCGTCGCGCTGTTCGGCCTGGCGCTGGCAGGTATGGGGGCCTTGCGCCGCCGCCGCGAGGCGTGATGGCAAAGGGGGGCGCCGCAGGCGTCCCCGGCGATGCTTAATTGCAACGGCTTGAAAAGCCAGGGCCGGGCCGGGCGCGGTAAAATGCCGATATGACTTCCCCGACTTTTACCCACCTCCGCGTCCACTCCGAATACTCGATCGTCGACGGCCTCGTCCGTATTGACGACATCGTCGGGGCCGCCGCGAAGGACAAGCAGCCGGCGCTGGCCGTGACCGACCTGGCCAATATGTTCTGCCTGGTGCGCTTCTACAAGGCGGCGCGCGGGAAGGGGATCAAGCCGATTGTCGGGGTCGACGCCTGGATCACCAACGACGACAACCGCGACAAGCCCTCGCGCCTGCTGATCCTGGCCAAGAACCACACCGGCTACCTGCAGCTGTGCGACCTGCTGTCCCGGGCCTGGCTCACCAACCAGTGGAAGGGCCGCGCCGAGTTCCGCGCCGAATGGCTCGAAGCCTTGGCCACCAGCACATCGACCCTGGAACCGGACGCCCCCCAGGACAATGGCCTGATCGTGCTCTCGGGCGCCGGTTTCGGCGACATCGGCCAGGCCATCGAGCAGGGCGATATCGTGCGCGCCGAACGCGCCGCCGAGCGCTGGGCGCGGGTCTTCCCGGGCCACTTCTACATCGAGATCCAGCGCGCCGGCCAGGCCAACCAGGAGCAGGTGGTGCGCCACTCGGTGGCGCTGGCCAATCGCCTCGGCCTGCCGGTGGTGGCGACCCACCCGGTGCAGTTCCTGAACAAGGACGAATTCATCGCCCACGAAGCGCGCGTCTGTATCGCCGAAGGCGAGATGCTGGCCAACGCCAAGCGCGTGCGCCGCTTCAACGAAGAGATGTGCTTCAAGACGCAGGACCAGATGGCGGCGCTGTTCGCCGACCTGCCGGGCGCGCTCGCCAACTCGGTCGAAATCGCCAAGCGCTGCAACGTCACCCTCACGCTGGGCAAACCGCAGTTGCCGGATTTCCCGACGCCCGACGGCATGAGCATCGGCGACTTCCTCATCGCCGAAACCAAAAAGGGCCTGGAAGAACGCCTGGTCCAGCTCTACCCGGACCCCGTAAAACGGGAAGCCGAGCGCGCGCGCTACGAAGCGCGCCTGGAGTTCGAGAACAACACCATCATCAACATGAAGTTCCCCGGTTACTTCCTGATCGTGGCGGAGTTCATCCAGTGGGGCAAGAACAACGGCGTGCCGATCGGCCCGGGCCGCGGCTCGGGTGCGGGTTCCCTCGTTGCGTATGCACTGAAGATCACCGACCTCGATCCGCTGAAGTACAACTTGCTGTTCGAGCGCTTCCTGAACCCCGAACGCGTCTCGATGCCCGACTTCGACATCGACTTCTGCCAGGAAAAGCGCGAGCTGGTGATCCAGCACGTAAAAGATCTGTATGGACGTGATGCAGTATCGCAGATCGCCACCTTCGGCACCATGGCCGCAAAGGGCGCGATCCGCGACGTCGGCCGCGTGCTCGATTTCGGCTACAACTTCTGCGACGGCATCTCCAAGCTCATTCCGTTCAAGCCGGGCAAGCAAGTGTCGATTGCGGAAGCGATCGAAGAAGAACCGCTGCTCAAGGAACGCCTGGAGAACGAGGAAGAGGTCAAGCAGCTGCTGGAGCTGGCGCAGCAGGTCGAAGGCATCACCCGCAACATTGGCATGCACGCCGGCGGCGTGCTGATCGCGCCCGGTAAACTCACCGACTTCTGCCCGCTGTACTCGCAGAGCGGCGACACCGGGGTAGTCTCGCAGTATGACAAGGACGACGTGGAGGCCGTGGGCCTGGTCAAGTTCGACTTTTTGGGCCTGACCACGCTGACCATCCTGGACCGCGCGGTGAACTATATCCGCGCGCTCGACCCGGTCGACGCCGGGTTCAACCTGGAATCGCTGACGCTGACCGACCGGCCCTCGTACAAGCTGCTGTCGGACGCCAAGACCGTCGCGATCTTCCAGCTGGAGTCGCGCGGCATGCAGGGCATGCTGAAAGATGCGCGTCCCGACCGCTTCGAGGACATCATCGCGCTCGTCGCCCTGTACCGCCCGGGCCCGATGGACCTGATTCCCGACTTCTGCAAGCGCAAGCACGGCGAGAAGTTCGATTACCCCGATCCGCGCACCGAGTCCATCCTGTCCGAGACCTACGGCATCATGGTCTACCAGGAGCAGGTGATGCAGATGGCGCAGATCGTCGGCGGCTACTCGCTGGGCGGCGCCGACATGCTGCGCCGCGCGATGGGCAAGAAGAAGGCCGAAGAGATGGCCGAGCACCGCGAGATCTTCCGCGCCGGTGCCGCCAAGGATGGCCTGTCCACCGCCAAGGCCGATGAAATCTTCGACCTGATGGAGAAGTTCGCGGGCTACGGCTTTAATAAATCGCACGCGGCCGCCTACGCGCTGCTGTCCTACCACACGGCCTACCTGAAGGTGCACCACACCGCCGCGTTCATGGCAGCCAACATGTCGCTGGCGATGGAAGACACCGACAAGATCAAGATCCTGGTCGAGGACGCGATCGATGTCTGCAAGCTCACCCTGCTGCCGCCGGACGTCAACGAATCGCAGTTCCGCTTCACGCCGGAAGGCCCGCCGAAATCCGTCACCGGCAAGCAGGTGTCGAATATCCGCTACGGCCTCGGTGGCGTGAAGGGCGCGGGGCAGGGCGCGATCGAGGCCATCATCGCCGCCCGTACCGAAGGTGGCAAATTCAAGGACCTGTTCGACTTCTGCCTGCGCGTGGACCGCAAGCAGATCAACCGCCGTACCATCGAATCCCTGATCCGCGCCGGCGCCATGGACGCGTTCGGCGTCGACCGCGCGGTGCTGCTGGCCACGGTGGGTTTTGCGATGGAAGCGGCAGGGCAGGCCGCGGCCGCCGCCAACCAGGTCAGCCTGTTCGGTGGCATTGATTCCGACCTGGTCGCGCCACCCGAATACGTCAAGGCCACGCCCTGGACCGACCGCCAGAAGCTGGCCGAGGAAAAGATCGCGCTCGGCTACTACCTGTCGGGCCATATGTTCGACTCGTACGCGCTTGAAGTGCGGCGCTTCGCCAAGACCAAGCTCAAGGACCTGGAACCATCGCGCGACCCGCGCATGCTGTGCGGCGTGATCACCGGCGTGCGCACCCAGATGACCCAGCGCGGCAAGATCCTGATCGTGTCGCTGGACGACAAGACCGGCGTGGTCGAAGTGACGGTCTACAGCGAACTGCTGGAGCAGAACAAGAACGCCTTCAAGGAAGACGAGTTCCTGCTGGTGGTCGGCAAGGTATCCGAAGACCGCTTCAACGGCGGCCTGCGCATCACCGCCGAAAAAGTCTTCGACATCGCCGCGGCGCGCATCCAGTATGGCTTCAAGCTCGAGATGGACGTGGGCCTGGACCTGAACCCGGCCAAGCTGGCCGAGGTGCTGCAGCCCTACCGCCAGCAGGACGGCATGCCGGTCAGCCTGCGTATCAAGCCGCAGGGCGTGGAGGCGGTGCTGCAGCTGGGAGATGAATGGCGCGTGGCGCCGTCGGATACGCTCAAGCAGCAGCTGGAGCTGGTGATCGGGGCGAAGGATGTGGCGGTGGAGTACTGATCCATGCGCCGCTGCACGAGCTGATCCGGCTTATCGCGCCGGCGGCGCCATCGAAGCCGTTTCAGCGGCCGCGGTACTTGTCGTGGAACGCGGCGAGCGGCATCGGCTTGCCTAACAGGTAGCCCTGGTAGGCCTGGCATCCCTTGCCGGCCAGGCCATCGAGCTGCGCCTGGGTTTCGACACCCTCGGCAATCACGTGCAAGTCCAGCTTCTTGCCTAGCGCGATGATCACCTCCACGATCGCCTCGCTCTGCTCATCCTGGACGAAGCTCTGGTCGATCTTCAGCGCGTACAGGGGAAGGCGGCGCAGATAGTTCAGCGACGAGTAACCGGTGCCGAAGTCGTCGATCGAGAAGCACACGCCGTGGTGGCGCAAGGTGTGCATCTTGCCGATCACGTCTTCGACATTCTGCGCCAGCAGGCTCTCGGTCAATTCCAGGCAGATCCGCCCTGGCGGCAAATCTGCCCCCTGCAGTGCGGCCAGCGTCTGTTGGACGAAATCCGGATGGTGCAGCTGCTGGGCGCTGATGTTGACCGAGTAGCACAGGCGGCCCAGTATCGGATCGTCGCGCCACGCGGCCACCCTGCGGCAGGCCTCCTCCAGCACCCAGGCGCCGATCGGCATGATCAGGCCGCTGGTTTCGGCAAGCGGGATGAAGTCGCCGGGACCGACCAGCCCCCGCTCCGGATGCTGCCACCGCAACAACATTTCACCACCGGTCAGAGTCAGATCGGCGTCGAACTGGGGCTGGCAATACAAGGTGAACTGCTTGCCGCCGATGGCGTCGCGCAGCCGCGCCTCGAGCGCGCTGCGCTCTTCCACGGCACGCTGCATTGCCGGATCGAAGAAGCGCAGCATTCCGCGACCGGCCGCCTTGGCGCTGTACATCGCCAGGTCGGCCTGCTTGAGCAGGACGTCGGCCTGGTTGGCGTCAGGGCCGAATATGGCGACCCCGATGCTGGTGGTGACAAGGTATTCCACGCCAGGCAGGAAGAATTTTTTTCCGGCCGCCGCCAGCAGTTTCGCGGCAATGCCCTCGATTTCGCCTGCAGCGTCGAAGGGCACGGTGCCGAGGTCCTGCAGCAGGACGACGAACTCGTCGCCGCCGAAACGGGCCAGGTGATCGGTTTCCCGCAGCGCATGGCGCAGGCGCTCGCCGAACTGGCACAACATCGCGTCGCCGACGTCATGTCCAAGGGTATCGTTGAGGTCCTTGAAATTGTCGACGTCCAGGAACAGGATCGCGCCGAGCTGGCCGGTGCGCGCGCTCCTGGACAATACCGACTGGAAGTGTTCGACCAGCTGGCGCCGGTTTGGCAAGCTGGTCAGCTGGTCGAAATAGGCCAGCTGGTGGATGCGCTCTTCGCTCTTCTTGCGCTCGGTGAGGTCGGAATTGGTTCCCGATACCCGCACCGCTTTCCCGTGCACGTCGCGCAATACGAAGCCGCGCGAGAGCACGGGGACGTAGTGGCCATCCTTGTGTTGCAGCCGGAACTCCACCTCATAGGTGCTGCCGTCTTTTAATGCATTCCGGTAGGCCCGGTCGGTGGCGCTGCGGTCGTCGGGGTGCAGCAGGCGCGACCACAGTTCTGGGTCTGGCGGCAACTCTCCCGGCAGGCGCCCGATCATGGTCCACCAGCGCTCGGAATAGTAAATCTGGTTGCTGGTCAGGTCCCAATCCCAGGGCGCGTCGTTGGTGCCGAGCAGGATCAGTCGTAAGCGTTCTTCCGACTCGCGCAGCGCGTTTTGCGTCGTCTTCAGTTCGGTACAGTCGGTAAAGCTCACGCACACCATCACTGGTGCACCCTCGTTGTTGGTGGTCAACAGTGTGTTGCATATCAGCCATTTGAGCAAGGTGCCAGACGGGGCGCGCACGCCCACCACCAGGTCGCGCAGGTCCGTGCGCAGCGCCAGGCTTTGCAACGCGGGATACTGCTGCTCGGGCATCTGGAAGCCTTCGCAATTGACGAAATCCCATCTGCCGTCGTGGGCGCTGGCGGAGAGCAGTTCGTCTTTCGTCAGGCCGAGCAGGGCGGCAGCAAGCGCGTTGGCATGGGCCACCCGCCCATCGCCGTAATGCACCACGACGCCAGCCGGGAGATGTTCGATGAAGCGCGAGAACTCCGCGCCCCAGCCACCGTGTGCCAGCTGGCTGAGCAGGTCAAGGGCGGACTCGCCATGCGCGCTCATGGCCCCGGGATTGGGCGCGTCATTCTCTGTGATGGATGAGGACATGAGCAGCGAGCCTGAGGGTTGTCTGGGACAGCATTCGACGCGCGGGAATGCACGGCTCGAATTGTCAGGAATGCTAGCATGCTGCGTCAGTGAAGAGCGCACCGTGCGGCGAACCGGAAATATTTCTTTATTGCACATCGGAGTCGTGATACATTTTTCAATGTTCGAAACACCATAGAAGGAGCGTCGCGTGCACACCCTGTCACAACTCCGGAGCGATTTCGACCAGCGTTCGAAGGGTTCGCTATCGATGCCCATTGCCGGTCTCGCCGTCTGGGCCGTCGTCGGCGTGATGGGGCTGGTATTGCCGTTCAAAACGGCGGTTCTGGCGCTGGTCTTCGCCACCGGTGCGATCTTCCCGCTGGCGATGTCCATCTCCCGGCTGCGCGGCGAGCAGCTGCTCGACCGGTCCAATCCCCTGGCCCGGCTGATGGGCGTGTGCGTGGTGATGGTGAACCTGCTGTGGGCCGTCCACATACCCTTGCTGGTGTACGCGCCGCAGTTCGTCCCGCTCAGCCTTGGTATCGGGCTGGGGCTGCACTGGATGGTGTATTCCTGGATCATCGGCCATCCGCTTGGCTACCGCCATGCGAGCCTGCGCAGCGTGGGGCTGCTGGCGGTGTGGTTCGCGTTTCCCGGCCACCTGGTCACGGCGTCGGCCGTGGTCGTCGTGCTGGCCTATGCGTTCACCCTGGCCGAGATGCGCGCCCGGCCGGTCGCCGGCGCGGCGCCGGTGGAGGCCGCAGCCGCCTGACGGGCCACCCTGTCCTCACCCCACAGGCGGCATGAATGCGGGATCATTGGCATGTTCCCGCAAGCCGATCGTCGCCTGCACCGTCTTGTTCGCCGCCCGCTCCAGCACCACGCGCCGGTTGCTCGATTCCTCGTCGCGCTTGGCCTCGCGGTGCCACAAGTGCAGCACCTCGGTCGCAAACGCCCCATCCTTGCGCAGCACGCCCGCGTGGAACAGGCGCACCACGAGGTCCGAATCCTCATGCCCCCACCCGACGAAGCTCTCGTCGAACCCGTTCACCTTCTCCAGGTCCGAGCGCCACACCGCCAGGTTGCAGCTCTTGATGCGGCGCCAGCTGAACGAGCGCCGCTCGCGGCCGGCGTCGGGCAGCCGGAACAGCATCTGCAGCACCTTGTTCATGTCGCCGCGCAGGCGGTAGCGCAGCTTGTCCGCCAGGCCAATCACGGGCAGGTCGATTTTTTCAAGCAGCGCCTTCTGCGTGAGGCCGGGACTGAGCAGGATGCGGCTGCCGGACACCAGGAAGCCCGGCCGCGCCAGCGCGCGGTGGCGGGCGACGAAGTCGCGCTGCGGCACGCAGTCGCCGTCCAGGAAGATGATATAGTTGCCGGTTGCCGCCAGCGTGCCGCGGTTGCGCGCCATCGCGGCGCGGAAGCCGTCGTCGGGCTGCCACACGTGCTTGAGCGGCATCGGCGCGCGTGCGCGCAGGGTGTCGAGCAGGTCCCGCGTGTTGGCAGTGGAGCCGTCATCAGCGATAATGATTTCAAAATTCTTGTCGTCCTGCCGGAACAGGGCCTCCACCACCGCTTCGAGTGCGTCCGGGCGGTTATAAGTGGTGATCACGACCGAAATGCTTGGGGTTTGCTGCATGGGACTCCAATAAAACACGCGCTCAGGGTTCGCAAGAATATCGTACAAGATCATGAATGAACAATAATCAGACGAAAATCGGGGTGCCGATGCAGCGCGGAATCGGCCTCCTGGTTTTCCTGTTCCCCTTCCTCAGCCTCATCACCCCTTCCGGTATCGGCTTTTGCAGCCTCGCTTTCCTGCTCGCCGCGCTCATCGTGCCGCGCAAGGCGTGGGCGGCGATGGCGCCGCACTGGCGCGACATCCGCTGGGTGGTGGCGGCGTTCGGCTTCAACTTCCTGCTGGCGCTGGTGTGCCTGCTGGCGCGGCCGGAAACGCAACTCGAATACCTCGACAACCCCTCGCGCATGCTGTTCGGCCTGAGTGCGGCCATGCTGGTGGTGCTGGCGCGCCCCGCCCGCGCCACCCTGTGGTGGGGCGTGATCGCCGGCGCGCTGGCGGCGCTGCCCTTCATCGGCTACCAGCGCATCGTGCTCGATATCTACCGTCCCGGCGGCTGGCTCAACGCCATCACCTTCGGCGACATCGCGCTGTGCCTGGCGCTGGTCGCGCTGGCCGCCGCCATCGACTACCGCCACAGCACCCGCAAGGCGATCTTCCCGGCGCTGGGCGCCGTGGCCGGGCTGGCGGCGACCGTGGTCAGTGGCACCCGGGGCGGCTGGATCGCGCTGGCGCTGGCGGCCGTGCTGTTCCTCACCTATGCCCGGCTGCTGCGCAGCCGCCGCGTGCGCCTGCTCCTGATCGGCAGCTTCGCGCTGTTCGCCTCGACCTTCTTCATCCCGGCCGCCGGCGTGCAGGAGCGGGTCGGGCAGGGCGTGCACGACGTGCGCACCTGGCTCGATGGCGGCAGCGCCTTCACCAACGTCGGCATCCGCCTGGAGCTGTGGAAGGGCGCCGGCTACCTGATCGAAGCGCGCCCGCTGTTCGGGCTCGACCCGAAGACCGCGCGCGCCGAACTGCGCAAGCTCGCCGAACAGGGCAAGATCCAGGACGTCGTGCTGCCCTTCGAACACCTGCACAACGACGCCCTGCAGGCGATGGCCACCGGCGGCGTGTTCGGCCTGCTGGCCTGGTTCGGCATCCTGGCCACGCCGTTCGCTTTCTTCGCCCGCAGCCTCGGCGCCGGAGCGCGCAATGGCGGGGCGCGCTCCTCCCAGCAGTTCGCGCCGGCGCTGGCCGGCATGCTGGTGGTGCTCAGTTACTTCAGCTTCGGCCTGACCGAGGTGATCTTCTGGTCTTTGAAGGGCAGCATGTTCTACGCACTCATGGTGTTCCTGCTCATGGGGTTCTGCCTGAACGCGAAAGACGACATGGACAAACAAATGGATAGTCAACGTGGAAAATAAGGTCGTCGTCAAACGCCTGCTGGCGGTGGTCAAGCCCTACCAGACGCGCTCCTGGATGGCGCTGCTCGCGATGGCGCTCACCGCCGCGACCCAGCCGCTGCTGGGCAAGGCCCTGCAGCTGCTGATCGACAAGGGCTTCGAAGAGAAGGTGCCGTTCAGCCTGTGGTGGATTCCCGGGGTGCTGGTCTCGATCTTCATCCTGCGCGGCATCGGCACCTTCGCCACCGCCTACCTCAACAACTGGGTCACCAGCCGCGTCCTCAACGACCTGCGCGCGATGGTGTTCAACCGCGTGCTGCAGCTGCCGGTGGCGCGCTTCCATGAAGAATCCACCGGCAAGATCATCAACACCGTGGTGGGCGACGTGCGCCAGGTGGTCGACATGCTGCAGTCGGTGTTCGTGGCCTGCGTGCGCGACACCCTGGTCGTCATCGGCCTGCTCGCCACGCTCTTGTACCTGAACTGGAAGCTCACGCTGGTGGCGATCGTCGTGATCCCGCTCACCGCCGTGATCGTGCGCACCACCACCGGCCGCCTGCGCCGCCTGAACCGCGAGAACCAGCGCGTCACCGCCGAGATGACGCAAGTGGTGGAAGAAGCCACCCGCGGCCACCAGGTGATCCGCGTGTTCGCGGGCGAGCGCTACGAGCGCGCCCGCTTCCACGCCCGCAGCGAAGCCCTGCGCGGCTTCTCGCAGCGCATGACGGTGGCCTTCGCGGCCACCACGCCGATTACCCAGATTGCCACCTCGATCGCGCTGTCGCTGGTGATCGTGCTGGCGATCCAGGCCAATATGACGCAAGGCGAATTCGTCCAGTTCGTGACCATGATGCTGATGCTGCTCACGCCCCTCAAGTCGCTGGCCGAAGTCAACGGCCCGATGCAGCGCGGGATCGCCGCGGCGGAAACGGTGTTCTCGGTGATCGATTCGCCGGCCGAGCTTGATACCGGCACGACGGAACTGGGACGCACGCAAGGCCACCTGCGCTTCGAGAACGTCAGCTTCCGCTACCCGAACGCGATGAACGACGCCTTGTCGAACGTGACGCTCGACGTGCAGCCCGGCCAGACGGTCGCGCTGGTGGGCATCTCGGGCGGCGGCAAGTCCACTTTCGTCAGCCTGGCCACGCGCTTCTACGATCCACACGAGGGCCGCCTGCTGCTCGACGGCGTGCCCTACCAGGCTATCCGTCTGGCCAGCCTGCGCGCACAGTTGGCGATGGTGAGCCAGAACGTGGTGCTGTTCGACGACACGCTGGCTGCCAACATCGCCTACGGCGTCGAGAAGATCGACTACGAGCGCCTCGCGTCGGCGGTGAAAGCCGCGCACCTGACGGACGTGGTGGCCAAGCTGGAAGAGGGCGTCGAGACGCGCATCGGCGAGAACGGCATGCGCCTGTCGGGCGGCCAGCGCCAGCGCGTGGCGATCGCGCGCGCGATCTACAAGGACGCACCGATCCTGATCCTGGACGAAGCCACGTCGGCGCTGGACAACGAATCCGAACGCGCGGTGCAGGCGGCGCTGGAGTCGCTCATGCAAGGCCGCACCACCATCGTCATCGCGCACCGGCTGTCGACCATCGAACGGGCGGACCGGATCGTGGTGATGGAGCATGGAAGGATCGTGGAGCAGGGCACGCACGCGGAGCTGCTCGATGCGAATGGGATGTATGCGAATTTGTATCGCTTGCAGTTTGTGGCGGCGGATAGCGGGGCGAGTTCGTAAGCGAGTGGCTGCGGTACGAACTTGGGTTCCGGCCTTCGCCGGAACGACGGTCTTTGAGCTAGCAACTAGCGGTAGCACGTCGTCCCGGCGAAGGCGGGAACAATGCCACTGGCATTGTTCCCGCCAATTTGACCTTGCTTTTAAGATTAACTCGCGTAATGCGCCGCCTCCCCCGGCCGCTCCGCATCCTGCCCACGCCTGCGGTCCTGCACCGCCTCCAGGTACCGCCGCAGCGCATCGTCCAGCGACGGCAGCAGCAGCGCCCGCTCGCTCGACAGCGCACTGAACCCGGGCCGCCGCGCCGCATACCCGCAGTGCTCCGCCGACACCACTTCCAGCCTTGACGCATCCACCCCCGCCGCATCGCAGGCGCGTCGCGCCAGGTCGGCCCAGCTGAGCGCCTCGGCATTGGTCAGGTGCCACACGCCGCGTTCGCGGTCGATCAGCAGGTCGAGCGACACGTTCACCAGGTCCGGCACGTAGGTCGGCGAGACCACCATGTCGCCAGCGGCCTGGAAGGTCTGGCCGGATTCCAGCGCACCCAGCGCCAGGGTGACGAAGTTGTGGCTGTCCCAGGGCCCGAAGAAGGCGCTGGTGCGGATCACCAGGGCTTGCGGGTCGGCGTCCAGCACGCTTTGCTCGGCTTCCATCTTGCTGCGGCCGTACACGCCGAGCGGGTTGACGGCGTCGGACTCCACATACGGCGCGCCTTTGCCGCCATCGAATACCAGGTCGGTCGAGAAGGTCATGAAGCGCAGCTGGTGGCGGATGCAGGCCAGGGCCAGGATGGTCGGGCCCAGCGTGTTTTCGCGCATGCAGCGCTCGGCGTCGCCTTCGGCTTCGTCGACCCGCACATAGCCGCCGGCATTGATGATCGCCCACGGCTTGTAGCGCGCGATGGCCGCTTCCACCGACTGCGGTTCGGTGATGTCCATCTCCTGGCGCGTGAGCACGTGGTAGGCCAGGTTGCGTTTCTCGCAGATGCGGGCGTAGGCCGAGCCGAGGGTGCCGGTGGCGCCGGTGATCAGGATCGGCTGCACCACGTGCGACTTGAACTGGCTGCGGATCGCGATGTCGGCCACCGCGGTACGGGTCGCCACGGGCTTGCAGAAGAAGCGCCCCGGGCGGCGCCACCAGCCTTCGCCCTGCAGCACGGGGCTCGACAGCGTGCGGCCGGTGGCCAGTTCGCGCATCAGGGTGGCCACGGCGGTGGGGCGTGGCTCGCCGCCGCGCACGTCGAAGGGGCCCGGCTCGTAGTAGCCGCGGCATTCGGTGACGAGGCAGTTCCAGTCGTAGGAGCCGAGCAGGGCCCAGACCGTCACGGCGCGGATATCGGCGCCCTGCTGCCTGGCCTTGCGGGCGGCGTTCCAGATCTCGACCAGCCAGCGCAGCTGGTCTTCGCGGTTGGCGTCGATGTGGGCTTCGGTGATGGCGATCGGCAGGCGGTAGCGTTCCCAGGTTTCCATCAGGAGCGGCGCGATGCCCGGGGTGGGCGTGGCCAGCGCACGCGGGGTCTCGATGTCGGCGTGCGGGATGCCGCGGTAGACGTGGCGGCGGTTTTCCGGATAGCGCTCGGGACGGTGGTCGAGCCAGCGCTCGCTGGTGGCGTAGTAGTTGACGCCCATGATGTCGGGCGGGCAGGGGTTGTCGCGGAACCACAGCAGTTCTTCTTCGCTCGCGCTGGCGTCGAGCAGGTAGTTCCACAGCGCGTGCTGCTGGTCGACCATCCCGCACAGCAGGTCCCAGGCCAGCCAGCGGCGCTCGTTGAAGAAGGCCGTGATCTCTTCCATTTCGGGGGTGCCGTAGGTCTTGGACAGGTCGTCGGTCTGGACCAGCTTGGCCGCCGGATTCACCGCGCGGATCGCGCGCATCGACAGCACCACGGCGCGGCACTGGTTGAGCAGGGCGCGGATGAAGGTGGCTTCGTCGCCGCCATGCGGGTACCAGACACCTGCCAGGCCGGAAAAGCGCGCCGTCGTCAGGGGTTCGTTGACCGGGGTGTAGTACTCGACCCAGGGGTAGCGCCGGGCTACCGCGCCGGCGTACTCGGCAAGCTTGTCGGGAAAGGCGGGATCGACCAGGCTGGTGTCGCGCGGGCCGCTGCCATGGTGGATCAGGCCGACGATGGGCGTGACGCCCAGTTGCTGCAGCGCCGGCAGGCGCTCGTCCGGCCACGACCAGTCGGCCGATTCGATGCCCTCGGGCGCGGTACGTTCCCATAACACCGGATAGCGGATGGCCTTGATGCCCAGGGAGGCGAACCGTTCGATATCTTGCAGGCGCTCCGCGTGCCCATTGCGTTCCATCTGGCTGAAGTAGTTGTCGCGTACACGGTTGACCGTGCATTCCAGTCCGCCCCACAGGGCGAGCTCCAGGGAGTGGTCCGGCAAGGACGTCATCGGTATGTTCATCGTTTGACCCGCGTTTTGTGAAGACAGCGCCTAGGCTAATTGGCAAGTGCGACGAGTTGTGTGAACTGGCGCACATATACAGGCCTTTTCGGACCAGTCCTACTTTTTATGGGCAATTTCTGCGTTTCCGGAGCTAACTTCGGTCAACGAGTAATTATTGTCGGCATCAAAACGTTCCGGCCGGGTGCGCCACGCAGGGCGGCACTTCGGCGACAATGCTTCCAACAGGAGAATGCAATGTATATGGTGTACTGGACGATGATTGAAGGCGACACCTGCACGCCCCACGAGAAGCTGTTCGAGACCACGGACATGGTGGCGGCGATGCAGTGCATGGAAGCGCTGCGCAAGCGCCAGCGCGACGGCGAGCCGCTGCGCTTCATCACCATGTCGTCCGAGCATCCGGACCTGGTGGGCCATCCGGGCGTGGATGTGACGGGGCCTGGCTACGATTGGAAAAAGCGGCGCCGGTGACGTAGGGTGGTCGGCTCTGCCGACCGCGCGTTCAAGCAGATCCAGCTTCACCACACGGCATGCCGGAGTCGAACGCGCGGTCGGGGAGCCCGAACACCCTACGCCGCCAGCGAAAACGCCTCGGCAATCGACACCAGCTCGCCGGTTCCGGCCGCGTCGTAGCCGGGCAGCGCCGCCACCGTCTTGTGGTAGGACGGCTGGCGCATCAGCGCGAGCAGCTGGCACATCGCCGCGCCATCGAGCGCATCGCGGCGCACCGCGAAATAATAGGTCTCTCTCACCAGCGGAATGAAGTCGAGCTTGAACTGGGCGCTGGCCGCGCGCATGCCCACGCCCGCATCGGCCATGCCGCTGGCGATGTAGGCAGCCACCGCCGAATGCGTGAACTCGGCGCTATTGAAGCCATTGATCGCCTCGAACGGCGGCCCCTCGGCCGCCAGCATCATCTCCAGCAGCATGCGGGTGCCGGAGCCGGCCTGGCGGTTGACGAAGCGCACCTCCGGGCGCGCCAGGTCCGCCAGGCCGCGCAGGCCGAGCGGATTGCCGCGCGCCGTCATCAGGCCCTGCTCGCGTCCCGCCACCCGCACCAGGCAGTGCTGGCCCGGGTCGAGCCAGCGCAGGTACCAGGCCGCGGTGGGCGCTTCGAAGCGCCCGATCGGCACGTGGAAGCCGGCCAGGTCGCATTCGCGCCGCGCCAGCGCCATCACCGCATCGGTGCTGGTGCGGTAGCGCGAATCGAGGGGCAGGGTGTCGCGGTCGATGCAGCCCATCAGCGCCGCCACTGCGAAGCCGTGACTGGCGTCCAGCCGCAGCGGCTGCGATTTGCTGGCCGTGATGCGGCCCAGTTCCACTTCCAGTTCCGAGGCCAGGCTTTGCAGGGTGGGCGACAGGCGCGCGGCGATGCGGCGGTCGGCCCAGACCAGTTTTTGCGCCAGCGGCGTGAGCGCGGTGCCGCGTCCGCGCCCGGTCTGCAGCAGCTGCTCGCCGAACAGTTCCTCGGCCGCGCGCAGCAGGCCCCAGGCATAGCGGTAGGACAGCTTGACCGATTTGGCCGCCTGCGCGATCGAGCCGGTGTCCTGGATCGACAGCAGCAGCCCGAGCAGGTCGCCGGTATCGAGCGGCGCTTCTCCCTTGACGCTGATTTCCCAGTGCGGGCGGATGTGAATGTTGAGCATATGCTTAAAATAGCCTATTTCTTGCTAAAAAACATCGTGCTACCCTCCTCGAAACAATAAATTTGACGATTAAAATATGCTTTAAAAAGCATATTCCGATACCTGCAATAATTGGAGGGGACATGGCTTTATTTGGTTTTCTGGATAAGGAACACACGATCGCGGGGCCCGGCTTCAACCGCTGGCTGGTACCGCCGGCGGCCTTGGCGATCCACCTGTGCATCGGCATGGCCTACGGCTTCTCGGTGTTCTGGCTGCCGCTGTCGAAAGCGCTCGGCATCACCGAATCCTTGGCCTGCCCGGCCGACATGGGCTTCATGGCGCAGGTGATGGCGACCACCTGCGACTGGAAGATCTCGATGCTCGGCTGGATGTACACGCTGTTCTTCGTCTTCCTGGGCCTGGCGGCCTGGCTGTTTGGCGGCTGGCTCGAGCACGCCGGCCCGCGCAAGGCCGGCCTGGTGTCGGCCGTGTGCTGGTGCGGCGGCCTGGTGATTTCCGCCTTCGGCGTCTACACCCACCAGATCTGGCTGATGTGGCTCGGTTCCGGCGTCATCGGCGGCATCGGGCTGGGGCTGGGCTACATCTCGCCCGTGTCCACCCTGATCAAATGGTTCCCCGACCGCCGCGGGATGGCGACCGGCATGGCCATCATGGGCTTCGGTGGCGGCGCCATGATCGGCGCCCCGCTGGCCGACCGCCTCATGAAGTATTTTGCCACCCCGGCCTCGGTCGGCGTCTGGGAAACGTTCCTGGCCCTGGCCGCGATCTACTTCGTGTTCATGGTGGCCGGCGCGATGACCTACCGCGTACCCGCCACCGGCTGGAAGCCCGAAGGCTGGACCGCGCCGGCCAAGACCGCCAACACCATGATCACGGCGCGCCACGTGCACGCCAGCCGCGTCTGGGGCATTCCGCAATTCTGGCTGATCTGGGGCGTGCTGTTCCTGAACGTCTCGGCCGGCATCGGCATCCTGGGCATGGCTTCGCCCCTGCTGCAGGAAGTCTTCGGCGGGCAGCTGATCGGCGTCGACCTCGGCTTCAACGAGCTCGATGCGGCGCAGAAGGGCCAGATCGCGGCGATCGCCGCCGGCTTCACCGGCCTGCTGTCGCTGTTCAACATCGGCGGCCGCTTCGCCTGGGCCTCGTGCTCGGACTACATCGGCCGCAAGGCGACCTACTTCGTGTTCCTGATCCTCGGCTTCTTCCTGTACGCAGCGATCCCGTCGATGGCGCACGCCGGCCAGCTGGCCCTGTTCGTCGGCTTCATTTGCATCATCCTGTCGATGTATGGCGGCGGTTTTGCCACCGTGCCGGCCTACCTGGCCGACCTGTTCGGCACCCAGATGGTCGGCGCGATC
The DNA here is from genome assembly GCF_900112225.1 of Massilia yuzhufengensis. Lineage (GTDB taxonomy): Bacteria > Pseudomonadota > Gammaproteobacteria > Burkholderiales > Burkholderiaceae_D > Telluria > Telluria yuzhufengensis. The sequence continues at coordinate 237,647 of NZ_FOLD01000005.1, read as the reverse complement.
CACGGCCGCCTGCTGACGGCGTGGGCGGCGGCGGGCGTGCTCGGCCCGATCCTGATCAACTACATCCGCGAGTACCAGATCGCCAATGGCGTGCCGAAGGCGCAGGCGTATGATGTGACGATGTACGTGCTGGCCGGACTGGTCGTGGTGGGCATCGTGCTCAATGCGATGATCCGGCCGGTGGCCGACAAGTACTTCATGACCGACGCCGAGCTGGCGGCCGAGAAGAAGCTGGCGCACGAACGCGACGTCAGCGCTTCGAGCGGCATGCGCACCGGCGGCGGCGCCGCCGGCGTGGCCAGCAGCCCGGCCGTGACGGCGTTTGCCTGGATGGCGGTGGGCATCCCGCTGATGTTCGGCATCTGGGTGACGCTGCAGAAGGCGTCGGTGCTGTTCAAGTAGCAAACATGTGGTGAGCGTGGGCGGTGTTCCCGCCCACGCGTCGAACTACCAACTGACACACTGAATACCTGGGGCGAACCATGAACCACCCGATCATCCCGATTGCTGTCGCCAACACCGGCGCCACCCGCCAGCGCAAGCGCGAAGCCCCCAAGGGCCGCCGCGTCGACCCGCAGGCGCTGCTTGATGTGCAGGCCCTGCTGGGCAGCCAGTCGCGCCAACCCGACCTCTTGATCGAGCACCTGCACAAGATCCAGGACCGCTACGGCTGCCTGTCCAGCGCCCACCTGGCCGCGCTGGCCCAGGAGATGCGGCTGGCGCAGACCGAGGTCTACGAGGTCGCCACCTTCTACCACCACTTCGACGTGGTGAAAGAGGGGCAAGCCGCACCCGCCGCGCTGACGGTGCGCGTGTGCGCCGGCCTGTCCTGCGAGATGGCGGGGGCCCAGGCCATGCTGGCCAAGCTGCCTTCCTTGCTCGGGCGAGAAGTGCGCGTACTGGCGGCGCCCTGCATCGGCCGCTGCGAACAGGCGCCGGCCGCGGTGGTGGGGCAGCATGCGGTGCCGCATGCGAGCGTGGACAAGCTGGTGGCCAAGGTCGCGCGCGGCGAAACGGTGGACGCCGCCGGCGGCCATGTCGGGTACGCGGCCTATGTCGAGGCCGGCGGCTACGCGCTGCTGCGCGACTGCGTCGCCGGCCGCCACGACGTGGAGCAGGTGATCGGCACGCTGGAAGCCTCCGGCCTGCGCGGCCTGGGCGGCGCCGGCTTCCCGCTGGGACGCAAATGGCGCATCGTGCGGGCCGAAGCCGGCCCGCGCCTGATGGCGATCAACATCGACGAAGGCGAGCCGGGCACCTTCAAGGACCGGGTCTACCTCGAACACGACCCGCACCGCTTCCTGGAAGGCGCGCTCATCGCCGCCTGGGCGGTCGGCATCGAGGCCATCTATATCTACCTGCGCGACGAATACCACGGCTGCCGCGCCATGCTCGAAGCCGAGCTGGACCAGCTGCGTGCGAATCCGCCGGCGCCGGGCATGCCGCCTATCTTCCTGCGGCGCGGCGCCGGCGCCTATATCTGCGGCGAAGAGTCGGCCATGATCGAATCGATCGAGGGAAAACGCGGCATGCCGCGCCTGCGCCCGCCCTACGTGGCCCAGGTGGGCCTGTTCGGCCGCCCGACGCTGGAACACAATTTCGAATCGCTGCACTGGGTGCGCGAGATCCTGGAGCGCGGCGGCGACTGGTTCGCGAGCTTCGGCCGCAACGGCCGGCGCGGCCTGCGCTCGTTCTCGGTCTCGGGCCGCGTGCGCGAGCCCGGCGTCAAGCTGGCGCCGGCCGGCATCACGATCCGCGAGCTGGTCGAGGAATTCTGCGGCGGCATGCAGGACGGCCACGACTTCTACGCCTACCTGCCGGGCGGCGCCTCGGGCGGCATCCTGCCCGCGTCCATGGACGACATCCCGCTCGACTTCGACACCTTGCAGCCCTATGGCTGCTTCATCGGCTCGGCCGCGGTGGTGGTGCTGTCGCACCACGACAGCACCATGGCCGCCGCGCGCAACACGATGCGCTTCTTCAAGGACGAATCCTGCGGCCAGTGCACGCCTTGCCGCAACGGCACCGCCAAGGCGCTGGCGCTCATCGAACAAGTCACCTGGGACACGGGACTGCTGGGCGAACTGTCGCAGGTGATGCGCGACGCCTCGATCTGCGGCCTGGGCCAGGCCGCGCCCAACCCGGTCGACTGCGTCATCAAGTACTTCCCGCACGAGTTGACCCAAACGCAGGTGCAATCATGAACGCCCCGACTCCTACCGTCTCATTCCAGCTCAATGGCCGTGAGGTCCATGCGCTGCCCTACGAAACCCTGATCGAGGTCGCCGCGCGCGAAGGCATCGAGGTGCCGCGCCTGTGCTACAAGGAAGGCATGGCGTCGGTCGGCAATTGCCGCTCCTGCATGGTGGAGATCGACGGCGAGCGCGTGCTCGCCCCCTCCTGCTGCCGCAGCCCGGTCGCCGGCATGAAGGTCGCCACCGACAGCCCGCGTGCGCTCGCCGCCCAGAAGATGGTGCTCGAGCTGCTGCAGTCCGACATGCCGGAAGCCGAGTACACCCGCAGGAACGAAGTCGACATCTGGGCCGAAAAACTCGGCGTCGGCAAGCCGCGCTTTCCCGCCACTCGTGCGCAGCCGCAGGCGGACCGCAGCCACGCCGCCATCACCGTCAACCTGGACGCCTGCATCCAGTGCACCCGCTGCGTGCGCGCCTGCCGCGACGAGCAAGTGAACGACGTGATCGGCCTGGCCTTCCGCGGCGAAGGCGCGAAGATCGTGTTCGACCAGGACGACCCGATGGGGGCGTCGACCTGCGTGGCCTGCGGCGAATGCGTGCAGGCCTGCCCGACCGGCGCCCTGATGCCGGCGCGCGAAGTGGCGCTGAACATCCCGGACAAGCAGGTCGATTCGGTCTGCCCCTACTGCGGCGTCGGCTGCCAATTGACCTACAACGTCAAGGACAACAAGATTTTGTACGTCGAAGGGCGCAACGGCCCGGCCAACCTGGGCCGCCTGTGCGTCAAGGGCCGCTACGGCTTCGACTACGCCCACCACCCGCACCGCCTCACCAAGCCCTTGATCCGCCGCGCCGGCATGCCCAAGTCGGGCGACTTCACGATGGACCCGGAGCGCGTACTCGAGGTATTCCGCGAAGCGAGCTGGGAAGAAGCGCTTCAGCTTGCCGGCGGCAAGCTGGCGCAGATCCGCGAGCACCACGGCGGCGCGGCGCTGGCCGGCTTCGGCTCGGCCAAGGGCAGCAACGAAGAAGCCTACCTGTTCCAGAAGCTGGTGCGCACCGGGTTCAAGACCAACAACGTCGACCACTGCACCCGCCTGTGCCACGCCTCCTCGGTGTCGGCCCTGCTGGAGGGGATCGGCTCGGGCGCGGTATCGAACCCGGTGATGGACGTGACGCGCGCCGAGGTCATCGTGATCATCGGCGCCAACCCTACCGTCAACCACCCGGTGGCGGCGACCTGGATCAAGAATGCCGTCAAGGCCGGTGCGAAGCTGGTGGTGCTGGATCCGCGCCGCTCCGAACTGGCGCGCCACGCCCACCGCTACCTGCAGTTCAAGCCCGATACCGACGTGGCGCTGCTCAACGCGATGATGCACGTGATCGTCACCGAAGGCCTGGTGGACGCAGGCTTCATCGCCAGCCGCACCATCGGCTACGAGGAACTGGAACGGAACGTCGCCGACTACAGCCCGGAGGCGATGGCGCCGATCTGCGGCATCGATGCCGAGACCATCCGCTACGTGGCGCGCCTGTATGCGACCTCGAAAGGATCGATGATCCTGTGGGGCATGGGCGTGTCGCAGCACGTGCACGGCACCGACAATGCGCGCTGCCTCATTGCACTGAGCCTCATGACGGGCCAGATCGGCCGTCCCGGCACCGGCCTGCATCCGCTGCGCGGCCAGAACAACGTGCAGGGCGCGTCCGACGCCGGCCTGATCCCGATGATGCTGCCGGACTACCAGCGCGTCGACAACCCGGCCGCGCGCGAACGCTTCGAGCAGGCCTGGGGCGCCACGCTCGACCCGAAGCCCGGCCTGACCGTGGTCGAGATCATGGACGCCATTGACGCCGGCCAGATCCGCGGCATGTACATCATGGGCGAGAACCCGGCCATGTCCGACCCCGACGCCAACCACGCCCGCGCCGCGCTGGCCGCGCTCGAACACCTGGTGGTGCAGGACATCTTCCTCACCGAGACCGCCTACCTGGCCGACGTGATCCTGCCGGCATCCGCCTTCCCGGAAAAAACCGGCACGTTCACCAATACCGACCGGCTGGTGCAGCTGGGCCGCCAGGCGATCGACCCGCCGGGCGAGGCGAAGCAGGACCTGTGGATCATCCAGCAGATGGCCAACCGCCTCGGCCTGCCCTGGGATTACCAGCATGTGTCGGAAGTGTTCGACGAGATGCGCCGCATGATGGCGAGCATCGGCGGCATTACCTGGGAACGCCTGGAGCGCAACGGCGCGGTGGTGTATCCCTGCATGAACGAAGGCGACATCGGCCAGCCGGTCGTGTTCACCGAGCTGTTCCCGCGCGAAGGGGGCAGGGCGCGTTTCGTCCCGGCCGACATCATTCCCGCCGACGAGCGTCCCGACGCCGACTACCCGATGGTGCTCATCACCGGCCGCCAGCTCGAGCACTGGCATACCGGCAGCATGACGCGGCGCGCCACGGTGCTCGACGCCATCGAGCCCGATCCAGTGGCGCTGGTGCACCCGCTCGACCTGGAACGCATGGGCATCACGCCCGGCGCGCCGATCACGATCGCCTCGCGCCGCGGCGAAGTGGTGCTGTATGCGCGGGCCGACGACAGCTCGCCGGTGGGTGCGATCTTCGTGCCTTTCTGCTACTACGAGGCGGCCATCAACCGCCTCACTAACGCGGCGCTCGACCCCTTCGGCAAGATCCCGGAATTCAAGTACTGCGCGATCAAGGTCACGCCGGGCGGGGAGGTGGAAGCCCAGGGGAGTTACGGTGGCGGCCAAATCCTGGCCGGCATGGCACAATTGGCAACATGAACCACCAGGACCAGCCACGCTACCGCCCGCTTTTGTCCAACGCCAGCGCGCCCCTCACGCATGAGGTGAGCGCGCTGGACGAGCGCGGGCGGGCGTCCAGCATCGCCATTCCCGCCGAGCGCCCGCTTACCGTGTATGTGGACAAGCGCGAGATCGTCACCTTGATGACGCTGGGTGGCGCGCCGGAAGCGCTCACGCTGGGCTACCTGCGTAACCAGCGCCTGCTGCGCAGCCTGGACGACATCGTGTCGATCCAGGTCGACTGGGCGGTCGATGCGGTAGCGGTGGTCACGCGCAGCGGCATTGCCAATGTCGAGGAGCGCACCGCGAAGAAGGTGGTCACCACCGGCTGCGGCCAGGGCTCGGTGTTCGGCGGCCTGATGGACGAGGTGGACCAGATCGTGCTGCCGCCGGGCGCCCGCCTGGCGCAATCGGTGGTGTACCGCATCGTCGAGACCATCCGCACCCAGCAGTCGATCTACAAGCAGGCCGGCTCGGTGCACGGCTGCGCGCTGTTCTCGCATGACGGCGAGCTGCTGTACTTCGTCGAAGACGTGGGCCGCCACAACGCGGTGGACGCCATCGCCGGCCTGATGTGGCTTGACGGCATGGAGGGCGGCGACAAGCTGTTCTACACCACCGGCCGCCTGACGTCCGAAATGGTGATCAAGGGCGCCCAGATGGGCATTCCCTTCCTGCTGTCGCGTTCCGGCACCACGCAAATGGGCCACATGGTGGCGGGCAAGGTGGGCATGTCGCTGCTGGCGCGCTGCACCGGCAAGCACTTCCTGCTGCTGGCCGGGCACGAGCGGCTGGTGTTCGAGCCGGACCTGCTCGAACCACTGAACGCCCCCCGGATGGCCTGACGTGCTCGACGCAACATCGCATGCCTTCGCGCTGCTGTTCTCCGGTGACGAAGCCTTGTGGCGCATCGTCTGGGTCTCGCTCAAGACCAGCATCCTCGGCCTGCTGCTGGCTGCGCCGCCGGCCATCCTGCTCGGCTACGCCATTGCCATGCACCGCTTTCCCGGGCGGCGCCTGGCCATCTGGCTGGCGCAGGCCGCGCTGTCGCTGCCAACCGTGCTCATTGGCCTGCTGCTCTACCTGCTGCTGTCGCGCCGCGGGCCGCTGGGCGGGCTCGAATGGCTGTTCAGCCAGCAGGGCGTGATCCTGGGCCAGATGATCATCGGCCTGCCGGTGCTGCTCGCGTTCACGCTGGCGGCGGTGCAGGCGGCCGACCCGCGCTACGCCGAGACCGCGGTGGCCCACGGCGCGTCGCGCTGGCGCGTGATGGGCACGGTGCTGCACGAGGCGCGTTATGGCGTGATGGCGGCCGTGATCAGCGGCTTCGGCCGCGTCATTTCGGAGGTGGGCTGCGCGCTGATGGTGGGCGGGAACATCGAAGGACAGACCCGCACCATCACCACGGCGATTGCACTGGAAACCAGCAAGGGCGAGTTCGCGCAGGGGATCGCGCTGGGCATCGTGCTGGTCGCGCTGGCGCTGGTGCTGAACGGCGCACTGGTGCTGCTGCAGGGCGAAGCCCACGCGGCCGGGGGCCGGACATGACGCCGCTGCTGCGCATCCATGGACTGCGCAAGCGCCACGGCGAGCGCACCCTGTTCGACATCGACACCCTGGCCATCGAGGCCGCCGGCGCCTATGTGCTGACCGGCGTGAACGGCGCCGGCAAGTCTACCTTGCTGCGCACGCTCGCGGGCCTGGAACGGGTCGATGCCTGCACCGTCGAATTCGAGGGGCGCAGCATGCCCTTGTACCCGTACCCGAAAGCGCTGCGCCGCGCCATCGTGTTCGTGCACCAGCATCCGATCCTGTTCTCGACCAGCGTGTTCCATAACATCGCCTACGGCCTGCTGGCGCGCGGCGACAGCCGGCGCAGCGTCGCGCCCGTGGTCGAGGAAGCGATGGCCTGGGCCGGCGTGGCCCACCTGCGCGATACCGAGCCGGCCCGCTTGTCGGGCGGCGAGAAGCAGCGGGTGGCGCTGGCGCGCGCCCGCGTGCTGCAGCCGCGCCTGCTGTTGCTCGACGAGCCCACCGCCAACCTGGATGGCCCGGCGCGCGAGCAGGTCATGGCCCTGATTCCTACCCTGCTCGATGCGGGCAGCAGCGTGGTGATGGCCTGCCACGACCGCGACCTGATCGGGCTGCCCGGCATCCATCGCCTGAAGCTGCGCGACGGCCGCCTCGAACTTCGCTGATTCCCACCCACCCAAGGAGCACACCATGCAACGCCGCACCTTCTCGATCCTGCTGCTCGGCGCCGTCCTGGCCACCCCGCTGGCGCAGGCGCAAGGCGTCATCCGCTTGTCCACCACCACCAGCACCGAAAATTCCGGCCTGCTGAAGGTGCTGCTGCCGGCCTTCGAAGCCAGGACCGGCACCAAGGTGCACGTGATCCCGGTCGGCACCGGCAAGGCGCTGGAACTGGGCAAGAACGGCGACGTCGACGTGACCCTGGTGCATGCGCGCACGCTGGAAGACAAGTTCGTGGCGGAGGGCTGGGGCGTGGACCGGCGCGACGTGATGTACAACGACTTCATCGTGGTGGGCCCGGCGGGCGACCCGGCCGGCATCAAGGGCGGCAAGGACGTGATCGCCGCCTTCCAGAAGATCGCGGGCAGCGGCGTGAAGTTCATCTCGCGCGGCGACAATTCCGGTACCGACGTGATGGAGAAGGGCTACTGGCAGCAGGCGGGCAGCAAACCGGCCGGCGCCAGCTACATCTCGGCGGGCCTGGGCATGGGAGAAGTGCTCAACATGGCGGCCGAGATGCGGGCCTACACCCTGACCGACCGCGCCACCTACGGCGCCTACAAGGCCAAGACCGGCCTGGCCATCCTGGTCGAGGGCGACCAGCGCATGTTCAATCCCTACGGGATCATCGCGGTCAATCCGGCGAAGCACAAGGGCGTGAACTACCAGGGCGCGAAGCAGCTCATCGAGTGGATCACGTCAAGCGAAGGACAGGCCAGGATCGCCGCCTTCCGGCCGGAAGGCGAGCAGCTGTTCTTCCCGCAAGCGGCGCGTTAATCCGACGCTTCGCGTGGCTGCGCGCTGCCGCGCAACACATTGTCGAAGGGCGCCGGGCCGTCGCCGATGGCGATGCCGGCGTCGGTGACTTCGAAGCGGCGGATCTGCCGGCTGTGCTTGCTTCCGCGGACCTTGATCACCGAGATCAGGGTGTGCAGTTCGCACTGCGATTCCACATAGCGCTGCATGATCACGGCGTCCACCAGCACCCCGCTGCCGTAGGGGCTGAAGCGCAGTTCGCCGAAGCGGTCTTCCAGTTCGCTCGTCATCATCACCGTGACGCCCTTGGCGGCGAGCACGGTGGTCATGCGGTACAGCGACTCGCGGAAATCCTCGCGGTATTCGGGCGACATGGCCATCTCGAAGCCCGACAGCGAATCGAGCACCACGCGGGTGGCGCCCTTCGCATCGATCATGCCGAGCAGTTCGTGCAGCATCTCGTCGACCGAGAGGTCGAGCGCGCGTACGCTCATCAGGCCAACCTGGCCGGCGCGCACCAGCCGGTCGAGCTTCTCGTTCATCAGCTGGCTCGGGCTGCGCTCGAACAGGGCCACGACCCCGGCCTCGCCCTTTGCTGCGCCGGCTCCCAGGAACTCGGTGGCCAGGATGGTCTTGCCCGAGCCGGTCGGGCCCACCACCAGCACGGAATAGCCTGAGGGGATGCCGCCGCCCATCATCTCGTCGAGCACCGGCACGCCAGTCGACAGGCGCGCCGGCGGCATATGCATCGGTGGCTCGGCGCCGACCGGCTCGGGCGCTGGCAGCACGCGCGGGAACACCTCGATGCCGCCCTTGTCGATGCGGAAGGCGTGCAGGCCGGGGCGCTGCTTCTGGCCGCGGATCTTGACGATCTGGAGCTTGCGCGACATCGCATTGCGCTGCACCACCTGATTGAGCCAGAAGATGCCGTCGGCCACGGTGAAGATGGGGTTCTGGTGCGCTTCGCTGGAAGTGTATTCGCCGATCAGGAAGCTGGTGGCTTTCCAGGTGGTCATGTGGGCCACCAGGTGCTGGACGAAGGTCTGCAGGGCCGCCGTTTCCTGGTTGTCGCCGCGCGCGCCTTCGATGAAGGAGCGGAAGGAATCGATGAACACCAGGGCCGGCTGGTGGGCGCGCACTTGTTCCAGGATCTGGGCCAGCACGACGTCGTAGTCGCCCAGTTCGACCTGGGGCGCGAGGCTGATGAAATGGACCGAGTCGCCGACCTTGTCGAAATCGAAGAAGCTGAACTGCTGCTGGTAGCGCAGCATCTTGACCGGCGGCTCGCCCATGGCGGTGAAGAACAGCGCCTTGCGGCCAGGGCGGGCCAGCCCGAACATGACCTGCTGGGCGAAGGTGGTCTTGCCGCTGCCGGGGGTGCCGCCGATAATGTTGAACGACAGCTCGGGCAGCCCGCCGCCGAGGATGGTGTCGAGTCCTGGGATGCCTGTACGCAGCTGGCCCAGCTCAAGTTGGTCGGTCATGCCGCAATTCTCCTATGGTTTCTTGATGTCCGCGCCGGGCATGAAGGCCGCACGCAGGAACTGTATCACCAGGCGGTCACCGATCAGGGCGGACAGTTCGGCGATGTAGGTCGCCAGCAGTACCTGGTTGGCCGCCACGATCTCTTCCGGCGCCCGGGTGTCGAGGCATAGCGTGAAGGCCCCGAAGGCGTCGCCCGACTTGTCGGGCGTGGCGCAGTGCGACAGCCAGGAAAAACTGCCGGCGTGCTCGGACAGGGTGCGGACGAACAGCAATTGCGTGCTCAGGGGCCCGAGCAGGGGACTGAATTTTGCAAACACCCTGTTCCAGGCACGTACCGCGTCGGCCGCCGTGCCCGGCGTGCCGCCAGGGCTCAGGCGTTCGGTGATCGTGGCAAGCAGCTCATTCGGTATCGGCATGGCATTCGGGCAGGGCTGCTGTGGCCCGTCGACGATTCAGCATGCCGTTCCGGTCCGGATGAGTGATGGTATTAGTGCATGATTCTATCCGATCAGGGGAGCGTCGGGGGCGCCTGTGCGCTCGACACCAGCAGCGGCAGGCGCATCGTTACCTTGGTGCCGTGCGCCCGGTCGCTTGCGACATGCAGTTCGCCGCCCAGTTCTCCCAGCCGCTCGTGCAGGCCGAGCAGGCCGTAGCTGCTCGACTTGCGTGGCGCGGCCGTGTCGAAGCCGATGCCGTTGTCGGTCACCGTCATCTCGAGCACGCCTTCGCGCAGCCCGAGCCGCACGCCGACGCGGCTGGCCAGCGAGTGGCGGAATACGTTGTTCAGGCATTCCTGCAGCACCCGGCAGACGGTCAGCGCAATGTCTTCGTCCGGCGCCATGTTTTCCACTTCCTGCTCCGCGTCGAGCCGGCAGGCGATGCTGCTGGCGCGCGTGAACTTGCGTACTTCCATGTCGAGCGTGGCCAGCAGGCCCAGCTCCAGGCCGGCCGGGCGCAGCTCGCCCATCAGCTGCTTGACGGTGCGCAGCGTGGTATCGACGTTGTCGAGGGCGGCGCCGACCCAGTCGTGCAGGCGACCGTGGCGGGTGGCGGTGTGCTGGTACAGCATGACGATGTCGATGCGCAGCGCCAGCAGGTTCTGTCCGAGGGAATCGTGGATTTCGCAGGCGATGCGCTTGCGCTCGGCTTCGCGGTTGGCGCGCTGGTGCGCCAGCAGCTCGTGCAGCTTTTGCTCGGACTCGCGCAAGGCAAGCTCGGCGCGTTCGCAGGCAAGGATTTTTTCGACCAGGGCCTGGTTGACCAGCATTTGGTCCCTGGTGAGTGCCTGCACGGCCACCTCGAGTTCCGCACTGTCGGCCTGGAGCGGCAATGCGTCCTTGCCGTAGTGGGAACGGAAGCGACGCCGGCCCCGCGCCTCGATGGGCTGGGCCGTGGGTGTTGTTTGCATGTCAGAAACCAAGCCGACCCCCGCAATGGTAAGGGAAGAATAAGGCGCTGTTGCCAGATGCTGGATTCTTTATGCTGACGAGTCAAGACCTAATGAAAAAAGGCGAGCGTGATAGGCATTCTCGCAACGCCAAACGCTGTCTGTCTCGCGCGTTAGAGTGCCTGGTGGCGCAAAGGTTCGCAAGCGGGCCAGGCTGCGCCTGGATCAGATGACGTCGTCGTTCTCGAGGCCTATCGCCCGTATAATCGCATCGCATATGACATGTAAGTCATTGTTTTAAAAGATTTATTTTTTCATGGTGGTACAGTCGAGCGTGATCCGGGCAGGCCCGGAGGCTGACATTGTCAGCAATGACCATTCTGGCGCAACCGCAACGTTGATCGCGGCACGACGGTGCGTCACTATTCGGTTATCGATCGGTTTCTGCTTACATCAAAATCACGTCGTATTGTTCCTGGTGGTAACCTTTTTCCACCTGCAGCGAAATGCGCTTGCCGATGAAGTCGCCCAGCATGGCCAGGTGCTGCGACTCTTCTTCCAGGAACAGGTCGATCACTTCCTGTCCGGCGACGATGCGGAATTCGCGCGGGTTGAACTGCTTGGCTTCGCGCAGCAGCTCGCGCAGGATCTCGTAGCAGATGGTGCGCGAGGTTTTGACTTGCCCCTTGCCGCTGCAGGCGGGGCAGGGTTCGCACAGGATGTGGGCCAGCGATTCGCGGGTGCGCTTGCGCGTCATCTCGACCAGTCCCAGCGCCGAGAAGCTGCTCACCGACACCTTGGTGCGGTCGCGCGCCAGGGTTTTTTTCAGTTCGGCCAGCACGGCGTTGCGGTGCTCGCCGTTTTCCATGTCGATGAAGTCGAGGATGATGATGCCGCCCAGGTTGCGCAGGCGCAGCTGGCGCGCGATGGCGTGCGCGGCTTCCAGGTTGGTCTTGAAGATGGTGTCGGCGAAATTGCGCCCGCCCACGTAGCCGCCGGTGTTGACGTCGATGGTCGTCATCGCCTCGGTCTGGTCGACGATCAGGTAGCCGCCGCTTTTCAGGTCGACGCGGCGCCCCAGCGCGCGCAGGATTTCTTCTTCCACGCCGTACAGGTCGAACAGCGGGCGCTCGCCGGTGTAGTGCTGCAGGCGCGCCAGCACGCTCGGCGTGTACACTTTGGCGAACTCGACCAGCATATTGAAATTCTCGCGCGAGTCCACCTGGATGGTGGCGGTCTCGTCGTGCACGAAGTCGCGCAGCACGCGCTGGGCCAGGTTCAGGTCCTGGTAGAGCAGGGTGGTGGGCGGGCGGGTACGCGCACCCTGCACGATCGAGCCCCAGGTCTTGCGCAGGTAGTCGACGTCGGCGGCGATGTCCACGTCGGACGCGTCCTCGGCCTGCGTGCGCACGATGTAGCCGCCTTTTTCGTCCTTCGGGAGCAGGTTCTGCAGGCGGGTGCGCAGCAGGTCGCGATCGGCTTCCTTCTCGATTTTCTGCGAGATGCCGATGTGCTGGTCCTGCGGCAGGTACACCAGCATGCGGCCGGCGATCGAGATCTGCGTGGACAGGCGCGCGCCCTTGGTGCCGATCGGGTCCTTGATGACCTGCACGGTCATCACCTGGCCGTCGAACAGCAGCTTTTCGATGGGGGTAGGCGGGGCGCTGGCGGCGGCGCCGTCGTGGCTGCGCGCTTCCCAGATGTCGGCCACGTGCAGGAAGGCGGCGCGTTCCAGGCCGATGTCGATGAAGGCCGACTGCATGCCGGGCAGCACGCGCACGACCTTGCCGAGGTAGACATTCCCCGCCAACCCGCGCGTCAGGGTGCGCTCGATATGGAGCTCCTGCACCGCGCCCTGCAGGACCAGCGCGACGCGCGTTTCCTGGGGTGTGATGTTGATGAGGATGTCTTCGTTCATGGCTGCCGTGCGATATTGTTCAGAGTGCCATGATACACGGTGGGGTGGTCGCGCGGAATGCGAAACCGTAGGGTGGCCGGGTCTCCCGACCGCGCGTTCGCATCACGCTGGCATGGAAGGATCGCGATTGAGTTGGCGGAGCCTGAACGCGCGGTCGGCGAAGCCGACCACCCTACACGTTGTAGCCAGCCTTGCGCAGCAAGCGTGCCGTCTCGAACAAGGGCAGCCCCATGATCCCCGAGTGGCTACCCTCGATATGCTCGACGAACAGCGCAGCCAGTCCCTGGATGCCATAGCCGCCGGCCTTGTCGTAGGGCTCGGTCGTGGCGCAGTAGGCCTTTACCTGCGCCGGCGTCAGCTTGGCGAAGCGCACGGTCGACACCTGCGTGACCTGCTCGACCACGCGTTCGGCATGGATCGCCACCGAGGTCAGCACCTCGTGCGAGCGGCCCGACAGCCGCTCAAGCATCGCGACCGCTTCCGCATTGTCGGTCGGCTTGCCGAGGATCTCGCCGTCGAGCGTGACCGTGGTGTCGGCGGTGAGGATGGGGCGCAGGGGCTGGCGCCGCATCTGCAGGATGTTCCAGGCGAAGGCGCCTTTTTCCTTCGCCACCCGCGCCACGTAGGTGTGCGGGTCTTCGCCCGGCAGCACGGCTTCGCTGACGTCTTCGCCGCCGCGCGCCGGGTCGCTGCGCAGCATCAGCAGTTCGAATTCCACGCCAACCTGGCGCAGCAGTTCGCGCCTGCGCGGGCTCTTGGAGGCGAGGTAGATCTTCTTGTCGGTGTGTTTCATCGGAGTCAGACGCGGTGGTACGGGTGGTTCTGGGTAATCGACCAGGCACGGTACAACTGTTCCGCCAGCATGACGCGCACGATTCCGTGCGGCAGTGTCATGCTTGAAATGCGGATCATGCCTTCGGCCCGGGCCTTGAGTTCCGGGTCGAGCCCGTCGGCGCCGCCGATCAGGAAGGCCGTGTCGCGCCCGTCCTGCTGCCACTGCTCGAGCATCTGCGACAGGCCGACGCTGGTCAGGTCCTTGCCGCGCTCGTCCAGCGCAATGATGCGCACGCCTTTCGGCAGCACCGCTTCGATGCGCTCGCGCTCGAGCGCCATCGCGGTGGCGGCGGTCTTGCTGCCGGAGCGCTCGACCGGCTTGATTTCCTTGAGCACGATGCGCAGCTCGGGCGGCATGCGCTTCGTGTACTCGCCGAACCCGGATTCGATCCAGGCCGGCATCTTGTGCCCGACTGCGGCAATGATCAGCTGCATGAAGGCTTACTCGTCGGCCTTCTTCACGCGGCGGATCACTTTTTTCGCTGGCGCGGCGTCGGCTGGCGCCGCAGCTGCCTTGGTCACGCGCTTCGGTGGCTTGGCCTTGGTCGCTTCGACGGCGGCGATCTCGGTCTTGCTTGGCGCGACCTTGATGGTCTTGCCGACCGGGGCCTTCGCGGCGGCCGGTTTTTTGGCGGCCGGCTTCTTGGCAGCGATCGTGGTGCTTGCCTTCTTGGCCGCCGCTGGCTTGCGCTCGCGGATCGGCTTGGCTTCTGGTTGTTCCTGGGTGGCGGCCAGGTGCTTGGACTTGGTCTTCGGCTCGGCAGCTTCGGCTTCGGCGGTCGACTTGCGCTTGGCGGCGCCCAGTTTCACCGGCTTCTCGCCCCAGATTTCTTCCAGGCGGTAGTACTGGCGGATGGCCGGCTGCATGATGTGGACGATCATGTCGCCCAGGTCGACCAGCACCCATTCACCGGTGTCCTCGCCTTCCATGCCGATGACGTCGCCGCCTGCGGCCTTGACCTTGTCGCGCACCGACGCAGCCAGCGCCTTGGTCTGGCGGTTGGAGGTGCCGGAGACGACGGCGATGCGGTCGAACAGGCTGGTGAGGTGCACCGTGTCGAACACGACGATTTCCTGTCCCTTGACGTCTTCGAGGGCGTCAACGACGAGGGTTTGCAGTTTCTTGATATCCATTAGCTTTTATATAAGTTATGTTGTTGAATATAGTCTAGCACTTGCGCGGGAAGGCGCGCGCTTGTGTCGGCGTCCGCTTTCCCTTGTGCACGCAAGGCATTTCTAACTTGGGTGGCGGAAATATCCACCGCCAGGGTATGGGCCAGGCAAACCTTGCCGAACGGGGCGGCGCGCACTTCCGCAGGCGGCGCCAGCCGCTGCGAGAGTTCTTGCGCCACCGCCGGCGGCAATTGGTCCTGGTCCAATGCATACCCGGGGCGCGCAGCCACGCCCAGGTTGCACAGCGCGAACAGCTCATGCCAGTCGCGCCAGGTGTCGAGTTTTTGCAGCTGGTCGGCGCCCATCAGGAACACGATCGATGCCGCCGGGCCGAGTTCCGTGCGCAGGCCGCGCAGGGTCTCCACCGTATAGGTTGCACTACCGCGTTCGATTTCCTGCAGGTCGATGGTCACCTCGAACGGCTGCCTGGCAAAGGCCAGTTCGAGCATCGCTACCCGCTGGGCGTCGCTCGCCTGCAGGCTGGTTTTCTGCCACGGCCGGGCCGGCAGGATGCGCAGCTGGTCCGGCTTGATCAGGTCAGCGAACAGCGCGGCCAGTGCGATGTGGCCGTTGTGCACCGGGTCGAAGCTGCCACCCAGCAGGGCAATGCACTGGCTCACGGCGCCAGCCAGTCCCGGTGGACGAGGAAATCGCTGTACAGCGCCGCCTCCCGGCTGCCCGCTTCCGGGTGCCAGTCGTAGCGCCATTTCACGATCGGCGGCATCGACATCAGGATCGCTTCGGTGCGCCCGCCCGACTGCAGGCCGAACAGGGTGCCGCGGTCCCACACCAGGTTGAACTCGACGTAGCGTCCGCGCCGGTAAGCCTGGAAGTCGCGTTCGCGTTCCCCGTACGCCTGGTCCTTGCGCGCCTGCACGATCGGCAGGTAGGCGTCGAGGAAGCCATTGCCGACGTCCCGCACCATCGCGAACGACTGCTCGAAACCGGTTTCGTTGAAGTCGTCGAAGAAGATGCCGCCCACGCCGCGTGGCTCCTTGCGGTGCTTCAGGTAGAAATACTCGTCGCACCACTTCTTGAAGCGCGGGTGCAGGTCTTCGCCATACGGCGCCAGGGCGTCGTGGCAGACCCGGTGGAAGTGGCGCGCGTCCGCCTCGACACCGTAGTACGGCGTCAGGTCCATGCCGCCGCCGAACCACCACACCGGCTCTTTCCCTTCCGCTGTCGCTTCGAAAAAGCGCACGTTCATGTGCACCGTCGGCGCGTAGGGGTTACGCGGGTGCAGTACCAGCGACACGCCCATTGCTTCCCACGCGCGGCCCGCCAGTTCCGGCCGCGCGGCCATGGCCGACGGCGGCAGGCTGGTGCCGGTGACGTGCGAGAAATTCACGCCGCCCCGTTCGAACACATTGCCTTCTTCGATCAGCCGCGAAATCCCGCCACCGCCTTCCGGGCGCTCCCAGGTGTCGCGCAGGAAGGGTTTGCCATCGATGGTTTCGAGGGCGAGCACGATGCGGGACTGGAGGTCGAGCAGCCAGGTCTTGATGGCGATGGGGTCGGGCGTGGACATGCGTGTGGGGTGGCGGCGGGAAATGGGGCAGATTGTACACCTGCCGTGGTGTTGTTCTTGTTATTGCGCCGACCGTGGGGTTAGCGATGTGCGACTGACTTGGGTTCCGGCCTGCGCCGGAACGACGTTGTTTGAGTTTACCACTAGTCCCAAGACCGTCATCCCGGCGAAGGCCGGGATCCAATTTTGCATGCGTACCTAAACCCTCACTTCACCCCACGCCACCCAATATCCCTCCGATACTGCGCCCCATTGAAGTGAATCTTCTCCACCGTCTCATACGCCTGCTTCTGCGCCATCTTCACGCTGTCGCCCAGGCCGACAACGCACAGCACGCGCCCGCCGTTGGTCTGCAGGGTGCCGCCCACTTGCGTGGTGCCGGCGTGGAAGGTGACGCATTCCGGGGTTTCGGCCGGGATGCCGTCGATGATGTCGCCCTTGCGCGGGTTGTCGGGATAGCCGGCGGCCGCCATCACGACGCCCACCGCGGTGCGGCGGTCCCATTCGAGTTCGACGGCGTCGAGCGTGCCGTTGCAGGCGTGTTCGACCACCTGCAGGAAGTCGCTCTTCAGGCGCGCCATGATCGGCTGGGTTTCCGGGTCGCCCATGCGGCAGTTGAATTCCAGCGTGCGCGGGTTGCCGTCGGCGTCGATCATCAGGCCGGCGTACAGGAAGCCGGTGAAGACGATGCCGTCCTTCGCCATGCCCTGGATGGTCGGGTTGATGATCTCGCGCATCACGCGCGCGTGCATCGACGGGGTCACGATCGGGGCCGGGGAATAGGCGCCCATGCCGCCGGTGTTCGGGCCTTCGTCGGCGTCCTTCAGGCGCTTGTGGTCCTGGCTGGTGGCCAGCGGCAGGATGTTCTTGCCGTCGCACATGACGATGAAGCTCGCTTCTTCGCCGGCCAGGAATTCTTCGATCACGATGCGCGCGCCGGCGTCGCCGAAGGCGTTATCGGACAGCATGTGGTCGACCGCGGCGTGCGCTTCTTCCAGGGACATCGCCACCACCACGCCCTTGCCGGCAGCCAGGCCGTCGGCCTTGATGACGATCGGCGCGCCGTTGGCGTCGATGTAGGCGTGCGCTTGCGCTGCATCGGAGAAGCTCTGGTACTTCGCGGTCGGGATGCCGTGGCGCTGCATGAAGGCCTTGGCGAAGTCCTTCGAGCTTTCCAGCTGCGCCGCCTCCTTGGTCGGTCCGAACACCTTCAGGCCGCGGGCGCGGAACAGGTTGACGATGCCGGCCGCCAGCGGCGCCTCCGGGCCCACCAGGGTCAGGGCGATGTTTTCCGCCACCACGAAGTCGGCCAGCGCGGCAGGATCCGTGATTTCGACATTCACCAGGCGCGCATCGCGCGCGGTGCCGCCATTGCCCGGTGCGACGAAGACGGTCTGGACGCGTTCGGATTGGGCGAGTTTCCAGGACAGGGCGTGTTCACGGCCGCCGGAGCCGACTACGAGGATTTTCATACGGTGCTCTCAGCTATGTTTCGGGCTTATTCTTCGATGATGGCGTTGGTGTAGACGTCCTGGACGTCGTCCAGGTTTTCCAGTGCATCGAGGATCTTCTGCATCTTGATGGCGTCGTCGCCGGTGAGCACGATCTCGTTGTCCGGCTTCATCAGCACGTCGGACACTTCGGCCTTGAAGCCCGCCTTCTCCAGCGCTTCCTTCACGCCGGCGTAGGAGAACGGGTCGCACAGCACTTCGAAGCCGCCTTCCTCGTCCTGCACCACGTCGTCGGCGCCAGCCTCGAGCGCCGCTTCCACCAGCTTGTCTTCGTCCACGCCGGGCGCGAACTGGAACTGGCCGACGTGCTTGAACATGAAGGCCACCGAACCCTCGGTGCCCATGTTGCCGCCATGCTTGCTGAAGGCGTGGCGCACTTCGGCCACGGTGCGGACACGGTTGTCGGTGAGGCACTCGACGATGATCGCCGCGCCGGCCAGGCCGTAGCCTTCGTATCGGATTTCTTCGTAGTTGACGCCTTCGAGTTCGCCGGCGCCGCGCTGGATCGCACGGGTGACGTTATCTTTCGGCATGTTGGCGTCGGCCGCCTTCTCGACCGCCAGGCGCAGGCGCGGGTTGGAAGCGATGTCGCTGCCACCCATGCGTGCGGCCACGGTGATTTCTTTAATGAGGCGCGTCCAGATCTTGCCGCGCTTGGCGTCGGTGGCGGCCTTCTTGTGCTTGATGTTGGCCCATTTGCTGTGTCCAGCCATGTTCGAGAATTCCTTAGGCAATGTGCAAGAGTGGCCGACATTTTAACATAGGCCCCTCCTGCAAAATCGCCGCCCCAAGTCAAAGCAATGTCACGGAAACAACAGCAGGGTGCCCCAGGCCACCATCGCGATCCCCGCCACGCCGGCTGCCAGCGGACCTTCCTCCAGCCGCAGTTCGGCCAGCGCCAGCAGCGCCACCGCACCCACCACCACCGGGTTGCCCGGCCCGCCGGCCAGCAGCAGCGCGACCAGCAGCCAGCAGCAGCCCAGGCAGGCGCGGCCGTGTTCGGCGCCCTGCCACAGCGCGCCGGCCATGCCGCCGCGCCAGTCGGCCAGCACCCCGGGCAGCGGCGCGCGGCAGTGCTGCAGGCAGGCGTGCTTGGCCGGCGTCCACTGCCAGGCGCCGGCCGCCACCAGCGCCAGCCCGGCGCCCGAGCTGCGCGCGGCCAGCGTCGCGTCGAGCAGGCCGGCGTCGTGCAGCGCCCAGTGCAGCAAGGTGACCAGGGCGGCGAAGCCGGTCCAGGCCAGCAGGCAGCCGAGCGCGAACAGGGCGGTGGCCAGGCGCGGCCACTGCACGCCGGCCGAACGCCGCGCGATGCGGATGTAGACGAAGACCGCGCCCACGGCGGCCGGCAGCATCAGCGCCACCGACAGGCCAGTCCACATCGCGAACAGCAGGATCACCTGGCCGGCCCGCAGCGGCGCAGGCGGCGGGGGCAACACGCTGGCCTGCGCGGACTGCGCCGGCGCCGCACCCTGGAAGACGAACCATGCCAGGCAGGCGCACGCGAGCAGCGCCAGCCATGCCAGTCCCAGCGCCACCGGCCGGCCGGGACGTTCATCGATACCGGACAGGCTCATGCCGCCCTCCCGGCCGCTGCCCGCACGGGCTTTGCGCCCGCTCGGGTCCGCATGCGCGCATTGTTTGACGAGTTCGACATTGGATCTCTCCTGTGTATGGTTGAGCAGCGCGGTTTGGCGTGCGTTGTTCGACCGCGCGCCGGCGGGGGCGTTCGGCAGCCCTCCCGAGCCCGCCTGCAGCAAGCGCGCGTGATCAAACGTACAATCGTCGGATGAACGACGACGCCACCGCCAATCCTGCTGCTCCTTTACCACGCGCGGCCCTGCTTGCCGGCCTGTCGATCGCCATCGCCGGCGCCGTCTTGTTTTCAACGAAGGCCGTCGTCGCCAAACTGCTGTATCGCTACCACATCGACGCAGTAAGCTTGATCGCGTTCAGGATGCTGTTCTCGTTTCCGGTGTTTGCGGCCGTCGCCGTCTGGAAGATGCGGACCCAGCCGCCGCTGTCGACGCGCGACCGCTGGCGCATCGTCGGGCTGGGCCTGGTTGGCTACTACCTGTCGAGCTATCTCGACTTCCTCGGGCTACAGCACATCACGGTGGGGCTGGAGCGGCTGATCCTGTTCCTCACGCCGACCTTTGTCCTGCTCGCCAACGTGCTGGTGTTCAAGCGCCGCATTGGCGCCATGGAATGGGCGGCGCTGGCGCTGGCCTATTGCGGCATCATCCTGGTGTTCGTGCACGACCTGGCGGGCGGCTCCGGCAGCACGATCCTGGGGTCGCTGCTGGTGCTCGGTTCGGCCGTTGCCTACGCGCTGTACTTGCTCGGCACCGGCGAGATGGTGCGCCGCATCGGCTCGCTGCGCCTGGTGGCGTATGCGATGTGCGTCTCGAGCGCGGCCTGCATCGGCCAGTTCTTCCTGCTGCGCCCCGCCGGCATGCTGGTGCAGCCGGCGGAGGTTTACTGGCTGTCGCTGGTGAATGCGGTATTCTGTACAGTCTTCCCAGTGTTCATGACCATGGCCGCGGTCCAGCGCATCGGCGCCGCGACCGCCTCGCAGGCCGGGATGATCGGTCCGGTTTCCACGCTCTTCCTCGGCGCGCTGATCCTTGGCGAACCGGTGACCGGCGTGCAGCTGGCCGGCACCGGCCTGGTGCTTGTTGGGATCTACCTGCTCTCGTTAAAAAAATGACGCCAACGACAAAAACCACACCACGGATTGCGCTCATCGCGCACGACAAGAAGAAGGACGACATGATCCGCCTGGCCGGCGAATACCTTGATTTCCTCAAGGGTTGCACGCTGTCGGCCACTGGCACCACCGGCGGGCGCCTGGCTAACGAACTGGGCCTGAGCGTCGAACGCAAGCACTCGGGGCCGGTCGGCGGCGACCTGCAGATCGGCGCGCTGCTGGTCGAAGGCCAGATCGACTGCGTGATCTTCCTGCGCGACCCCATGACCCCGCAACCGCACGAACCCGACATCAATGCGCTGGTGCGGGCCTGCGACGTGCACAACATCGCCTGCGCGACCAATGTCTCGACCGCGCGCCTGGTGCTGTCGCGCCTGAGCGCCGCAAGCGACAAGGCCTGAAAGGAACCACCATGCTGGCAAAAGCCATCCGCCTGTCGACTACCGGCGGGCCCGAAGTACTCGAATACACCGACGTCGAGGTGGGAGAACCGGGGGCGGGCGAGGCGCGCGTGCGCCACCACGCCATCGGCCTGAACTACATCGACACCTATTTTCGCAGCGGCCTGTATCCCTTGAGCCTGCCGTCCGGCCTGGGCCAGGAAGGCGCGGGCGTGGTCGAAGCCGTGGGCGAGGACGTGACCCACGTGGCGCCGGGCGACCGTGTCGCCTATGCCGGCGGCCCGGCCGGCGCCTACAGCGAGGTGCGCGTGATGCCGGCCAATATGCTGGTGCGCCTGCCGGACGCGATCTCGTTCGAGACCGGCGCGGCCATGATGCTGCAGGGCCTGACGGTGCAGTACCTGTTCACAAGCACCTACAAGCTGCAGCCGGGGCAGACGATCCTGTTCCACGCGGCCGCCGGCGGCGTCGGGCTGATCGCCTGCCAGTGGGCCAGGGCGCTGGGCGTGAACCTGATCGGCACCGTCGGCTCGGAAGAGAAGGCGGCGCTGGCGCGCGCGCATGGCGCGGCCCACGTCATCAACTACAACACCGAAGACGTGGTGCAGCGCGTGCTGGAGATCACGGGCGGTGCCAAGGTGCCGGTGGTGTACGACTCGGTCGGCAAGGATACCTTTGCCCGTTCGCTCGACTGCCTGCAGCCGCGCGGGCTGATGGTCAGCTTCGGCAATGCGTCCGGCGCGGTGCCGCCGTTCGCGCTCACCGAACTGGCTTCGCGCGGCTCGCTCTACATCACCCGGCCGACGCTGTTCGCGTATGCATCGACGCGTCCGGCCCTCGAGGCGATGGCGGCCGAGCTGTTCGGCATGGTGGAGAGCGGCAAGGTGAAGGTCGAGGTCAAGCAGCGCTTCGCGCTGGCTGACGCGGCCGAGGCGCACCGCGCGCTGGAAGGGCGCCGCACCACCGGTTCGACGGTGCTGCTGCCATGAGCGGGTCGAAAAAAGAAGACGACGGCGTACCGAAGTTCGGGCGCCTGCTGGTCGTGCTGGTGCTGGCGGTGCTGCTGGTGGTGGCGATCACGATCGGGTCGGAAGCCTACTTCACCTGACCTGACGACAACGGGGCCGTGAGGCCCCGTTACATTTCTCGGCGGGTAAACCAGCCCTTCAGCTATTCGGCTGCTGCTGCAATTCCACCCTGCGCGCCACGCCGGACGGCCCCGGGAAGCCTTCGAAGGCGCTCTGCACCAGCGCCGGCATCACGGCCGGGGTCGACATCCGGCGGCTGGTGTTGTGCACGGTGACGTCGAACAGGCGCTTGCCGTCGCCGGCCGACTTGATCCCCACCTGCAGTTCGCGGCGATAGCGGTGCTCGATGCTGACCTGGTAGGCCGGGCTCCAGAACGGATCATGGAAGGGGCTGTACCACCCACCCCAGTAGCGGCG
The DNA here is from genome assembly GCF_900112225.1 of Massilia yuzhufengensis. Lineage (GTDB taxonomy): Bacteria > Pseudomonadota > Gammaproteobacteria > Burkholderiales > Burkholderiaceae_D > Telluria > Telluria yuzhufengensis. Next base: position 215,226 of record NZ_FOLD01000005.1, on the reverse strand, counting down.
ATGCATGCCGCGGTAGGCCAGGCGCGGCGAGTAGAACACGGGCGACATGAACGGCGACATGGTGGGCTCGATCACCCGCACCGGAATATCGGTGGTGGTGAAACGCATCGACACGCTCAGGGCCGGCTTCCCGCCGGCCGCATCGCGGAAGCCCAGGCGCGCCAGCTGGCCGCGCACCATGTCCTGGTAGGCGCGCCATTCCAGCGTATCGTCCTGCTGCGGAGGCGTCTCGAACACGTAGCTCTTGTCCTCGATCTGCGCGGGCCACTGGTGGAAGGTGGTGACATCGCTGCGGATCGTGGTGGCGCACCCCGTCAGCAGCATTGCGAACGCCGCTCCGGCGGCGATCATCAGGCGTTTCATTGCATTCTCCCTCGTGAGTACGGACTTTTCCGAGCCTTAGATTACTGCTTGTTCAGCATTCTCACAGATAAATTTACACGCAGTTAAACCATACACATTCTGATACAAACGGCCAACGTGGCGGTCGCTGCAAAATCTTGTTGGTAAAATAAGCACCTCACCTACTGTCCTCGCGGATTCCTTCTATGCGCACCGATACGCCCCAGACGATTTACCGGAGTGACTACACCCCGCCGAGCTACCTGGTAGACACCGTGGAACTCGGCTTCGACCTCGATCCCGCCCGCACCGTCGTCGCCAGCCGGCTGACCATGCGCCGCAATCCCGACAGCGCCCAGCGCGAGATCGAACTCCATGGGGAAGACATCGACCTGGTGGCGCTGCGCCTGAACGGGCGGCTGCTGGAGCCGCGCGATTACGCAGTCAATGGCAACCTGCTGACCATCCCGAACGCTCCGGAAGAAGCGACCCTCGAGATCGAAACCGTCTGCGTGCCGGAGCAAAACACCACGCTGAGCGGCCTGTACACCTCGAACGGCAATTTCTTCACCCAGTGCGAGGCCGAGGGCTTCCGCCGCATCACCTATTTCCCCGACCGCCCGGACGTGATGGCCAAGTACACCGTGATGCTGCGCGCCGACAAGGCACGCTACCCGGTGCTGCTGTCCAACGGTAACCTGCTGGAAGAGGGTGACATCGGCGACGGCCGCCACTACGCCAAGTGGGAAGACCCGTTCAAGAAGCCGTCCTACCTGTTCGCGCTGGTGGCCGCCCAGCTGGTGTGCCAGGAAGAAACCTTCCGCCTGGCGGACGGCCGCGACGCCCTGCTGCAGGTGTGGGTGGAAGAGGGCAACCTCGACAAGACCGACTACGCCATGCAGTCGCTCAAGCACAGCATCCGCTGGGACGAAGAGCGCTACGGGCTGGAACTGGACCTCGACCGCTTCATGATCGTCGCCACCAGCGACTTCAACATGGGCGCGATGGAAAACAAGGGCCTGAACATCTTCAACACCAAGTTCGTGCTGGCCAACCCGCGGGTGGCGACCGACATCGACTTCCAGGGCATCGAAGCGGTGGTGGCGCACGAATACTTCCACAACTGGACCGGCAACCGCGTGACCTGCCGCGACTGGTTCCAGTTGTCGCTCAAGGAAGGCCTGACGGTGTTCCGCGACCAGGAATTCACCGCCGACATGATCGGCACCGATACCGGCCGCGCCGTCACCCGCATCGACCAGGTGCGCACCCTGCGCCAGGCCCAGTTCCCCGAGGACGCCGGTCCGATGGCGCACCCGGTGCGCCCTGACTCGTTCGTCGAGATCAATAATTTTTATACGGTCACGGTGTACGAGAAAGGCGCGGAAGTGGTGCGCATGTACCAGACCCTGCTGGGCCGCGACGGCTTCCGCAAGGGCATGGACCTGTACTTCGAGCGCCATGACGAGCAGGCTGTCACCTGCGACGACTTCCGCCAGGCGATGGCCGATGCCGGCGGGCGCGACTTCAGCCAGTTCGAGCGCTGGTACAGCCAGGCCGGCACGCCCACCCTGCGCTTCGAGACCCGCTATGACAAAGCGGCGCAAACCTATGCGCTGACGCTGTTCCAGGGCTGCGCGCCGACACCGGGCCAGGACAGCAAGCTGCCCTTCCACATCCCGGTCGCGGTCGGCCTGCTCGACCGCGAGGGGCGCGACATGCCGCTCACCGTGGACGGCAAGGACATGGGCACCACCGCCGTGCTCGAGCTGCTGGAAGCCGAGCAGACCTTCGTCTTCAGCGGCGTGACCGAGACCCCGGTGCCCTCGGTGCTGCGCGATTTTTCCGCGCCGGTGATCCTGCAGGGCGGCTACACCGACGCCGACCTGCTGCACCTGTTCAACCACGACAGCGACCCGGTCAACCGCTGGGAGGCCGGCCAGCGCCTGGCCATGGGTCGCCTGCTCAAGCTCACCGGCGAAGTCGCCGCCGACGGCAAGCTGAACCTGGACGACACCTTCATCGAAGCGATGCGCAAGATGCTGGTGGACGAGTCGCTCGACCCGGCCTTCCGCGAGCAGGCGCTGATGCTGCCATCGGAAACCATGATCGCGGAGCAGCTGGGCGAAGTCGACCCGATGGCGGTACACCTGGCGCGCCAGTTCATGCGCGCCAATATCGGGGCCAGCCTGCGCAGCGAACTGCTGGCGCAGTACGACGCCAACCAGACGCCGGGCCCGTACAGCCCGGACGCGGCGTCCGCCGGCAAGCGCGGCCTGAAGAACCTGGCGCTGGCCTACCTGAACGCCGCGCCGGACGCCGACACCATCGCCCTGGCCGCGCGCCAGTGCGCCGATGCCGGCAACATGACCGACCGCGCCGCGGCCCTGGGCGCCCTGATCCACGCGCGCGCCCCGCAGGCAGAAAGCGAACTGGCGCGCTTCTACGACGAATTCCAGGGCGAGGCGCTGGTGGTGGACAAGTGGTTCGCGATGCAGGCCTCGGCCCCGACCACCGACATCGCCAGGGTGCGCGAACTGATGCGCCACCCGGCCTTCAACCTGCGCAACCCGAACCGCGCGCGCAGCCTGGTGGCCAACTACTGCATGAACAATGCGGTGCAGTTCCACGCGCCCAACGGCAGCGGCTACCTGTTCTGGGCCGAGCACGTGATCCTGCTCGACGGCCTCAACCCGCAGGTCGCCGCCCGCCTGGCCCGCGCGATGGACCGCTGGCGCCGCTACACCCCGGCCCTGCAGGTGCACATGAAAACGGCGCTGCAGCAGGTGGCGGGACAACAGCGCTTGTCGAACGACGTGCGCGAAGTGGTCACCAAAGCGCTTGCAAATTAAAACGTAGGGTGGTCGGCTATGCCGACCGCGCGTTCGACCCGGCCATGATCAGCCGCGGTACCGTTGATCACGCATTGTTTGAACGCGCGGTCGGCAAGCCGACCACCCTACATAAAAACAATCTCACCCAAACCAAAGGAAGTTCATGAAACGCGTCAGCCTTACGCAGTACCTGGTCGAGGAACAGCGCCTCCACCAGACCATCAACGCCGAGCTGCGCCTCCTGATCGAGGTGGTCGCCCGCGCCTGCAAGCGCATCAGCTACTCGGTCAGCAAGGGCGCGCTTGGCGAAGTGCTGGGCAGTGCCGAGACCGAGAACATCCAGGGCGAAGTGCAGAAGAAGCTCGACGTGATCTCCAACGAGATCCTGCTGGAAGCGAACGAGTGGGGCGGCCACCTGGCCGCGATGGCGTCGGAAGAAATGGAAACCATCCGCCAGATCCCGAGCCGCTACCCGAAGGGCGAATTCCTGCTGCTGTTCGATCCGCTCGACGGCTCGTCCAACATCGACGTCAACGTCTCGATCGGCACCATCTTCTCGGTGCTCAAGGCGCCGGAAGGCATGAACGACCCAACCGAGCAGGATTTCCTGCAGCCGGGCACCCAGCAAGTCGCCGCCGGCTACGCCGTGTACGGCCCGCAGACCATGCTGGTGCTCACCACCGGCAATGGCGTGCACTGCTTCACGCTGGACCGCGAGATGGGTTCCTGGGTGCTTACCCAAAGCGACATGCAGATCCCGGAAACGACGAAGGAATTCGCGATCAACATGTCCAACAAGCGCCACTGGCACCCGCCGGTGCAGCGCTACGTCGACGAGATGCTCGCGGGTTCCACCGGCCCGCGCGGCAAGGACTTCAACATGCGCTGGATCGCCTCGATGGTGGCCGATGTGCACCGCATCCTGACCCGCGGCGGCATCTTCATGTACCCGGCCGATATGCGTGATCCTTCCTCGCCCGGCAAGCTGCGCCTGATGTACGAAGCCAACCCGATGGCGATGATCGTCGAGCAGGCCGGCGGCGCCGCCACCGATGGCCGTGGCCGCATCCTGGACATCCCACCGACCAAGCTGCACCAGCGCGTGCCGGTGTTCCTGGGGTCGAAATCCGAGGTGGAGCTGGTGACGGGCTACCACGTGCAGTGACCGTTCGCCACGACTAAAACGCAAATAGATACCGCGTTGCACGATACCCACTAGCAAAGTTGCCGCGTTGTTTGCTAGAATATGGTGCTTCGCCGGTGAGGCCCAGGACTTTGGGCAGCGTTTTCATCGCCGGTGAGTGGTCGTCACCAGGTTTCGCCGCTTTAGCTCAGTTGGTAGAGCAGTTCATTCGTAATGAAAAGGTCGCCAGTTCGATTCCGGCAAGCGGCACCAGAAAGTAGAGAGGGCAGTCCCATAGGGGCTGCCCTTTTTGCGTTGGGCCTCACTCTGCCATTTCTTGCAAACCCCGCACCAGGCTCGACACGCTCGGATTATCGATGAACACGCACTGCTTTCCCGTGCGCTTGCAATGGTCCTTCACGCGCCAATAGGCGTGATGGCTGATGCAGCCGGTCTGGCAGATCACCAAGTCCGCCGCCGCCAGGCTGGCGTCGAGCTGGCCGGCGCTGTCTTCCAGGCCGCCGTCGTGGTGCGCGAACTGGGCGCCGATCCGTTCGATGACATTGCGGTACACCGGGACGCTGCCGCTGCGCCCGCCCACGCACAGCACGCTGCGGTTGACCAGGCGCACCGGCACTTCCACCACCGCGGGCGCCGCCACGGCCGCCACCGGTGCAGCCGCCTCAGGCGCCGCCACAGTGCGCGCCGCCTTCAGCGCGGCCACCTGCGCGCGCAGCGCCGCTTCCCGTTCCTCCACCTGCGCCAGCCGGTTGGCCAGGCGCTTGCGCGTGTCGAGCTCCGGCACCTCGGCCTGCAGCGCCGCCAGCTCGCTGCGCAGCAGGTGGATGTCGGTGTCCTTGGCCACTGCCAGCGCGCGCGCCGCCATCAGCTGCTGTTCGAAGCGGTCGGCCTGGCGTGTTTTCTCCTGCAACAGCAGCTGGCAGCGTCCCTGCTGGCGGGCCAGGTCACGCGCCAGGCGGGCGTTGTCGGCGACCACCGCGCGGTACTTGTCCATATCGGCCCGCACGCAGGCGCCAGCCTGGTGCTGCACCATGTGGATGTCGCGGCACATGGCCTGTTCGAGCTCCGTGGTGCAGCGTGGATGACTCAGCCCGGCCCAGAACGCCCCCGGCACGTTGCCTGCCGCGACCGCCTGCGCCCATAGTGCGCCCACATCCTGCGTCGTCTTGGCCGCGCGGAAGCGGGCCACGTCGCCGGTGTAGCGCCGCTCGAGTTCTTTCTGGATCGCTTCGGACAGCGGGTTGCGCAGTGCGCACTCGCTGACGGCGCCAACGTGGATATCGTAGTCGTCATGCAGCAGTTTGCCGCCCGCGACCCGTTCGACCAGCTTGCGCAAGGCGGGCAGGGGCAGGGCGACGCCGACCAGCGGGCAACGGCTGTTCGGGGCCAGCTCCCACACGCGGCGCCGGCGTGAGCCCTGCAAGGTGGTGTCGGGTTCGGTAGCGAAGGCGTGCTTGTCGCACATGCGTTTCTCCTTTCAGCGCATTTGGCATCGGCGAAGCCCAGGAAGGGCTTCATCAAATGATAATGATTATCATTTGCATTGTAACGTAGCCGATAGCTGTTGCAAGCGTTTCATTTGCCCTGTTTTGGGCGGATGGCTCAGCTCTGTTAGGCAACGCACGGTCTCGCCCCCATGGACGTTGTATTTTTTGTATCGAGCCGCAGGAACCGATACTGCGGCAATTCGGACCGCCACAGGCAACCGCTCCCGCAGCGACGGGTAGGGCGTCTGTGCTATCGGTAGAACTTTTGCGTTAGCTACAGGTCACAGTGACAAGAACGTGGCCGATGGCAATGAGCAGGGTTCCACCTTGATGTAGCGCAGGCCACTCTCGTCCCTTCGTTCTGTTTCACGCGGAATCAAGGAAGAATGTGGTGATAGTCAGGTATCGGTCTACTTCGCGTTGGTCTACATTTTTACGAGGGATATACCATGGATAATCAGAAATCTACCGAGGGAAAAGGCAGCGACGCAAGCCGCGATGGTGCAGGTTCGAGCATCGGTAAAAGCCAGAATCCTGGCCAGAGCCAAAGCAGCAGCGGTGCATCGGGCAGCAGCCAGAGCAGCTCGTCGGGCAGCAGCCTCGGCAGCGCCAACGCCTCGCCAAGCAGCGCCAAGCCGGCTACCGGCAGCAGCACCGGCTCGGTCGGCGGCACCAGCAATGCGGGCAGCCTGCAAAGCGGTTCGCAGGGTTCGGGCAACCTGGGCAGCAGCTCGAGCTCCAGCTCCAGCTACCCTTCGAGCGACAACAAGCAGAGCGGTTCGCCAGCATCGAGCGCAACCGGCTCCAGCGGCAGCCTGAGTGGCAGCAGCCTGAGCGGCAGCAGCAGCCTGAGCAGCAGCAGCAGCGGCAACAGCGCACTGGGCTCGTCCGGCAGCGTGCAGTCGTCCGATGCATCGTCCAGCACCGACCAGTCGTCGGCTGGCGGCATCAAGGGCGCCATGGCCAATGTCACGCCTGACAAGCTGCACCAGAAAATCGACCAGGTCGCACAGGGTGCGCAGCCGCTGGTCGACCGCCTGGTCGGTACCGCACACGCAGGCGTCGACCGCATTTCCGGTCTGCTGAGCGGCGCGGGCGAAAGCCTGGGCCAGCGCAAGGGCCAGCTCAACGAAACCTACCAGAACTACTCGGTCAAGAGCACCGAGTACGTCAAGACCAATCCAGGCACCGCCCTGCTGGTCGCAGCCGGCGTCGGCTTCCTGCTGGCCAAGCTGCTGGGTGGCAGCAGCACCGAGCGCAAAGAGTATCGCTACTACCGCGACTGATCGGCGTAGCCGTCAGTAAAAAACCCGGCAGGCGAAAGCCTGGCCGGGTTTTTTGTTTGCGTCGGGATCGATTCGCGTCAACCGTGGGGTGGGCGGCTTCGCCGCCCGCGCGTTCAACTCCCCATGAGCCGCGGCGACGAAGAATCCGATTGCGGTTGAACGCGTGGGCGGGAAATCCGCCCACCCTACCTTTACTTCACCGGGTCGGACACAACGACCTTCACCGGCGCGGCTACCGGCTTGCGCCGCAGCTTCCCCATTCCCCGCTTCATCAGGTGCTCGAAGTCGTCCACATACGTGAACACCGCCGGCACCACCAGCAGGCTGAGCAGCGTCGAGGTGATCAGGCCGCCGATCACGGCAATCGCCATCGGCGAGCGGAAGCTCGGGTCGCCCGACAGGCCCAGCGCCAGCGGCATCATGCCGGCGCCCATGGCGATGGTGGTCATCACGATGGGGCGCGAGCGCTTGTGGCAGGCGTCGACCAGCGCATCGAAGCGGTTCATGCCGGCCTGGCGCGCCAGGATGGCGTAATCCACCAGCAGGATCGAGTTCTTGGTAACGATCCCCATCAGCATGATCAGGCCGATCATGGTCGGCATCGACAGCGCGCTCTGGGTCACCAGCAGGGCGACAAAGGCGCCGCCGATCGACAGCGGCAGCGCCGCCAGGATCGTCACCGGCTGCATGAAGTCGTTAAACAGCAGCACCAGCACGCCGTAGATGCACAGCACGCCGATCAGCATCGCCACGCCGAAGCTGGCGAATAGCGCCTGCATCTCCTGGGCGTCACCCAGTTCCGCGATCTGCACCGACGGCGGCAGCTTCTGGAACACGGGCAGGGCGCGCGCTTCGGTGTTGACTTCGCCCAGCGAGCGGCCCTGCAGCTCGACGTCGAGCGTGACGTTGCGGGTGCGGTTGAGGCGGTCGATCTGGGCCGGGCCGCTTTCCATCGTGATGGTCGCGACGTTCGCCAGCAGCACCGGACCACGCGCGCCCGGCACCGTCAGGCGTCCCAGCGCATCGAGGTCGGCGCGCACGGCGTCGGGCAGCTTGACGCGGATCGGCACCTGGCGCTCGGCCAGGTTCATCTTGGCCAGCGAGATGTCGTAGTCGCCGGCGGTGGCCACGCGCACCGTCTCGCCGATGGCGGCCGCGGTTACGCCCAGGTCGGCGGCGCGCGCAAAGTCCGGCCGCACGATGATCTCCGGGCGCACCAGCGAGGCGCTGGAACTGACGTTGCCGATGCCCTTGAGCGTGCGCAGCTCGCGTTCGGCCTGGCGCGCGGTAGCGGTGAGCATCAACGGGTCTTCGCTGCGCAGCACCAGCTGCATCTTGGTGCCGGTATCGTTGGCGCCCACGTTGAAGCGTGCGCCCGGGATCTGCGCCACTTTTTCGCGCAAGGCCTTTTCGATGCTGGCCAGGCCGAAGTCGCGGTCGTCGCGCTCGGCCGTGGTCACGGTGAGCACGGCGCGGCGCGCTTCGGCCGCGGCGCCCGGCGCGAAGGCGTCGCCGCTGGAGCCGCCGCCGATCGAACTGAACACGCCCTTGACGCCGGCGACGCCCATCACGGCCAGCCTGGCCTGCTCGGCCACGGCATGGGTTTCGGCCAGCGTGGAACCCGGCGGCAGCTCGAGCGTCACCAGGGTCTGCGAGCGGTCGTTCGGCGGCACGAAGCCGGTCGGCAGCAGCGGCACCAGCGCGATCGAGCCGGCGAAGAACAGGGCCGAGGCGATCGCCGTCACCAGGCGGTGGCGCAGGCACCACTGCATGACGCGCATGTAGCGGGCCATCAGCGGTCCGTCCTTTTCTTCGCCCAGGTGCTTGGGCGGCTTGAGGATGTAGGCCGCCATCATCGGCGTGAGCAGGCGCGCGACCACCAGCGAGGCCAGGATCGCGATCACCGCCGTCCAGCCGAACTGCTTGAAGAACTTACCCGGGATGCCGCCCATGAAGGCGGTCGGCAGGAACACCGCCACCAGCGAGAAGGTAGTGGCGATCACCGCCATGCCGATTTCATCGGCCGCCTCGAGCGCGGCCTGCATCGGGCTTTTCCCCATGCGCAGGTGGCGCGAGATGTTTTCGATCTCGACGATCGCATCGTCCACCAGCACCCCGATGACCAGGGCCAGCGACAGCAGGGTCACCATGTTGAGCGTATAGCCGAACAGGTATTGGCCGAGGAAGGCCGGGATCACCGACAGCGGCAGCGCGGCCGCGGCGACCAGGGTGGCGCGCCAGTCGCGCAGGAACCACCACACCACCAGCACCGCCAGCACCGCGCCTTCGTACAGCATCTCCATCGAGGCGTCGAAGTTTTCCTGGACCGGCGCCGAGTTGTCGATGGTTTCGCGCAGCACCACGTTCGGATGTTCCTTCTGCAGCTGGGCCACCGCTTCGCGTGCGCCGGTGGCCACGTCCACTTCGCCCGCGCCGCGGGTGCGGAAGATTTCGAAGCCCACTACCGCGCGGCCATCCTGCTCGGCAATCGAGCGTGGCTCGGCCACGGTGTCGGTGACGGTGGCGATCTGTTCGAGCTTCACATGGCGCCCGTTCGACAGCGGGATGTCCATCTGCGCCAGTTCCTGGGCCGACTGCACGGTGGCGATGGTGCGCACCGACTGCTCGGCGCCACTCACGTCGCCGCGTCCGCCCGGCGCTTCGCGCTGCACGTTGCGCAGCTGGCGCGACACGTCCAGCGCCGAGACCTGCAGCGCCGCCATGCGGGCGTCGTCGAGTTCCACCCGCACTTCGCGCGTGACGCCGCCGACGCGTTTCACCGAACCGAGGCCCGGGACGCTCAGCAGGCGCTTGGCGACGTCGTTGTCCACGAACCAGCTCAGGGCCTGGGCATCCATGGCGCTGCCGGCGCCCGCTGCGGGCGTGGCGGTGAAGGTGGCGACCACGCGGCCGGCGGTGGCGGCCTTGGTCACGCTCGGCTCGCGCATCTCTGGCGGCAGGTCGGAGCGCACCCGCGCCACCGCGTCGCGCACGTCGTTCACGGCTTCGGCCAGGTCCTTCTCCAGCACGAATTCGACGGTGACGGTGGCCACGCCGTCGAGCACCTTGGTATAGATGTTCTTCACACCCTGCAAGGTGGCGACCGAATCTTCGATCTTGCGCGCGACTTCGGTTTCCAGCTGGGCCGGCGCGGCGCCTTCCAGCGTGGCGGCGACGGTGACGATCGGCAGTTCGATGTCCGGGAAATCCTGGATCTTGTTGGCCTTGAAGGCCAGCAGCCCCGCCAGCGTGAGCAGGACGAACAGCATGATCGCCGGGATCGGGTTACGGATCGATAAAGCGGAAAAATTCATGATGGGGCTCCGCTCAGCGTGCAGCGGTGGTGCGCGCCGCGGCCGGCTTGGCCGCCGCCGGGGCCGGCACGTTGCGTACCAGGTCCCCGTCATTCAGGAAGCCGGCGCCGCTGATCACGATCGGCGTGTCGGCCGCCAGGCCGCCGACGATCTCGACGCGGTCGCCGATGCGGCGGCCGGTGCTGACTTTGAGCTGGCTGACGCGGTTGTCGCGGTTCAGGCGCAGCACATAATTGAAGCCGTCGCGCACCACGACCGCCTGCTGCGGCACGGTGAGGGCCTTGGAGGTGCCGAGCTCGAAGCGGCCGCTGGCGAACATGCCGGCCTTGAGCGGCGCGTTGGCCGACAGCGCCGGCGGCAGGTCGACATACACCAGCGCCAGGCGGGTTTGCGGGTCGACGGTCGGTGCGACCGAACGTACCTTGCCGGTGATCTCGCTGCCGCTGGCGGCGCGCACCGCGGCGCGCATGCCCGGACGGATGCGTCCCAGGTCGTTCGAGGTGATCTCGGCGCGCCACTCCAGCCGGCCCTGGCGGATCATGCGGAACAGTTCCGTGCCGGCGCCCACCACCGCGCCGACGGTCGCGTTGCGCGCCGAAATGACGCCGCTGTCGGGCGCGGTGACGGTGGCGTTGCGCAGGCGCAGCTCCTGCTGGGCCAGGGTCGCCTTGGCCGCGCTGACGCGCGCCGCCGCGGTGCGTTCGCCGGTCAGGTATTGGGTGATCTGCTGCTCGCTCAGCGCGCCCGAGGTGCGCAGGCTGCGCGCACGGTCGCCGTTCGACTTCGCTTCGGCGGCGTTGGCCTGCGCTTCCTGCAGCGCGGCCCTGGCCTGGTCGACGTCGGCGCGCACGGTCTCGCCCGCGAACACGGCAAGCACTTCGCCCTTCTTGACCACGTCGCCCACGTTTACCCGCACTTCGGACAGGCGCAGGCCGTTGGACTCGCTGCCGATGATGGCTTCCTGCCAGGCCGCGACGCTGCCGTTGGCGGTGAGGCCGACGGGGAGGGTGGTCGCTGTCGGCAGGCCGGTGGTGACGGTCAGGGCGGGCGTCGGCGCGGCCTTCTCGTCCTTGGCGGTGGCGCGGTTCGGCACGGCCAGCGCCAGGGCGAAGCACAGGGTCGCGCCGGCGGCGGCGATCAGTGGAACAGGGACGGAACGGGGAAGGCGGCGGAGGGTAGGCATAGTCTTCGATAAGCTGCAGGTTAAGCTGCCAAGTGTAGCAAAGTTGCAATGCTCCGCGCGCGCAATCGTCGTGTTCGCCGGGCGATTAGAGGAAGCTTACAAACATTTACCAAAGCGCGCAGCAAGCACGGTGGCGCAGGTATATAACAAGGGCATGCACACTTCTGGATTCCGGCGCCGCCGCGGCGCCATGCTGCTGCCTTCGCTGCTCCTGCTGCTGGCCATGCCGGGCGCATCGGCGGCGACTGCGGCCGCGACCTCGCAGCAGGCGCTGCACCTGTTGAACCGGCTGGGCTACGGCCCCGCGCCGGGCGACGTGGCGCGGGTGCGTGCAATGGGCCTGGCCGCCTATGTCGACAGCCAGCTGGCGCCTCCGGCGCTCGAACCCAGGCTCGCGGCGCGCTTGCGCGAATACCACGAGGCCGGCACACCCGCGGACGAGGAACGCCTGTTGCGTGCGATCGCCAGCCCACGCCAGCTGGAAGAAGTGCTGTCGGCGTTCTGGCAGACGTGGTTCGGTATGCGGGGCGTGAAGGAGCCCGATGTGCGGCCGCATGTGTTCGGACGCTACGCCACGCTGCGCACCATTCTGGTGCAAGGCGGGGACACCCGCAGCGAACGTGCCGCACTAGGGGCGCTGCTCAAGCAGTTCGTATCCGCGCCGTCCCGCGCGCTCGAGCACGCGTTGTGGGCTGCCTGGACTGCCACCGGGGGCGACCAGCGCGCGGTGCTGCGGGCGCTGTTCCGCAGCCCGGAATTCCTCGCGCCTTCCCAGCATGGCAGCATGCGCAAGGACGATTGGCGCTTTGTCGTTTCGGCGCTGCGGGCGTCAAGCGTGGCGGTGCAAAATGCGGCGCCGCTGGTGGAAGCCCTGCGTCGCCCGATGGGGACGGCGGGGCGCGCGGCGTTCGCGCAGCAGCTGGCGCAGGGACGGCTGGCGCTGGCGATCGCGCCGCCGCGGCTGCACCGGTATGCGTCCTCGGCGCCGCCGGTGCGGGCCATGGCTGGAAGCGCTGCGCCGCAGGCTGGGGTAGCCCAGCCGGGACCGGTATTGATCGAGGCGCCCACGCCTTCGGCTGCGGCGATGGCGGCGGCGGCGCGTAGCCAGCCGCTCGACCCCGGAGGCCTGCTCGAACTGCTATACAGTAGTGCGTTCGCGCGATATTGAGGTGCGGAACCAAATGTTGTGCATCGCAACATTGCAGCCAAAAGTATCTGGGTTTGGAAACCTTACCTTCACGAAATTAGAGCAGTAGTTCTACGGTATTGCACCGCACAAAAAATCGGGGTATATTGGAACTGTCTCCTCCAGTTTTCTCCGAAAATTGGATTATCGCCCGCCAGCCGCAAGGTTCGCGGGCGCTTTTTTTTTGTGTGTTCGCGGGATGGGAAGGCGTAGGCAGGAGGGCCCGCCCACGCCACGACTTCAATCGTCGGCGCCCTGGAAGGAACCGGCGCGCCAGGTCAGCACCAGGGTATCGCGATGCCCGTGCTCGTCCAGGGGCTGGATCGGGGTGGATTCGTGGATCACGGCGGCGTCGTCGAGCAGCAGCAGCGTCCAGGGCTCGAGCATTGTGAAGCGCTGGCCGGCCGGGCCGTCGGCTTCGAACACGCGCGTCTCGCCACCCTTGATGCCGGTGCGCTTGATCAGGATCACAGCGACGAAATCGACGCCGTCGCGGTGCGCGCCTTCCGGCGTGGGGCGGCCGATGCCGTCGGCGGTGTCGATGCGGAACTGGTGGGCTTCCACGTTCCAGGTGTGCGGGCCGCGCACGCCCGAGCAGACTTCGCCCAGCGCGCGCAGCAGGCGCTCCCACGCCGGCGTGGCGATGGTGGCCGGTTCGATCGGCTCGAACAGGCGGTGCATGCCGCCGTGCAGGGCGTTGTACTCGACCGGCTGCCAATGGGCGCGGTGCGGCGTCTGCGCCAGGCCATGGCCGTCGTCGACGAAGCAGGAATGGCGGCGCCGGCGATAGCGGCCGCCGTCCTTGAGGTAGTTGTCGAGTTCGAGCCGGTCCCAGCTCGGGACGAGCGCCTGCAGTTCGTCGAGCGTGCAGCCCGCGAGGTGGGCGACATCGAGAGGGCGCAGCAGGGCATAGCCCTCGCTGCGCACGACGTCCGTCAGGTGCGACGGATCGGTGGTGGGAAGTTCACGTGGTGTCATCCGGTTAGCGTAGCATTTTTCCACGCAACAAGTCTGATCGCCGCCAATTCCCTACCAGTTCTTCACGAAGCTCAGGCGGAAGGAACGCGGTTCGATCGGGTGGAAATGGATGTCGTCCACCGCCTCGGCTTCATTCTGCAGGCGCGACGCATAATAGTAGTCGATCGCCGAATCGCGCCGGTTGGTCAGGTTGAAGCCTTCCAGCTCGATGCGCATGTCCTTGCCAATGCGGTAACCCACGCGCCCGTTGAGCGTGACGCTGGCGCGCGAGCGCACGCTGTCGTCCTCGATCAGCGGACGCGGGCCGAAGTAGCGCAGGCGCAGCGCGCCCGTCCATGGGCCGGCCTTGTCCACCGTCAGGCCGACCTGGGCCACGCCCTCCACCGCACCCGGAATGCGATCGCCGGCCGGGTTGCCGCCGCGCGAACGCGCCCGCGCATAAGCCGCATCAAAATTCACCGTCAGCCACTTGTTGGCCTGGTAGTTGTTGGACAGCTCGACGCCATAGCGGCGGCTCGGATCGCCCGCCTCGGTGTTGCCGGCGTCGCCGATATAGGTCAGCTCGGAATCGAAATCGAGCCGGTACACCGACAGCGTGGTTTCGGTTTTCGGGATCGCCACCGTGCGCAGGCCCACTTCCATGCCGCGCGAGCGCACCAGGCCTGGCGTGCGGTCGACCGGGTCGAGGGTTTTCGGGTCGAGCGTGGCCACGGTGCCGCGCGCGTCGTTGCTGTGGAAGCCGTGGCCATAGTTCAGGTACAGCTCGGTCGTCTGCCACGGGCCATAGGCGATGCTCAGCGCTGGCGTGAGCAGCGAATCGCTGGCGCGTCCGGAATTCTCGGCGCGGTCGCCATCGACGCGGAAGCGGTAGGCGTTGGCGCGCACACCGACCACGGTGCGCAGGGCTTCGCTCCAGCGCGTGGCGCTTTCCAGGAATAGGGCGCCGCTGGTTTCCACGATATGGTCTTCGCGCGTGGTCGCCAGGCGCTGGCGCGCACGGGTGTCGTACAGGCCGTTGAAGATATTGTCGTTCTGGAGCTGCACACCCACCGTCATGTCCGAACTCACCGCGCCATTGCGCAGCACGTGCCAGGTATGGCTGCCGTCCAGGCCCGAGGTCACGCGGCGGTCGGGCTGGCTGAACTGGTCGCCGTTGACCGGGTCGTTCAGGAAGTAGGTGAAGTTCGAATACAGGTCGAGGCGGTTGCGGATGACGTAGGCACTCAGGTGGGTGGCTTCATCCGAGGTCGTGCGGCGCCAGGTGCCGGACAGGCTGCTGCGCTGGGCTTCGCCGCCGTCGCTCAGGTCGAGCGCGTCGAAGCGTCCCAGCTGGCCGCTGGCGACCGCGCGCAGCGGCACCTGGTCGGTCGCGTTCCAGTGGCCGCGGTAGTGCATGGCGGTGACGTTCCAGCCGTTGTTGGCGTAGCCGCGGCTGTAGCGCAGCACCGCATTGACCTTGCGGTAGCCGTCCGGCCGGGTCCACGGGCCGTCGTTCTTCATCAGTTCCAGCGCATACAGCAGGTGTCCACCCGCAGCTGCCGGCGAACCGGCGAATACCGTGCGCGCATAATTGTCCTGGCCCAGCGTGACGGAGGCCAGCGGCGCTACCAGCCGGTTGGCGTAGGCCAGCGAGGCCTTGCCGGCCGACGAGAAGTCGCCTTCCGCGGACGAGTAGGGACCCTTGCGGTAGTCGAGGCGGGCCACCAGTTCCGGGATAAGGAAGTTCAGGTCGGTCCAGCCCTGGCCATGCGCGTGGCTGCGCTGGTTGACCGGCATGCCGTCGACCCAGGTGGCGAGGTCGGTGCCGTGGTCGAGGTTGAAGCCGCGCAGGTAGAACTGGTTGGCCTTGCCTTCGCCGCTGTGCTGGCTGGCGATCAGGCCGGGCGTGGCTTCCAGCAGTTCGCCCGGCCGGTACACGGTAAGCTGCGCCAGCTCTTTCGCGCCGACGCTGCCGGAGCTGGCCGAGTCGGTCAGCCCGATCTGGTTGGCGCGCGATCCCTCGACCAGCACGCGCTGCAGCACGAAGTCGTCGGCCAGGGCTGGCGCGTGGATGAACAATGCGGCGAGCGCAAACGGAATCGGGCGAAGGGTCATGGAGTGGTCGCAGTGACCGGCTGTTCGAGCGCGGCTTGTGTAAATGTCAATGAGCGGAGTGTACCTGCATCGTTGAGGTTCACCGTGTTCACCTGGTCGGGCAGGAAGTCGATCAGCACGCCCTGGCCGATGGTGGCGGTTTTCGACAGCGGCGTGTTCTCCAGTTCCTGGTAGATCACGATGCTTTGCGAGGCCACGGTCATGCCGACCCAGCGCAACGGCAGGCGCGCATTGTCCCGGTCCTTGAGCCAGAAGTGCTGCTCGATATATTTGCGCAGCACGTCCTGGTCGTCCGGGTCGGTCAGGTCGAACTGGCGTCCGTAGGTGTTCATCAGGAGCGCCTCGATATCGTGCGCCATGTAGGTATGGACGATCTCCGTGCTCTTGGTGCGCGGGTTGTACGCGAGCTCGGTGATCCCGCTGTGGAAGCGGTGCGCGCCCGCCGCTGCGCTCAGGCACAGCAGCGCGGCGGCGAACAAGACCCTTGTGCGGCGCAGGATCATTGCGTCGCCTTTTTCTCGGGCGCGGCAGGTTTCTTGAGCGGCGTGGCGAAGTCGCGCATCAGGTTATTGGCCGGTTCTCGCTCGGACTTGAACAGTTCCAGGCGCGAAGGCGTCACCTTGCGCGGCCAGGCGTTGTTGCCCTGGTCGATGTCGGCCGTTTCCCAATACGGGTCCTGCACCAGGCTGGCGATCGGCTCGTCGGTGATGAACAGCTTGGTCACCTTGGCCGGCGAGTAGCGCCATACCTCGGCCGGAATGCGCTCGATGAATTTTTTCCCGCTCTTGAGTTCGATCTCGACGATCAGCGGCGTGACCAACCCGCCCTTGTTCGAGAAGTCCACCAGGGTCAGGTGCTTGCCTTCCTTGAGCAGGGCCTTTTCCCAGTCCTCCAGGCCTTCGGCGGTCTCGTTGAACTTGTTGCGGTCCTTGTTGGTCACCGTGAACTCATCGTGCGCGTTATAGAAGTCCTTCAGCTCCGGATGCGCGTCGACGCGGCGCGGCATGCCGGCGTTGCGCTGGTCGGTGAGCGAGACCGGCTCGGCCTGTTTGCGGGCGCGCGCCCAGGCCTTCTCCACTTCCGGGTCCTTGCTGCTGATGGTGTACTCGGTGATCCCGTCCACGCTCACGTCCACCGCATCGGTGGTGTAGAACCAGCCGCGCCAGAACCAGTCGAGGTCCGTGCCCGAGGCGTCTTCCATGGTGCGGAACAGGTCGGCCGGGGTGGGGCGCTTGAACTTCCAGCGCTCGGCGTATTCCTTGAACGCGAAGTCGAACAGCTCGCGTCCCAGAATGGTCTCGCGCAGCACGTTCAGTGCGGTGGCTGGCTTGCCATAGGCGTTGTTGCCGCGCTGGAGGGTCGATTCGGCATTGGTCATGATCGGCACCTGGTTGGTGCTGCGCATGTAGTCGACGATGTCGCGCGCTTCGCCGCGGCGGCCCGGGTAGTTTTCTTCCCAGGCCTGCTCGGCCAGGAACTGCAGGAAGCTGTTCAGGCCCTCGTCCATCCAGGTCCACTGGCGCTCGTCGGAGTTGACGATCATCGGGAAGTAGTTGTGGCCCACCTCATGGATGATCACGCTGATCAAGCCATACTTGGTGCCCTTCGAATAGGTGATCTCGCCGGTCTTCTTGTCCTTGACGGGACGCGGGCCATTGAACGAGATCATCGGGTATTCCATGCCGCCCACCGGGCCGTTGACGGAGATGGCGGTCGGGTAGGGATAGTCGAAGGAGTACTTGTTGTACTGCTCGATGGTGTGCACCACGGCCGCGGTGGAATAGCGTTCCCACAGCGGGTTGCCTTCCTTCGGGTAGTAGGACATCGCCAGCACGTCCTTGTTTCCGCTCTTGATGCCCTGGGCGTCCCAGATGAACTTGCGGCTCGAGGCAAAGGCGAAGTCGCGCACATCCCGGGCCTTGAAGTGCCAGGTCCGGGTGGCCGTGGAACGCGCTTTCTCGGCCTTTTCCGCCTCAAGCTGCGTGACGATGATGACCGGCTTCTTGGCGCCGCGCGCCTGGCGCAGGCGTTCGCGCTGGGCGCTGGAGAGCACCGCGTCCGCATTCTGCAATTCGCCGGTCGAGGCGACGATGTGGTCGGCCGGGACGGTCAACTGCACGTCGTAGTCGCCGAATTCCAGCGTGAACTCGCCGTCGCCCATGTACTGCTTGTTCTGCCAGCCCTTGACGTCGTAGTAGGCGGCCATGCGCGGGAACCACTGCGCCACTTCGAAGATGTCGTTGCCGTCGTCGAACTTCTCGTAGCCGGTGCGGCGGCCCGTGACCTTCATCTCGGGGATGTTGAAATTCCAGGCCAGGCTGAAGGACACGCGCGCGCCGGGCTTCAGGGGCTGGGGCAGGTCGATCCGCATCATGGTCTTGTTGATCGTGTGGCGCAGCGCGCGGCCGTCGCTGCCGGTGACGCTGGTGATATTGATGCCGCCTTCGAAGCGCTGCATTTCCAGGGTCGAGCGCAGGGTGTCGAACTTGACGCCGTCGCTGCCGCGCGCCTGCCAGGCGTCGCGCGAAGGCAGGGTGGAGATGCGGCGGTTGTCGGAATCGCCGCGGAACATGTTCTGGTCCAGCTGCACCCACAGGTAGGACAGCGTGTCCGGCGAATTGTTGTGGTAGGTGACGCTGCCGGAGCCGGTGACCGAGCGCTTGTTTTCGTCGAGGGTCGCGCGCAGGCGGTAGTCGGCGCGCTGCTGCCAGTAGCGGTGGCCCGGCGCGCCGGAGGCGGTGCGGGTCTCGTTGGGCGTGGGCAGCAGCTCGTCGAGCTGGCGGAACTTGTCGTCGAATGCGGGGGCTGCCTGCGCCGCCGAGACGCCGAGGATGACGGCGGCCACGGCCACCTGCAGTTGTCTGATTTTCATGCTGATCGTTCTTCGATATAAAAACGGCAGGGCACGAGGCCCTGCCGCAGGGTGGGCGAAGTGTCGCCCACGCGTTCAAGCAAACTTACTCGGACTTCGGTGCATCCTTCTGCCCTGGCGTCTTGAGCTTGGTATTAAAGTCGCGCATCAGGTTGCCGGTGGCCGGATCGCGTTCGGTCTTGAACAGCTCCAGGCGCGACGGGGTCGCCTTGCGCGGCCAGGCGTTGTTGGTCTGGTCGATGTCGGCGGTTTCCCAGTACGGGTCCTGCACCAGGCTGACGATCGGCTCGTCCGTGATGAACAGCTTGGTCACCTTGGTCGGCGAGTAGCGCCACACTTCGGCCGGGATGCGCTCGATGTATTTCTTGCCGCTCTTGGTTTCGATTTCCACCACCAGCGGGGTCACCAGGCCGCCCTTGTTCGAGAAGTCCACCAGGTACAGGTGCTTGCCTTCCTTGAGGATGGCTTTTTCCCAGTCTTCCAGGCCTTCGACGGTCTCGGCGAACTTGTTGCGGTCCTTGTTCGTCACCGTGAAATCGTCGTTCGCGTTGTAGAAGTCCTTCAGCTCGGGATGCGCATCGACGCGGCGCGGCATGCCCTTGTTGCGCTGGTCGGTGATCGAGATCGGCTCGGCCTGCTTGCGCGCACGCGCCAGGGCTTTCTCGACTTCCGGATCCTTGCTGCTGATCGTGTACTCGGTGATGCCGTCCACGCTCACGTCCACCGCGTCGGTCGTGTAGAACCAGCCGCGCCAGAACCAGTCGAGGTCCGTGCCCGACGCGTCTTCCATGGTGCGGAAGAAGTCGGCCGGGGTCGGGCGCTTGAACTTCCAGCGCTCGGCATATTCCTTGAAGGCGAAGTCGAACAGTTCGCGGCCCAGCACCGTTTCACGCAGGATGTTCAGCGCGGCAGCCGGCTTGGCATAGGCGTTGTTCCCGAACTGCAGGAGCGACTCCGAGTTGGTCATGATCGGCACCTGGTTCTGGCTGCGCATGTAGCCCACGATGGTGCGCGGGTCGCCGCGCATCTCGTCCCAGTTCTCTTCCCAGGCTTCCTGGGCCAGCGACTGCACGAAGGAGTTCAGCCCTTCGTCCATCCAGGTCCACTGGCGCTCGTCGGAGTTGACGATCATCGGGAAGTAGTTGTGGCCCACTTCGTGGATGATCACGCCGATCAGGCCGTACTTGGTGCGCTTCGAATAAGTCAGTTCGCCGGTCTTCTTGTCCTTGACGGGACGCGGGCCGTTAAACGTGATCATCGGGTATTCCATGCCGCCCACCGGGCCGTTCACCGAGATCGAGGTCGGGTAGGGATAGTCGAAGGAATACTTGTTGTACTGCTCGATGGTGTGGACGATCGCCTGGGTCGAGTAGCGCTCCCACAGCGGGTTGCCTTCCTTCGGATAGTAGGACATCGCCATCACGTCGGTATTGCCCGACTTGATGCCCTGCGCATCCCAGATGAACTTGCGGCTCGACGCGAACGCGAAGTCGCGCACGTTCTTGGCCTTGAAGTGCCAGGTTTTATTGGTGGTGGCGCGGACCTTCTCGGCCGCCTCCGCCTCGGCCTGGGTCACGATGATGACCGGCTTCCTGGCGCCCTTGGCCTGGCGCAGGCGGTCGCGCTGGGCGGCGCTCAGCACTTCGCCCGGGTTTTGCAGCTCGCCGGTGGAGGCCACGATATGGTCCGACGGCACCGTGATCTGTACGTCGTAGTCGCCGAATTCCAGCGTGAATTCGCCGGCGCCCAGGAACTGCTTGTGCTGCCAGCCGTAGACGTCGTAGTAGGCCGCCATGCGCGGGAACCACTGGGCGATCTCGAACAGGTCGTTCTTGTCGTCGAAGGACTCGTAGCCGGAACGGCCGCCCAGCACCTTCTGCTCGTTGATGTTGTAGTTCCAGTCCAGGCTGAACGAGACGCGCGCGCCCGGCTTCAGGGGCTGCGCCAGGTCGATCCGCATCATGGTGCGGTTGATCACGTACTTGAGCGGACGCCCGCCGCTGTCGCGCACATTGCGCACATTGAAACCGCCGTCGAAGGTGCTGGCGGTGAGCATGGTGCGGATCGCGTCGAACTTCACGCCTGTTTCCGGCGTGCGGGCCTGGGCCCACGCTTCGCGCGACGGCAGGGCCGCCGAGGTGCGGGAATCCGAGTTCGGCTTGTAGATATTCTGGTCGAGCTGCAGCCAGAGGTATTTCAGCGTGTCGGGGGAGTTGTTATGGTACGTGATGGTGCCGCTGCCGCTGATCGCGCGCTTGGCTTCGTCGAGCGTGGCGCGCATCGTGTAGTCGGCGCGTTGCTGCCAGTAAGCCTGGCCCGGGGCTCCCGACGCGGTGCGCACGGCACCCGGCGTCGGCAGCAGCTCATCGAGCTGGCGGAATTTGTCGTCGAAAGGCGCGGCAGCGAAAACGGTGGCACTGAGGCACAGCGCAGCCAGCCCGATGGGCAAACGTATCATGATTCCCCTGAGTTTTTTGATTGGAATAGGAGAAAGTATTCTATCTTTACCCTTAAAGCAATTGCTTGCTGGATTTGTAAAAAAGCTGATACATGATGTTCTTGCAGCACTTTCCGATGAGTATCTAATAGTAACCTGATGTGTTTGCTTCCGACACAGTTCGGTAGCGCCTCGTGTAAGATGGCCAACATGGTAAAAAAGGTTCTGATTGTTGATGACTTCCCACTCGATGCGGAACTGACGAAACGCGTTCTGGAAAGCTGCAAGGATGCGCCGGAGGTCGTGATCGTCTCCGATGGTGAGGAAGCCTTGCACGAACTCGGCAAGACGCACGACTTCGATGCCATCCTGCTCGACCTTGCACTACCCAAGGTAGACGGGTTCGAGGTGTTGAAGGAGATCTCTGCGAAACCCTACCTGTCCCACGTTCCTGTCGTGGTGTTGTCCAGCACCCGCAACGAGGCAGATCGTATCCGTACGCTGATGATGGGCGCAAAGGACTTCGTCGAGAAGGCGCTCGACTACTCTGCATTCAAGGAAGACCTGACCCGCAAGCTCGCCAGGCACGGCCTGTGCTGCACCCGCTTGCACGACCGGGCCTGAACCCGGCGGGCTGAAGTCCAGGGACTGGATGCGGCCACCCGCTGCCCCAGGCCGGTTTCTCGCTCCCGTACCGCTGTTCAGGCGCCAGCCTGGAATCCGCGTACCGGGAATGCACCATCGCGCTGAATCCAGTTGCGCGGCGAGTAGCTTGACGATGCATCGGTCGCATGCAAGGTAAACGCGTGGCGCGACACGCTTGATCTGTTCGGCGCGCTGTAGTGGGGCAGCAGGCCGTGGAAGCACACCAGCGTGCCCGCCTTCGCCTCCAGGGGCACGGCGGTGCTGTCGTCCGGCCAGGGCGTGGCGTCCAGCTTTTCCATGCTGATGCTGTCGCCATTGCGCAGGAAACGCTCGCGCAGCGGGCCGCGGTGGCCGCCCGGCTCGGCCCACAGGCAGCCGTTGTCCACGGTGGCGTCTTCCAGCGCGAACCAGAAGGTGGTCACGGTAATGGGATCGCTGTCGAAGAAGGTGGCGTCCTGGTGCCAGCGCACTTCCCCGCCAATGCCTGGCTGCTTGAAGATGTACATCGATTGCCACACCTGCGGCTGTTCCAGGCCGAGGTCGCGCGCCACGGCGGCCAGTTTGGGGTCGCGGGTAAAGGTCTCGAACACCGGGTCGAGGTCGTGCATCGCATGGCCGATCTTGTTGATTGATAGTGCTTTCGCCTGCCGCAGCTGGCCATCCGGGCCGAACGCCTCTTCCTCGAAGAAGCAGCGCACCGTGTTGTCCGAACCGAGGAACCAGTCGTCGCTGGCGCGGGCCTGGTCCCTGGTGGTGAAGATGGCGCGCGACTCGCTGGGGTCGAAGGCATCGACGATCTCTTCGGCGCGCCGGCGCAGTGCGGCAATCTGGTCGAGGCTCTTGAAACCGGGGATGACGAGGAAACCGTCACGCTGGTAGTGTTCGCGCTGTTCTGTTGTCAGCATGGTGGACGCCCAGGAAAAAACACCATTGTAGCGCCGGCCAGTTTCCAGCCTTGCGCATCACCGTCTGGTAGGGTGGCCGGCGAAGCCGGCCACCCTACGGTGACCTGGAGTCGGCTTCAGGCCAGCAGTTGCAGGTCCAGCGCCCGTTCCGCCAGCCAGATCGCCGCCACCAGCGCGATCGCCACCGAGCCGCCCACCATGATCGCGCGCCGGTAGAACAGCCCGTTGCGCAGCCAGTAAGCCACCGGCAGGAAGACGGCGACGATGGCCAGCTGGCCCAGTTCCACGCCCACGTTGAAACCCACCAGCGACAGCAGCATCGCATCCGGCGGCAGGCCGAGGCCGGCCAGCACGCTGGCGAAGCCGAAGCCGTGCAGCAGGCCGAAGCCGAAGGCGAAGATGGCGCGGCCGCGGTCCACTACCGGCCACACATTGTTCAGCGCCGCCACGATTACCGACGCCGCGATGGCCGATTCCACCAGCCGCGAAGGCAGGGTCACGATCCCGAGCGCCGCCAGGGTGAGCGTGAGCGAGTGGGCCAGCGTGAACGCGGTGACGATGCGGATCACGTCGATGGCGCCGGCGCGCAGGCTGTCGCGGCCGTGCCAGGACTTGTCGCGGTACACCAGCACCGCCGGCAGCAGGAGCGAAAGCAGGAACAGGATGTGGTCGAAGCCGATCCAGATATGCCAGGCGCCGTGCTTGACGTAGTCGGCGAACTGGCGCCAGGACGAAGCCTGCGCCAGCGTCAATTGCTGGCGCGGCTGATCCGGGCCCAGGATCGCGGTCATGGTGCGCTCGCCGTGGCGCAGCGCCAGCAGGCCGCGGTGCTGGGGGTCGATGTCGTCCAGCAGGCGGTAGTCGACATCGAGCGCCGTTACCGTCTCTTCGCAGGTCGCCTCGATCGCCAGCACGGTGTAGGCGCCGTCGGTGTGGTGGTCGATCAGCTGTGCGCCGGGGCGGAGTAGGCAGATGCGCCCGTCGCTGGAGAGCGCCAGGCGCGATAGCGCATAGGCGGAGATCGCAGCATGGCGGGACTGCACCTCGTCCCAGGTGATGTTGCCGTCGCCATCGACGTCGACGCCCACCGCCATCTCCAGGTCGCGCAGGGCGATGTCCCAGCTGCCGCTCACGCGCTTGTCCTGCACCTCCAGCGTCAGGTAGCTGTCGCTGGCCTTGTGCGCGTAGGCGGGGTGGAGGACGAGCAGCGCCAGTGCGGCCAGCGTCCATCGCAGCAGGCGCCTCATGCCGCGCCTCCCAGGCGCTTCAAGGCGCCGTCGAGCGTGCGGTCTTCCAGGGCGCTGCGGCGCAGCCAGTCGCGCGCGGTGCGTGCGGCTTCACGGTCGCCGCTGGCGGCGGCGGCCTGCAGCAGGATGCGCAGGTCGGCAGGCTCCTTCTGCACCGCCCAGTTCAGTTTGGCCAGCTGCACCGCCTGGCCGGCGTCGCCGCCCAGCGCCAGCGCATAGCGGGCTTCCTCGCGCCGGTGCACGGTGTCGCCGCGCCGGCGGGCGGCGTCGAAGCGGGCCCGCAGCGCTTCCTTGTGCTGGGCCGCCTGCGGCGCGCCGGTGGCGGCCAGCGCGATGGCGTAGCGCAGCAGCAGGGCGTCGGCCTGGGTACGCCCGGCCAGCAGGCGCTGTACTTCGCCGGCGCGTCCGCGCTCGAGCAAAAAGTCGGCCCAGGCTGCGAGCAGGTAGGTGTCGCGCGGGTCGGCCGCCAGCGCGGCGCGATAGTGGCTTTCGGCGGCGGCGTGCTCGCCCAGCCGTTCGGCCATTTCCGCCAGCAGCGTGGCGCTCCAGGCGCGCAGCGGCGCCGGGCTGTCGGCGTGGGCGGCGAGCGACTGGCGCAGCGTGTCGTAGCTGGCGCGCGCCTTCCCGCTGACGCTGCCGACCGAAGCCATGCAGGTCTGCAGCACCAGGCTGTCGGCACGGCCGAACAGGCGCGCGCAACTGGTGCGTGCGCCGGCGTAGTCGCCCGTCACCAGCTGGATCGTCGCGCGCGTGAGCCAGGCCTGGGCATTGCCGCTGTCGCGCCGCACCACCTCGTCGAGGTCGGCCAGGGCCGCGCCGAAGGCGTGGGTGCTCTGGGCCAGCGTGGCGCGCAGCACCAGCACCTCGGCCGGCATCTTGTCGCGCGGGGCTTGCCACCAGGGCTTGAGCGCGGCCTGGGCATAACCGAGGTAGCGCGGGTCGCCTTCGCGGCGGGCATGTTCGATGTAGCGCCGTGCCAGGCCGGTGGCGCGCGCCAGGTCGGCGGGGTTGGCGTCCAGCTCGGCGCGCAGGCGAGCCAGTTCGCGCTGCGCGGGGTCGCCTTTGCCCGGCAGGCGCTCGAGCACCTGCTGGCCATTGGCAGGGATGTAGGGGGCTGCCGTGGCGGCGCCGGCGAACAAGGCCACCGCCAGCACCAGGGGATACACCATCGCGATCATTGGTTCTCCAATAGAATCGGCGGCGCAGGCGGTGGACAAGCCACCGTCGTGCGCCGCCTTGGCTGCGTCGACGCTTACGTCGATGGCAGCGGTTCCGGCTCGGTGGTTTCCGGCGCGGTCGCGGTGACCGAGTCGATCTCCACCGGTTCGTCGTTATCGAGCAGCTGCGAAGCGCGGGCCCGCACCAGCGCGAAGAAGGCGTCGATGGCCGACACCGGCGGCGTCGGGGTCACCACCACCGGCGGCGGGGTGGTCTCGTGCCGGTCATCGCTGCTGCCGCAGGCGGTGAGCAGCGCGGCCGCGGCCAGCAGCAGGGCGGCGCCGCGTGCGCGCCGGAGAAGAGGTGTGGATGTCATGGCGTCCTCCTTACTGGTTGCCCGGCAGCGGGGTGTTCAGGTAGGGGAAAGCCGGCTTGAAGGTGGCGGCCGTCTTGCGCACGCCATCGGTCAGCGCCAGGCCACCGGCGGGTGCATCGGCCGGCTTGCAGCCCACGCCCAGCGCGTCGTTGGCGCCGGTCAGCGCGCACAGGGCGCCCATCGAGACGCGCAGCGCGATATCGACCACGTCGTCGGCCGGACGGCGGCCGTTCGGGAAGCCGGCATTGTCGCCCGCCGCCACGCCCATCGGGTTCTGCGCGGCCAGCGCGGTCGGGGCGATGCTGGTGTTCAGGCGCAGCATTTCCGAGGCGACCACGTTCTTCGGCTGGTTCACGCCCGGGATCCCTTTCAGGAAGGCGGTCACCAGGTCGTTGCGCGGGAAATTGGTCGGGGCTTTCGCGGACGGGAACAGGGTCTCGATGATGGCCGGCAGCGACGGGTTGGTGACATAGGTGATGAATTGCGCGTCATCCTTCGGTTTCGAGGTATTGAAGCGGTCCTTGTCGTCCATGCCGATGATGACTTCGTTCACCAGCGGCATGCCCAGGCGCGACACCTGGGTCCAGGCGCCGCCTTCCTTCACCGCGTTGTTGATGCCGCTGGCCGGGGCCGGGTTGAGCAGGCGGCCCTGGCGCATGCTGGCGGTGGCGTAGGCGCCAATCACCGGTTCGCCCGCTGCCACCAGGCAGCTGACCGGCACTTCCAGCGCCACGGCGCTGACGTTCTTGCTCTCGAGGTCGTTCTTGTTGCCATTGACCTCGGCGCCAAGCGGGTTCAGGTTGACCAGGTCGAAGATCTTGCCGACCGCGATGTAGAACGGCTCCTTGCGCTGGCCCACGAACACGCGGCCGGTGCCGCAGCCGGGGATGTTGACCTCGTAGATGTGCTGGTTGGCGTAGGTCTCGTAGCCGGTGGCGCTGCCGAAGGTCTTGTCGCCGATATTGTCGACCGGCTTGTCGAATTCGGTGGCCCCGCCGGTAGCGGCGGCCAGACGGGTGCGGGTGCCGGCGCGGCGGTCGCCCTTGACCATGTCGATGGTGTAGGTCTCGCGCACGTTCAGCGAGGCCGGATTCACGCCGCTGATGGTGTTCGAATTGATCAGGGGGATCAGCACCGGCTTGCCGCCCACCATGAGGGCGGTGCGCTTGGAGGTGTTCTTGAAGCGGAACTGGAAGGAGATGTCTTCCTTGGCGTCGCCGTTGTTGTCCACGTGGATTTCATACAGCGCGTTCTGGTCGAACTGGTAGAAGTTCGGCCCGCCTTGCGGATCCTGGAACGGGATGAAGTTCGCGATCATGGTCACGAAGCCTTCGCGCCCTGGCGCGTAGCTGCGGAACATGTAGAAATCGGTACCGTCGACCTTGGGGGCGTTGGTCAGAAACGGCGCTTCGCGGTGGCTCGATGCGGAGGCCGGCATGGCGAGCATGGCGAGTGCTGCGCTCGATGCAAGGGCCGCGGCCCAGACTTGTTTCTTCTTCCCGGATTGCATGTGTATCTCCTTTGTGTATTGTTATCCCCTCGCGGGGCTGGCGTCATTCGGACTGCTTCTACCCAAGGTATACGCAGGCCGCGTCTTATCGGATTCAATATATTTTCTTGCGACGTTGCCCCGCCGTAAATGTGGTAAGTTTGCCCATACACATTTAACAAATCCGGCAGTTTTAGCTGCGACACGAAAGACTTTTATGGCTCAGTCGGCAATTTTGCCAAATTCATTACAGCTGAATTCCTGGATTCGCGGCGCTGCGTTGAATGACGCGCTCGCTTTCCGGAACTTGTACGACGCCAGTTCACCCCGGCTGTTCGGGCTGGCGCTGCGCATCCTGCGGCGGCGCGAGCTGGCCGAAGAGGCGCTGCAGGAGAGCTTCGTCTCCATCTGGCACCACGCGCGCGACTACCAGGAAGGCCTGGCCGCGCCCATGACCTGGATGTCCACGATCGTGCGCAACAAGTCCTTCGACGTGCTGCGGCGCCACCGCCAGGAGGTGGACAATGGCGCCGACGAGTTCGACGATGCGGTGATGGCCACCCTGCGCGACCCGGCCGCCAACCCGGCCGAAGCGCTGGAGTTGAGCAGCGAAGCAAAAGCCTTGGCCGCCTGCATGGCCGCGCTTGAAGAAGCGCACCGCCACGCCGTCGGGCTGGCCTATTTCCACGACCTGTCGCACAGCGACGTGGCGCGCCAGCTGGCCCTGCCGCTGGGCACGGTCAAGACCTGGATCCGGCGCAGCCTGGCGCGCCTGCATTCCTGCCTCACCGGAAGGAGGGCGCCATGAACTTGCGCGGCAAGGAGGCATTGCGCGAGCGGCTGGCGGCCGAATACGTGCTCGGTACCTTACGGGGCCAGGCGCGCCGCCGCTTCGAAGGCTGGATGCATGGCGACGCGGCCTTGCGCCGCACGGTGGCGCAATGGACGGACAAGCTCGGCGCGATGGCCGAATTCGTGCCGGCGGTGGCGCCGCGGCGCCAGGTCTGGCGCGCCATCCAGGGCCGGCTCGGCCTGCGCGCGGCCGCGCCGGCCTGGCAGGTATGGCGCCAGGGCGCGCTCGGCTTCTGGCGCACGCTGGGCGTGGCCTCGAGCATGGTGGCGGCGCTGCTGCTGGTCACCGTGATGCAGGAGCGCGCGGCGCCGCAAGTGACCGACATCGCGACCCTGGTGGACGACCAGGCGCAAACCGCGCTGCTGGTGACGGCCGACCGCGAACGCCAGCTGCTTACGGTGCGCCTGGTGGCCACCCGGGCGATCACCCCGGAACAGGCGCTGCAGCTGTGGGCGGTGCCCAAGCAGGGCAAGCCGCGTTCGCTCGGCGTGCTGGGCGGCGGGCAGCAGCTGGCGCTGCCGCTCACGGCGCAGGCGATCGGCGCCGACGTGGCCGTGCTGGCGGTGAGCCTGGAACCGAAGGGCGGCTCGCCCGATCCCAATGGACCGACTGGTCCGATCCTCTACAAGGGCGGCTGGATCAGGGTGATGTGAGGCTGGCCGCCGCTAGGGCGGCAGGCATGGTGAAGGTAAACGAGGTCATGCCCGCGCTGGAGCCGATCTCGATCGCGCCGCCATGCCCGCGCGCGATCTGGTCGACGATGTACAGGCCCAGCCCCAGCCCTTCGCTGCCGGGGCGCGAGGCCGCGCGCCAGTAGGGTTTTTACAGTTCTCATAGAACTTACCAAAGTTTGCTCATTTCTGCCCAAAATGAGCAAGTTTCCTGCTCCCAGGTCGAGCCACAACAAGAATGCCTTGAATACGACCCGAACGGCTCGCCGACGGAGAACGCCTGCGGTTTTTTCCTGTCTTAGGGTAGGGAGGTCCAGGACATGATCATCGAGCCAGGTGGGGGAAGTGTAACGGGGCCGCGACTTATCACCACCGGCGTGTGCCTGGTCGTGCAGGAAACGCCATGCTCCCTAGCCCACAAAATCCGGCTCGCACCCAACAATGTGCAAGCCACCTATTTCGCCAAGGCGGCAGGCACGGCTCGCTTTGCCTACAACTGGGCGCTGGCGCGGTGGCAGGAGCTGTACCAGGCAAGCTTAGCCGATCCGGCACGACCGAAGCCGAACGAGGCGGCTTTACGCCGCGAGCTGAACACCATCAAGCGCGAGCAGTTTCCTTGGATGCTGGACGTGACGAAGAACGCGCCACAGATGGCGATCATCCAACTCGGACAAGCTTTTGATCATTTCTTTGCGCATCGCGCCGGGTATCCAGTGTTCAGGCACAAAGGCATCAACGACCGTTTCAGTGTAACAAACGACCAATTCCGCGTAGAGAAAAAGCGGATCCGTATGCCAAAGCTGGGTTGGGTGCGCATGCGCGAAGCACTGCGCTTCACCGGCCACATCGTCTCGGCAACCGTGTCCCGCGTGGCTGGGCACTGGTATGCCAGCATCACCGTCGACATGCCCGACGGACCACCTCTGCCGCCTGCCGAAAACCAAGGTGCGGTGGGCGTGGACCTGGGTGTAACGACACTTGCCACGTTGTCCAACGGAGAAACGATTCCAGGACCAAAGTCACTGCGTACCCTGCTCAAGAAGCTGCAAACTCGCAGCCGTGCCTTGTCACGCAAAGTAAAAGGGTCGCGCAATCGCGCCAAGGCGAAGTTGAAACTGGCGAGGCTGCATGCCCGTATCGCCAACCTGCGCAAGGAAGGCCTGCATCAGCTGACAACAAGCATCACACGGCGCTTCCACACGATCGGCATCGAGGACTTGAACGTAAAAGGGATGCTGGGCAACCGGAAGCTGGCGCGGGCCATCGCCGACATGGGTTTCCATGAACTGCGGCGCCAGCTGGACTACAAGACGGCTTTGCGCGGCGGGCGTGTCGTGGTGGCGGACCGCTGGTACCCGAGCAGCAAGTTATGCTCGTGCTGCGGCTACAAGCTCGACACGATGGTGCTGGGCATGCGCCAGTGGAGCTGCCCCGGCTGCAGCACCTTGCATGACCGCGACGTCAACGCGGCAATCAATTTGAAGAAGGTGGCGGTCAGTTCGACCGTAGCGGCCTGTGGAGGGGAAGGCGCTGGCCCTGCGCGTGAGCGCAGGGTGAAACCGGCCCCGATGAAGCAGGAATCCAACAGCAGGCAGCTTTAAGCAGCAATGGCTAGCTTTGCGCAAGTTTGGAGGAACGGTGCCGAAATACTGGCCGTCGGGGTGGAACACGGGAATTGAAAAATAGCTCTGGAAGCCGTAGAGGCGCGGCGTATGATGCGCGCGGTAGCGATCGTTTTCACGCACATGGTCGATGAACACGGCGGCGCCGGTGTCGCGTGCTTCTTCGCACAGCGTAGTGGCGACATCGAGGCCGCCGCCCGGCTGGAGGCCGAATTCAAGCTTGTCCAGCACCGCGCAGGCGGTCCAGGAATCCTGGGTGACGTGGGCGATGCACACGAAGCGCAGCCCGGTCATGGCGGCGACGGTTTCCAGGATCTTCGGCACCGCGCCGATGGCCTGGATCTCGGCGACGCAGGAAGGTGCATTGACAAGCATGGAACAGCCTGCGAAATAATTACAAACGGACCATGGTAGCACCTGTGGCGCAGGTAACAGTCAGTTGTTGCAAATCCAGTTACCGTCCGCGTAAACACGCTCGTCGCCCAGGAATACCGCATCCGTGACCGCGAACACGTCGATGTGGAAGCGCGCGTCCTTGCGCTTGAAACCGGGTTTCGTGTACACGCCGTGCTTGGCGCCGAGCGACAGGTGGATGCCGCACATGCGCTCGTAGGTGCCGATATCGTCGACCCGGCGCTCGCGCGTGAAGGCGCGGTTCAGGCCGAAGCCGAGCTCGCGCACCCAGACTTCGCCCTCGACCTCGGTGATATTGTCCAGCACCTGCTGGAAGGCCGGCGTGGCGTTTTCGGTGCCCACCACGCGGCCACGTTCGATGACCAGCGTCACCGGCGCCTCCGGGCGGTTGGAGCGGTAGGCGGTGTCGCCGAAGACGTGCACCTGCACCCGGCCGTTCACCGCTTCCAGGTCGAGCGCCTCGGTAAACACCTCGCCAATCGGGAACTGGCCGCCGACGTTGTGCATGCCGCTGTAGTCGCCGATGTTCAACTTGGCCGGCTCCAGCGGCGAGGCGAACACCAGGGTCTCGCCGCCGCCCAGCACGCGCGCATGGGGCGCGGCGTCGATGCGCGCCTTCAGGGCCCGGCCCATGCCCCGGTACCAGGCCGGGTCGTAGGCCAGCGCCTCGATGTAATGTTCCGACTGCGGCCCCGGCATGCGCGACAGATGCACGTGCTCGATCACCTTCAATCCCAGCTTGAACAGCTCGACCCGGATGCGGAAGCCATCGAGGCGGAAGTTGGTCGACTGCACCAGCACCACCAGGTCCCCAGGGGCCATGGCGCGGAAGGCCGCCAGCACCGATTCGGGCGTGGCGGCATCGAAGTCGATGAAGGTGGCGCCGGGCAGGTTGCGGCGGTAGCCCTCGCCGAGCGCGCGCGCCAGCGGGGTGCCCGTGTCATACACGACCAGCGCATTGTTCCCCGGCCCATGTTCGAGCGCGATCGCCAGGATGTCGCGCAGGTGCGCCGTGGCCGCATCGATGGCGCGGGCGGGGAGGGCGTCCTGCGGTGGGACGGTGCTTGGATCGGGGATATGCATGGGATCGAATAAGGGGAAATGCCGGTCGCCATTATACGGTTGCCGGCCAAAAGTTCCGCGCGCGAGGGCCGGATCGGCTCGTTTATTGATCCCTCTGGTGTCAGCGCGCGCTACCCCGTGTACGGCGCGCCGCGCGACAGTCGGCGGCGCTATGATTTGAGCAACAACAACGGCCTCGACAGCCTAGATTTACATCACACAACAGCAGCATTAGAGGAAGACATGGCATACCGATGGGAAACGCCTGCCAGTGTCTGGCAGGAAGACGAACGCAGCAGGCAGTTTGAACTGCTGGCAAGCGAAGGCCTGGGCCACATCGATTGGCAGGCGCATGCGCAAGGCCGCCTGCCCGACGTCGCCCGCCTGCTCGGCGCCTCGCTGCCGGCCGGCTGCGACTGCGCCCCCATCTATCCCGAAGGCTTCGCCTTCTGCCCCAACTGCGGCCGTGCGCTGCAGCGCCTGCCGGGCACGCCGTCGCGCCAGCCCGGCTGGTGGGGCCCGGGGGCGGACGCCATGCTGCCGCGCCACGTGCCGCACGGCTTGCCCGTCACCTCGCTGCCGCTGGGCGACAGCCTCGAAGAGCGTCCCGCCGCGCCGCAGGTCGGCCGCTGCGATGTCACCATGCCGGTGCCGCCCAATGCATGCTGCGTGTTCGCCGCTTCCCACTACGGTTTCCCCGAGCAGCGCCTGCTGGCGCTGGCCCACACCCGCGGCGTACTGCAGTACTGGGATCCGGTGGCCAGCCTGTGGCACGTGATGGCGCCGGACGACGGCGCCGCCAGCCTGGTGTTCACCGCGTCCGCATATGCATGGCTGCCGGTGCTCGAGCCGCGCCGCGGCGAAGTCGCGATCGTGCCCACCAGCGCCGGCCTGCAGCGCCTGTGGATCAATCCCGTCAGCGAAACCTACCGCACCGAAACCGTGCTGGACGCGCCGCTGGTGGCCGCCCCCGGCGCGATGCGGCGCCACATCGCCTGCCTGGTGCGCCCGGAAGGAACGGTACGCCTGTGGAGCGCGCGCCTGGACGCCGATGAAGTCGAGGAATTCGCATGCCCCGACCTGCCGGCCTCCGGCTGGTCGCGCCCGATCGGCTATGACGGCCGCCTGTTCTGGCTGCACGAAGGGGGCCAGCTTGCGTGGCGTCCGGGCCAGGCGCCCCAGTTCACGCCCTGGCCGCCGGGCTGGCAGCCGCGCCTTGACTTCGGCGGCCCCACCCAGAGCCGCGACGGGCGCCTGTGGCACATTGGCCATGACGGCCAGGGTTACTCCTTCCTCGAACTGGGCAGCGAGCATCCGCAAGCGGCGCCGATCGACGGCGCGCGCCTGGGCTTCGCCAACTTCCTGTTCCGGCGCGGCCACCCGGTGGTCGACGAGCCCTGGTCGAATGAACACGTGGAAGACCTGAACCAGGACGACACCCTGGTGCTGCCGCTGCTGCGCGCCTTCAACAACAACCGCAGCCAGCCGAGCGGGCTGGTGCTGCGCTTCCACAAGTACACCGGCCGCGCCGAAGAAGCGCTCGGCTCCCGGGTGATTCCGCGCACCACGGTGGAATGGATCGGCCGCCGCAACGTGATCCTCGACGAAGTGGTGCGCCTGTCGCGGCCCCTCGAATGCCTGCCTTTCGTGTACGCGGGCTGCCTGTGGCTGCACCACCCGGACTGGAACGAGATGCGCGGCTGGCGCCTGGAAGAGCCGGCATGAGCGCGTCATTTTTCCGGCAGCTCGGCGCCGCACTGGCGCTCATGAGCCTTGCCTGCGCGGCCCTGGCCACGCCGCACGTGATCCTGGTGCAGAACTCGGGCTGGATGGAGCCGTTCTACAGCGACCCGGCGTCCCGGTTCAAGCCGCTGGTCGGCGCGCTGGCCGGCGCCGTCGTGCAGCCGGGCGATGCGCTGGTGCTGGCCGCCTTCAACCAGTCGCGCCCCGGCGCGCCGTCGCCCAAGGCGCTGTTGTCGATGAAAGCCGACGGCAAGACCGTGCGCAGCCGCGTCGATGCGGCGCTGGCCGGCCTGGACACGGCGCGCAAACCGGGCAGCGCGGCCCTGGCCGACACCGATCTTGGCGAAGCGGTACAGGCCGCGATTGGCACGGCGCTGGGCGGCAAGCCCGGCATCGTGTGGCTGGTGACGAATAACCGCAACAGCCCCAACAACGACCAGGCCACTGCCGCGCGCAACCGCGAGTTCTATGAGCTGATCCACCGCGGCGCGGCGATCGACAAGGTGGTGGCCTTCCCGCTGCGCATGCCGGTGCAGGGCAAGCATTACGCGGCCAATGGCCTGATGGTGTACGCCTTCGCCGTCGGCGCGCCCGGCAGCCGCGCGCTCGACGGCTTGCTGGCCTCTGGGCGCATCGCCAGCGTCATCACCGAACGGCCGGCGCGCCTGAAACCCCTTGACCGCGACACCGTGCGCCTGGTGCCGGCCCAGGTCGAGAACGCGCCCGGCGTGGCCTTCTCGCAGGCCCCCGGCGGCGGCCTGCGCGCCGACGTCGACCCCGATGCGCGCACGCCGCAGGCCAGCATCCGGTGGAACCTCGAAAACACGATGTACCCGTACACCATCGCCTCGGCCACGCTCAGCGCGCGCTCGATGCTGGCCGGTGAAGACCGCAAGATCGTCCTGGCCAGCAGCCGCGTGAACGACCTGGCGCCGGGCAAGCCGCTGCCGCTGGGTTCCACGATGCAGCTGCCGGTGGCCCAGCTGCCCGACAAATGGTCGATGGCGGCAATCAAGTCGGCCGGCTCGGCTTACGTGCTGCCGGGCCGGATCGAACTGCACCTTGCCGACCAGCGGCTGGCGCTGTCGCAGGGCTTCCGCCAGCGCATGGCCGCGCTGTTCCCGGGCGACCCGCTGCCGGATATTTTCACGCCCCCCGCCACGGTGCAGGCCTCGAACGCCGTGCTGCCGCTGGAAGTGCGCGTGCATTACGGGATGGGGCCGCTGGCGGCGCTGGGCGGCCTGGCGGCGGCCTTGCTGGCTGCGGGCGGCGCCGCAGCCTGGGCCTATGGCCGCCCGCGCGTGGCCCAGCTCACCGTCGAGGACGAGCTGCGCACCATGCGAGCCCGGCCCGGTACCACCCAACCGATCTACGACAAGGCCGGCGCCCAGGTGGCGATGCTGAAAACCACCCTGTTCGGCCACCAGCTGACCGACCTGCGCGAAGGCGCGCAGGTCCGGCTAGGCCGCTGATAAAAAACAAGAAAGGACACACCCCCATGCAAGGCACCCAGGCCCCATCCGCACCATCGCCGTCCGACCCCGGTTTCAAGCTGCCCGAAGAATCCGCCTCGCCCCAGGATTCGCTGCCGCAGACCACGCCGGACACCGCCGGCCGTCCGGTCGAGGTCATTCCGGGCAGCACCACGGCGCCGGTCGCGGCCACCGATACCTCGAGCCGCGACCTGGCGATCGGCGCGGTGGTGTTCGTGGTGCTGCTGGTGGTGTATTTCTTTGTGCGTAACGCCTATGTGCACCACCTGGTGGTGCGGCGCGTTGCGCCGTCGTCGGCGGGCAGCGCCGGCTGGCTGCTGTTCGTCGGCCTGGCCTTCCTGTCGGCCGCCGCGGTGCTCGCCATCATCAACGCCAGCAAGTTCCTTACCTTCGCCGTCACCGGACCGCTGGTCGCGGTGGGCGTGGTGGCGCTGGTCGCGGCCCTGTTCGTCGGCCGCCGTTAATCCTTCAAGAGAACACTATGGCAGATTTCCCCAATCCCGCAGCCCTGAACGCCAAGGCAGAGTTGAAAGTCGACCTGCGCCCGACGCTGTTCATCGGCGCCGGCGGCACCGGCATGGAAGTGATGATGCGCATCCGCCGCCGCATCCTGTCGGCCGTGTGGAACCGGCACAGCCCGACCCGGGTCGAATCGATCGCCGACTTCCCGGTGGCGCGCTTCCTGCACTTCGACCTCGACAACAACGCCGTCATCGACGAGGGCAAGTCGCAGCGCACCGACCCCTGGTACGAACTGGTCAAGCTCACCGACGAAGAACGCCTGGTCGAACCGCTCGACCTGCCCCAGTACCACGAGTCCGACGACAGCCTGGCGCGCTTCCCCCTGATCGAAAGCTGGATGCCGCTGCGCCCTAAAAAGCTGCGTTCGCTCGGCATCGATCCGTCGAAAGGGGCGGGCCAGATCCGCGCGCTGGCGCGGCTCTACCTGTTCGACAAATACCCGAAGCTGCGCGGCCGCATCAAGGGCGCCCTGAATGGCCTGGGCAGCAACGCCGGCATCGAGCGCAAGGAAAACTACCAACGCCTCGGCCTGCAGGTGGACACCTCGAAGTTCCGCATCGTCGTCATCGCCTCCTGCGCCGGCGGCACCGGCGCAGGCAGCGTGCTGGACCTGGGCTGGCTGTCGAAAGCCATCGCACGGCAGGAAGTCTCGGACAGCCAGGTCGACCTGGTGCTCCTGATGCCTTCGGGCTTCGCCAAGGCCAACAAGGAACGCACCGAGGCCAATGCCTATGCCACGCTGATGGAGCTGGAAACGGCCATGCGCGACATGAACGCGCAGGTCAACTGGATGGACCCGGACAGCATCACCGGCAAGGGCGCGCCCTTCGACGACGTGTACTTCGTCGATACGGCCAACCTGGCCAACAAGGCCACCCAGGACGTCAAGGACGTCTACCAGATGGTGGCCGACACCCTGTTCGAAGACTTCGCCTCTGCCGATTTCGCCAACCGCAAGCGTTCGGTGGCGGTCAACCAGCAGCAGCACAAGCTCGGACCCTACAACCCGCGCGTGCCGGAGCAGCGCTTCGGCGACATGCGCCTGTCCTACTCCAAGGTGTATTCCGCCTTCGGCCAGTCGGTGCTCGACACCCAGCAAAGCCTGCGCGAAGACATCCGCGCCTATGAGCTGGCCGGGCTGATGGTCAAGGCCTTCTTCGGCCTGGTGGGCAAGGACGGCGCCAGCGCCCGCCGCGCCGGCGACCAGGAGCGCGACAGCTTCATGCGCGAGCAGATGGAGATGGGCGAACGGCCCTTCGACGCCTTCCCGGATTTCCGCAAGGGGACGGTGGACGTCACGCCCTTCCCCGAATACGCGCTGACCAACACCCTGCTGATGGACAAGGACCAGCGCTCGCTGCTGGAACGTGTCGAGAGCAAGGTGCAGCTCGAGGTCGACCGCATCATGGCGTCCTACGACATCAAGCAGTGGCGCGAGAAAGTGGCCGAGCTGCTGCCGCAGCTCGAGCGCGACGCCATCCGCGAGGCCGGCGCCACCGCCGAGACCAGCGAAGACCGCATCAAGCGCCACACGGGCGAACTCAGCGGGCGACTGAAAGTGCGGGTGCGCGACCGCCTGTACGCCTTGCTCGACGACCGCAAGCAGGGCGGGCTGGAATTCGTCCTGTCGCTGCTGGAGCAGGTGAAAGCGCGCCTGTCGCAGCGCGACCTGGCCAACGCCGAGCGCAACAGCCGCCGCTACCGCGACATCCGCGACGCGCTGCGCACCCGCCAGGTGGAAGAATCGCTGAACAACCTGTCGCAGGCGGCCGGGCGCATGTTCGGTAAGGAGCCGCAGGCGCGCGAAGTGATGAACCACCTCAAGCGCGACATCGCCGACTACCTGCGCTTCCACCTGCTGGCCGTCGCCGCAGGCCAGTCGATCGAAGTGATGCGCACTATGTCGGCCTGGCTGGGCGACCCGCAAGCCACCGACGAACAGGGCCAGGCCCAGTGGAGCGGCATCGCCGGCGAATTCCAGGAAGGGCGGCGCATGGTCAGCGCCATGCTGCAGGCGGCCGACCAGCGCATCAGCCAGCTGCGCGCCGATGCGCGCCAGGAGCACGCCACCTATATCAAGCTGGCCAGCGACGTGCTGCCGGCGCCGGTACGATTGAACAACGACGTCAGCGCCTGGAGCGAGGAAGTGCTGCTGGAGTTCGGCGGCTCGGCGCGCCTGTTCCCGCAGCTGGGCGACGAACGCCTGCGCGCCGACCTGCTGCTCAAGCTGTTCCGCCGCGCCCAGCTGCAGCTCTCGGCGCAGGAGCTGGAACAGCCGGAACCGGTCGACCCGCTGCTGGAGCGCCTGTCCAGCATGAGCCCGCAGGAGCGCCAGCGCGTGTTCGCCGAATGGATCCGCAGCGCCATGCCGTGGGTAAACGCGCGCTTCTCGGCCGAGTTCACGCCCAATGCCGACCAGTTCAAGTGCTTCATCGGCGTGGGCGACGTGGGCGCCTGGCGCAAGATGGAGCTTGAGTTGCGCGCCGCCGTGCCCACCGGCTTCTTCCATGGCGACCTGCTCTCGGTGGTCAATACCGGCATCTCGGGCAAGGCGGTGTGCTACATCGAGCTGTCCGGCTACCCGATGACAGTGCTGCGCGGCCTGTCGACCTGGCGCGCCTCGTACCAGATCGAGAACCCGAAGATCCCGACCCACCTGCATTTCGATGCCACCCGTTTCCGCCATCCGCTGTCGCCGTCGATGGATGAACTCAACCGCCTGGCCGACGACTACGAATGGTTCCTGCAGGCGATCGCGCTGGGCGTCATCCGCCGCAAGGCCGACCTGGGCGACCGCGAGGCCAGCTTCCAGCCGCGCGGCCAGTACCTGTTCGAGGTGGAACCTGGCTCGGGCGAGTGGCTCCAGATCGGCAACGAATACGCGATCCGCTCCAACGGCTTGCCGCCTTACTACCGCGACCAGGTGATCGCCGCCGTGCGCCACCGCCTGGCCAAGGTCGGGCCGCACCAGCTCACGCTGCTGGCGGCGCTGATGCGCCACTACCAGCTGCGCGTCTACGAGCCGCGCCTGGAGGTCGATGAAACCGGCGCCCAGCTGCCCTCGCCCTCGCTGCCCAACATCACCGCGCGGCGCCTGTACGACCAGTGGATACGGCGCGCCGCCGCGCTCGACCCGGCGCTGTCGCCGACGCAGATCGAGGCGGCGTTGTCCAGCATCGCGAACTGGACCGAGACGGTGCAGGATTCGGCCGGCGACGCCTATAGCTGGGAAGTCGAGCGGCCGGTGGACAAGCGCGTGATCCTGCCGCAGTACCTGCTCGATGACGAGCATGCCGCCGCGGCCTTGCAGGGACGGGCCGCGCCGCCGGTGCAACTGGCAAAGGCGGCGCCGGTGGCGGCGACCCCGCGCTACAAGCTGTTCGTGCAGGGCACCCAGCGCGGGCCGTTCACGCTCGACGAGATTGCGCAGCAGGCCGCGCGCGGCGAGATCGACGGGACCACGCGGGCCTGGAACATGGCGTGGAACCCGAAACAGGATAAATGGAGTACGGCCGGCGCGCTGCCGGAACTGGCGGCGCTGCTGGGCGAAGCGATTCCCGACCCGGACGACGCTGGCGCCGGCGACGGCGTCCCTGATCCCGAATGAAGGACGGCATGGTGCAAGACGACGCGGTCTACCGCTGCATCGGCGCCCAGTGCGGGCGCCTGATGCCGAGGCGGGTGAATTTCTGCCCCTGGTGCGGCACGGCCCAGCATGCCGTGCAGCCCGGCGGCCTGCCGCCGCCCGTGCTGGCCAAGCCGCCTGTGGAACCGGCGCGTCCGGCGCCGGTGGCGGCTGCCGTGCCGACTCCTGCGCCGACCTCGGCGCCGCTGCCGCCGTCTTCAGGCAAGCCGGTCGCGGCTGCGGCGGCTGGCGCGCAGGCGCAGCCCGGGCGCGGCATCCCGCCGCCGCCCGGTGTCGGCCGTGGCGAGCCGATTGCGGCGCGCCCGCCCGAACGGGCGCCGATCAAGCTGCGCTGGTGGATCATGTCGCTCGCCGCCCTGTGGCTGATCTGGCTGCTCGTGCGGCCCGAGGGCAGCCGCATCGAACGGCGCATGGAGCGGGCCGTGGCACTGGCGGTGGAATGCAAGGCAAGGGACGCGCAGGACGAACTGATCGCCCTGCGCGGCACCAGCGCCACGCTTGATCAGCTGCGCCAGGTGCAGCAGTCGCTGAACAAGGCGGCCGCCGACTGCACCCGCGCCGAGCAGCGCGTCCGGGCCTGGCAAGACACGACCGGCGCCGTCCAGAAGCTGCGTCGCGCCCGCAGCTACGACAAGGCGCTGGCCCGGCTGGCGGTGTTCACCAAGCGCTGGGGCGAAGACATCGAAACCAGCGCACTGAGGCGGCAGATCGTCGACGAACGCGAACACCCGCTGGCCGACCCGACCCGCGGCGAATAGGTGCCCAACGGTGAGCCAGGGTTTTTGCGGCGGGTGTATGCTTGACGGCAAGACAATTGCGAGGAGCTGGACATGAAGACGACCATGTTGGGCACGCTGCTGGTGCTGGCCGCCCTGGCAGGCTGCAGCCGCGATGAAGAAGCGATCGGCCCGGCCCAGCGCGCCGGCAAGGCGCTGGACAACGCCGGCGCCAAGGTGACGCGCCAGGTGGAAAACGAACTGGCCAAGGCCGACCGCGCCGCCGCCGAAGCGCGCGAGAAAATCAAGGACGCCACCAAGGACGCCAGCCACGGCCTGAAGCGCGCGACCGAGGAAGTGGGCAAGAAGGTGGAAAGCGCCGGCGAGAAGATCCAGGATGCGGCGGATTGATTATTTTAGTTAGCCCGAAGACCGTCGCTCCGGCGAAGGCCGGAGCCTAATTTTTTCGCACACCGCTAGCGGCTGCGTTTGAAGCAAATGCTGCTCAGCGAACTTGGGCGCCGGCCTTCGCCGGAGGTCGCGCCAGTGGCGCGTACGACGACGCTACTGTTAACACTGCATTCGCACTCAAGCACTCAAGCACTCGCCCGCTGCTCCAGCACATTCCCACGCACCACCGACAGGTGCACCTGCCCCGCGCGCCATGCGCGCTCCAGGTTCTTCTCGATCTCGTCGATGCACACCTGGGCCGGGTCGCCGAAGCCCTGCACACCGTAGGCGCGGTTGCGGCCGTGGGCCTTGGCCAGGTACAGCGCCATGTCCACCACATTGACCGTGCGTTCCCACGGCAGCACCTGCCCGCCGCATGAGAGCGGGAAGGGCGCGTAGCCGATCGACACGTTTACCGCCAGCGTATGGCCGCCGTGCTCGATGCTCACCGCCGAGATGCCGTTGAGGATGCGCTGCGCCACTTCGTCCAGGCCGCCGCGCGGCAGCGCCGGCAGGAAGGCCAGGAATTCCTCGCCGCCCCAGCGCACGATCATGTCGGTCTCGCGCAGGATCTCGCCCAGGCTGGCCGAAATGGCGGTCAGCACGGCGTCGCCTGCGGCGTGGCCGTAGGTGTCGTTGATGTTCTTGAAATGGTCGACGTCGAGCAGGAATAGCGCGCCGCACTGGTCGCCCTTGGCGGCCAGCTCGGGCTGGGGCGCATTGCGCATGTAGTCGAGGAAGTGGCGGCGGTTGTACAGGCCCGTGAGCGGATCGCGCACGCTCTGCTGCTTGAGTTCCTTGTTCTTCTCGTACAGCGCGGCGTTGGCGTGGCGTACCTTGCGGTACAGCAGGCCGACCACGATCGAGGCCAGGCCAAACACCGCGGCCAGCAGCCACCACACGCGCTGCTGCAGGCGGTTGACTTCGGCTTCGGTGCTCAGCAGCTCGATCCGGCGCTGCTTTTTCTCGGTCTCGTATTTTTCCTGCAGGTCGAGCACGGCGCGCTGGCGCCGCTTCTCGAACAGTTCGTTCGAGATCTCGCGCTCGCGGTGATAGGCGGTGAGGGCGCCGGCCAGGTCTCCCGCGCGTTCCAGCGCCTGGCCGTATTCGACCAGCACCAGCTGCAGCTCGGGCTTGTCGCCCAGGTTGTCGTAGGCCTTCATGCCCGCTTCGATATGGCGCTTGCCCTCGAGCAGGCGGCCGGTGGCGAGGTAGGCCTGGCCCAGGTTCAGGCGCGCCGTCGCTTCGCGGCCGGCGTGGTTCTGCGCGCGCGACGCGGCCACCGCCAGTTCGCCGTAGCGCGCGGCGTTCGGGTAGTCGCGCAGCTTGAGGTAGCAGTCGGACAGGTTGATCAGCGTGCGCGCGATCATGGAGGTGGCGCCGATGCGGCGTTCGATCGCCAGGCTGTCGAGCAGGGCATTCAGTGCGCGCTCGTTCTGGCCGGAGTCGATCGCCAGGCCATATTCGGCATGCTTGAGCGTCGCCGTGCGGCCCGGGGACGCGCCTTGTTTCGCCGTTTCGAGCGCTTCCTCGAGGATGCCGAAGCCCTTGGCATGCTCGCGCATCTGGCCATACAGCCGGATCAGCGCATTGAGGGCCATGACGATCTGGGTCGGGTCGCGGTGCTGGCGTGCGAATGCGGCGGCTGCCTGCAGGCGCTCGAGCGCGGCCGGGAAGTTGCCTTCTTCCGCAAACGATTCGCCCGACGAGATCATGGTCCGCACCCGCAGCTCGGTGTCGCTCGTCTGCTGCGCGAGTTTTTCCGCTTCCCATATGAGGCGGTGGGACGTTGCCAGGTCCTGCTGGTGGAAGGCCATATAGCCTTTGCGCAGGGTGCCCTTGGCCAGCGCCACCTTGCTGTCGTGCTGGCGGCCGATGTTCACCAGCTCGTCCGCGAGCGCGGCGGCTTCCCGGTTCTGGCCCAGGCCGTCATGCGCCTGCGACAACTGGTTCAGGAATTCGATCCGCTCGGGCAGGGCGGCGGCGCGCGCCTCGCGTTCCATCGCCTGCAGCATGGGCAGTGCGCGTTCGGGCACGTACTTGTTGATCTCGCGGATCTCGGCCAGCCGCTGCGCCAGTGGCGTACCCTGGGCGACGGCCACGGCCGATGCAAGGCAGAGCGCCGCGGCGAGCGCGATGCGTCGTGGTTGCAACAGGGCGCGAGGCAGGAAAAGTGGCATGAATAGTTCTCGGAACGCGGGCGAAAGTCATATCCGTTTGATCGTATCGATTATATTCCTGTTGCAATGGAGAAATTCGATTTCTCTACAATTGTCACCAAAAAGACACATTCCGATTACAAACAGTCGTCATGTCGGCTTCGCGTTCACGCCCCATTTTCGACCTCCTGTCGCAAATTACTGGTCAGGAAAGCAAGGCTTTCCTATATTCGAAGCCAACAACAACACGAGGGGAACGGCATGCTGGAGCTGCGCGGAGTGACGAAACAGTTTGGCAAGGATGTCAAAGCGGTAGATGGCGTCTCACTCGCCTTCGGCCAGGGCGTGGTGGGCCTGATCGGCCATAACGGCGCCGGCAAGTCGACCCTGATGCAGATGATCGCCACGCTCACGCGTCCCAGCGCCGGCCAGATCCTGTTCGACGGCGTCGACATCGCGCGCAAGCCCGATGCGATCCGGCGCCGCCTGGGTTACCTGCCGCAGGATTTCGGCGTCTATCCTAACCTGAGCGCACTCGAATTCATGCAGTACTTCGCGGCCCTGAAGGGCGTACGCGACGGCGCCCGCATCCGCCGCCTGCTCGAACTGGTCAACCTGCACGACCAGGCGCACCGGCCGGCCGCCTCGTTCTCGGGCGGCATGAAGCGCCGCCTCGGCATCGCCCAGGCGCTTCTCAACGACCCGGACATCCTGGTGGTGGACGAGCCGACCGCGGGGCTCGACCCGGAAGAGCGGCTGCGCTTTCGCAACCTGCTCTCGGAGCTGGGCTACGGCAAGCTGGTGCTGCTGTCGACCCACATCGTGTCGGACGTGGAGAGCATCGCGACCGAGCTGGCGATCATGCGCTCGGGCCGCCTGGTGGCGCACGAGACACCCGAAGCGATCCTGCAGCGCGCTAGAGGCCAGGTGTGGTCGGCCAGCGTGCCGGAAGCCGATTACGCCGCCCTGCGCGAGCGCGTGCATGTGCTGCAGGCCCAGCGCCAGGGCGGCCGCATGGCGCTGCGCATCGCCCATCCCGAATTGCCTTGCCTGGGCGCGCGCGAAGCCGAGCCAAGCCTGGAAGAAGCCCTGATGGCGCAGCGCTACGCCCAGCAGGCGGAGGCGGCATGAACGGCCACGGGCACACCCTCCTCATCCTGGCCGCGAACGAAGTGCGGCTGCGCATGCGCCGCCTGTCGACCCTGGTCGCGGTGCTGGCCATCGTGATCATCAGCTGGGCCATGATCGAGGACCCATCCACCGGCCGCACGCTCCTGATCGTCGAAGGCAGGCGGGTGCTCTACACCAGTTCCGCGCTGGCGCTGGGCAGCGCCACCCTGGGCGGCATGCTGTTCGCGCTGGCCGGCTTCTTCCTGGCGCGTGGACGCACCGGCGAAGACCTGAGGAGCGGCATCGGCGGCGTGGTCGGCGCCACCCCGGCCGGCAACCTGCTGCTGGTGGCCA
This sequence comes from Massilia yuzhufengensis, assembly GCF_900112225.1. Taxonomy (GTDB): domain Bacteria; phylum Pseudomonadota; class Gammaproteobacteria; order Burkholderiales; family Burkholderiaceae_D; genus Telluria; species Telluria yuzhufengensis. The sequence goes on along the minus strand of NZ_FOLD01000005.1, from coordinate 171,434 downwards.
GCCGCTGGCTCGGCGCCGTCGGCGGCCTGTTGCTGCTGCTGGGCGCCTTCATGCTGACCATCCTGGCCCTGCACCTGCTGCGCGGCGACGGCGCCATCAACCCCTTCATCTACCTGCAGACCTACGCCGTGCTGCTGCTGCCGATGGTGCTGTTCACGGCCAGCTGCGCGGTGCTGTGCGACAGCTGGGCGCCGCTGATGGGCAAGGCCGGCGACATCCTGTACTTCTTCGCCTGGACCGGCATGCTGTCGGTGGGCGGCATGGTCAGCGAAGGCGTGGCGGCGCCCGGCCTGGCCGTGCTCGACTTCACCGGCATGGCGCAGGCGATGGCGGCGACCAAGCTGCACCTGGCCACCGACAGCGTCGGCATCGGCATGATGCCCTTCGACGCCGCGCTGGCGCCGCACACGCTCGCGCCATGGCTGTGGAGCGCCGACGTGGTGGCCGGGCGCCTGCTGACCTGCGTGCTGGCGCTGGTCCCGCTGCTGCCGGCCGTGCTGCTGTTCCACCGCTTCTCGCCCGACCGCGTCAAGGCCGGCAGGGCGCGCCAGCGCCGCTCGCCGCTGGCGCTGCTCAATGGCTGGCTGCGGCCGCTGGCCCGCCTGGTGCAGCCGCTCATGGCCATGGCCGCGCGCCTGCCGGGAACGAGCGGCCAGGTGCTGGCCGACGCCGGCCTGGTCCTCATGACCGCGCCCACCGCCATCCTCGCCATCGGCGCCTGCGTGGTGGGCGGCGTGGTGCTGCCGGCCGCCGTGCTGCCCGGGTTGCTGGCCGGCGCGGTGGCCTACTGGGGCATCCTGTGCAGCGACAGCACCACCCGCGACATCGCCGCCGGCTGCGATGGCCTGAGCGCCGCGGTGCCCGGCGGCGCGCCCCGGCGCTTCGTGCGCCAGTGGGCCGCTTCGGTGCTGCTCGGCGCGCTGTTCACCGGCGCGGTCGTGCTGCGCTGGAGTGTGGACCAACCGGTGCGCGCGTTCGCCGTCGTGGCCGGCGTGGTGGCGCTGGCCGGCTTTGCCGCCCTGTTCGGCCAGCTGAGCCGCACGCCGCGCCTGTTCCTCGGGCTGTTCCTGTTCGGGCTGTACGTGGTGCTCAATGCGAAGGGGATCGCCATGCTGGACGTGGTCGGCTTCCACGGCGACGCCAACCTGGGGTCGGCTTCTACCTTCCTGGTGGCCGGTGTGGCCGCGCTGGCGGCCGGCATCGCATGGAGCCGGCGCGCAGGATAGTTAACGGCGAAACCGTCGCACCGGCGAAGGCCGGTGCCTAATTCTGTTGAGCACCCACGGGCGTCAAACGCAGTTGGTTCGCACAAAAACTTGGGTTCCGGCCTGCGCCGGAACGACGAGGTTTACACCGCAATCTGCTGCAGCAAATACAAGCGCTGGTACAAGCCCCCCTCGATCCGCATCAGCTCTTCATGCGCCCCGGCTTCAGTAATCCGCCCATGGTTCAGCACAATGATCCGGTCCGCCGCGCGGATCGTCGACAGCCTGTGCGCGATCGCGATGATGGTCACCTTGCCGCGCAATTCCTCCAGCGCTTCCTGCACCACCTGCTCGGTGGCGCTGTCGATGCGCGAGGTCGCTTCATCCAGCAGCAGGATGCGCGGCTCGCCGGCCAGCGCGCGCGCGATCGCCACCAGCTGCTTCTGCCCCGACGACAGGCGCGAGCCGCCTTCGCCGAGCTGGGTCTCGTAGCCCTGTTCCAGCCCGGCGATGAAGCCGTGCGCATGCGCCGCGCGCGCCGCCGCCTCGATGCGTTCGGCCGGCAGGCCGCGCCCCATGTCGATGTTCTCGCGCGCGGTCGCGGCCAGGATGAACGGGTCCTGCGGCACCAGGCCGACTTCATTGCGGAAGCGCTCATTGCCGATCGAGGCCAGCGGCAGGCCGCTGATCTCGATACTGCCTTCGTCGGCCGTGTAGTAGCGCAGCAGCAGCGACAGCAGCGTCGACTTGCCGCTGCCGGTGTGGCCGACGATGCCGAAGAAGGCGCCCTGCGGCACGTCCAGCGACAGCGCGTGCAGCACCCGCTGGCCTTCGCTATAGCCGAAGTTCAGGCCGCGCACCCGCACCGCCGGCGCCTGCGCATCGAACGCCGCTTCGTTGCCGATGCGTCCCACCGCGTGCTCCGCGGCGCCCGCCTCGTCCAGCAGCGCCTCGACGCGGGCAGTGGCGACCACCGCCTGCTGCAGGCCGCTGAACTGCATGGTGATCTGGATCAGCGGCTCCACCACGCGCGCGATGTAGCTGATGAAGGCGTACAGCACGCCGACTTCCACCGCATTCATCTCGCGCCGACCGAAGCCGAAGATGACGATCGCCAGCAGCACCACGTTGAGCAGGTCGAGGGCAGGGCGCAGCAGGAAGGCGTTGGCCTTGAGCTCGCGCAGGCGCGCGCTGCGGTGGGCACGGTTGGTGGACAGGAAACGCTCGCCGAAGCGCTTCTCGGCATTGCTGGCTTGCAGCACGCTCATGCCGCCGATCGATTCGGCCATCTGGCCGTTGATGTCGCTGCGCAGCGCGCGGGCGTGCGTGACGGCCGGCGCCGACAGGCGCTGGTACAGCCAGACGATGCCGACCACCGCCGGCACCAGCGCCAGCACCACCAGCATCAGGCGCCAGTCGAGCCAGGCCATCGCCGCCATGGTCCCCACCAGCACGATGCTCGAGTCGAGCATCACGAACAGCACCTGGATGTAGAGCGTTTTCACCGCTTCGGTGTCGTTGGTCACGCGGCTGACCAGCTGGCCGGTGATGGCGCGGTCGAAGAACGCCATCGGCAGGCGCAGTACGTGGCCATAGACCCATTCGCGCAGGCGGCGCACCGAGCGCATCGCCAGGCCGGAGAGGCGGATCAGCTGCAGGTAGCGGATCCACGACGAGGCCCAGCCGGTGAGCACCAGGCCGCCCAGCAGCAGCCAGATCCGGTGCCAGTCGAGGTTGCGCGTCAACAGGTGGTCGTCGATCAGCATCTTGCCCAGCAGCGGGCCGACCACCTCCAGGCCGGCCGCCACCACCAGCCACAGCGTGGCCCAGTACAGGTGGCGGCGGTCCGGGTGGGCGGCGCGGCGCAGCAGGCGCGCCGCGTGCCTGGCCTGGTCTTTCATGCCGCCGGTCTTGGTATCACTCTGCATCGATGCTGGCCTCCAGTTGTTGGTAGCGCCACTGGCTGGCATACCAGCCGCCTAGCAGCAGCAGTTCGTCGTGGGTGCCCGATTCGGTGATGCGGCCCTCGCGCAGCACCACGATGCGGTCGGCGCCGGCCACCGCCGATAAACGGTGGCTGGCGATGATCGCGGCGCGCTCCGGCCGCGCGGCGCGCAGTTCGGCCAGGTGCTCGAGGATGCGGGTCTCGGTGCCGGTGTCCACCGCCGACAGCGCATCGTCGAGCAGCAGCAGGGCGCTGTCGGCCAGCAGGGCGCGCGCGATCGCGACGCGCTGGCGCTGGCCGCCTGACAGGGTGATGCCTTTCTCCCCCACCGGCGTGTCGTAGCCTTGCGGGAAGCGCAGGATGTCGTCGTGGATCGACGCCATCCTGGCTGCGTCCTCGACTTCCTGGCGCGCGGCGCCGGGCCGGGCCAGCGCGATGTTCTCGGCGATGGTGGCGGAAAACAGGAAGGATTCCTGCGGCACCCAGCTCAGGGCCGCGCGCAGCGCCGCCAGCCGGTAGGCTGCCAGGGGCTGGCCGGCCCAGGTGACCGTGCCCTGTTGCGGCGTGGCCTGGCGCAGCAGCACCCGCAGCAGGGTCGACTTGCCGGCGCCGGTGGGCCCGACCAGGCCCAGGGTCTGGCCCGGCTCCACCGTCACCGATACGTCGCTCAGCGCCGGCTGCTGTGCGTCGCCATAGGCGAAGCTCACGCCGTTCACGACCAGCGCGCCGCGGCCGACGGCATCGAGCGTGCCCTGGTCGTCGACCGTCAGCGGCGCGTCCAGCAGCGGCTGCAGGCGCGCCAGGCCGGCACGGCCACGCTCGATCAGCGACAGCACCCAGCCGGCCGCGAACATTGGCCAGATCAGCTGGCCCAGGTACATCGAGAAGCTGGTGAGCGCACCGACCGTGAGCTCGTTATTCCACACCAGGTAGCCGCCCAGGCCCAGCGTCAGACCGGTGGCGGCCGTCAGGGTCAGGCCGACCGCCGGCTCGTAGGCCGCTTCCCAGCGCTGGGCGCCGAGGCTGGCCTTGGCGGCATTGCCGGCCAGTTCGCTGAACTGCGCGGCGCTGCGTTCTTCCAGCCCGAGCGCGCGCAGGGTGCGCACGCCGGTGAGCGATTCCTGCACATGGTCATTCAGCGCCGAGAAACGCTTCAAGGCGTCGCCTTCGGCCGTGTGGATGTGGGCCGAGATGCGCCAGAACGCAAAGGCCATCAGCGGGAAGGGCAGCAGGGCGATGCCGGCCAGGCGGTAGTCGACGCCGAGGGTCATGATGCCCAGCACCATGACCAAGGTCAGGGTGCCGTCGAAGCCGGCCAGCATCGCTTCGCCGGCCGCCATTTCGATGGCGTCGATGTCGTTGGTGGCCAGCGCCATCAGGTCGCCGGTGCGCTGGCGCTGGTAGAAGGCCGGGCCCTGGCTGGCCAGGCGCGTGTACAGGCGGGTGCGCAGTTCGACGCCGAGGTTGTAGGCGGCCGAATACAGGCGGATGCGCCAGCCCACGCGCAGCACGTAGATGGCCACGCCCAGCCCGAGCAGCTGGGCCAGCCCGAGCAGCAGCGCATCCTGGTCGAGCTGGTGGGCCGCCAGGCCGTCGATCAGGGCGCCGACTTTGCGCGGGATCAAGACCGTGCAGATCGCCACGCCGGCCAGCATGAAGGCCGACGAGACATAGGCATGCCAGTGCCGGCGGACGAATCCGCCGATCAGCCTTGCGAGACTCATGCAGTTTCCTAAGAGATTTTGCGCCCAAAAACAAAAGCGGGCCGAAGCCCGCTAGTGTAGTCGCTTTGCAATGCAAGCGCAGCGGCGCGCACGGCGCCGGCCCTGCCTGCCCGCTGTTGCAGGCGTCCTACATTATTTCCTGCGCTTGGACGACGCGGCCGGGGTGACCAGCTTTGGCGCTTGGGCGATGTCGATGGTTTCCACCGGCGCCGAGGAAGGATGCGGGACCACGGCGGCGCGGGCGCTGCCCTTGCCGGCGGCCTTGGCGATGGCGGTCTGCTCGGCGGCCGGGGCCGGTTCTGCCACGGCGGCCAGCGCCTCGGCGGCGGTTTCCGGTTCGGCCAGGACGACCGGCTCTGCGACGGCGGTCGGGCCTGGCGCAACGGCAGGCTCGTCCGCGACAGCTTCTGCCGCCACGGCAGCTTCAGGCGCTGCCTCGACGGCGGGTGCTTCCAGCGCCGGCTCGACGGTTTCGACCGCCAGTTGCGGCGCGAAGGCTGCCGGCAGCGACCGCAGCGCGAACGGGCGCACGCCGCTGGCAATGCCAAGCAGCTCCTGGCCATACGAGAACAGGCTGCGCACCTGCTCTTCGGCCTGGCCGCCGAAGTTGAGGAAGTCGCGCGGGTCGCACGAGTTCATGAGCGCAAAGGTGGCGCCGATCGAGCGCTGCACCGAGTCACGCGAGGTGGCCAGGTTCAGGGCGGCGACCCGGCTGGCGCTCTCGAACGCCTGGGAGGCAAAGGAATTGAAGAAATCGAACTGTGCTTCGAACTGGGCCTTGCGTACTGCCGAAAATTGCTCGGGGAGTGAAGTCATGGGATTTCCTTGTCGGTCATTTATGGCGCGCTGCAATATCGGCTAGTGTATCCATGAATCGCCGGGCTTGCAAAGCACTTAATGTTCTGTTCTTGAGCAGAAATATTGCGTTGCAGCATTACGAATGCGCTGCGCATGGGCAATGCCGTCCATTCTGTCGGGAAATCGCTACAATCAGGGAAACTGAGGAGGAGCTCGCATGGATCTCGTGATTCGCAACGCCACCCTGCCCGACGGCAGCCGCGGCATCGATATCGGTGTCAAGAATGGACGCATCGCCGCCGTGGAAACGCGCATGGCGGCGCAGGGCGCGCGCGAGATCGACGCCAACGGCGACCTGGTCAGCCCGCCCTTCGTGGACGCCCACTTCCACATGGATTCCACCCTCAGCTACGGCCTGCCGCGCGTGAACCGCAGCGGCACCCTGCTGGAAGGGATCCGTCTTTGGGGAGAGCTCAAGCCCCAGCTGGCGCAGGATGCGCTGGTCGAGCGCGCGTTGCGCTACTGCGACTGGGCGGTGGCGCGCGGGTTGCTGGCGATCCGCACCCACGTCGATATCTGCGACGACCGCCTGCTGGCGGTGGAGGCGCTGCTGGAGGTACGCAAGCAGGTGGCGCCCTACCTCGACCTGCAGCTGGTCGCCTTTCCCCAGGACGGCGTGCTGCGCAGCCCCGGCGCCTTCGACAACCTGAAACGCGCGATCGCGATGGGCGTGGACGTGGTCGGCGGCATCCCGCACTTCGAGCGCACCATGGCCGACGGCGCCGAATCGGTGCGCCTGCTGTGCGAGTTCGCGGCCAGCCAGGGCCTGCGCGTGGACATGCATTGCGACGAGACCGACGACCCGATGTCGCGCCACATCGAGACCCTGGCCAGCGAAACCCAGCGCCTCGGCCTGCAGGGCCTGGTCGCCGGCTCCCACCTGACCTCGATGCACTCGATGGACAACTACTATGCGAGCAAGCTGATTCCCCTGATCGCCGAGAGCGGGGTCGCGGCGATCGCCAACCCGCTCATCAATATCACCCTGCAGGGCCGCCACGACAGCTATCCCAAAAGGCGGGGCATGACGCGCGTGCCGGAGCTGCTCGCCGCCGGCGTCGACGTCGCCTTCGGCCACGACTGCGTGCTCGATCCCTGGTACGGCATGGGCTCGGGCGACATGCTGGAAGTGGCGCACATGGGGCTGCACGTGGCCCAGATGACCGGCGTGGAAGCGATGCACCAGTGCTTCCTGGCCGTGACCGAGACCCCGGCGCGCATCCTCGGCCTGGAGGGCTACGGTCTGCAGCCCGGCTGCCACGCCGACCTGGTGCTGCTCGACGCCGGTTCCACGGTGGAGGCGATCCGCTTGCGCGCGCCGCGCAAGCTGGTGCTGCGGCGCGGCGTGGTGGTGGCCGAGGCGCCGGGCGTGCAGGCGACCCTGCACCTGCCCGGGCGGCCGGCCAGCACCGATTTCCGGATGGCGCAGTAGGGCGCGGGCGCGGCCTCACAATTGCTTACATCCGGATGCGCACGATACATGAAGCCGATCCCGGTTTGAGGCTAGAATAGAACGCTTTCAAGTTCAGCAAGGCTTCCAGAGCAGCCGTGAAAGACCTCCAGATCCGCCCCGCCGGCGAGCAGGACTTCGATGCGATATGGAGCATTTTTTCTGCCCATGTCGCCGCCGGTGAAACCTATCCGTTCACCACCGCGATCTCGCGCGAAGCCGGCCACGCCTACTGGCTGGCGCCCGACGTCTGCAGCTTCGTCGCGTGCACCGGCGGCGGGCGGCTGCTGGGCATGTACCGCATCGTCAATAACCAGGTCGGGCGCGGCCACCACGTGGCCAATGCCTCCTACATGGTCAGCCCGTCCGCGCAGGGCGCGGGCGTCGGCCGCATGCTGGGAGAGCACAGCCTGGCCGAGGCGCGCCGCCTGGGTTACCTGGCCGTGCAGTTCAATTACGTGGTGAGCACCAATACCGCCGCCATCCGGCTGTGGAAGAAGCTCGGGTTCTCGATCGTCGGCACCCTGCCCAAGGCCTATCGCCACAAGCGCCTGGGCTATGTGGACGCCTACGTCATGTACCAGCTGCTGCACGACCCGGACCACTGGCCGACGGTGGATGCATGACCGACATCCTGCGCACCAGCCGCCTGCGCCTGCGCGTGCTCGATTCCCGCGACGCCGCCTTCTACCTCGAACTGGTCAACGACCCGGCCTTCATCGCGCACATCGGCGACCGCGGCCTGCGCACCCTCGAGGCGGCCCGCAAGGCCATCGAGGAAGGCCCGGTGGCCATGCAGCGCAGCCGCGGCCATTCGATCTGGCTGGTGGAACCGATCGAGGGCGGCGCGCCGCTCGGGCTGTCCGGCCTGATCAAGCGCGAGGTGCTCGACGACGTCGACCTCGGCTACGCCTTCCTGCCGCAGCACCGCGGCCGCGGCTACGCGTTCGAGGCCGCGCAGGCCGTGGCGCAGCATGCGCGCACGCTCGGCATCGCGCGCCTGGCGGCGATCGTCGACCCGGCCAACGCCGCGTCGATTGCGCTGCTGCTCAAGCTGGGCATGCGCTTCGACCGGTTCGCCGAGCTCACCCCGGGCCAGCCGGGCGTCAATGTTTACCTGATGGACACGCGCCAGCCCGGCTAGCGCAGACGTGCCGCACCCGGTCGGCGCCGATGGTAGGATGGCCCTGGTAAAACTTGACCATCCGATAACACGAGCCCCTGATGCCGACCACCGAGCCGCGCCCCGATACCCCATTCTTCATTGTCATGAACGCCGGCTCGGGCCATTCCGAGACCGAGCTGCGGCGTTCGACCATCGAAGAGGTATTGCGCGGCGCCGGTCGGAGCTGCCACCTGGAGGTGGTCGAGGACCCGGAGCAGCTGCAGGCGACCGCGCGCAGCATGGCGGCGCGCGCGGTGGACGCCGGCGGCACCCTGGTGGCGGCGGGCGGCGACGGCACCATCAACACCGTCGCCCACGAGGCGGTGCTGGCCGGCTGCCCGTTCGGCGTCCTGCCGCAAGGCACCTTCAATTATTTCGGCCGCACCCACGGTATTCCCGAAGACCTGGCCGAGGCGGTGTATGCGATGCTGCGCGCCAAATTGCAGCCGGTGCAGGTGGGGCTGCTCAACAACCGGATCTTCCTCGTCAACGCCAGCGTCGGCCTCTATCCGCGGCTGCTGGAAGAGCGCGAGCACGACAAGAAGCAGTACGGGCGCAGCCGCGTGGTCGCTTTCTTCTCGGCGATCAAGATCGGGTTGCGCGCGCACCGCCACCTGCGCATCACGCTGGAACTCGACGGCAAGGAACGCCACCTGCGCACCACCACGCTGTTCGTCGGGAACAACCGCCTGCAGCTCGAGCAGGTCGGGATGCGCGACGGCCTGATCGAGGCGGTGGAGGATGGCCAGCTGGTCGCCATCGCGCCGCGCCCGATGGGCAAGCTGGGCCTGCTCGGCCTGCTGGTGCGCGGCATGCTGGGGCGGCTGGGCGAGGCCGACGACGTCGAAGCCTTCGCCTTCAAGCGCCTGACGGTCCGCACACCGGCCGTATACGGACGCCGGCGCATGAAGGTCGCGACCGACGGCGAAGTGGAGCAGATGGCGATGCCGCTCGAGTTCCGGGTGCTGGAAGGCCGGCTCCTGCTGCTGGTGCAGGGGGCGTCGCGCAAGCAAGCGCGCACGGTCCCCGAGGGCGACGAGGCTAGTTGACCCGCAGCAGGCGCACGCCGTAGAGGTCGAAGCGGTTCGAGGGCCCGGCCAGCCCGCCGGCGGCGCTGAAGCTGCTGTTACTGTCCAGGTAGCTCATATTGTAGAAGTCGCCCAGCTCGATGCGGTAGCGGCCCGCCTGCAGCCTTGCCGCCAGCGGCGTCGAGTACACGGTCGGCGTATCCGCCTTGGCCAGCGGGGCGTGCGGCAGCTGCACCACGCCCTGCGCCACCACCTTGCCGCGCGCATCCTTGACCGCCAGCCACTTCACGCCGCCGCTGATCCCCAGGTTCACCTGGTTCGCGCCATTGTGATAGCGCAGCTGCACCTGGTAGTTGCCGGCGGCCGGCACGGTGATGCGATCGACGGCGTAGCGGTCGCCCGGCTGGCCCCAGCCCTCCAGGCGCGGCGCGGCGAAGCGCGCGTTCGGGCCCGTTGGCTTGAGGTTGGCGCTGGTGCGCGGGTCGGTGACGGCCACCTCGATGCCGGCGTCGACGCAGCGCGGCATGCTGTGGTGGCTGCGGTTGCCGCTGGCGGGGGAGTAGGCTTGCACGGCATAGCAGCCGAAGGCGCCCGCGCCGCGGTCGGTCCAGCTCCCCGCGCGTAAGCCGTCGGCCACCCGCTTGCCGTCGCGGTAGACGCTGTAGGTGACATCGCCTTCATTGCCGCCCGCCGCGATCTGCAGGCTGACCCCCTTGGGCCCATGCAGCAGCCCGGCGAGCAGGGGTTCGCGCGGCCCGAAGGTGGCGCCGCCCTCCGCATACGGGTCGGCGTTCACGCGGCGGATGCCCTGCTGGCCCGCCGCCAGCTTGCCAAGCACGATCTCGACCTGGTTGCTGTCCTGGAGCTGGGCCAGCGGCACGCGCTCCCCGCTGCGCGTGCCGTTCACGAGGATGGATTCGACCTGGTAGACGCCGTTGTCCTGGCTGGCCGAAGGCAGGCGCAGGCGCACGTCGATGCGCTTGCCCTGCAGGTGCAGGCCGTGCAGGGCGATCTCGCTGGAGGCCCCGAACATCTCGCGCCGCAGCTTGGCCGTCACGAACGGCTTGAGCTGCAGCGCGCCATCCTGCAGCGACACCCCGAACACCTCGCCCACCACCATGCCGAGGTAGGCGCCGACCGACCACAGCTGGCGCCGCGAATTGATCACCGGCCCGATCAGGGAAGGATTGCGTTCGTCCAGCAGCAGCGGCTGGCCGGACAGCCACTCGAGGTTCTCCATGTTCGACATGTTCAGGGCCGCGCCGCGCAGCAGCGAGTCGTAGGCCGCATCGGCCACCGCCACGTTGCCGGCCCGGGTCGCCGCGCGCAGGCCGTAGGCCGTCACGAAGGGCCACAGGGCGCGGTTGTGATACACCGGCATGCCCGGCTGCTGCGGCCAGATCACCGGCGCGCCCATCGGGCCATGCGGGTAGCGCGCCAGGATCGAGGCTGCCTGCTTGTCGCTGGCGATGCCGCCCAGGATGGCCAGCGACTGCCCGAGCCAGTCGAACTTGTGCATGGCCGCGCCGTCCTGGTGGCCGGCCGCGAGGCTGCTGTACATGCCGGCGTCTTCCAGCCACAGCTCCTTGTTGATGGCGCTTTTCAGCTGGGTCGCCCAGCCTGCATAGCGGCGCGCAAGGGCGGCGTCGCCATGCTCGCGCGCCAGGTTGGCCGCCAGGCTCAGCGCCTTGTGGTGGCCGGCGTTGGTCGACAGCGATTTCGAGGTCGACATGTAGGCCAGGTGGGCCGGGATCCAGGCCGCGTAGCTCTGGTCGCGCCAGTCGAGGAAGGATTGCTCGCCCATATACAGGCCGCTCCTGGGGTCGAAGGCCGCGATGCGGTCGTTCTCGATCGTGTTCGACAGCGCCTGCAGCGCGCGTTGCGCGAACGGCGTGCGCTCGCCAGGGGGCAGGGTGCGCAGCACTTCCTCGGCCGCGAAGGCCCAGGTGACGCGGTCGGTGCTCACCGGCCAGCTGCCGCCGCTGCCGGTGTCCTGCACGATCTGCAGGCCGTCCCGCGTGCCGGCCACCTGCGGCGCGATATCGACGCCCTTGCGCCAGCCGGAGAGCTTGAACTCGAGCGAATTGCGCACCCGCTGCGGGTCGAGCAGGGCCAGGCCCAGGTCGGCCGCATACGACAGGTCGCGCGTCCACACGTAGTGCCACTTCTCGCCGGTGGCGAAGCAAGCGCAGGGGATCGCCGCGCCGCCGTTGTAGTTGCCGTCGCGGATCTCGCTCACCGCATCGAGGCGCATCTCGGCGCCGGCCAGCGCGAACAGCGCATCGAAGGCCAGGTTACCGCTGCGCACGCGCGGCAGGCCGTCCTGCTCGGCGTAGTCGCTATGCTGCGGGCCCGGGTCGCGCAGGGCCAGGGTGGTGGAGTGGGCGTAGCGGCGCAGGGTGGCGGCAGCGTCGGGCGAGGAGAAGCGCGCCGTTTCCTGCTTGCCGTCCCAGGTTGGCCAGGTGAGTGCGGCCACGGCCTCGCGCCCGGCATGCGGATCTGCGCTGCGCGCTGCCTGCGGCGTCTCCAGGCGCGCCACGCGCAGTACCGGCGCGGCAGGGTTCGAGGCGTCCACCGTGAAGCGGTAGGTGCCGGTCTGGCGCACGAACAAGTAGTCTTCCGGGCCGGCCTGGGTCGCGAGCCGGTAGGGCGTGCCCGGCGCCACCGTGATGCTCTTATTAGTGTCCGCCACCCATTCGTCGCTCCAGTCGCGGCTGCCCACCTTGAACGCGTGGTTGCCGGGGCTGACCAGGATGTCGGCCTGGTACAGCCCCTTGCCCTGGTGGGCCAGGGCGTTGTCGGTGCCCCAGCCGTTAAAGGCGCCGCGGATATACAGTTCCCTGGCCGGTCCTTCCTGTGCGCCGGCAGCCAGGCTGGCGAGGAGGGCGGCCGTGGCCAGCAGACGGCGCTTCATAAGGCGCGCTCCAGTTCGAGGATCACGCTCGCCTTGGCCGGCAGGCGCAATTCCTTGCCCAGCTCGAAGCGCTTGCCGCTCAGGACATCGACGCCGCCGGCCACGCCGTCGAGCATCTCGCGGAAGCGCCGGGTGCCCAGCACCATCTCCTTCGGGTTGTTGTTGAAAGCGACCAGCACCTTCCTGCTGCCGTCGTAGCGGAAGTAGACGTACGTATTGTCGCGCGGGCCGAAGTGCATCAGTTTCCCATGGTGGATCACCGGCTGGCCCTTGCGCCAGTTGGCCAGCTTGCGCACCAGCTCCTGGGCCGCGCGCTGCTGCGCGCTTAACCCCTTGCCCGCGAAGGCATCGACCTTGTCGCCGGCCCAGCCGCCCGGGAAGTCGCTGCGGTAGCTGACGTCGTTGCGTTCCCTGGTGGCGCTGGTCATCAGGATCTCGTCGCCCACGTAGAACTGCGGGATGCGCGGCATCGTCATCAGGAACACGAGGCCCATGCGGTAGCGGTCGAAGTCTTCCCCGGCCACGCTCCAGATGCGCGACATGTCGTGGTTGTCCGCGAACAGCACCAGGTTGCCCGGTTCCGGGTACAGGTAGTCGAGCGACAGGGTTTCATACACGTCGCCGAAGATGTTGTGGCCTTTGGTATCGGCCAGCGCGCTGCGCATGCTTTCCGCCAGCGGGAAGTCCATCATGCTTGGGGTCGCGGCCTGGTAGCCGTCGAAGTTCTGCTTGCCGCGCTGCCAGCGCGCCACCACGGTGGGCAGCTTGCTCCATTCTTCGCCGACCATGTTCAGCTTCGGGTATTCCCCCATCACGCGCCGGGTGTACTCGGACAGGAAGGCGCTGTCCGAATAGCCGAAGGTGTCGATGCGCAGGCCGGACAGGCCGGCGTACTCGATCCACCAGATGTTGTTCTGGATAAGATAGTTCGCCACCAGCGGGTTGGACTGGTTCAGGTCGGGCATGCTCTCGACGAACCAGCCGCGCGTGAAGTTGTCGGCGTCTTCCTTCGATGCGTACGGGTCCTGCACCGCGGTGCGGTGGTGGTGGGTCGGCACGAACTTGCCGTAGTTGACCCAGTCCGGCGCCGGCAGGTCCTTCATCCACCAGTGACCGCTGCCGATGTGCGACAGCACCACGTCCTGGATCAGGCCGATGCCGCGTTTTTTCGCCTCCTGCGACAGGCGGCGGAAGTCCTCGTTGCTGCCGTAGCGCGGGTCGATGCGGTAGTGGTCGGTCGCCGCGTAGCCATGGTAGGAATAGGCCGGCATATTGTTCTCGACCAGCGGGGTCGGCCACAGCTGGGTGAAGCCGAGGTCGCGGATGTAGTCGAGGCGCCCGATGATGCCGGCGATGTCGCCGCCATGGCGCCCCGAGCCGTTGGCGCGGTTGGCCTTTTCCAGCGTGTCGGGCGTGCTGTCGTTGGACGGGTCGCCATTGGCGAAGCGGTCCGGCATCACCTGGTAGATGGCGTCGCGGCTGGCAAAGCCCTGGCGTCCGGCCGAACCGGGTTCGCGCGCGCGCAGTTCGTAGCGGTAGCTGGCCTGGCGTCCGGCGCCCTGGAACAGGATGTCGAACTTGCCGGGCTGCGCGTCGGCGCCGATCGCCAGGTCGATGAACAGGTAGTTCCTGCTCGGGACCCTGGTGACCGAGGCGATGCGCACGCCGGGGTAGGAGAGGGCCGGTTCGAGGTCGGCGATGCGCTCGCCATGCACCATCAGTTTGCAGCGCCTTGTGCTGCATCCCGGCCCACCAGAACGGGGGCTCCATATGGGCGATGGCGGGGGATTGGGCGAGGGCGGCGTGGGGCGCAAGTGCGGCGCTGCCGATCAGGATGCTGGCGAGGAGCTGTCTCATGGGATCTGTGGGGCTGGCGGCGCCGCGAGCCAGCACACTGAGCACGGATACGTAGTCAGACTACAGCATATGTGCCAGGCCAGACGTCGCAGGAACAGCCGCGCTTAGTTGTGTTGCCTGAAGAATACTACGGAACGTGTTTGTCGCACAAACCAACATCCGGCCGTCGCATCTAGTCAAAGTACAGGTTTTGGTGGCGATGCTCGGCAACCCCTCCCGGCCGCTCACCGGCGTCACTGTCAGCCTTGCACCAAGATGGTGCAATTTGAGGTTGTTTTGCAATCAAAACGAGCATTTGTAGTCGTACTACAGGTGTCGGTATGCCTTCCTGTAGCTCAAATACAACGCAAAACCCGTGTGCTCCTCTGGATTTTCGGAAAAACATGCCATTATCGTAGTAACAAGCAACTCCCGTTGACAGTGCATCTAGTTTTAATACAGAATCCTTTGCAGAACGTCTAAATCGTTTGCTTGAGGCTGCTGTGGCGGTGCCTGACGCGCTGTAGTTTCGGGAAATAATTATTGGTCTTTATTGAGGGGACAAATGAAAATCTTCGCAACCAAGCGCGCCGCCTCGGCCCGCATCGCATTCCAACTGAGCCCGGTCGCTGCCGGCTGCGCAGTCTTCCTGTCCGTTCTCGCGGGTAGCGCCTACGCGCAAACCACCGAACAGGACACCACCACCAGCGCCACGTCGAGCGTCGCCACCGCGCCAGCGTCCGCCCAGCAGGCAGCCGCTGCCGCCGAGCCGACGCCGCCCGGTGCGACGCCAGGCGTGGCCACCGTCCAGGTGACCGGCATCCGCCGCGGCATCGAAGCGGCCATCTCGATCAAGAAGAATTCCAGCTCGATCGTCGAAGCCATTTCGGCCGAAGACATCGGCAAGCTGCCTGACCAGAGCGTGGCCGAGTCGATCTCGCGCCTGCCGGGCGTCTCGGCCCAGCGCGGCCGCAGCTCGGGCAAGGCATCGGACATCTCGGTGCGCGGCCTGTCGCCAAGCTTCAACGGCACCCTGCTCAACGGCCGCGAAATGGCCTCGACCGGCAATGCCCGCTCGCCTGAATTCGACCTGTTCCCGGCCGAACTGATGGGTTCCATCGTCATCTACAAGACCCCGGACGCGAGCGTCGTCGGCCAGGGCCTGGCCTCGACCATCGACCTGCGCACCGTGCAGCCGCTCGACTTCGGCAAGCGCACCGTCGCCGTCAGCGTCAAGAAGAGCCGCCTGGGCGTCAAGCAGCGCGACGGCCTGCCGGAAGGCGACGGCGACCGCTACACCCTTTCCTACGTCGACCAGTTCGCCAACCGCACCATCGGCGTGGCCGTGGGCTTCACCCGCTATGAAGAAATGGGCGGCGGCCAGTCGAAGTTCAATTCGTGGGGCACCGCGGACATGACCTACAACGGCGCCACCGTCAAGGTGCCGAACGGCTTCGGCTACGACACCGAGCAGAATTCGCACAACCGCGACGGCGCCTTCGCCTCGCTGCAATTCCGTCCAAACAAGAATTTCAAGTCGACCGTCGACGTGTTCTACTCGGCTGGCGAAACCGGCCTGAAGAAGACCGGTTTCGAAGCCGGCGTGGCCGGCAATGCCGGCGGCGCCTACGAGCTGCCGCACGTCCTGACCAGCGCCGTCGTGAGCAACGGCGTCGCTACCAGCGGCACCATCGGCAACTGGAAGGGTGTCGTCCGTAACCACTACGAGGGTGCGGAAGACGACCTCAAGACCATCGGCTGGAACAGCGAGCTGAAATTCGGCGAATGGACCTCTTCGGCCGACCTGACCTGGTCGAAGGCGACCAAGCTGGGCTCGCGTTACGAGACCACCGCCGGCACGCTGCCAAGCCAGCAGGACACGCTGGCGTTCAGCGGCTTCAATGGCGCCAACGTCACCGAAGTCAAATACACCCCGGGCATCAACTACGCCGACCGCGGCGCGGTCAAGCTGACCGACACCATGGGCTGGTCCGGCGGCGCAGCATCGCCGCAGGCCGGCTACCTCGGCCAGCCTTACGTCGAGGACGAAGTCAAGGCGATTCGCCTGAACGCCAAGAAGGCCGTCGAGTGGGGCCCGGTGGTCGCCACCACCTTTGGCTACAACTTCACCGCGCGCGACAAGCAGCGCACCGGCCAGGACGGCCGCCTGATGGTCATCGGCGGCAGTCCGACCGGCGCCGCGAACGTGCCGGGCAGCGAAACCGCCCCGGCCGGCGCTTCGGGCTTCAACGTGGTGTCGTGGGACCCGCGCGGCTCGCTCGGTACCGTCTACGAGATCGCGGAGAAGGTCGACGCCGACATCCTCAACAAGTGGTGGGACGTCAAGGAACGCATCTCGACCGTCTATGCCATGGGCGACCTCGAAGGCGAGATGTTCGGCCTGCCGTACCGCGGCAACGCCGGCGTCCAGGCGATCCACACCGATCAGATGGGCGGTGGCTACCAGGTCGACAGCGGCCGTTGCACCGGCAATACCCCGACCGCCTGCCCAGGCATGCGCGTCGCCGCCGGCGACAAGTACTGGGATGTCCTGCCAAGCCTGAACCTGTCCTTCGACCTGAAGAACGAGCAAAAAGTGCGCCTTGGCCTGGCCAAGGTGGTCTCGCGCGCCAACCTGGACGACCTGCGCGCCGGCCAGAACGTCACCCTGAGCAACCAGCAGGGCGTGTCGGTCCTGACCAGCAGCGGCGGCAATCCACAGCTCAAGCCGTTCCGCGCCAAGGCCTTCGACCTGTCGTACGAGAAGTACTTCGGCAACAAGGGCTATGTCAGCGCCGCGCTGTTCTACAAGAAGCTCGACACCTACATCTTCCGCATGGCCCGCGACTACGACTTCGCGTCGACGATCTCGCCTGAAACCACGCTGCCACCGGGCGGCTCGACGATCGGCCGCTTCACCCAGCCGATGAACGGCGACGGCGGCAACCTGCGTGGCTACGAGCTGGCGATCAACCTGCCGTTCTCGATGGCGTCCCAGTACCTGGACGGTTTCGGCGTGATGCTGAACCACTCCGATACCAAGAGCAGCATCGACCTGCCGCGCGAAGGTTTCGGCAACGTCACCGGCAGCGCGGTCAGCATTCCGCTGCCTGGCCTGTCGCGCAAGGTCAGCAACCTGCGCCTGTACTACGAGAAGAACGGCTTCCAGATCGCCGCCGCGGCGCGCAAGCGTTCGAGCTTCCTGGGCCAGGTCTCGGACTTCCAGGACAACGCACAACTCACCTTCATCAAGGGTGAGACCATCGTCGACCTGCAGGCCTCGTACGAAATCCAGAGCGGCTGGCTGAAGGGCGTGAGCCTGTTTGCCCAGGCCCAGAACTGGAACAACCAGCCGTTCCTGGAGTTCACCGACGACGAGAACAACCCGACCAACCGTGTCGACTACGGCCGCACCTACCACTTCGGCGCCAGCTACAAGTTCTAAGCTGAGCTGAACTGCGGTAAAGTAACGACCCCTGCCGGGCAACTGCCTGCCAGGGGTCGTTTTTTTGACCTCCGGGCGAACACATATGCACAACGAACCAATCAAGGACATCGTCATCGTCGGCGGCGGCACCGCCGGCTGGATGACGGCCGCCGCGCTGTCGACCATGCTCAATGGCCGCTATAACATCCGCCTGGTGGAGTCGGACGACATCGGCATCGTCGGCGTCGGCGAAGCGACCATCCCGATGATCCAGCGCTTCAACCGCGTGCTCGGCATCGACGAGAACGAGTTCATGCGCGAGACCCAGGGCAGCTTCAAGCTCGGCGTGGAGTTCGTCAACTGGGGCAAGCTGGGCGACCGTTACATGCACGGCTTCGGGCGCCTGGGACAGGACCTGGCCACGCTGCCCTTCGACCAGTACTGGCAGCGCATGCGCCGCGCGGGCAAGGCCGCGCCGCTCGAGGAATACTCGATCACGCGCATGGCCGCCAAGGCCGACAAATTCATGCCGCCGCGGATGGACGTGCCCAATTCGCCGCTGCGCGACATCGCCTACGCCTATCACTTCGACGCCAGCCTGTACGCAAAATACCTGCGCAAGCTGGCCGAGTCGCGCGGCGTGGTGCGCATCGAAGGCAAGATCACCCGCGCCACCCAGCGCGAAAGCGACGGCTTCATCGACGCCATCGAGCTGGAAAGCGGCGCGCGCGTCGAGGGCGAACTGTTCATCGACTGCTCGGGTTTCCGCGGCCTGCTGATCGAGCAGACCCTGCAAACCGGCTACGAGGACTGGACCCACTGGCTGCCGGCCGACCGCGCGCTGGCCGTGCCCTGCGAATCGGTGGCCGCCATGACCCCGTATACCCGCGCCACCGCCCACCAATCCGGCTGGCAGTGGCGCATCCCGCTGCAGCATCGCACCGGCAACGGCCACGTCTACTGCAGCCGCTTCATCAGCGACGACGAAGCGGCCAGCACGCTGCTGGCCAATTTGGACGGCCGAGCGCTGGCCGAACCGCGCCTGATCAAGTTCCAGACCGGCATGCGCAAGCAGTCGTGGAACCGCAACGTGGTCGCCATCGGCCTGGCCAGCGGCTTCCTGGAGCCGATCGAGTCGACCAGCATCCACCTGATCCAGTCGACCATCCAGCGCCTGGTCGACTTCTTCCCGGACCGCGGCTTCAGCACCATCGTGCGCGATGAATTCAATCGCCAGTCGCGCTTCGAATACGAGCGCATCCGCGACTTCATCATCCTGCACTACAAGCTGAACCAGCGGTCCGATTCAGCCTACTGGACGGCGTGCGCCAACATGGCCATTCCCGAGACGCTGCAGCACAAGATGGACCTGTACCGCACCCACGGCCGCGTGGTCCGGGTCGACAACGAACTGTTCTCGGAAGTGGCGTGGATCCAGGTCTTCGAAGGGCAGAACATGCCGATCGAGGGCTACCACCCGCTGGCCGATACGCAGTCGGAAAGCGACATCGCCGACTATCTCGGCGGCGTGCGCGACGTGATCGCCAAGTGCGTGAACGTGATGCCTTCGCATCGCGACTACATCGCGAAAACCTGCGCGGCGAAGAAGATGTAGCGCGCGCAGCAGCATCCAGCGGCCCCATGCGTGAATGGCGCATGGGGCCGTTTCTTTTGGGTTTCCGATAGGCAAAAAATCGAGCCCGTTCCAAATAGTGCCCGCCGTCTTCCTCCGAAAGAGTAAACTGTCGGTTTAGTATCAATTCTGAAAGCTTTAACATGTCTGACACCCCCCTCCCGACGTTTTCCGACCTGAACCTCTCCGCGCCCGTCCTCAAGGCACTGAAGGATGTCGGCTACGAAGCGCCGTCGCCGATCCAGGCTGCAACCATCCCGCTGCTGCTGAGCAACCGCGACGTGCTCGGGCAGGCCCAGACCGGCACCGGCAAGACCGCCGCCTTCGCGCTGCCGATCCTGTCGAACCTCGACATCAAGCAGGCCACGCCCCAGGCGCTGGTGCTGGCGCCGACGCGCGAGCTGGCGATCCAGGTGGCCGAGGCCTTCCAGACCTACGCCGCCCACATCAAGGGCTTCCACGTACTGCCGATCTACGGCGGCCAGAGCTACGGCCCGCAGCTGCAGGCGCTGCGCCGCGGCGTGCACGTCATCGTCGGCACCCCGGGCCGCGTCATCGACCACCTCGAGAAAGGCTCGCTCGACCTGTCCAGGCTCAAGACCCTGGTGCTGGACGAGGCCGATGAAATGCTGCGGATGGGCTTCATCGACGACGTCGAGCAGATCCTGAAAAAGACCCCGGCCGAACGCCAGACCACGCTGTTCTCGGCCACCATGCCGCCGGCGATCAAGCGCATCGCGAAAACCTACCTGCGCGACCCGCAGGAAGTCACCGTGGCGGCCAAGACCGGCACCGCCGAGAACATCACCCAGCGCTACTGGCTGGTGTCGGGCATGCAGAAGCTCGAAGCGCTGACCCGCATCCTGGAAGCCGAGCCTTTCGACGGCATGATCATCTTCGCCCGCACCAAGCTGGGCACCGAAGAACTGGCGACCAAGCTGCAGGCGCGCGGTTTCGCGGCCGTGGCCATCAATGGCGACATGGCCCAGCAGGCGCGCGAACGCACCATCGAGCAGCTCAAGAACGGCAAGATCGACATCCTGGTGGCGACCGACGTCGCCGCCCGCGGCCTGGACGTGGAGCGCATCAGCCACGTGATCAACTACGACGTGCCGTCGGACCCGGAAAGCTACACCCACCGCATCGGCCGTACCGGCCGCGCTGGCCGCAGCGGCGACGCCATCCTGTTCATCACCCCGCGCGAGCGCAGCCTGCTCAAGGCCATCGAGCGCGCCACCCGCCAGCCGGTCTCGCAGCTGACCCTGCCGACCGTGAAGGCGGTGAACGACGTGCGTATCGCCAAGTTCAAGGACCAGATCACCGAGATGCTGGCCGCCGGCGGCCTGGATATGTACCGCTCGCTGATCGAAGAGTACGAGCGCGAACAGAACGTGCCGGCGGTCGACATCGCCGCCGCGCTGGCCAAGCTGGGCCGCGGCGACGTGCCGCTGCTGATCGAGAAGCCGGACCGCGAACCGCGCGCCGACTTTGCGCCGCGCGAATCGGGCGCCTGGGAAGAGCGTCCGGCGCGTCCGGTGCGCGAGCCGCGCGAGTCGCGCGAATCGCGTGATACCGTGCCGTTCAAGAAGGAACGCGTGGTGCGCGAGTCGGAACCGGGCATGGCCACCTTCCGCATCGAGGTGGGCCACCAGCACGGCGTCAAGCCAGGCAACATCGTCGGCGCCATCGCCAACGAGGGCAACATCCCGTCGAAGTACATTGGCCGCATCGAGATCTACGACGATTTCAGCACGCTCGACCTGCCGGACGACATGCCGCCTGACCTGATCAGCCACCTGAAAACCGTGTGGGTGGCGGGCCAGCAGCTGAACATGACCCGCGACGGCGAAGAACCGTCGGCGCCGTCGGCGCCGAAGAAGAAGAGCTTTACGAAGGCGGGGACGAAGAAGCCGCATCGTAAGGGTTGATTGTTTGATTGATCGGTATCGGCTGCGTAGTTTCGGCTACGTACCGATGCCCCGTCGTCCCGGCGCAGGCCGGGACCCAATTTTGCATGCGCTGCAGCTATCGCTCGATGTAACCACTGCTCGCGAAAATTAGGTTCCGGCCTGCGCCGGAACGACGTGTTAACTAAATTAAGTCTGTTTGTGGCTGCTCGCAAGCGTCGTATCCACCGGCGCAAACATCCACAACAACGCCTCCCGCAATTCCCCCGCCCAGAACTTCTCATTGTGCTCCGCCCCCGGCACGATCTTGAGCCGCGTGTTTGCCGCCGGGTGCCCGCTCTTCTGCACCACCTCCGCCATGCGCTTCACATCGGCCACCATCTCCGGGCCTTCCTTCTCCCCCATCAGCATGAACACCCGCGCATCCTTCGGCGCCGGTCTGCCGGCCACGAAGGCGAACGACGGCTGCGCCGTCCAGTAGGCCGGCGAGAACACGCCGGCCTTGCTGAACACCTGCGGGTACTGCGCCAGCGCGTAGTGCGAGGCCAGGCCGCCCATCGAGCTGCCCATGATGGCGGTGTGCTCGCGGCCGGGCAGGGTGCGGTAGCTGCGGTCGACCAGCGGCTTGACGGTCTTGACCACGAAGTCGGTGTATTCGCGGCCCTCGGCCGCACCGAAGCGCTTGCTGTCCCAGGCGTTCAGTTCCGTCATGCGCTTCTCGCCGCCGTTGTCGATGCCGACCACGATCAGTTCCAGCTTGCCTTCCCTGGCCAGCGCGTCGAGCGTCTCGTCGACCTGCCATTCGCCGGCATAGGCGGTGGCCACGTCGAACAGGTTCTGGCCGTCGTGCATGTAGAGTACCGGGTAGCGCTTGCCGGACGTCGCATAACCCGGCGGCAGGTACAGGCGCAGCTGGCGCTTGCGCTCCAGTCCCGGCATGTCCAGCGGTGCGCCGAGCAGGCTCACGCCCGGCAGCGCGGTCGAGGCTTTGGCCGGCTCGGGCTTGTCCGCGGCCGGCGCGGCAGGGGAGGCGGCCAGGGCGGCCACGATGAAGGGGGTGGCAGGGGAGCGGAACAGGCGCATGCATTGTCTCCTTTGGCAGGCATTCTTATGTTGTTTGACTACAGAGGCGGGATATTCGGCCACCGCTGTGGTGTCGATTCTACTATGGAGGCTCTTCGATTGACACTCAGAAATCGCCATGTTATTTTGCTACAGATTAGGGTGGGCCGGCTGCGTCGGCCTACCGCCATCACACGAGAGAGCCCGGCACTTGTCCCGGGCCAGATTGGGGACACACATGGATATGCACACTGGCACGCTCAAGCCGCGCCTGTCGTTCTGGCAGCTCTGGAACATGAGCTTCGGCTTCTTCGGCATCCAGTTCGGCTTCGCACTGCAAAACGCCAACACCAGCCGCATCTTCTCGACGCTCGGCGCCGACCCCGACAACCTCGCGCTGTACTGGCTGGCCGCGCCCGTCACCGGCCTGCTGGTCCAACCCATCATCGGCTACCTGAGCGACAACACCTGGCACCCGAAGTGGGGCCGGCGCCGCCCGTTCTTCTTCATCGGCGCCGTGCTGGCGGCCATCGCGCTGTTCCTGATGCCGAACTCCGCCGCCCTGTGGATGGCGGTGGCCGTGCTGTGGCTGATGGACGCCGCCATCAACGTGTCGATGGAGCCGTTCCGCGCCTTTGTCGGCGACAAGCTCGATACCTCGCAGCAGACCGCCGGCTACGCGATGCAGACCTTCTTCATCGGCTGCGGCGCGGTGATCGCTTCGCTGCTGCCGACCTTCTTCGAATCGATGGGCGTGTCGAATGAAGCCGTGGGCGGCCTGATCCCGGACACCGTGCGCTATTCGTTCTATGCCGGTGGCGCGATCTTCTTCCTGGCCGTGCTCTGGACCGTGGTCAGCGCCGACGAACTGCCGCCGCCCGACATGGAGGCCTTCAACGCCGAGCGCAAGCACGCCCGCAGCTTCAGCGTGGCACTGGCCGAGATCCTCGGCGGCTTCGCCAAGATGCCGAAAACCATGGTGCAGCTGGCCTTCGTGCAGTTCTTCACCTGGATCGCGCTGTTCGCGATGTGGATCTACACCGGCTCGGCCATCGCCGACAATGTGTTCGGCACGACCGACGCGCAATCGTCGAGCTTCCAGGCCGCCGGCAGCTGGGTCGGCATCATGTTCGCGGTCTACAGCGGCGTCTCGGCGCTGGCCGCCTTCATCCTGCCGATTTTCGCGCGCGCCACCAGCCGCAAGACCGTGCACGCCACTTGCCTGGCCATCGGGGGGCTGAGCCTGGCCAGCATCTACTTCATCACCGACAAGCACACGCTGATGGTCCCGATGATCGGCGTCGGCCTGGCCTGGGCCTCGATCCTGACCATGCCCTACGCCATCCTGGCCGGTTCGCTGCCGGCCAAGCGCATGGGTTACTTCATGGGCCTGTTCAACTTCTTCGTCGTGATCCCGCAGATCTGCAGCGGCCTGCTGCTGGGCGGCGTGACCAAGCATTTCTTCGGCGGCCACACGGTGCTGACCCTGATGCTGGGCGGCGCCTGCATGCTGGTCGCGGCCGTGCTGACCCTGTTCGTCAGCGACCGCGCAGCGCCGGTAAAGGCATCCGCCTAAGCCCGCGCGCCAATGATTTCGCGCCTGTCGTATCGTAAGGTTTTGCCAACATCGGACGATGTAGCACCACGCGATCACGACAGGAGCGAAGCATGAGTATCCAGACCATTCCGACCACGCCCTTTGCCGGGCAGCGGCCCGGCACCTCGGGCCTGCGCAAGAAGGTCACCGAATTCCTGCAACCGGGCTACCTCGAGAATTTCGTCGAAGCGATCTTCCTGACCCTGGGCGAGGGCGCAGGCCGCACCCTGGTCGTCGGCGGCGACGGCCGCTATTTCAACCGCGGCGCGATCCAGACCATCCTGCGGATGGCCGCGGCCCATGGCGTGCAGCGGGTGCTGGTGGGACGCGGCGGCATCCTCTCCACGCCGGCCGTGAGCTGCGTGATCCGCAAGCACGCCGCGTTTGGCGGCATCGTACTGTCTGCCAGCCATAATCCGGGCGGACCGGACGGCGACTTCGGCATCAAGTACAACATCGGCAACGGCGGCCCGGCGCCGGAAACCCTCACCGAAGCGATGTTCGCCAACACGCAGGCGCTCACGCACTACCGCATCAGCGACGCCGGACCGGTCGACCTCGACCAGCTGGGCAGCACCCAGCTCGACGGCATGGCCGTCGAGATCATCGACCCGGTCGCCGACTACGCCGAACTGATGGCGCGCCTGTTCGACTTCGCTGCAATCCGCGCCCTGTTCGCCGGCGGCTTCCGCATGCGCTTCGACGCCATGCACGCCGTCTCCGGTCCCTACGCCACGACCATCCTCGAAGGCATGCTCGGAGCCCCGGCAGGCACCGTCGTCAATGGCGAGCCACTGGAAGATTTCGGCGGCGGCCATCCGGACCCGAACCCGGTCAACGCGGCCGAACTCATCGCCTGCATGGACGGACCCGGCGCCCCGGACTTCGGCGCCGCCTCGGACGGCGACGGCGACCGCAACATGATCGTCGGCCGCAGGCTGGCGGTCACACCATCGGACAGCCTGGCCATCATCGCCGCCAACGCCACCGTGGCGCCGGGCTACGCGGGCGGTGTCCAGGGCATCGCACGCTCGATGCCGACGTCGACGGCGGCCGACCGCGTGGCCGAGGCCCTCGGCATCTCCTGCTTCGAGACCCCCACCGGCTGGAAGTACTTCGGCAACCTGATGGACGCCGAGCTGGTGACGCTGTGCGGCGAAGAAAGCTACGGCACCGGTTCGCACCACATCCGCGAAAAGGACGGCCTGTGGGCCGTGCTGTTCTGGCTCAACCTGCTGGCCGTGCGCGGCAAGCCGGTGGGCGAGATCGTGCGCGAGCACTGGGCCCGTTTCGGCCGCAACTATTATTCGCGCCACGACTACGAGGCGGTGGATGCCGCTGCCGCCGACGCCATGATGGCGGCGCTGCGCGCGCAACTGCCGGCACTGGCCGGCCAGGTGTTCGGCAGCTTCCGCGTGGCGCTGGCCGACGATTTCGCGTATACCGACCCGGTCGACCATTCGGTGGCGACGCGCCAGGGCATCCGCATCGTCATGGCGGACGGCTCGCGCATCGTGTTCCGCCTGTCCGGCACCGGCACCGAAGGTGCGACCGTCCGCCTCTACCTCGAACGCTACGAGGCCGACCCGGCGCGCCACGACATCGACACCCAGTACGCCCTGTCCGAACTCATTGCCATCGCCGACAGCGTGTCCGGCCTGCGCCAGCGCACCGGCCGCGACCGCCCGACCGTCGTCACCTGACCCTCCACCACCCACCACAGGAACCTGCATGAAACTTCCCGTCCTTGCCGCCGCCATGCTGCTCGCCTTCGGCGCCTGCGCCGACAGCAGCGCCCAGACCAAGCCAGGCCAGAGCGCCGGCAAGCCCTTCGTCTGGGAGAACGCCACCGTCTACTTCCTGCTGACGGACCGCTTCAACAACGGCGACAAGACGAACGACCTGGCCTACGGCCGCAAGCTGGACGCGGCAAAGCTGCGCGGCTTCATGGGCGGCGACCTGGCCGGCATCACGGCCAAGATCCGCGAAGGCTACTTCAAGGACCTGGGCGTGACCGCCATCTGGCTCACGCCACCGACCGAGCAGATCCACGCCTCCACCGACGAGGGCACCGGCAACAGCTACGGTTTCCACGGCTACTGGGCCAAGGACTTCACGGCGGTCGACGCCAATCTGGGCACCGAACAGGACTTCCGCACGTTCGTCGACACCGCGCACGCCAACGGCATCCGCGTGATCTTCGACGTGGTGATGAACCACACGGGCCCCGTGACCAAACAGGATCCGGCCTGGCCGAAGGACTGGGTGCGCACCGGCCCGAAATGCACCTTCAAGGACGCGCCCACGACGATGGACTGCACCCTGGTGGATAACCTGCCCGACTTCCTCACCGGCAGCGACAAGGCGGTCGCGCTGCCGCCGCTGCTGGTGGCGAAATGGAAGAAGGAAGGGCGCTACGAGCGCGAAGTGAAGGAGCTGGACGCCTTCTTCAAGCGCACCGGCTACCCGCGCGCGCCGCGCTACTACCTCATCAAGTGGAACACCGACTGGATCCGCAAGTACGGGGTGGACGGCTTCCGCGCCGACACCGTCAAGCACACCGAACCCGGGGTGTGGAAGGAACTCAAGCAGGAAGCCAGCCTCGCCTATGAAGAGTGGAAGCGCGCCAATCCGGGCAAGCGCGTGGGCGACCTGCCGTTCTTCATGACCTCGGAAGTGTACGGCTATTCGATCAACCACGGCCGCAGCTACGACATGGGCGGCGGCGAAAAGATCGACTATCTGGCCAATGGCTTCGACAGCATGATCAACTTCAGCATGAAGTCCGATGCCGCCCAGGGCTATGAGAAGCTGTTCTCCGATTATTCGAAGGCGCTGCACGGCCCCATGAAAGGCTATTCGGTCCTGAACTACATCAGCTCGCACGACGACGGCGGCCCGTTCGACCCGCTGCGCCAGCGCCCGCTGGAATCGGCCAACAAGCTGCTGCTGGCGCCGGGCGCCGCCCAGATCTACTACGGCGACGAGACCGCGCGCCTGCTCAAGATCGACGGCGCCGTGGGCGACGCCACCCTGCGCTCGTTCATGAACTGGGACGAGCTGGCGGCCAATACCCAGCGTGGCCAGCACCGCGTGGCCGACGTACGCGAGCACTGGGCGAAACTGGGCCGCTTCCGCGCCGCCCACCCGGCGGTAGGCGCGGGCGTGCACCAGATGCTGGCGCACAGCCCCTACACCTTCAAGCGCACCTGGCAACAGGATGGCGTGAGCGACCGCGTCGTGGTCGCGCTTGACCTGCCGAAGGACAAGGCGGTGCCGGTGTCGGTGGCCGGCGTGTTCAACGACGGCCAGACGGTACGCGACTGGTATTCGGGGCAGTCGGCGATCGTGGCCGGGGGCAAGGTGCAGTTCGGGGCGGCAGCGCCGGTGGCGCTGATCGCGCTGGACTGAGGTTCTCGATTCGAGCGAAGAACTCGCCGAACGAAACCCGATTGATGAGGCATTTTTTTGCCATTCGATCAATGGTATCCTAAGGCGATTCGCAACCAGCCTCGCGCCCCAGAATCGATCGCAATGACAGTTGAACCCGACAACGAACTGAAACCTTCCCGCGCCGCCTTCGCCGACGGTCCCCGCCTGCTGGCCGACATCGGTGCTACGCATGCGCGCTTCGGCCTCGAGACCGCGCCCGGCGTGCTGCGCCAGGTCGCGGTGCTGCTGTGCGACGACTACACCGGCATCGTGCCGCTGCTGCACGCCTACCTGGCGCAGATCGGCGGCGTGCGCATCAACCACGCGGCCTTCGCACTGGCCAACCCGATCAGCGGCGACACCATCCGCATGACCAACCGCGACTGGCAGTTCTCGACCGACGAGGTGCGCCGCGCACTGGGCCTGTCGACGCTGCTGATCGTGAACGACTTCACGGCGCTGGCGATGGCGCTGCCGGGCTTCAAGCCGCAGGACCTGCTGCAGGTCGGCGGCGGCGCGCCGCAAAGCCACGCGGTGGCCGGCGTGCTGGGACCGGGCACGGGCCTGGGCGTGTCGGGCGTGATCCCGACCATCGACGGTTTCGTCACCCTCGGCAGCGAAGGGGGCCACGTCAACTTCGCCCCAGCCGACGAACGCGAGTTCGCGATCCTGCAATACGCGTGGGAAGAGTGGCCGCACGTGTCCAACGAGCGCCTCATTTCCGGTCCCGGCATCGAACTGATGTACCGCGCGCTGGCGCGCCGCAACGGCGCCGCCGCGCCGGCGCGCAGCACCGCCGACATCGTCAGCGGCGCGCTCGACGACAACGACGCGCTGTGCCTCGAAACCCTGGAAGTCTTCGCCGGCATGCTGGGCGGCGCGGCCGCCAACCTGGCGGTGACCCTGGGCGCCTTTGGCGGCATCTTCATCGGCGGCGGCATCGTGCCGCGCATCGCCGAGTGGTTCGCCCGCTCGCCCTTCCGCAGCCGCTTCGAAGCCAAGGGCCGCTTCACCGACTACATCGCGCAGATCCCGACCTACGTCATCATGACGCCCAACCCGGCCCTGCATGGCGTCTCGCGCATCCTGTCCGAGCACCTGCGCGGGCGTACCGGCGCCAACACGCTGATGGACCGCGTGCAGCAGCTGCGCCACGAACTCTCGCCGGCCGAGCAGCGCGTCGCCGCGCTGGTGCTCGAGCATCCGCGCAAGGTGCTGGGCGAGCCGATCGCCGAGATCGCGCGCCTGGCCGACGTCAGCCAGCCGACCGTGATCCGCTTCTGCCGCTCGCTCGGCTTCCAGGGCCTGGCCGAGTTCAAGCTCAAGTTCGCCGGCAGCCTCACCGGCACGATTCCCGTGCGCCACAGCCAGGTGCGCATGAGCGACTCGACGCACGACCTGTCGGCCAAAGTGATCGACAATACCGTATCGGCGATCCTGAAGTTCCGCGACCAGCTGGACGTGCACGCGATCGACCGCGCCATCGAACTGCTGCGGCGCGCGCGCCGGGTCGAGTTCTACGCGATGGGCAATGCCCGTGCGGTGGCGCTGGACGGGCAGCACAAGTTCTTCCGTTTCCGCATCCCGGCCGCGTTGTATGGCGACTCGCACCTGTTCACGCTGGCCGCCGGCCTGCTGGGGCCGGGCGACGTGGTGATCGCCATTTCCACCGGCGGCCAGCTGCCGGAACTGCTGGCGGCGGTCGACACGGCGCGCAGCGTGGGGGCCGACGTCATCGCCATCACCAGCAGCAAGTCGGCGCTGGCCAAGAAATCCACCGTCTGCCTGGCGGTCGACCACAGCGAAGACAGCACCACCTTCCTGTCGATGATCTCGCGCATCCTGCAGCTGCTCCTGATCGACATCATGTCGGTCGGGATCTCGCTCGGCACGCAAGGCGAGGCGGGCGGCGAGGGCGATGCCGAGCGCCGGCTGCTGATCTCGCACCTGGATATGTAATTGCTTTTTATCCGGGTGCTAGAATGGCCCGAACCACGAATTTGGAAGCGTTTCCATGCATGAGCATTCTACGCGCCGCCGCCAGCTGATTGGCGGCGCACTGGCCCTGCCGCTGGCAGGCATTGGCACGGCCCGCGCCGCGCCGGCGCCGCTGGTGGTGGGCGGCCTGCCCGTCACCTGCAACCTGACCCTGCCGATCGCCTGCAAGGCCAAGGCTGCGGCCGACGGCAAGCCCGACGCGCCCTTCACCGCCTTCGAGTACAGCAAGTATTCCGGGTGGCCGGAGATCAAGGAGTCGCTCATGACCGGCCGCATCCAGGCCGCCTACATGCTCGCGCCCCTGGTGATGGACCTGACCGACAAGCGCATCCCGCTCAAGATCGTCTCGCTCGGGCACCGCTCGGGCGCGGTGATCATGGTGCGCCTTGATTCGCCGTACAAGAAATTCGCCGACCTGCGCGGCAAGCGCATCGCCATCCCGAGCCGCTTCGCGGTCGACTTCCTGTTCCTGCGCAAGATGCTGGCGCGCGAAGGCATGTCGCCGAAAGACCTGCAGATCATCGAGATGGCGCCGCCCGACATGCCGGCCGCGCTGTACGCCAAGGCCGTCGATGGCTACTGCACCGGCGAGCCCTTCGGCGCCGCCGCCCAGCGCGCCGGCTATGCGCGTCCGCTGTCGATGACGCGCACCGAGTGGCGCAACTACATCTGCTGCGTGCTGACGGTGCGCGAAGAACTGATCAAGACCAACCGCCCGCTGGTGCAGGAACTGGTGAACTACGTGCAGGCCGCCGGCACCTGGCTCGACGCCGCGCCCGCCAACCGCAGCAAGGCGGCAACGATTGCCTCCAACCGCAAGTTCTTCAACCAGGACCCGAACATCATCAAGTTCGTCATGGAGAACCCGGCCGACCGCGTGACCTACGGCGACCTGCGCATGCTGCGTCCGGAATTCGACGAGCTGATGAAACTGTCGATCGAAGCGGGCACGCTCAAGCGCCCGGTGGCCTACGAGCAGTACGTGGACGAGAGTTTTGTCAAGAATATCCGGCCCGTCAAGGTGGCGCTGTGAAGCGCGCATGGCTGGCCGCGCTGCTGCTGTGCGGCGCCACGGCGCAGGCCGCGCCGGTGCTGAAGTCCGGCGTGTTCTCGCCGGCGCGGGCCGCGCCCGAGATCGCCCTGAAGGCAGCCGATGGCAGCGACTTCCGCCTGTCCGCGCTGCGCGGCCGGGTGGTGGTGGTGGAATTCGGCTTCACCCATTGCGCCGCCGTGTGCCCGGCCACCCTGGCGGCGCTGGCGCAGGCGCAGCAGAAGCTGGGCCCGCACGCGGAGCGGATGCAGGTGCTGTTCATTTCGGTCGACCCGGAACGCGACACCCCGGCGCGCCTGAAAACCTACCTGGCGCAGTTCGACAAACGTTTTATCGGCATCACCGGCACGCTAGAACAGATGGCGGCGATCCGCAAGGATTACGGCATCACGGCCACCAGGCACCCAATGGGCGACAGCAAGCTTGAATACCAGGTGGGGCACTCATCCTACCTCTACTTCATCGACAAGAAGGGCATGCTGCGCGCGCTGCTGCCGTTCGGCCGGCCGGCCGACGACATCGTGCACGACGTGAACGTGCTGGCGGCCGAGTAGATGGGAAAACGCATCGGTATCGGTGCAGTGCTGGCACTGCTTGCAGCGCTCGCCTGGGCGGCCTTTGCGCCGCTGCAGGCGGCCTCGCGCGACCAGCTGTTCGAAATTCCCAAGGGCACCTGGGAGCGCCGCATGAAGGGCGACCAGGCCGCCATCCTGCCCGAACAGGTCACCCTGACGCTGGGCGTGCGCGACGTGCTCCTGCTGCGCAACAGCGACACGGTGCCGCAGATGTTCGGCCCCGTCCTGATCATGCCGGGCCAGGACTTCCGCCTGCCGTTCGCGCAAGCCGGCGAACATCCTTTCGACTGCACCGCCCACGCCAGCGGCAAGATGACGGTGCTGGTCGAGGAAGCGCCCGGCGCGGGCCTGGCGCGCCTGCGCTGGCGCTTCCACTCCCTAATGAAGGACAACGCATAAATGATGGATAGACTGAACAGGATCTGGCCCCCGCTGCTGGTGCTCACGGCCATCGTCGCGATCTGGTGGATCGTCGTGGTGCAGACCGAGAGCGTGATCTTCCCGACACCGCTGCAGGTGGTGACCGGCACCATGGAGCTGGTCGACGACGGCACGCTGTGGGAACACATCGCCGCTTCGCTGGGGCGCGTGGCCACCGGCTTCCTGCTCGCGCTGCTGTGCGCGGTGCCGCTCGGCCTGTGGATGGGCCGCGTCGACGCCGCCTACCGCACCCTGAACCCGGTATTCCAGATCCTGCGCCCGATCTCGCCGATCGCCTGGATCCCGATCGCGATCCTGTGGTTCGGCGTGGGCGACATGTCGCCGATCTTCCTGATTTTCCTGGCCTCGGTGTTCCCGATGATCGTGCAGACCGCCGCCGGCGTGCACACCATCGATGCGCGCTACCTGCGCGCCGCCGAGAACTTCGGCGTCTCGCGCGCGCGCCTGTTCCGCCAGGTGATCGTGCCGGCCGTGCTGCCCGAGGTCCTGACCGGCATGCGCATCGGCCTTGGGGTGGCCTGGCTGGTGGTGGTCGCGGCCGAGATGATCGCGCTGCGCTCGGGGCTGGGCTACCTGATCATGGATTCGCGTAATGCGGGCAACCGCTACGACCTGGTGGTGGCGGCGATGATCATCATCGGGCTGATCGGCCTGGGCATCGATGCGCTGATGCGCCGTCTTGAAGGACTCAAACAGGTGAGGTGGCGTTATGGACGCTAAGATTCTTGTCAGCGGCGTACGCAAGCAGTTCCGCTCCCTGCCGGTGGTCGACGGCATCGACCTGGCCGTGGCGCCGGGCGAATTCGTGGCCATCGTCGGCCCCTCCGGCTGCGGCAAGTCGACCCTCATGAAACTGCTGGCCGGCTTCGAGCATCCGGACAGCGGGTCGGTCGCGATCGACGGCCAGGCGGTGACGCGGCCCACGCCCAATGCCATCGTCATCTCGCAGCATGGCTCCGTGTTCCCGTGGCTGACGGTGCAGGAAAACCTGATGTTCGGCCTGTCGGGCAAGGACCAGGCGGCGAAAGAGGCGAGCGCCGACCACTACGCCGACGTGGTGGGCCTGAAGGGCTTCGAGAAGGCCTACCCGCACGAGCTCTCGGGCGGCATGCTCAAGCGCGTGGAGATCGCGCGGGCGCTGGCGGTGAAGCCCGACATCCTGTTCATGGACGAGCCATTTTCGGCGCTGGATGCGCTCACGGCCCTGAAGATGCGCAACGAGCTGCTGCGCATCCTGCGCGAAGAGCGCCACACGGTCATCCTGATCACCCACGACGTGGAAGAGGCGATCTACCTGGCCGACCGCGTGGTGGTGCTGTCGCCGCGCCCGACCACGATCCAGTCGGTGTTCGCGATCGCGCAGCCGCATCCGCGCAAGGTGTCGCAGCCGGCGCTGCAGGAAATCAAGGATGCGATCCTGGGGCAGCTCGGGCTGTAGGGTCAGGGTCGCGCGATCGACACCCCGCCATCGACCAGCGACGCGGTGCCGGTCACGAAACTCGCATCGTCCGAGGCCAGGTAGAGCACCGAGCGCGCCACCTCTTCGGGCGAGCCCACCCGTTTCAGGGCGTGCAGCCCGGTGATATAGGCCGTCTTGTCGGGCGTATCGTTCATCTCGCGGTACATCGCGGTATCGACGGCGCCGGGCAGGATGGCGTTGACGCGGATATTGTCCGGCCCGAACTCGGTGGCCAGTGCCTGCGTCAGTCCGATCAGCCCCGATTTGCTGGCAGCATAGGCGGCCACGCCCGGGAAGGCGGCGGTATGGCCGACAAAGGTCGAGGTGAAGATCAGCGAGCCGCCGCCATGCTTGAGCATCTGGGCGATCTGGTGTTTGGCGCCCAGGAAGGAGCCCGTGAGGTTGATCGCCAGCGCGTCGTTCCAGCCGGCTTCCGACACCCCGGTGGAAGGTCCGCCTTCCCCCAGCACGCCGGCATTGTTGAAGGCGATATCGAGCCGGTCGTAGGTACTGACGGCCAGCGCCACCAGGGCCCGCGCATAGTCTTCCGAGCGCACGTCGCCTGCGAGGCCGACGGCCTGGCCGCCGCCAGCTTCGATCTCGGCCACCAGCGCGTCCAGCTCTTCCTTGCGGCGGGCGCCGACCACGAGCTTTGCTCCTTCGGCGGCGAACAGGATGGCGGTGGCGCGGCCGATGCCGGCGCTGGCGCCCGTGATGAGGGCGACTTTGTTGGTCAAACGGTTCATGGTGATTCCTTTGAAAAGTGAGTAAGCAAGCGGATCAATCGATGAATTGCTGGACGGCGGCGATGGTGGCGGCGGGCGCCTCTTCCATCAGCCAGTGGCCGGCGTCCGGAATGACGACTTCGGTGACGTCTCCGGCGGCGTGCCGCATGACGGCCGCCTGGGTCGCGCCGAAGGACTTGGCGCCGCCGATGGCCAGGACCGGCATGCCGAGCTTGCGGCCGGAGAGGGCCTTGCGGTTGTCCTCGCCGTCTTTCGGAAAATTGCGGAACTGGGCGAAGGCCGAACGCATGGCGCCGGGACGGGCGTAGAGGGCGGCGTAGTAGGCGCGCGTGGCCTCGTCCACCTTCGCCGGGTCGCCCGCGAACTCGTTCCAGAAGCGGTCGAGGTAGATGCGCTCGCGTCCGGCCACCAGGCGCTCGGCATCCGGCCCGCCGAAGGAGAAGTGCCACAGCAGCGGATTGCGCACAAGCTCGTCCCAGGGCCCGACGCCCGGCACCGGGGCATCCATCACCACCAGGCGCTCGGTTTTTTCAGGGTAGCGGGCCGCATAGGCGAATGCGACCATGGTGCCGATGTCATGGCCGACGATCGCCGCCCGGTCGATGCCCAGCCGGGTCAGGACAGTGCGGATGTCGCCGGCCTGGGTCCATTTGTCGTAGCCGCCGTCGGGATGGGACGACAGCCCCATGCCGCGCAGGTCGGGAACGACCACGGTGTGCTTCGCCGCCAGCCGGGCGGCAAGCGGAGACCACATGGCGCCGGTATCGCCGAAGCCGTGCAGGAGCACCACCGCAGGGCCTTTGCCGCCGACCATGACATGGAGCGTCGCGCCTTCGGCCTGGACCTGTTTTGCCTGGAACGACGAGGGGAAGGGCTGGACTTCCGCAGCAGCGGGCAGCGCAAGGGCCATGGCAAGCGCCGCACCCGAGATGAACTTGAACATGATGGATTCCTCGCCCGAAAGGGGAAGGCCGGTCGGCCTTCGCATTGCCCTTGGGAGTCAATCCAGTATGGTTTAGTATGTTTGGGCGGAGTAGCCACCAATTCCCGCACCAGCTTTCCGGGAACGCCGAACAATGATGAAACTCGAGGGGATTGCCACCTTTGTGAGTGTGGCCGAATGCGGCTCGCTGACCGAAGCGGCGCGCAGGCTGCGCGTGGCGCGCTCAGTCGTGAGCGACCGCCTGGTGGAACTCGAGCGCTCGCTCGGCACCCGGCTGCTGCAGCGTTCCACCCGCAAGGTCAGCGTGACCGAAGACGGCGCCGCCTTTCTCGAGCGCGCCCGGCGCATCGTGCGCGAAGTGCAGGAAGCCGCATCGGACCTGGCCGAGCGCCATGGCTCCCTCAGCGGGCCGCTGCGCATCTCGGCGCCGGTCACCTTCGGCCGCATGCATCTCGGCCCGGCGCTGTACGCCTTCCTGGCCCGGCATCCGGACATCCAGCTTACGCTCGACCTGAACGACCGCAGGGTGGACGCCAGCTCGGATGGCTTCGACGCCATCATCCGCCACGGGCCGATGAGCGACACCTACCTGACCGCCTGGCCACTGGCGGCCAGCCGCCGGGTGCTGGTCGCGGCTCCCGCCTACCTCGAACGCCATGGCGTGCCCACGACGCCCGCCGAGCTGGAAGGGCACCGCGGCATCTTCTATACCAACCGGGGGAGCGACGACTGGCGCTTTCGCCAGCAGGACCATGTCCGCATTGTCCAGGGGCGGCTGGCGGCTGCCCTGAACAACGGCGACATGATGCGCGACGCGGCGATCGCAGGGCTGGGGGTCAGCCTGCTGCCGCTCTTCATTGTCAGCGGGGCGCTGGCGGAGGGGACGCTGCGCGTGATCGATATCGGTATCGACGCCGAGCAGGAATATATCTACATCGCCCACCCGGATGGCCGCAATCCTTCCACCAAGCTGCGCGCGCTGGCAGCCTGGCTCAGGGCAGCATTCGGCAACCCGCCCAGCTGGGACTCAGGCGGCCAGGCGATTGAGCGCTTCGCGTACGGCCAGGCCGCCACCACCGATGAGCGCGGCGAAATAGATGATGGTGGCGAGGTTGCTGATATAGCCCAGCAGCACGCAGACACCGTCGCGCTGCAGCAGCCCGATCGCAAGGAATAGCAAGGCCACCGCCGGGAAGGTGTTGCTGAACGGGATCAGGCCGAAGGGCATCATCAGCAGCACGGCGCCCAGCACGATCGACAGGTTGTTCAGGCGTTCGACCGGGCCCTCCGCCACCATCCACTGGATACGGTTGGGACGGCTCACGCGCTCGAGCTTCTGCAGCCAGGGCAAGGCCTTGCGCAGTACCGGGCGCAATTTCCTGGTCCCGATCATCCGGTGTTTCAGCTTCGCCGGAATCCACAATTCGCGCCGGAACAGGCGGCTCATGCCGATCAGCAGAATGGCGGCGCCAAACACGGTGCTTACGCCCGGGATCGACACCGGGAGCAGGAACACCAGGGTGAGCAGGGCGGTCAGGATCAGCAGGCCGTCGTTGCCGACGCGGTGGATCAGCTCACTGAGTGTGATACCGGTGCGGGGCAGTGAGCGGACCAGGGAACGGATCCTGCGGGAAATTGGTTCAGCGTGCATCAGGCGTCTTTTCTAGTGGCGGCAGGCGACAGTATAACCAAGCCGCTACTGGGACATTTGCCGCAGTGAAGATTCTCCTTTGATTGTGGCAAATCCACCGGATTTCACCGGGATTTCACCACGGGTTTCCTATCCTGCGTGCTCGACCACTTATTCGGGTAGCCAGATTGAGACCATTGACCATGTTGTTGGGAATCCTGCTTCTTTCCGTGCAATTGCACGCGGCTGGGGCGAACGTGGCGCCACGCATCGCCGCCCTGCTGCAGCAGCAAGGACTTGACGGCGCCGTATGGACCACGCTCGACGCGCAGGGCGCGGCCGGCGTCAGCGATGCGCGTAGCGGCGAGCCGATGCGGGCGGATGCACGCGTGCAGGTCGGGTCCGTCGCCAAGGCGGTGCTGGCAACCGGGGTGTTGCGCCTGGTCAGCGAGCGGCGCCTGTCGCTGGATGCGCGAGTGGCCGCGCTGCTGCCCGGGGTGGCGTTCGACAATCCGTGGGAGAACACCGATCCACTGCGTGTCCGGCATTTGCTCGATCACACGTCTGGCCTGGACGATGCGCGCTTCTGGCAGGTCTTCAGCTTGAGGCCGCGTGCGGATGGGCCGCTGGCCGCAGCCTTCCCGCCGGAAAGCGGCTTGCTGCGCCTGCGCCACCGGCCGGGCACGCGCTTTTCATATTCCAACATGGGATACACGCTGCTCGCCATGGTGGTGGAAGCGGTGGTGGAGCAAGCTTACGAGCGCTACTTCGACGCCGCGCTGCTGGCGCCGCTAGGCATGCACGACAGCAGCTTCGCCTTCGTGTCGCAAGACAGCGACCCGCGCCTGGCGATGGGACATGTCGAGCACGGTGAAACGCATCCCGCAGTCCCGTCCTGGGTCCGCCCCGCGGGGCAGTTCACCACGACCGCCGCCGACATGGGCCGCTTCGCGCGTTTTCTCATGAGCGACGGCAGCATTGGCGGAAAACCATTTATCGATGCTGTGCTGCTGCACCGCATGGGCGAGCCGAAGGGAACCGAAGCGGCGCGCGCGGGCCTCTCGGTCGGCTATGGCCTCGGCCTGCGCAAGGTCGACCGCCACGGTGCGCTTGCCAAGTGCCACAGCGGAAACACGATCGGCTTCCGGGCGACGCTGTGCCTGTTCCCGCAGACGCAGCAGGCATTTTTCATCGCCATCAATGCCGATAGCGAGACCGCCGACTACCACCGCTTCGATGCCGCACTGGTCCAGGCGTTGGGACGCGCGGGCCCGGCGCCGCCGGCAAGCCCGGCGCCGCGTTTCGATTCCCGCGGCTGGGAGGGCTTCTATATTCCTTCGCCTAACCGTTTCGACAGCATGCGCTTCGTCGATACCGTGTTCAACGCAGTGCACGTGCGCAGTGATGGGGCGCAACTGCGTTTCGCGCCATTCCAGTCGGCGGCGGTGGCGCTGGACCACGCGGGGAAGGGACTATTCCGTGCTCCGGGCAAACTAATGCCGTCGCACGTGCTGCTCATTTCGGCGCAAGGCGAGCGCATCATCAGCACCGGGACCCAGAGCTACGCGCAGGTGCCGCTCATGCGCCTGTTGCCACTGTGGACCAGCATGGCCGCGGGCATGCTGGGACTGGCGTTCATCCTGGTCAGCGCAACTGTCAGGGTGGCCAGGCGCAGCATGCCACTCCATGATCCATTGCTGGCGCCGTTCGCCGGCGTGCTGGCCCTGCTGCTCCCGCTTCCCTTTTTCTACACGCAATCCTTCCTCCAGTTGGGCGACCTGACGATGGCAAGCGGCCTGCTCGCCACCGTGACGGGGGCGCTGCCGCTGGCGATGCTGGTGGGGATGGGAGAGATGTGGAGACGGAGAAAGCTGGACAAGGCTGTGTTGGCGGCCTTGGTGGCGGTGCTGCAACTGGCGGCCGTGCTGGCCGCCTGGGGGCTGCTGCCGCTCCGGCTGTGGGCCTAGCACCTTCGCACCTTCGGGGTCAGGTCTGACAATCGGACACAAGCTCGGCTGTACAGAGCAAAAATCGGCGAAAACCCTGAACGCTGGGCGTCATGGTTCACCGGGCTGGGTTCCGCGCTGGTCGACCGGGGCAGCCTGGCGCACGACAGCGTCGAGGTGCCGAGCCGCCTGCTCGGGCCGAAGCTGAGCAGCGCGTCGCTGTCGGGCTACTCCATCATCGCAGCCGCCGACTTCAACGAGGCGGTGAAGCTGGCCGAGGCCTGCCCGATCTTCGACGAGAAGGGGGCGGTGGAGATCGCCCGCCTGCGCGACGCGGCGCCCTAGCCTTACTGTTCGACGAACACCACGGCGGTGCGCGCCGGCACGGTAAAGCTGCCGGTGGCGCTGTCGAACAGCGCTTGCGCGGCGCGCTTGTCGGCCGCACCGGGCGCCGTGTGCACCGGGTGCAGGCGCAAGGCCTTGCCGCGCAGCGCCGCGTCCGTGATCCGCTTCTCCACCTTGTCCACGTTCACTAGGTAGCCGATGCCGGCATACTGCGCGCCGGCATAGTTGCGCCCATCGAGCCACGCGGCCAGCACGGTGGCTTCCTGCTGCGGTCCGGTGTTGAAGAAGCGCAGGCGCTGCACGATGTCGTCCGTGGTGCGCATGCGCAGCAGCGTCGAGCTGGCGCGGATCGCCAGCAGGTCGCGGAAGGCGTCGCGCGCAAAGGCGATATCGGCGGGGCGCGGCTTGATCGCTTCGGCCTGCGCCAGGTAGGGTTTGAGCAGCGGCCAGTCCTTGCCGTTGTCGTCGCTTTGCGGCAGGCCGGTGCCGAAGTAGTTGTCCTGGTAGCGCCAGTCGATGCGGTTGAACCAGTCGCCCGAATTGAAGCTGTTCTTGTCCAGCGACTTGGAGCGCAGCGTGTCGATGCCGGCGTGGTAGTAGGCCACGCCCTGGCTGAAGGCGTTGATCGCCATGCCCAGCACCTGCACCCGCGCGCGGTCTGCGGTACTCGTCGCCAGCGGCAGCTTGAGTACGTTGATGTCGAACAGGGTCTGGTTGTCGTGGTTCTCGACGTAGTTCACCACTTCGCCCGGCTGGCTTGCGTAGCCGGCCGGCTGGTTGCCGTAGGCGATGTCTTCCAGCTTGCGGGTGTTGCCGTCGAAGGTCTGCAGCCGATAGCGGCGCACCGAGCCGGCCAGGCCAACGCGGATCATGTCGGCCGCCTGCAGCAGGTCGGTGGCCTTGTGCCCGCCGCCCAGCGCGTTGGGGTCGTACACCAGGCCATTGATATAGCCCTGGCGGCGGACCATCGCTTCGCCCGAGTCGCCGGCCGAACCGCCGCGTACGGCGTCGCGCGCGCGGTCGCTGAAGCTGCCGATGCCGGAACCGTTCAGCGATAGCTGCGAGGCCTGCACGAAGCGTGCGCCATCCGCCACTTCGCCGAAATTCCAGCCTTCGCCGATCAGCTGCACATGGCGGCCGGCGGCCTTGTCCACGCGCTTCTGCAAGCGCTCCATGGCATCGCGCGGCTGGTGGCCCATCAGGTCGAAGCGGAAGGAGTCGAGCTTGTAGTGGCGCGTCCAGAGTTCCGCCGAGTCGATCATCAGCTTGGCCATCATGCGGTTCTCGGTGGCAGTGTTGTCGCAGCAGGTGGAACGCTCGATACCGCCCACGGCGTTGAGGCGGTGGTAGTAGCCCGGCACCACGCGGTCGAGCACCGACTTCTCGTTCTGGCCGGCGATGAAGGTATGGTTGTAGACCACGTCCACGCCCACCCGCAGGCCGGCCTTGTGCAAGTCCATCACCATCTGGCGTAATTCGATGACGCGGCGCGCGCCGTCGGACGGGTCGCTGGCGTAGCTGCCCTCCGGGGCATTGTAGTGGTAGGGGTCGTAGCCCCAGTTGAAGCAATCGGTTTCCGCGGTCTTGCGGGTCAGCGCCTGCTGGCTCTCGCCGTCCGGCGTGCCGGAGGGCGCCGGGACTGCGCAGTCCTGTTCCGGCACGCTGCCCAGGTCATACACCGGCAGCAGGTGGATGTCGGTCAGGCCGACCTTGGCCAATGCTTTCAGGTGGCGCATGCCGTTCGAGCCGGTCTCGCCGAAAGCGGCGTACTTGCCGCGCTTGGACGCCGGCACGCTCGGGTCGTTGATGGAAAAATCGCGCACGTGCAGCTCGTAGATCACCATGTCGGTCTGCGCCTTGACCGTGTTCGGCGCGCGCGTGGCGTCCCAGCCCTTCGGCTTGAGCCTGGCCGAGTCCAGGTCGGCGATGTAGCTGCGCTTCGAGTCGGTGGTGAGGCTGACGGAATATGGGTCGGTGACGAGGTTGCGCACCAGGCCCATGCCGTCGACGGCCACGTCCACGGCGTACTTGTAGTAGCTGCCGGAGAGGTCGCGCGCAACCTGCGCACTCCACGCGCCGGTGCGTGCGTCGAAGGCCATGTCGTGCACGGCGCTGGCGCGTCCTGTGGCGCTGTCATAGGTGCACACGGCGACATGGCGCGCGGTCGGCGCCCACAGGCGGAAAGCCGTGCGGCCTTTCCGTGGCGTGGCGCCCAGGTCGGGGAGCTCGCCGGCGGGCGCGTACAGGTCGTCCAGCGCGCCTGCCACCTGGATGCGGGTCGCCGCGAGCACGGTGCCGTCAAGCGCTTCCTGCACCAGCACCAGCTGGCCGCGGTGCAGGTCGTTCATGCGCGGCAGGTCTGCGCTGCGGAGCGCGAACGCCGGGCCGGCGGCGACGTACTTGAAGCGCTCCGGCAGCCGGCCGGTGAAGGCGTCGAGCGGCAATGCGCCGTCGGCGCCTGTTACCTTGGCGCCGGCTTGTGCGACGATGCCCGCAGTGGCCGAGTAATACAGGCGGAACGTGCCGCCGGCCTCGGCGCCGGGCCATTGCACGGTGCGGCCGTCGAGCCAGACGGCGCGCGCGTCCAGCGTGGCGCTCGACGCATCGAGCACCTGCTGGAAGGACGGGCTGTCGCAGCTGGCAAGGGGAACCGCGGCGTGCGCGGACGTGGCAAGGGCGGTCGCCGCGAGGGCGACAATGCGAAGTCGGGTCATGGTGAATCAGCCGCGGTAGTTGTCGACCATCTTGTAACGGCGGGCATACAGCCCGAACGCCAGCGCCGCCAGCATCGCGAAGCCTGCAAAGAAGTACATCTGGAAGGCCATCACCCCCACCCCCGAGCTTTCGATCTGCGCAATCACCGCAGGGTTCTTCACGCCCGAGTTCACGATCAGCACCCACAGGTTGCCGACCGTGACCGCCAGGTACCACAGCGCCATGATCACGCCCTTCATCGAGGCCGGGGCCTGGCTGTAGGCGAATTCGAGGCCGGTGGCCGAGACCAGCACCTCGCCCAGCGTCAGCAGCGCATACGGCAGGATCTGCCAGGCGATCGACACCGCATCACCCGCGTCGAGCTGCACCTGCAGGTTGCCCACCACGATCCAGGCCAGTGCCGAGAAGGCGATACCGGCGGTCATGCGGCGCAGGGCGGTCGGCACCAGGCCGATCTTGTTCAGCAGCGGGAACAGCACCAGGTTGTTGAAGGGGATCAGCAGCATCACCAGCAGCGGGTTCAGCGCCTGCATCTGGGCCGGCAGCACATTGAAGCTGTAGCCGAGGAAGCTGACGTCGGTGGACATGGTATTGGCCTGCACGATCCAGGTCGAGGCCTTCTGGTCGAACAGCGACCAGAACGGGGTGACCAGCGCGAACACGATCAGGATGCGCAGCACGGCGCGCACGCCGTCCACGGCGTCGTCCGGGTGCACGCCGCGGGCGCGGTCGAGCTGCATCGAGGCGCCGGTGCCGACGAAAGCGATCAGGGACACCAGCGCCAGGCAGGCCGCGATGACGAAGCCCATGCTCGGCGTGAACGCCAGCGACACGACGGCGCCGATGACGCCAATGGCGGCCACCACCAGGCCGGGACGGCCCGCGCCCGGGCG
Organism: Massilia yuzhufengensis; assembly: GCF_900112225.1. GTDB lineage: Bacteria > Pseudomonadota > Gammaproteobacteria > Burkholderiales > Burkholderiaceae_D > Telluria > Telluria yuzhufengensis. The sequence goes on along the minus strand of NZ_FOLD01000005.1, from coordinate 129,509 downwards.
CTGCGCCAGCACGGCGGTGCGCACCACGTGCAGGAAGGAGTGCGGATTGCTGGCCGCGGGCGGCACGTGCACGTACTTCTTCTTGCCGCTCCACAGGATCATGGTGGCGATGAACATCAGGATGCCCGGGACGCCGAAAGCGACCGACGGTCCGTAGTCGCGCAGGAGCAGCGGCATCAGGAGCGAGGCGAAGAAGGAGCCGAAATTGATGATCCAGTAGAAGGCGTCGAAGACGACCTTCGCACGGCTCTTGTTGGTCTTGTCGAACTGGTCGCCGACAAAACTGGCCACCAGCGGCTTGATGCCGCCCGATCCGAAGGCGATCAGGAACAGGCCGAAGTAGAAGCCGTTGACGCTGTGTTCGAAGATGGCGAGGCAGGCGTGGCCCGCGCAGTAAATGAGGCTGAACCAGAAGATGGTGTTGTACTTGCCGTAGTAGCGGTCGGCCAGCCAGCCGCCCAGCAGCGGGAAGAAGTACACGCCCATCATGAAGGTGTGGAACACGTGCTTGGCTTCGCCGGTGCGCTCGGACTCGGCCACGAACAGCAGCAGGGTCGAGATCAGGAAGGGCGTCAGGATGTTGCGCATCCCATAGAAGCTGAAACGCTCGCAGCCTTCGTTGGCAATGATGTAGGGGATCTGGCGCGGCATGCGCCCGGCCTTGCTTACGTCGCTCGTTGCTGCAGAAGTCATGGCTTCCTCGGAAAATCGAAACAGACGCGATCCTATGCCGAGGCTGAGTTACTTTGCAATAAAAATATTGTTGCGAAATGCGGCAGTGGGCGTCGTCGCGTAGTTTAGCTACTTTTTCCGCGGCACTGGAAACGATCATCAAATCCTAAGCTCATGATTTATAAGGATAATTAAAGTTTTATGGCGCAGATAGGTCAATTGTCAAGTTTTTCGAGATCCTGTATATTGCCTAGAATTCCACAAAACACCGACGGACGAGCCATGACCCAGAACCCGACGACCGCGAACCCGAACTGGTGGCAGGAAGCCATCATCTACCAGGTCTATCCGCGCAGCTTCCTCGACTCCAACGGCGACGGCGTCGGCGACCTGCCCGGCATTACCGAGCGGCTCGACTACATCGCGCAGCTGGGCGTGGACATCGTCTGGCTGTCGCCGTTCTTCACCTCGCCCATGAAGGACTTCGGCTACGACATCGCCGACTACTGCGACGTCGACCCGCTGTTCGGCACCCTGGCGGACTTCGACCAGCTGGTCGCCAAGGCCCACAGCCTGGGCTTGAAGATCATGATCGACCAGGTGATGTCGCACACCGCCGACAACCATCCCTGGTTCCTGGAAAGCCGCACGAGCCGCGACAATCCGAAGTCCGACTGGTATGTGTGGGCCGACCCGCTGCCGGACGGCTGCCCGCCCAACAACTGGCTGTCGGTGTTCGGCGGCTCGGCGTGGCAATGGGACACGCGCCGCAAGCAGTACTACATGCACAACTTCCTGGTAAGCCAGCCGCAGCTGAACTTCCACAACCCGGAAGTGCAGCAGGCCCACCTCGACGCCCAGCGCTTCTGGCTCGAGCGCGGCGTGGATGGCGTGCGCATGGATGCCTGCGTGTTCCACTTCCACGACCGCCAGCTGCGCAGCAACCCGCCGGCGCTGGTGCGCGACACGTCCACCGTCACCGACGTCAACCCCTATGGCATGCAGGCCCACCAATACGACAAGACGCAGCCGGAGAACATCGCCTTCCTGCAGCGGGTACGTGCGCAGCTCAATGAATTCGGCGCGGTCTCGATCGGCGAAGTCAGTTCCGACGACGCCCTGGCGCAGATGGCCGAGTACACCGAGGGCGGCGACAAGCTGCACATGGCCTACAGCTTCAACCTGCTCACGCCGGTGCACACGGCCGCGCACATCCGCACCCAGGTCGAGGAATTTAACGAGCGCGTGAAGGATGGCTGGGCCTCCTGGTCGGTAAGTAACCACGACGCCATCCGCGTGGCCACGCGCTGGAGCGACAGCAAGCCGACGCCGGCCCTGGCCAAGCTGGTGCTGGCGATGCAGCTCTCGCTCAAGGGCACGCCTTGCCTGTACCAGGGCGAGGAACTGGGGCTGGAAGAGGCCGACGTGCCCTTCGAGCTGCTGCAGGACCCGTATGGCATCACCTTCTGGCCCGAGTTCAAGGGCCGCGACGGCTGCCGTACGCCGATGCCGTGGGAAGCGCAGAAGCCGCATGCCGGCTTCACCAGCGGCCAGCCCTGGCTGCCGGTGGCCGCGCCGCATGCGGCCGTCGCGGTCGACCGCCAGGAACGGGATGCGGATTCGCCCCTGAACTTCGCGCGCCGCTTCATCGCCTGGCGCCGCAGCATGCCGCAGCTGACGCGCGGCGAGATCGCCTTCTTCGATGCGCCCGAACCGGTGCTGGCCCTGCGCCGCGACCTGGACGGCATGGATGGCGTGCTGGCCGCCTTCAACCTGGGCGCTGAGCCGGTGAGCTTCGACTGGCCCGAGGCGGTGCAGGCGATCGCGCTCGATGCGCAAGGCCTGCCGGGCAGCGCCGCCAATGGCCGCGTGACCCTGCCGCCCTACGGCGCCTGGTTCGGCAGCGTCGCCGGCAGCGCCGCATAATGGGCAAGCAGCAGGACGCGAGCCGCCTGGCCGACAAGTCTCCGCGCGCGGCCTTCGCCGACGGCCCGCGCCTGCTGGCGGACATCGGCGCGACCCACGCGCGCTTCGCGCTGCAGACCGCGCCCGGCGTGTTCAGCGCGGTGCGGGTGCTCAAGTGCGAGGACTTCGAGGGCATCGTCCCGCTGCTGCGCTACTACCTGCACGACCACGCCGGCATCCGCCTGCACCATGCGGCGCTGGCGGTGGCCAACCCGATCAGCGGCGATTTCGTCCGCATGACCAACCGCGACTGGCAGTTTTCCACCGACGCCGTGCGCCGCGAGCTGGGCCTGAACACGCTCCTGATCGTCAACGACTTCACGGCGCTGGCGATGGCCATTCCCGGCTTTGCCGCGGCCGACCTGATGCAGGTGGGGCAGGGCGCGCCGGCGCCGAACGCCGTGGTCGGCGTGCTGGGTCCGGGCACGGGCCTGGGCGTCTCGGGCGTGATCCCGACCGCCGACGGTTTCGTGACCCTGGGCAGCGAGGGCGGCCACGTCAATTTCGCTCCCGCCGACGAGCGCGAGTTCGCGATCCTGCAGTACGCCTGGCGCGAATGGCAGCACGTGTCGAACGAGCGCCTGGTGTCGGGGCCGGGCATGGAAATCATCTACCGCGCACTGGCCCAGCGTAACGGCGTCGATGCGCCCGCGCGCAAGGCGGCGGATATCATTGCCAGCGCGCTGGATGCCCAGGATCCGCTGTGCCTGGAAGTGCTGGAATGCTTCTGCGGCATGCTGGGCGGCGCGGCGGCCAACCTGGCGGTGACGCTGGGCGCCTTTGGCGGCATTTTTATTGGCGGCGGCATCGTGCCGCGCATGGGCGAGTGGTTCGCCGGCTCGCCATTCCGCGCGCGCTTCGAAGCCAAGGGCCGCTTTTCCAGCTACCTGGCCGAGATCCCGACCTACGTCATCACCACGCCCAACCCGGCCTTCCACGGCGTGGCGACCATCCTGGCCGAGCACCTGCGCGGGCGCAGCGGCGCCAATACGCTGATGGAGCGGGTCCAGCAGTTGCGGCACGAGTTGACGCCGGCCGAGCAGCGGGTGGCGGCGCTGGTGCTGGAGCAGCCGCGCCTGGTGCTGAGCGAACCGATCGCTGAGATCGCACGCCTGGCCGACGTGAGCCAACCGACCGTGATCCGCTTCTGCCGTTCGCTCGGCTTCCAGGGCCTGGCCGATTTCAAGCTGAAGTTCGCCAGCAGCCTGACCGGATCGATCCCGGTGCGGCACAGCCAGGTGCGCATCAGCGACTCCACCCACGACCTGTCGGCCAAGGTGATCGACAATACGGTGTCGGCGATCCTGCGTTTCCGCGACCAGCTCGACGTACGCTCGCTCGACCGCGCCATCGAGCTGGTGAGCCGCGCGCGCCGCGTCGAGTTTTTCGCGATGGGGAATTCGCGCGCGGTGGCGCTGGACGGGCAGCACAAGTTCTTCCGTTTCCGCATCCCGACTTCGCTGTACGGCGACTCGCACCTGTTCAAGCTGGCGGCCGAGCTGCTGCAGCCAGGCGACGTGGTGATTGCGATATCGAATTCGGGCAGCATCGCCGAGCTGCTGGAAGCGGTGGACATCGCGCGCGCCGCCGGCGCCGACGTGATCGCCATCAGCAACAGCCAGTCGCCGCTGGCGCGCAAGGCCAGCGTGTGCCTGGCCGTGGACCATGCGGAAGACAGCACCAGCTTCTTGTCGATGATCTCGCGCATCCTGCAACTACTGCTCATCGACATCATGGCCGTGGGTATTTCGGTGGACGGCCAACATGGCGAAGCGCAGGGCGCGGATGAGCGCAGGCTGCTGATTTCACACCTGGATAGCTGAGGAAGCACGCGGGCGGGGAGCCGCTGGCCCAGGGAGAAGGTGCGGACGGCAATGGATGCAAGATCGCTTACCGGCAGCGGCCAGCGGCTCTATCAAGATAGAAGACGCGGCTCGTTTTGGTTTGTGCCAGCTCAATCGTGCTCGCCTGCTTACCTGCGGTGCTTGCCGAGGAATTGCCAGATCACCTCATTGCCATCGATGTCGCGCGTCGTCTTCCCGATCGGCAGGCCGACGTTGAAGCCATCGGCGCCGGGCCAGGCGTGGCCGCCTTCCCGGAGCGTGGCCAGCGCCACGCTCCGGGCGCCGTTCGTCTGTTCGCGCCAGATCACGTCGGTGCCATCAAGCGGATCCGCATCGATGACCCGGCCGCTGGACCCAGCCGCCTCCATGCCGTTCTGCTTGAGCCAATAGCCATACGAGTCTTGCGCCGACAGGTAGCCGGCCGGCTTGCCGCCGTAGGCCACGACCTGGTCCGCCGTCCCGTGCACCAGCAGCACGCCGACCTTCGACGGCTTTGTGTGATGCTGCACCACCGGCTCCGGCATCGGTGCGCCGACCGAGGCGACGGCGGCGAACAGCTGCGGCAGTTCTGCCGCGATGCGCAGCGCGAAGAAGCCGCCGCGCGACAGCCCCGTCGCATACACGCGGCTGCTGTCGATTCGGTACTCCAGCTTGAGCTTTGCGAGCAGCGCTTCGGTATAGCCGATGTCGTCGCTGCCTTCGAGGTAAGGCATGCCGAAGCCCACGTTCCAGTCCTGCTTGATGCCGAGCGGGTAGACCACGATGAAGCCATGGCGGTCTGCCGCGCGGTTCATCTGCGTGTAGAGCATCTGCTCGGCCATGCTCATGCCGCCGCCATGGAAGTTGAAGACGAGCGGGAAGGCCTTCTGCGGCTGGCTGGCGTAGGCAGGCGGCGTGTAGACGAGGTAGCGGCGCTTTTCTTCCTTGTGGACGAGTGACTGCACCTGCGCCAGTGCGGGGAAGGAGGTGCAGGCCAGGATGAGAAGGGTAATCAGGATTTTCATGGTGCGTGCTTGCGTAGTGGGAGAGCACGCAGGATAGGAAACCGGCGGTGAAATCGCAGTGAAATCTGCCGGGTTTTAGCTGGGGCGCCGCGGCGTGATGGTCACGCGGTAGTCGGTGGGCCCGGGATGGAAGGCCAGTTGCCAGTCCATGGCCTGGGCAAGGCGGCCGAGCAGGTTCTGGCCGTGCAGGAAGCCCTGGGTCCGGCCGGGATGCGCAGCGTCGACCGTGTTGGTGATCTCCAGCCTGCCGTCAGCGAAACGGATGGCGAGGCGCGCACCGGGGCCGCCGTGGAACAGCGCGTTGCCCAGGCAGTTGTTGATGAGGAGCGTAGCCAGGTGCCGGTTGCCGCAGACTTGCAGCCGCTCGGGCAGGTCGATGTCCAGGCATCTGCTGCTGCCTTCTTCGGCCAGCTTCAACAGGCTGTGCTCGATGCATCCGCGCAGGTCGAATGCTTCGGGGCCGATGTGTTCGGAGCGCGCCAGCGCGAACAGCACCTCGATCACCTTGCGGATCTCGTCGAGGCCTTCCCGCAGCTGCGCCACGTCCTGCTGGTCGAGCGGCTGCGATTGCGCCAGCGTGAGCGTGTTGTTCATGACGGTGAGCGGCGTGCGCAGTTCGTGGCTGACGTCACGCGTGAAGGCGTGCTCGCGCCGCAGCGCCGTGTGCAGCTCGGCGATGGTGGCGCCGAGGCGCTCGGCAAGGTAGCCGATTTCGTCAGGCCGCTGCCTTGCGCTCAATTCGATGGGACCATGCGGCTCCAGGTTGCGCACCTCGTGCGCCAGCAGCTGCAGCGGTTCCACCAGCCTGCGCGAGAGCAGCCAGGCCAGCAGCAGCGCCAGGCCGACCAGGCCGAACGCCACGAACAGCAGGACGCCGCCGACGTCCTGCACCAGTTTCGATACCACCAGCAGCGGGCCGACGTCGGCCAGCAGGTAGAGGCGCTGCGAGGCGTCGCCGCTTCCCAGCACCAGCGAACGCAGGTGGTAGTGCTGGCCGGTGCCGGTGAATACTTCGGCGCGCTTGGCGCCGGCGCTGGCCTGCTGCCGCACCACCTCGGGCAGCGCGTCGAAGCTGCGGTACACCCGGACCAGGTCATTGCCCGGCTGGCGCACCGCGTCATGCACGCGGTAGTGGGCGCCGATGGCGGCTGCCTCGCTTTCCAGCAGGCGGTCGACCAGCATGTCTTCGGTGACGTAGGAAATGATGACCGCCAGCCCCGTATAGCAGACGCAGATGAGGATCGTGAAGCCGGCGAGGGCGGCGAACAGGCCGTGCCGGATCGACTTAAACATCGGCTACCGCTTCCAGCTGCAGCCGGTAGCCCAGTTGCGGAATGGTTGCGACCATCTTCATGCCGCTGGCGCCGTCCAGCTGCTTGCGCAGCGCGTAGATGTGCGATTTGAGGGCGTCGCTGTCGGGTGGGTTGGCGCCCCACACGTGCTGCAGCAGCGCCGAGCGCGAGACCGCGTGCGGATATTCGGTGCACAGCATCAGCAGGATGCGAAAGCCGGTCTGGGTCAGCGCCACCGGCGCGTTGTCGTACAGGGCGCGCAGCTCGCGCGGCAGCAGGGTCAGGGCGCCGACCCGCAACTCCTGCTCGAGGTGCAGCTGGCTGCGCCGCGCCAGGGCTTCGCAGCGCAGGGCGAGTTCGCGCAGGTCAAAGGGCTTGGTGAGGTAGTCGTCCGCGCCGTCGCTGAAGCCGCGCGCCTTGTCCTCGAAGGCGTCGCGCGCGGTCAGCATCAGGACGGGCACGTTGCGCGGCGCACGCGCCTTGATCGCGCGGCACACGGCCAGGCCGTCCATGTCGGGCAGGTTCAGGTCGAGCAGGACCACGTCGTAGGGTTCGCGCGTGGCCAGGTCGATGGCAAGGGCGCCGGTGGCGGCGTGGTCGAGCTGCCACTTCAATCCCTCGAGGAAGGCTACTACCTGGCGCGCGATGGTCGGGTGGTCTTCCACGAGCAGGATGGACAGGGGTGGTCGGGACATGGAGTGGGGCGTCGACAAGAACGAGGCTGATTGTACGACGGCGCTCAGGTGGAGTGGAACTGCGCCGTGCGTCGATGTTCCGGCATTCGCACTATAGTCGAGGCAACGACTTGACGTGAAAGGATCAGGATGCGACACCTTTTATTACTTGGAACGTTCGTGCTCGTGAGCGCGTGTTCGGAAAAGACGGCGCCCCCGGCCGCTGTCGCCACGAAGGCGCCGGTGGCCGCGCCCGCACCCACTGTGCTCAGCGCCGAAGGCATCGACGCCCTCCGCTTCGGCATGACGCTCGAGCAGGCGGAGAAGGCGTTAGGAAGCAAGGCGGCCTTGCCGGAACCCTTCGATCCGGCTTGCAGCATGGTGCGTTTTGCCGCGTTCGACAAGCTGCGCTTCATGGTCGAAAGCGGTGTCGTGACGCGGGCCGATGCCGGACCGGGTGTGCAGAATGCCCTCGGCGTTTCCGTGGGCGACACGCTGGCGCAGGTGCGGGCAAGCCATCCGGGCGCCGAGCTCACGCCGCATAAATACGATACGAATGGCCATTACCTGACTATCCCGAGCACCGACGGCCGCGCCGCGATCATCCTGGAGGAGAGCGGCGGCAAGGTCACCAAGCTGCGTGCAGGGCTGCAGCCGGCCGTGGCCTACGTCGAAACCTGCGGATAGGCCGATCGTCCGGCAGTTGGTGCATCCGGCTTCGGTGACAGCGAAGCCGTATTGCTTACTGGCCGACGCAGATGATGCGGGTGTCGTATTCGTGGGCGTTGCCCTTTTTCGTCGTGGCCCAGGCGATGACTTCTTCGGCGTCGGCGATCGTCATGACGGTGGCCTTTTCCTTGTTCTTGATGAAGGAGACGCCCTCGAACTTGCCTTCCTTGCTGCGCATGACTTTGGCGAAGACGGGTGGTTTCTTGCCGTCGTCGACGCGCTTGTTTTGCTGGACGAGGTAACGCTGGTCTTTGGTTTCCATGAGAATGTTCTGTGCGGTGGGATCAAAGGCGTATTTTACGGCTTGTGCACCTCAAGCACGAAAAACCATCTTGCCTTGGGGACAGGTTCGCGTTAGCAAACGTAACTTCGATTGCCTCTTGTCAGCGCTGGCCTAGACTGAACTGACGCTAATCGATCGGAGGTCGACATGAACATCCAGGGCATACGTCTATTGAAGCGCGGTGCGGTGGGCCTGCTGCTCGTTGCCGGGCTTGGAGGGTGCGCCGTGTACGGGCCGCCCTATGCCGGCAACGATCCGTATTACGGGGGCGGCGGCTATTCGACCTACTACGGCGCGCCCGTCGAGCTCAATCTTGGGCTGGGCTACTACGGCGGCAGCCGGCACGGGAATTACCGCCGTGACGGATGGGGACATGGCAGGTCGCACGGCGGCGGCAGGCGCGGCCGCCATTAAGCGAGGACCGGGCGGGGGCTCCCGCCTGGCTTGCGATCACTTCTGCTTGTAAATCGACTGCAGGAGCTTGAACGCTTCGCGCTTCGGGGTCAGGTCTGACATTTGGACACGGCCTCAACGCGCTTCGCGCTTCGGGGTCACGCTTCGGGGTCAGGTCTGACATTTGGACACGGCCTCAACTGTACATTCAAATCCGGGCCGTACAGAACGTTCCGGCCCTGCCAATGGCAATTTTTTTGCTCGCAAGGCCGTGATTAAAGCAGAGCTCGTGTCCAAATGTCAGACCTGACCCCGAAGTTACGATATTTCGCTCGCAAGGCCCCTGATTAAAGCAGAGCTCGTGTCCAAATGTCAGACCTGACCCCGAAGTTGCGCAGTTGGTTTTAGTCGGCGCTTTTCAGTTCGACGCGGTGGATGTTGCGGCGCCATTCTTGCAGGGACATCAGGGTGTCGGTTTCGGTGTCGTCGACCAGGATCTCGTCGCCTTGTTGGGCGACCAGGAAGCTTTCGCGGCGGCGCACGTCGTTGGCGCGGTTTTCGACGAAGGTGAGCTGGTAGTATTTTTTGCCGTTCACGTCGCGCGGGGTGGGGTCGTCTTCGATGACGGCGCCGTGGGCCTTGCCCTTGGAGCGCTTCTCGATTTGTTCGGACCACGCCTTCAGTTCCGGCACGGCGAGCAGGGCGGTCATGGCCTGCTCTTTCGTGCGCACAGGCGTTTCCTTGACGGCGGCGGGCGCTGGCTTGGCGGGCTCGCGCTCGGCGCGCTTGCAGCCGCCGAGCGCGAGGGCCGCGGCCAGGAACAGCGCCAGCAGCGGCAGGGAAGGACGGAATGCAGCGCGTGTGTACATAGGGTGCCTCGTAGGGTGACAAGGCAGTCTAAACCATGCGTGTTTTTCCGGCAACATCACTTGCCGAGGGCGCCATGCGTTCGCATCGTGCGGGCGAGGTAGCGGGCCAGGGCGTCGTCCGGCGCTGGCGCGGGCGGGCCGCCGAGGTAGCGGTGCAGCATCGTCAGCAGCAGGTGCACCTGCGCCTTCTTCGCTACCGGGTCGCGCAGGTTGTGGCCGGCGTCGGGATCGATCAGCAGGCCTACCTGCTTGCCCAGCCCCTGCAGGTGGGCGACGTAGTCGACCACCGCCTCGATCTCGATCTTCTCGTCCCGGCCGCCGGCCAGCACCATCAGGGGAGCGGTGAGCCTGGCGGCCTGGCGGCGCGGTGCGTCGGCGGCGATCGGCGCCATCTGGGCCGCGTTGTCCGGGTCGATGCCGGCTTCGCGCAGCACCTGGCGCAAGGGTGGCTCGCCGGGGCGCGCGGGTTCGGCGGCGGACACGCGCAGGGTGCGGGCGAAGTCGGGCGTGGGCTGCATCGCCATCCCGAAGCGGAACATGCCGGGGTTGTGGGTCAGCGCCAGCAGGGTGGCGTAGCCGCCGAACGAGGCGCCGGCGATGCCCAGGCGCTGCGGGTCGCCGACGCCTTGCGCCAGCAGCCAGCGCACGCCGTCGATGATGTCGGCCTGCGCGCGGCCGTTGCCGTAGCCGGCGCCCGGGGCTTTGGTGTAGCGTTCGCCGTAGCCGGTCGAACCGCGGAAGTTCGGCTGGAACACAGCGTAGCCGCGGTTGGCGAGCAGCTGCGCCAACGCACTGTAGCCGCCATCCACATGGCTCCACGGGCCGCCATGGACGACGGTGAGCAGCGGCAGGGCGCGCGCCGGCAGGCCGGCCGGCAGCGTGAGGTAGCCGTGTACCGTGGCGCCATCCGAGGCAGGGTAGCTGATGGCGAGATGTTCGGCCAGCTGCGCCGGCGGCAAGGGCGCGGCGCGTGCGCGCACCTCGTCCAGCACGGGACGGAAGGCCTGGCGCTGCAGGCCGAGGATCCAGAAGCGCGCATGCGACAGGCGCGCGCCGCGTTCGACCACCAGGCAGGCCGTCGGCGCGCAGGATTCCACCAGGGCGCCGCCCTGCGGAAATTGGCGCGCGATGCTCGCCGCGATGCGCCGGCCTTCATCGTCCAGCCCGTACAGCCGCAAGCGGGGAAGCTGGTAGGTGGCCAGCATCGGCTGCCCGCTGTGCGGCGACAGGGTCACGCCGACCAGGTCGGACAGCGCATCCGGATCGGTGTGGAGCAGCCGCCGCGCGCCGCCGGCCAGCGTCACCTCGATCAGCGCCTCGCGGTCGTCCGCATGCCGGGTGCGCAGCAGCAGCCGCTTGCCATCCTGCGACAGCGCGACCAGGGCGCAGGTGCGCAGCGGCTTGCAGCGGGCCGCTTCGACCCAGCTCGCACCTTCGCGCCGCAAGACCAGCTGGTTGAAGCCGGCGTCCACGCTGCGCAGCACGGCCGGCGCGCCATCGGGCCCGGCCAGGAATGCCGCGACGACACCGGGCCCGTCGAACAGGATCGTGCGGGCGCCGTCGGCGCCGATGCGCACCAGGCGCGTGGTGCGCCGCGCCACATCGGTTTCCTGCACGATGGCGTGGCGCGGCATGCCGCGGTCGATGCCGGCAAAGCGCTGGCTCCCGTCCTTGGCGAACATGGCCACCCGGCCGCCGGCGCCGTCGCGCATGCCGACGGCGGACAGGCTGCCTTCCTGCGCCACGAACAGCACCGCGCCGTCGCGCGACCAGTGCACGCGGTCCTTCGGGTCGACGGCGATGAGCGGGCGGGGTGCGCCGCCGCCAAGCGGCATGACGTGGAGCTCGGCCTTGTTGCCCTCGTCCTCGATCCAGGCCAGGTGCGAGCCGTCGGGCGACAGGCGCACGTCGCGCAGGCGCTCGGGCTGGTCGAAGGCGTCCGGCGCCAGCAGCGGCGCGCGCGGCAGGGCGGCGTTGCGCGCCAGCGCGGCCGCCAGCGGCTCGGCGTGGGCGCAGGTGGTGACCAGCAGGAAGGCCGCGCACAGGCGTGCGCCGGCCCGCGCCAGCGCGGCGCATGAGAGGTGTGGCATGGTGGCTTCCTTAGGCGGTGGCCGGGACGGGTAAGGGCGCCGGCGCGCGGGCGGCGGCGCTGGCCGCGCGCGGCAGGCGCGGCGCCAGCACCCACAGTGCGGCGACGCAAGGCGCACCAAACACCAGGGCCGCCGCCGACCAGGCCAGCACCTGGCGGCGCGGATGCCGGCGCAGGCGCCACGCCGCCAGCGCTGCGGAGAGGATCGCTGCGACCAGCGCCGCCGCGACCACGGCGGCCGGCCGTTGCTGCGCCACGGTGCCAGGAGCATCCGGGGTCAGGCCTTTGTCGAGCAGGCGTTCCGGCAACGCGAGCGCGGCGTGAATCACGGGCGAGAGCCACCAGTCCTTGTGCTCGAACAGCAGCGGGAAGTCGTGGCCGACCTCGCGCACGGCCACTGTCTGCGCACGACCGGCGCCATCGACGAAGACCAGGTGCTGGCGCGAGCCGACTTCGCCATCGATCATGCGGCGGCCGAAATTGAAGGACAGCAGGGTGCCGTCGAGCAGGCGCGCCACGTCCACCCGGTCCAGGTCGCCGAAGGGGCCGGGCAGGGGCACGCTGTAGACCTGTTCCAGCGGCGCCGGCTGCCCGGCGGGCGCCACGCCCGCACGGTAGGAGACCAGGCGCCGGTTGGTCAGCACGAAGGGCTGGCGGCCCACTTCCTGCACCGGGCCGGCCAGGGTCTCGGGCGCCGCCACCGATGCCAGCAGGTGGATGCGGTGGGTTTCGGGATCGATCTGCAGGAGCTGCTGGGCCGTCTGCAGGTACTTCCCGTCCATGGCGGGGACGGCGGAGAAGGGCCGCAGGTCGCCCAGCCCGCCCATGCCGATCCAGCCGCGCGGGGCGTCGGTATGGGCGTCGCGGCCTTCGAACAGCATGCGGTCGTGGCTGAAGGTCCAGATGATGTTGCGCGTGTTGTCGAACCATTGCAGCTTCTGGAAATTGCCGACCTGGCCGCGCACCGGCAGCTCCAGCCAGCGCGCGCGCACGCTGCCGGTATCGAGCAGCGCCACCTGGCGGCGCCAGTGCGCGGCGCGCGCATCGCTGGAGGCGGCGAGCACCCGTTGCAGGTTGGCGCGGCCGTCGGCCCGGGTCATTTCGATGGCGCCGCCGCTGGGGGGCAGCGGACTGTTGAAGGGATTCACGCCCAGCAGCATCTGGCCCGACTGGAAGGCGATCGACGCGCCCCACAGCAGCACGAAATGGCAGCCCAGCACCAGCGGGACGCCTGCCGCCAGCCAGCCGCTGGTCGTGGAGGGCGGCGCGGTGCGGTCCGGCGCAAACGCGGTGTAGGCCAGCGCCGCCATCAAGGCGACGGCCAGCAGCGCCGGCGCCAGCAGGGCATCGGCGGCGGCCAGGTGCCAGCACAGCAGGGCGGGAACGAACAGCACCACGAAGGCGCTCCTGCGGCCGGACAGCATCAGGTAGGCGCCGCCCAGCCATGCGCTGAAGGAGGTGAGCAGCAGGTGCAGGGGAATCAGGTAGTGGTGGCTGTCCACCGTGCGCCCGGTCAGCCGGTCGCTGCCCAGCACCGCCAGCAGGGCGGGCAGGCCGATCGCCGCGACCAGCAGCGCCAGCGAGGCCAGGGCGAGCGCGCCGAAGATGCGGCTGCGCGGCAGCGGCCGGTGCATCAGCCATAGCCAGCGGCTGGCCTGGCGGTGGGTGCTGAATTGCGCCACCGCGAACGCCAGGCCGGCCACGGCGCAGGCAATCAGGATGACGGTCTGTTCGCGCCAGCCCATCTGCAGCGGTTCGGTCATGCGCGAGGCCATCAGCTGCAGCACCAGGTGGATGGTGGCGGCAACCAGGGCCACGGTGCGAAAACGCCGGCACTCGGAGAGGAAGAGTTCTTTCATACCAGGCACTTTCAGGCGGCTGCGGTGGTCGGGAATGCTGCGGGGGACACGCCGGCGTGGCCGCGCGCGAGGAAGCCGTTGACGGCGCGGTCCAGGCTCACCGGCATCTGCTGCGCGGTGCGCGCGCCCATCAGGCGCAGGCGGTGGCCGAAATCGACGCCGCCATCGAACACCACGAGGTGGGTCAGGCCGTCGATGACGCGGGTCTCCAGTACGCCCGGCAGGCGCGCGGCTTCCGGCTGGCGGAACGGGAAGTCGGCGATCCACAGCGAGACCCGTTCGCAGAATGCGTCCGGCGCCGACATGTGGCGCAGCACGCCGCGTTCCAGGATCACCAGGTTGTCGGCGACCCGCTCGATTTCCTCCATCTGGTGCGAGCAGTAGACCACGGTGGCGCCGTCGTCCAGGCTGGTCTGCAGCAGGGCGTCGAGGAAGGCGCGCTTGGCCACGACGTCCAGGCCCAGCGTGGGTTCGTCGAGGATCAGCAGTTCCGGTCCCTGCGCCAGGGCCAGGGCCAGGCTCACGCCGGCCCGTTCGCCGCGCGAGAGCTGGGCGATCTTCTGGCGGTCGCCGACGTTGAAGTTGGCCAGCACCTGGCGGTAGCGATCATCGCTCCAGCGCGGATACAGGCGCGCCTGCATCCGCGCCAGTTCGTCCACGCGCATCCAGCCGGGCAGGGTGTGTTCCTCGTTGACGAAGCCGATGCGCGCGCGCAGCGCCGGAGTGAGATGCCGGCTGTCGCAGCCCAGTACTTCAGCGCTGCCGGCGTCGCTCGAGGCAAAGCCCAGCAGCACGCGGAACAGGGTCGATTTGCCGGCGCCGTTGGCGCCGACGATGGCATGCACGCCGCCGCGCGGCAGGTGCAGGGTGAGATTGTCGAGGGCCTGCTTGCCCTGGTAGGACAGGCACAGGCCGTCGGTACGGATGACGTGGTCGTTCATGGTGTGGTCCTTATGCGACTTTGCGCGGCAGGGCGGCGGCCAGCTCGCCGGCGACGCGGTCGAGCACTTCGGCGCCGCTGTAGCCCAGCCCGATCACGTCGCCGGTGAAACGGTCGACCGCTTCGCCGAGGCGGCGTTCGCGCTCGGCGTCGGACAGCAGCTGGCGCGGCTGCAGCACGAACAGGCCGAGGCCCGCGCGCGATTCCACCCAGCCTTCCAGCGCCAGTTCGCCATAAGCCTTGGCCACGGTGTTGGGGTTGATCGACAGCTGCTGGGCCAGCCCTCGCACGCTGGGCAGGGCGGCGCCCACCGGCAGCTCGCCATTGGCGATCAGGCGGCGCACGCCGTCGACGATCTGGCGGTTGATCGGGCGCGTGTCGCCGGTGGCGATGTTCAGCATCAGGGGTGTTCGGCGGCTCATGGGTGTCTCCCAACTGTACTATTACGGTTAGTACAGTAGCAGCGCGGGAAGTCGCCGTCAATCCATTTGATGGCGATTACGCGAGGCGCATGCGGGCCGCGCAGGCCGCCATCAGCTTGGCCAGCCTCGCGGCGCGGGTGTCGGCCTTTTTGGCGCTGGTGATCCAGTGCAGGATGGTCTTGCGGTAGCCGGGCGGTGCGGCGCCGAAGTAGTCCCAGGCCACGGGGTCGCGCTGGAACAGCGCCAGTTCGTCCGGCGAGAGCGCGGGCGCATCCACGCGTTCGTGCGCATAGATGCCGGATTTCGCTTCGGACCGGTGCGCGAACGCCGCCTCGCCGGCCGGGGTCATGCGGCCCTGCGCGCGCAGCTTGTCCATCTTGGCGATGTTTACCACGCTCCAGATCGACGACGGCTTGCGCGGCGTGAAGCGGATCGTGTAGGTGGCCTCGTCCACCCGATTGCGGCGGCCGTCGATCCAGCCGAAGCACAGGGCTTCGTCGACCGACTCGGGCCAGCTCATGCTCGGCTGGCCGCTGCCCACCTTGTGGAAGCCCACCAGCAGTTCGCTGGCGCTGGCGGCGTGCGCTGCGAGCCAGGCGCGAAAGGCGGGGGCGTCGGCGAAGAAGGTGGCGTTCATCGTGTCTGGCATGGCGCCATTATGCGGGCAGCACGATCGCCGTGCGCAGGAACGCGAACATGGCTTTCATGCGCGCCAGGTAGCGGGTGTCGGGATGGGCCAGCAGCCACAGGCCGATGTCCAGTTCCGGCACGGGACCCTCCAGCATCGCGACCTGCGGATGCTCGCGCAGCACCGCCAGCGGGACGATGCCCACGCCCAGGCCATTGACCACCGCGCCGCCCACCGCCAGCAGGTTGCTTGCCTTGTGGCGCGGCGCCAGCTTGGGGTAGTGCGCGCGGCGCCATTGCTGCGACGGGTGGTCCGGCAGGCTGTCGTCGAGGGCGATCCAGTCCATCTCGCTGTAGTGCTTGCCGGCCGGCTGCGTGGCCAGGTAGTCCTTGCCGGCATAGATGGCCGAGCGCATGGTGCCCAGGCGGATGCCCACCAGGTGCTCCGGTGGCGAAGACGTGACGCGGATGGCGATGTCGGCTTCGCGCTGGCTCAGGTTGGCCAGCACATTGGTCGTCACCAGTTCCAGCTCGATGCGCGGATAGCTCGCGGTGAACCGCGCCAGCACCGGCAGCAGCACGCTGTGCAGCAGGGTGTCGGTGAGGGTGATGCGCAGCTTGCCCGAGGGTTCCGAGGACTGGTTGAAGGCTGCTTCGCGCGCTTCCTCGAGCCGGGTTTCGATCTGCTCGGCGTAGCCGGCCAGTTCGCGCCCCAGCTCCGTGGCCAGGTAGCCCTGCCGGCTGCGCTCGAACAGCACTTCGCCGATGTCCTTTTCGATGCGCTTGATGGCGCGGAACACCGTCGACGCATCCACCTTCAGGCGCTCGGCCGCCCCGGCCAGGTTGCGGCCGCGCTGCAGGGCCAGGATGGTCTCCAGGTCCTGCAGGTCGAGCTTTGATTGCAATTTTGCATAGGATGGTTTCATGGATGCCTATTTTACTTGCGTTTGTGCATAGGTACAGTAGCGACTCCTCAACCAACACCGCAAGGGGCACATCATGCAGGATCATTCCACCCGTTCGACCGCGGCACTGCTGCTGCGGCTGGCGCTGGGCGCGGCCTGGCTGGCGCACGCTTTATTCGCACTCGTGGCGCTTGGGGTGCCGGCATTTGCGGCATCGCTGGCGGCGCAGGGGCTGCCGCTGGCCTTGTCCTGGCCGGTGGCGCTGCTGGAGCTGGTGGGCGGCGTGCTGGTGATCGTCGGCGTACGCGGGCCTGGGGCCGGCAGGCGCGCGGCCTCGCGCAGCGCCGCGGCATGTACCTGAATCGTAGGGTGGACGGCTTGTCCGTCCGCGCGTCCAGCCATCGTATGCGCATCGACAGGCAAACGTGATGTGAACGCGCGGGCGGGAAACCCGTCCACCCTACGAACACCGTCAGTCACCCGGCTGCAGGCCATTGTCTTCACACCATTCGCGCAACGCCGCCCGCGTACGTTCATCGCGAAACGCATGCCACTTGCCCGTCAGCCCCCGCTTGTCGACCAGGTCCTTGAAATGACGGTAGGCGCCTTTGCGCCGGAACATCTCCCGCACACGCTCGTACTCGCCCGGCATCCCGGCCTCCACGAAGGCGAACACCATTGCCTGACCCAGGTCGAGACTGCGCGCATCCGGCACGCCGACGTAGCGTTCCGAGGTATCGATATCGTCCGGCAGCGCCTCCTCCTCGGGATCGATCCCCTCCGCGCGCACATGGACGGCACCGGTGTCCAGGCATACCCAGGCCTCGGCCAGGTCGCCCGAGCCACTCACCATCATCACTGCATCTTCGAGTTCGTTCAGATTCACAGTTGCCATGATCATCACCCCACCAAAGTAAAAAAGCCCGCAAGGCGCGAACCTTGCGGGCTTTCGAGCAGGACGGCGCCGAATCAATCGGCGCCCGGCAATTACATCATGCCGTCCATACCGCCCATGCCGCCCATGCCACCCATGCCGCCCATGCCGCCGGCTGGCTTGTCTTCGGCAGCTTCCGAGACCATGCAGTCGGTGGTCAGCATCAGGCCGGCGATCGACGCTGCGTTCTGCAGTGCCGAGCGGGTGACCTTGGCTGGATCCAGCACGCCCATTTCGACCATGTCGCCGTAGGTGCCGTTGGCAGCGTTGTAGCCGTAGTTGCCGGTGCCGGCGATGACGGCTGCGACCACGACCGATGGCTCGTCGCCGGCGTTCTGGACGATCATGCGCAGTGGCTCTTCCATGGCGCGCAGGACGATCTTGATGCCTGCGTCCTGGTCAGGGTTGTCGCCCTTGACGTTGATCGACGAACGGGCGCGCAGCAGTGCCACGCCGCCGCCTGGGACGATGCCTTCTTCCACGGCAGCGCGGGTAGCGTGCAGTGCGTCTTCCACGCGGGCCTTCTTCTCTTTCATCTCGACTTCGGTGGCTGCACCGACGCGGATCACGGCAACGCCGCCGGCCAGCTTGGCCACGCGCTCTTGCAGCTTTTCGCGGTCGTAGTCCGAGGTCGCTTCTTCGATCTGGATGCGCACCATCTTGACGCGCGCTTCGATGTTTTCAGCAGCGCCGGCGCCGTCGATGATGATGGTGTTTTCCTTGCCGACTTCGATACGCTTGGCCTGGCCCAGTTCCGCCAGCGTGACCTTTTCCAGGGTCAGGCCGACTTCTTCAGCGATGACCTGGCCGCCGGTCAGGACAGCGATGTCTTCCAGCATGGCCTTGCGGCGGTCGCCGAAGCCCGGGGCCTTGACGGCGACGGTCTTCAGGATGCCGCGGATGTTGTTGACGACCAGGGTCGCCAGCGCTTCGCCTTCGATGTCTTCGGCGACGATCACCAGCGGACGGCCGGCTTTCGCGACTTGTTCCAGGATCGGCAGCAGGTCACGGATGTTCGAGATCTTCTTGTCGCACAGGAGAACGAATGGGTTCTCGTGGACGGCGACCTGCTTGTCCGGGTTGTTGATGAAGTACGGCGACAGGTAGCCGCGGTCGAACTGCATGCCTTCCACGATGTCCAGTTCGTCGTTCAGCGACTTGCCGTCTTCGACGGTGATGACGCCTTCCTTGCCGACCTTGTCCATCGCTTCAGCGATACGCTCGCCGATCGAGTAGTCCGAGTTGGCCGAGATCGCGCCGACCTGGGCGATTTCCTTGGTGGTGGTGCATGGACGGGAGATCTTCGCCAGCTCTTCGACGGTGGCAGCGACTGCCTTGTCGATGCCGCGCTTGAGGTCCATCGGGTTCATGCCGGCGGCAACGAACTTCATGCCTTCGCGGACGATGGCTTGTGCCAGCACGGTCGCGGTGGTGGTGCCGTCACCGGCGTTGTCGCTGGTCTTCGAGGCGACTTCCTTGACCATCTGCGCGCCCATGTTCTGCAGCTTGTCTTTCAGTTCGATTTCTTTCGCGACCGAGACACCATCCTTGGTGACGGTCGGGGCGCCGAACGAGCGCTCCAGCACGACGTTGCGGCCTTTCGGGCCCAGGGTGACCTTGACTGCATTGGCCAGGACGTTGACGCCTTCGACCATCTTGGCGCGCGCTGCGTCGCCGAACACTACTTCTTTAGCTGCCATGTGTAATTCTCCGAATGAGTTCTATAAGGGGTGGGAAGGATTACAGGGCCACGACGGCCATGATGTCTTCTTCGCGCATGACCAGCAGTTCCTGGCCATCCACCTTGACTGCCTGGCCCGAGTACTTGCCGAACAGGACACGGTCGCCGACCTTCACTTCGAGGGCGCGCAGCTGGCCGTTGTCCTGCACCTTGCCGTTGCCGACGGCGAGGATTTCGCCCTGGTCCGGCTTCTCGGCGGCCGCATCGGGGATGATCAGGCCGGACGCAGTTTTGGTTTCCTGGTCGAGACGCTTCACGATTACGCGATCGTGCAGAGGACGAAGGTTCATGCAAAACTCCTTATTTCAGTGGTTTGATTAGCGATTCATTGCCGCCGCCTGGAGGCGCCGGCTGAGGAATTGGATACTTCAGTTGTTAGCACTCTCTACTAACGAGTGCTAATTATAGGGACGATACCCCCCTATTTCAAGCAGGAATGTTGATGAGCTAACGGACTTCCTTGCGAAAACACAATCCTGGCGATGGGTTGTACACTGTCGGAGTGTGGTGTCCGGGACAATTGCCGGGCAGGGTATACCGGATATATCCGGCGTGCCGCACGCTTCGGCCCGTATCCCGCCCCTTCATCGGCGCGATTCGGTTGACGGAAAAACCATCCCAACCCTATAGTGTCGAATGATTTCCGAATTTCAAGACCTCTCAGACAAAATCGACCGGCTCGCCCAGCTGACCCAGTCGCTGCGTGCCGAGAACCACCTGCTGCGCCAGGCCAATCACCTGCTCACCGGACATAATGCCGCGATGATGGACCGCCTGGCCCAGGCCCAGCGCCGCGTCGAAGCACTGCTCGAACAATTCCCTGCGCCGGAAGCGCCCCCAGCCGATGCCGACCATTCCAGCGAGGCCACCCAATGATCCATCTCGATTGCACCATCATGGGCCAGCCTTACCGCCTGGCCTGCCGCGACGGCGAAGAGCGCACGCTGCGCGAAGCCGTCAGCTACCTCGATGGCAAGATGTGCGCGCTGCGCGACTCGGGCAAGGTCAAGGGCACCGACCGCATCGCGGTCATGGCCGCACTGAGCGTGGCCGCCGAATTCCTGTCGGTGAAGTCGCCGCAGGGCCCGCTGTCGGACATGTCGATCCTCGAAGTCAAGCAAAAACTCGAAGCGATGCACACCGTGCTCGATCACGCGCTGGCGCCGCAAGAAAATCACGCCTGAGCCTGAATTCGTTTGACATGGCGGCCCATCGTAGTAAACTGCCGTCTACCCTGCGGTGTTCGAGATTTGCCATATATTCCTTGAACCATTTTCACGCATAGGTTGTGGGACATGCTTGGTGGGCGCGAGCGTCACTAGACTGACGAACCCGAAATTGAGCTGACTGCGACCACCTTGAGCCTTTTGGTTCGGGATGCCGGCAATAACGGCACAGGCGGGGCTATATAGACGAGCGGTTGCGCACTTCGGTACGCAGCCGCTTTTTTTTTGTTGTTGTTGGAGATGCGATGCGCTATTGGTTGATGAAGTCGGAGCCGGACGAAGTCAGTTTCGACGACGTGCTGGCCGCGCCGAAGCAGACGGTGGCCTGGTACGGCGTGCGTAACTACCAGGCGCGCAATTTCATGCGCGATGGTATGTCGGTCGGCGACGGCATCCTGTTCTACCACTCCAGCTGCGCCGTGCCGGGCGTGGCCGGCATCGCCGAAGTGGCGAGCAGCCCTTATCCGGATGCGACCCAGTTCGACGCGGCCTCCCACTACCACGATCCCAAGGCCACGCAGGAAAACCCGCGCTGGATCTCGGTCGACGTGCGCGCCCTGGAAGCCGGGCGCTTCCTGCCGCTCACCGAGATGCGCGGCATCGCCGCACTGGACGACATGGTGCTGCTGCAGAAGGGCAGCCGGCTGTCGATCTCGCCGGTGACCGCCGCGCAGTGGAACGCCATCGTCAAGCTGCTGCGCGAAGGGAAGCGATGATGGACATTGGCCTGATTCTCGCACTGCTCGCGATGGGCGCGTTCGGCGGTTTCGCGGCGGGGCTGCTCGGCATCGGCGGCGGCATGGTGCTGGTCCCCTTCATCACCATGATCTTCACCGCGCGCGGCATTGCGCCGGAACTGACCATCCACATGGCGATCGCCACCTCGCTCGCCACCATCCTGTTTACCTCGCTGTCGTCGGTGCGCGCCCACCACAAGCACGGCGCCGTGCTGTGGCCCGTGGTGAAGATGCTGGCGCCCGGCATCCTGGTGGGCTCGTGGATCGGGCCCTGGATCGGCAAGCAGATGAATGCCCCGGTGCTGGCGGCCTTCTTCGGCGTGTTCGTCGCCTTCTCGGCCACGCAGATGCTGATCGGGAAGAAGCCCGCGGCCGCGCGCGCGCTGCCCGGCACGGCCGGCATGTTCGCGACCGGCGGCGTCATCGGCACCTTGTCCGGCATCGTCGGCGCCGGTGGCGGCTTCGTGTCGGTGCCCTTCATGACATGGTGCGGCGTGCGCATCCACAATGCGGTGGCCACCAGCGCGGCGCTGGGCTTTCCGATTGCGCTGTCGGGGACGATTTCGAATATCTATTTCGGCTGGGGCGAGGCGGGCCTGCCGGAGTATTCGCTGGGCTTCATCTACCTGCCGGCACTGGCGATCATCGCGCTGGCCAGCGTGAGCATGGCGCCGCTGGGCGCCCGCACCGCGCACAAGATGCCGGTGCGGCAGCTGCAGCGGGTGTTCGCGGTGATCCTGTATTCGCTTGCGACATATATGTTCTGGAAGGCGGCGCACTAAGGGCGTGTACTTCTCGCGCTACCCTCCGATCCGTCGCCCCGGCGCAGGCCGGGGCCCAAGTTCGGACTGCAGCCACTAGTTTCGCGCGTAGCGGTGCGCACACAAAATTAGGTACCGGCCTTCGCCGGTACGACGATCGACGGCTGCGGGCCTACGTTTTCACCGCAAACCCTCGCATCCTAGCCCGATCCATCGGCAAATCCCGCACCCGCACCCCGCACGCATCCATCACCGCATTGGCCAGCGCCGCCGCAGCCGGCCCTTGCGCCGCTTCGCCTGTCCCCAAAAATGGCTGACCCGGCCGGTCCACCAGGTGCACGTCCACCCGGTCCGGCGCCTGCTTGAAGCGCAGGATCGGATACCCCGCCCAGTCCAGCGTCTGCACCCGGCTCGCATCGAAACGCACCTGTTCCAGCAGCGTCCAGCTGGCCGACTGGATGACGCCGCCCTCGATCTGGTTGCGCACCCCATCCGGACTGACAATCTCGCCGCAATCGACGGCCGCATCGGCCCGGACGATGCGGACAAACCCGGTATCGAGCGCCACCTCGACTTCCAGCGCGATCGCACAATACGCCGCGGAGTTCTTGTAGCGCGCAAACGCAAACCCGCGTCCGCGCCGGGCGCCACGCTGGTACTTGTCCCAGCCGAATTTGGACGCAGCGAGCTTCACCACCTCGATCGCGCGCGGGTCCGCCAGGTGGCGCAGCCGGAACGCCACCGGGTCGGCTTTTGCAGACCGCGCCAGTTCGTCCATGAAGCTCTCGATCGCGAACACATTGCAGTAGGCGCCCAGCGCGCGCACGGCCGAGGTGCGGAACACGCCCTGCGGCTGGAAGCGTTGGGTCACGCGCGCGTTCGGCAACGCGTAATAGGGAATGGCGTTGCGGTCGCCGCCGCCTTCCGGCTGCGGGATGGGCTTCGGGGGCGGTGGCGCAAACGGCCGCGCGAGGTGGGTCGCCGCCAGCAGGTTGCCGGCGCGGCCCGGGCGCGTCGCATGCGGCTGGCTCCACACTTCGTAGTTCCAGTCGACGATGGCGCCGCCCGCGTCCAGCGTGGCGGCCACGTCGGCCACCATCGCCGGGCCAAAGGGTTCCCATCCATGCTCGTCCTCGCGCATCCACTGCACCCGCACCGGCAGGCCGGGGAAGGCGCGCGCCAGCAGCACGGCGTCGGCCGCGACGTCGTCGGCGCCGTTGTGGCCGTAGCAGCCGGCGCCCTCGGCATGGATGCAGCGGATCGATGCCTCGGGCGTCGCCAGCAGTTCGGCCAGCGCGGCGCGCAGCGGGAACACGCCCTGCGAATGCGTCCACACCGTGTAGCGCCCGGCCTCGAACAGCGCGATGGCGCAGGACGGGCCGAGCGAGGCATGCAGCTGGAAGGGCCGCGTATAGCTGGCGCGCAGGGTCGCGCCCGGCGCGCCGGGTGCGCCGCGCGCCAGTACCTGCTGCGGCTGCGATGGCAAGGCGCGCACGACGGATGCCAGGTCGCGCCCGGCCGGCAGCAGCGCCGGCACTTCCCAGCGCGCCGCCAGCGCCAGCGCTTTCGCCGCCTTCACGGCGCGCCATTCCTCGTCGGCGATCACGGCCAGGAAGCGGCCATCCTGCACCACTTCCAGCACGCCGCTCATGCGGGCCACCGCCGCCGTGTCGACGCCGAGCAGCCGCGCCGACGGCGAGGGCGGGCGCAGCACGCGGCCATGCACCATGGCGGGCATGCGGATGTCCTGCACATAGGCCAGTTCCCCGCGCAGCTTGCCGGGGATGTCCACGCGCGGCAGCGTCACGCCGGAATACCTGGGCGCGCCCGGCGTGGGCGGCGGGATGGTGGCGGTGGCGCGCACATGCTGCTGGCCGTTCGCCACCAGTTCGCCAAAGCTCACCCGGCGGCCATCCGGCGCGCGGAACACGCTGTTGGACTGCGCCAGCGAAGCCGCCGGCACCTTGAGGCGCGCGGCGGCCTTTTCCTGCAGCAGGGCGCGCACCTGCGCGGCGGCATGGCGCAGCGCGGCGCCGCTGTCCTGCATCGAATGGCTGCCGGCGGTATAGCCCTCGTCGGGGGTGCGTTCGGTGTCGGCGGTGATCAGGATCAGGCGCCCGGGGTCGATCCGCAGCGCCTGCGCCGCCACCTGCAGCAGCGCGGTCTTGATGCCCTGGCCCAGTTCGGCCTTGCCGGTGAAGACGGTAACCCGGTTGTCGGCGCCGACCCGGATCCAGGCATCGAGCCACGGCTCCTCGGCCAGGCTGCCGGGCAGTGCGCCGCCCGGCTGCGCGCGCAGCGGCAGGGCGAACGACAGCGTCAGGGCGCCGCCGGCGGCCAGGAAGCGGCGCCGTCCCGGGCGCGGTGGATGGGCGCTCATCGTTTCTTGCGCACCGGCTGCAAGGCCAGCACGTCGGCGGCGCGCCGCACCGCGCGCAGGATGCGCAGGTGGGTGCCGCAGCGGCACAGGTTGGGCTGCATCCAGTCGCGGATCTGCGCGTCGGTGGGCGAGGGCAGCTGCTCGAACAGGGCAGTGGCGCGCATGATCATGCCGGCGATGCAGTAGCCGCACTGCGCCGCCTGCTCGTCGATGAAGGCCTGCTGCAGCACCACGCTGGGCACCCAGCGGCTGCCGGGCGACTCCACCGTGCGCACGGCGCGCGCGCCGACCATCGATACCGGCAGCAGGCAGGACATCACCGGCGCCTTGTCGACCATCACCGTGCACGAGCCGCACTGCCCCAGGCCGCAGCCGAACTTCGCGCCATTGAGCTTCAGGTCGTTGCGCAGCACGTAAAGCAGCGGCGTGTCGGCATCGACATCGATCGTGTGCGGCTTGCCGTTGACCTGCAGGTGGAATGTCGTCATGGCTGCTTTGCTTTCTGCACGGTCTGTTCCAGTTCCGGCCAGGCCTCGGCCTGCGCGCCGTAGCGCCGCAAGTAGGCTGCCAGCGCAACCACCTGCGCGTCATTCATCATGGTGGCGAAGCCCGGCATCTGGCGTCCGGGCTCGCCCTCCGGCGGCGCGATGCCGTCGCGGATGATGCGGACCAGGCTGCGCGGGTCGGGGTCGTACAGGGCCACGGCCTGCTGCAGCTGCAGCGCGGCGCCCGAGCTGGCGCCGCGGCCGGCGTCGTGGCAGCTGGCGCAGGCCATCGCGTACATGGCGTGGCCGAGGCGCATGCGCTCCAGGTCGGAATCATTGGCGGCCGGGGCGGGCAGGGGGCCGGCGGCCGGCGCGGCGCGGGCGGGGGCTTGCGCGAGGTCGCCGTGGATATACGTGGAAAGGGCGGCGACGTCCGCCGCGTCGGCCTGGCCCAGGTTCCGCACCACGTCCTGCATCGGGCCGCCGGCGATCGCGTGGCCCGGTGCGAGGCCGGTGCGCAGGTAGGTCGCCAGGTGCTCGCGTGTCCACGGTACCGGTGAGGGAGATGTCGCATTGAGCGCCGGCGCGTACCAGTTGCCGGCGTCGCCGCCGTCGAATCGGCGCTTCAGGTCCGGGCCGCCCAACAGGGTGCGCGGCGTATGGCATGCGCTGCAATGCGCCAGCGTGTTGGCGACGTAGGCGCCGCGGTTCCATTGGGCCGGCTGGCGCGGGTCGTCGCGCCATGGCGACTCGTCGAGGTAGAGCAGGTTCCAGAAGGCCAGCAAGGGCCGCCAGCCGAACGGGAAGGTCATCCGGTTCTCGCGCGCCGGGGCATGCAGGGCGGGCCGCGTCATGACGTAGGCGTACAGCGCGCGGATGTCGTCCTGCGCCAGCTGCGTGTAGTGGTTGTAGGGGAAGGCGGGGTAGAGCAGGTGGCCGTCGCGTGACACGCCCTGGCGCATGGAGCGGGTAAAGGCCGCTTCGCTCCACCCGCCGATGCCGGTGCGCGCATCTGGCGTGATGTTGGTGCTGTAGACGGTGCCGAAGGGCGTGTCGATGGGCAGGCCGCCGGCGTAGGGCCGCGCCGCGTCCACCGTGTGGCAGGCGGCGCACATGCCCAGCCTGGCCAGGTTGGCGCCGCGGGCGACCAGCCGGGTGTCGGCCTGCGCAGGCGCCGCTTGCAGCGGCAGCGCGGGACGCGACGCGATCCACCATGCGGCCAGCGCCAGCAGGGCGAGCGCCGCCAGTGCCAGCCACCACCTGCTTGGCCGCTTGTTCCCTTGGATTGCCGCTTTCATCGAGCGCAGAATATCAGGTATGCTGGCGCCATGACTACTGATACCGACATCGAACTGTCCGGCGCCTTCCAGGCAAAGGACAGCAACGGCCGTACCCTCGAGGTCAAGGCGATCCGCATCTTCGACGAGGGCTACGGGATTATCGACGTGTACGTGGACTTCAAGGCCCAGCTCGACCCCGGCGCCTACAAGGACACGGTACTCACGCGCCAGATCGTCGAGCGCCTGCGTTCCCTCGGCTACAAGGGCCCCGACTTCGGCCACAGCGACCCGGGCCTGCAGGAGAGCAAAATCATCGTGCTCGAAGCACCCGAAGAGTTTTCCGACTTCGCCAAGAGCCGCGGCTGGAAGAACCTGGCCGAAGACTTCGACGAGTAAGCACCGCAGTGCCGGCGGCACGTCCGCCTCAACCATGCCTATAATGTCTTTTTCGACATAAGGCTTGCCATGCTGCGCCAGCGTTCCACCGTTTCGCTCCGGCGCCTGCTGGTGCTGCTCACGGCAGTGGGCCTGCTGCCGCTGGCGCTGATGGGCGTGTGGGGCCTGCACCTGGTCAGCGAGTTCCAGCAGCGCGAGCAGCAGCGTTCCCTGCTCGACCTGGCCCGTGCGCTCTCGAGCGCGGTCGACGCCGAACTCGATGGCGCGGCCTCCATCCTCACCAGCATGGCGCGCACGCCGGCCATGGAAGTGGGCGACCTGCGCGGCTTCTACGACCTCGCCCGCGCCCAGGTGGCGGCCAAGCCCGAGTGGCTGTCGGTGATCCTGGCCGACGACCGGGGCGGCATCGTGTTCCGTACCGCCGCGCCCTTCGGCAGCGCGGGCGGCCCCATCGCCGACCCGGCCAGCCTGCAGCGCGCCGTGGCGACCGGGGCGCCGGTCGCAGGCGGCATCGCCGTCGGACCGCGTGGCCGCCCGGCCTATCCGGTGCGGGTGCCAGTCACCGACAAGGCGGGCCGCCGCTACATCCTCACCGCCGTGATCCAGCCCGGCCGCATGCTGCGCGTGATCGAACGCCAGAAAGTGCCGTCCAACTCCGTGATCGCCATCCTCGACGGCGCCGGCAGCATCGTCGCGCGCTCGATCGGGCAGGACACGGGCGTGGGCGCCAAGCCGCATGCCTCGCTGGTGCGCCTCATGCGCGACGGCGGCGCAGAAGCCGTGGGCGTGACCACCTCGCCCACCGGCGACCCCTTGGCCGCGGCCTACACCCGTTCGCGCTATGGATGGGCGGTGGCGGTCGGGATTCCCACCTCGGCAATGGCGCGGGCCTCGCTGCCCGGCATCATGCTGTACGCCTCCGGCCTGGCAGCCTCGCTGCTGGCCTGCAGCCTGGTTGCGACCCTGCTGTCGGGGCGCATCGTGCGCTCGTTCCGCAGCCTGCAGCAGGGCACGGCGGCGCTCGGCGCCGGCCTGCCGGTGCTGGTGGCGCCCTCGCGCATCACCGAGATCGACCAGATGGAATCGGCGCTGAAGGCGGCGGCCGCCCAGCGCGACGCGCACGAGGCCGAGCGTTCGAGCCTGCTCGCTTCGCTGGAAAACGCCCTCGAGGACAGCCGCGATGCCGGCCGGGTCAAGGACGAATTCCTGGCCATGCTCGGGCACGAGCTGCGCAACCCGCTCAGTCCCATCGTCGCCTCGCTCGACCTGATGGACATGCGCGGCGACGCCGCCAACGTGCGCGAGCGGACCATCCTGCGGCGCCAGGCCAATCACCTCAAGCGCCTGGTGGACGATTTGCTCGACGTCTCGCGCATCACCAGCGGCAAGCTGCAGATCGAGCTGCGCCCCGTCAACCTGGCCGACGTGGTGCGCCATGTGGTGGCGTCCTTCCCCGGTGCGCCGATCGCCTTGGAGGCGCCTGGCGAGGCTTGGGTCCAGGGCGACGAGAGCCGGCTGACGCAGGTGCTCAATAACCTGCTGTCGAATGCGGCGCGCTTCGGCAACGGCCTCACGCGTGTGAGCCTGGCGGTGGACGGTGGGATGGCGCGCCTGGCGGTGAGCGACAACGGCGTGGGCATGGACAAGGACATGCTCGAGCGTGTGTTCGCCCCCTTCTTCCAGGCGCCGCAGCCGCTGGCGCGCCATACCGGTGGGCTCGGCCTGGGCCTGGCGATCGTGCGCCGCATCGTCGAGCTGCACGGCGGCACGGTGGCAGCCAGCAGCGAAGGCGCGGGCAAGGGCAGTTGCTTCGAAGTGGCGCTGCCGCTCGGCGCCGTCGCTGCGCCTGCGCATGACGCGGTCGCGGCCGCGGATGCGGCGCGGCTGGACGTGCTGCTGGTGGACGACAACCTCGATGCCGCTGCGACCACGGCCGCGGTGCTCGAGCACCTGGGGCACGTGGTCCGGGTGGCGGGGACGGGCGGCGAAGCGATCGAGCAAGCGCGGCGGCAGGCGCCGGACGTGGCGATCCTGGATATCGGCTTGCCCGACATGGACGGCTACGCACTGGCGGCGCGCCTGCAGGTGTGCGTACCGGGCACGCGGCTGGTGGCGCTGACGGGGTATGGGCAGGAGGCCGACGTGGCGCTGGCGGCGGGGGCGGGGTTTGATCTGCACCTGACCAAGCCGGCGACGCTGGAGGATTTGCAAAGGGCGCTGGCGGCGGTGTGATGCCGATGGTCACCCGCGCTGGCTCCTGTTTTCGATACTACTCGCACGTCATTCCCGCCTGCGCGGGAACGACGTGCTGGGGCAACTTAACAATATCGTCAGCGTCCAGCCCACGCGTCACGCATGCGCCGTCCGATTCGGCGCCTGCCGATACGCCCACGCCAGCATCACCAGCGCGCCGATGATCATCGGCAGCGACAGCACCTGTCCCGACGTGACCGGCAGCCCCGCCACCGTGATTTCCCAATCCGGCACCCGGAAGTATTCGGTCGTGAACCGCGCGCACCCGTACAGCAGCGTGAACATCGCCCCCACCGCCAGCCGCGGACGCTGCTTGCGGGCATACGGCCACAGGATCAGGAACACGACGATCCCGTCCAGCAGCATCTGGTACAGCGGCGACGGGTGGCGCGGGCCTTCCACGCCCGGCCACAGCATGGCCCAGGGCAGGCTCGGGTCGGCCAGGCGGCCCGGGAGTTCGGCGTTGATGAAGTTGCCCAGGCGGCCGGCGGCGTACCCGAGCGGCACCATCGGGGCGATGAAGTCGTAGACGTCGAGCAGGTTGCGCTTCGATTTGCGGGCCCACAGCGCCATGGCGATCAGCACGCCCAGGAAGCCGCCGTGGAAGGACATGCCGCCGCGCCAGACCATGAAGATCTCGAGCGGGTGTTCGAGGAAGTAGGCCGGCTGGTAGAACAGCACTTCGCCCAGGCGCCCGCCCAGCACTACGCCGAGCATGCCGTAGAAGAGCATGTCGTCGAGGTCTTCGGCCTTCCAGCCCTGCGCGGCGATGTGCGGCTGGCGGATGCGCACGCGGCCCAGGATCAGGAACAGGGCGAAGGCCAGCACGTACATCAGGCCATACCAGTGGATCTGCACCGGCCCGATGGCAAACGCGATAGGGTCCGGCTGCGGATGAATCAGCATAATTACTCTTTCTTGAATAGGTCCAGGAAGCCCCTGAGCACGGGCGAGGCATTGTCGCGGCGCCAGGCCAGGCCGGTTTCGGCCAGCGGCGTGGGGTCGAGCAGAGCGCGGTATTCCACGCCGGCGCGCATCAGGTTCGACACGGATTGTGGCACAAGTGCCAATCCCATGCCGCCGGAAACCAGGCTGACGATGGTCTGCATCTGGATCGCTTCCTGCCCGATGACGGGGGTGACGCCGGCTGCGCGGAAGCACGACAGGATGGCGTCGTGCAGCGCGGGCGCCACCGCGCGCGGGAAGATCACCAGCGGCAGCGGCGGCAGGTCGCGCAGGCGCACCGGCCCGGCGCCGCGCAGCGCGGCCAGCCCGGCGGGGGCGCACAGGATCAGCGGCTCTTCCAGCACCTTGAGGTAGTCGAGCGAGGGCTCGAGCCGGCCGGTGAGCGGCGGGATGACGAAGCCGGCGTCGATCCGGCCCTGCAGCAGTTCGTCGGCCTGCACGTCGGACGTCGCTTCGCGCAGCACTAATTGAACCCCCGGATAGGCCGCGCGATGGCGCTGCAGGATCGCGGGCAGCACGCTGTAGTCGGCGGTGGAGACAAAGGCGATCGTCAGTCGCCCCGCTTCGCCGGCGGCCACGCGCCGCACCAGGTCCGGCAGGGCCCCCGCATCTTCCAGGATGCGCCGCGCTTCCGGCAGCAGGGCGGTGCCGGCGGCGGTGAGCGCCACCTGGCGGCGATTGCGCAGGAACAGCGGCGCCCCGAGCAGCTCTTCGAGCCCGGCGATGCTTTGCGACAGCGGCGGCTGCGTCATGTGCAAGCGCTCGGCGGCACGGCCGAAATGGAGTTCTTCGGCCACTGTGATGAAGTGGCGCAGCTGGCGGAGTTCGAGGTTCATTGATATGCGCGGTGTATTAATGGTGGCGGGTGATATGCGGAACATATCACACACACCTACGCGCACGTTGCGCTTCCGTCAGTCCGCGCCCTAAGCCCGTCGTTCCGGCGCAGGCCGGAACCCAATTTAGCATGCACCTCGACAGCGCACAAAACTTAGGCACCGGCCTTCGCCGGTGCGACGGTTCTACTGCTAACGAAACAAACAACGCCGCGATTCAGCGCTTCTTGTCAAACGCCTGCTTGACGCGCGCCTCGCGGCGGCTATTCAGGACATTGTGTTCCTTCTTCTTGTCCAGCCCAAGCACCTTCTCGATGAACTCGAACCAGATGAAAGCGAACACCATCAGACCGACGACATACCACCACGACAGGTCGGCGAAGCGCCATACTTCAAAAAAACGCAGCCCGATCAGGGCGGCAATCAGCACGATCAGCGGCATGGGAAGACTCCTTATGCATGCATATTACAAACAAAATGATGCCGTGTGGAAAAATTCCTGCCATTGTGATGCTTCGTCAACGCCCGGCGTTGCGGTCTCGTTACAAAGTGTATCGCTGCTGGTCCTTGCGGTGAATCACGGTAGAATGTGATTGTCATGAACTTGGAGAAACAAATGAAACGGTCTTTGTTGTTGTGTGTGGTGATGTCGGCCTTCGCGTCCACCAGCGCGTTCGCACAAGCCGACCTGGCGAAGGCGAAGAACTGCATGGCCTGCCACGCGGTCGCCAACAAGCTGGTTGGCCCTTCCTACAAGGACGTCGCGTCCAAATACGATGGCCAGAAGGGCGCCGAAGACAAGCTGGTGCAGAAAGTGATCAAGGGCGGTGCGGGCACCTGGGGCCCGGTGCCGATGCCAGCCAATCCGCAGGTGAGCGAGGCTGAAGCCCGCAGCTTGGTGAAATGGGTGCTGGCGCAAAAATAAGCGTTGTCCCGCAATAGAAAAAGCGCGCCTGCGTGAGCATGGCGCGCTTTTTTATTGGCGGTGCAGGGTCAGCGGATAACGTCGATGCGGGTGCGCTTCCCACCCTTGTAGGTAAACAGCGTCAGCGCGCCATTCTGGATGTCGCCGTAGGGATCGAACCGGATAGTCCCGGTCACGCCCTCGTACTTGATTTTCTTCAGCTCCGGCAGGTACTTGGCCGGCTCGGCCGACTTGGCCGCCTGCATCGCGGCAGCCATCACCATCACCGCGTCGTACACGTAAGGCGCGTAGAGCTGCACGTCGGCGCCGGTCTTTTGCTTGAAGCGGGCGCGGAAGTCGGTCATGACTTTCTCCTGGTCGCCCTTGACGCCGCCGGCTTCGGCGCACACCACCTTGTTCTCGCCCACCGCGTCGCCCGCCAGGCGGCCCAGCGCTTCGGTGCAGATGCCATCGCCGCCCATGACTTTGGCCGTGATGCCGAGCGTCTTCATCTGCTTGAGCATCGGGCCGGCCACCGAATCCATGCCGCCGAAAAAGATCAGGTCCGGCTTCTTGCCGCGGATCTTGGTCAGGATGGCGGTGTAGTCGGTGGCGGTGGCGCTGGTGAATTCCTTGGCGACGACGGTCACGCCCGGGGCCTTGACGCCCTTGGCGAACTCGGTCGCGACGCCCTGCCCGTAGGTGGTGCGGTCGTCGATGATGGCGATGTTCCTGGCCTTGAGCGTGTCGGTGGCGTACTTGCCCAGCGTGCTGCCCAGCTTGGTGTCGCTGGCCACCACGCGGAAGGCGCCCGGGAACTTCTGGCGGGTGTACTGGGGCGCGGTGGTGGCCGGGGAGATCTGCACCAGTCCGGCGTCGTGGTAGATCTTCGAGGCCGGCACCGTGGTGCCCGAATTGAGGTGGCCGACGATGCCGTTCACCTTGGCGTCGACCAGCTTCTGGGCCACGGCCGTGCCCTGTTTCGGGTCGCTGCCGTCGTCCTCGGCCAGCAGCTGCAGCTTGACCTTCTGGCCATTGATCGTGAAGCCCTTCGCGTTGAGTTCGTCGATCGCCATGCGCGCGGCGTTTTCGTTGTCCTTGCCGAGGTGGGCATTCGGGCCCGACACCGGGCCGACGTGGCCTATCTTGACGACCTGCTGCGCCGAGGCGCTGCCCACGGCGGCGAGCGCGGCGGCGATGGCGATGACCTTGATACCAGCTTGCATGTGGGTGTTCTCCGTTGAGGGGACCGTAGTACCGCGCGGGGCGGCGGGCAGGATTTCCACAGCAAAAGGTACAACAGTTTTACACCGCCGCAAAGGGATAAACGCAGCGTTTTGCGCCGCCGCACCACCGGGGTGCGGGGTGCACGCAACGGGCACGGCGGCCACCGGTTTTGGTGCAGTTTCGCTAGCGCACGATCCGGTAGATGACGTCGGCCGACTGCGCCAGCCGCATCGCCTGGACCAGCGCCTTGTCCGGCACATCGACCGTGCGCCCGCCGGTGTAGCGGGTGCTCGGCTCGGTCGCCATGCCCATCGCGTTGGACAGGTTCTTCAAGGGCGTCAGCGCCACGCCGGTCACCGGCCCCAGCCTGGCCCCGATGCCGCGCGCGATGTTCTGCGCCTTGGCCTTGGCCGCCACCAGCGCCTGCGTGACCAGGTCGGCCTCGATCTGCTCGCGGTCGCTGCGGCTGAAGGCCACCGCCAGCGACTCGATGTCCTTCATGGCCAGCAGGCTGCGCAACATGTCGGTCCACGGCCCCAGGTTGCGGACGGTGGCGTGGACGGCCACCCTGGTTTCCATCGGCACCGGTTCGCCCTCGGCCAGCTTGTCGACCTTGCGCGCGCGCCGCACGATGTCCTGCACGAACACATCGTCCACCGCGACGCCGTGCTGGGCGAATAGGGCGCGCGCCGCATCCAGCCGCTCGGTCACCACTTTCCAGGAAGCGTCCGGGTCCGGGTCGAGCGAGACGATGTCGATATCGATCTCGCCGGTGTCGGGCATCATGCGCAGCTCGCTCGACGCGTTGACGTGGATGAAGGGATGGGTGGGCAGGTCGGCGGCCATGCCGGGGAGGGCGGTGGCCGCCAGGAGGGCCAGCGCGGCGAATCGTTTCAGCATCGGGTGATCCTTGTCGAGGGAGGGGACCCCTCGACAATAGATCATCTAGACACGTCTGTCTATAATATTCACAGGCGCGAACGCCGCTTATGCCTGCTTCATAGAACGGACTGTCTGGGCTGGCACACGCGGAAGCGACGGTAGTCCAGGTCGCAAAAATAATCTTCCAGCGCCTGCGCCGAGGCGCCCGGGTCGCACAAGGCCACGTAGCCGTCCGGGCGCACCAGGTAGCCGGCGTTGCGCGCCATGCCGGCCTCGTCGTGCTCGCGGCCCCAGTCGAACTCGCGCAGGATCATGCCGTGGCGGTCGCACCAGTCGCGCAGGTCGGCGAAGGCCTGGCCATAGACGTGCACCTGCCAGTCGATCCGGGCCGGCGCCGCGTAATTGTCCAGGCCGGCCACCCAGGGCAGGCGGTCGCCGCCATGCACCCGTCCCGCCACGCCGCTCGAGAGCGGGCTGTCGTGGTAGTTGATGGTGGTCTGCGACAGGATCCGGAAGATCATCTCGCGCACCGGCCCGATGCCATACGCCGCGCTGGCGAACATCGGTGCGATGTGCATGCGCACGAAATTGGCGAAGTTGCCTTCGGCCGTGACAAAGCTGAACAGGCGGTCGGTGGTCTCGACCAGCTTGCGGGCAAAAGCGATGCGTTCCGGCTCGTAGGTGTCGAGCAGGCTGTCGGGCGCGTCGCCGCGCACCACGGCCGCGAGCTTCCAGGCCAGGTTGATGGCGTCGCCGATGCCGGTGTTCATGCCCTGGCCGCCGGCCGGGCTGTGCACGTGGGCCGCGTCGCCCAGCAGGAAGGCGCGCCCGCGCCGGTAGTGGTCGGTGACCCGGTGGTGCACGCGGTAGGTCGAGAACCAGTGCACCTGCTCGACCTCCATCCCCAGGCTGGCCATCGCCTTGTGGCTGACGTCGTCGAAGCTGAGCGCGTCGGCGTTGACCGCATGCTGGTCCTGGATGGTGCCGACCAGCCGGCCCCGTCCCGCATCGTCGTAGCCGAGCAGGATGACGAAGTCGGAAGTCTCCAGCGACAGGTGGATTTCGCCATTGGCCGCCGGCCCGCGCGACTGGACGTCGGCCACGTAGAAGATGTGGTCATAGGTGCCGCCGGCAAAGCCGGTGCCCAGCTGGCGCCGCACGGTCGAGCGTGCGCCGTCGCAGCCGGCCAGGTAGCGCGCTTCGACCTGCACGTCGCTGCCGCCGGCGCGGCGCAGGCGGGCCACGACCTGCTCGCCGCGCTCCTCGAAATCGGCCAGTTCGGTGCGGCGCCAGATCGACACGCCGGCGGCCTCGAGGTGACGCTCCAGCAGCCGCTCGTGGGCATCCTGCGGGTAGATCAGCACGAAGGGGTAGGGCGTCATCTTCACGCCGGCCGACTGCAGGTCGAGGTGGGCGCGGCGCTTGCCCTTGACCCACAGGTTGATGGCCGGGTTCTTGCGGCCGGCGGCGGCGACTTCGTCGGCCAGGCCGAGCGGCCGGTACAGCTCCAGCGTGCGCGCCTGCACCGCCATCGCGCGCGAGGTCGTGCCCGGCCCTTCGGCTTTGTCGACGATGCAGACCCGGATGCCCTGCTTGGCCAGCGCCAGCGCCAGCACCATGCCGGTGGGGCCGGCACCGGCAATGAGTACGTCATAGCGTTCCATGTTCGTCTCCTTTTGCAAGTCCGGTGTGGACAGATGCAGGAACAGGCGAAATGTTCCGGTTCGCTACTCGATGACGAGCGGCAGGTCGCGGCCGTCCAGTGCGACTTGCCCGGCATAGTCAGCCGCGTAGATGCGCAGGATGTACCCGCCCGGCGCCAGGGCGCCGAGCTGCCAGCTGCCGGCCTTGACTTCGCCATCCTGCAGCCGGTTGTTTACAGCATAGGCGAAATGCGTCGCTTTACTACCGTAGACCGTGATCCCGCTGCTGGGCGCATAGACCAGCTTGACGGCGTCGGGGTTGCGCGGGAGGCGGTCGTACACCTGGGTAATCACAGGGCGCTCGAAACCGGCCACGGGGGCGCCATCGGCCCGCAGGAGCTGGTAGCCGAGCTTGTACAGCCCGAGGCGGCGCCGCGCCAGGTTGCCGTTCACCTGGTCATGGGCGTCCACCACGATATTCACTTCGCCCAGCGAACGCGGCACCCGCAGCGGCTCGCGCTTCTTCGCAGCCAGGCGCTTGCCGCTGCTGTCGAACAGCGCGATGCTGTTGATCTGCGGCGTGACGGTATCGGTGAAGCCGACGAAGGGCAGGGACAGCGGATTGACCACCGCCCCGCCCTGGTAATAGTCGAGGTGGACGTGGGCCATCGCATTGATGGTGCCGATCGGATCGCCCACGGCGAAACGGGTACCGCGCGGCACGCGCACGCGCTCGGCCTTGCCGCGCGCCTTGCCCTCCTGCACCAGCTGCACCTGGAAGCGCGGGTCGAGCGGCTTGCCGCGCGGGTCGCGCCCCACGCGCATGTGGATATAGGACAGCGGCCCCAGGCTGATGCCTTCGCTGAGCGAATCGAAGCCCCAGTTGGCGAACGGATCCGACACTTTCGAGGGGAACACGGCCAGCACCCGGGCGCCGACGTCGGCGCGCACGTCCAGGCCCGCGTGGAAGTGGTCGCGGCTGTCGCCGTTGTAGCTGCCGCGCACCTCGCCCATCACGCCCACCACTTCATGCACCATGTCCTGCGGGCCGACCGGCCACGGCATCGGCTGGGTGCGTTGCACGGCGATGGGCTGGGGCCGCAGCGGCGCCGCTTCGCCGGCGCGTGGCGCGGACAGGCGGTGCAGGCGGTGCGACTGCGCATCGGCCACCAGCAGGCTGCCGCCCGGTTCCACCGCGATGCCGCGCGGGCCGTAGAGCTGCACGGTGCCGTCGGGGCCGAAGCCGTCGGCCGACGGCGGCACGTCGGCGTCGAGCAGGGCGCGGTATTCGCCTTCCGGCGTGAGCTGCAGGATGCGCCCGCCGCTGGCGGAAACGTACAGGTAGCCGTCGCGCGTGAGCGCCAGCGCCACCGGGCGCCGCAGCACCGGGCGCCGCTCGCCCTCGGGCGGGACGGCGATGGTGGTGACCGTGCCGTCGGCGCCGATGCGGCGGATCGCGTGGTTGCCGGTGTCGGCGACGTAGAGCGTGCCGTCGGTGGTCACCGCGATGCCGCTCGGGGTATCGAAGGCGGCGGCGCTGCCCGCGCCATCGAGCATGCCCGGCCTGTCGCTGCCGGCAAGGGTCGTCACGCTGCCGTCGCGGGCGATGCGGCGGATGCGGTCGTTGTAGGTGTCGGCCACATAGAGGATGCCGGCGTCGTCCACCGCCAGGCCGACCGGGCCGTTGAAGCGGGCCGCGCGGCCGATGCCGTCGGCGTAGCCGGGCGTGCCGTCGCCGGCCAGCGTGGTGACCGTGCCGTCAGGGGCGATCTTGCGGATGGCGTGGTTGCCGGTGTCGGCCACGTACAGGTTGCCCGCGCGGTCGAAGGCGAGCGCGGAGGGCGTGTGGAAGGCGGCGGCGCTGCCCGCGCCATCAACAAAGCCTTCGCGGCTGCCGGCGACGGTGGCGACCGCGCCGTCCGGGGCGATGCTGCGGATGCGGTTGGTGTCGCCGGCGTCGGTGACGAAGATTTTCCCATGGCGGTCGAGGGCGACGCCGAAGGGATCGTCGAAGCGGCTGCCGGCGGCCGGGCCATCCACCACGCCCGGGATGCCGTCGCCGGCCACGGTGGTGACGCGTGCGGGCCAGAACGGGACCGTCTTGGCTGCTTTCGGCGTGAGCACCGCCAGCGCGCCCGGCTGGCGCTGGACGATGTCGGTGAAGTAGAGGGCGGTGCCCGCCAGGGCGATGCCGGCGCCGGCAAGCGACGCAATGAGGATCTTTCGGTTCACGGAAAGCGGTTCGTGGATTGCTGAGGCAGCAATCTTAGCGCAAGCATGAAGGCAATGTCGCGTAGGGTGGCCGGCTCCGCCGGCCGCGCGTTCAACCACCGGACGCGCAGCCGCGATGCCTATTCAAACTCCATTCCATCACACACCGGATTGCCACCCCAATCGTCTGGATATACGCCGGCGCGTACGTATCGGCAAAATGTCGAATATGGCCAGTCAGCCACCGCGCTGACCAACCCATGTTTCACCGGATTGAAGTGGATGTAATCCACATGCCGTTGCCGTCCGGCAGCGTCCAGATGCAGTGCAGGTGATCCGGCATCAGGACCATTGCATCGGTCCTGAAAGGAAGGCGGCTGGGTACCTGCGGGAGGGCATGGCGCAGCGCGTTGCGCACGTGGTCGTCGCACAGGATTGGACGACGCAGGTGTGTCACGAGCGTGAAGAAATAGGTGGTGCCGGTGAGGGCGCAGCGGTAGCGGGGCATCGGCGCATGTCAGGCGGCGCGCCGGTCATGCGAGGTGCGTCAGATCAAAGGGAGTTGAACGCGCGGTCGGCGGAGCCGACCACCCTGGTTTGAAGGTATTCAAGTTCTTTGGCGAAGGCCTGCCTGACGATGTCGCCCAGCGCTTCATGTAATCCCGCGCGCAGGTCGGCGGTGAATACCTCCAGGGTGCGCTGCATGGCGTCGGCCATGGCGTCGCGCACGCGCTGTTCCAGCACGAAGTCGACCCGCCCCTGCAACTGCTGCAGCACGCGCTCGGTCACGCGGCGTTCCAGCACGCTCCATTCCTCGCCGGTCCAGCGCTCGGTGGCGCGGCGTTCGAGCTGTTCGCCAGCCGCTTCTTGAGCCGGCGCCGCCGGCTCGGTCACGACTTCGGTTAGCACCGGAATGCTCGCATCGAAGGCGGAATCTTGGCTCATGATTGTCCTGCGACGAAGTGGGTCAGGGGATAGGACTGCTTCTTGTACGCCACGTAGCGCTGGCGGCCCGCGGCGGCGTCGGCTTCATCGAGCGAGATGATTTCGAACACGCGCGCGAACTGCGCCAGTGTAGCGGGCGTACGGCGGGTGAGGTTGACCAGCATCTCATGATGCGGCAATGGCGCCGATTCGTCGGCCGTGACGATCACCGGCGTCACATCGGCCAGCGGGTCGCCGGCCAGCACGTGCGGGACGAAATCGGTGTCCGAGACCGTCCACAGCGCTGCATTAATCGCCTCGGCTTGCGCCGCATCCTGGGCCAGCACCACCACCTTGGCCTTGGCGGCATAGGCCTTGCGGGCCAGCCGGCAGGCGTAGGCCAGCTTGTCGGGGATGTTGGTGTGGAAGTCGATGCGGGTCATCGGCGTCAAGCGTTCATGCCGCTGTGGCGCAGCAGGGCGTCGATCGACGGCTCGCGGCCGCGGAAGGCCTTGAACGATTCCAGCGCCGGGCGCGAACCGCCCACGGCCAGGATCTCGCGCTGGAAGCGCTTGCCGGTTTCCACCAGGTTGCCGCTGTCGAGCGCTTCCTCGAACGCCGCATAGGCGTCGGCCGACAGCACCTCGGCCCACTTGTAGCTGTAGTAGCCGGCCGCGTAGCCACCCGAGAAGATGTGGCCGAACGAATGCTGGAAGCGGTTGAAGGCGGGCGGGATCAGCACCGAGAACTGCCGGCGGATGTCGTTGATCAGGTCCTGCACGGTCTGCTCGCTTTGCGGGTCGAAGTCATAGTGCAGGTGCATGTCGATCAGCGAGAACTCGACCTGGCGCAGCGTCATCATCCCGGACTGGAAGTTTTTCGCGGCCAGCATCTTGTCGTACAGCGCGCGCGGCAGCGGTTCGCCGGTCTTCACGTGGGCCGTCATCTGCTGCAGCTTGTCCCACTCCCAGCAGAAGTTTTCCATGAACTGGGACGGCAGTTCCACCGCATCCCATTCCACGCCCGAGATGCCCGATACCGACAGCTCCTCGACTTCGGTGAGCATGTGGTGCAGGCCGTGGCCGAATTCGTGGAACAGGGTGATGACTTCGTCGTGCGTGAACAGCGATGGCTGCAGCTTGCCATCGACGGTGGCGGGCGGGGTGAAGTTGCAGGTCAGGTAGGCGATCGGGGTCTGCACGGCGCCGCCAGCGGCGGCGCGGCGGCCGCGCGCGTCGTCCATCCACGCGCCCTGGCCCTTGCCTTCGCGCGCATACAGGTCGAGGTAGAACTGGCCGATGAGCGCGCCCTCACGCTCGATGCGGAAGAAGCGCACGTCCGGGTGCCACACGGGCGCGGTGTCCGGCTTGATGGTCACCGAGAACAGCTCCTGGATCACGCTGAACAGGCCGGCGACCACCTTCGGCTCGGGGAAGTATTCCTTCACTTTCTTTTCGGAGAAGGCGTAGCGCTGCTCGCGCAGTTTTTCCGAGGCATAGGCCACGTCCCAGGACTGCAGCTCGTCGATGCCCAGTTCGTCGCGGGCAAACGTGCGCAACTCTTCCAGGTCTTTCTCGGCGAAGGGGCGGGCGCGCTTGGCCAGGTCTTCCAGGAACTCCACCACGTGCTGCGGGCTCTCCGCCATCTTCGGCACCAGCGAGACTTCGGCGAAGCTGCTGTAGTCGAGCAGCTTGGCTTCTTCGTGGCGCAGCTGCAGCAGCTTGACGATGTTGGCCGTGTTGTCCCACTTGGCGCTGTCGCTGAACATGGTGCCGGCGTCGGACGCCTTGGTGGCGCTGGCGCGGTAGATGGTTTCGCGCAAGGAGCGGTTGTCGCAGAACTGCAGCAGCGGGTAGTAGGACGGGAAGTGCAGGGTGAACTGCCAGCCGGCCTTGCCGTCGCGCTCGGCGGCGGCGCGGGCGGCGTCCTTGACGTCGTCCGGCACGCCGCTCAGTTCCGCTTCATCCTCGACCAGCAGCTTGTAGTCGTTGGTCGCGTCCAGCACGTTTTCGGAAAAACGGGTCGAGGTGGCGGCCTGCTGTTCCTGGATCTCGGCGAAGCGCTCCTTGCGTTCTTCCGGCAGCTCGGCGCCGCCCAGGCGGAAGTCGCGCAGCGCGTTCTCGACGATGCGCTTGCGCGCCGGGCTCAAGCTGTCGTAGCCGCTGTTGTGGCGCAGCGCCTTGTACTTGGCAAACAGCGCCTCGTTCTGGCCCAGCGCGGTCCAGAACTCGGTGACCTTCGGCTGGTTCTCGTTGTAGACCGCGCGCAGTTCGGGCGTGTCCATCACATGGTTCAGGTGATTCACCACGCCCCAGGCGCGGCCCAGGCGCTCGGTGGCTTCTTCCAGTGGGATCACGAAGCTGTCCCAGGTCACGTTGTCGGACGGCGCTTCGAGCCGGGTCACGACGGCGGCGGCTTCCTGGATCAGCTGTTCGATCGCCGGGGTCACGTGCTCGGGCTTGACCGCGTCGAAGCGGGTCAGGCCGGAAAAGTCGAGGAGGGGATTGCTGGTATCAAGGGTCATGGTCGTCTTTTCCTGAAATGCGTTCTGGTTTATGCCACGCCAGGCTTCGGTTCCATGCCGGTCGCCTGGACAGGGCATGCCTGGCTGCTGGAGTGCACGCGTTCGGCCGACTCCACCGTGTTCATCAAGAGCATGGTGATCGTCATCGGGCCGACGCCGCCCGGCACCGGGGTGATGTGGGCAGCCACTTCGCGCACGCCGGCGTAGTCGACGTCGCCGCACAGCTTGCCCGCGTCGTCGCGGTTCATGCCGACGTCGATCACGATCGCGCCCGGTTTCACCATGTCGGCGGTGAGCGTATTGCGGCGGCCGACGGCGGCCACGACCACATCGGCCTGCCGGGTATGGTAGGCCAGGTCCGGCGTCGCGCTATGGCAGATGGTGACGGTGGCGTTGGCTTGCAAGAGCAGCAGGGCCATGGGTTTGCCGACGGTGTTGGAGCGGCCGATCACGACCGCGTGCTTGCCGCGCAGGTCGACGCCGGTGGATTCGATGAGCTTCATGCAGCCATAGGGCGTGCAGGGGCGGAAGCCCGGCAGGTTGGCCACCAGTTCGCCGGCCGACAGCACCGAGTAGCCATCCACGTCTTTACTGGTGGCGATCGCTTCGATGACCTTGCTCGGGTCGATGTGCTTTGGCAGCGGCATCTGCACCAGGATGCCGTGGATGGACGGGTCGGCGTTCAGGGCGGCAATGCGCTCGAGCAGGGCGGCTTCGCTCAGGTCGGCTTCGTATTTTTCCAGCACCGAGTGAAAGCCGACATCGCCGCAGGCCTTGACCTTGTTGCGCACGTAGACGTGGCTGGCCGGGTCTTCGCCGACCAGGATCACGGCCAGGCCGGGCTGGCGGCCGCCAGCGCTGAGCCTGGCGGCGCGCTCGGCGATTTCGCCACGCAGTTGTTGGGAAAGGAGGACTCCGTCGATGTTCTGGGCTGGCATATTCTGGCTCGGGCTAGGCAAAAACGAAATTATAAGGCCGGCATCCATATCGCGCGCCGCGCCGGGCGAAGCATTGTCATATTTACCCGATCAAACGGCTGCGCGTTTGCTGGGCTATTCCAAAGGAGGGAGGCTCATCCGGCGCGCCGGCGCGGCGCTTCGTTATAGGATTGATAAGCAGCGTCCATAGGAGAAATTGTGCGGTCGCAGCATGATATTTCACTATATGAAATCACATATCGCAATTTGAAAAAGGCCGAGTCCACTGGTAGAATCGAAGCGTTTATTTTCAGATATTTGAAATTTCACCATATCGCCACCAGCCGTTCCAGAGACAGGTCGGGGCGCAAACTCAAGGAGACGCATTAATGTCAGCTCAACTCGACCAGTTGACGGCGCAAGCTGCCAACGACCCGGACACGCTCGAAACCCAGGAGTGGCTGGACGCGCTGGAAGCGGTGATCGAACACGAAGGCACCGACCGCGCGCACTACCTGATGGAGCGCATGGTCGACCTGGCACGCCGCCGCGGCGCCCATATCCCGTTCTCGAGCAACACCGCCTACGTCAACACGATCCCGGCGCACCTGAACGTGAACTGCCCGGGCAACCTGGAATACGAAGAGCGCCTGCGCTCGTGGATGCGCTGGAACGCGATGGCGATGGTCGTCAAGGCCAACCGCGCCGACGGCGACCTGGGTGGCCACATCTCCTCGTTCGCCTCGCTGGCGAACATGCTGGGGATCGGCTTCAACCACTTCTGGCACGCCCCGACCGAAGACCACGGCGGCGACCTGCTGTACATCCAGGGCCACTCCTCGCCCGGCATCTACGCGCGCGCCTACCTGGAAGGCCGCATCACCGAAGAGCAGCTGCTGAACTTCCGCCGCGAAGTCGACGGCAAGGGCCTGTCGTCCTACCCGCACCCGAAACTGATGCCGGACTTCTGGCAGTTCCCGACCGTGTCGATGGGCCTGGGCCCACTCATGGCGATCTACCAGGCGCGCTTCCTGAAGTACCTGCACGCGCGCGGCATCGCCGACACCGAGAACCGCAAGGTATGGGTCTTCTGCGGCGACGGCGAGATGGACGAACCGGAATCGATGGGCGCGATCGGCATGGCCGCGCGCGAACGCCTCGACAACCTGGTGATGGTCGTGAACTGCAACCTGCAGCGCCTGGACGGCCCGGTGCGCGGTAACGGCAAGATCATCCAGGAGCTGGAGGCCGACTTCCGCGGCGCCGGCTGGAACGTCGTCAAGGTCATCTGGGGCTCGCAGTGGGATCCGCTGCTGGCCAAGGACAAGGACGGCATCCTGCAGCGCGTCATGATGGAATCGGTCGACGGCGAATACCAGAACTACAAGGCCAAGGACGGCGCCTACGTGCGCAAGCACTTCTTCGGCAAGCATCCGGAGCTGCTGAAAATGGTCGCCAACATGAGCGACGACGACATCTGGCGCCTGACCCGCGGCGGCCACGACCCGCACAAGATCTACGCCGCGTTCAAGAACGCGCAAGAGAACAAGGGCACCCCGACCGTGCTGCTGGTGAAGACCGTCAAGGGCTTCGGCATGGGCAAGTCGGGCGAGGCGCGCAACACCGCGCACCAGACCAAGAAGCTC
Organism: Massilia yuzhufengensis; assembly: GCF_900112225.1. Taxonomy (GTDB): domain Bacteria; phylum Pseudomonadota; class Gammaproteobacteria; order Burkholderiales; family Burkholderiaceae_D; genus Telluria; species Telluria yuzhufengensis. Next base: position 86,069 of record NZ_FOLD01000005.1, on the reverse strand, counting down.
GACGACGCGGCCATCCGCGAGATGCGCGACCGCTTCAATATTCCTATCCCGGACGACAAGCTGGCCGAGATCCCGTTCTTCAAGCCGTCCGACGATTCGCCGGAAATGCAGTACCTGCACGAGCGCCGCAAGGCCCTCGGCGGCTACCTGCCGCAGCGCCGCTCGAAAGCCGACGAAGCCCTGGTGGTGCCGCCGCTGGAATCGTTCAAGGCCGTGCTCGATGCGACCCCCGAAGGCCGCGAGATCTCGAGCACCCAGTCCTATGTGCGCGTGATCACCAGCCTGCTGAAAGACCCGAGCCTGGGCCAGCGCATCGTGCCGATCCTGGTCGACGAATCGCGGACCTTCGGCATGGAAGGCCTGTTCCGCCAGATCGGCATCTTCAACCAGCAAGGCCAGTTGTACGAGCCGGTCGACCGCGACCAGGTCATGTACTACCGCGAAGACAAGGCCGGCCAAATCCTGCAGGAGGGTATCAACGAAGCGGGCGGCATGAGCTCGTGGATCGCCGCGGCGACCTCGTACTCGTCGAACAACCGCCAGATGATCCCGTTCTACACCTTCTACTCGATGTTCGGCATGCAGCGCGTCGGCGACCTGGTGTGGCTGGCGGGCGATATCCGCGCGCGCGGCTTCCTGATGGGCGGCACGGCTGGCCGTACCACCCTGAACGGGGAAGGCCTGCAGCACGAAGATGGCCACAGCCACATCATCGCGGCCACCGTGCCGAACTGCCTGCCCTACGACCCGACCTTCGGGCATGAAGTGGCGGTGATCATCCATGACGGCCTGCGCCGCATGGTGACGGAACAGGAAGACGTGTTCTATTACATCACCATCATGAACGAGAACTACGCGCATCCGGGCCTGAAGCCTGGCCAGGAAGAGGGCATCCTGAAGGGCATGTACCTGCTCCAGGAAGGCGCTGCCGTCGCCACCGACAAGCCGGCGCCGCGTGTGCAGCTGGTCGGCTGCGGCACCATCCTGCGCGAGTCCATCGCAGCAAGCGAGCTGCTCAAGAACGACTGGGGCGTCGATGCGGACGTGTGGTCGGCGCCGTCGCTCACCCTGCTGGCGCGTGACGGCCAGGATTGCGAGCGCTGGAACATGGTCAACCCGGAAGCCCAGCAGCGCGTGCCTTACGTGACCTCGCTGATGCAGAACACCCAGGGCCCGATCATCGCGACCACCGACTACATGCGCATGTTCGCCGAACAGATCCGCGCCTTCATGCCGCAGGGCCGCACCTACAAGGTGCTGGGCACCGACGGCTTCGGCCGCTCGGATTCGCGCGTGAAACTGCGCGAGTTCTTCGAGGTGAACCGCTACTACGTGACCGTGGCCGCACTGCGCTCGCTGGCCGACGAAGGCAAGATCGATCGCGCCATCGTGTCGCAGGCGATCGCGAAGTACGGGATTGACCAGAACAAGCCGAATCCTGTGACCCAGTAAATGCTCGATACCGTCGCTCCGGCGAAGGCCGGAGCCCAAGTTCGTGGTGCACTCGCGAACTTGGGTCCCGGCCTGCGCCGGGACGACGGCTGAAGCGCTAACTCAAATAAAAACGGAGCTAACACTATGAGCATTGTGGAAGTCAAAGTCCCCGACATCGGAGACTTCAAGGAAGTGGAAGTCATCGAGCTGATGGTCAAGCCGGGCGACACGATCAAGGTCGACCAGTCGCTGGTCACGGTCGAGTCGGACAAGGCGAGCATGGAAATCCCATCGAGCCACGCCGGCGTCGTGAAAGAAATCAAGATCAAGGTCGGCGATAAGGTTGCCGAAGGTTCGCTCGTGCTGCTGCTCGAGGAAGCCGGCGGCGCTGCTGCGCCAGCACCTGCGGCCGCTGCACCGGCGCCTGCCGCCGCTGCGCCCGCACCGGCTGCCGAAGCCGCACCAGCTGCGGCCCCTGCCGCCGCGGGCGGCATCGTTGAAGTCACCGTGCCCGACATCGGCGACTTCAAGGAAGTGGAAATCATCGAACTGATGGTCAAGCCGGGCGACACCATCAAGGTCGACCAGTCCCTGATCACGGTCGAATCGGACAAGGCGAGCATGGAGATCCCATCCAGCCACGCCGGCGTCGTCAAGGAACTCAAAGTGAAAGTGGGCGACAAGGTCGCCAAGGGCTCGCTGGTGCTGCTGCTCGAATCGAGTGGTGGCGCAGCTGCCGCCGCGCCTGCAGCCTCTGCCCCGGCGCCTGCCGCTGCCGCCGCGCCATCGGCGCCTGCACCTGCAGCAGCGCCGGCACCTGCCGCAGCCGCCGCCGCACCGGCGCCAGGCGTCACCGGCTCCAAGGCCCATGCCTCGCCGTCGATCCGCAAGTTCGCCCGCGAATTGGGCGTGGACCTGGCGCGCGTGCCGGGCACCGGTCCGAAGAGCCGCATCACCCAGCAGGACGTGCAGAACTTCGTCAAGGGCGTGATGGCGGCGCCTGCCGCCGCCGCGCCAGGCAAGGCCGGCGGCTCCGGCGTGGGCCTGGACCTGCTGCCATGGCCGTCGCTCGACTTCTCGAAGTTCGGCCCGACCGAGCTGCTGCCGCTGTCGCGCATCAAGAAGATCTCCGGCCCGAACCTGCACCGCAACTGGGTCATGATCCCGCACGTGACGCAGTTCGACGAAGCCGACGTCACCGACCTCGAACAGTTCCGCGTCGATTCGAACGCCGCGCTGGCCAAGCAGAAGTCGACCGTCAAGCTGACCATGCTGGCCTTCGTCATCAAGGCAAGCGTCGCCGCGCTGAAGAAGTTCCCGCAATTTAACGCGTCGCTCAGCGAAGACGGTGCGGCCCTGATCCTGAAGCAGTACTACAACATCGGCTTCGCCGCCGACACCCCGAACGGCCTGGTGGTCCCGGTGGTGAAGGATGCGGACAAGAAAACGGTATCGCAGATCGCCACCGAAATGGGCGAACTGTCCGCACTGGCGCGCGACGGCAAGCTGCCGCCGACCGCGATGCAGGGCGCGACCTTCACCATTTCTTCGCTCGGCGGCATTGGCGGCACGGCGTTCACGCCGATCATCAATGCGCCGGAACTGGCGATCCTGGGCCTGTCCAAGTCGGCGATGAAGCCGGTGTGGGATGGTTCCGCATTCCAGCCGCGCCTGATGCTGCCGCTGTCGCTGTCGTACGACCACCGCGTGATCGACGGCGCCGGCGCCGCGCGCTTCGCGGCGTACCTGGCCGACGTGCTGGCCGACCTGCGCAAGACCCTTCTTTAAGGAGCGCCGAGTATGAGCACTGTTGAAGTAAAGGTCCCGAACATCGGCGACTTCAAGGACGTCGAAGTGATCGAGCTGCTGGTCAAGCCGGGCGACACCATCAAGGTCGACCAGTCGCTGATCACCGTCGAATCGGACAAGGCCAGCATGGAGATCCCGTCGACCAAGGCCGGCGTGATCAAGGAGATCACGGTCAAGGTGGGCGACAAGGTGAATGAAGGTTCGCTGCTGCTGCACATCGAGGAGTCGGCTGCCGGCGCAGCTGCGCCGGCGCCAGCGCCCGAGGCCAAGCCGGCTGCCGCGGCTCCGGCCCCGGCCCCGGCCCCGGCTGCTCCTGCCGCGCCTGCGGCCGCTCCCGCCCCGGGCGCGGCCAGCTACAGCGGCCAGGTCGACGTCGAATGCGAGATGATGGTGCTGGGCGCCGGTCCCGGCGGCTACTCGGCTGCCTTCCGCGCGGCCGACCTGGGCATGAACACCGTGCTGGTCGAGAAGTACGCGACCCTCGGCGGCGTGTGCCTGAACGTGGGCTGCATCCCATCGAAGGCGCTGCTGCACGTGGCGCACATCATGGACGAGACGGCGCACATGGCCGACCTGGGCGTGAGCTTCGCCAAGCCGGATGTCGATATCGACAAGCTGCGCGCCTATAAGGATGGCGTGATCAAGAAGATGACCGGCGGCTTGAGCTTCATGGCCAAGGCGCGCAAGGTCAGCGTGGTGCAGGGCGTGGGCCAGTTCCTGAGCCCGAACCACATCGAAGTCACGGGCAGCGACGGCGCCAAGAAGGTCATCAAGTTCGCCAAGGCGATCATCGCGGCAGGTTCCGCCGTGGTGAAGCTGCCCTTCGTACCGGAAGATCCGCGCATCGTCGATTCGACCGGCGCGCTGGAACTGCGCCAGGTACCGAAGCGCATGCTGGTCATTGGCGGCGGCATCATCGGCCTGGAAATGGCCACCGTGTACTCGACCCTGGGTGCGCGCATCGACGTGGTCGAGATGATGGACGGCCTGATGCAGGGCGCCGACCGCGAGGCCGTCAAGGTCTGGCAGAAGTACAACGCCCACCGCTTCGACAACATCATGTTGAAGACCAAGACGGTTGGCGTGGAAGCGCTGGCCGAAGGCATCAAGGTGACGTTCGAGGCCGCGGAAGCCGGTGCTACCGCGCCGGAAGCGCAACTCTACGACCTGGTACTGGTGGCCGTCGGCCGTAGCCCGAACGGCAAGAAGATCGCCGCCGAGAAAGCCGGCGTGGCCGTGAGCGACCGCGGCTTCATCAGCGTGGACGGCCAGATGCGCACCAACGTGCCGCACATCTTCGCCATCGGCGACCTGGTGGGCCAGCCGATGCTGGCGCACAAGGCGGTGCACGAAGCCCACGTGGCGGCGGAAGCGGCGCACGGCGAGAAGGCCTACTTCGATGCCAAGGTGATCCCGTCGGTGGCCTACACCGATCCGGAAGTGGCGTGGGTCGGCCTGACCGAAGACGAAGCCAAGCAGAAGGGCGTCAAGGTCGAGAAGGGCCACTTCCCATGGAACGCCAGCGGCCGCGCGGTCGCCAACGGCCGCGACGAAGGCTTCACCAAGCTGCTGTTCGATGCCGACACCAAGCGCATCGTCGGCGGAACCATCGTCGGCACCAATGCGGGCGACATGATCGGCGAAGTGGCGCTGGCGATCGAGATGGGCGCGGATGGCGTAGATATCGGCAAGACCATCCACCCGCACCCGACGCTGGGTGAGTCGATCGGGATGGCGGCCGAGGTGTACAAGGGCGTGTGTACGGATATGCCGCCGGTGAAGAAGAAGTAATCTCGCGCGTCAGTGCGGTGGAAACGGGATCCTGAGGGGGCCCGTTTCGTTTTTGGAGTTATTGGGTGCAGGTGGCCGCATCAACTTCCACCACTAAGCGATGATCCGTCGTACGCGCCACTGGCGCCTACGACTTCCCGCGAAGGCGGGAACCCAGGTTAGTGCGCAGACCTACATCTGCCTGAACAAATCCACATAATTCCGACTCACCACCAGCTGCTCATCCCTTCCCTTGAGCCGCACATGCAGCCGCCCGCGAAAATCCGTCCGCGTCCCCGCCACATGCCTTGCCGCGACGATCACCCCGCGATGGATCTGCCAGAACTGCCCCGCATCGAGCTGCTCCTTCAACTTGCTCAGCGGCGTGCGTATCAAACACTCCCCATCGGCCAAAAACACGCTGGTGTACTTGTCGTTGCTCTGAAAATAAATCACCTCGTCGATCGCCACCAGCCGCGTCTCCTGCCCCTTGGCCGCGCGGATCCACTGCAGCGGCGCAGGCGCCGGCGCGGCGACGCCGAGTTGGCGCAATAGCGCGGCCAGTGTATCCGGGGCAGGCGCAGCGGCCGGCGTGGCCAGCGCCTCTTTCAGGCGCGCCACCGTGCGCTCAAGCCGATCGAGCCCGATGGGTTTGAGCAGGTAATCGAACGCCGCCTGCTCGAAGGCCTGCAGCGCGTAATGCTCATACGCGGTGGTGAACACCACTCGTGGCGGTTTGGCGCCGGTGCACAGGCGCGCGGCCAGTTCGATGCCGTTCAGGCCCGGCATCTGGATGTCGAGGAACACCACCTGCGGCGCCAGTTCGTCGATCAGTTCCAGTGCCTGCACGCCGTTGGCGGCGCGGGTGACGCGCAGTTCGGGCCAGGCGAGGGCGAGCTGGGATGCGAGGTAGTCGAGCAGGTGCGGCTCGTCGTCCGCGATCAGGGCGTGGGGATGGTCGATGATGGCACCGTATGCAAGGGAAGCAGCAGGCGCGCGGTCACGCCGCCGGCAGGGTTTTCGATGAGCTGGAGCCGGGCGGCGCCGGCGTAGAGTTGCTGCAGGCGCTCGCGCAAATTGGACAGGCCGACACCGCCGCCCGGACGCGGCGCAGCCTCGCGCAATCCGAGGCCGGTGTCCGCCACCTCGATGCACAGCAGGCCCTCATGCAGGCGGGCGCTGACGACGATCTCGCCGCCATCGAGTTTCGGTTCGATGCCGTGCATGATCGCGTTCTCCACCAGCGGCTGCAGCAGCATCGGCGCCACCGGCAGGCTGGCCACGGCCGGGTCGAGCGCGAAGCGCCAGCGCAGGCGCTGTTCCATGCGCACGCCCAGCACGTCGAGGTAGGCGCTGGCCAGGGCCAGTTCACCGCCCACGGTGGCGTGCTCCGCGCGGCTGGCCGACAGGCTGGCGCGCAGGTAGTCGATGAAGCGCTCCAGCATGCGGCGCGCCTTGGCCGGCTGGGTGTCGATGAGGCTGACCACGTTGGCCAGCGTGTTGTAGAGGAAGTGCGGCTCGATCTGGGCCTGCAACGCGCGCAGGCGGGCTTCGGCGATGAGGCGGCCGGCGGCGGCGATCTGCTCTTGCTGGCGCGCGCGTTCGGTTGCCTGGCGCATGCGCCGCTCGCCCACGGCCAGCACGATCACCATGATGCTCGCCGTCGTTGCGCCGACGCCCAGCAGGATCGTGAGGCTGAAGCGATGCTGGAACATCAGCAGCGGATTGCGGCCATGCAGTAGCGTATTGCCCAGCGCGACGCCCACCACGCTCGCCAGGCACACCGCCACCAGCTGGGCGATACGGAAGGGCCACAGGTTTTCCGAGCGGGGCAGGTAACGCTCCAGCAGGTGCAGCGCGCCGTGGATCAGGTAGCCCACCACATTGCTGATGACAAGCGTGTAGAACAGCATCCGCCCGAAGGATATCTTCCAGTAGGTGGCAAGCAGATGCTGGACCAGTGCCACGACAATGGCGATCAGGCTGCTCCAGATCGCTGTATATAACAGGTTGCGCGGCACCGACGGCGGCCAGCGCCGGAACAGCGGAATCAGTTCCAGCGGATGGCCGCGGTGGCGGACGGTGTCGCAGCGTGGGGTGCTTGAAGTGGTGATAGTCATGCTGATAGGAAATTACCATGAAAGCAGTGCGGTGTGCGATAGGGAAGCCGGGCCAAGGCCACCGGCCCCGCCTTGATGCGGGCCGCATCGAACACCGTCAGCACGCCGACCCCGGCGCGCAGGTCGTGCGCGACGCCGACCAGGTAGCCGTCGGTTTCGCTGCGTGCACCGCGGCGCGGCACCAGCACGTGTTCCTCCACCTGCCAGCCGGCGCCGAAGGCATGGCTGTCGGCCTTGCCGGTATCGGTGTCGACCAGGTTGACCGTGTCGAGCACCGCATGCGCGCCCTGGCCGGTGGTGCCGAGCAGGGCCAGCCGGCGGTGGCGGCTGCCCACCACCTGCGGCATCACGCGCGGGAACTCGCTGGCGCCGAACAGGCGGCTGCACCGCGCCTGGCCGCTGGCATAGTCCAGGCACACCTGCACCGTACTGCTGCGCGTTTGCAGGCCCGCGCGGCGCTCGCCCTGCATCAGGCTGCCCAGTTCGGCGAGCACGTCGCCCTCATGCAGCACCACGTCGAAGCGGGTGCAGGCGCCGTCTTCCCAGGCGTTCCCGAAGTGGAACACCATCTGCGGCGGCAGTTCGAATATCCGGCGCACGGTGAGCGTGTCCTTGGACACCACCACCACGCGCAGCGGCCGTGCATTCGGCCCGCTGCCGGCCCAGGCGTGGCGCTCGGCGAAGCTTTTTCCCTCTCCCGCTTGCAGGTCGTAGGGCGGGATCAGGAACACCAGGTGCTTCGCGCTGACGGCGAAGTCATGCACCATGGCTTGCCGCGGCACCGGCACCAGGGCCGTGCGCAGGACCTGTCCGTCGCTGCCGATCTGGTACAGCGCGAGCTGGCCGGCGCCGGGCAGGGCGCCGAAATTCCACATGCCGCCCTGCGGGTCGAGCTTCGGGTGGGCCGAGAAGGGCATCGCGCGCAGGTCGTCGCGCCAGGTTTTCACGCCGGCGGTGGCCAGGGTCTCGGGGTCGATTTCGTGGGCCGAGCCTCCTTCCCACAGCGCGTACACGTGGCCGTTGAAAGGCAGCAGGTTGGTATTGGCCGCGTTCATGCTGTCGTTGTCGCGGAAACCCCGGCGCGCCACGTAGGTGCCGAAGGAGGGGTAGAGGAATTGCCCGGCGGCGGATTCGTCGGTGAAGCGGCGCGTTTCCACGAAGCGGCCCTGGTGGCGGACCCTGCAGTCCTGGATTCGCCAGCGCTGCACGAAGCCGTCGCCATCGAACCAGTGGTGGTAGCGCTCGCCGCCCAGTTCGAAGCGGCCGGGGCCGTTGCGGTAGAAACTGCCCTGCAGGTCGGGCGGCAGACGTCCGGTGATACTCGCTTCGCCCTGCTGGCTACCGACCGTGTCGGCGTAGACGGCCAAGGCCGGGTCGCGCGCGAGGGCGGCGTGGAAGCGGCGCCAGGTTTCCTGGTCGGCGCGGGCGGCGCCGGCCAGGCTCAGGGCGCCGAAGCCTAGTCCGGCTTCGAGAAAGCGGCGGCGGTCCATGGCGGCGTCCTAGCGCAGGCTGACGTCGGCGGTGGCGCCGGCGGCCGGCAGCGCGAGCTTGACCTGCTCGAAGCTCGGCGGGCCCATGTTGCCGCGCGCGTTGTTGCTGAAGGCATGGTCCTCGGAGGGGATGCCCATGGGGTTGCGGTCCATCTTGTTGTTGCCGTTGGCATCGTGGAACAGGGCAATGCCGTAGTCGCCGGCCGGCAGGTCCCTGATGACCAGTTCTACTTTCCCGGCGGCGGCCGCCACCTGCGCCGTCTTGAGCGGGCGCTTCAGGAAGCCTTCGGCCGAATCGTAGACGGCGACCAGGATATTGCCCTGGGCCGAGCTCACGTCGTTGACGCGGACGGTCAGGTCGGCGGCGCCGGCGCCGAGGGCAAACAGGGAAGCGGCGAGGAAGGCGGCGGTGCGGATCGGGTGCATGCGGGTCTCCAGTGGGTAGTCGATGGCGCCACTCTAGAAGGTGCTTGCTTGGCTTGCGCGTGCCTGCGACGAGGCGGCTGCGTGGGGGCGCGAATTGCATTCCGGCGGCGCGAAACGGCGTGCAAACATTTCAGTCGTGACAGCGCCGCTGCGGCGTATGATGGGGGCGTGTGGCGGCAAGCCCACTTGTCGCCGGTCGTGTGTAACGCCACAGGAGACTCACCATGTACGAGCACGGCAATGAATATGTCGGATCGGTATTCGTCTTACCCGAAACACGCTGCTTCGAGCTCAGGACCACCGTCGAAGGCGAGTCCTCAATTATCACCGGCACCATCTCCCAGCAACTGGCCGCCCGCTTTGCCGAAGGCGCGGCAGACCCGATCGACCCGCGCCAGGTAGCGCTGCAGCCGCGCCGGGTCGAGGTCGTGACCCGCGAAATCCACGAACGGCACCGCGCCCCGCGCAAGGTGTTCTGCCTGTCCCGGCTGTATGACTTCGAGACCCAGGGGCAGGGCAGTCCCGCACCCGCCATGGCGTGAACCGTATCCGCACATGAAAACGCCGCCCGGCTTGCGCGGGGCGGCGTGATGGCGGCGAGCGCCGCTTGCGGCGTCAGGTGAACGCGACGAAGCGTTCCGGGATATCGATCGTGCCGGCTTGGGCAGCTGCGGCATAGGCGCGCATTTCGGCGATGACCGCCTCGAGCTGCGCATTGTCCGGTTTCTGGAGGAAGAGTTTCATGCGCTCCTGCAGGGAGGCCTGCTGGTCACGCCATTCATAGCGGGAAGACTTGCTCATGCTGCCTCCTCGCGGCGAACTGCCGCTGTTGTTGTATTGTCCATGACATTCTCCTAGTAACAAGGAGTCCAGCTTGTCATAAGCGCCCGCACCAGGTCGGTGCGATGGCGCACAGATTTTTTACCGCTTGGTCAAAATATGCTGCGGTAAAACAACTCTAGACGTTCGGAAAGCAAATGGCGCGCCTCGTCCCGTGATGGCTGCAGGTCGGGAAACAGGAAGCGCAGCACCGGGTCGCCGTTGATACAGGCTATCAGGTGTGCACCGAGCAGGGCGTACGGGGCGTCGGGACGCAGCTGGGCCTGGATATCGGCACGGGCAAAATAGCGCTCGAGCATTTCCCGGGTTGCGCGCGGACCGGCCTCATAGAAGGCCTCGGCCAACTCGGGGTTGCTGCCGGCTTCCGCAATCACCACGCGCTGCAGGGCCATGGCGTCGGGCTCGCACAGCATGTCGTAGAAATGACCGGCGAACTCGTCGATGACCTCGCGCATCGGGCGTTGGTCGACATCCATTTTCCCGACCGGGAAAAAGCGCGCGCGGCGCGCTTCCAGCACGGCCTTGAGCAGGCCGGCCTTGCCACCGAACTTCACGTAAATGGTTCGCACCGCGACCCGCGCTTCGCGGGCGATCGCTTCCAGGCTCAGGCCGTTATAGCCGTGGCGCAGGAACAGGCAACCCGCGATATCGATCAGTTCCCGGGTGCGCGCCTCGACTTCGGACGCCTTGGGGCGGCCGGCGGATTTGGCCGGTGGGGTGGTCTCGGGGGTGGCTTTGCTCATGGGCTTTACTGTAATCCAGCCTCTAATGAAATGCAACCGTTTCATTTCTTGACTTCGGCCAGCGCTTGTCGAATAATGCGCTTAATCCATTTCATTTCATCGGAGTTCGACCCCATGGCAGAATCGCACACCCCGGCCGCCCAGCAACCCGCCGCCGCTGTCCCCGCACCGGCAGCCCCTGGCAAGACCCCGCCCAACAAGCGCGTGCTGGGCGCGGTGGCGCTGATCGCCCTGGCCGCCATCGGTGCGGGCGGGCGCATGTGGTACCGCAGCCACCATTACGTGGAAACCGAGAATGCCTATGTCACCGGCCGGGTGCACCCGGTGTCGAGCCGCGTGGCCGGCGTGGTCACCCGGGTACTGGTGGACGACAACCAGCACGTAAAAGCAGGCGACGTGATCGCCGAACTGGATCCGGCCGACCACGCGGTGCGCATCGAACAGATCGAAGCGCAGATCGCCTCGGTAGAGCAGCAGATCGGCCAGGCCGGCGCCCAGGTGGCGCAGGTGAAGGCGCAGGCCGCCGCCGCCGCCGCCCAGGTGAAGCAGGCCGAAGCCCAGCTGGTGCGCGCGCGCCAGGACGCCGACCGTTTCGGCCAGCTGTATACCGACACCATGAAGGCGGTCTCGAAGGCGGAAGTGGACGCCTCGAGCGCGGCCCGCGCCGGCGCGGTTGCCGACGTGTCTGCGCGCCGCGAGAGCGCCAGCGCCGCGCTGGCCCAGGTGGCCGCCGCGGACGCCGGCCGCGACGTGCTCAAGGCGCAAGTCAAGGTGCTGCAGGCGCAACTGAAGGATGCGCGCCAGCAGCTGGCCTACAACCGCATCGTGGCCCCGGTCGCGGGCCGGGTCGGCAAGCGCAGTGTCGAAGTAGGCGCCCGCGTGCAGCCGGGCCAGCAGTTGCTGGCCGTGGTCGAGGACGAGGTCTGGGTTACCGCCAATTTCAAGGAAACCCAGCTGGCCGAGCTGGTGCCGGGCCAGCAGGTGGCGCTCGAGGTCGATGCGCTGCCGGGCAAGCACCTGGTGGGCCGCGTGCACAGCTTCTCGCCGGCCTCGGGCAACCAGTTCGCGCTGCTGCCCTCGGATAACGCCACCGGCAACTTCACCAAGATCGTCCAGCGCGTGCCGGTCAAGATCGTGCTCGACCCGGCGGACGTGAAGAAATACGCCGGGCGCCTGGTGCCGGGCATGTCGGTGGTGGCCGAGGTCGAACTGGGCCAACAGAGCGCCCACGTGCAGACGGCTGCGGCCGCTCACTAAGGTTCCATCATGACCAGCCTCACCAAGGCCGCGCTGCCCGCCGCACCGCTGGATGGCGCCCGCATCGACGCCCGCACCTGGATCGCGGTGGCGGCCGGCATGCTGGGCGCTTTCATGGCGGTGCTCGACATCCAGATCACCAACTCCTCGCTGCGCGACATCCTCGGCACGCTGTCGGCCACCCAGGAAGAGGGCTCGTGGATCTCGACCGCCTACCTGTGCGCCGAGATCGTCGTGATCCCGCTTACCGCGCTGTTCACGCGCGCCTTCGGGGTGCGCTACTACATGATCGGCACCACCGCGCTGTTCCTGGTGTTCTCCACGCTGTGCGGCGCGGCCTGGAACCTGGAAAGCATGATCGTGTTCCGCATGCTGCAGGGTTTCACCGGCGGCGCCCTGATCCCGATGGCGATGACGCTGGTGATGACCCGCCTGCCCGCCTCCAAGCGCGCGGTCGGCATGGCCATCTTCGGCCTCACCGCCACCCTGGCCCCGGCCATGGGCCCGACCCTGGGCGGCTACCTGTCGGAGCTGTACGGCTGGCCCTCGATCTTCTACATCAACTGGGTGCCGGGCGTGCTGCTGATCGCCGGCATGGCCTACGGCCTGGCGCCGGAAAAGCCGAACTTCAAGACCCTGTTCAACGCCGACTGGCTGGGCATCGCCCTGATGGCGATGGGCCTGGCCTGCCTGACGATCTTCCTGGAAGAGGGCAATTCGAAGGACTGGTTCGAGTCGTCCTTCATCGTCACCTTCGCCGCGCTGTCGCTGGTGGGCATCCTCGGCTGGGTGGCCCTGAGCTTCACCCGGCCCGACCCCTTCGTCAACCTGCGCCTGTACGGCCAGCGTAACTTCTTGGTGGCGACCGTGCTGTCGGCGGTGACCGGCATGGGCCTGTATGGCTCGTCCTTCCTGCTGCCGCTCTACCTGGGCCAGATCGCCGGCTACACGCCGATGCAGATCGGCGAAGTGATCGCCTGGGTCGGCCTGCCGCAACTCTTGGTGATGCCGTTCGCGGCGGCCCTGTCGTCGAAAGTGGACAACCGCATCCTGTGCTCCTTCGGCCTGCTGCTGTTCGGCGGCTCCTGCCTGATGAACGCCTTCATGGATGCCAGCACCGGCTACGACCAGCTGATGGTGACCCAGGTGGTGCGCGCCATCGGCCAGCCCTTCGTGATGCTGACCTTGTCGAATTTTGCGATGGCGGGCGTGGCGCCCAAGGACATGCCGTCGGCCTCGAGCCTGTTCAACATGACCCGCAACCTGGGCGGCTCGATTGGCATCGCTCTGCTGGCCACGGCCCTGAGCGTGCGCGAGCACTTCCATTCGGCGCGCCTGGGCGAGGCGGTGTCGAACTACGCGCTGCCGACCCAGCAGCGCCTCGAACAGCTGACCCAGGGCTTCATCGCCGGCGGCGTCGACCCGGCAACGGCGGCCAACCAGGCGCTGGCCGTGGTCGACCGCATCGTGCGGCGCGAAGCCTATGTGATGGCCTACAACGACGGCTTCTGGATCATCGGCATCGTGCTGCTGGCCTGCATCGGCGCGATCTGGCTGGCCGACAAGGTCAAGTCGCCGGGCGGCGCTTCGGCTGCGCACTGATTAAGGAATCAAGAATATGAACATGATCAAAAATTTTGCACTCGTTTCCGCACTGGCCGCGGCGCTGGCAGGCTGCACCACCCTCGGTCCCGACTTCCAGGCCCCGGCCGGCGCCCTCGACGCAGCCTACCGCCATGCGGCGCCAGCGGGCGATACGGCCCGCCTGCCGGCCAACTGGTGGACCGTGTTTGGCGACGCCACCCTGGATAGCCTGGAAGCGCGCGCCCTGCGCGACAACCCCGGCGTGAAGGCCGCCGCCCAGCGCCTGCTGCAGGCCCAGGCCCAGCTGGGCGTGGTGCGCGCGGGGCAGGCGCCCAACGTGGCGCTGGGCGCGGGCATCTCGAACACCCGCACCTCGAGCGAGACCGCGCAAGGCATCGCGCTGGGCGGACGCTCGATCGAAGGCAACAACTACACGGTCGGCGCTTCGCTCTCGTATGAGCTCGACCTGTGGGGCCGGGTGCGGCGCGTGGTCGAAGCCTCGGACGCCCAGGCGCTGGTGGCCCAGGACGACCGCGACGGCGTGATCCTGCTGCTGTCCAGCCAGGTGGCGTCCTCGTACTGGCAGCTGCGCGGGCTGGATGCGGAACTGGCGATCCTGCGCGGTGCGCTGGACGCGCGGCGCGAAGCGCAAGAGCTGGTCGAGGCGCGCTTCAAGGCCGGCCTGACCAACGAGCTGGATTTGTCGCGCAGCCGCATCGAGCGCGCCAATGCCGAAGCAGACCTGCACGAGGTGCAGCGCCAGCGCAATACGGTGGAGCATGCGCTGGCCACGCTGGTGGGCGCCTCGCCGAGCGCGCCGCTGCTGGCGGACAGTGCGTCGGCCCAGCTGCCGCTGCCGCCCGCGATTCCGGTCGGCCTGCCGGCTTCGCTGGTCGGCCAGCGCCCGGACCTGGCGGCCAGCGTCGCGCAGCTGAAGTCCTTCAATGCCCAGGTGGGCGTGGCCGAAGGCGCCTTCTACCCATCGCTGTCGCTGACCTCGAACTTCGGCTTCGCCTCCGAGCACCTGCGCGACCTGGCCAGCGGCGGTGCGCGCCAGTTCTCGTTCGGGCCGCTGGCGCTGTCGCTGCCGGTATTCGACGGCGGCCGCAACCAGGCCAACCTGGCGTTGTCGAAAGCGCGCTACGAAGAAGCGCGCGCCAACCACGACACGCGCTTGCTCACCGCGCTGCGCGAAGTGGAAGACGCGCTGTCCGACGTGCAGCAGCGCCAGCTGCAGGGCGACTTGCAGGCCCAGGCCCAGCAGGCGGCGGCGCGCGCGCTGCTGGTGGCGCAGGCGCGCTACGGGCGCGGCCTGTCGACCTACCTCGACGTGACCGACGCCCAGCGCAATGCGCTGGCGGCCGACCGCGCGGCCAGCCAGATCCGCACCCAGCGCCTGCTGGCCACCGTGGCCGTGGCGCGCGCGCTCGGCGGCGGTTGGGAGCAGGGCGAGCCGGTCGCCACGATCGCCAAGGCCCCCACAGTGAAATAGCAAGGGTGTACAGGGACGGCGCTACAATGGACCATCGTTACTCAACCATGCGAGAAACCATGTCCCTGTCACGCGTTGTGTTCACCGCCGCCCTGCTGTCCTCCAGCGGGGCCTTCGCCCAGTCCTGGCAAGCCATCACCAGCGGTTCCGATGCCGAGCTGCGCGGCCTGTCCGTCGTCAGCGACAAGGTGGCCTGGGCCAGCGGCGCCAGGGGCACGGTCCTGCGCACCGTCGACGGCAAGACCTGGCAGGCGATGCAGGTACCGGACGCCGACAAGATCGACTTGCGCGACATCCAGGCCTTCGACGCCAGCACCGCCGTGGCGATGGGGGCCGGGCCCGGCGCGGCTTCGCGCATCTACCGCACGGAAGACGGCGGCGCGACCTGGCGCCTGGTGGTCACGAATGGGGTAGCAGAGGGCTTCTGGGACGCGATGGCATTCTGGGACAAGGACAACGGCATCCTGTTCGGCGACCCGGTCAAGGGCAGCTTCCAGGTCTACACCACGAGCGACGGCGGCAAGACCTGGCTTGAGGTTGCCGCCAAGGGCATCGAGGCGATGCCGAACGAGGGCGCCTTTGCCGCCAGCGGCACTTGCCTGAGCGTGGCCGGCGCGAACGACGCCTGGATCGCCACCGGCGGCAGCGCTACCGCGCGCGTGTTCCACTCGGCCGACCGCGGCAAGACCTGGCGCGCTTCCTCCACCCCGATCCCGGCCGGCGCGCCCGCACGCGGCGTGTTCTCGGTCGCCTTCCTCAACAGCAAGGACGGTTTTGCCGCCGGCGGCGACTACAAGCAGGCCCGCATGGCCGGCGTCAACGGCGCCTACACACAGGACGGCGGCGCCAGCTGGACGCCGGTCGAGGTGGCGCCGGCCGGCTACCTGTCGGTAGTGATGCCGGTGCCGGGCGCGCCGCGCGCGCTGGTGGCGGCCGGCCTGGCCGGATCGGGCTATTCGCTCGATGGCGGCCGCAAGTGGACCGAGCTGGACAAGACGCCGGTGAACACGGTCGGCTTCGCCAGCCCCACGCAGGGCTGGGCGGTGGGACCGAAGGGCCTCGTGATGCGGTATGCGGGGCCGGCACTGAACGCAGCGCGCTAATATCTCTCTACTGACAACGACCAGGGACACCATGAAGCACATCCTCGCTCCCCTCATGCTGTGCGCGGCCATCGGCGCCGTGCCTGCCACTGCCGCGGCCGAACCGGCCACCGCCGCCCAGCTCGCCACCATGGCCAAGCGCTTCGCGCCGGCCGAGCTGAAAGCCGATACCTCCCAGCTCTCCAAGGGCGACCGCGCCGCCATCGTCAAGCTGATCGAAGCGGCGAAGATCATCGACACCCTGCAGCTGCGCCAGCGCTGGGCCGGCAACGACGCCCTGTGGGTCGCCCTGCAGAAAGACAATTCGGCGCTGGGCCGCGCGCGCCAGGACGCCTTCTGGCTGAACAAGGGCCCATGGTCGGGCCTGGACGATAACCAGTCCTTCATGCCGGCCGAATACGCCGGCATCAAGATCCCGGCCAAGAAACCGGCCGGCGCCAATTTCTATCCGGAAAACGCATCCAAGGCCGCGCTGGAAGGCTGGATGAACGCCTTGCCGGCCGCGCAAAAGTCGGAGGCGCAGTGGTTCTTTACCGTGATCCGCAGCGACCGCGACGGCAAATTCAAGAGCGTGAAGTACTCGGACGAATACCGCCCCGACCTGGAAAAGCTGGCCAGGCTGCTGCGCGAAGCCGCCGCCTCCACCGACAACGCCTCGCTCAAGAAATTCCTGACCTTGCGCGCCGATGCTTTCCTGAGCAACGACTACCTGGCCTCGGACTTCGCCTGGATGGATCTGGATTCGCCGGTCGACATCACCATCGGCCCCTACGAGACCTATAACGACGAGCTGTTCGGCTACAAGGCCGCGTTCGAAGCCTACGTCAGCATCCGCGACAACAAGGAAACGCAAAAGCTCAATTTCTTCGGCAAGCACCTGCAGGAACTCGAAGACAACCTGCCGCTCGACAAGCAGTACCGCAACCCGAAGGTCGGCGCGATCGCCCCGATGGTGGTGGTGAACCAGGTATACGGCGCCGGCGACGGCAACATGGGCGTGCAGACCGCCGCCTACAACCTGCCCAACGACGAACGCGTGATCCGCGAGCGCGGCTCCAAGCGCGTGATGCTGAAAAACGTGCAGGAAGCGAAG
Source organism: Massilia yuzhufengensis (assembly GCF_900112225.1). GTDB lineage: Bacteria > Pseudomonadota > Gammaproteobacteria > Burkholderiales > Burkholderiaceae_D > Telluria > Telluria yuzhufengensis. The sequence goes on along the minus strand of NZ_FOLD01000005.1, from coordinate 68,908 downwards.
TTCGAATCGACCCTGAAGCCCATCTCGAAACTGGTATTGCGCCCGCAAGACCAGAAGGACCTGGATTTCGATTCCTTCTTCACCCACATCCTGGCGCACGAGATCATGCATGGCCTGGGCCCGCACCACACCAAGCAGGGCGGCAAGGAATCGACCCCGCGCCAGGACCTGAAAGATACCTACTCGACCATCGAGGAAGCCAAGGCCGACATCACCGGCCTGTGGGCGCTGGGCTACATGATGGACAAGGGCCTGCTGAAGGACACGCTGGGGCAGGGCGCGGCCGCCGAGCGCAAGCTGTACAACACCTTCCTGGCCTCGAGCTTCCGCACCCTGCACTTCGGCCTGACGTCCTCGCACGCGCGCGGCATGGCGATCCAGGTGAATTACCTGCTCGACAAGGGCGCCTTCGTGGCCAATGGCGACGGCACTTTCTCGGTGGACTTCAAGAAGATCAAGCAGGGCGTGATCGACCTGGACCGCGAGTTCCTGACCATCGAAGCCACCGGCGACTACGCGCGTGCCAAGGCGATGATGGCCAAGTACGTCGTCATCCGCCCGGAAGTGCAGAAGGCGCTCGACCGCCTCAAGCAGAGCGTGCCGAACGACATCCGCCCGGCCTTCGTGACGGCGGCGTCGTTGACGAAATAAGGGAAAGGGCGGCACGATTGGCATCGACGCAACAGTGCCGCCAAATTTACCTAACTTAAAGTAGTTGCTTCGTCAATCCATACAGGGTCCATGTTATAGTCACCGCATTGCCTAGGGGAAATTATTGGCGCGCATGTGCAGCTCATGCCGCGCCGCTCCCGAGGCGCTTTTCAATGACCACGACATGACGACGAAGCCCCTTTCCCCTGGCGCGCGGCTGGCCATCGGCTACGGCGCCGTGATCCTCCTGATGATCGCCCTGGCCGTGCTGGCCGCGGCGCGTGCGGGCCAGATCGACCATCTGCTGTTCCGCATGGATGAGGTCAGCGGCATCAAGCAGCGCTACGCGGTCGACCTGCGCGCCAGCGTGCGCGACCGTTCCATCGCCGTGCGCGATGTCGTGCTGGCCCCCGATGCCGCCGCCGCCGCTGCGCCGATCGGGCGCATCAAGACCCTGGCCGACGCCTATGCGCGCGCGGCCTCGCCGCTGGACGCCCTGTTCCACGAACTGCCAGGCATCCTGCCGGCCGAACGGGAGGCGCTGGCCGCCATCAAGGAACAGGAACGCCGCACCCGGCCGCTGGTCGACCGCGTGGTCGCCCTGCACGCGCAAGGGCAGGCGCAGGAAGCGGCGGCGCTGATGTCGCAGCAGCTCGCGCCCGCCTTCGTGGACTGGCTGGCCAGCACCACCCGCTTCATCGAACTCGAACACAAGCTGGCGGCCGACGACATGGCGGCGGCGCGCCAGCTGGCGGCCGGCTTCTCGCAATGGATCATCCTGCTGTGCGCCGGCGCCGTGGCGGCCGCCGTGCTGGGCACCTGGTATGTGGCGCGCGAACTGCGCGGCGCCGCCGCCGAGCCGCAAGCCGACACGCCGGCCGTCATCCCGGCCGTGGCCGCGGCGCCGAAACACGTCGACGACATCGTCGGCGCCATCGACGGGCTGGCCTTCCAGGCCAACATCCTGGCGCTGGACGCCTCGGTCGAAGCGCTGCGCACCGGCGAGATCGATGAGGACCGCTCGGAAGTGGCGCAGGACCTGCAGGCGCTGGCGCTGCGCTCGGCCGCCGTGGCCAAGGATATCCGAGACCTGGTCGGCAGCCCGATCGCGCACATGGAAGACACCGGCGCGCTGGAAGCGATCGCCAATGCCGTGGCGCGGGTCACCGCCGTCACCGCGGCGATCGGCGTCGAAGCGGGCAGGCCGGCCCTGTTCAGCGAATCGGCCAGGCGCACCACGGCCCTGCTGCAGGCCTCCACCGCCGCCGCCGCGATCGAGGCGGAATCGGAACGCCTGGCCCAGCTGGCTGCTCCCGCGGCAGCCGAATCCGGCACGGCTGGCGGGCAAAACTGACAAGTTTGCCGTTCTAAACAGACGCAAATATTTTCCCAAAAGCAGGGCTTTATCTCGGGCTAGAATTGCCGTTAGGCACTTTATGTCCTCGGGAGAATCCCATGTTCAAGCCTTTGCTGTTCGCCGCGACCCTGTTCGCACCGGCCCTCCACGCTGCGGAACTGACCGCGCTCGAACAGCGCTGGCTCAGCGCCGCCGGGCCGGTACTGGCCTACTCCCAGCAACTCAAACTGCCGATCGACATTACCGTCCAGCCCCAGCCGCGTCCCGGCGACGTGCCGCTGGCGATGGGCTTCAGCAATGGCCGCTGCAAGCTGGTCATGTCCCTGCGTAACAACCCCGATGCGGAAACCGTGCTGGCCGGCGTGCCCGAAGCCGAGCAGGGCGCGCTGATCGAGGCGATGGCGGCGCATGAGATCGCGCACTGCTGGCGCTATGCGCAGGGCGCCTGGCATGCGCTGCCGGCCGGCTTCGTGGAAACCGGCAAAGAAATCGCGGCCGACGCTTCGCTGCTGGCGGCCTCGAAAGCGATGCGCGAGACGCGCCGCGAGGAAGGCTTTGCCGACCTGGCCGCGCTGGCCTGGACCCGGCGCAGCAATCCTGGCGACTATGCGCGGGTGTACCGCTGGCTGGCCGGCGTGCGCGACAAGGTTGCCGTGCCGCGCAGCGGCCACGACACGCGCGTGTGGGTACGCCTGGCGGGCGACGGCTCCCCGTTCGGGGCCGCCGCCGCGCCCTTCGACGACGTCGGCGGGCTGTGGCGGGAAGGCTTGCTGCAGGCGGAATGAGGGTGGGCGTGGCGGTACAGTAACAACAGTCAAGCTTGTTTAATCGACCAGCGTTCGTTGTCGCACAGATGGTGTTCGGCGCGCAGCGTTTAATGGACGCTATCACAACAACCGACCACAAGGGACACCATCATGAACAAGCTCCTCGCCACCCTGCTCGCCACCGCCGCCGGCGCCACCATCGCCGCCGCACCAGCCTTTGCCCAGAACGATACCGCCGGCTACCAGAAGGCCATGGACAAGATCGCCGCGGACCACAAGGTCGCCAAGCAGAAGTGCGATGCCCTCAAGGACGAAGACGTGTGCGAAGAGCAGGCCGACGTGATGCGCGCACGCGCCGAGCTCGCTGCAGTCAAGAAGCACAACAACACCGCGGACAATCGCAACGCCGCCCAGCGCAAGCTGGCCGAGGCCGAGTATGAACTGGCCGAAGAAAAATGCGACACCATGAAGGGCAACGCCAAGGACAGCTGCATGACCACCGCCAAGTCGGCGCGCACCGCGGCGCTGGGCGATACCCGCGCCCGTGACACCATGACCGACACCGGCGCCACCCGCGCTGCCGCAGCCGGCAGCGCCGGCCTGATCGCGTCGACCGACACCAAGGATCCGGTGAAGGCGGCAGCCGTCGCCAAGTGCGACGAGCGCGGCAACAAGACCGCCTGCCTGGTGGAGAACAAGGACGTGGCCGCTACCACGATGGGCCATGCCGGCGACAAGACCCGCGCCGCCGCCGACCGCACCGAGAATGCGGCCGAGCGCGCCGGTTCTCGCACCGCGACCGCGCTGTCGGACACCGCGATCACCACCAAGATCAAGGCTGGCCTGGCTGCGGCGCCGGACCTGAGCGCGCTGGCGATCAAGGTCGAAACCGAGAAGGGCGTGGTCATGCTGAGCGGCTTCGTCGATTCGAAGGCGGAAGCCGACCGTGCCGAGAAACTGGCCAAGGGTGTCGAAGGCGTGACCACCGTCAAGAGCAATATCAAGGTGAAGTAAGCAGCACGGCGCCGGCCGCGGCGCCGGCCCTTCGCAAGAGCCCGCACGCTGCCTGGTGCGGGCTTTTCCATTGGCGCTGTCACTCTTTGCTATGGATGGGTTTGATTGCCAAGCGCAGCAATCCCTCGGCGGACTTGACCCGCCCGCCATCGAGCGCCCTGCGCCAGCCCAGGTAATTCGGCAGGTAGCGCGACGCGACGCCGTGGAAGCGCGCCAGCCAGTCGCGCAGGCGGCGGTGGTAGGCATTCACGTTTTGGACATGGATGGCGCCTTCGCTGCTGCGCCGCACCCGCTCGCCGGCGCGCAGGTTGACGTACTGGTGGGCGATCCCGTGGCGCCGGCTGAAGGCCCGGTAGGCTGCATTGGCGTCGGTTACCAGCAGCACCTGGGGATCGAGCATCGGTAACAGGTGCCGTTCCAGCTGGAGCGCGCTCACGGGCCCGCGTCCGGTCAGGGCATCGCAGGTCTGGCCGCTGCGGTCGCGCGCCACCAGGATGCAGTCGTGTTCACGCGACATCCCGCGCCGGTGCGCCGTGCCGCCCCGCTTGCGCGGCGGGCGCTCGAGGCGGCGCGATCCCTTTTGCGATTCGAGCAGGAACATTTCGTCGGCTTCGGCGATGCCATGCAGCCGCTCTGGGCGATCGTCCCGCACCCTTGTGAGAAAGCGGTGGCGCCAGCGGAAAGCGGTATTGCGATGCACCTTGACACGGTCTGCGGCGCGGCGCACGGGAAGCGAGTCGAGCAGAGTGCCGAGGTAGTCGAGCCATTTCTCGCGCAAGCGCAGGCGCGCCAGTGGTGTGCCGCTCAGGTCGTTGAAAGTACGCCGGCATTCACGGCAGCGGTAGCGCTGCAAGCCATTGGCCTGGCCATGCCGGTGCCAGCGCGTGCTGGCGCATGCAGGACAGCAGCGCTCGGTTCGGAACCCGTCGAGCAGCACCAGCAACGGATCGAGCCCGGCCGCCGGGCGCAAGGCGTCGAGCACTTGAAGGCGCTGGGGCTGGTTCAGCACCGGCAGGGCGGCGAACCACTTCTTGAAGCGGGGCGAACGCATGCGAGGCTCCGTCGGGATGGCGATACGGTTTGGACCGTAGCGCAGCTCGACAGTTCAATCCTCATCCATAGCCTAGGGTGACAGCGCCTTTCCATTGGCGCCGCGCTTACAGCCGGGTTCGCTTGATGGCAGGCGTATAATTCGCGCGTGAACAAACTCGAAGCCTTCGGATACATCGCCGCCCAGGCCGCCCGTGGAGACATCAGCTTTCCCACCAGCGTGAACGCCGTGCTGCGCCTGCAGCTGGCCCTGGACGACCCGGATTGCCATGTGGATGAGGCGATCCGGCTGGTGCTGTCCGAGCCGCAGCTGGCGGCGCGCACCGTGGCGCTGGCCAATACCGCCGCCTACGGCAGCGGCGGCGTCCAGGTGAGCAACGTGCGCGCCGCGGTGCAGCGCATCGGCTACCGCCGCCTGCGCGGCCTGGTGGCCGCCCTCATGGTGCGCCAGTTCGGCCACCGCATCGCCGACCCGGTGCTGCGCGCCAAGGCCGAACAGTTGTGGACCCACAGCGCCCAGGTGGCGGCGCTGGCCCAGGCGCTGGCGCGCCACGTCACCCGGGTCGACCCCGACACCGCCCTGTTCGCCGGCATCGTGCACGAGGTGGGCGGCTTCTACCTGCTGTCGCGCGCCGACGGCTTTCCCGGCCTGCTGGACGACGATGCCGACAACTGGGGCGTGCTGGTCGAGGACGTGGTCAGCCAGGAAGTCATCCGCAAGCTGGCCATTCCCGGCGACGTGGCCCAGGCCATCGGCGCACTGCGCGACGGCGTGCTGAACCAGGAGCCCCACACCTTGCTCGACACGCTGCTGCTGGCGAACCGCTACGCGGCGGTCGGCTCCCCGCTCGGCGAGCAGCAGATCCAGGACCCCGGCCCGCTGGACGAGGCCACGCTGTACGCGCTGCGCGAAGAAGCCGCGGACACCGCCCAGGCGCTGGGCGACGCAACCCTGGTGTAAGCGTCGCGGTCTATCCCAAAAGCAACAGTCGATGTGCATAGCCACGTGGCTGCTGATACTATTGGGAATCTAAAATTTCCATTGGGAATTATCATGCGGCGAGTCGCCTTCGTGATCACAGCAATTGTCGCGTCGAGCGCGGCCCATGCCGGCATCATCGACCTCGGCAGCACGATGGGCGGCGCCAATATTTATACGCTCGGCAACTTTTCGGCCACGTCGAGCGATGTCGAAGGCGCGGTCATCGCCGGTGGCAACGTCAACGTCAGCTCGTACTCGATCAATTACAACAACCTGGCCGCCTATGGCTCGCACGCGGTGATCGCCAAGGGCGACATCAAGCTGACGGGCGGGTCGATCGACCACGGCAAGATGTACGCGGGCGGCACCACCTCGCTGCAATGGGCGGCCACTCCGGAGAGCACGACAAGCAGCCCCTTCGACTTCGGCGCCGCCTCCGCCTACTATCTCGGCCTGTCCGGCGACCTGGGCAAGGTGGAAAGCACGGGGAGCGTCAGCAAGCTGTGGAGCGGCGTGGTCGTCAGCGGTAGCGGCAAGGGCGGGGTCGACGTGTTCAACGTCTCAGCCGACATGTTCCGCTACTCGAGCAGCTGGGCCCTCGACAAACTCATTGCAGGTCAGACCCTGATCTTCAATGTGAGCGGCCAGAACGCGACCTTCAACAACGGCGGCATCAGCTTCGAGCCGCTGCGTAACTACAATGTCCTGTTCAACTTCATGGACGCGGAAACGCTCAATCCCAAGGGCATCATCGGGAGCGTGCTGGCGCCGAAGGCATCCGTCACCGAAGACTGGGGCGTGATCAATGGCCAGGTGGTGGTCGGGTCCTGGAACTCGACGATCCAGGTCAATTCCAACCATTACTTCAAGCCGACCGACGTGGCCGGCTACGACGACAGCATGCCGCCGGTGGTTGTGCCCGAGACGGGCACGCCGTCATCGGATGTGCCCGAGCCGGGCACGCTGGCGCTGATGCTGGCCGGCGTCGGCATGGCCGTGGCCGGCCGCCGGGTCCGCAGCAGGGCCGCTACCCCGGCCTGAAGTTCAAGCCGGGACCAGCGCCCGCGCGCGGCCGTGCGCCAGCATTGCCAGCGCCAGGCCCACACCGGCCAGCGCCAGGCCGGCCGCCACCCATTGCGGCGAAGCATACGAGTAACCGAGCGTCAGCGGGATCCCGCCCAGGAAAGCCCCGGTCGCGTTGCCGACATTGAAGCCCGACTGTCCCAGGGACGACCCCAGCATTTCCGCCTCGCGCGAATGCTCCATCAACAGCATCTGGATCGGCGGCCCCAGCGCCAGCGCGTTGGCGCCGGTGGCAAAGGCCAGCACCAGCATGGCGGGCTGCGAGCCGGCGAACAGCCCGTTGCACAGCAGCAGGACCGTCATGCTCGCCAACAGGATCAGGATCGCCTGCAGCGGCGGCACGCGGTCCGCCAGCCGGCCGCCCAGCAGCACGCCCACCGTCATGCCCACACCCACCACCGTCATCACCATCGGGATCGTCGACGGCTTGAAGCGCGTGACTTCGGTCAGTAGCGGTGCGATATAGCTGAAGAAGGCGAAGAAGCCGCCGGTGCCGATCGAGGTAATCGCCAGCGCCAGCCACAGCGCGCGGCTGCGGAAAATGCGCAGGTCATGCCGCAGGCTGGTGCGGGCCTGCGAATCGATGTGCGGCACCAGCTGGCGCAAGGCGAACACGGTGGCCAGCCCGATCAGCGCCACCACCAGGAACACCGCGCGCCAGCTCAGGTTGTGGCCGAGCCAGGTGCCGGCCGGCACGCCAATGACATTGGCCAGGGTCAGGCCGGTGAACATGGTCGCCAGCGCGGCGGCCACCTTGCCTTCGTCGGCCAGGCGCGCCGCCACCACCGACCCGACGCCGAAGAAAGCGCCATGCGGCAGGCCGGCCATGAAGCGCGACAGCATCATGACTTCGAAGTTCGGGGCGAAGGCCGACATCGCATTGAATACCGTGAACATCAGCATGAACCACATCAGCACGCTGCGCGGCGGGCGGTGCGCCAGCATGCTCACCAAGGTCGGCGCGCCGACCACGACGCCCAGCGCATACGCGGTGATCAGGTAGCCGGCTTGCGGGATGCTGATCTGCAGGCCGGTGGCGATGTCGGGCAGGATGCCCATGATGACGAATTCGGTCATGCCGATGCCGAAGCCGCCGAGGGCGAGGGGGACGAGGCTTTTCTTGATCAAAATAGGGAGAGGTGTAGCGGGGGAGGCTGGCCACTATACCGGCTGGCGCGCGTCCAGTCCGCTTTCGTGTCGTGATGACAGGTATAGCGCGGGGGCATGTGGCGGGCTAGGCGTCGCCCGCTTCGCCGTCGATCCGCGGCCAGCCGATGCGGCCGTGGCCCGCATTGTCGAGGCGGGTGCGCAGCGCGCCGGCATCCTGCGCCGGCAGGCTGAAGTCGAAGCGGACGTCGTCGCCGTGCGCCACCTCGTCCAGGCTGGCGCCGGCCGCCTCGAGTTCGCGCCGCACCAGGCCTTCGAAGGCATACGGCGCGGTGCAGCGCAGCTGCTGCAGCTTGATGATCGGTACTTTCTGGGCCTGCAGCAGGGCTTGCGCCACGCTGTCGGTGTACGCACGCACCAACCCGCCGGCGCCGAGCTTGACGCCGCCGAAGTAGCGCACCACGGTGGCCAGCACGCCTTCCAGGTCCTGGTGGCGCAGCACGTCCAGCATCGGGCGGCCCGCCGTGCCGCTCGGCTCGCCGTCATCGACCGCCGCCGAATGGCCTCCCGCCAGCAGGGCCCAGCATACGTGGGCGGCGCCCGGGTGCTGCGCGCGCAGGCCGGCCACCACCTGCTGGGCGCCGGCGCGGTCGGGCATCGGCTGCACGCAGGCGAGGAAGCGGCTCTTCTTGATGATGAGTTCGAAGTGGACGGGGGCGGCGATGGTGGAAGGCATGGCGCCGATTATCGGCGGCGCGCGGCGAAATGCCAACCGCCGTTGCCGGCATTTCGCTGGTGACGCTTAGTAGCCCAGGTTGATTTGCAGGATCGCCGTCGTGCCGCTGACCTCGTTCCCGACGATGAGCAGTGGCTTGTTGTTCGGCGACTTGTCCGCCGGGATCAGCGCCAGGCCTTCCGGACCCAGGTCGCCGCTGTCGTTGCTGCGGGTATTGAGGTAGGTGACGAAACTGGCCGCCGAGGGCTTGCTCACGTCATACACCATCACCCCGCCGACCCGCTCCAGGCCGATGAAGGCATAGGTTTTGTTGCCGAAGCGGCCGACCACCACGCCTTCCGGTTCCGGACCCTTGGCCGGGCTGCGGCTGTCCAGGGTGTTGTTGTCGTTGCTGGCGTTGAAGCGGCCGTTCGGCAGGGCCTGGGTGTTCTTTTCGAACTCGTCGCCCGAGTCGTACACGCGGACCAGGTTGGTATCCCAGATCGAGAACGAGCGGGCGCCGAAGGTGTAGAGCTCGTTGCACTGGCCGGCCGCGTTCTTGCCGGCGCTGCCGCCGTTCGGGTTCGCCGTGATGCGCAGGCGGCCCAGGTTCGAATCGAGGATCAGGTTGGCGGCGTCGCCGAACACGGTCGGGTCCAGGCCCGCGGTGCAATGGGCGCGCACCCGGGTTTCTTCATTGAAGCCCGGCCAGTCGGCGCGCGCGTCGCCTTCGTTGGCGGTGATCAGGTAGGCCGTGCCGTCCACGGTGAAGCGGGCGATCGCGTCGGGCAGGTACATGCCCTTGACCGGTTGCGGGCCGATCTTCACGGCCGGCGTGCCGGTATTGCTGTTGACGACGCCGTCTTCGTCGGAGGCGTCCAGGCCCATGCCGGCCAGGTTGTGGTTCTTGGTGCCGAGCGGCTTGATCGACGTCACTTTCGCGGTAGCGACATCAACGATGGCCACGGCATTGTTTTCCTGCAGCGTGACGTAGGCCGTGCGCCCGTCTTCGCTCAGGGCGATGTATTCCGGCTCGAAGTCTTGGGCCGCGCTGGCGCCGGGGCCGTAGATCCGGATGCCCTGCGCGCGCAGGGCGGCTTCCTGGCCATTGAAGGCGCGGAAATCGGCGCTGGCCACCGTCGGCGTGCCGCCGCGGTTGACGGTGATGACACTGACCGAGCCTTCCGGATCGATCGAGTCGGCCAGGCCGTAGCTGTTCGGCTCGCCTTCATTGGCCACCAGCACGCTGCGGCCGTCGGGCGTAAACGTGAGCATGTCGGGCTGGGCGCCGACCTTGACGCTGTTCACCAGTTTCAGGTCGCCGGCATTGTAGAAAGCGATCGTGCCAGGGCTGGTCTTGGGAGAAGCTTCGATGGCCAGCGCGACCAGGCCGTCATGGATGGCGACGCTGTTCACCCCGGCGCCGAGCGCCGCGACGCTGATGGTGCCGGCCAGCTTGGGCGACGAAGGCGTGGACAGGTCGAGCACGTCGACCGTGCCGTTGGCGCCATTGACGACGAACAGGCGCTTGCTGGCGGCGTCATAGGCGGTGATTTCCGCAGCGCCAGGCTTGCCGCCGTTGTAGCTGCCGATTTTTTCCATCGTCAGCGTCCTTGGCGTCGGCTCGTCGTCACTGCCGCCGCAGGCGGTGAGGACGGCGGCGGCGAGCAGGGCGGCGCCCAGGGTGCGCAAGGTGGTCGGTGGAGCGGCGGAGTCAAGAAACGGCATTGTCGGATTCCCAAGTTAAAGAATCGACAGCATAGGAGCCGAGGATGACAGCAATATGACCGCGGAAAACAAAAAAGGCGTCATGATTGCTCATGACGCCTTCATTGCTGAATCTTTGGTAGGCCGTGCGGGATTCGAACCTGCGACCAACGGATTAAAAGTCCGCTGCTCTACCAGCTGAGCTAACGACCCGAAGAAGCCAAGATTATAGCGGCGTTTGTGCGAATGTCCAAGGGCTTCGTGTCGGTTTGTGGAAATTCGCGCAATGATCCCCTGCTCAGCCCTCGACTTCCTTGTCTTCGGCCACGACTTCGCGCATGGCATGTGGCTCGAGTTCTTCCGCGGAGACGTTCATCCGGATAAAGATGCCCCAGGTGGCGAGGATAGCCGCGGCCGCCAGGCCGATGGCGGCGGAATGCAGCAAGTATTCCGGCTTGCCGTGCATGAACTGGAACACGCCGATCAGGCATTCGATCGACAGCGACACCACCACCACGATCAGGAAGCGCGACAGGAAGCGCCGCACCCGGGTGGGCGAGCTGATGTTGACCGAGCGCTGCACTTCCTCTTCGAGCACCGTCTGGCCAAGCTCCAGCGAGGCGACCGCAATGGTCAGCAGGCCGACGCATTCGAGGATGAGTTCGAAGCGCTCGCGCACCTTGAAATCGGTACGGGGATCGAGGGCGCCCCAGGTTTCCACTGCGGCCAGGACGATCAGGCCGATGCCGCAGATAAAGAACAGGCCGACGATCAGCATGTATCCGACGAGGAAAATGTTTTGGATGAATTTCACGGCCTGTACCAGCTGGTGGAGTTGCAATTATTTTAACGTTATCCACGGATTGACCGCGTCCAGTTCGGCATGCGCCGTGAACTGATGACGCGGCGCAAGAATTCCGGCAGAGACTGCTTATATCGTGGTGCCTTCGGCTGTCGAACCTACGAGGAATTGCCCAGGTCATGAGCACTGCGCTGACGGATCATATCTTTGCCGCGCTCGCTGAGTTCAGCAGCGCAAGTCGGCTGTATGCGTTCAAGATTGGCGATGGCGAGGAGGGCGGCCTGCTGGTCGAAGCCTTCTTGGCGGACGACGCGCTGCAGGCGCTCGGGATACGCGACGTGATCGCGCTGTCGACCGATGCCAACCTGGAGCTTGATCGCCTGCTCGGCCAGCCAGCGGTCCTGGAAGCCAGCCTGGCGGACGGGACCCGCGCCCGCTTCGGCGGCGAGATCAGCGAAGCGGCCATGCTCGGTAGCGATGGCGGCTTGGCGCGCTATCGGATCCGGATGTCGTCATGGCTTTGGCGGCTGGGGCAAGTGCGCAATTGCCGGGTGTGGCAGGACAAGCGCGTGGTCGACATCGTCGACGCGGTGTTCGACGCCTACCTGCCGTTGGCGCGCTGGCGCTGGAGCGACGAGACCGGCTCGTTCATGGCCGACGTGCCGCCACGCAGCTATTGCTGCCAGTACCGCGAGTCGGACCTCGATTTCGTGCGGCGCCTGCTGGCCGAAGAGGGGCTGTGCTGGCGTGTCGAGCAAACCGACGCGGGGCCAGGGTTGGTGCTGTTCGCCGACAGCTCGCAGGATTGCGCCGTGCCGGAAGATGCCAGCAGCGCGGCCTTGGGGGGCATCCGCTTCCACGGCGCCCGGTCGGTGGAAGAGTCCGACAGCATCCAGGCGCTGACGGCGCAGCGGCGCTTGCATGCGTCGATGACGACGCTGCTCAGTGACGACTACAAGGCCAGGCAAGTCGTTGCGGCCAGTTCGCCGTCGCACTACACCCACAGCAAACTTCCCGCCCTCGAGGACTATGACGTGCCGGGGCAGTATGCGTTTTCCGACCGGCAGCAGGCGCAGCACTACGCCGACCTGCAGATGGAAGGGCAAGAAGCGCGCGGGCAACTGTGGCACGGGCGCTCGACGGTACGCACGCTGCGCGCGGGTACCTGCATGCACGTGCTCGGCGCACCGCTACAGCAGCTGGCTGAATCGGCTTCGTTCACGGTGCTGCGCGTGGTGAGCATTGGCGTGAACAACATGCCGCCGGCGGCGCAGCATGCGCTTGCGGAGCTGTTCGGGCCGATTCCGGAGTTGCTGGAAGATGTCGTTCGATCGGATATGCCGGACGAGCTTGCGCTGGCAATCGGCCAGGCGCGCTCGACCGGGTATGCGAACTGCTTCAGCGCAGTCGCGACCGGGATCGTTTGGCGCCCGCAGCTGGAAGGGGGTGGCAGTCGCCCGAAACCCGTCGCGTTCGGCGCGCATAGTGCGATTGTCGTTGGGGCCGATGGGAATGACCAGCCCAGCGGTGCGGATGAGTTGTACTGCGACAGGCTGGGAAGGGTTCGCATCCGGTTTCATTGGCAAGAGAGCGGGAATGCGACCTGCTGGGTACGCGTTGCACAGCGCTCGGCGGGTGGTGGGATGGGACAGCAGTTCCTGCCGCGTATTGGCCAGGAGGTGCTGGTGCAATTCCTGGAGAACGATATCGACCGGCCAGTTGTGGTTGGCGCGTTCTACAACGGCCAGGGGGAGGGCGGTGTCGTTGCGACGCCCGGCGGGCGGCGCGATAGCGATGCGGATCTTTCGTGCTTTGAAGCAGCGCACGATCATTCGGCTTCAGGGCAGGGAAATCTGAGCGGGGGGAATAGTCCGGTGTGGCATGGCGCGTCGGCGGATAGTGCCGGGCATCGGAATCCGACGGTGCAGTGGGGGATTCGGAGCAAGGAGTTTGGTGGGTATGGGTATTCGCAGCTGGTATTTGATGATACGGATGGGCAGGGGAGGGTGCAGCTCAGGAGTACGCATGCGGGGAGCGAGCTGAATTTCGGACATTTGGTTCACTCGTCGGACAACTATCGGGGCAGCTTCCGCGGCCTTGGAGCGGAGGTCCGTACAGATGCTTCCGGCGTTCTACGTGCTGCAGCGGGACTGCTCGTATCGAGCTCCAAGGTCGATCACAGCGCCTTGAAGCGCGACCCGCTTGGGGAAAGTAGGCTGGCTATTGAATTGCTGACAAAGCTGAATGCGCTGGGCGATGCATTTAGCTCAGCCGCAAAAACGCATGAGACGGTAGTCTTGGCTGCGCATGTCGGCGCAGCGAAACCAGACGAGAGCAAGCTGGACAGTACAGCGGCTCCACTAAAGGCGATGCTAACCGGGATGTCCGGACAAGGAAACTCACACGATTTTCAGCGAGCGCTTGCGGAGGCCGCCGCAAAAAGCACTAAAGCTGATGATAAAGGGATCCCGTATCTGACGGACCCCATTATTGAGCTCGCCGGACAGGTAGTATTCGGTTTAATTGCGGCACAGAGTGTGCAGTTGTCTTCCGGTGAAGTAGTGATTCTGACAAGTGGACAGGACACTCAGGTGGCCACGGCTAAGCAGATACGGGTCCAGTCAAAACAGGCTTTGGGAGTCTTAGGCGGGGCCAAAAAGCCGCCGGCCGCCGAAATGGGATTGCAACTTATCGCTAGTAAAGATGGTGTCGATATCCAGTCGCAGGGCGATGATTTGAAAGCGAACGCTAGAGACGAGCTTGTAATTGTCAGCGTCGTTTCCTACGTTGACTTCGCGGCTTCAAAGAAAATCAGTTTGACAACAGCTGGTGGGGCAAACGTTACAATCGATGGCGGAAATATATCATTGAGTTGCCCTCGGAAGCTCATTATCCAGGCAGGAAAGAAAAGCTTTACACAGCCGGAAAAATTATCCTATCCACTTCCAGTCTTACCCTCCAATGTATGCGTCGAATGTTTGATGAAAGCGCGCAACGCAGGATCGCCTTTCGTTGTGAGATTCACATGAGCAATCCCATGAATTTTCGCGAAATTAAAAAAGAATATTTTATGAGTGACGCAAATGAGAACACTTACTTGCTACTAGATCACGGTGGGTTGCCAGGGTTGATTAACCAACTGTCGAGATGTAATGCGCAATGGACGAGTCTGCTTCATTCCACGGCGGAGCAGAGCGCGCTAACTGCTGCGCCGATTCTTGTTTTGGCATCTGAAGAAGGGCGTTCTTTAGTGACCCAACGCTTCGTGGATTGGTTGGTGCTAAACGGTGCCTACACGTCGACTGTCATCATTTTATCCTCACCGCTCGAACTAGGCTGTATGAGAGAGAGCTTGGTAGCGCGCCTTGATGCGAAGCTCTCTGAAGACGTGGATGCAATGCTTCGATTTTTTGATCCAAGAATTCTAGAAAATTTAACGAAAGTCTTGACCGTCGAACAAGCAGACTACTTCTTTTGCCCGGCTGCACGCTGGCGATACGTTAATAGAGATGGAGAAATACGGGAGATAAGAAGTAATTTTAGTTCTCAGGAACGAATTGCCCTGCCATTGATACTTAATCAAGCACAAGAGATAGCTTTGCTTGAGGCTTCTGAGGTAGACCAAATTTTGGATTTGCTTCGGTCAAATTATCCACGAATTACGGCGACCTTATCGCTGCCTATGCAGCATGATTTGGTGAAGCAGAAAATATCCATGGCAAGACAGGATGGTTTGAATTCGGTTTTGAAAATCGCGATATACATTGCGATTCCTTTGATTGAAGGAGAAAAATTCACCGAAGGTTCTAATTGGCACTGCTTCCTCGAAAAATTAAGACAGGAAAATTTTGATTCCTCAGAACTCTTTACGCTTGATGAAGAGGAGTAGAAATAAGGTGAAAAGGATGACTAGCTCATTGAGAAATGGGTTCGGCTATCGAATCATAAAGACTGCATTATTTGTATGCGTGTCTCTAGGGGGGGCTGCTATCAGTTTTGCTCAGCAGTTCCAAGGCGATTCCTTATCTACTCTCGGGTTGGTAGGGTTTAACTACACGGACCGCCATATTTCCGATTACAGTGTAAATAATGCAAGTGGCGGCCATATCAATTTAAGTTCACCCTCTAGCGGGGGAAGCGGGATCGCTTGTTGTTTTAGGGTAGCAAAACACGCCCTTTATCCAATTCAACTGAGAATTCGCTGGCAGGTTGATGGTTGTAAAATTTTGGAAACTAGCATGCAAACTGGTGCGACGGTCGAAACGAAAAGATTCGCCTACAAAGAAATTGAATTAGAAGTAAAACGTGTTCCTGGGCTGAATCCTAACTTTATCGAAACGCACTTTTATCCGGACGGGACGGTGCAGGTCGATTTAACGGAGCGAATATCCGATCCGCGTTTGAGTTTGCAAGCCAGGCGGCCCGATAAATCCAATTTTTCAGATTGCAAAAATGGGAAAAGACTTCACTAGCAAAGGCCTTGGCGATGCAAAATCCCCGGCATTGCAGCCGAGTGCGTCGGCGCTTCGTTTAGGGCCAGATCAAGCTAAATATATTTTGGCAAATCAAGCGCCGTGCGTGCAGAAGCCTTCTTCGATTGGTCATTGCATCGCTGCTTTAAAAAGCTCAAATGCTCAAAGAGGATCTGTGACTACGTGTAAGCAATTCCTTTGGCTATCATTCTTTTTTGATGGAACTGGTAATAATCGAGAATTTGATCTGGAGTTGTTCAAGCATAGCAATGTCGCGCGGCTTTACCGGGCTCACAAGCCTACTAGTCAGATTGATGGAATACTTTCCGTTTACATTCCGGGTGTCGGTACTTATTTCCCCGAGGTCGGTGACAATGGTGGGAGTGCGTTAGGACTCGGTTGCGGGTCAATGGGAGAAGAGCGCCTAAACTTCGCGCTCAAGCAGCTTGATGAATTTTTGAAAGCTCCGATTGCAAAAGCAAGGGTGCCCGCTAATGCAATCCAAGAGATCAATGTTGCCATTTTTGGATTTAGTCGCGGTGCGGCTTTGGCGCGTGCATTTCTTAATATGATTATGGAAGAAAGATGCGAGAAGCGCGGCCAAAAGTGGTACTTGAAGAATAGTTCATGGCTAGTGCGCTTCCGTTTTCTGGGCTTGTTCGATACTGTTGCTTCAGTAGGTTTGCCAATGAGCGCGAACATTACCGGGCTATACGAATCGTACAATCATGACATAGCTGGAAACATTGACAACCGCTTGAGGAACTACAGACTTTCGCGCCCCGAAAGATTAGCTTTCGCCGCTGACGGAAGGCCCGGCGCTGACCCGGCGCCTGGCCCTGCAGATGGGCACAAGGATTGGGGAGGACGGCTGCGGGTGGATGAAACAGTAGAGGAGGTAAGACACTTTGTCGCCGCTCACGAGGTAAGAAATTCCTTCCCAGTGGACAGCGTAAGTACGCTCGCCAACGGCAGGGTTTCGACACCCACGCACTTCTATGAATCAGTCTTTCCGGGAGCGCATTCCGACGTCGGTGGGGGCTATGCGCCTGGCGAAGGGGCCAAAAGTCTGGTATCGGTTGATAGCTTGAGTTTGATGCCGTTACGCCTCATGTATGAACATTCCATACGGAGTGGGGTGCCTATGTTGGCAGAGTGGACCGCAGATAATCAGGCAGATTTCAGGTTCAATGAAAAGTTACGTGAAATATATAATTATTACATAAAAAAGGTTGGAGCCGCCTCCACCTTGGGGGATGGTATTAATAGGCATATGGCACTCTATTATGGCTGGCGGTTTAGATCAATAAGGAAAAAAGCTGAAGGAGACAAAACGGAAGCTGCCATCGTGGCGTCTCAGGATGCTAAATTTTCGGAAAAAGACTTAGCGTTTGATAGAGAGGTTCGAACACTTGAATTAAAGGAATCAATAGCAAAAATTTCTCTGGATGGCCTGACTGTAGCGCGGGACATGCAAGCTAATACAACTGGAAGTGGTGACGCACGCGATGCAATTACGGCAAACAATGTGAACGTCGAGAGGGCGCGCCAGAAGTACGAGCTTGCTCGGAGCGACCGTTTGCTTACCAAGGCGCGAAAAGACTCACTTCCTAACATGAGGAAGTTTCACGCTATGCTTACGTTGTATGACCAGCAACTACTTTCTGACGTGCGCGCTATTCGCATTGCAATTAACAACGGAGCGAGTGATGGATTGGTTAAAAAAAATCGCAGGAATCTCCGGCCGCATTATAAATCGCTGTTAGATGCCTACGAGAACGAGTTCGAGAAGAATAGCGGATTGAAGGATGAGAAAATTATTGCATTTTTTGATAACTATGTGCACGATTCTTTGGCCGGGTTCGCTAAAGATGCAACGCTCCCTTCCGACCCGCGCGTTGTATATTTAGGTGGCGACGAGAAATATGAATATGCAAGTTTGGAAGGCGATAGTCAGTTTTCCGCTGATCAAGAAAAACGAATGACCTGACTGTTCAGTGTGATCGACAGAGTTACAGGCTAGTTTTGTCGATGACATCGCCTTAGATTCGAGAATGTGACGTTTTCTGAACCAAATACAAAAAGGGCGCTACGATTTCTCGTAACGCCCTTCTTACTACAACAAATTCGTGGTAGGCCGTGCGGGATTCGAACCTGCGACCAACGGATTAAAAGTCCGCTGCTCTACCAGCTGAGCTAACGACCCGAAAGAGGCAGCATTATAGCCGGCTGTTCCGGTTTGCGCCAGTGTTAATTGTGCAACGCCGCAATCACACCAGCGCCGCCGTCACCTTCAGCACCTCATCCGCCGTGGTCACGCCCTCGACCACCTTCATCGCCCCGGCAATCCGCAAGGGCTTCATCCCATCCGCGATGCTTTGCTGGCGCAGGCGCTGGATGTCGCCCGATTCGCGCACGATATGCGCGAAGCCTTCGCTCACGGTCAGCAGTTCATAGATGCCGGTCCGCCCCCGATACCCGGTCTGGCGGCACTCTGGACAACCAATCGGCCGATACACGGTCGCCGGCTTCGGGATGTTCCAGGCCCCGCCGATACCTTGCCACACTTCGTCGCTCAGTTCTCCCCCCGGCGCCTTGCATTCAGAGCACAGCGTACGCACCAGCCGCTGCGCCATCACGCCGATCAGCGTCGCTTCCAGCAGATAATCGGGCACGCCCAGCTCCAGCAAACGCACCACCGCCGCCGGCGCGTCGTTCGTGTGCAAGGTCGAGAACACCAGGTGCCCGGTCAGCGCCGCCTGGATTGCCATCTCGGCCGTCTGCAAATCGCGGATCTCGCCGACCATGATGATGTCCGGATCCTGCCGCATCAGCGCGCGCACGCCGTCGGCGAAGGACAGGTCGATCCCTGGCTGCACCTGCATCTGGTTGAAGGCCGCCTCCACCATCTCGATCGGGTCTTCCACCGTGCAGACGTTGACTTCGCTGGTCGCCAGCGCCTTGAGCGTGGTGTACAAGGTGGTCGTCTTGCCCGACCCGGTCGGCCCGGTGACCAGGATAATCCCGTGCGGCCGATTGGTCAGCGCATCCCAGCGCTGCGCATCGTCCGGCGGGAAGCCCAGTTCCGGCAGCGTCTTGACCACCACTTCCGGGTCAAAGATACGCATCACCAGTTTTTCGCCGAACGCAGTGGGCAGCGTCGAGAGCCGCAATTCAACTTCCTGCCCGCCCGCGGTACGTGTCTTGATGCGTCCATCCTGCGGCCGCCGCTTTTCGATCACGTCCATCCGCCCCAGCAGCTTGATGCGCGCGGTCATGGCGATCATCACCACCGCCGGCACCTGGTAGACCTGATGCAGCACGCCGTCGATGCGAAAGCGCACCACCGCGTATTCGCGCTTCGGCTCCAGGTGAATATCGGACGCGCGCTGCTCGAACGCATAACTCCACAGCCAGTCGACGATATTCACGATGTGCTGGTCGTTCGCATCGAACTGTTTGTTCGATTTGCCGAGTTCAACCAGCTGCTCGAAGTTGTTCCGCATCGCCAGGTCTTGCCCGGTGTTGCGGTTGGCGTCGCGGATCGATTTGGCCAGGCTGAAGAACTGTGAAATGTATTGGCCGATGTCGAGCGGATTGGCCAGCACCAGTTCGATCTTGCGGCGCGAGACCTTGGCGATCTCCGCTTCCCATTCAGTATTCGCCGGATCCGCCGTCGCCACCACCAAGGTGGAAGCCGTCATTTCCACCGGCAGAATATTGAAGCGCGCCGCATAGCTGGCCGACATCACGTCCGCCACCTTGGTGAAATCGATCTTCAGCGGGTCGATGCGGATAAAGGGCAGGCCGACCTTGGTCGCGCACCATTCGGTGAGCACGTCGAGCGTGAGCAGCCGGTGCGGCGGCAGGCTGGAGACCAGTTTGCACTGGGCCACGGCGGTCAGCGGATGCATCGATCCGGCCGCATTCTTCAGGATGCCCTGGGACTGGGCGAAGTGGGCCTTGACGTGGTCCTTGGTGACGATGCCGTCGGCCAGCAGCCACGAAAAAATGGATTGCAGGTCGAGTGCGCGCAGGCGGGGCGGCTTGGCTGCGGAGGGGAAGGCATTCGTATTCACGTTCGGCTCCCGTAAGGGTGAATCAGTCGGTGCTGAAGATGCCCTTGACCCAGGACTTGGCCGGCAGCTTGGTCGATGCCACGATCTGCGCGGCGCGCGCGGCCAGCGCTTCTTTGTCCAGCTGCGGCCGGTCGCGGAAGCACAGCGCCACGACATTGCCGTCGTGGACTTCCGGCAGGCAGATCACATCGGCAAATGCGAGTTTCATGGCCTTGAGGTTCTTGGCGAAGCTCGGGTGGTCGCCGAACAGGTTCACTGTCATGATGCCACCCTCGGCCAGGCAGTCGTTGCAGGCCTGGTAGAACTCGGGCGTGTCCAGCACGGGGCCGCGCGCGGTCGCGTCGTACAGGTCGCACTGCAGCACGTCGAAGGCGCCGTGGTGGGCGCGGTCGGTGACGAAGTCCATCGCGTCCATCACGAGCACGTCCATGCGTTCGTCGTTGGGCGGCAGCTTGAACATCGAGGCGCAGATGCCGACCACGGACTCATTGAGCTCGACGGCAGTAATGCGCGCCTGCGGGAACTGGCGATAGCAGAATTTGCTCAAGGTGCCAGCGCCGAGCCCCAGCTGGGCAATGGCCTGCGGGGCATCGATGAACAGCATCCACGCCATCATCTGCTGGGCGTACTCCAGTTCTGGCCAGTCCGGCTTGCGGATGCGCATGGCGCCCTGCACCCATTCGGTGCCGAAGTGCAGGTAGCGGATACCGTCCTGCTCGGACAGGGTGACGGGCGCGAACTTGGGCTTGCGCGTGGGGCGGCGCGAGGATTCGGCCTGTTCGATGGATTTACGTTTGATGAGCATAGGGCAGCCTGGTTGAATCGCCCTATTATCAGTGGAGGCGTTCCCGTAGCGCAAGCACGCGCCACGGGAAGCTGAGGCAAACGCCGGCGGCAGGCGCCGGCGCGTCAATCAATACGCGTCGAGCGGCTGCACCGACACGCGCAGGCGCACGCGGTTGCCCGGGTCACGGCTCATCGTGGAAGTATAGGTCTGGCCGCGGTATTCGTAGGTCACGTCGTAGCCGTTGGTGCGCGATTCGAACGCATCGACGGTGCGGCACTGGCGCACGGCCTGTTCCTGCACGCCGCCTTGCGGGCGGTTGGCGTTTTCGGCACGGTCGCCGACCATGGCGCCGGCGATGGCGCCGGCGGCGGTGGCTGCAACGCGGCCGCTACCGCTGCCGACCTGGTTGCCGAGCAGGCCGCCCACGATACCGCCGACGATGCCGCCGCCTGCGCCGCGTTCTTGCTGGACCGGCACCTGCACGTATTCGGTGCGGCATTCCTGGCGCGGCATGCGGATCTGTTCGACGCGGGGCTGCACGCGCACCACGCGGCCGAAGTCTTCGAAATCGTTCGCCTGGGCCAGCGGCAGTGCGGCAAGGCCCATGGCGGCGATGATCAGTTTGGCTTGAATGTTCATGTTCTACCTCGTAGTGGGAGCGTTCGTTTAGTCCAGGTAAATCGGCCGGACTTTCATGCCTTGTATGGTAATCCTTGCCACCGGCCTCGACAGATCCCCATGGCAACAAAATGTAACAGGAGAATGAGCATCGGGCGGTCGCGCCCAGAATGACAGGGTGGGAATTGGGGGCGCGGGGCGTGCATATGTGGCATACCAATTTTTACAAATGAGATTCCTGAGATCACATTTGGGTTGCTTCCAATACCACAAAACGTTACCCTTACACAAATAAGGGTCTTATTGGCGCGTGGAAACGACAGCGAGGGAGGGCATGCACACACAGCAATTGCCGCGACACGTGGCGCTTCAGGCCTTGACACCGTACCAAGCTGGTCAACTTGAGGAAAAAATGAGTTTGTTGATGAGAGTGCCGCCTAATCTTGTCCAGTCGATCCGCGCGTTCCGCGTCGCCGAACTGCAACAGGAAGCTGCGCGCCTGGGTCAGCACTTCCTGTATGCGCATTGTGCCAACACCTTGACCAAGCAACAGGTGTGCGCCCGCATCGGCGAAAACTTTTATTTCCCCAAACCTTGCAGCAAAAACTTCGACGCACTGCGCAAATGCCTGACTGAAACTGTTAATGAAGCCGGCCCACAGCCGGGCTTCCTGGTCGTGCTCGAGCAACTGCCGAGCGCGCAGAAATTCGACAAGGAAGCGCGCGAGAACCTGCTCGACGTGTTCCGCGATGCGGCCGAATTCTGGGCCGAAAAGAAAGTCCCGTTCCGCGTATTCTACTCCTTCGCGATTCCTGCATAAGCAGGCAAGACGCGCCTGGCATGGCCTCGGCCGCTGCGGTTGCCCGCTGGCGATACGGTACAATGCGGGGTATGAAAAATATCGTGATCCTCATTTCCGGCCGTGGCAGCAACATGGAAGCCGTCGTGCGCGCCGCCGAAATGGATGCCTGGCCGGCACGTATTGCAGCTGTCATCAGCAATAAACCGGAAGCAAAAGGCCTGGAGTTCGCCCAGGCCCGCGGCATCCCGACGGCGGTGGTGGCCAACAAGCAGTATGCCACCCGCGCCGAGTTTGATGCTGCACTGCAGGAAACGATCGACCGTTTTGCCCCCGACCTGGTCGTGCTCGCCGGCTTCATGCGCATCCTCACTGCGCCGTTCGTCGAGCATTACGCAGGGCGCATGCTGAACATCCACCCTTCGCTGCTGCCGCTGTTCCCGGGACTGGGTACGCACCAGGGGGCGCTGGATGCCGGCGCAACCGAACATGGCGCGACCGTGCATTTTGTCACGGCCGAACTGGACCACGGCCCGATCGTGGCGCAGGCCCGCGTGCCGGTGCTGCCGGGCGATACCGAAGACACGCTGTCGGCCCGCGTCCTCGTCGAAGAACACAAGCTGTATCCGCATGCTGTGCGCCTCTTCATCGAAGACCGGCTCAGTATTGAACATGGCGAAGTGCGCATCCTTCACGGTGCGCCCGCCGAAACCACAAGCATTTAACCAAGGAATTTCATGAGATTGCCACCAGCAATCCTCGGCAATACGGAAGAGGTATTGCGCGAGGTACTGCGCTTTATGTCGCCGGCCGACGTTACCCTGTCGCGCTACTTCAAGGACCACCCGCGTTTCGGTGGCCGCGAGCGCGGCGTCATCGCCGAAGCCGTGTACGCCGTCTTGCGCAACAAATCCTTCTACACCGATTTCGCCGGCGCCGGTAATACGCCATCGATGCGCAAGCTGGCCCTGCTGGGACTTTCCGAAACCGCCGGCATCGACGCCCTTGGCGGCCTGAGCGAAGACGAGACCCACTTCCTTACCCGCATCAAGGAAGTCGACCGTACCCTGCTGCCGCCGCAAATGCAGGCCAACCTGCCGGCCTGGCTGTACGAAAAGCTGGTGGGACAGTTCGGCCAGGAAGAAGCCCTTGAGCTGGCGGCGGTGCTGAACACCCCGGCGCCGCTCGACCTGCGCGTGAACTCCATCAAGGCCAACCGCGACGACGTCATGGCCGAGCTGGCCAAGGCGCCGATTGCCGCCGAGCCGATGCCCTACGCCCCGCTGGGCCTGCGCGTGCTGAAGAAGCCTGCGCTGCAGAACCTGCCGCTGTTCAAGGATGGCGCCATCGAAGTGCAGGACGAGGGCAGCCAGGTGCTGGCCCAGATCGTTGGCGCGCGCCGTGGCGAGATGGTGGTCGACTTCTGCGCCGGCGCCGGCGGCAAGACGCTGGCCCTGGGCGCGACCATGCGCAATACCGGCCGCCTGTACGCCTTCGATGTGTCCGAGAAACGCCTGGCCAAGCTCAAGCCGCGCATGGCCCGCAGCGGCCTGTCGAACGTGCATCCGGTGCTGATCGCGCATGAGCGCGACGCCAAGATCAAGCGCCTGGCCGGCAAGATCGACCGCGTGCTGGTCGACGCGCCGTGCAGCGGCCTGGGCACCCTGCGCCGCAACCCGGACGTCAAGTGGCGCCAGAAGCCGGAAGCCATCGGCGAGATGCAGGAAAAGCAGGCCGCGATCCTGGCCGGCGCGGCGCGCCTGGTCAAGGGCGGCGGCCGCCTGGTGTACGCCACCTGCAGCCTGCTGAACGAAGAGAACGACTTCATCGTCGAACAGTTCCTTGCCGGCCATCCGGACTTTACCCTGGTGCCCATGAGCGCGGTGCTGGCCGAGCAGAAGATTCCGCTCGAGATGGGCGACTACCTCAAGATGCTGCCGCACAAGCACCAGACCGACGGCTTCTTTGCCGCAGTGCTCGAGCGCAAGGCGAAGGCCAAGGCCGAGCCGGCGGACAAGCCGGCGCGCGAGGCTGCCGACGAGGCTGCTGAAGGCAACGAGGAATAACACCGGGACATGCCGCTCCAGCAACTGCTGGCCGACCTGCTCGGCGACATCCACAAGCCTGCCATCCTGTGGCAGGCACTTGCCATTGTCCTGTGCGTCGCCGTCGGCTGGGGCCTGGCGCGGTTGATGCACCGGTCCTGGCTCGACAACCACCAGCATACCGGCCTGATCGGCCTGGGCATGGGCAGCTTCGCCCGGGTGCTGCCGCCGCTGCTCATCCTCGGGCTGCTGGCGGTCACGCGCGTGGCGATGGCCAATTACCAGAGCGTGCACCTGCTCGACATCGCGGTGCCGCTGGCCTCGTCGATGGCGGTGATCCGCACCTTCTTCTACCTGCTGCGGCGCGTGTTCGCACGGCGCGGGCAGCTGGGCGAAGCGCTCCAGACCTTCGAGAAAATCTTCGCGCTGGTCGTATGGCTGGGCGTGGCGCTGCACATCACGGGCGTGCTGCCCGATGTGATGCGCTTCTTCGACCGTACCTTCCTGCCTGTCGGCAAGCACAAGATCACCCTGTCCGACCTGGTCGAGGGCATCGTGTCGATCGTGGTGCTGATGATGCTGGCCTTGTGGGCCGGGGCGGCGCTGGAAGAGCGCCTGATGCGGGTCGAGCGCATGCACAGCTCGCTCAAGGTGGTACTGGCCCGCATGAGCCGGGCGCTGCTGATCCTGGTGGCGGTGCTGTTCAGCTTGTCGCTGGCCGGTCTCGACCTGACCGTGCTGTCCGTGTTCGGTGGTGCGCTGGGCGTCGGCCTTGGCCTGGGCATGCAGCGGATCGCCAGCAATTACGTGTCCGGCTTCATCATCTTGCTCGAACGCAGCCTGACCATCGGCGACCCGATTACCATCGACAAGTATTCAGGCAAGGTGGCGCGCATCAATACGCGCTATACGGTGCTGCGCAGCACTGACGGCACCCAAACCCTGTTGCCAAACGAAATGCTGATCACCGGCGTGGTGCTGAACCAGTCCGCGAGCAACCGCAACGTGCGCGCGGTGACCAAGCTGGTCGTGTCCTACGACAGCGACCTGTCCACCGTCATGCCGCTGCTCGAAGCGCAGCCGCGCGGCGTCGCCCGGGTACTGGAAGCGCCGGCCCCGAACGTGCTGCTCAACGCCTTCGCGGCCGACGGCTATGAACTGGAAGTGGGTTTTTGGCTGGCCGATCCGGAAAACGGGCAGGGTGGGCCGATTTCGGATGTGAACAAGAAAATCTATGCGCTGGTTCAGTCTGGCGCGATAAAACTTGGCCATCCGTCTATTGATACGCGCTTACTCGATGCACACATAACATCGGTTGTGGCCCGAACCCCCACCGAAACGTAAATAAGTGCATGAAATTAGACACTTAGGCGTGCCGTGCGTCACTAGAACCGCGTAAAATGTTTGGTTGCTAGTCGCCGCGCATGAATTGGTGCGCTGATGCAATACACATTGGAGACTGAATGGAATTCTTTAGTAGCGATGCCGTGCAAGCCGTGCTGCAGTTCTTGTCCACCGGACTGCTCGATTTCACCGGCTGGGAAGTGTTCTTCGCCACGCTGGGGCTCACGCATATCACGATCGCCGCCGTGACGATCTACCTGCACCGTCACCAGGCGCACCGCGCGCTGGACCTGCACGCGATCCCGAGCCATTTCTTCCGCTTCTGGCTGTGGCTGACCACCGGCCAGGTCACCAAGGAATGGGCTTCGATCCACCGCAAGCACCACGCCAAGTGCGATACCGAAGAAGATCCGCACAGCCCGCAGACCCGCGGCATCCGCAAGGTGCTGTTCGAAGGCGCCGAGCTGTACCGCGCCGAGAGCAAGGTCAAGGAAACCATGGAGAAGTATGGCCACGGTACGCCGGACGACTGGATCGAACGCAATGTGTACACCAAGCACAGCGCCATGGGCGTCGTGCTGATGCTGTTCATTAACGTCGCACTGTTCGGCATCGTCGGTATCTCGGTGTGGGCCGTGCAGATGATGTGGATCCCGATCACCGCTGCCGGCATCATCAACGGCATCGGCCACTACTGGGGCTACCGCAACTATGACTGCAGCGATGCGGCGACCAACATCATCCCGTTCGGCATCCTGATCGGTGGCGAAGAACTGCACAACAACCACCACACCTTTGCCACTTCGGCCAAGCTGTCGAGCAAGTGGTACGAGTTCGACCTGGGCTGGGGCTATATCCGTATCCTGGAAACCCTGCGCCTGGCCAAGGTGAAGAAGGTGGCGCCGGAGCCGAAGTTCGCCAAGGACAAGCTGGTGGCCGACCTCGACACCCTGCAGTCTGTCATCGCCAACCGCTACGACGTGATGGCGAAGTACGCCAAGTCGGTGCGGGTCGCCTTCCACGAAGAATTCGAACACCTGAAGCACAAGGCCGAGCTGGAAGCGCGCTTCCTGAAGAGCTCGCGCAAGCTGATGCAGCGCGAGCCGGGCAAGCTGGAATCGTCGCAGAAGCAGCAGCTGGTCGAACTGTTCGAACACAGCAAGGCGCTGGAAACCATGCACCAGATGCGCGTGGAACTGGGCGCGATCTGGGAACGTTCGCATTCGACCCGCGACCAGCTGCTGCAGCAGCTGCAGGACTGGTGCGCACGGGCCGAAGCCTCGAAGATCAAGGCGCTGCAGGACTTTTCGCTGCGCCTGCGCAGCTACGCATAAGCAGCCTGGCTGCACAAGAGAACGGCTCCCTCGGGAGCCGTTTTTTATTCAGATCAGCAACACCTGCGCGTCTTCCGGCAGCACCAGCCGCGCGCGCGGATCGAAGTCTTCGTTGCCGGTGAAGCGGTGGCAGAACACCGGTGCATTCGCGTGGTTGCGCGCCGGTTCGCTGGTGGGATAGCGCGCCAATACGCGCTCGCCGTCCACCACGTCGACCTGCGCGCCAGGGGACAGGCTGCACACCGACACGCCGAGCCGGCGAGTGAACGCCCACATCAGGAAACGGTGGTGCCAGGGCACCAGCGGATCGAGCGTCGCATGCACGTCGTGCAGCAGGCGCCGCACTTCGCCGATGGTCCAGGCATCGGGGGGCAGGGTAGGGACCAGCACCAGGTTGGTCCGCAGCTCGCCTGGGTGCTTGTTGATGGAAAAACTGCCGTCGCGCTCGGCGATGCGGTCTTCGACCGGCACGATGTACAGGCCGTGCTCGCCAGGGCGCACCGGCAGCGATTCGCCGCCCCCTTCCAGCCACAGCGCCAGGTCGTCGGTCCGCACGCCGGCCTTGGCGGCGCGCAGCTGCACCGCCAGCGCGACGCGGCCGGCCAGGCTCTTTTGTACCGCCTTGGCCATGGGGTAGAACAATTCCTTGTAGGGCAGCAGGCGGGTGCGGGCGGCCTTGATTTCCACGGTCTGCAAGCGCTCAGGCGCCTGGGCGCGCGCCGGCAAGCCGCCCAGCGCGCAGGCGGCGGCGATGGCGGTGACGGCGAGGGGGCGCAAGGGGGTGGACATGCGGTTCGTGGCAAGGGCGACAGGCCCATGCTTTCACGGTCTAGCGCAAATTGCAATCGTTGCGTTGGCTGCGCGGTGAGCGAGGTCAAGCACAAATAAAAAAGCCGCCAGTCGAAACGGGCGGCTTTTTCGGGAACAGCAAGATCGATTACTTGATCTTGGTTTCCTTGTAGATCACGTGCTTACGTGCTTTTGGGTCGAATTTGGTGATTTCCATTTTCGCCGGCATCGTGCGCTTGTTCTTGGTGGTGGTGTAGAAGTGACCGGTACCTGCGGTCGATTCCAGCTTGATTTTGTCGCGGCCAGTTTTTGCCATGATAGCTCCCTAATTAAACTTTTTCGCCACGGGCACGCATGTCGGTCAGCACGGCGTCGATGCCGAGCTTGTCGATCACGCGCAGACCGGCGTTGGACAGGCGCAGGGAGACCCAGCGATTTTCCGATTCCACGTAGATGCGACGATTCTGCAGGTTAGGCAGGAAGCGACGCTTGGTTTTGTTGTTAGCGTGGGAGACGTTGTTGCCAACCATCACACCCTTGCCGGTAACTTGGCAGACACGTGCCATAGTGCACTCCTTAAATAGTATTCCGAACTGGAAAAACGAGAGTATAGCGTGAAAAGCGACGCCAAATCAATCACTTGCGAAAAACAAATGTGTCTTATATCAATCGACACATTTAACATTTGCTGTTGAGTGAGCTAACACCCTGTTTTCACGCTGTTATTCGTTCACAACTGTCCGTGTTCGGCGAAGGAATGCACCTGTGTCCCGGCAACCACAAAGTGGTCCAGTATCCGGATATCGACCAGCGCCAGCGCCTGCACCAGCGCCGAGGTAAGCCGCAGGTCGGCTTCGCTCGGCTCGGCCACGCCGGAGGGGTGGTTGTGCGCCAGGATCAGGGCCGCGGCATTGCGCCGCAGTGCTGCCTTGACGACTTCGCGCGGGTAGACGCTGGTATGGGTCAGCGTGCCGCGGAACATCTCCTCATAATTAATCAGGCGGTTCTTCACGTCCAGGAAGAGCACGACGAAGGATTCATGCGCCTGCAGCGCGAACTGGTGGCGCAGGTAGTCGCGCACGGCTTGCGGCGAGCACAGCGCCTCGCGCTCGAATTCTTCCGCTACCGCGCGCCGGGTCAGCTCGACCGCCGCCTGCAGCTGCGCATATTTCGCCGGGCCGAGCCCGTGCAGCTGGCCGAATTCGCCAGACGTGGCGTGCAGCAGCCGGTGCAGCGAGCCGAAATGGTCGAGCATGTCGCGCGCCAGCGACACCGCGCTCTTGCCGGCCACGCCGACGCGCAGGAAGATGGCCAGCAGTTCGCTGTCCGACAGTGCGCCAGCGCCGGCGCGCAGCAGCCGTTCGCGCGGACGTTGTTCCAGCGGCCATTCGCTGATTTTCATGCCTGGGTCTCCGTGATTGAATAGTGGGTGGGCGGCGGCGCAGGCCGCGGCCGCGGCCTAGTAGCTGTAAAATAGCGGTTTGCCTGCAACAGGCCTGCCTGTCACCACAACGAACATGTCCAACGCTGCCCCTGTCGTCAACGAATCGTCCTACCTGACCCTGCATTATCGGCTGGCTACCGCCGACGGTACTGATCTGATCACTACCTTCGCCGGTACGCCGGCCACCTTGCTGCTCGGCCAGGGCCAGCTGGCGCCCTTCCTCGAGCAGCG
This sequence comes from Massilia yuzhufengensis, assembly GCF_900112225.1. Lineage (GTDB taxonomy): Bacteria > Pseudomonadota > Gammaproteobacteria > Burkholderiales > Burkholderiaceae_D > Telluria > Telluria yuzhufengensis. The sequence continues at coordinate 39,731 of NZ_FOLD01000005.1, read as the reverse complement.
CCTGCTCGGCCTGCCGGAGGGCGCGCACGATACCTTCCGCCTCAGTGCCGCGGAAGCCTTTGGCGCGCGCAACCCGGAGCTGGTGCAGTCGGTGTCGAAAGCCACGCTGGCGGAAAATTCAGTGCCGGACGCCGACTACAAGGTGGGCGAGCTGATCGAATTCAACGCGCCCAAGGGCGGCCGCTTCGCCGGCGTGCTGCTCGAGCTGCGCGAGAGTTCGGCCCTGTTCGACTTCAACCACCCGCTGGCCGGCCAGGACTTGCTGTTCGAAGTGAAACTGATCTCGGTGCTGTAACCCGACCCCCAGGAAACCTCATGCAAAATGAAATTCTGCTTGCCCAGCCACGCGGCTTCTGCGCCGGCGTCGACCGCGCCATCGAGATCGTCGAGCGCGCCCTGACCCAGTTCGGTGCGCCGATCTATGTGCGCCACGAAATCGTGCACAACGCCTACGTGGTCGAAGACCTGCGCAACAAGGGCGCGATCTTCATCGAGGAACTGGACGACGTCCCGGCCGGCAACACGCTGGTGTTCTCGGCCCACGGCGTCTCGAAAGCCGTGCGCCAGGAAGCCGAAGCGCGCGGCCTGACCATTTTCGACGCCACCTGCCCGCTGGTGACCAAGGTCCACGTGGAAGTGGCCAAGATGCGCAAGCAGGGCTGCGAGATCGTCATGATCGGCCACGACGGCCATCCGGAAGTCGAAGGCACGATGGGACAGGCCGAAGAGGGCATGCACCTGGTCGAAACCGTGGCCGACGTCGCCACCCTGCAGGTCAATAACCCCGAGCTGCTGGCCTATGTGTCGCAGACCACGCTGTCGGTGGACGACACCGCCGAGATCATTGCCGCGCTCAAGGCCCGCTTCCCGAACATCATCGAGCCGAAGAAGGGCGACATCTGCTACGCCACCACCAACCGCCAGGAGGCCGTCAAGTTCATGGCGCCGCAGGTCGAAGTGGTGGTGGTGGTCGGCAGCCCGAACAGCTCGAACTCGAACCGCCTGCGCGAGGTGGCCGACAAGATGGGCACGCCAGCGTATATGGTCGACAATGCCGCCGCCATCGATCCCGCATGGATCGCCGGCAAGAAACGCATCGGCGTGACCGCCGGCGCCTCGGCGCCTGAAGTATTGGTGCAGGCCGTGATCGACCGCCTGAAGGAACTGGGCGCGGCCAGCGTGCGCGCGCTCGAGGGCGTGGAAGAGCACGTCGTGTTCCCGCTGCCGAAGGGCCTGGACGGGACACGCGCGGCCTGAGCGCCGCGCTGTACGTACGCGAAACAAATTTTTTGAAGCTGCGCGTTTTCCAGTGTAAGTTTTCTAAATGCCATTTATGATGACGACGCTCTGAAACGCTGTCATCGACCAGGAGCGGCACTGCGGGTTTTCCCGGAGTGCCGTTTTTGTTGGTTCGGCTCAGTTCTTGCTTTGATATTTTGCTCAGTTCTTAGAATAAGGCAGCAGAACGATGGAAACTTTCATCCAGCAGATCCTCAACGGACTGGTACTGGGCAGCATGTACGCCCTGGTCGCCCTCGGCTACACGATGGTGTACGGGGTGCTCAACCTGATCAATTTCGCCCACGGCGACGTCCTGATGATCGGGGCCATGATCGGCCTGACCATCCTGAAACTGCTTGAAGCCTACGTCCCTGGCCTGCCCGGCTACGTGCAGCTGGCCATCGCCATCGTCGGCGCCATCCCCGTGGCCATGCTGCTCAACATCCTGATCGAACGCATCGCCTACCGGCGCCTCCGCAATGCGCCGCGCCTGGCGCCGCTGATCACGGCGATCGGCGTGTCGATCCTGCTGCAGACCTTCGCCATGATGATCTGGGGCCGCAGTCCGCTGCCTTTCCCGCAGCTGCTCTCGCCCGAACCGATCAACATCGGCGGCGCGCTGATCTCGCATACCCAGGTGCTGCTGCTGGTGCTGGCGGCGCTGGCGATGGTCGCCCTGGTGCTGCTGGTCGAGCGCACCAGGATGGGCCGCGCGATGCGCGCCGTGGCCGAGAACCCGCGCGTGGCCGGCCTGATGGGCGTGGACGCGAACCGCGTCATCGTCGCCACCTTCGCCATCGGCGCCGCACTGGCGGCGGTGGCCGGCGTGATGTGGGGCGCCAACTATGCGTCGATCACCTTCACCATGGGCGTGCTGCCGGGCCTGAAGGCCTTCTGCGCCGCAGTGCTTGGCGGGATCGGCAACATCTACGGCGCCATGATCGGCGGCATCCTGCTGGGCATCATCGAGGCGCTCGGCGCCGGCTACATCGGCGACGTCACCGGCGGCTTCCTGGGCAGCCACTACCAGGATATCTTCGCCTTCGTCGTGCTGATCCTCGTGCTGACCCTGCGCCCGTCCGGCATCATGGGCGAGCGCGTGGCGGACCGCGCCTGATACCACAAGGACCCACACCATGGCACTCCTGACTTTCGACGTCCACCACAAGCCGCGCCAGGCCTACGCCTCGATGGCGGCGGTGCTGGCGCTGATGCTGGTCTTCCCCTTCTTCGCAGCCCAATTCGGTAATTCCTGGGTGCGCATCATCGACATCGCGCTGCTCTACATCATGCTGGCGCTGGGCCTGAACATCGTGGTCGGCTTCGCCGGCCTGCTCGACCTGGGCTACATCGCCTTCTTCGCGGTGGGCGCCTACATGGTCGGGCTGTTTTCGTCCCCTCAGTTCGCGGCCCTGCTCGAATCGGTCATTTATTATTCGCCGGCGCTGGGCGAAGCCCTGGTAAGCTTCTTCGGCCCCGAGATCCAGCAGAACGGCATCCACCTGTCGGTGTGGGCGATCGTGCCGCTGGCCGGCATCGTCGCGGGCCTGTGCGGCGCCATCCTCGGTGCACCGACCCTCAAGCTGCGCGGCGACTACCTGGCCATCGTCACGCTGGGATTCGGGGAGATCATCCGCATCTTCATGAACAACCTGAACGACCCGATCAACTTCACCAACGGGCCGCAGGGGATCAACATGATCGACCCGATCCGCGTGTTCGGGGTGTCGCTGGCAGGCGAGGCGGGCTCCCAGGCCACGGTGCACATCGGCAGCTTCTCGATGCCCTCGGTGAACGCCTATTATTTCCTGTTCCTGGGCCTAGCCATCGCCACCATCTTCATCACCTCGCGCCTGCAGCACTCGCGCCTGGGCCGGGCCTGGGTGGCGATCCGCGAAGACGAGATCGCGGCCAAGGCCATGGGCATCAATACCCGCAACGTCAAGCTGCTGGCCTTCGCCATGGGCGCCTCGTTCGGCGGCGTGGCCGGCGCCATGTTCGGCGCCTTCCAGGGCTTCGTGTCGCCGGAATCGTTCTCGCTGACCGAATCGATCGCCGTGCTGGCCATGGTGGTGCTGGGCGGGATCGGCCACATCCCCGGCGTGGTGCTGGGCGGCGTGCTGCTGGCGGCGCTGCCCGAAGTGCTGCGCCACGTGGTCGAACCGGCGCAAATGGCGATGTTCGGCACCGTGGTCATCGAAGCCGAGGTGCTGCGCCAGCTGCTGTATGGCCTGGCGCTGGTGCTGATCATGCTGGTCAATCCGGCTGGCCTGTGGCCGTCGCCGAACCGGGAAGAACGCCCCAACGCCGCGCTGGCGCGCGACGAAGAGGACGGGGTGAAGGCATGAGCGGCTACCTCCTGAATATCGCGGGCGTCAACAAGCGCTTCGGCGGCCTGCAGGCGCTGACCGACGTCGGGATCCGCATCGAGAAGGGCCAGATCTATGGCCTGATCGGCCCCAACGGCGCCGGCAAGACCACCTTCTTCAACGTGATCACCGGCCTGTACCAGCCGGACAGCGGTACGTTCGAGCTGGCCGGCAAGCCGTATTCGCCATCGGCCCCGCACGAGGTGGCGAAAGCGGGCATCGCGCGCACCTTCCAGAACATCCGCCTGTTCGGCGAGATGAGCGCGCTGGAAAACGTGATGGTGGGCCGCCACGTGCGCACCCGCCAGGGCGTGTTCGGCGCGATCTTCCGCCACGGCGCGGCGCGCCGGGAAGAGGAGGAGATCCGCGCGCGGGCGCAGGAACTGCTGGACTTCGTCGGCATCGGCCAGTTTGCCGGCCGCACCGCCAAGTACCTGTCCTACGGCGACCAGCGCCGCCTCGAGATCGCGCGCGCGCTCGCGACCGACCCGCAGCTGCTGGCGCTGGACGAGCCGGCGGCCGGCATGAACGCCACCGAGAAGCTGGGCCTGCGCGAGCTGCTGGTGAAGATTAAAAATGAAGGCAAGACCGTGCTGCTGATCGAACACGACGTCAAGCTGATGATGGGCCTGTGCGACCGCATCACGGTGCTGGAGTACGGCAAGCAGATCGCGGAGGGACTCCCGGCCGAGATCCAGAAGAACGAGGCCGTGATCAAGGCCTACCTGGGAGGCGCGCACCAATGACGGAAACGATCCTGAAAATCTCCGGCCTGAAAGTCGCCTACGGCGGCATCAAGGCGGTCAAGGGCCTCGACCTGGAAGTGAACAAGGGCGAGCTGGTGACCCTGATCGGCGCCAACGGCGCCGGCAAGACCACCACGCTCAAGGCCATCACCGGCACCCTCCCGCCGTGCAAGGTCGAAGGCGAGATCAGCTACCTGGGCCAGCCCCTGCGCGGCACCCAGTCCTTCCGCATGGTGCAGAAGAAGCTGGCCATGGTGCCGGAAGGGCGGGGCGTGTTCACCCGCATGACGATCCACGAAAACCTGCTGATGGGCGCGTATACGCGCAACGACCCGGCCGGCATCGCGGCGGACATCGATAAATGGTATGCGGTGTTCCCGCGCCTGAAGGAACGCTCCGGCCAGCTGGCCGGCACGCTGTCGGGCGGCGAGCAGCAGATGCTGGCCATGGCGCGCGCGCTGATGTGCCACCCGACCCTGCTGCTGCTGGACGAACCGTCGATGGGGCTGTCGCCGATCATGGTCGAGAAGATCTTCGAGGTGATCCGCGACGTGTCGGCGCAGGGCATCACGGTGCTGCTGGTGGAGCAGAACGCCAAGCTCGCGCTGCAGGCGGCGCACCGGGGGTATGTGATGGAATCGGGGGCGCTGACGATGACGGGGAATGCGGCGGATATGCTCAATGATTCCCGGGTGCAGGCGGCGTATTTGGGGGAGTAGCCGCGCGAACTGCGCACGGTCAGGTAGGCCCGCGCCCTTCGCACGTCGTTCCGGCGAAGGCCGGAACCCAATTTTGCGTGCAGGCCATGAGAGGTTGACGCTGAAGGTACGCTACGAACTTGGGTTCCGGCCTGCGCTGGAAGTCGTAGGCGCCAGTGGCGCGTACGACGGTTCAACGGTTGACAATTAAAGCGATTGAGCAGCCGGGCAGGCCCCCCCCAAAAACAAAAGGCCGGGACATCGTCCCGGCCTTTCACTTACTTCACGAGTCGCAGCTTAGGCGGCGGCGGTCGCGGTGCCGGTGGCGGCAGCGGTAGCCTTGCGAGCAGTCGCCGAAAATTGGTTCACCGCGGCGGTGACGTTGGTTTCGATGGTTTCTGCAGCTTGCTTGCTGGTCTTGCTGAACTGCTCGTAGCCTGCGTTGGCGTTGCTGATCGCGGTCTTGACGGCGGCGACGAAGGTCTCCGAACCGGCTGGGGCGTTCTTGCTCACTTCGTCGACCAGCGCGATGACTTTGCGGTTGGTTTCGACGATCTGGCCTTCGGCGACTTTCGAGAATTCGGCGCCGGCGCCGCTGGCGATCGATGCCAGCTGGCGGCTGTACGAGGTGGCTTTCTCTGCCGACGGCTGGGCTTGCGAAGCGGCGACCGAGAAGAATTCCTGTGGGTCTTTTGCGCTCAGCAGCTTGCGGGTGACGTTCGACGATTCTTCCAGCGAAGCGCGGGCGGTGCTGATATTCAGTTCGACCAGCTTCTCGACGCTTTCGAAGGTCTTGGCGGTCAGCGACGAAAACAGTGCGAACTGCGATTCGAGGTTGGCTTTGGTGGCATTCGAGAACTGCTCAGGGATTGCAAACATATGGATCTCCAGATTTCAAAAAGTTCAGTGGATAAGATGTTGCTTGGACCGGTGAGGCTAGTTTTATTCGTTAAGTTTCGACGAAACTCTTTTTTGTGCACCGCAACAGAGCGAATTTTCAACCATGTTGGAAACCGAGTCAAGCTATTTTGACGCGCTGCACCATGAACTGTGCATAAATTTCTGGAATGCATTGTTTGCAAGAAATTTCAAGCTAGTTCGTTTGAGTTATCGCAAGAAAAGCGAAGTTGGCCGGGTGGCAAGTTCCCCCGCCGCTGCGTGCTAGACTAGACCTTACCGTCACGCTCATCCATTCCAGCTACGCTGCCATGCAGCACCCGCCCATGTCGCCCGGCACCCGATCCAGCGCCCCCTCCGTCACCCGCGATTCCTGGCTCTCGCCAGTGCCGCTGCTGTTTGTCTTGCTCTGGAGTACCGGCTTCATCGTCGCCAAGCTGGGGCTGCCCTATGCGCCGCCCTTGACCTTCCTGATCCTGCGCTGCCTGGGCGTGCTGGCGGTGCTGCTGCCGATCGTCTTCCTCTGGCGCGCGCCCTGGCCGCGGGGGCAACTCCTGCATGTCGCCGTGGCCGGGCTATTGCTGCAGGCCGGTTACCTGGGCGGCGTGTGGGCCGCCATCAAGCTGGGCATGCCGGCGGGCCTCACGGCGCTGATCGTCGGCATGCAGCCGATCCTGACGGCGGCGCTGGCCCCCCTGATCGGAGAACGGGTGCGGCCGCGCCAGTGGCTCGGCTTCCTGCTCGGGCTGTGCGGGGTGGCGCTGGTGGTCCACGCCAAGCTGCACCTGGGCGGCTTGAGCGCGGCCGGCATCGGCCTGTGCCTGTTCGCGCTGCTGTGCATCACGGCCGGCACCATGTACCAGAAGCGCTGGTGCCCGGGCTTCGACCTGCGCACCGGCACCGTCATCCAGTTCGCCGCCACGGTCGCCGCCCTGGTGCCGCTGGCGATCTGGCTGGAAGGACTGGACCCGCGGCTTTCGCAGGTGAGCTGGAGCCTGGATTTCATCCTGGCCTGGCTGTGGTCGATCTTCGCGCTGTCGATCGGCGCCATCTTTTTACTGTTTACCCTGATCCGGCGCAGCCGCGCCACCGAAGTGACCAGCCTGCTGTACCTGACGCCGCCCACCACCGCCGTCATGGCCTGGCTGCTGTTCGGCGAGGCCTTCAGCCCCCTCGCACTGGCCGGCATGGCGGTGGCCGTGACCGGTGTCGCATTCGTCGTCAAGCAAGCCCATAACAAGGAGACCCCATGATTACCAGCCCCCAGCAGGAAGCCGTCGACGCGGCCATCACCTCGCGCCGCTCGATCCGCGCTTTCCTGGACACCCCGGTGGAGCGCGCCGATATCGAGCGCATCCTCGAAGTGGCGGCGCGCGCGCCTTCCGGCACCAACACCCAGCCGTGGAAGGTCTACGTGCTGACGGGCCAGGCACGCACGGCGCTGAGCGCGGCGATCCTGGCCGTGAACGCCGACCCGCAACAGGCGCAGGCCCACACCGAGGAATACGCCTACTATCCGCGCGAATGGGTGTCGCCCTTCGTGGACCGGCGCCGCAAGGTGGGCTGGGACCTGTACGCGCTGCTGGGCCTCACGCGCGACAACAAGGCCGGGATGGCGGCCCAGCACGCGCGCAATTACCAGTTCTTCGATGCGCCGGTTGGCCTGATCTTTACCATCGACCGCGTCATGGAGCAGGGCTCCTGGCTCGACTATGGCATGTTCTTGCAGAACATCATGGTCGCCGCGCGCGGACGCGGCCTCGACACCTGCCCGCAGGCCGCGTTCACACAATATCATCGGGTGATTGCGCAGCAGCTCGCGTTGCCGGACAATGAAATGGTGGTGTGCGGGATGGCGCTCGGCTGGGCCGATCCGGAACGCATCGAGAATTCGCTCGTGACGGAACGCGAGGCGCCGCACAGCTTCGCCCGCTTCGTCGAATAAATGGGACGCTAATTCACCATCAACAGACACAAGCGTAAATACATTTGTCGCAACACCGGATTATATTTCGTGGTGTTGCTGCACGGAATTTATATTTCGCTTGCGCAGGGGTGTTGTTCGGCTAAACTGCATCTCGTACCTCATCAGTTTGCGTCGAAGGGTGTCAGATGTTTAAACTTGCATTGGCTGCGCTCGTTTCGCTGCTGTTCGCGTTCCAGCCAGTCCACGCTGCGGGCGCGGGGGCCGGCGCCGGCGCCACGGCCAACAAGGGCCAGGTCGTCAAGAAGAAACAGAAGGCCCGCGCCGCGAAGCGCAAGGCCGTACCGCGCAAGGCGGTGCGCGGCAAGCGCCAGGACCTGGCGCAGGCCATCGCCAACGACAACCGCCAGCGCATGGTGCGCCGCGTGGAAATGGTGCGCGGCAAGCGCAAAGTCACTTACCACGTCGTGCGCCGTGCCGGCGCCGCCGCGGTCGCCGCGGGCGCCGTGGCCTACGATCCCCGCACCGCCGGCGACGCCGCCGGCCTGCGCGGCACCAGTGACCCGCTGTCGCTGCGCTCCAGCGTCGCCCTCGTGCTCGACCAGGCCAGCTCGGAAGTGCTGTTCGAGAAAAACGCCAATATCGCCCTGCCGATCGCCTCGATCACCAAGCTCATGACCGGGCTGGTGGTGGTGCAAGCCAAGCTCGACCTCGACGAAACCCTGCGCATCAGCGACGCCGACGTCGACCGCCAGAAATATTCCAGCTCGCGCCTGCCGGTCGGATCGCGCATGACGCGGCGTGAACTGCTGCACATCGCCCTGATGAGTTCCGAAAACCGCGCCGCCTCGGCGCTCGGCCGTAACTATCCTGGCGGCATCGACGCTTTCGTGGCCGCCATGAACGCCAAGGCGCGCGAACTGGGCATGAAGGACACGCATTACGTCGACGCCAGCGGCCTGTCGAGCCGCAATGTATCGAGCGCGCGCGACCTGGCGCGGCTGGTGTCCACCGCCCACCAGGAGCCGCTGCTGCGCGAATTTTCCACGACGCCCAATTCCATCGTGAAAGCCAGCGGCCGCCCGATGCGCTACGCCAATACCAATTACCTGGTGGCGCTGCCCGACTGGAATATCGGCCTGCAGAAAACCGGCTTCATCAACGAAGCGGGCCGCTGCCTCGTCATGCAGGCGGCAATCCACGGACGTAACGTGATCATGGTGTTCCTGGATTCGAAGGGCAAGATGTCGCGCACTGCCGACGCCGGCCGGGTGCGCCGCTTCCTCGAGGCGCTGGCGCCGGTGGAAGTACTGGCGCCCGGTACCCTGGGCAATACCGGCATCACGCCGGTCATGAGCGCCGCGGCGCCCGGCCTGCGGTAATCAGATGGCCGGGACGGAGCGGTAGCCGAGCGTCGCCGAGATGCTGGTGGCCGTCTGCACCAGGTCTTCCAGCCATTCTTCCTGCAGGCGGTCGGCCGGGGCCGAGATCGACAGGCCGGCGACCAGCTTGCCGCTGTCGTCGAAGATGCCGGCAGCCATGCAGCGCACGCCCAGTTCCAGCTCTTCGTTGTCGCGCGCATAGCCGCGCGCGCGCACCAAGCTCAGTTCGCGCTCGAAGCGCGCCAGGTCGGTGATCGAATTCTTGTTGTGGCCCGCCAGGCCGGTGCGCGTGGCGTAGGCGCGGATGGTCTTGGCGTCGTCGATCGACAGGAACAGCTTGCCGGTGGAGGTCAGGTGCAGCGGCGCCCGGCCGCCGATCGCGCGCACCACCTGCATGCCGGAACGTTCGGAATAGGCGCGGTCGATGTAGACGATCTCGTCGCCCTGGCGCACCGACAGGTTCACGGTCTGCTGGGTTTTCTTGTGCAGGGCGCGCATGAAGTCGAGCGCCGCTTCGCGCACCGAGAGGCGGCTTTTCACCACATTGCCCAGTTCCAGCAGGCGCATGCCGAGCCGGTAGGTGCCCGGCTCGACCCGGTCGACAAAGCGCGTGACGACCATGTCGTTGAGGATGCGGTGCGCGGTCGACGGGTGCAGGCCCGAGACCCTGGACAGCTCCTTCAGGCTCACCGGATCGGAATACGTGGCCAGCGCGTCGAGCAGAGCCACCATCCGTTCGATGACCTGGATCGAGGTCTTGGCAGGCAGGGCGGCCGGTTCTGGGTTTTCCATTTTCATGATGTGCTTGGTGCAGTGCAGTATTCCTTCTTTATACCATGATGTGAAACGCAGATGCAAACCGATGGGCCGCGGTGTGCAAGCTGTTGCAGGCCGGGCATAATGACAATCCTGCATTTACTTTGACCACCTCCATGGAACACCCGATCAGCGAGTTCAAGACCAAGCGCGGTATCGCCCGCCTCCTCGCGGCCTGCCGCAATACCGCCGACGGCCTGGCCTGGGCCTGGCGCAGCGAAGCGGCGTTCCGGCAAGAGGTCGTGGTGATCGCCATCGCCGCCGTGGTGGCCCTGCTGCTGCCGGTCTCCGGTTTCCAGAAACTGGTGCTGGTCGGCGTCATGATCCTGGTGCTGGTGGTGGAGATCATCAACTCGGCCATCGAGGCCATCGTCGACCGCATCTCGCTCGAGCGCCATCCGCTGTCGAAGGTGGCCAAGGACATGGGCAGCGCGGCCGTGGCGCTGACCCTGCTTTTGGCGCTTGCGACCTGGGCGGTTGTGTTGTACAACCGCTATCTGTAGGCCCGTCTGCCGGCCGCATATCCTTGCGCGCCGGCGCTGCACAAGCAAATAAGAAACTTGTCGTTTGCATCGGCGCTGCCTGCCCGTAGACTCGTTGCATTGCTTAGCCGCTATTGCTAGCCCCGCAGTTCAATTACATGGAGAGTTGATAATGACCTTACGCCTTGGCGATACCGCCCCCGACTTCGAGCAGGACTCCAGCATCGGCAAGATCCGCTTCCACGAATGGGCGGGCGATTCCTGGGTGGTCCTGTTCTCGCATCCGGCCGACTTCACCCCGGTCTGCACGACCGAACTGGGCCTGACCGCCAAGCTGCAGCCCGAATTCGAGAAGCGCAACGTGAAGGCGATCGCGCTGTCGGTCGACCCGGCCGACAAGCACCGCGACTGGATCCGCGATATCGAGGAAACCCAGCAGACCGTGGTCGGCTTCCCGATCATCGCCGACGCCGACCGCTCGGTGTCCACGCTGTACGACATGATCCACCCGGAAGCCTCGCTGACGGCCACCGTACGTTCACTGTTCGTGATCGATCCGGCCAAGAAAGTGCGCCTGACCATCACCTACCCGATGAGCACTGGCCGCAACTTCGACGAAGTGCTGCGCGTGATCGACGCCCTGCAACTGACCGACGGCTACACCGTAGCCACGCCGGGCAACTGGAAGGATGGCGACGACGTGATCATCCCGCTGACGGTGCAGGATCCGGCCGTCATCGAGCAAAAATATCCGAAGGGCTTCACCTCGCCACGGCCTTACCTGCGCCTGACGCCGCAACCGAATAAATAAGTCGCGCTTTGTAGGGTGGTCGGGTCCTCCCGACCGCGCGTTCGCACTGTGCGTGCGTTGACTGAACGCGTGGTCGGCCGAGCCGACCACCCTACGCATCGCCGCTGCATAAGCAAATAAGAAACCTGTTGTTTGCTAAACCGCTGAGTCCCCTTACCCTGAGCCTTAAATAGGGGTAAAGGCATGTCGACGACATACGTGGTTGCAGGTTTCGCAGTAGGGCTGCTGGTCGGCATGACCGGCGTGGGCGGCGGTTCGCTCATGACGCCCCTGCTGACCCTGATGTTCGGCGTGTCGCCCTCGGTGGCCGTCGGCACCGACCTGGCCTTCGCCGCGATCACCAAGGGCGTCGGCACCATCACCCACCGCTTCAACCGCACCGTCCAATGGCCGGTCGTGCGCCGCCTGTGCCTGGGCGCCTTGCCGGCCGCGCTGCTGTCGACCCTGGCCTTGGGCTACTTCGGCAACCTTGACCAGCACATCGGCCAGGTCATCCGCTATTCGATCGCCGGTTCCGTGATGCTGACCGTGGTGGCGCTGCTGCTGCGCGCCCGCATGCTGGCCTGGATTACCAAGCACCCCGAACGCCAGCTGCAGGGCAGGGCGCTGGCCGCCGCTACCATCGTCTCCGGCGCGGTGCTGGGCGTGCTGGTCACTGTGTCCTCGATCGGTGCGGGCGCCATCGGCGCCACGCTGCTGGTCATGCTGTACCCGCGCATGACGCCGGCGGAAGTGGCCGGCACCGACATCGCCTACGCCGTGCCGCTGACCGCGATTGCCGCGATCGGCCACTGGTGGCTGGGCTCGATCAACTGGATGCTGCTGCTGACCCTGCTCATTGGTTCGGTACCGGGCATTACGCTGGGCGCCATGATGGCGCGCAAGGTGCCGGAACGCTTCCTGCGCGCGCTGCTGGCGATGACCCTGACCGGCGTTGCCGCCAAGCTGGTGTTCTGAGGCCTCATACCAGGAACTGTCTATGCAAATGAGGAAAGTTTCGTTTGTAATATGAGGACTGCGTGCGAGCATGGCAGTCCGTTAGAAGAATTTGTAATAAGGACTCATCCATGACATCGCTCGCGCCTCCGCTAGCAGCGCGCAAACCTTCCGGCCGGGTCATCCCCGGTTTCGGCATCTCGCTCGGCTTCACGATTTTCTACCTGGCGCTGATCGTCCTGATCCCACTGTCGGCCGTCTTCCTCAAGACCTTCACCATGACCTGGGAAGCCTTCTGGAGCGCCGTGACCTCGGACCGCGTGATGGCGTCCTACCGCCTCAGCTTTGGCGCCTCCCTGATCGCGGCCTTCATCAACGTGATCTTCGGCGGGATCGTGGCCTGGGTGCTGGTGCGCTATACCTTCCCCGGCAAGCGCATCATCGACGCCCTGGTCGACCTGCCGTTCGCCTTGCCCACCGCGGTGGCCGGCATCACGCTCACGGCGCTGTACTCGCACAATGGCCTGATCGGCGAGCAGCTCGCCAAGATCGGCATCAAGGTGGCCTTCACCCCGCTCGGCGTGCTCATTGCGCTGACCTTCATCGGTCTGCCCTTCGTGGTGCGCACGGTGCAGCCGGTGCTGGAAGAGGCCGAGCGCGAACTGGAAGAAGCCGCCGCCAGCCTGGGCGCCTCGCCACTGCAGACTTTCTGGCGCGTGGTGCTGCCGACGGTCACGCCGGCCCTGCTGACCGGCTTCGCGCTGGCCTTTGCGCGCGCCACCGGCGAGTACGGCTCGGTGATCTTCATCGCCGGCAACCTGCCAATGGTGTCCGAGATCACGCCGCTGTTCATCATCACCAAGCTCGAACAGTACGACTACGCGGGCGCCACGGCGATCGCGGTGGTCATGCTGATCATTTCCTTCATCCTGCTGCTGACGATTAACCTGCTGCAGGCCTGGACACGCAAACGGGCGGGGAAAAAATGAGCGCCGTCCTCGACAACCTCAACGCCGCGCCCAAGGCCGCCGCACCGGTGCGCCGCTCGAAGAACAACGTGCTCGAACCGGACTGGGTGCGCTACCTGCTGATCGGCATCGCACTGGCCTTCCTGACGCTGTTCCTGTTCGTTCCCTTGGCCGCCGTGTTCACGGAAGCACTCAAGAAGGGCTGGGACACCTACGTCGAATCGATCACAGACCCGGACGCGCTGTCGGCCATCAAGCTCACGCTGATTGCCGCCGGCATCTCGGTGCCGCTGAACCTCGTGTTCGGCGTGGCCGCCGCCTGGTGCATCGCCAAGTTCGAGTTCCGCGGTAAAAGCATCCTGCTTACCCTGATCGACCTGCCGTTCTCGGTCTCGCCCGTGATCGCGGGCCTGATCTACGTGCTGCTGTTCGGCGCCCAGGGCTGGTTCGGCGCGTGGCTGATGGAACACGACATCAAGATCCTGTTCGCGGTGCCGGGCATTGTGCTGGCCACCATCTTCATCACCTTCCCCTTCGTTGCACGCGAACTGATCCCGCTGATGCAGCAGCAGGGCACCGAGGAAGAAGAAGCGGCGCTGGTGCTGGGCGCCTCCGGCTGGTCGACCTTCTGGCGCGTGACGATCCCGAACATCAAGTGGGGCCTGCTGTACGGCGTGATCCTGTGCAATGCCCGCGCGATGGGCGAGTTCGGCGCGGTGTCGGTGGTGTCGGGCCATATCCGCGGCGAGACCAACACCATGCCGCTGCACGTCGAGATCCTCTACAACGAATACAACTTCACGGCCGCCTTCGCAGTGGCCTCGCTGCTGGCGCTGCTCGCGCTGGTAACCCTGGCGGTGAAGAGCATTATCGAATGGCGCCTGCACGAAGCCCGCAAGGCCAGTACCAACGAACGAATGATGGAGCACGCAGCATGACGATCGAAGTCCAACATATCCGCAAGCAGTTCGGCCAGTTCACCGCGCTCGACGACGTGTCGCTCCAGTTCCCGGATGGCGAACTGACCGCCTTGCTGGGGCCTTCGGGCTGCGGCAAGACGACCCTGCTGCGCGTCATCGCCGGCCTCGAACATCCCGATTCGGGCGCCGTGCTGCTCGACGGCCAGGATTCCTCGCACCGCCACGTGCGCGAGCGCCAGGTCGGCTTCGTGTTCCAGCACTACGCGCTGTTCAAGCACATGACGGTGTTCGAGAATGTCGCTTTTGGTTTACGCGTCAAGCCGCGCAATGACCGTCCGTCCGAACAGCAGATCCGCGACAAGGTGCGCCAGCTGCTCGAGCTGGTGCAGCTCGACTGGATCGCCGACCGCTATCCGCCCCAGCTCTCCGGCGGCCAGCGCCAGCGCATCGCCCTGGCGCGCGCGCTGGCCGTGGAGCCGCGCGTGCTGCTGCTCGACGAGCCCTTCGGCGCGCTCGACGCCAAGGTGCGCAAGGAACTGCGGCGCTGGCTGCGCCGCCTGCACGACGACCTGCACGTGACCTCGATTTTCGTGACCCACGACCAGGAAGAAGCGCTGGAAGTGGCCGACCAGGTGGTCTTGATGAACAAGGGCCGGGTCGAGCAGCTCGGCACGCCCAGCGAGGTGTACAACAAGCCGGCCTCGCCCTTCGTCTACGGCTTCCTGGGCAACGTCAACCTGTTCCACGGCCGCGTGCACGAGGGCGTGCTGGCCAGCGGCGGGGTGCGCTTCCAGGCGCCGGAACACGCGGGCGTGCAGAACGGCGAAGGCATTGGCTATGTGCGCCCGCACGAACTCGACGTCACGCGCTACACGCCGGGCGAAGGCGACCAGGGCGGCGTCGTCGCGCGGCTGCGCCGCGCCCATGCGATCGGCCCGCTGGCCCAGCTCGACCTGGAACGTGCCGACAACCAGCAGCTGATCGAAGCGGTAATGCCGAACGAACTGTTCTCGCGCCACGGGTTCAAGGAGGGCGACACCCTGGTGGTCAAGCCGCGCCGCATCGAGGTCTTCGTCGACGCAGGAGAAGGCATATGAATTTCCAGCAGCTGCGCTCCGTGCGCGAAGCGGCTCGCCGCGACTTCAACCTGACCGACGTGGCCAATGCGCTGTTTACCTCGCAGCCGGGGGTGTCGCGCCAGATCCGCGAGCTCGAGGACGAACTCGGGGTGGTGATCTTCGAACGCAACGGCAAGCGCCTGACCGGCCTGACCCCGCCCGGCAAGGGCATCCTCAAGATCGTCGAGCGCCTGCTGGTGGAAGCCGAGAACCTGCAGCAGGCCAGCGCCGAATTCGCCGGCCAGGACAGCGGCACGCTCACGGTCGCCGTCACCCACACCCAGGCCCGCTACGCGCTGCCGCAGGTGGTGCAATCCTTCCGCAACGCTTTCCCCGGCGTGCGCATCGCCCTGCAACAAAGCGCGCCGGAGCACATCGCTGAATGGGTCCTGTCGGGCAAGGCCGATATCGGCATCGCCACCGAAGGCCTGTCGGCCTTCCCGGACCTGGTGTCCTTCCCGTGCTACCGCTGGAGCCACCTGGTGGTGGCGCCCGAAGGGCATCCGATCTTTTCCTCGCCCCAGCCGCTGCGCCTGGAAGACCTGGCCGAGTATTCGCTGATCACCTACGACCAGGGTTTCACCGGCCGCAGCCACATCGACGCCGCCTTCCGCGAAGCGGGGCTGGCGCCGGACATCGTGCTCACCGCGATGGATTCGGACGTGATCAAGCAGTACGTGTCGCTGGGGATGGGGGTGGGGATCGTCGCGTCGATGGCCTTCGATCACGGGCGCGACAAAGGCATGCGGGCGATCGAGGCGTCGCACCTGTTTGCGCCCAACGTGACGCGGCTGGCGGTGCGCAGGGGTTCGTATTTGCGGGCGTATGCCTTCCACTTCATCGAGCGCTTTGCGCAGGGGTATACCCGGGCGGACATCGAGAAGGCGCTGCAAGCGGAGTGAAGTTAAAGCTTAAGGCTGCGCAACTGAAATTGGGTCCCGGCGTGCGCCGGGACGACGTGCTGAGGGTGCGTGTCACGCAAATGTCCGTGAGCCGCTACTCTTAAAACCGTCGTCCCGGCGAAGGCCGGGACCCAATTTTTCATGCAACCCGCTCACTGCCCCACATTCGTATACCGCGCATGAATCTCATCAATCCCGCGCCGCACCTCCGCTGACAGCACCAGTTCCGCTGCATCGATGTTCTCTTCCAGCTGTGCCAGTGACGTCGCCCCAATGATGGTCGCCCCCACGAACCAGCGCGAATACACCCATGCCAGCGCCATCTGCGACGGCAGCAAGCCATGCGCCCGCGCCAGCGCCGCGTATTCCGCGCACGCCGCCAGCACGGCTGGCCGCACGTAGCGCGGGCTCCAGCCGGCCGGGAACACCGTCAGCCGCCCCACCGCCTGCGGATCATCGAGGTACTTTGCCGTCAGCTGCCCGAACGCGAGCGGGCTGTAGGCCAGCAGGCTCACCCCTTCGCGGAAGCACGCCTCGTCCATCAGGCTGGTTTCAAACGCCCGCGCCGTCAGGTTGTACAGGTTCTGCACGGTGGCGATGCGCGGCAGGCCGCGCGCTTCGGCGTGCTTGATGTATTCGCACACGCCCCAGGCGCTCTCGTTGGACACGCCGATGTGGCGGATCATCCCGGCTTGCACCATCTCGCCCAGCGCGCCGAGGGTGTCCTCGATCGGCACCGCCGGCCGCTCGGCCTGGGGATTGAAACTGCTGGCCCCGAAGATCGGCAGGTTGCGGCTCGGCCAGTGGACCTGGTAGAGGTCGATGTAGTCGGTGTGCAGGCGGCGCAGGCTGTCTTCGACCGCGCTGCGGATATTGGTGGCGTCCAGGTTGTGGCTGGCGCCGCGGATCCACGGCATCATCTTGTTCGGGCCGGCGATCTTGGTGGCCAGCACCACCTCGCTGCGGCGTCCGGTTTTTTTCAGCCAGCTGCCGATGAAGCGCTCGGTCGATCCCTGCGTGTCGCGGCTTGCCATGACCGGGTACATCTCGGCGGTATCGATGAAGTTGATGCCGCGCCCGAGTGCATAGTCGAGCTGGGCGTGCGCATCGGTCTCCGTGTTCTGCTCGCCGAAAGTCATGCTGCCGAGGCAGAGCTTCGACACCATCAAATCGGTCTGCCCCAGCTGCCTGCGTTCCATGGGCCTTCCTTTCAGCGGCGCAGCGCGGCGGCGCAATCGCGCACCAGTGCCGGGCCGGCGTAGATCAGGCCGCTGTAGAGCTGCACCAGCTGGGCGCCGGCCTCGATCTTGGCGCGCGCGTCCTCGCCGCGCATGATGCCGCCCACGCCGATGATCGGGAGCGCGTTGCCCAGTTCGGCTTTCAGCAGGCGGATCACGGTGTTGGATAGCTCGAACACCGGCGCGCCCGACAGGCCGCCGGTTTCCTCGCCGTGCTGCATGCCGGCAACCGCTGTGCGGCTGAGCGTCGTGTTGGTGGCGATCACGCCGTCGATCTTGTGGCGCAGCAGGGCGCCGGCGATATTGCGCACCTGGTCGCCGTCGATGTCCGGGGCGATCTTCAGGGTCACCGGCACATAGCGCTTGTGCTGGTCGGCCAGGCGCAGCTGCTCTTGCTTGAGTTGCGAAAGCAGGGAATCCAGTTCGGACTCGCCCTGGAGCTGGCGCAGGTTTTTCGTATTCGGCGATGAGATGTTCACCGTGACGTAGCTGGCATACGGGTAGACCTTGCGCAGGCAATGCAGGTAGTCGTCGGCGGCGCGCTCGATCGGCGTGTCGGCGTTCTTGCCGATGTTCAGGCCCAGCACGCCCTGCTTGTCCTGGTAGAAGCGAGACGCCTGCACGTTGGCCACGAACGCATCGACGCCGCCATTATTGAACCCCATGCGGTTGATGATGCCCTGCGCCTTGGGCAGGCGGAAGATGCGCGGCTTCGGGTTGCCGGCCTGGGGCCGTGGCGTGACGGTGCCGATCTCGATCGAGCCGAAGCCCAGCGCCGCCAGGCCGTCGATGTAGGCGCCATCCTTGTCCAGGCCCGCGGCCAGGCCGACCGGATTGGGGAAGCGGATGCCCATGACGGTGCGCGGGTCCGGCGCCGGCTTGGCCGAGAGCCCGGTCAGGCCGAGCGCGGCGGCGCGGCGCAGGAAGGGCAGGGTCAGGTGGTGGGCGCGCTCGGCGTCGAGCGAGAACAGGAGCGGGCGGGCGAGCTGGTACAGGAACTTGTCTGGCATGGGGGACTCGGGAGCGGGATTCCCGCTATTTTACCCGGCCCGGGGGCGGGCGTCGCTCAGCGCTCCAGCACGCTCCAGACGCCCTTGATACGCGCTTCCAGCGGGCGGAAGTTGATCTTGTAGGCCATCTTGGGGCTCTGCTCGATCCAGTAGCCGAGATAGACATATTGCAGACTGAGCTCGCGTGCCTGGTTCACCTGCCACATCACGTTGTAGGTGCCGAAGGAGGCGCCCGCCACGTCCGGGTCGAAGAAGGTGTACACCGACGACAGGCCGTCGGACAGCACGTCGATGATGGAGACCATGCGCAGGGTGCCGTCGGGCTCGCGGAACTCGACCAGGCGGGTGTTGACGCGGCTTTGCAGCAGGAACTGGGCGTACTGGTCGCGGCTGTCCTGGTCCATGCCGCCGCCGACGTGGCGGGTGGTCTGGTAGCGCAGGTAGAGCGCGTAGTGCTCGTCCGAGAAGGCCAGGTTGGCCACCATGGCCACCAGCTCGCCGTGGCGCTTCCAGGCACGGCGCTGGGTACGGCTGGGCACGAAATCGGCGCACTTCACGCGCACCGGGATGCAGGCCTGGCAGCCGTCGCAGTAGGGACGGTAGGTGAAGATGCCGCTGCGGCGAAAGCCGTTGCGCACCAGCTCGGAATACACGTCGGCGTTGATCAGGTGCGAGGGCGTGGCGACCTGCGAGCGGGCCTGGCGCGCGTCGAGGTAGCTGCACGGGTAGGGCGCCGTCGTGTAGAACTGCAGCGTGGCGAAGGGCAGGTCATTTAAGTGCGTCATGCAAAAGCTCTCGAGACGACGGGTTGCACCTATTTTAGCGAAATCGCGGCGGCGTCACCGTTAGCCAGCCAACGGTGCCACCGCGGCGGGCGCGCCGCCCAGCGGCGGCACTACTTCCCAGCGCGCGATGGCCGGCTCGCGGATGGCGCGGGCGAGGTGGGCCAGGAAGGCGCTGCGCGGGATCGGCGCAGCCCCAAGCGAAGCCAGGTGGCCGGTCTCCTGCTGGCAGTCGATCATCTGCACGCCGTGGCTGCGCAGGAAGGCGACCAGGTAGGCCAGCGCCACCTTGGATGCGTCCGGCACGCGCGCGAACATCGATTCGCCATAGAACATGCGGCCGATGCACACGCCGTAGGCCCCGCCCACCAGTTCGCCGTCGAGCCAGGCTTCGGCCGAATGGGCGTAGCCCATCGCATGCAGGCCGGTGTAGCCGTCGATGATGTCTTCCGAGATCCAGGTGCCGGGCCCGTCGCGGCGCGGGGCGGCGCAGGCCCGCATCACCTGTTCGAAGGCGCTGTCGAAGCGGATGTCCCAGGTGCCGTCGCCGGTGCGGCTGCGCTCGACGCGGCGCAGGGTTTTCCTGAGGCTGTCGCTCACCTTGAAGCGCTCGGTATGCAGCACCATGCGCGGGTCGGTGCTCCACCACAGGATCGGCTGGCCTTCGGAGAACCAGGGGAAGATGCCGTTCTGGTAGGCCAGCAGCAGGCGCTGCGGCGACAGGTCGGCGCCGGCCGCGAGCAGGCCGGGCGCATCCATCGTCAACGCCTCGGACACGTCGGGAAACGGCGAAGTCGGCTCGAGCCAGGGAATCATGCGGCCCTCGCTGGGTCAGTCGGGCTCGCGCGGAGCCAGCATGGGGCGCACGATGTCGCGGCTATGGAAACCGAAGCTGGCGCCCTCGCGCACTTTGACGCGGTCGGCGAAAAACAGTTCCAGCGTCGTGCGCACCGTGGGGAAGGCCAGGTCGTCCCAGGGGATCTGGTCTTGCGTGAACAGTTCCACTTCCAGGCTTTCCTCGCCCGGCGCGAAATGCAGGTTGCGCAGGCGCGCCAGGTAGAACAGGTGGACCTGGTGGACGTGGGCAACATTGAGCAGGGTGAACAGCTTGCCGAGCTCGACATCGGCCCCGGCTTCTTCCTCGGTCTCGCGCACCGCGGCCTGCTCGGTGGTTTCCTCGTTTTCCATGAAGCCTGCCGGCAGTGTCCAGTAGCCATGGCGCGGTTCGATCGCGCGCTTGCACAGCAGCACCTGCACCTTGCCCTCATGTTCCCAGACGGGAATGGAGCCGATTACCAGTTTTGGATTCTGGTAATGGATGGTGTGGCACTGCGGGCAGACGTAGCGCGGCCGGTTGTCGCCTTCGGGAATCGCCAGGGCGACGGGATGGGCGCACTCGGAACAGAATTTCATAGGGGGTCGAGAGGTTGAGAGTGTGCTTACTTTACACGGTTTTTCCCGCGCCATGCCGTGATCGGCGGTGGCCGGCGCGGCTTTTCCGGCGGCGGCTCCCGGCACGCATGAGGCATATCGTTCTGCAATTGCACACTATCGAAGGATTGGATTTGCCTATTACGCGCGTTGGGCGTATAATTCGTTTCACAGACGCGGGGTGGAGCAGTCTGGCAGCTCGTCGGGCTCATAACCCGAAGGTCACAGGTTCAAATCCTGTCCCCGCAACCAGATTCAGGAAAAGCCGTTGATTCGCAAGAATCAGCGGTTTTTTCATTTCCGCTCCGGTTTCCTGCGTCCACACGACGCAGCGCAAACCGGGCGCGTCCACCCGGAATGTTGCCGACCCCGCTTGGTCCAACTTGCGACGGCCATGCAGGCGCGCCTGCGCCGGCCCCCGACGCTAACGGACAGAGCACATGATCAACGTAGACGACATCAACGACGCCTGGGGCTGGGTCGGCTTGACCGCTGTCGAAGTCCTTGGGTCCAATGCATTCGGCAACCTCATCATCCGCGACGACGAAGGCCGCTACTGGCGGCTGCGTCCGCAAGACCTGTGCTGCGAGCCCGTCGCCGACAGCCGCGCGGCGCTCGACGCCCTGGCCTACAACCAGGATTTCCTGAACGACTGGTACATGCCGGAAGTCGTGCACCTGGCCGAATCCACGCTGGGCCCGCTGACGGAAGACCGCAAGTACTGCCTGCGCATCCCCAGCGCCCTGGGCGGCCACTACGGGCGCGACAACCTGGCCACCGTACCCTTGCCCGAGCTGATACGTTTTTCCGGCGAGGGCGCCCAGCAATTCGAAGGCATGCAGCTGTGGAACTAATACAGGCCTAGTCCGCTTCTTCGCCCAGGCTGGCCCACAGGTAGGCCGCAGCCATGGTCCGGTGCGGCGCGTAGCGCTCCAGCAGGCGCTGCGCCGCCGCGATGCCGGGCCGTTCGTCGCCGCCCAGCAATCGGTGCAGGGCGGTGCGGATCGCCACGTCGCCTTCCAGCGAGCAATCCGGGTAGCCATAGCCGCGCAGTAGCGCGTAATTCACGGTCCAGGGGCCGATGCCTTTGACCGCCAGCAATTCCGGCACTACCTCGGCCACCGGGCGCTCGCGGTCCAGCACCACGCCGCCGTCCATGACCAGCTGCGCCAGGCGCAGCAGGGTTTCCGCTTTGGCGCGCGAGAATTTCTTGCTGGTCAGGTCGTCCAGCGCCAGGCGCGCCACATCCGCCGCTTCCGGGTAGCACCACAGGCCGCTGGAATGCGGACGGCCGGCCAGCTCGATGAACGTGCGGCGCAGGGAAATCGCGAAGGGCAGGTTGATCTGCTGGCCGATGATGGCCCAGGTCAGGGCTTCGAAGATGGTGGCGGACTGCACGATGCGCAGGCCGGGCCGGCGCGCCACGATGGCGCCCAGCGCGGCATCGTCGCGTGCGAATGCGGCGAACGCGGCCGGGTCGATGCGCAGGCCCAGGATATTCAGCAGCGCCTCGCGGGCCCGTTGCAGCAGGGCCGGCGGTAGCGGCCCATCGGCATCCACCGTGCAGCTTGCCGCCTCGGCGGCGAAGTCCACCTCCAGCAGCACCGCGCTGCCGTCCAGCAGCACGCCCTTGCGCAGCCCCCCGGGCGTGAGCTGTTCGGCCAGTCCCTGCGTATCGCGCGCATGGAAGGACAGCACGTCCCCGGTGCGGTAGCCGGCCGGCAGGGCGATCGCGAACTGCGCCTGCATGGCGCTTACTTGCCCTGCGCGGTGGAGGGCGCGCGCAGGAAGGCGGGCAGGAAGCCGGTGACCAGCGCGGTGCCGGCCAGCACGATGGCCGAGCCCAGCAGGGTGTGCCAGCCGATCACTTCATGCAGGAAGAGCGCGCCCCACAGGATGCCGAACATCGGGTTCAGGAAAGTAACCGTGAGTGCCGAAGTGGTGCCGACTTCCTCGATCAGCTTGAAGTAGAGGATGTAGGCGATGCCGCTGCAGACCACGCCCAGCGCTAGCACCGCGGCCATGATGCCGAGGGTCGGCGTGCCCGGCGCCGGGAAGAAAGGCAGGGCCGGGATCACGAACAGGGTCGCGGCCCACATCGAGCCGTGCGCATTGGCGAACGGCGCCACCGCTTTCGCCGACTTGGCGTACTGGCTGGCGAGGCTGTAGCAAAAGGCCGCCACCAGCGCGGCGCCGATCGCGACGAATGCGCCCGGGCGCTCCGACACGTGGTCGAAGCCGACCAGCAGGCTCACCCCCACCGTGCCGAGCACCAGGCCGAGCGCCGCGCGCCCCGAGACAGCCTGGCGCGCCCACACGGCGCCCACCAGCGCGCCGAACATCGGCGCGGTGGCGTTGAGCACCGACAGCACCGAGGCCGACAGGGTGCGCGCGGCGTAGGCGAACAGCAGGAAGGGCAGGGCCGAGTTGAAGAAGCCCAGGATCAGGTAGTGCTTCCAGTGCCGGCGCAGGTCGAGCGGCACGCCCTTGCCGCGCAGGCGCATGAACCCGGCGACACCGGCCAGGAACAGGGCTGCGAACATCACCCGGTATTCGATCAGCACGGCCGGTCCGAGCACGGGCGCGGCGATGCGCATGAACAGGAAGGAGCCGCCCCAGATGGCGGCCAGCGCCACCAGGCGCAGCATGTTTGCGGTATTCATCGAGAGGTGGCCCGGGACAAAATGCTTATTGTGGCGGCCTGGCGCGCCTGGCGCCATCCGTTTCTTGCGTTGGAATCCGGCCGCTCACGCGGCAACGCGCGCGCAGGCTTGCGTACTGGCGGCGGCGGGCGCCGCCGCATGTGGCACCAGCAGCGCAGCCGGCACGCCGTTCTTCACCGCAGTCATCTCGGCCATGATGGAAATCGCGATCTCGCCAGGGGTCTTGCTGCCGATGTAGATGCCGACCGGGCCGTGCAGGCGCGCCAGCTGGGCCTCGTCGAGGTCGAACATTTTAAGGCGTTCGCGCCGCTTTTCATTGTTCAGGCGCGAGCCGATCGCGCCCACGTAGAAGGCCTCGGACTTCAATGCCTCCATCAGCGCCAGGTCGTCCAGCTTGGGGTCGTGGGTGAGCGCCACCACCGCGCAGCGCGCATCCAGCCGGGCCTCGATCACCAGGTCGTCCGGCATGGCGTGCACCAGTTCCACGCCGGGCAGGTTCCAGCCACTGCGGTATTCCTCGCGCGGGTCGCACACGGTGACGCGGTAATCCAGGCCGCTGGCCACCTGCGCCAGGAAGCGCGACAGCGGGCCGGCGCCGATGATGAACAGGCGCCAGCGCGGGCCGTGGATGGTGGCCAGCACGCCGTCCTCGACGCGCTGGATGGCGCTGGCGGCGGCCCGTTCCAGGGTCACCACGCCGCTGGCCAGTTGCACCCGGCGCTCGACCAGCTCGCCCGCAGCCAGGCGCGCCAGCAGTTCGCCAATGCGGCTGCTTGGCGCGAGCGGCTCGATCGCCAGTTCGATGGTGCCGCCGCAGGGCAGGCCGAAGCGGTGCGCCTCGTCGGCGCTGATGCCGTAGCTGACGATTTCCGGGCGCGCCAGCTCGATGCCGTTGGCGCGCACCCGTGCGATCAGGTCGTCCTCGATGCAGCCGCCCGAGACCGAGCCGACCACGCTGCCGTCTTCGCAGATGGCGAGCGTCGCTCCGATCGGGCGCGGGCTCGAGCCCCAGGTCTTGATGACCGTGACCAGCTGGCAGCGCTGGCCGCCGGCGAGCCAGGCGTCGCAGGTCTTGAGTACGTCGAGGTCGATGCTGTCCATGTGTTGCCCCGCCGTGTGCGCGGCGCCGGTAGTAGAGATGGACAATGATACAAAAAATGCGGGGGACGTGCCGGACGCGACCACCGCTGGAGCGGTGGCCGGCCGTCGTGGGGGAGGGGCGGGACCCCGGCACCTTGGCGGTGCGGGGCCCCGGGCGCTCAGGGCAGGAAGCGGTCGTGGTATTCCGGTGTGGCCAGGAAGGCGCCGATGACGATCGTCTCCGGTACGTCGGCATCGAGCTTGCCGGTCCAGAAATCGACTTCCTGCGGCGCCGGATCGCGTTCCAGCAGCCCCAGGTAGCCCATCGCCGCCGTCACTGCATGGTCGCTCGCGACCGTGAACTCGGCCGATTGCGCAAAGCCCAGCAGCACGTCGCCGCGTTCCAGTGACCCGCCCAGCTGCGCGGTCCAGAAGGCGACGCCGCCAATGTCGCCCTGGCGCCCCAGCACATTCTGGTACAGCTGGCGCACGAAGCCGGCGTCGTCCAGCTGGCCATGGGTGGCCGTGAACTCGGCGCTGGAAGACAGCGCCTGCGCCAGTGCCGCCAGTGGCTGCCCGGCGCCGACCTGGCCGGTCCAGAACGCCAGTCCCGCGCCGTCCGGCAGGCGGTCGAAAGCGGCCAGGTAGAGCCGCACCAGCGCGCCGGCGCCGCCCTGGAACTCGACCGAGTCGAGGAAGGTCGACACCAGGCCGGCCTTGCCCATCGCGCCGCTGTCGAGCACACCCTGCCAGTGGGTCCACTCGGGGGCTGCGGCTTCGCGGAACAGCAGGTCGCGGTACAGCTCCATCACGAACAGCTTGTTGCTGCCGAAGACGTCGTTGTCCTTGGGGCCGACCACCAGGCCATGGCCCGCCTCAAGCGCATCGGGGAACTGGTCGTCGTCGCTGTCCGGTCCCGCCGCCGGCGCCCGGTAGCCAGGTGCGCCGGGGTCGGTGATCATGCCGTCGGCCTTGCCGTCGTCGTCGAACTCGCCGCCGTCGACCAGGGTGAAGTCCAGGCGTACGCGCCCGCCTTCGAGCACGACCTTGCCGCCGTGGGCGGCGTCGGCCAGGTTGACCCAGGTGCCTGCGGCGTTCTGTTTCCAGTAGCCGTTGATCGGGATCGCACCATCGACGTAGATGCTGAAGTTCTCGGACGCACCGGCGGTCGCGACCTCGGCAGCGAAACTGATCTGGCCCAACGGCAGCGCCAGGTCGGCCGGTTTATCGGCCGGCGCGTCGAGCTGCTTGACATCCTTCAGCACGGTGGCGGCGCCCGCCCCCGTGGCTACCTTGCCGTCGACCGAGTTGGCGACCAGGGTGAGGTACACGGGTGGCGCACTGCCGGGGTTGCTTTGCGCACGGTCGGTATGCAGGAAGGGCAGCGACGTGACATTGGCCTGCTTGCTGTCGGCCAGCCCATCGCCATTGCCGTCGCCGGCAACGCCCGGTGCGCCGTTCGCGCCCGGCAGGGACGGTACCGCCTGTTCGGTGCTGGCCGGGATCGAGTCGCCGTCGTCCACCGGCGGCGTGGATTCGTCCACGTCCTGCACCCGCACCGTCAGCACCTGGGTATCGCTGCCGGCCGCGCCCAGGGCCGTTACCTCGACCACGTAGGTATTGTTGGCGGCGCCGTCGCCCGCGTCCTGCGGATACTCGAAGTCGGGTGCGCTGGCAAAGGCCAGGGCGCCGCTCGCGGCATCGAGCGTGAAGCGGGCCGCGTCGGCGCCGCCCGTGATCGCGTACACGACCGGGCCCAGGGCTTCCGCCTGCACCGTGGTGACGGCCAGCAGGTTCTCGCGCACCAGCACGGTGCCGCTTGGTTCGCCGCCGGCGCTGACGATGCGCGGCGCGATCACCGCTGCACCGCCCGGATCGACGATGACGCCGTTGGCGATGCCGTCGGCGTCGTACGCCCCGCCATCGGTCAGGCTGAAACTCAGCTTGGTCTTGCCGCCGACGGTGCTTACGGTGGCCAGGTTGACCCAGCCGCTTGCGGTCTGCTTGTAGTAGCCGTTGGCGCTGAGGGTCTTGTCGACGTACATGTCGATATCGACCGTGGCGCCCACCGCCAGCCCACGCACTTCGAAGTCGAACTGGCCGAGCGGCATCTTGGCGTTGCGCGGCAGGCCCGCAGGCGCCGCGCTATTGCTCACGCCGACCAGGGTCAGGCCGTCGGCGACCGCGATGGTGGCGAAACGCTTGTCCGCCGCCACCGAGCCGACGGTTGCCAGCGAGGCGACGTTGGCCTGGGTGCTGTCGGCGATGCCGTCGCCATTGCCGTCGCCGGTGGCGCCGCCGTGCGCGCTTGGCACCGGGTCCTCGGCCGAGTTCAGGCGGCCATCGCCGTCCAGGTCGGGGTCGAGGATGTCGGCCACGCCGTCGCGGTCGGTATCGCGCAGCACCGTGATGGTGAGCGCCTGGGTGTCGCTGGCGCCGGCGCCGTCGGTGGCGGTCACGTTGACCAGGTAGCTCCCGTTTGCGTCGCTGTCGGCCGGGCTGGCAGCAGCCTGCGCGCTGCGCAGGCGCAGGACGCCGCTGGCCGCATCGATCTCGAACAGGGCGGCATCGAGGCCGCCGCTGATGCTGTAGGCCAGCGTGTCGCCGGCGTCGCTCGCCTGCACGGTGGTGACCGCCCGCAGGCCTTCGACGACGTCGATCGCGGCGCTGGCGCCGCCGCCATTGGTGGTGATCATCGGCGCGGTATTGAAGCTGACCGCGAACTGGTGGGCGACGCCGCCGGCCAGCGCATTGCCGGCCAGGTCGAGCACGGCGCCGGCTGCCATGGCGATGCTCCAGTTGCCGGCATGGACGGCATTCCAGCCGCCGGCCGGCGCGTCCAGCGTGTACTGGGCGATCCCGGTGGCGGCGTTCCAGCTCGCTGCCGACACGGCCAGCCCGGCGCCCGCGCCCGGACCGCTCACCGTGATGTCGGCCGTGTCGACGGTGGCCGCGTCGATCCCGGCGCCGGCGTCGTCGTAGCGCACCGCGACCACGATGGCCTGGTTGGCCGACGGGCTGGCCACGGTGGCGCGGGTGACCGCGCCCACCACAGGCGCGGCGCCGTCGACCACAAGGGCGGCGCCGTTGGTGGCGACCGCACTCGTATTGCCGGCGTTGTCGACCTGGCGCACCTGGACCGCGCCGGCCGCATAGGCGCCGGGGGCCAGGGTGAAGCTCGTGCCGCTGCCTGCGCTCCAGGCGCCGGAGGCGCTGCTGCGGTATTCCCATGCCACGGCGCCTGCTGCCAGCGTCACCGCCACGGTCCCGTCGGCGGTGATGCCATCGGCCGCGCTGGCGCCGGTATCGGATGCCAGCGCCATGCCCGGCGCCGCCGGCGGCGCGACGATCTCCAGAGCCGCAGCGTTGCTGGCCGCGCTACTGGTGTTGCCGGCGCTGTCGAGCTGGCGCACCTGCACTTCGCCCGGCGCATAGCTGCCTGCGGCCAGCACGAAGCTGGTGCCGCTGCCGGTGGTCCACGCGCCGGTGCTGGCGCTGCGATATTCCCAGGCACTCACGCCGTTGGCCAGCACGACGTCCACGGTGCCATCGTTGCTCACGCCGTCGACGGGATTGGCGCCGGTGTCGTTGGCCAGCGCCAGGCCAGGGGCCGCGGGCGCGGTCTGGTCGATCAGGATGGCCGTGCCGTTGACGCCGGCGCTGCTGGTATTGCCGGCGGTGTCGACCTGGCGTACCTGTACCTCGCCCTGCGCATAGCTGCCCTCGGCCAGCACGAAACTGGTGCCGCTGCCGGCGCTCCAGGCGCCCACGCTGCTGCTGCGGTACTCCCAAGAGGCGACGTCCGGAGCCAGGCTCACGCTGACCGTGCCGGCACTGCTCACGCCATCGGCGGCGCTGGACCCGGTGTCGCTGGCCAGGGCCAGGCCCGGCGCGGCCACCGTCAGGTCAATCACGATCGCGGCGCCGTTGGTGGCCGCGCTGCTGGTGTTGCCGGCCGTGTCGGTCTGGCGTACCTGCACCTCACCCTGAGCATAGCTGCCTTCGGCCAGCACGAAACTGGTGCCGCTGCCAACGTTCCATGCGCCGTTGCTGCTGCTGCGGTATTCCCAGCCGGCGACGTCCGCGGCCAGGGTGACGTTCACCGTGGCGGCGCTGCTGATGCCGTCGGCGGCGCTGGCGCCGGTGTCGGCGGCCAGGGCCAGTGCGGGTGCGGCCAGCGTGTGGTCGATCACGATGGCGGCGCCATTCGTGGCCACTGCACTGGTGTTGCCGGCCATGTCGGTCTGGCGCAGCCGCAGCACGCCGGCGGCATAGCTGCCCTCGGCCAGCACGAAGCCGGCGCCGCTGCCGGCGGTCCAGGAAATGCCGCTGTCGGTGCTGTATTCCCAGCTCGCCACGTCGGCGGCCAGTCCGGCGTCGATGCGGCCGTCGTTGCTGCGGCCGTCGCCGGCCGCGCTGCCGGTGTCGGCGTGCAGGGCCAAGGTCGGCAGGGCCACGCTGGTGTCGATGATCACCGCCAGGCCGCTGGACGCGAGCCCGGTATTGCCGGCAGCGTCGCTGGCGCGCGCGCTGATCGTGTGGTTGCCCTCTCCCAGGGCCGATACGGTAATGCTCCAGGCACCAGCGGTGGCGATGCCGCTGCCCAGTACCGTGCCGTTCGCATCCACCAGTTCCACCAGTGCGCCCGCTTCGGCGCTGCCGGTAAAGGTCGGGGTCGCGATGCGGGTCCGGTTGTCGATGGTCGAGGAACCGCTGTCGCTGGCGCTGGCCAGGTCGGGCTGGCTCGGCGCGGCCGGCGCGCTGTTGTCGATCAGGTAGCTGCGCTGGTCGGTGCCGCTCGGCGCCAGGCTGGCCAGCGCCATGCCGGCACCGTTGACGATGTCCTGGCCGGCCGCCAGCGCCAGGGTGGCGCTGCCGTTGAGGCTGGCCAGGCCGCCGCCGCTGGCGGTGACGGTGTAGGTGTTGGCGCCGGCGGCGGCGACCGTGATCGTCTCGCCGCTGAGGCCAGCCACGTCGAAATCGGCGGCGTCGATGGACGACACGGCTTCGCTGAAGCGCACGGTCCAGCTCAGGCTGTCGGCATTGGTCGGGCTGGCCGCGGGCGTCGCGTAGTCGACGCTGGTCACGCCCGGACCGGCCACCACCACGATGCCGCTGCCGGTGGTCACGGGGGACTGGCCGTTCGCCATCTGCGAGCTCATGCCGTTGGCCAGCGTCACGCCGCTGTCGCCGTCGAGCGAGAGCAGGTAGGTGGCGCCGGCAGTCACGCCCGACGTCGTGTTGAAGTAGGCCTTGACGGTGTAGACGGCGGCAGCGCCGTCGGCGACCGCGATGGCGGAGGCGAAATCGAGGGTGCCGCTGCCTGCGTGGTAGACCCCTTGCACCGGCGCCCCGAGGCCGGGGCCGGTCAGCAGCCAGGTTACCTTGGTGAAGTCGCCGCTGCCCGCTACCTGCAGGCTCAGGGCGTCGATGCGGGTGGCCAGGCCGTCGGCGTCGCCGGCGTCGGTGACGGTGAAGTCGAACACGCCGACCGCGCCAGCCTGGTTCAGGACGTTAGTAGGCAGCGTCACCGGTTCGGTCACGCCGGCGGCCGGCGCGATGGTCGAACTCTGGTCCGAGGTGCCGGTCATGTCGAAGCTGGCCGGCAGCGAGACGGCGCCGTCGCCGTCGGCGATCCTGAGCTCGAAGCTGCGGGCGCCAAGGGTCGGGGCCGTATACATCAAGAACGTGATCATCGCGGCGGCGAAACTTGCATGGTCGAGCAGCGCCGACGGCACCGCCAGTGCCGGATTATTGAAGGTAATTTTCAGGCTGGCGCCATCCTGGCCGTCGCTGGTCACGGTCCCGGCCAGGATCCAGTCGGCAGGATCGAGGCTGCTGTCGGGGTTGTACCAGACCTTGTCGCCGGCCACCATCGGGCCCGGTGCGATGAAGCTGGTGCCGTCGTTGGCGGTATCCGGCTGCGCGCCGCTGCCCCACAGGAACTGGGACGATGCAAGCAGCAGGTCGAAGCTGAAGTCGCCATCGGCCGCGCCGGCCACCTGCAGCACCTCGAGGTAACCACCGTCGAAGTCGGCCGAATCGGCATCGGCCACATCGGCGAAAACGTTGTTGTCGATGTATTGCGCGGTACCGAGGATGAAATCGGTGGCGTCGCCATCGAGCCCATCGATCTGCGGCGCCAGGTTGGGCGGCGCCCCCAGCCCGATCTGGTAGGTGCTCTGCAGGTAGTAGTTGTCGCCGTTGATGCTCATCACATCGTACGTAAGGTCGTAGCCGCTGCCTTCGGCCAGGATGCGCGGGTTCATCAGGACGGCATCCTGCGGCACCGCGATCCCCATATTGCTCACGGAAAGCACCGTGCCGTCGGCTTTGGACAGGCGCACCAGGTCGAAGCCCTTGCCCGCGTTCGGCACCACGACCACCAGTTCGCCGTTGATCTCGGCGATGTCGATGAACTGGTCGTAGTTCAGGTAGTTCTGGCCGGGCCAGGCCACCACGGGCGTGATATCGGTCGCGTGGTAAGTGCGGGTGTCGTAAACACCGCTGCGATACACCTGTTCGGTTTGCTGCGTGGTGGTGATCAGCGAACCGTCATTGTTGAACATCGTCACCTGCCAGTTGCCGTCCTTGCCGCGGTTGACGCTGGCAAAACCGCCGGCAAAGGCCTTGGTCAGTACGGCGTTGTTGACCTGGCCGTCGTTCCAGTTGACCCGCTGCCAGTAGTTGCCGCTGGCGAAAGCCTGCTGGGCGCCGCCGGCGGCGTAGCGGAACACGAAGTCCCCCAGCGGCGTGTAGTTGGAGTTGACCCAGTCATAGGTCGGCGCACCGACCACGAAGCCGCCGTCGGACAGGCCGCTGATCGAGAACTCGTCGAACATGAACAGCTTGGTGACGTCGGCGTTGGCGCCTGGCGCCGGTGCGTTGGGGTCGCCGACATAGGACTCGGCGGCCTTGACGTAGCTGCCGGCATTCCAGTTGAAGGTATTGACCACGCCCTGCTGGCTATGTGCGGCCGTGTTCGCGGCGAAGACGGTGGCGAAGCCGCCATCGGCCAATGAGGTGATGCGGACGTTAAAGCCCGCGGTGGTCGACAGGACGTCGCGCGAGACCAGGCTGCCGTTGTCGTCGTAGATGGCATAGCGCACGCGCACGTCCTGCCAGTTGATGTCGGCGACGTCGGCATCCGACCAGGCCACCACGAAGCCGCCGTTGGCCAGGCGCTCGACCACCATATCGTTGAGGAAGCGCCCCGCCGGCAGCAGGTCGTCTACCAGCGAAATGCTGCGCAGGACCCGGTTTTGCGGGTCCATCACCTGCAGGATGCCGTCAAAGCCGGGATACGGGGCATAGGTCATCAGGTCGCCGCTGACCTGCTTGAGGTAGCCGAGCACGGTCCCGCCATTGCCCAGGCGCACGGCGTCGGCGTTGATATTCTGGAAGGTCGAGGGCGTATTGCCGCCGGGCGCGAGGAGTTCGCCGGAAATGGTCATGACTGTATCTCTGCTGTTAGGTGGGAACCCATGCTCCCGGAAGTGGGAACAAGACGTCACCCAGCGGAGATTTTAGTGGCGAACGGCGGAAGTATTTCCTAAAAGAATGAAATTATCGGTAGTTGTTGCTTGTTACCGACAAAAGTTGGCATGAATGATTTTGTTTCTCGCAATTTTGAGAAATTGTCATCTTTTGCGGTTTGGGGCGCTGCGCTGCGTGCCGCACCAGGGCGGCGGCACGCAGCGTGCCGCTCAGGGCAGCAGCGGCTTGTCCGCGGATTTCCTGGCCTTGACCTCGGCCACGGCCTTGTCGATACTGGCCACGCGCAGGGCCAGCGAAGGGTGGCTGGCCGTGTGGCTGTTCAGGACCGTCGCCGGGTAGGTGGCGGCAAAGCGCTTCCAGAACGCGCCCACGTTGTCGACCCGGTAGCCGGCGCGCGCCAGCAGGTAGACCGCCAGGCGCTCGGCCGCGGCGTCGAGGGTGGCTGGCATCGCCTTGATGCCGCCGCTGCCGATCAGCATCGAGGTATCGGGCGAGATGTTGGTGAGGTTCTCGATGATGCCGCCGATGGTGGCCGCATTGCGCTGGCTGGCCGCATGGCCCAGCATATTGTGCGCCATCGTGTGCGCCACCACGAAGGCCAGTTCGTCGTCGTCCTGGACGAAGCCCATCATGCCGCGCGTGACCATCACGCGCTGGCCGTCGGCGTAG
This sequence comes from Massilia yuzhufengensis, assembly GCF_900112225.1. Classification (GTDB taxonomy): domain Bacteria; phylum Pseudomonadota; class Gammaproteobacteria; order Burkholderiales; family Burkholderiaceae_D; genus Telluria; species Telluria yuzhufengensis. Next base: position 7,111 of record NZ_FOLD01000005.1, on the reverse strand, counting down.
GCGTTGACGTTGTCGGCGTTGCCCAGTTCGATGCCGAAGGCGCAGGCGCGGGTCACCGGCACCGTGAGCTCGCGCGAACGGCCCTTGCGTTCGATGGTGAGCGGCAGCGAAGCCTGTTTCTTGACGATGGGGCCGAAGATGGCGCCGGCCTGCGACAGCGCGGCGGGGCCGGGCGGCAGCGGCGTGCCGGCGGCGGCCACCAGTTCGTCGCCCTGGCGCAGGCCGGCCTTGGCCGCGCCCGAGCCGACCAGCACATTGGTCACCTGCAGGCGCTCGCCCATGCCGAGCACGGCGTGGGCGGCCTCGTTGTAGCTGCCCGGGTAGGTATGGCGGTTCTTGGCGGTGAAGCCGAGCAGGTTGCGCGCGTGGCGCGTGCACAGTTCGGCGTTGTCGATCAGGAGCGGCGCGGCGACCTTGTACAGGCGTTCCTGCAGCGCGGCCATGCGGGTCAGCGTTTCGGCGGCGGACGTCATTTCGGGCGTCACCGGCGCCGGGGCCTCGGTGGCCGGGCCTTGCGGTCCCGGTTGGGCGCCCGGCTGCACGGTGCCCTGCGTGGCGCAGGCCGACAGCAGGATGGCGGCGGCGGTTCCCAGTGCAGCCTGGCGGATGCGCAGGTACGGGCGCAGGCGTTGGATGCGGTTCATGGTCCTCCTTGAGGGTGTGCTTGTTATTGTTTGCCGGTGCTGCCGAAGCCGCCGGCGCCCCGTTCGCTCGATGCGAACTCGTCTACCACATTGAAGCCTACCTGCAGCACCGGCACGATCACCAGCTGGGCCAGCCGGTCGAGCGGCTGCAGCGTGAACGTCGTGTGGCCGCGGTTCCAGGTCGAGACCATCAGCTGCCCCTGGTAATCGGAGTCGATCAAGCCTACCAGATTGCCGAGCACGATGCCGTTCTTATGGCCGAGCCCACTGCGCGGCAGGATCATGGCCGCATAGCCCGGATCGCCGATGTGGATGGCCAGGCCGGTGGGCACCAGCACGGTCTGGCCGGGCTCGATGACGAGGGGCGCGTCGACGCAGGCGCGCAGGTCCAGGCCGGCGCTGCCGGGGGTGCCGTAGGCCGGCAGCAGGTCCTTCATGCGCGGGTCGAGGATTTTCAGGTCGATACTGTTCATGTTGCTTGTCTTGTCTTGTCAGGTCAGGAGCGAACGCCGTTCCAGGCGCTTCGCGATCTCGGATACCAGCTGGCGTGCCAGCGTTAGCTTGTCGGCGCGCTCGAGCAGGGTGTGGCCGGTCTCGTCGAACAGGATGATGGTGTTCTCATCCTGGCCGAAAGTCTGCGGCCCGATATTGCCCACCAACAGGGGAATGCCTTTTTTCTCGCGCTTGGCCGCGCCGAATTCCACCAGGTTTTCCGACTCGGCGGCAAAGCCCACGCAGTAGGGCCAGCCCGACAGCGAGGTGGTGGCCGCCACCGAGGCCAGGATGTCGGCGTTCTGCACGAATTCCAGCTGGGGCGCGGCGCCGTCTTCCTGCTTCTTGATCTTCTGGCCGCTGGCGTTTGCCACCCGCCAGTCGGCCACCGCTGCCACGCCGATGAAGACATGCTGGCCTTCGACCCCGGCCATTACCGCGTCGTGCATCTGCTGGGCGGTGAGCACGTCGATACGGCGCACGCCGTGCGGCGTGGGCAGCGCCGTGGGGCCGGTGACGAGGGTGACTTCGGCGCCCGCTTCGCGCGCGGCGCGCGCCACCGCATAGCCCATCTTGCCCGACGAGAGGTTGGTGATGCCGCGCACCGGGTCGATCGGCTCAAAAGTAGGCCCGGCCGTGATCAGCACGCGCCGCCCGGCCAACACCTTGTGCTGGAACGAGGCGACCAGTTCTTCCACCAGCTCGTCGGCTTCCAGCATGCGCCCCAGGCCCGTCTCGCCGCAGGCCTGCGAGCCGGCCGCGGGGCCGAACAGGCAGATGCCGTCTTCCAGCAGCTGGGCCACGTTGCGCTGGGTGGCGGGGTTTTCCCACATCTCGACGTTCATCGCCGGCGCTGCCAGGAGCGGCACGCGGCGCGGGCGCGCCACGCACAGGGTCGAGAGCAAATCGTCGCAGGCGCCGTGCGCGAGTTTACGCATGAAGTCGGCCGAGCAGGGCGCGACCAGGATCGCGTCGGCGTGGCGGGTCAGGTCGATGTGGGCCATGTTGTTGCTCATCCGCGGGTCCCACTGGTCGGTGAAGACCGGCTGCCCGGACAGCGCCTGCATGGTGACGGTGCCGATGAAGTGGGTGGCCGCTTCGCTCATCACCACCTGCACGCTGGCGCCGTGCTTGACCAGGGCGCGGCACAGCTCGGCCGCCTTGTAGCAGGCCACGCCGCCGGTCAGGCCGAGGACGATCTTCTTGCCCTTCAGGTCCATGCTCATGATGCCTCCTGCTTGAAACGTTGGACGATTACGATTTGTTCACCCGGCGCAGTTCATCCACGATGAACAGCACGGCGCCGACCGAGATGCCGATGTCGGCGATATTAAACGCCGGGAAGTGGCCCACGCCCTTCCAGTAGAAGTCGAGGAAGTCGATCACGTGGCCGTAGGCCAGGCGGTCGATGACGTTGCCGATGGCGCCGCCCATGATCAGGGCCAGCGCGAAACAGAACAGGCGCTGGCTGGCGTGCTTCTTCATCAGGTACAGTATGAAGCCGACCGCCACGATCGCGATGCCGGTGAAGAAGTAGCGCTGCCAGCCGCCGGCGTCGCCCAGGAAGCTGAAGGCCGCGCCGGGGTTATACACCTTGATCAGGTTGAAGAAGCCCGTGATGGGCCGCGTTTCGCCGTAGAAGAAGCTGCGCTCGACGGTGAGCTTGGTGACCTGGTCGAACAGGATCACCAGCAGGGCGATGCCGAACCACGGCAGCAGGCTGGCGGGGCTCTTGTACACGGGCCGGGCGGCCGGGGAAGCGGTTTTCTTTTTGGTTGCCATGATAGAAGTGATGGTGCCCGCCACGCCCCGTGACAGGGCGTGGCGGTGGGACCCCGTGAGGGGGCGTCAGTGCTTAGGCAAAACGGCGCTGCTCGCCGCTGCCGAACAGGTTGCTCACGCAGCGGCCGCACAGGCCGGGGTGTTCCTGGTGCTGGCCGACGTCGCGGCGGTAGTGCCAGCAGCGCTCGCACTTTTCCGCTTCGGACGGGATCACGCTGACCGCTTCGTTGGCGGCGTCCGCCACCTGTTCCACGCTGGCCTGCGAGGTAATGAAGACGAACTTCAGGTCGTCGTCCAGGCTCGCCAGCAGCGCGTACTTGTCGCCGGCCGCCTTGATCGCCAGCTCCGCCTGCAGCGAGGAGCCGATGGCGCCGGAGGCGCGCACTTCTTCGAGCTGCTTGGTGACGTCGGTCCGCACTTCGCGCAGCGCCGCGTACTTGGCCAGCAGAGCTTCGGCATCGGGCAGCTCCGGGAAGCTCCACAGGGTCTGGGTGAAGATGGTTTCATCGCTGGCGGCGAAGGCTTCGCGGCTGGCGAACACGGCCCAGGCTTCTTCGGCCGTGAAGGACAGGATCGGCGCCATCACGCGCAGCAGCGCATTGGCGATGTGCCACAGCGCGGTCTGGGCCGAGCGGCGCGCCGGCGAATCCAGGCCGGTGGTGTACAGGCGGTCCTTCAGGATGTCGAGGTAGAAGCCGCCCAGGTCTTCCGAGCAGTAGTTCTGCAGGCGAGACACGACCGGGTGGAATTCGTAGCGCTCGAAGTGGGCGTCGATGTCCTTCTGCAGCGCGGCCATCGAGGCGATCGCGTAGCGGTCGATCTCGAACAGCTCGGCCACCGGGACAGCGTGCTGCGCCGGGTCGAAGTCCGAGGTATTGGCCAGCAGGAAGCGCAGGGTGTTGCGGATGCGGCGGTAGGACTCGGTCACGCGTTTCAGGATCTCTTCGCCGATCGACAGCTCGCCCGTGTAGTCGGTCGAGGCCACCCACAGGCGCAGGATGTCGGCGCCGAGGGTGTCCGAGATCTTCTGCGGCGCCATGGTGTTGCCGAGCGACTTCGACATCTTCTTGCCGTGTTCGTCGACCGTGAAGCCGTGGGTCAGCAGCGCCTTGTAGGGCGGGCGGCCGTTGAGCATCGACGAGGTCAGCAGCGACGAGTGGAACCAGCCGCGGTGCTGGTCCGAGCCTTCCAGGTACAGGTCGGCCGGGAAGGCGGATTGTTCCGCATGCGAGCCGCGCAGCACGGTCTGGTGGGTGGCGCCGGAGTCGAACCAGACGTCCAGCGTGTCCTTGTTCTTTTCATAGTGATGGGCGTCCTCGCCCAGCAGGGTAGCCGGATCGAGGCTTTGCCAGGCGTCGATGCCGCCCGCTTCGATCAGCTTGGCCACTTCTTCAACCAGCTCCGGCGTGCGCGGGTGCAGCTCGCCAGTTTCCTTGTGGATGAAGAAGGCCATCGGCACGCCCCACTGCCGCTGGCGCGACAGGGTCCAGTCCGGACGGTTCTCGATCATGCCGTGCAGGCGCGCCTGACCCCACTCGGGGAAAAATTGGGTCTCGGCGATGCCGGCCAGTGCGGTCTCGCGCAGGGTGCGCGCGCCGTCCTTGGGCAGGATGTCCATGCCGGCGAACCACTGGCTGGTGGCGCGGTAGACGATCGGGGTCTTGTGGCGCCAGCAGTGCATGTAGCTGTGGTCGAACATCTTCAGTTCGAACAGGGCGCCGGCCTCGGTCAGGGCCGAGCAGATCGGCTTGGAGGCTTCCCAGATGGTCATGCCGCCGAACAGCGGCAGGGTAGGCGTGAAGCGGCCGTCGCCCATCACGGGTTTCAGGATGTCGTCGTCCTTCATGCCGTGCGCCTTGCACGACTGGAAGTCTTCCAGGCCATAGGCCGGGGCCGAGTGGACCACACCGGTGCCGCTCTCGGTGGTGACGTAATCAGCCAGGTAGACCGGCGAGGCGCGGTCGTAGAACGGGTCGGCCGCGTACAGCGGGTGCTTGAACTGCAGCCCGCCGAGTTTCTCGCCCAGGGTGGTGGCGATGGTGCTGCCTTCGAGTTTGTAGCGCGCCAGCGTCGACTCCACCAGGTCGGTCGCCATGATCAGCAGCAGCGGCAGGCCGTCGCGGGTGGACTGCACCAGCGAGTAGCTCACTTCCGGGTTCACGTTCAGGGCCTGGTTGGACGGGATGGTCCACGGGGTGGTGGTCCAGATCACGATGAAGCCGTTGGCGGTTGGCAGCTCGCTCAAGCCGAAGGCGGCGGCCACTTTTTCCGGCTCCGCGAACGGGAAACCGACGTCGATGCCGGGGTCGCGCTTGTCCTGGTATTCCACTTCCGCCTCGGCCAGGGCCGAGCCGCAGTCGAAGCACCAGTTGACCGGCTTCAGGCCGCGGTAGACGTAGCCTTTTTCCAGCAGCTTGCCGAGGGCGCGCAGCTCGTCGGCCTCGTTACCGTAGGCCATGGTCATGTAGGGGTTTTCCCATTCGCCCAGGACGCCCAGGCGGATGAAGCCGGCGCGCTGGCGGTCGATCTGCTCGAGCGCATAGGCGCGGGCCTTTTGCAGCACTTCGGCGGTCGGCAGGTTCTTGCCGTACAGTTTTTCGATCTGGATCTCGATCGGCATCCCGTGGCAGTCCCAACCCGGCACGTAGGGCGCATCGAAACCGGCCATGGTGCGCGATTTTACGACCATGTCTTTCAGGATCTTGTTGACGGCGTGGCCAAGGTGGATGTCGCCGTTTGCATACGGCGGGCCATCGTGCAGGATGAATTTCGGGCGGCCTGCGGCCGCTTTGCGGATGCGGTGGTAGAGCTTTTTCTCCTGCCATTGCTTGACCCAGCCCGGCTCGCGCTTGGCGAGGTCGCCGCGCATCGGGAACGGGGTGTCGGTCATGTTGACCGGGTATTTGCTCTCAGGCTTCTTGCCCGCCTTCGGGGCGGGGTTGTTCTGGACAGGTTTGGTATCGGACATATGCTTCTTCTCTAGGGGATTCTTGAGGTGCGCGGCGTGGCCGCGCAGGGTATTCGGGAGTGCGCCGCCGGCGTCAAATTCGGTCGGTCGCCGTCAGGGCGCCATTGCGCAGGGCAAAGTAGGCGCGCGCCTGCACGGCGTCGCGCTCGATCGCATCGGTCAGGGTGGGCAGGTCGACGTATTTCTCTTCGTTGCGCAGTTTTTCCAGGAATTCGACCCGCACCAGCTTGCCGTAGGCGCTCTGCTGGTAGTCGAACACGTGGACCTCGAGCAGCATGCGGCCGGCGTCTTCGACGGTGGGGCGCACGCCCAGGCTGGCCACGGCCGGCAGCGGCCCGGCCGCCAGGCCGTGCACCTGCACCACGAAGATGCCATTCAGGGCAGGGCGGTGCGCGACGCGCAGGTTCAGGGTCGGGAAACCGAGCGTGCGGCCCAGCTTCTGGCCGTGGATCACGTGGCCCGACATGGCGTACGGGTGGCCCAGGAGCTGCTGGGTCGCCGGAAAGTCGCCGGCGGCCAGGGCCTCGCGCACGGCCGAGGACGAGATGCGGCGCTCGCCGTGCATGACGGCGCGCAGGGTCTCGACCTGGAAGCCGAATGCGTGCCCGGCTTCCTGCAGCATGGCGATGTCGCCCGCGCGCCTGGCGCCGAAGCGGAAATCGTCGCCTACCATCAGCCATTTCACGTGCAGGCCATCGACCAGCACGTGCTCGATGAAGTCGCGCGGCGACTGGGCGGCGAAGTGTTCGTTGAAGTGTTCCACGATGACGCGGTCGATGCCGGCGTTGGACAGGTCGCCCAGCTTGTCGCGCAGGTTGGCGATGCGGGCCGGGGCCCTCGACAGGTCGCCCATGCGGCGCGCGAAGTATTCGCGCGGATGTGGCTCAAAGGTCATCACGGCCGCTTCGATCCCCAGCTCGGCGGCGGCGCCGCGCACGTGCGCCAGCAATGCCTGGTGGCCGCGGTGGACACCGTCAAAGTTGCCGATCGTGAGGGCGCAGGGTGCGCGCGCCCTGTCGTTGGGAAGTCCGCGAAATACCTTCATCAATGGTTCCAGGTGCGCAGCCGGCCGGTCCGGCGCGAAAACCCTGATTATACGGTAACTGGCATGTTGCACAGCAACGAAGGGCCGGGGCACCGCTGCGTTGGCGCCGGCGAAAAAAAAGGCGCTGTCACCCTTGGCTGTGGATGAGGATTGAACTGTCGAGCTGCGCCACGGTCCAAA
>NZ_FOLD01000046.1 GCF_900112225.1 Massilia yuzhufengensis | reverse complement strand
CTCAGGTCGTTGAAAGTACGCCGGCATTCCCGGCAGCGGTAGCGCTGCAAGCCATTGGCCTGGCCATGCCGGCGCCAGCGCGTGCTGGCGCATGCAGGACAGCAGCGCTCGGTTCGGAACCCGTCGAGCAGCGCCAGCAATTGATCGAGCCCGGCCGCCGGGCGCAAGGCGTCGATCACTTGAAGGCGCTGGGGCTGGTTCAGCACCGGCAGGGCGGCGAACCACTTCTTGAAGCGGGGCGAACGCATGGAAGGCTCCGTGGGATGGCGATACGGTTTGGACCGTGGCGCAGCTCGACAGTTCAATCCTCATCCATAGCCAAGGGTGACAGCGCCTTTTGTTATGCGCGCGGCAAGGGTGCGCACACCGCACGCCGATCGCAGTACGCTGGTACCCCAACTCGTGAGGAGGCGATCATGTTGTCGAACATGGAAGCAATTGCGACGGTCGGTGTACGCGATATCGAGAAGGCAAGGGCGTTCTACAGTCAGGTACTGGGATTGCAGGAAGGCGAGGCGGCCGCTTGCACCGGCGGCGAAGTCCTGTCCTTCAAGAGCGGCAACTCGCAGATCTACGTCTATCGCTCTGAATTTGCCGGGACCAACCAGGCCACCGCCATCACCTGGGATGTCGGCGAGCGCATCGGCGAAGTGGTGGCGGCCCTGAAAGCCAGGGGCGCCAGCTTCGAGCACTACGACATGGAAGGCATGCAGCGCGAAGGCGACATCCACATCGGCGGCGGGATGAAGGTGGCGTGGCTAAAAGACCCTGACGGAAATATCCTGAATTTCGCCGGGCGCTAGAGGCCGATGACTTCGTCGCCTGGCCCCGCTTCGCAGGCCGCACCGAGCGGCTCCCATCCACGCCGCACGACGATGCGCTGCGCGGTGTGGCACAGCTCCACGCGGCGGGTCTGCGGCGCCTGGCGGCGCACGAAGGCTTCGATCGAGGCCGGTACGCTCACCTGCAGCGCGAGGGCGTGCAGGTCTTCCACCGGATGGTCATCCACGTGCACCAGGGGCACGAACTGCCCGGCGAACATCATCCAGTGCGAAGGAATTTTTACCGGACCGGCGGTATAGCCCTGGCTGCGCAGCCAGCCCTGCGCGTCTTCGCGCGGCCGCTGGCCGGCCAGGCGTCCCCAGGCGCTGGCGAGCAGCTCGGCCACCCACTGGTTGCAGTTCTGGTAGCGGGTGCCGTAGGCATAGGCGTTGGCGCTGTACTGGCCGGCCAGCAGCGCCAGCGCCAGGCGCCGGTCGAGCGCGGCCTGCTCCAGCAGCGCGCCGTCCTGTTCGGGCAGGAATAACAGCGAGACGTGTCCGCGCGCGGGCGTATCGGCCCCCAGCGCGAAGCCGGCCACGCCCTGGTCGAACAGGCGCGGGCGCGATTCGTCGCAGGCGTAGTACAGCTGGCGCACGGCCCAGGCGCCGCCCGGATTGTCGCGCAGGGCGACGCCGGCGTGCGAATACAGCTGGCCGAAGCGGCTCAGGTCCAGGCCGGCGCGCGCAATGAGCGCGACCCCGGCGCCGGAGCGTTCCAGCTCCCCCTTGACCACGCCGGCGAAGCGCAGCACGCGGTCTTGTTCCGCGGCGCTGATGTCGATCGACTGCTGGCAGAACACCGGCAGGCCGGCGCTGGCGCCCGCGCTCGCGGCCAGCAGGAGCGCGCCGGCAGCGAGCCTGGACAACATCAGATCGTGACTTTGCGCGAGGCCAGGTCGCGGTACCAGTCGTCCTGCAGCGCCAGGAAGAACGGGCGCTTGGTGTCGGCGTGGGCGAATTCGTAGCCGTACACGCGCTCGTTGACCTGTACCAGTTCGCCCGCGTTCACCCGGCGCTCGGCCAGGGCGCGGTTGGGCAGGTCGAGATAAAACTCGCGCGCCGGGCCGGCGGCGACGGCGCGCAGGGTCACGCGGGTGGTGTCCAGCTTGGCCGGGGCCTGGGAGACGTCGATCACGCGGTATTCGCCGGCGGCGACGCGCTTGTCGTCACTGGAGCTGTTGCTGGAGGCGCCGATCGAGTCGGACACGCTGCCCGACGAGGCCGAACCGGCGCTGGAGGCGGACGAGGTGAAGCTGGTGGCGTGGACTGGCGCGGCGCAGGCAGCCGCGAAGGCGGTCAGGCAAAGGGCGCGCGAGACATTGGTGAAGGTCATGAAGGTCTTTCGTGTGGTCTGGCTGGATGGCGTCTATGGTACAAGTCGCGCGCACGGTTGAGAAGGCAGGGGAGGGGCGAATTGGTAAGTTCTTGTAATAATCCATGATGAACAAGCGTATGTACGCGGGCGCTCGCGCTTCTGGCAAGTAATTTCAGACGGGCATTTATCTGTGCGCTGCGCACGCTAGCGCACAGACCGCAGTTCTCTCCAAGCGCATAGTGGATTCGCATTTTTGCGTTACGCCGATCAACCGCTTCGAGACTGCCATGCTATCCACCTTCGTCATCCTGGTTGCTATCATTGTCCTTGCGACGCTGCTGCCATTGTTGCGGTGTCCGGCATGGTGGATCCGCGACTGGGATTTCCCGCGCCTGCAGCTGGCCATCCTGTCCCTGGCGGTGCTGGCCGGGCAGTTTGCTTTGCTCGACTGGCAGGGCAAGACCTTCTGGCTGCTGGTCGTGCTCAACGCCGCCTGCACGGCCTACCAGGCCTGGTGGATCATCCCGTACACCAAGCTGTTTCGCCGCGAGGTAAAACCCGCGGTCGCCGCTGAAAATAATCGCCAGTTCCGTATCCTGACTGCCAACGTGCTGACGCCGAACCGCAACACCGACGGCCTGATCGCCCTGATCCGCCAGCACAAGCCCGATATTTTCGTGACGCTGGAAACGGATGCGTGGTGGCAGGAGCGGCTCGATGTGCTGGAAAAAGACTACCCGCACACCATGAAGTGCGCTCTGGACAACCTGTACGGCATGCATGTGTATTCGCGCCTGCGGCTGGAAGACAGCGCGATCCAGTTCCTGGTCGAAGACGACATTCCGTCGATGCATACCCTGGTGCGGCTGCCCTGCGGGAAAAAAGTGCGCATGCACTTCCTGCACCCGACCCCGCCCAGCCCGACCGAGCACGAGGAATCGACCCAGCGCGACGCCGAGCTGCTGGTGGTGGCCAAGAGCGTGGCCGAGGCCGGCCTGGAGACACCGGTGATCGTCGCGGGCGACCTGAACGACGTGGCGTGGTCGACCACGACCCGGCTGTTCCGCAAGATCAGTGGCCTGCTCGACCCGCGCATCGGACGCGGCATGTTCAATACCTTCCACGCCCACTACTGGTTCGCCCGCTGGCCGCTCGACCATCTGTTCCACAGCGACCATTTCACGCTGTCCCACATCGAGCGCCTGCCTTCCTTCGGCTCGGACCACTTCCCGATGCTGGTCGAGCTCACCTACGACAGCGCGCGCGGGGCCGACCAGGAAGGGCTGGAGGCGGACGAGGAAGACCACGCGCTGGCCGAGGAAAAGATCGCGGCCGAGGATGTGGAAGTGTCGGACGTGCACGAGCCGCAGGCTTAGGGCGCTCCTAGGCCGTGTCGCGGTCCTCGAGCGTCATCTGGTGCGCGGCGAGCGCGCGGTGGATCGTTCCCCGCTCATCGAGTTCGCGTTCCGCCAGGTCGCGCAGTTGCCCCGGTGGGAGTCCGGCCAGCAGCGCCGCGCGCAAGGCATCGGCTTCCTCCGCGCGTCCCAGGCCGCGCAGCACGGCGATGCCGACACGCACATCGCCAGCCAGGTTGGACAGCTCGGCGCTCAGGCGCGGGGCCTGGCCGGGAGGCGGGAACAGCGGCATGCTGCGCGCGTTTTCCTTCACGTCGCCGAGCAGGGCGAGCGGGTCGCGGCGGTAGCGGTCGGCGAGCGTGAAGTCGCCTGCCGCGACGATGTCGGGCAGCGCCTGCCAGGCATGGCGGCGGGCCAGTTCCGGCGAGGCGGCTTCCAGCTGCAGGAACAGTGCGTGGGTCGCGCGCGGATCGGCGAGCGTGCGGTTCATGTCGACGATGAGCGAGAAACGCGACACCCGCTGCCACGGCGCTTCCTTGCTGCTGCCATGATTGTCGCCGCCGCTTCCGCTGTACATCTCGCCGGCGAGGAAGCGCGTGGCCTGATCGTCGCGGACGGCGGCCAGGGCCGTGCTGGCCGGCGGATAATTTTCAGTCAGCATCTTCCACTGGAACATCGTCATGAAATAGCGGGTCCGCTCCGGCGCCGGCTCGGCTTCGGCCTCGGCATACAGTTCCTGCAGCAGGGCCAGGGCTTCGGCGTGCCGGCCTGCCTCGTCCAGCTGGCTGACCTGTTGCTGGCGTGGGTCGATGACCACCTGTGGCCTGGTGCTCATGTGGCGCCCGTCCCGGCGCCCGCCACCAGCGCCTGCGCATACACCGTAAAGTCGTCCAGCCCGCGCTTGAGGATCGTCACCAGCGCCGGCAGCGGCGCTTCCTGGTAATCCCATTCGGCGCGGCAGAATTCGCCGGTGCGCTTGAGGTCTTCGGCCAGGGCCGGCGCGATCCAGCCGTGTTCGGCCAGCAGGGTGATGACTTCGCGCTCGTCCTGGGGCAGGCCGAGCCGGGCGTTGCCGATCACGTAGTCGCCCATTTCGATCGCCGCTTCCCAGGCGCGGATCACGTTGAGGGTGGCCGCGTCCTGGCGCGTGAGGTCGTCGGTGAAGGTGGCCGGGTTTTTCTCGTATTCGTCGCGCGCGCGGCGGCAGCAGCGTTCGATGGTGCCGGCCTTGTGTACCAGGATATCGTCGTCCATTGCCACTCCCTTGGCCGTGTCAGATGAGGAACAGCGCCGCCGCCACGCAGGTGGGGCCGAGCGCGCCCAGGAACAATCCGCCCATCCCGATCGAGCCGTCGCGGAAGCCATCGCGCAGCAGCGCGGCGCCGGCCGGGTTGGGCGCGTTGGCGATCACGGTCAGCCCGCCGCCGCCGACCGCGCCGGCTACCAGCATGTACTTGGCGTGGTCAGACAGTCCCTCGATGAGCGAACCGAGATAGGTCAGGGCCGCATTATCGGTGATTGCCGTCAGGGCCAGCGCGCCGAAGAACAGGGCAGTGGGCTCGAGGCTGGACACCAGCGGCTGCAGCCACCACTGCTGCATGCCGCCCAGCAGCACCAGCCCGGCCAGGAAAAAGCCGACCAGCAAACCTTCCTTCAGGATCAGCGGCGACTGGTGCTTCGGGTAGGCCTGGGTATAGCCGAGGAAGAGCAGGAACAGGCCGATGAACAGCACCGGGTGGTGGGCCAGCAGCACCACGCCGGCCAGCATGGCCAGGTGGATGGCCGACACGACGAGCGGCATGCGCACGTCCGCCACCACCGCGTGCGGCGCCAGGTAACGGCGCAGCAGCAGGGTGACCACGCTGGCGTTGATGCACACTGCGAGCGCGGCGCGCCAGCCGAAAGTGCTGGCCATGAAAGCGCTGTCCCAGCCCCAGGCGCCGGCCACCATCAGCACCGGCGGCGCGGCGTAGGAAGTGAGGGTGCCGCCGATCGAGACATTCACGAACAGCACGCCGAGCGCGCCGTACTTGAGCCACTCCGGGATGCCGGGCCGGAACACCTGGGGCGCCAGCATCAGGGCGGCCAGCGTCATCGCGGCCGGCTCGGTGATCAGGGAGCCGCCAAGGGGCACCAGCGCCAGCCCGAACCAGCACAGCGCCACCTCGGTGCGGCCCGGGGCCAGCCGGGACAGCAAGGCCAGCAGGTCGCGCACGGCGTCCAGCACCGGCCGGGAGGCCGCGATCACCATGACGACGAACACGAACAGCGGCTCGGTGTACTGGCGTGTTTCGGCGTAATTGATGGCCGCATCGCCCCCGGCCAGCAGGGCGATGGCCAGCACCAGCACGAAGGCCCAGAAACCGAACACCACCTCGACTTCGCCCAGCAGGTGGAACACCCCGGCGTGGCGCGGATGGCGCTTGGCCAGCGAGTGGAACAGCTTGGTGGAAAAAGTATGGACCAGGGCGATGGCGAACAGGATGGCGCCGACGAGTTGGAGCGTGGTCATGCGCGGGCTCCGTGGCGTGCGGGAGACAGATTGGTCATTGTCTAGGTGTAAATGGAAGAGCCGCCATTATTCCATGTTTCATCTATGCTGCCGGGATTTCCGGACGCTGCACACGTTTAGTTTCTGTCAATACCAATCGCCCGACTGGTATGGCCGAATTGAATACATCTTGCCAAAGCCTGGCGTAGCGGGTACTGTATAAACATACAGTACTTTTGCTAGACTATCATGAACTGCTCACCCATTCTGGGCGCAACTCCGGTTGCGCCGGAGGCCTTGCACCCTTCGCTTTGGCGTGCCTCGCAGCTGGCCCGCTCCAGCACGCGTTGCGTCGATACCGGGCATGCGGCCCTCACGTCCCAGCTGCCCGGCGGCGGCTGGCCTTCCGGCGCCCTGGTCGAGCTGCTGCTGCAGCAGCCCGGCATCGGCGAAATGCGCCTGCTGCGCCCGGCCCTGGAAGCCTGCGCCGAACGCCGCATCGTCCTGCTGCAGCCGCCCCATCCACCGCAAGCCCTGGCGCTGGCCGCGCTTGGCCTGCCGCCGTCGCAACTGCTGTGGCTGCGCTCCAGCCGCAGTGCCGATACGCTGTGGGCGGCCGAACAAGTGCTGCGCAGCGGCAGTTGCGGCGCGCTGCTGTTCTGGGCCAACCACGCCCGTGGCGAAAGCCTGCGCCGCCTGCACCTGGCGGCCCAGGCCGGCGAAACCCTGTTCTTCATGCTGCGCCCGCTGGCGGCCGCGCAAGACGCTTCGCCCGCGCCCTTGCGGTTGGCGCTGCGTCCGGCCGCGGGCGGCATGCACATCGATTTCGTCAAACGCCGGGGACCGCAGCGCGACGCGCCGCTGTTCCTGCCCCTCACTCCTTCTTTACTGCAACGACATGCGTTTGTGGATCGGCCTGTCCCTACCCCAGCTACCGCTCGAAGTCTTCAGCCCGAGCTGGTGCAGTGATACCGGCAGCGTCGTGCTGGAGCAGGAGCGCGTGCTGGCCGTATCGCCGCTGGCGCGTGCGGCCGGCGTCGGGCGCGGCATGCGGCGCGGCGGCGTGCTCATGCTCATGCCCGAAGCCCGGCTGCACGAGCGCAGCGCCGCGCGCGAAGCCGAGGCGCTGGACGCGGTCGCGCTGGCCATGCTGCAGTACACGCCCCAGGTCACCCTGGCCGAAGAAGCGACGCTGCTGCTCGATATCGGGGCCAGCCTGCGCCTGTTCGGCGGCATCCGCGCCCTGTGCGCGCGCGTGCGCGCCAGCCTGCGCGCGCTCGGCTTCACCGGCGCAGTCAGCTGCGCACCGACCGCGCGCGGGGCCTGGCTGCTGGCGCGCTGGGGCGCCAACCGCATCGGCAATGGCGGTGGTAATGGCAATAGCAGTGGAAGTGGCGTTGGCGCCAAGGGCGGTGTCGGCGGCAAGTGCGGCAGCCGCGTGCTGCGCATGGCCTCGCTCGAACGCCGCCTTGAACGTCTGCCGGTAGCGCTGCTGCCGCCGGCCTGGCCATATATGTCCTGGTTCGAGGGCATCGGCTGCGAGCAACTGGGCGAGCTGCGGCGCCTGCCGCGCCCCGGCCTGCAGCGGCGCTGCGGGCGCGAACTGCTCGACATGCTCGACGCCGCCTACGGCATGTCGCCCGAGCTGTATGACTGGATCGTGCCGCCCGAAAGTTTCCGGGCCCGGCTGGAACTGTTCGACCGCATCGAATCGGCCGACCTGTTGCTGGCCGGCGCCCACTACCTGGTGTCGCAGCTCACCGGCTGGCTGTGCGCGCGCCAGCTCGCCGTGGAACGCATCACGCTGTTCATGGAGCACGAGCGGGGGCGGGTGGCCATGCCGCCCACGCCGCTCGAGATCGCGTTGGCCGAACCCACCTGGCGCGACGAGCACCTGGTGCGCCTGCTGCGCGAACGCCTCGCCAAGCAGGAGCTGCCGGGCCCGGTGATCGGGCTGGTGCTGGAAGCCGCCCAGGTCAAGGCCATGGCGCCGCCGACCGAGTCGCTGTTTCCCGAGCCGGGCGGCACCGAGGAAGACCGCATGCGCATGCTGGAGCTGCTGGTGGCGCGGCTGGGGCCGGATAACGTGCTGCAGGCGCTGCCGCAGGCCGACTACCGGCCCGAGGTCGCCAACGAATGGGTGCCGGTGCAGCAAAAGGTGCGCGCGGCCGAACGCGCGGCGCGCCTGCCGCTCGACGTCGCCAGCCTGCCGCGCCCGAGCTGGCTGCTGGCCAAGCCGATCGCGCTACTCATGCGCAACCACCGGCCGTTCTATAGTTCGGAGCTCAAGGTGGCGTCCACCCCCGAACGCATCGAGGCCGGCTGGTGGAGCGACACCCAAACCCGCGACTATTTCATCGCGGAAGGGAAGGACCATACGCTGTACTGGATCTATCGCGAACGCATCGTGGGTTCCGGCGACGATGCCGAGCCGCGCTGGTATTTGCATGGCTTGTTCGGCTAGGCCGACGCGCGTTCGACTCCCGGCAGCGCTGCTCCCCCGCAGCCTGGCCATACGCCTGGTCAGGCAGGATCGGTATCTTGCGCAGGTTCGCGCCGGCCGCCTGATGTCTCGCCGAGCGCTCGCAGTGACACTCCCGTCGGTACTTGTTGCCTGTCGAGGAATCGTGCCGCAAATAACACGCCCCGGGTGGCCGCCATGTCGACCGCCAGGTCGACCTTGAAGGCAGTGGCGATGTCTGTTCGTTTAATCATGTGAAGTCTTCACTGCTGACCTTGGATTGCGTGGGATTCGAAGTGCTTGCGCAAGCTTGCACAGCCGCGCCTGATATGCGTTTTCACTGTTCCCAGAGGGGCGATCATTTCGCGCGCGACCTCACTGTGGCTCAGTTCGGAAAAATAGGCGAGTTCGATCACCTTGCGCTGTGAAGGATGAAGCGATGCCAGGTGATAGTTCATGATTACGATTTGCTGGGACATCTCGGCTGCCGCTTCGGGGCCCATTGCAGTATCGGGTTGGTCGCCATTGGCGTCATGGTCTCCCGGCCCAAGACGATATCGCTTCTCGCCACGCAGGTAGTCCAGTGACTTGAAACGAACAATCGTCGACATCCAGGTCATTGCCTGCGAACGCGACTGATCGAAATGCCCGGCGTTACGCCAGATTCCAATAAAACTTTCCTGTACTACCTCCTCGGCCGCCTCGCGGCTACGCACGAAGCGCCACGCATGTGACAGGAGCCCGGGAGCCGACATCCGGTACAGCTCTCCGAATGCCGTGGAATCGCCATGTGCCACTTCTTTCAGGCGTACTGAAGAAACAGGCGAGTGCCAGGGCCACGGGTGTGCGTGCGGTACGAAGAAGCATACAGGTCCACTCGTTTACAGTATGAGGAAATTGAAAATCGTCATACGTATATACGTCGGAAACTTGATATTGGATTCAGGCTTGCTAAGAAAATCTTCAAAGTGACGTTGGACATGCGCAGCGGGATGTCGGGATGCAGCGCCAGCGGCAGCTCGAACAGGCCCGAAAGCGCATTCCCTTGACCGCAAAAGAAACATTCCCAGAGCCGGACAACCAAGCGGAGAACTGCTGTTGCTGCACCATCTGCATAGGGCGGCTGGCAGCCGCCTCAGGTACGCTCACGCGTATAACAGTCGATTTCCTTGCCGTTCAGCTCAGTCTTCATTTCGTAGCTCATGCCCAGGCGCTCGGCAACACGACGCGATGATGCATTCCCAGCCGAGATCAGTGCCCGCAGCTTCGGCTCACGCCGAACCTCGAACCCATATGCCAACACCGCCGCCGCCGCTTCGTTCGCAATACCTTGTCCCCAGAATGCGCGATAGGTATTCCATCCCATCTCCATCACAGTGGAATCGCAGCGGAAGAACGCCCCCACAGTGCCAAGCAGCTGACCTGTCTGCCGGTCCTCGATCGACCACCAACCCGCCCCGTTCAGGAGCCACATTCCAGCATGGGAGTTGAAGATGCGCCAGGCGCTCTGGCGGTCTGCCGAACCCAAATACGCCGAGCTTTCAGCGTTCAACAAATGATCTGCAAACAAATCGAAGTCGTCGACACGATATTCCCGAAGCGTGAGCCGGTCTGTGTGAAGGCGAGGTACGGAAAACGTCAGGGCTTGATCCATGAAAAGCGCATTCTTCCATGTTGAAATGGTGTTCACCGTCGGTACCCGGTCCTTGCACCCAGCATAGCAGCTCGCCAGGGACGAAAAATCGCAGAGTGTCACATCGGCGGCAAACGACCCAGGCTGCGTAAAACGCCTCAGCTTTCTACAGAGGCATGAACTCCTCCATTGCTTAAGCACCGCATTTCCTGAGGCTAACCGAGCGCTTCATTCACCTGGCTTGGGCCATACTGGCGCCATCTGCCGCGTACATTCCGTGCACCGGCAATCAGGCAACTCAATGATGGAGGCTGTGTGTTTGGTTCGATTAACAGCCGTGTGTTTACCGGTAAAGGACGCCCAGGGTATGTGCCTGGCGGCGCGCAGGAACCCGGGCAAGATGCGGGCGCGCCGCTCATGGGCGTGCGCAAGGTCCTGATCGTCGATGACGAGGCCGACGTCGCCGACCTGGCAGAAGTGCTGCTGTCGGCGCATGGCATGGACACCATGGTCGCCTACTCGGGCGCCGATGCCCTGGCCATGCTGGCCGCCCATCCCGACATCGATGCGGTGGTGTCCGACGTCATGATGCCCGGCATGACCGGCATCGAACTGGCGGACCAGGTCAACGAACGCTACCCCAAGGTGAAGATCGTGCTGGCTTCGGGCTATATGGCGCCATCCCTGTTCGCCGACCGTCCCTTGAGGCAGCTGTTCATCGCCAAACCCTACCGCATCGACCAGCTCCTCAAGCTGCTGCGCACCTGAACGCGGCGCGCAGCCTGCTTCAGTCCCGCACCACGGCAAACACCTGCCGCAGTTTCTCCGTATCCGCCGCTCAGGCGGCGAGCGCGACCCGCGTCAGGTGCAGCCGGGCGCGCACCGCATAGCCGAGCGACTCGTATAAGGCGATCGCGCCGTGGTTGCCGGGATAGACATGCAGGAAAGGCTGCCGACCGGCCTCGACAATGCGCCGGGTGCGCTCGGCCAGCAGGTGGCGCGCATGGGCCTTGCCGCGGTGCCCGGGGTGCACGCATACGGCGCTGACCTCGGTGGCGCCATCGGGGCGCATGCGCTCGCCCGTCATCGCGGCCAGCATGCCGCCCTCGCGGATGCCGATGAACTCGCCCAGCTCGTGGGTGCGCTGCGCGAACGGGCCAGGGTTGGTCAGCCCGGCCAGCGCCCGCATCTCGGGCGCGTCCGCCTCGCCCAGCACCAGGAAGGGCAGGTTTGAGGGCGCGGGCGCGCGCGTGGCCACCATCTGCAATACCGGGTCGAGCGGCGTCACCATGAAACCGGGCGCGGCCGGCACCGCATGCGGCGTGACCAGCATCGCGGCTTCATCCGGTGCGAGCAGGCCCGCCAGCGCGTCCCAGGATTCGCGGCCGCCGTCGGCCAGCGCCGCGAACGGCCCGATCTCGCGCGGATAGCGCCTGGCGAGCAGGCCGCCGAGGGCGAGGTGGCGGTGGCCGCCATCCAGCGCCGACCAGACCGGCTGGTCGAGCAGGGCCTGCAGGGAAGGGGACATGGCAAGCTCGTTCATGCGGCGATGATACCGCCAGTCGCAGCGGCAGGCCAGCCCGGGCCGGCCTACTCGCTGACCTTGCCGCGCAGGGACTTGGTATGGCTGCTGCGGGTCTTGGCGTCGAGCCGGCGCAGCTGCGAGCCGCGCGTTGGGCGGGTGGGGCGGCGGATTGCCTGCACCACGGCCGCTTCATCGACCATCGCCTGCAGGCGGCGCAGCGCATCTTCCTTGTTCTGCTCCAGGCTGCGCGATTGCTGGGCTTTCAGGACGATCACGCCTTCCTGCGTGATGCGGCTGTCGCGCAGCGCCAGCAGGCGCTCCTTGAGCGCCGCCGGCAGCGACGAGGCCGCCACGTCGAAGCGCGCATGCACCGCGCACGAGACCTTGTTGACGTTCTGCCCGCCCGGTCCCTGCGCCCGTATCGCGCTGAATGTCACTTCCGCTGGATTGATGACTGCCATTGACTGTTCCATGTGGCCGTCTTGCGGCCCGTACACGCATTGTAAACGCGCTACTACTGTTGAGCTCTTGCCGCACGACACAAATTTAGGCTTCGCCCCTGATCGATTGCTGCGCTATCATGTATTTACGTGCTCACTGCGTGCGGCGCGGACGATCGCGCCGCCACCCACAGGAGGAGCTTTGAACCTGTCGCCCTTGCCCCTTGCAGTATTTGTCGTCGATGCCGCTGGCGCCGTCACGAGCTGGAACAAGGCCTGCGAAAAGCTGGCCGGCTACCCGGCGGCCGATATCGACGGCATGACGCTCGAGCGGATCATCGAGTTCGACGATCCGCCCGGCCCCACGCCGCGCATCGCGGCGCGCGCCGATGCCGAGAACGACGGCGTGCTCAAGTGCGCCGACGGCCGCCGCCTGGGGGTGCGGATCATGGTGGCGCCCCAGTCCTTCGATGTCGAGCAGGCAGGCACCTTCAGCGTCATCGTGATTCCGCGCGCCGGGCAGCTGCCGCCGCGCTACGCCCTGATCCAGGACCTGCCGGTGGCCGACATCATCGAGTCGCTGCCCTGCGTGTTCTACGTCATCGACCAGAGCGGCCACCTGCTGCTATGGAACAAGCCGCTTGAAGAAGCGCTCGAGATGGAAGCCAAGGAGCTGCCGACCTCCAACGTCAAGTTCTTCTTCGACGAGAAGGACCGCCCGCTCATCGTCGAGAAAATCCTCAGCGCCTTCGAATACGGCTGCTCCACGCATGAGGCCGAGCTGATCGGCAAGCATGGCAAACGCACTGCTTTCCTGTTCCAATGCGCCCGTACCAGCCTGGGCAATGTCCCCTGCGTCTTCGGCACCGGGCTGGACATCTCTGCGCGCAAGCAGGCCGAACTGGGGTTGCGGGTACGCGAGCGCGCCATCTACTCGAGCCTGAATGCCATCGTCATCACCTATTGCGAAGAGGGCGAGCATCGCATCGAGTATGTCAATCCAGCCTTCGAGCGCATCACCGGTTATACGCTGGCCGAGATCCGCGGCCGCGACCCGCGCTTCATGGGCATCCCCGGCTGCGACGAGGACGAGCGGCGCCGTATCCGCGACGCGCTCAAGCGCAAGGAAAGCGTGCGCGCCGTGCTGCGTAATTCCCGCAAGAACGGCGACATCTTCTGGAACGACCTGCGCATCGACCCGGTGTCGAACATCGACGGCGACATCACCCACTTTGTCGGCGTCATCAATGACATCACCGAGGCGCGCCACTACGAGCGCCGGCTGCACCACCTGGCCCACCACGACCCGCTGACCGGCCTGGCCAACCGCACCCTGCTGCAGGAACGGCTGCGCTTTGCCATCGACCACGCGCAGCACGCGGGCAGCATGGTGGCGCTGGCCTTCCTCGACCTGGACAACTTCAAGCACATCAACGACAACTTCGGCCACGCGGCGGGCGACCATGTGCTGCGTGAAACCGCCCAGCGCCTGCGCGAGAACATGCGCGAAGACGACGTCATCGCGCGCGTCGGCGGCGACGAATTCGTCCTGCTCATGTGTAACCCGGCCAGCCATGAGAGCATCGCCGACTTGGTCGAGCGGATCCGACGCGGCGTCATGGCGCCGGTGCTCATGAACGGCCAGGAGATTTTCCCCGGCACCAGCATCGGCGTCAGCCTGTTTCCCGAAGACGGCGACACGCCCGAAAAAATCATGCGCGCTGCCGACGCCGCCATGTACCACGCGAAAACCCTCGGCAAGAACAATTTCCAGTTCTATTCGGCCGAATTGAACCAGATCGTGCACGAGCACCTCATGCTGGAAGCCAGCCTGAGCCGGGCGATCCGCGAGCACGAGATGGTGCTGGACTACCAGCCCAAGGTCGACCTGCGCACCGGTAAGGTGGTGGGGGCGGAGGCGCTCGTGCGCTGGCGCCATCCGGTAGAGGGCATGATTCCGCCCGACCGCTTCATCCCGGTGGCCGAGGAAACCGGCCTGATCGTGCCTCTGGGCGAATGGGTGATCGACGAGGCTTGCGGCGCGCTCAAGGCCATGCGCGCGCTGGGCATGGACGACTTCGTGATTGCGGTCAATTTGTCGGCGCGCCAGCTTCGCCAGCGCCAGTTCGCCGAACGCCTGGGCGAGACCCTGCGCCGCCATGGCGTCGACCCGCGCAACCTTGAGCTCGAAGTCACCGAAAGCCAGTTGATGGAGCAGCCCGAGGACGCGCTGGGGGTGCTCGGCCAGCTCAAGGCACTAGGGGTGCGGCTGTCGATCGACGATTTCGGCACCGGCTACTCCAGCCTGAGCCACCTGCAGAAATTCCCGGTCGATTACATCAAGATCGATCGCTCCTTCCTGGGCAATGTCGGCCATGACGGCCACCTCGTCATCACCCGCGCCATCATCGCGCTGGGGCACAACCTGAAGCTGAAGGTGGTGGCCGAAGGCGTCGAGACGCGCGAGCAGATCGCCTTCCTGCGCAAGCACAACTGCGACCAGATGCAGGGCTACTACTTCAGCCCCGCGCTGCCCCAGGACGTGCTGCAAGAGATGGTCGCGCGCGACCAGCGGCTTCCTGACTAGGGTAGGGTGCTGTCATCTTCGCATGCTACACTCGCCGACCCTCCAGCCAGCGACCGTCTTCCAGCGTGCCCACACCATCGATTCGCCTTCCCGGCCTGATCCTGTCCGGCGCCTTGTTCGCCACTGAAGCCGGCGCCGCCGACGAAGGCCGCAAGCTGCGCGCCGCGCGCATCGACAGCGGCGCCGCCCTGGTCCTCGATGGCCGGCTGGACGAGCCGGCCTGGCAGCGCGCGCCGGCCTTCGACGCATTCCACAAGCATGCCCCGCGCGACGGCCAGCCCCTGCCGGCCGGCCTGCGCACCACTGTGCGGCTGCTGGTCGACCAGGACGCGCTGGTGTTTGGCATCCGCGCCTGGGACGAGGCGCCGGCGCGGATGCGCGGCGCGCTGGCCCGGCGCGACAAGGTGGACGTGGACCAGGACTTCATCGGCATCTGGATCGACCCGGTCGGCCACGGGCGCGCCGCCCAATTTGTCCGCGTGAACCTGGCCGGCGTGGTGAGCGACGGCCTGCACCGCGCCGACGGCGACGAATCCGACCTCGGCCCCGACTTTCCGATCGACGCCGCGGTCACGCGCCTGACCGATGGCTACAGCATGGAAGTACGCTGGCCGCTGTCGAACCTGCGCTTTCCCTACACCGGCGGCAAGGACTGGCGCGTGCTGGTCGAGCGCAGCATCCCGCATGCCGACGGCGCCTTGCTGGTCAGCGCGCCGCTGCGCCTGGACGCGCTGAGCCACCTGTCCTTCCTGCAGGAAGTCGAGGGCATGGGCGACACGGTGGCGGCGGTGCGCGACCGCCGCTTCATCGAGCTCCGGCCCGAACTGACGCTGCGCGCCGGCCGCAATGCGGCCGACGGCGCGCGCACGCGCGGCCACCAGGCCGACCTGGGCCTCGAGATCAACGCCAGGCCGCGCGCCGACTGGGTGTTCAACGCCACCATCAACCCGGACTATTCGCAGGTGGAGCTGGACCAGCCGGTATCCCAGGGCGCCGGCAATATCGCCCTGAGCCTGCCGGAGAAGCGCGGCTTCTTCCTCGAGAGCGCCGACGTGCTCGGGCTGCCGCTGCCGGCCTTCTACTCGCGCACCGTGAGCAACCCCGCCTGGGGCCTGCGCGCCACCTGGCGCTCGGCCGGCGCCGACGCCACCGCCATGAGCCTGCGCGACCAGGAGGGCGGGGTGGTGCTGCGCGGCCGCGCCTACGAGACCCTTGAATATGTCCAGTTGCGGCCGACCAAGGCGAGCCTGTGGCGCACGCGCTGGCACGGCGAAGGCCTGCTGCTGGGGGCGTTCGCCTCGCAGCGCGCCTACGAAGGGCTGGGCGCCAACGAAGTGATCGGCATGGACGCCCAGTGGCGCGGCGCCGGCGGCGACGGCGCCCAGCGCCAGGCCAGCGTCACCGCGATGCACTCGCGCACCACGTCCGGCTTCGACGAGGCGACGCAGCCGCTGCGCACGGCGCGCCGGCCGGGCGCCTACCTGCACGGGAAATTCATCCACAGTTCCAGCCACTGGTGGAACGAGTTGACGGTGGAGGCGATCGGCCCCGGCTTCGTCAACGACAACGGCTTCGTGCCGCAGGCCGGCATTGTGAAGCTCGTGGGAGAAGTAAACCGGGTGCTGGGGCGGCAGTCGGCGCTTGGACTGGACCTGCACGAATTCGAAGCCCACCTCGGCCTGCACGAAACCCGCACCCTGCGCGACGAGGTGCTGGGCCAGGCCGGCATGGAGGTGGTGGAGCGCAAGCTGCGCCCGGGCTTGTGGTTCGCGGCGTCGCGCCAGACCGAGTTCTGGACCCAGCTCGGCTTCGACCGCCAGCGCGGGCGCGCCAAAGGCGAGCTGCACGACACGCGCGCGCTGCACTTCGGCTTCGCGACCACGCCATGGGCGTGGGTGTCGAAGATCGCGGGGGAAGTGACGCTGGGCCGCCAGCTCGATGTCGATGCCGACCGCGTTGGACCGGGCGGCAACGCGACGCTCGACGTCGGCCTGCGCTTTCCCTTGCCGCGCGGCTGGTCGCTGGAACTGGACCACCACTGGAACCGCGCCTGGGTGCAGGGCACGCTCGGCCATCCGGCCTTTGCCGACAATGCCTGGCGCTGGCTCGCCAACCTGCATTTCAGCCGGCGCGATTCGATCCGCCTGCTGGCGCAGAACACCTGGGCCGCACGCCGCGACGACGGCGTCACGCAACTGGAGACGTGGCGCGAGCGCCAGGTGCACCGCTCGCTGCTGTACCGCTACCAGTGGCGCCATGGCCGCATCGTGTCGGCAGGCTATGTGGACGAGAAGCTGCCGCTGGTGGGCAATCGCAGCAAGTCGCTCACGCTCAAGCTGCAGTGGGAGATCTGAGCGGCAGAACCGCTCAATCCGGCGCGCGCAGGGTCAGCTTGATGATTTCGCCCGGCTGCCACAGGCGCATGCGCGGGCCCCAGCTGCCGGCGCCGCGCGTCACGTACAAGGTCATGTCCTGGACGTCGTGGGCGCCGATGAAGCGCGGGAAGCGCTGCTGCACCGCATAGGAAAAGGGCCAGATCTGGCCGCCGTGGGTATGCCCGGACAGCATCAGGTCGACGCCGCGCGCCGCGGCCGCGTCGACGATCTGCGCCGCCGGGATATGCGCCATCAGGATGGTGGCGGTCCCGGTGACGGCGGGGATGGTGCGCTTCAGCCCTCCCGTGAAACTGCCTTCGCTGCGCATGCTGCGGCCGATGTCCTCGATCCCCGCCAGCGCCAGGCCCGGCGCCAGTTCCACCTGGCGGTCGCGCAGCCAGCGCACGCCGCCCTGCTCGAACTCGGCCACGGTGGCATCGACGTCGCCATAGAACTCGTGGTTGCCCGTCACCGCCCACACGCCCAGCGGCGCGCGCAGGCCGCGCAGGGTCGGGGCCAGTTGCGCTTCGCCCACCGGATGGTCTTCGACCAGGTCGCCCAGCAGCAGGACCGCGGCCGGCTGCAGCGCGTTGATCTGCACCACGCGCTCTGCCAGCCATGCGGAGCGGCGCTGGGCGCCGAGGTGGATGTCGCTCACTGCCACGATCACGGTGCCGTCGAGCGACTTGGGCAGGTCCCTGAGCACGACTTCCTGTTCGACGATGACCGGCGCGCGCATGCCCTGGGACAGGGCGAAGGCCGCCAGCAGCAGGCCGGCGCCGGCGCCGGCGGCGCGCAGGGTTTGCGTGTGGGCGCGCCACCAGAAACCGAAGCCGCTCGCCACATCCGCCGCCAGCAGGCACAGCGACATCACGAAGCTGATGCCGAGCCAGGTCAGCGAGAACTGTCCGGGCCACCAGCGCCAGTCGAGCGCTTCGTCGCCGATATGCACGCCGGCCATGTAGACCAGCCACACGACGAACACGCCGGCCCACCAGCTGCGGGCCGGGATGCGGCGTCGAACCGGGTCAAGCGAATACAGGCGCGCGGCGAGGTAGAGGTGGAGCAGGGTACCGACGATGTTGAGGACGATCGAGAACATGAGGGCGAGCCGACATTGCGGGGCCCTACCTTAGCCTAAAAATCGGATGCAAATAATATTTGCAAAATCAACTAAAAATCCATATTTCGTACGCCTTGAAAGTCCGTCTACGTGGCACTAGATTGGACTCACCAGATGCTCACGATGAGGTCTGGCAACTTATCGCTTAACTTAACAAGGATACTTATCATGCGTACTTTCGACCTGACTCCCCTGTACCGTTCCGCCATCGGTTTCGATCGCCTGGCCAACCTGCTCGAGCAGCGTGGCGAGCCAAGCTACCCGCCGTACAACATCGAACTGGTGAGCGAAGACCAATACCGCATCGTGATGGCCCTGGCCGGCTTCACCCGCGACGAAGTGGAAATCGTCACCGAGCGCGACACCCTGCACGTCACCGGCCGCAAGCAGAAGGACGAGACCCAGCGCACCTTCCTGCACCGTGGCATCGCCGCGCGCGACTTCGAACAGCGCTTCCAGCTGGCGAACCACGTGAAGGTCACCAGCGCCGCCTTCGACAACGGCATGCTCACCATCGAACTGGTGCGCGAAGTGCCCGAAGCCTTCAAGCCGCGCAAGATCGCCATCGGCGACGCCAACGGCAATACCAATAACGTGCAAGTGCTGGAACAGCGCGACGCCGCTTAAGTACACGGCGGTAGTGTGAAAGAGGGCGTCCCGCGGGGCGCCCTTTTTGCCGATCGGGGTGCGCCGTTAAGGCTGTCCTAACCATCCGCCATTGCAAACTTAAGCATGTTCTAAGCCAGCCTTGCGAAGATACACCCCATCGATAGACAGCATCATCGGTCAACCATTTACCATCAGGAGCACGACAATGCGTAACGAAGGTACCGTCACTGCCATCACTGCCAAAGGACTGACGCTGGCCCTGTGCGCCGCGGGCGTCATTGGCGGCGCGGTCGGTGCGCTTGCAGTCAACCACAATAATGCCGCGGCCGAAGTGGCCCCGCCGGCGCTCGCCGCCAGCGCACCGGCGCCCGCCGCCGTGCCGGCCCCGCCGATCGCCGCCGGTGCGCCCGCCGCCACCGTGACCCTCCCGGACTTCACCCGCATCGCGTCAACGAACGGCAAGGCGGTGGTGAACATCCGCGTGGTCGGCGGCATCAAGACCGCGAACCGCGGCAACGTGCCGGAGATCGATC
This sequence comes from Massilia yuzhufengensis, assembly GCF_900112225.1. Classification (GTDB taxonomy): domain Bacteria; phylum Pseudomonadota; class Gammaproteobacteria; order Burkholderiales; family Burkholderiaceae_D; genus Telluria; species Telluria yuzhufengensis. The sequence continues at coordinate 10,247 of NZ_FOLD01000046.1, read as the reverse complement.
CGCGCCACCCGCTGTACGAATTTTTCCGACAGTTCCAGGACCCGCGCCAAGGTGGCGGCGGCGGTCGTGGAGCGCCCGTTTTCGGCGCCGGATCGGGCTTCATCGTAAGCCCGGACGGCGTCATCCTTACCAACGCCCACGTGGTGCAAGGCGCCGACGAAGTCACCGTCAAGCTGCAGGACCGCCGCGAATTCCGCGCCAAGGTCCTGGGTACCGACCCGCGCACTGACGTGGCCGTGCTGAAGATCGATGCAAAAAACCTGCCGACCGTGCCAATGGGCCAGTCGCGCTCGCTGTTGGTGGGCGAATGGGTGCTGGCCATCGGTTCGCCCTATGGCCTGGAAAGCACCGTCACCGCCGGCGTGGTCAGCGCCACCGGCCGCGCGCTCGACGACAACGTCGTGCCCTTCATCCAGACCGACGTCGCGGTCAACCCCGGCAACTCGGGCGGCCCGCTGATCAACACCCGCGGTGAAGTCATCGGCATCAATTCGCAGATCTACAGCCAGACCGGCGGCTACCAGGGCCTGTCGTTCGCGATCCCGATCGATGTCGCGATCAAGATCAAGGACCAGATCGTCGCCACCGGCAAGGTACAGCACGCCAAGCTGGGTGTGAGCGTGCAGGAAGTCGGCCAGGCCTTTGCCGATTCCTTCCGCCTCGAGTCGCCCGAAGGCGCGCTGGTGTCCACCGTCGAACGCGGCGGACCTGCGGAGCGCGCCGGCCTGAAGTCGGGCGACGTGATCCGCCGGGTGAACGGCCGTGCCATCGTGGCGTCCTCCGACCTGCCGAGCATCATCGCGCTGTCGCGCCCCGGTGAGCGGGTGGCGCTGGATGTCTGGCGCGAAGGCAAGCTGGTGCGCCTCGACGCGACCCTGGGCGACGCCAGTGAAAAACCGAAGCGCGCCGCGAGGGAAGACCTGGCGCAAGCGCCGGACAACAGCGCGCGCCTGGGCCTGGCCCTGCGTCCGCTCGAGCCGATCGAGCGCCGCCAGAGCGGCATCCCGGCTGGCCTGGTCATCGAAGACGCGTCAGGCGCGGCGGCGATTGCCGGGGTCGAACCGGGCGACGTGCTCATCTCGGTCAACGGCCGCGCGGTCACCTCGCTCGACCAGGTCCGCGACCTGGTGGCGAAAGCCAACAAGTCGGTGGCCTTGCTGATCCAGCGCGGGAGTGACAGAATCTTTATTCCTGTGCGGATTGGTTAAGGAAGCGTAGCGTCCTTTGCCCGCAGGTGTTTCATAATCGGGGAATTCATGCGGCTACTGTTGGTGGAAGACGATACGATGATCGGCGAAGTAGTGCTCGACCTGCTGAGGGCCGAGCACTACGCCGTCGACTGGGTCAAGGACGGCGAAATGGCCGACACGGCCCTGCTGCAGAACCAGAACTATGACCTGGTGCTGCTCGACCTGGGGCTGCCGCGCAAGGACGGCCTCGAGGTGCTGCGCACCATGCGGGCCCGCAAGGACCGCACGCCGGTGCTGGTCGCCACCGCGCGCGACTCGGTGGCCCAGCGCATCGCCGGTCTCGACGCCGGCGCCGACGACTACGTGCTCAAACCCTACGACCTCGACGAGATGCTGGCGCGGATCCGCGCGCTGCTGCGGCGCGCCGCCGGGCGCGCCGAACCGATCTTCGAGTACAAGAACATCTCGATCAATCCCGCCACCCGCGAAGTGCTGGTCGACGGCGCCAACGTGTCGCTGTCGGCGCGCGAGTGGGCGGTGCTCGAAGCGCTGGTGGCGCGTCCGGGCGCGGTGCTGTCGCGCGCCCAGCTCGAGGAAAAGCTCTACAGCTGGCGCGATGAAGTCTCGAGCAACGCGGTCGAAGTGTATATCCACGGGCTGCGCAAGAAGCTGGGCAGCGACGTGATCCAGAACGTGCGCGGCGTCGGCTACATGGTGCCGAAGGCATGAAGTGGAAGCTCAGGGGCCGGCGCATGAACGTCACCCATTCGCTGCGCGGGCGCCTGCTGTGGTATCTGCTGGCGGCGATCACCATCGCCGCGCTGGCGCAGGCGTCGATCGCCTACCGCACCGCGCTGCACGACGCCGACCAGATCTTCGACTACCACATGCAGCAGATGGCGCTGTCGCTGCGCTCCGGCACGCCGCTGTCCAATACCGAGGCGCAGCAGCGCCTGGAGGCGCAGAACGAGGGCACGCCCGCCGCTCCCGGCAGCGGGCCGGGCACCGACGACATGGTGGTGCAGATGTGGTCTCCCGACGGCGTGCAGGTATTCCACAGCGTCTCGCGCGCCAAGCTGCCGCAGCGCGCGGTGCTGGGCTTTTCCAACGTCAAGGCCAATAACACGGTGTACCGCGTGTTCTCGATCCAGACCGCGAACCAGACGGTGCAGGTGGCGCAGGACCTCGCCGTGCGCCGCAACATGGCGGGCAACCTGGCGCTGCGCACGCTCGGTCCCATCGCGGTGATGATGCCGATTCTGATGCTGGTGGTGTGGTGGGTGGTGAGCGGCTCGCTCGAGCCGGTGGCGCGGGTGCGCTCGCAGGTGGCCTCGCGCCAGGCCGACGATTTGTCGCCGGTGTCAGACACCGGCCTGCCCGACGAGGTGCGCCCGCTGGTGCAGGAACTGAACCTGCTGTTCGGGCGCGTGAAAACCGCCTTCGACGCCCAGCAGAGCTTTGTCGCCGACGCCGCCCATGAATTGCGCACGCCGCTGGCGGCGCTGCGGCTGCAGGCGCAAAGCCTGGAGCGCGCCGAGTCGCTCGACGCGCGCAAGCTGGCGGTGTCGCGCCTGACCGCCGGCATCGACCGCGCCACCCGCATGGTCGAGCAATTGCTGGTGCTGGCAAGGCAGGAAGCCAGCGCCGCCACCGGCGCGGTCACCCGTCCGGTCGACCTGGCCGACCTGGCCCGCCGCACCGTGGCCGACCTGGCCGGCGTGGCCGCGGCCAAGGGCGTGGACGTGGGCGTGCAGCAGGCCGACGCGGCCAGCGTGGAAGGGCAGCCGGACGCGCTGCAGATCCTGCTGCGCAACCTGGTCGACAACGCGATCAAGTACACGCCCAGCGGCGGCACCGCCGACATCTCGGTGCGTACCGAGCCGGGCAAGATCGTGGTGTCGGTGGAAGACAGCGGCCCCGGCATCCCGCCGGAGGAACGCGAGCGCGTGTTCGACCGCTTCTACCGCGTGGCCGGCAGCGAGGCGGCCGGCAGCGGGCTGGGACTGGCGATCATCAAGGCGATCGCCGAACGCCATGGCGCCCAGCTCGCGCTGGGCCAGTCCGAACGCCTCGGCGGCCTGGCGGCCAGCGTGACGTTCAAGGGCGCCTAGCCGTGAACGCCCACGCGAAGCCGTTATTCCCGCCAGCGCACGGCGGTCCGCGCTAGCAGCCCAGCGTCTTGTAGCGCTTGCGCAGGTTGAACAGGTCTTGCTGGACCGCTTCCATCATCGCGCTGCGGATGTGGCGCTCGGCCTGTTCCGACTCGGTGATGGCGGTGCGCAGGCGGCGGCACTCCTGGGTGGCGGCGCGCGTGCGCTTGGCGGGCGGGCAGGGCTTGCCGGATGCTTCGCAGCGGCTGGCGGGGCGTTGCGACGCCGGCTGCTTGGCGTGGGCCGGAACGAGGATGCAGGACAGCAGGACGCCGGCGGCCAGCCGGGCGGCGTGTCGTGTGGCGAGGATAAGGATGGTGGTCTCCAGGATCGGAGGGTTGCTCGGCGGCGCCGGCCCCTCTCGTTTTATGCAAGCCGGGCAGCATACAAGAGTTTCATGCGCCAGATTCTCTCCAATTATCACCTCGGCTTCGGGCGCCTCCCGGCAGGCTCGGCGCGCCGGCGGTAGAATGGCCGATTCGGGTTGTGAAACCCTACTGGATAATGGACGAGGAATCGATGAAGAAGCAAGCAGTCCTGCTGGCCGTGCTGTCGGTGGCCGGCGTGGCGTCGGCACAGGAAGTTGTCAAGATCGGTCACGCGGCCGCGGTCACGGGCCCGGTGGCCTACTTCGGCAAGGACACCGAAAACGGTGCGCGCATGGCGATCGAGGCGCTCAACGCCAGGGGCGTGCGCATCGGCGGCAAGCCGGTGCGCTTCCAGCTGATGGCCGAGGACGACGGCGGCGACCCGAAGCAGGCCACCACCGTGGCCCAGAAACTGGTCGACGCCCGCATCAACGGCATGGTCGGTCACGAGACTTCCGGCACCACGATCCCGGCCTCGAAGATCTACCACGCCGCCGGCATCCCGCAGATCTCGCCGTCGAGCACCTCGCCGAAATACACGCAGCAGGGCTTCAACACGGCCTTCCGCGTGGTGGCCAACGACGTGCAGCTGGGCCAGGCGCTGGGCCGCTATGCGACCGCCGGCATGAAGGCCAAACGGGTGGCCGTGGTCGACGACCGCACAGCCTACGGCCAGGGCCTGGTGACCGAATTCTCGCGCAGCCTGCAGCAGCAGGGCGGGAGCGTCGTGGCCCGCGAGTTCACCCACGACAAGGCCACCGATTTCAGCGCCATCATCACCCGCATCCGCGCCTCAAAACCGGACCTGGTCTTCTTTGGCGGCATGAGCGCCACCGCCGGCCCGATGCTGCGCCAGATGAAGCAGCTTGGCATGAACGTGCGCATGATGGGCGGCGACGGCATCTGCTCGGACGAGATCCACAAGCTCTCCGGCGGCACCATGCAGGACGAGCAGGTGGTGTGCGCGGAAGCGGGCGGCGTGCAGGGCGAGGCCAGGGCCGGCATGGACAAGTTCCGCGCCGACTATAAAAAGCGCTTCGGCATCGACGTCCAGATCAACGCGCCCTACGCGTACGATGCGGTGATGACGATGGCCGAGGCGATGGTGAAGGCCGGTTCTGCGGCGCCGTCCAGGTATCTGCCGGTGCTGGCGAAGATCCAGTACAAGGGCGTCACCGGCCCGGTCGCGTTCGACGCGCGCGGCGACATCCGCGACGGCACCATCACCCTGTACACGTTCAAGGGCGGCAAGCGTTCGCTGCTGGCCGTCACCAAATAAGGAGAGCCGGGCCATGGCGGACCAACTCAATCTTGCAGCGCTGGCGGCGCTCAAGGAGCGCTTTGGGCAGCAGTCGCGCAAGGCGCAGGCGTATTACACGGTGATGCACGCGGTGCGCGCCATCGCCGGCAGCGACGATGCGGCGAGCGCCTGGATGGAGCAGCCGCTCGCGGCGCTGGGCGGCAAGACCGCCGCGGCGGCGGTGGGCGAAGGACGTGAAGACGAGGTGCTGGCCTACGTGCGTTCGCTGTAGGGTAGCTGGCCGACTTCGCCGGCCACCCTACAGCACGCCGAAGATCAGCAGCACGATCCCGGTCAGCACGATCGACACCACGATCGACCCGAGGCAGCCGAGTTTGTTCGAGAAAAAGACGAACATCTCAGTCCCCCGGTCCTTCGCCCGGCATCGTGTCGGCCATCAGCCGCAATTCTTCGGGCGTGAGCTCTTCCGGCTTCTTGTGCGCCAGGCCGTCGACGTCCTCGTGTTGCTCTTCCTGGTCTTGCGTTGGCTGTTCGGTGTTCATAATGTGCTCCATGAATGGCTGGTACGTGGGCAAAGTGTGGCACACACCCGTGTTGGGCGGCGTTCAGCTTGGTGTAAGTACAATCTTGTAAAGTTGATGTTTTGCCCGCCACCTCCCTGGTGACGTCCTGCCGTTTCCTTTTCCTTTTCGTGTTCCGGTGCCTGCTTGCGTTGTGCTGCGCGCAGCCGGCGTCGGCCGCCGCGTTTCCACCTGCGCCGCTGCTGTCCGACTATACCCACACCGCCTGGGGTGGCCTGCAGGCGGCGCCGGTCGACGTGCTGAAGTTCGCCCAGGATGCCGATGGCTGGCTGTGGATCGCCACCGCCACGGGCGTGTACCGCTACGACGGCGTGCAGTTCGAACGCACCGACAGCGTCCATGGCCACCGCCTGTTTTCCAGCGACGTGCTGGGCCTGATGGCTGATGTCGTTCCAGGCGCATGCCCATCGCATCCCGGAAGGCTCGAGCGAACGCGAGCGGCTCGACCATACCCTCGACCTGGCCGGCCGCCTGCTGGTGGAAGGCCGCGACAGCATCCTGGACTTGCGCGCGGCCGGGGCGCCCGGCGAGCTGGCGCTGGCGCTGCGCGAATTCGGCGCCGAACTGGCGCAGTACTGCGCGCATGGCTTCGAGATGCACATCGAGGGCAAGCCCCAGCGCCTGGCGGGGCAGGTGGCCGACGAAATCTATGCCATCGGCCGCGAAGCGCTGTTCAACGCCTCGCGCTATGCGCAGGCGTCGACCACCAGCCTGGAGCTGGACTACGGCCGCGCCGCGTTCACGCTGCGGGTGCGCGACGACGGCTGCGGGCTGGACGCGGCGGTGGCCCGGGACGGGCAGCGCCCCGGGCACTGGGGCCTGGTGGGCATGCGCGAGCGCGCGGCGGCCATCGGCGCCCGGCTCGCGATTGCGAGCCGGCCGGGGCAGGGCACGACGATCGAGGTGGTGGTGCCGGCGGCGCGGGCCTACCAGGCTTCGCTGTGCGGCGTGTGGCAGCGCTTGATCAGGACAGCAGGGGGCCGCGGCCGTCGCGGCCAAGGGCCCGTTCGACACTGAGCGCCAGTTCGGCAAGCTGGAAGGGCTTGCGCAGCAGGATGTCGTCGCCGAGCACCTGTTCGATCGCCTTCATATCGGCGTAGCCGGTGGCGATGATCATCGGGATGCCGGGGAAGACCTCGCGCGCGCGCAGCATCAGCTCGGCCCCGGTGATCCCGGGCATCAGGTAGTCGGTGATGATCAGGTCGGGGCGCGCGCGCTGCAGTTCGTGCAGCGCCGTTTCGCCGCTGGCGGCCTGGGTGACCGCATGGCCGAAGGCCTCGAGCGAGAGCACGATGGATTCGCGCACAAAATTATCGTCCTCGACCACCAGGATGCGGGCCCCGGGCCGGGCGTCCGGCACCGCTGGCGTCGCCGGCGCCGCCGCGGCCTGGTCGACGCCATCCCAGGCGCGCAGCCAGATCTCGACCGTGGTCCCGATCCCGGGTTCGCTCAGGATGCGCGCCGCGCCACCCGACTGGCGCGCCATGCCGTAGACCTGGCTCAGTCCCAGCCCGGTGCCCTTGCCCACCGCCTTGGTGGTGAAGAAGGGTTCGAATACCTTAGCGATGAGCTCGGGGGACATGCCCTTGCCGCTGTCGGTGACCGCAATGCGCACGTAGCTTCCTTCCGGCAGCAGGCCTTCCGGGGCTTCGGCGGACTTCGCGTGGAACTCCAGTTCGCCGTTCCCGTCCATCGCGTCGCGCGCATTGATGGCCAGGTTCAGCAGGGCCATCTCCATCTGGTTGGCGTCGGCCGAGACCCGGGCGCAGCCTGGCTCGACTTCGAAGCGCAGGTTGATGCGCGAGCCGACCGAGGTGGCCACCAGTTCGCGCACGCCATCGAACAGGGCCCCGACCTCGGCCTGGCGCAGGTCGAGGTTCTGGTTGCGCGCAAAGGCCAGCAGCTGGCTGGTGAGCTTGCCGCCACGCTGGCAGGCGCGGCGCGCGATCTCGGCGCGCTGCTTTGCCACCTCGTCCTTGGACAGCAGCAGGATCAGGTCCATGCTGCCCTGGACCACGTTGAGCAGGTTGTTGAAGTCGTGGGCGATGCCGCCGGTGAGGCGGCCGATCGCTTCCATCTTCTGGAACTGCACCATGGCCTGCTGCACGCGCTCGCGCTCGATGACTTCGTTCATCAGGCGGTCGTTGGCCTGGGCCAGCGCGCGGGTGCGTTCTTCGATGCGCGACTCCAGCGTTTCATTGAGCGAGAGCAGGTCGTGCTGGCTGCGCTCCAGCCGGACGGCGGTGCGTTCGCGGTCGGCCAGCACGTCGCGCGCCTGGTATTGGCGGCGCCGCGCGCGCAGCGCCGAGCTGGCGGCGCTGAGCAGGGTCGGGGCATTGAGCGGGCGTTCGAGCAGGATGATGTTGCCCAGCTCTTCCAGCCGGGCGCGCGCGCCTTCGGGCTGGGGGCCGATCGGCTTGGCGAGCAGGATCACGAAGGGGAAGTCGGACCACGGTTCCTGGCGCGCCAGCCAGGCATGCAGCGGGGCCAGGTCGACCCCGGCGAGGGCTTCCTCGGCAATGATGGCGGTGCCCGCGCCTTCGTCGATGCGCGCGGTGAGTGCGGCAAAATCCCGGACAATCTCGCAGGCGCCGGTGTCGCGCGCCAGCACGCCGCACATGACGTCGGCGTCGCGCCCGCGCGGCGCAAGGATCAGGATGCGCTCGTCGTACGGGCTAGCTGTCTGCATGCGCCAGGGGGGGCATCATGGGCGTGGTGCCGCGGTAGCTGGGCAGGCCGGTCAGCACGCCTTCGAACCCTTCGAGCGGTGCGCCGATGGCGATGCCGTCGCGGCCCAGCTGCAGCTCGTGGATCGTGTGCGCATGTTCCGCCGTGCGGCTCTTGATGACGGTGATGGCCCGGCGCAGCCGGCCGCTCGATTCGAAGAAGCGCATCATCACGGTGGTGTCGCTCAGGTAGCTCAGGTCGACATCCGAGCGCACTTCGCCGATCATGCCGTGCTGGCCCAGCACCATCATGGTGGTCACGCCCTGCTGGTTCAGGTAGGACAGCAGTTCGTGCATCTGCAGGATCAGGAACTGCTCGCCCGGCATCGCCTGCAGGTAAGCGTTCAGGCTGTCGATCACGACGAAGCCCACGCTGTCCTGCTCGATGGCGTCGCGCAGCATCTGTGCGAACTGGCCCGGGGCCAGTTCGGCCGGGTCGATGTGGTGCATGCCCAGCTGGCCGCTGTCGGCAAAGGGGCGCAGGTCCATGCCGAGCGCCGCGCTGCGCGCGAAGAAGGTGCCGAGTCCCTCGTCGAACAGGTAGAACGCGGCCTTTTCGCCGCGCTCGAGCGCCGCCAGCAGGCAGCGCGTGGTGAGCGTGGTCTTGCCGATCCCGGACGGCCCGACGATCAGGGTATTGGTGCCGCGCACCAGGCCGCCGCCGAGCAGGGCGTCGAGGCCATCGGAACCGGTGGAGCGCACCTGCGGCGTGAATTCGCGGCTGTGCTCGGCCGCGACCAGGCGCGGGTACATCGTGATGCCGCCGGTATCGAGCAGGTAGTCGTGGTAGCCGCCGCGGAAGCGGATGCCGCGCATCTTGATGATGTTCACCCGCCGGCGCTCGGTGCCGAACTCCTTGGCGATCTGCTCCAGGCTGATCACGCCATGGGCAATGCTGTGCAGGTGCTGGTCCGACTGGGCGGTTTTATCGTCGAGCAGCAGTACGGTGCAGGCGCGCGAGGAAAAGAACTGTTTCAGGGCCAGGATCTGGCGGCGGTAGCGCAGCGGGTTCTGGGCCAGCAGGCGCATTTCCGACAAGCTGTCGAACACTACACGCACCGGTTTCACATGGTCGACGTGGGTCATGACGTTGCGGGTGGTTTCGCCCAGCTCCACTTCGGACGGATGGAATACCGACTGCTGGGCATCCAGGTCGAGCTCGCCGTCGCTGGCCAGTTCGAAGATCGACAGCGCATCGAGGTTCCAGCCATGGCTGGCCGCCACGGCCTTGAGTTCGTCGGTGGTTTCGGACAGGGTGATGTACAGGCCGCGCTCGTCCTTCGCCACGCCGTCGAGCAGGAACTGCAGGCCCAGCGTGGTCTTGCCGGCGCCGGGCGAACCCTCGACAAGATAGACCCGCTGCGGGGTCAGGCCGCCACCGAGGATGTCGTCAAGGCCGGCGATGCCGGTGGAAATACGGTTTTGTGCGGCGGTAATCATAGTGCGGCCTGTCTGTGCCTGTACGTGCGGTCGCAGGGCAGTGGGGAAGTCGTTGCATACTGTCAACGAGGATTATACGAGGAATTATACGCATTCGATCACGCAAGCTCTGTGCCCTCGCGAACGCTGCTCATCCCCGGAATGTGCTAGGCACGCATGATATTTGACGCAAGAAAAAAGGGCCCCGGAAAGGTAATGCCGTTCAGTTAAGGTAGTTTCTTGACCTTCCTGACGGCATAGCGCTTCGGCGTTGCCTTGACGACCCGGTCGCATTTGCGGCCGGGCCGTTCGTCTTTCAGAAGGCTAACCAGCCTTTCTCGCAAATGTTTCATCGAGGCTGGCAATTTTCCGTACGACCTAGTGACGCCTGCCCAATGCAGTTCGAACTGGATCAGGTGGAAGGCGCGAATGAAGCTCACCTCGGTCGGCTCGCACTTGACCGCCAGCGCGGCCTTGGCGATTTCAAGGCGGATTAGGTTGTAGGCAATGAGCGTACCCCAGATTTCCTGATATACCCCATCCATTGTTTTC
>NZ_FOLD01000037.1 GCF_900112225.1 Massilia yuzhufengensis | reverse complement strand
AAAGCCAGCCCTCATAGGTGCGGATGTACGTGATGTCCGTCACCCAAACCCGATTCGGTTCCTGCACGTCGAACTGGCGCTGTAGATGATTAGGCGCCACCAGCGAAGGGGCACCGCCGCGTTTATATTTCCGCTTGGCGTAGCCAGTTTGCGAACGAATCCCAGCCGACCGCATAAGACGGTGGACGCGATTGACGCCACATTGCTCACCAAGTTCGCGCAGATCGTCGCTGACATTCCGATAACCGTAGACACTGCCGCTTTCCAGCCAAGACTCCTTGATGGGAACCAGTAGGCGCTTGTCTTCTTTGGCTCGTTTGCTTTCAGGGTTCAGGCGCCAGGCATAGAAACCGCTCGGATGCACTTCGAGCACTTTGCACAGCCGGCGCACCGGGGTTTGTTCCTGTAACTGAGCAATTAAGGTGTACCTTACCCGGACGTCTTGGCAAAGTACACCGCGGCCTTTTTCAATATGTCACGCTCCTCCGTGACGCGCTTGAGCTCGGCCTTCAGGCGCCGCATCTCGTCGGACTGGGCATCGACCGCCTTGCGCTCTGCCTCGGGTACGCCATAGCGCTTCGTCCAGGCGTACAGGCTGTGGATGCTTATCCCGAGCCGTGCCGCTACTTCGCTCGCCGGGTGACCGCCCTGCGCCACCTGCTTGACCGCTGCAATCTTGAATTCATCTGTGTACCGCTTACCGCTCATATTCTCCTTGTGCCCGATATTATGGCTCAGGAGTGTCTACGATAGTCGTGGCGATTCAGTTCTGCGGGTGGCTAGCCTTTCTGAGACTTCCTGCATTGAATGAAATACAATTGTCCAGTTCCTATCATGAAGGCATTGGATGAGTATTCGTAGTGCATTGTGGAAGGTTGGTGTTCAGCCCCAACAACTAAGTGAATCGGTTCTTCCGAGCGAGCGGTTACTCGAAGATATGATCATCGCCGCCCCTGGCTTGCTGTCTGATGAATGGATGCTAATTGGTCGCCAGGAAGGAACCGGCTTCAACGGTCGTATCGACCTGCTGGCGATCGCCCCGGACGGGGCGCTTATCCTGATCGAAATAAAGCGGGACCGTACGTCACGCGAAGTTGTCGCCCAGGCATTGGATTACGCCAGTTGGGTGCAGTCGCTTAAAGCTCCCGAGATCGCAGCCATGTATGGCCGATTCGCGACGGGACGCGACCTAGCGCACGATTTTCGCGCCCGTTTCGACCACGACCTCGACGAGGACCGTCTCAACGAAAACCATCAAATCGTTATCGTTGCGAGTGAACTAGACCCCAGCACCGAACGCATCATCAATTATCTTAGCGAGCGTGAAATTGCGATCAACGTGCTCTTCTTTCAGGTATTCACGATTGGTGGCGAGCAGCTCATCAGCCGCAGTTGGCTACAGGATCCATTGCAGGCGCAAGCGATAGCAGCATCTGCTCGTACGGGTCCGGCCGAGTCTTGGAATAATGAGTACTACCACTCCTATGGCGCAGGCGAGAGCCGCTCATGGGAAGATGCACAGCAGTACGGATTTATTTCAGGCGGAGGCGGCGCTTGGTACAGTCGCACGCTCAAACAGTTGAGCCCTGGTGATCGGGTCTGGGTTAACGTCCCCGGCTGTGGTTATGTTGGGGTGGGCCGCGTAACCGGCCTGGCACAAGCAGCGCTTGATTTCCGCGTCGTCACGCCGGAAGGTCCGAAGTGTATTTATGATGCCAGCAACCGTGCCAGCTATCACTCCGAATACATTGACGACCCCGAGCATTGTGAGTACTTCGTGCCAATTGAGTGGTTGCAAACAGTCCCGTTGGACAAAGCGGCACAGGAACTGGGACTGTTCGGCAACCAAAACACTGTCTGCCGCCCCACGACCACTAAATGGCGAACCACGGTCGAACGGCTCAAAGTATTTTTCCCTCAATTCGATAATTAGCAGGTTATCCGGGCTCGTTGATTGTCACACCGAGTCTGCGTTTCCCTTCCCCTCCCCGGAAGGGAGGCGGCCATTTTTCCGCTATTTGTTTGCTCTTGCTAGATCGTCATGCACCCTGCAGATTTAGCTATGGTGGCCCGCCAACCCGGCTAACTACCCGATAGCGGATCCGTAAGTCGTCATTATCTCTCCCGCTACCACAAGACTCTAGAGTCAACGATACTGTCCACTAAGGCCTAGCCTTGAGAAGATTTTTGAAAGCTTCTCTCTAGCGGTAACATCCCCTATCTTTGACCCTGCGCTATTGATAGGCTTTATCACGAAGAGTTCCCGCTGGTGGGAAACGTGCACGGCTGGAGCCGCCAAGGTTTTGTCAATCTTCGATGATTGAAGGCCGCTGCGCGCGAGTGGTTCGCGACCTGGAGGCAGACCAAAAAACCAGATGGAAAGAAATCGCAGGGTTGGGCGGCAGCAACCATGCCACCGTGACAAAGCGGCAGCGATTCTGAAAGTCGTTGCTTGGTGCGATACTTAGCCTTGGGTAAAGAAACGCCGAACGTCGCTTCGATCTGCTTCACCGTAAAGGACCCCGCTATGCGGAATGCGCAAAATCATCCTCCCGCTGGCAGAGGTAAGTTGGGTTCGGTGGATTGCCACTGGAATGGGACACAAAAGGCTTTCAGTCACCGCAAAGCCTGGACGAACTGGGAACGCTTTGCGGTGGTGGGTGGCTCAGTCTCTTTGCGACGGAGATGCCAAGCTCTGGTTGCGCCAAGGAACATGGCTCCGTTACAGCGCGCCACTCGGACCAAAATCTTTTGGTTGCCCGTTGGATGGCCCGTCAGCATGATCTAGTAAAGACGAACCGAACCCGGGCCAAGCGATCAATGCTTACACCCGCCAACGAGATACTGCTCGAAATGAAGGGGGGGCTTTCTGTCGCCGACAGGTCAACCGCTCGGAACATTCAAGCCCGATCGCGCACAGCATATTCACGAATTTGGGTACACCTGAACTCCGAGTGCCCAATGTGCCGCAACCGAACGTTCAACGGCAGCTTTTGGACTCCTTGAATGACGGCTTTTGGCAATAGCAGCCCGCGTTGCGGTCCACGATGAATAGGCGCACCACGCCTCGAATATGGGGCGAAGCTAAGGAAAACTCGACGCTCCGTACGCTTCGCCACCCAGTGGGACTGTTCTGGCCCCTACCGATGCCAGTAACCATGAAGCGATGTCCGGATTCACTTACTTGGCAAGTGCGGCAGCAATCGCGCGAAAACTGTCCAATCCCGCCTCGAGATTCTCGATGATCTCGATGGCCAGGTCGTCCGGCTCGGGCAGGTTATCGAGGTCCGCGAGGCTCTTGTCCTTGAGCCAGGAAATATCGAGACTGGTTTTGTCGCGGGCGATGATCTGCTCATAGGTGAATTTGCGCCAACGGCCCTCGGGGTTGGTCTGCTCGTTCCACGTTTCCTTACGTCCAAAGCGGCTGCCCGGGTTGTAGCAAACGATGAAATCCTTCAAGTCCTCAAAGCCGAGCGGCTTCTTCTTGAGCGTGTGGTGAATGTTGGTGCGGTAATCGTAGAACCAGACTTCCTTTGTCCAAGGATCTTTGCTGGCGACGTGGTTGTCGAAAAACAGCACGTTCGCCTTAACGCCGTTGGCGTAAAAAATGCCGGTTGGCAGGCGCAGGATGGTGTGGAGGTCGGTATTCTCCATCAACTTTTTGCGCACGATTTCGCCGGCGCCGCCTTCAAACAATACGTTGTCCGGTACGACCACGGCGGCACGCCCACTCGTTTTAAGCATGGTGCGGATGTGCTGGACGAAGTTAAGCTGCTTGTTTGACGTGGTGGCCCAGAAATCTTGGCGGTTGTAGGTAAGGTCGTCCTTTTCCTGTTCGCCTTCTTCATTGGTGAAACTCATCGAACTCTTCTTGCCGAAAGGCGGATTGGCGAGCACGTAGTCATAGGTTTTCGGCGAACTAGCGACCAACGCATCGTTCGGGGAAATCATGCTTTCGCCATCAATCTCACCGATGTTGTGCAGGAACATGTTCATCAAGGCAAGACGACGAGTGCTGGCGACGATCTCGTTGCCATAAAAGGTATCGTGCTTGAGGAAGGCCTTCTGCGCCTTATCCATCTGGTGCGTCCCCACCAGAAAGTCGTAAGCGGCGAGGAAGAACCCCCCGGTACCGCAAGCAGGATCGGCAATAGTCTTATTGGGCTCGGGGCGAACACATTCGACCATGGCGCGAATCAGAGCGCGCGGTGTGAAGTATTGGCCTGCGCCGGACTTGGTGTCTTCGGCGTTACGTTCGAGCAGACCTTCATAGATATCGCCTTTGACATCGGCGCCCATGGTGACCCATTGGGTTTCATTCACCACGTCGATCAAGCGATACAGCTTGGCTGGGTCCTGAATCTTGTTCTGCGCCTTAGTAAAGATCGTGCCAAGCATCCCCGATTTGTTGCCCAATTCGCGTAAAAGCGTCACATAATGCACTTCCAGCTCCGCGCCGCGCTTGGTCCTGAGGCTCTGCCAGTTGTATTCTGACGGAATGCCAACCTTGCGGTTATGCGGCGGCTGGCTGTACTCGTCCGCCATCTTGAGGAAGATCAGGTAGGTGAGCTGCTCCAAATAATCGCCATAGCCCACGCCGTCGTCGCGCAAGGTGGTGCAGAAACTCCAAACTTTGGAAACGATAGATGCTGTTGCGTTCATTTACGGGCTTTCTTACCTTGTGGTTGGGCGGATTTCTCTGCCTTAATGCGCGCTAGCAGGGACGATGCAGGCTCATCATTTGGGTCTTGCGGGATCAATTGGCCGGAGAAAGCCTTCTTTAGGATGGACTGCCTTAAGGCTTCAGCTTGTTGCAAGGATTCGCTAAGGGTTTGATCCAGTTGTGCGATCACGGATAGCTGCTGGTCTAGCTCCATAACCACAGCCTCTTGCTCGGAAAATGCGCAGTGAGGAATGGTAAGGTTCAGGAACGCTCCTTGAGTCAAATTCACTCCACTATCGTTGATTCCCGATTTAATTCGCTCAATTGCTTCGAGAATTCTGGGGGAGTTAAGTGCTCCTTCTAGGTATTCTGGATGGCAAATAGAAGGTGCACTTCGGATGCGATAGACCTTATCGCAATTCATAATTTTTTTTCTAACTTTTCTAACCAAGCAACAAACGCCAACCCGTACGCGAGGGCCAGCTCGCGTAATGAGTAAGTCGTTAACGCTTAGCTCATGCTGCACCCTTGGCTTCATGCCAAGAGGAAGTGCTTTATTTTCTGCGTCAAAAAATCTTCCGTGCTGAACGGCTGTTGTCTTAATAACGCCCCACGCGTCGTCTGCTGCTGGCGTGCCACTACACTTTGGACTCCACCCTTGATCGATGCCCGTGATGAGGAATTCAAGTTGCACCCATGTCCAACCTTCAGGTAGTTGTGGCAATAATTCTATTTGTTCGGTGGGAATCTGTCGCAGAGGTGCTGGTCCTTTGGGTTTTCTGCCTTGATTGCCCTCTCTTTCCCACTCGGCCAGTTGTTCCTGGTAGCGTTGCGCGCGTGATTGTTGAATGCGCTTTAGCAAGACGTCGGCGGTTTCAAGTTTGTCCGGGTTGTCGATGCGCCATTGGGCAGTAAGCCTGCCCTCGAAGGCGTGCTTTAAAAGGGCCCGGCGATAGGCATCGAGCTGGGCCTTGGCGGTCTTGAGGTTTTCAAGGCCCTTATCCAGCTCGGAGAATAGCTCCTCGATTTTGGCTACGATGCGGCTTTGTTCCGCAAGAGGCGGCAGGGGGATGTCTAGTCCAAGGTAGTCTTTGAATTTTAGATTTCTAAGATTATTACTACCTGCTTGATAGTTCCGAATCTCGCCACTTTTGTAGAAATAGCTCAGGTACAGGTTAAGGAAGCGCGAGTCGATTCCATTGCAGGAACGGAGTATCCGTAAGAAATTAGTACAAATTTTTGGCAAGGCGGGTGAGTGCATTAGCGCGCTTCGATCGATTAGCACTGTTCGCCCGACTGGCTGGTCTGGTCCCCCACCAGAAATTTCGACAAGAATATCGCCTATTTGCAGTGCTCTTGACGCCAAGCTTGAATTCTTGATCTTGCGTAGCGACGCCGTGCCGCCCTTTTCGTTATCCCAGTTGCGAAACTCCGCCCCCCTTATACAAAGGGCTAATGAGTATTCCGCTGCCTCAAATTCGGGGGCTTGCCCCCAATCTCCTCCGAGAGTCAGAATGGACAGTGCTTCTAGCGGTGCCGTTTCCCAGCTTTCAGGCTTAGACAAATTCATCACGCAACCAATACTTCATTTAACTCATCCAACAGCATATCCATCTTCGTCCCAAACAGTTGATACATTTTCCCCAGCCCGCCTTGCCCATCGAAGGGCGACATTTCCAAATCGTCGCGCTCAATGTGAAAAGAGTTGACAACGTGGTCGCGAATCATACGCAGCCAGATCATTTGTTCCTCGTTAAATTTTTCGCTGCCACCGGAGTGATGTTTCATCACCCAGTCCTGAAAATTGCGGCGGACGGTTTCGTCAAAGGCCGAGATCTTACCATCCATGCCGCAGACACGGCGGATAAGGGAGACGAGGGCCGTGAGTTCGCTGATCGGCTGCTCGCCATTGTAGTTGTCCAGTTGGCTATAGGCCTGCCATACTCGCAGCGGCGCAAGCTTGGGTTTGTCGGCCTTGAGCTTGTCGAGAACCTGCCTAATTAGGTCGAAGTTAAGTTCGCGCCTTCTGTAGGGCTGGCTGAAGAAGATGGTGAGGGCAGTAATGCTGTCTTGGTTGGCCTTCAGGTATTCGCCAAACTCGTCGGTGAGGAACTGAGCGTTATTCGCAGCGTCCTTGTCCCACTCAGCACGCAGCACGGTGTCGATGTTGTCGTGGTCGATGGTTTGCTCTCTGTCGCGACGGATCGTGTCGATAAGTTCGATCAGCTCGCCGTTAAGGACGCTGGAGACGGCATTGACCAATAGTTCTTGGGCCTGCTGGCGCTTGGTGTCGCCGGGGTCGCTGCCTATTGGCTGGCCGGCGAGCGCTAGGGCTTTGGCTTCAATGTTGTCGGCGTCGATGGCGCCGAACAGCCTGCCAACGATCTGGCTGAGCTCAACGCCGGCGGCTTCGCGAATTTGCCTCTGCTCGTCGGTATCGAGTTGCTTGTTGAGGCGAGCCAGGCGGCCGGCGAGGGATGAAACCGTGTCTTCGTCGGTGGCGCCCATCATGACTGCCATGGCCAAATCCTTCAATGGTACTGTGGGCTTGGTGATGAGGGGCTGGCTAGCTGTCTTGAGCGACTTGGTGACGCCGATGGCGTCGACGATGACGTAGTGGGTCTTGGCACTCTTGGCAGATGGCGTGACCTTTCTCAGATCGTCCATGTCCAGCGTGCGGGTGCCGCGGCCCTTCATTTGCTCGAAGTAGTTGCGGCTTTTGACGTCGCGCATGAAGAGCAGGCATTCGAGCGGTTTGACGTCGGTGCCAGTGGCGATCATGTCTACAGTGACGGCGATGCGCGGATAGTAATCGTTGCGGAACTGGGCGAGGACAGACTTCGGGTCTTCTTCGATCTTGTAGGTGAGTTTCTTGCAGAAAGCATTCCCCTCGCCGAACTCTTCGCGCACGGTTTGGATGATGTCGTCGGCGTGGCTGTCGGTCTTGGCGAAAATCAGGGTCTTCGGAACTTCTGTGCGGTCTGGGAATATCTCGGGCAACTTATCGCGGAAAGTGCGGATAACGGTGCGTATCTGGTCCGGGTTGACAATATTTCGATCGAGCTGGGTTGCAGAGTAAGCCTCGTCTTCGTCCTGCTGCTCCCATCGCTTCTTGCGGGTGAGCTTTTCGCGGCGCTCGACCTGCTGCTGCGCCTTGATTTCGCCGCCGGCTTTGGTGACCTGAGTTTCGATGACATATATTTCGTTGCCGACGTTGACGCCATCGGCCACGGCTTTTTCGTGGCTGTAATCGCTGACCACATTCTTCTTGAAGAAGCCGTAGGTGCGGTTATCCGGCGTGGCGGTGAGCCCGATCAGACTGGCGTCGAAGTAGTCGATGACTTGTCGCCAGAGATTGTATATCGAGCGGTGGCATTCATCGATATAGATGAAGTCGAAGAACTCCGGCGAAATCTGGCAGTTATATACCACTGGCATGGGGGCCTTAGGTTGGGCGAGCTCGGCAGGGTTGATTTCTTCGACAGCGTCGTCAAGCTCGGCGCCCTTGAGAATGGAGTAGAGGCGCTGGATGGTACTAATGCAGACCTGGCTATCCTTGGCGATGTATGAAGATTTGAGCCGCTGGACGTTGTAGAGCTCGGTGAACTTACGGTTATCGTCAAGCGGAACGTAGGACATCATTTCCTGCTCGGCCTGCTCGCCCAGGTTCCTGGTATCGACAAGGAAGAGAACGCGTTTGGCCCCGGCGTATTTGAGCAGCCGATAGATTGAGGTAATTGCGGTGTAGGTCTTGCCGGCACCAGTGGCCATCTGGATCAGGGCGCGGGGGCGATCAGCTTTGAATGACACCTCTAAATTGTAGATGGCAATTTCTTGGCAATCGCGCAGGTGCAGTTCCCGTGCGGGCAGATGGGTCGGGTTCAAATCTGGGATTGTTTGCAAGCGCTGGCGTAGGCTGCCCCCTTGAGATAACCATTCCTTGATAGTCTCCGGCCGGTGAAAGTTGAAGACCTCGCGGGAGCGGGGCTTGGGGTCACGGCCATCGGTGAAGCGGGTGATAATGCCGGTACTCTCGTAGAGGAAGGGCAAGGGCTCCTTGTTGTTCACCCACTTTAACTTGGCAGCAGCGTAACCTTCGGTCTGCTCTTCGACTTCGGTGATTTTATGGCCAAGATCTTCCTTCTTTGCCTCGATGACTCCCACCGCTTTTTTATCAACAAATAATACATAATCCGCCGGACCGACATCGGTTTGATATTCCCTGACTGCGACGCCGAGACCCGCCCCGAAATTAATTTTCTTGGCTGATTGAACGACCCATCCTGCTTGCTTAAGTAGTGCGTCGATATTGTCTCGAGCTTTTTGTTCTGGATTTTGGTTCTCGGTCATACGATGCTCTCGTACCTAGTTGACGATAAGCAAATAATATATGAAGTCACCTGGGTAAGCGAATGCGAAATGCACAACCTACGCTTCGTGTGCCTGCGTAGGGCAAAAACTAGCTTCAAAGATATGGGGGAATGCCTACATGGCGCCTACACGGCTTTTCGACATTGTGAGAATCAAGAACCTATTCGACGTAAGTTATTGATTTTAATGGTGGGCCTCCCGTGAGTCGAACACGGCACCAACGGATTATGAGTCCGCTGCTCTAACCAAGCATGAGCTAGAGGCCCAGAAATCGGGACAGTGGCAGAAAGTACTTTCGCCACCCGCTCCCACGGTGCGGTACCGTAGAGCAGAGTGGCGAGAGGATATTGCCTTTACTACAGGTACGTCAAGCCCAGACTACAACGATCAGCTGCTACCCTCGAGGAAGCTCTTCAGCTTGTCCGAGCGCGACGGATGGCGCAGCTTGCGCAGCGCCTTCGCTTCGATCTGGCGAATCCGCTCGCGCGTCACGTCGAACTGTTTACCGACCTCTTCCAGCGTGTGGTCGGTCGACATCTCGATGCCGAAGCGCATGCGCAGCACCTTGGCTTCGCGCGGGGTCAGCGAATCGAGCACATCCTTCACCACGCCACGCATCGAGGCGTGCAAGGCCGCATCCGACGGCGCCAGCGTGTTGTTGTCCTCGATAAAATCGCCCAGGTGCGAATCGTCGTCGTCGCCGATCGGCGTCTCCATCGAAATCGGTTCCTTGGCGATCTTCATGATCTTCCGGATTTTGTCTTCCGGCATTTCCATCTTGATCGCGAGGGTGGCCGGATCCGGCTCCGCACCGGTCTCCTGCAGGATCTGGCGCGAGATCCGGTTCATCTTGTTGATCGTCTCGATCATGTGCACCGGGATACGGATGGTGCGCGCCTGGTCGGCGATCGAGCGGGTGATGGCCTGGCGGATCCACCACGTCGCGTAGGTCGAGAATTTATAACCGCGGCGGTATTCGAACTTGTCCACCGCCTTCATCAGGCCGATATTGCCTTCCTGGATCAGGTCGAGGAATTGCAGGCCGCGGTTGGTGTACTTCTTGGCGATGGAAATCACCAGGCGCAGGTTGGCCTCGGTCATCTCGCGCTTGGCCTTGCGGGCCTTCATCTCGCCGGCCGCCATCTGGCGGTTGATGTTGCGCAGGTCCGGCAGCGGCAGCACGACCCGGGCCTGCAGGTCGATCAGGCGCTGCTGCAGTTCCTTGACGGTCGGGATGTTGCGGCCCAGGATGGCGCTGTAGGCGTGGCCGGCGTTAACTTCGCCGTCCACCCATTCCAGGTTGGTTTCGTTGCCCGGGAAGACCTTGATGAAGTGAGCGCGCGGCATGCCGCAGCGGTTCACGGCCACGTCGAGGATCTGTTTCTCGATGTGGCGCACTTCGTCGACCTGGCCGCGCAGGGTGTCGCACAGCTTCTCGACCACCTTGGCCGTAAAGCGGATGCCCAGCAGCTCGTTGGAGATCGCTTCCTGCGCCTTGACATAGGCCTTGCTGTTGTAGCCGTCTTTTTCGAAGGCCTTGCGCATCTTGTCGAATTGCTGGGCGATCTGGTCGAACTTGCCGAGGGCTTGCTGCTTCAGGGCTTCGAGCTGCTCGGCCGAGTAGCCGGCCGCGCCGCCTGCCGCGGCGCCGTCTTCTTCCTCTTCCTCGGCTTCTTCCTCTTCTTCCTCGTCCTCGTCGTCGTCATCGCTGGCGGTCGGGGCGGCCGGAGCCGGCGCGCTGCCGTCGTCTTCCTGGTCGACCATGCCGTCGACGATTTCGTCGATCTTGATCTCGTCCTTCTCGATCTTGCTGGCGGCGTCGATGATCTCGGCGATGGTCACCGGGCAGGCCGAGATGGCCTGGATCATGTCCTTCAAGCCGTCTTCGATGCGCTTGGCGATTTCGATCTCGCCTTCACGGGTGAGCAGCTCGACCGAGCCCATTTCGCGCATGTACATGCGGACCGGGTCGGTGGTGCGGCCGAAATCGGAGTCGACAGTGGATAGGGCCGCTTCGGCGGCCGCTTCGGCTTCGTCGTCGCTGGTGACAGTGGCAACATTGTCGGACAGCAGCAGGGTTTCCGCGTCAGGGGCATGCTCGTAGACGGCGATGCCCATGTCGTTGAAGGTGCCGATGATGCCTTCGATCGCTTCCGGATCGACGATGTTTTCCGGCAGGTGGTCGTTGATCTCGGAGTACGTGAGGAAGCCGCGCTCCTTGCCCGACTTGATCAGGGCCTTGAGCTTGTTGCGGCGGATTTCCAGCTCTTCTTCGCTGGCCTCGGTATCCGACGAGAACGCGTCTTTCAGCAGCGCCTTTTCCTTCGCCTTGCGGTCCTTGGCCTTGGCCTTGTCCGCGGCTTTCAGTTCGGCGCGCTCGACCGCGTTGAGGGCGGCGATCTCATCATTCTCGGGGGTGAATTCTTTTGGCTTACGACCACGACGCCCCGGAACCTTGACGGATGGCAGGACATAGCCGGACGTGTCGATGGCGGCCAGTGCGGCCGCATCGGTCGTCGCGTTGACCGGTGCCGGGCTCGCCGTACGAACCTCGGCCTGGTCTTGACCTTTGTCCACCGTGGCGGCGGACGCTTTCGTGGTTTTTGCAGCCACTTGGGTTTCGGGTTTCTTGGTTGGCACAGGCGCTTTCGAAGTCACGACGACTAACCTTACGATGGTTAAAGATAAACTGTCTTGTTACCTTACATCACCCTGCAAGCAACATCTGTTGCCTCGCTAACCCAAACTGCATGCCCCCATTGAAACGGAAAATGGTTTCGAAGCTTGCAATAGTTAGCGTTTTATTATAGCACGCACCCCTACTTTTTCCAGTCGTGAACACCTGCCGCCGGGGCGGTATGCACGGGGGTTAACGAGGCGTCATTTCCGCAGCTGCTTCACGGGCCAGGAGGTCCTGCTGAGCGGTAATCTCGCGATAGCGAGCACTCACCTGATCTGGGGTCAGGCCCGAAGAAAACAACTGGTTCAACTCCTGCTTCAATGTGTCCATCTTGATCTGGCGCAGCGCACTGGATAGCCACACGCGATCTGCCTCAATGTCGCTTTCCGGTTCTGCAGCGATTTCCGCGATCAGGCTGTCGTATTCTGCCGTCACTTCCTTCAGTTGCTGGGACAGCGCGGCGAAGGTGCCGTGCTCGCCCAGGTCTTGCGCCATCTGCAGCAGGTGGCGCAGGCTGTCGGCGGATTCCTGGCCGAAGTAGTCCAGCGACTGCTGGGCGGCCTCGTCGATCTGCAGCGCCAGTTGCGGATGCGACACGAAGATGCGCAGCATCTGCAGCTCCAGCCCGATCGGCTTGGGCCGGCCCTGGCGCGGCGGCGCGCGGCGCACCACCGATACCGGCTTGGACAGCTCGAACAGCGATTCGAGCTCGGCCGGCGTGGATTCGGTCAGGCTGGCCAGGCCGCGCACGATCTGCAGGCGCAGCGAGGTCGGCGCCATGGCCTGCAGCAGCGGCTTGGCCTCGAACTGGACGTGGGCCCGGCCCTCCGGCGTGGACAGGTCGTGCTCGGTACTGACTTCGCGCAGCAGGAACTGCGACAGCGGCATCGCCTCGTGGATTTCCTGCTCGAAGGCATCGGCGCCGCGCTCGCGCACGAAACTGTCCGGGTCGTGTTCCTGCGGCAGGAACAGGAACTTGATGGTCTTGTTGTCCGACACCTGCGGCAGGCAGGCTTCCAGCGCGCGGCGGGCGGCGCGGCGGCCGGCCTTGTCGCCGTCGAAGCTGAAGATCACGTTGTCGGTCTGGCGCAGCAGCTTTTGCACGTGGGTGCTGGTGCAGGCGGTGCCAAGGGTGGCCACGGCCTGCGGGAAGCCAAGCTGGGCCAGCGCGACGACGTCCATATAGCCTTCGGTTACCAGCACGTAGCCGGCGTCGCGGATCGCCTGGCGGGCCTCGAACAGTCCGTACAGTTCCAGGCCTTTCTGGAACAGCGGGGTTTCCGGCGAGTTCAGGTATTTCGGTTCGCCACTGTCGAGCACGCGGCCGCCGAAGCCGATCACCTGGCCTTTGGTATTGCGGATCGGGAACATCACGCGCTCGCGGAAGCGGTCGTAGCGTTTCTTGTTGCCGCCGTCTTCGTCGACCTTGTCGATCACCAGGCCGGATTCGACCAGCGCCAGCGCGTCGTAGTCCGGGAAGACCGAGCGCAGGTTGTCCCAGCCGGAAGGCGCGTAGCCCATGCCAAAGCGCGCCGCCACCTCGCCGGTGAGGCCGCGGTTCTTGAGGTAGGCGATGGCGTTGGGGGCTTCGCGCAGCTGGGCGCGGTAGAAGGTGCAGGCCTGGTTGAGCGCGTCGGTCATGGCGAGCGACTGGGCTTGCTGGGCGGCGCGCTGCTGTGGCGGGATCTTGTCGTCGTTGTCCGGCACCACCATGCCCACGCCCTGGGCCAGGTCCTTGACGGCGTCGATGAAGCCCATGCCCGAGTATTCGATCAGGAAGCCGATCGAGGTGCCGTGGGCGCCGCAGCCGAAGCAATGGTAGAACTGCTTGGTCGGGCTGACGGTGAAGCTGGGGGACTTTTCGTTATGGAATGGGCACAGGCCCATGTAGTTGGCCCCGCCCTTTTTCAGCTGGACGTAACGGCCGACGATGTCGACGATGTCGACACGGTTGAGCAAATCGGTAATGAAGGATTGCGGAATCACTAGGAGGTACTCAGTGTTTGTCTAATCTCAGACTATACCGCAGCGCTGACTGCAAGTTGATTTTGGACAAGGCCATGGCCAAGACGGGTCTGGCTTGTGGTACGCGTGCATTAAGGCAGCGCATGGGCCGCCTGGACGCGCGGTCGGCATAGCCGCCTTTCGTGGCCCGGACCACCCTACGTAGGGTGTGCGGCTTTGCCGCACGCGCGTTCAACGAACGTATGGTCAGCCGCCGGACAGCGCCTTCTTCACCAATCCCGACACCACGGTCATGTCGGCACGGCCCGCCAGCTTCGGCTTGAGCACGCCCATCAGCTTGCCCATGTCCTGCGGACCGGACGCGCCGGTCGAGGCCACGGCGGCGGCGACTTCCGCCGCGATTTCCTCGTCCGACAGGCCGGCCGGCATGTACTCGGCCAGGATCACCAGCTCGGCCTTCTCGATGTCCGCCAGGTCGGCACGGCCGCCGGCTTCGAACTGGGTGATCGAATCCTTGCGCTGCTTGATCATCTTCTCGACGATCGCCAGGACCTGGGTATCGTCGAGCTCGATCTGCTCGTCGACTTCCTTGCGCTTGATGTCGGCCAGGATCAGGCGGATGGCGGCCAGGCGGCCGCTGTCCTTGGCGCGCATCGCGTTTTTCATGTCCTCGGTGATTTGTGCTTTCAGGCTCATGGATTCTCCGTGTTCGATTGATTTAAACGACAAAACCCGCCGCGGTAACAACCGGAGCGGGCTTGCTGACGCTCAGCGACTCGCCGGGACAGCATCTGTCACCGGGTCAAGCCGGCAGTGCCGTCTTAGTACAGTTTCTTAGGCAGTTGCTGGCTGCGGATGCGCTTGTAGTGGCGCTTCACGGCAGCGGCGAGCTTGCGCTTGCGTTCTGCAGTTGGCTTTTCGTAGAACTCGCGTGCGCGCAGTTCGGTCAGCAGACCAGTTTTTTCGATAGTGCGCTTGAAGCGACGCATTGCGACTTCGAACGGCTCGTTTTCTTTAAGGCGGATAGTGGTCATGTAAAAATGAAACCGTTGGATTTGGGAAGAACGAAATTCTAGCATCAATTGCCGTTCAGTGGAAGGTTTTATGAAGCTGTCCCTGAATTGCTACAGTGCCATTTACGCGTCAAACGCTGCTGCCGGCAACGTAGCCGGAGGCCCATGCCCACTGGAAGTTGTAGCCCCCTAGCCAGCCGGTCACGTCGACCGTCTCGCCAATGAAATACAGCCCCTGGACCTTGTTGGCCATCATGGTCTGCTGGGACAGTTCACGCGTATCGACGCCACCCAGGGTCACCTCGGCCTTCCTGTAGCCTTCCGAGCCCGTCGGGACGATGGCCCAGCGGTTGATGGCATCGCCCAGCTTGCGCAGCTTGGCATCGGGCATGTCGGCCAGGCGCGCATCCAGGGCGAAACCATTGGCCAGCAGCAGGCCTTCGGCCAGGCGGGTGGGCAACCACTGCGCCAGCACATTGCCCATCTGCTTTTTCACGGTCGACTTCATGCCGATGAGTTCCTCGGCCACGTCCATCTCGGGCAGCAGGTCGATCACGATCGGGGTGCCGGGCTGCCAGTAGCTGGAGATCTGCAGGATCGCCGGGCCCGACAGGCCGCGGTGGGTGAACAGCAGGTCTTCGCGGAAATGCCCACGCTGGGCGGCCCCCTTCCCCTTGGCCTTGGCGCTGCCGGTGCTCACTTCCACTTCCAGCGCGATGCCGGCCAGCGGCACGAAGGCTTCCCAGCTCGGGCCGTCGAAGGTCAGTGGCACCAGGCCCGGGCGCGGCTCGACGATCCCGAGCCCGAACTGGGTCGCGATGCGGTAGCCGAAGTCGGTGGCGCCGATCTTCGGGATCGACAGGCCGCCGGTGGCAATCACCACGCTCTCGCATGCGATGTCGCCGCCTTCCGCCGTGACCAGGAAGCCCGTTTCGAGCTTCTCGATGCCGGCGACCTTGCACGGCGTGCGCCAGCTGACCTCGCCCGCGGCGCATTCGGCGCGCAGCATCTGGATGATCTGTTCGGACGAATCGTCGCAGAACAGCTGGCCCTTGTGCTTCTCGTGGTGGGCGATGCGGTATTTCTTGACGAGGGCGAGGAAGTCCTGCGGCGTGTAGCGTGACAGCGCGCTGCGGCAGAAGTTCGGATTCTGGGACAGGAAGTTGGCCGGCGCGGCGTTCACGTTGGTGAAATTGCAGCGGCCGCCGCCGGAAATGCGGATCTTTTCGGCCAGGCGCTCGGCATGGTCGATCAGCACCACGCTCTTGCCGCGCTGCGCAGCAACCGCCGCACACATCATGCCGGCCGCGCCCGCGCCGATTACTACGACATCGTATTGTTTTGCCATTGCGTGGGTGTCCTGCGAGAAGCCAAACCGGGCATTGTATACGGTTCACCTGGGTGGGTGGAAGCGGAGGGGGGTGGTGTACAGGCAAGATTGGGGGGAACAATGCCGGCGGCATTGTTCCCGCCTGCGCCGGAAGTCGTAGGCGCCAGTGGCGCGTACGACGGTCTTTCGGCTATCGATATCTCTGACCTCTACTACGTACATAAGCACGTCGTTCCGGCGCAGGCCGGAACCCAAGTTCGTCGCGTCCCGATAGCGTGGCGTGACGACGCTAGGTTTCATCCTCCGCCCGCACATCCACATCCCTTCCATTGAGCACCGTCCCATCCCGCCCGATCGTGATGACATGCATCCCCGTATCCGTCAGCCCCAACCGCTTGAGCTGCTCGCGCGACACTCGCAATAAATACTCTCCCGGAAAGATCCCGGTCATCACAAAATACCCGTCCGCCGCGCTGCTGATGGTGGCCGCGACCTTGCCCGACGCATCCACCAGTTCCAGCTTCAAGTCCCCGATCGCCCGCCGCGTCCCGTTGGCATATAAATAGGTGCTGCCATCCACCTCCCCCGTCAGGTTGACGGCGAACTCGAGCTGGCTGACCTTGCCCGGCCGCGGCACGATGCGCACGCCGGAAAGGCGCGGCTGCCATTGCGGGTCGTCGAGGGTGTTCGGGTCCAGGCCGATGTCGGTGTTCAGGTGCGGCGGCAGGCGCGGCAGGTAGGCGATGCCGGCGGCGTCGGTGCGGGCCGCGTAGTTGGCGCCGTTGACGATGAAGCCGGCGCCGCCAATCGCTTCGTCGGCGCCATCCATGATGCCGTTCAGGTCCTTGTCGAGGAACACGCGGATCGAGGCCGCGCCCAGGCTGGCCATGGGCTGGGCGTCCGTCAGCAGGCGGCTGCTGCGCGGCTCCAGTCCCATGGCCATGAAGAACTGCAGGCCGAGGCCGTAGTCGTGGCGGTTGGAATAGTAGCCGTTGATGCCGAGCCCGTAGCTGCCCAGGCTCTTGTTGAGCCCGCCGGTGACGCGCAGCTCGCGCTGCTGGAACAGGCGGGTCAAGCCCAGGTTCAGCAGGTAGCCGTCGTTCAGGTAGTAGTCGCCCGCGACGGCGGCGCTGCCCAGCGCGGTGTCGGGGGCGATGGTGTAGTGCAGCTGGCCGGTCAGGCCGATGCCCGCCACCCGCCGGCTCACCTGGAAGGCGCCGTCGGCCAGCTCGCTGCCGCCGAGCGATTGCCAGCGCAGCCCGTTGGTCAGCGCGGTGCCGTCGCGGTAGGCCGACACCCGCCCCAGCACTTCCATGTTGCGCGTACCCGAAGCGAGCCGGTCGCGCCGCAGCTGCAGCGCCACCGGGAAGAACTGGCCGCCGCCGGGCGCCACCACGCCTTCGGCGCGCAGCTCGTCGCGCAGGCGCACCGGATTCATCGTCTGGGTAAAGAATTCGCTCTGGAATTTGTTCAGCTGCGCATGGCTGGCCGACAGGGCCACGAGGCCGACGCGCGTCTTGATGCCCACTTGCGCCAGCGTACCGCCATCCTGCGCCCGGATGGCGTCCAGCGTGCCGATGACGCTGTTCCAGTAGCCGCGCAGGCCCAGGTTGGCGTAGCTGCGCGCGCTGCCGTCGAAGCGCGGCACGCGCTGCCAGCCGCCGATGGCGTTGATGCCCTCGCCCACGCCCCACTCGAACTGCGCCAATGCGCGCTCGCGTCCGCGCAGGTCGCGGTGGGCGCCGGCGTCGTAGTACAGGGCGCCGCGCGGCACGGCGGACTGTTCCAGCAGGAAGCTCTGACGCTCCACCCGCAACTGGCCCAGCGGGCCGTGGAAGACCAGCCGGAATTCATTGGGGCCATAGGCCAGCGGCATGTCTTCGAAGCTGTACTTGCCGTCGGGGCGCGATTGCTGGAAGCCGACCAGCGCCTCGTTGTAGTAGAGCTCGACGTCCCAGCCCGGCGCCAGCGCGCCCTGCAGCGTGTGGCGGTCGAAGCTGGTCGGCTGGTTGAGCGGGCGGTTGCTCACCACCACGCCGTTGCCGGTCGGGCTGCTGAAGGAAATATTCGGCACGCCCGGCAGCGGCACGCTGCCGAACAGGGCGGTGCGCGCGTGCAGCGGGCCGAGCAGGCCGGCGTCGGGATCGTGGCGCCCCAGCGTCAGGCGCAGGCCGCTCGCGGGATCGTTGCGCTTGCGGCTCGCGTACAGGCTGGCTTCCATGCCGAGCAGGTCGGTGGTCAGGTAGCCGGTGTAGGCCGTGTCAAGCTGGCGGCGGCCGTCGTTCCTGGTCGCCGATACCCCGACCGTCTGGTCGATGAAGGGCATGGCGGCCAGCCGGTAGGGCGTGGCCAGACGCGGATAGCCCGGGTCGGTGTAGCCGCCCGGGGCGCCGGGCAGGCTGCCGCGCTCGCGCCGGCCGAGGCGCGCCTGCAGCGGCAATTGCTCGCGCGGCCGGACCTTGAGGACCAGGTTCGACATGTCGAGCTCCAGGTCCACCGGCAACAGGCGCGCCAGCAGCTTGCTGGCCACATAGATTTCGTCGGGGTACAGCTTGAACTGCGCGCGGTCGATGTCTTCGCGCTTGCCGGCCACCTCCAGCACGCGGCCCGGCACGTCGAGGCTGAAGCCGCGCTTTTCCTGCAGGATGTAGCCGCTGGCCCGCCCTTCCCCCGGCGACACGCGGATGGCCAGGGTCAGCAGGCGCGCCATTTCTCCCAGCGGCAGGAAGACGTCGCGCCCGATCTCGTAGCCGTTGACGGCGTCGGACAGGACCTGGTTGCCGAGCCGGACTTCCAGCAGGACGAGGTTGGTCTCGGAAGCCGGCGACGGGGCCGCGGCCGCGCCAGGCGGCAACACCGGCAGCAACAGCAGTCCCGCGACAAGGACGCCTGTTCTGGATACCCGCATCGTCGCCAGCGAAGTCTCCCGCGGCTCAGGGCAGCGCCAGGCTGGCCTGGGCCAGCAGCTTGCCGCCCGCTTCGGGGCGGTCGCGGAAGCTGGCCTCGAGCACGCCGCCGGCCAGGGTCACGCCGGGCGGCACCTGCAGCGGCAGCGTGGCATGGCGCAGGCGGTTCGGGGTGTAGACGGCAATCCCGGCGACCTGCCCCAGGCTGACCGTCTTGCCGCCGCGCGGGGTGAAGCTGACGCTGACGTCGCCGTACACCGAGCTGGCGCCTTCGCGCTCGAAGCGCAGGGCCAGCAGTGGGCGGCGCGCCGCGTCCTTCTGCAGCGCCAGCCCGTCGAGCTTGACGGTCGCGGCCACGTTCCCGTGGCGCACGATCACCGGCATCGAGGCGCCGACCAGGGCGTTCATCACGACGCCGATCTGCTTGCTGTCGCTGCGGCTTTCGATGCTGGCGCTGCCTTCGACGTCCGGCAGCTTGTCGAACAGCAGGTGCGAGCGGTATTCGCCTTCCTGCAGGTCGGCGGGCTTGCGCAGCATCAGGCGCACGGTCTGCGCGGTGCCCGGCTGCAGCGTGACCTGGCGCGGCGAATAGCGCAGCATGCTGTCGGCGAAGCGCTCGCCGTCCTGCGCGCTGTCGGCCGGCTCGAACTGGCCGGCTTCGGTCATGCGGCGGTTGACCAGGGTGATCCGGTAGCTGGCCGGCTTGCTGCCGTTGTTGATCAGTTCGACCTGGGCGGCGCGCTGGTTCTTGTCGAACACGATCCGGGTCGGGTGCAGCATCAGGTCCGCGTGCGCGGGGCGGGACAGGGCCAGCAGCAGGCCGGCCAGGAGGAAGAAGGACGCAAGGCGCAGGTGGCGCGGCAAGACAGGTGCGGACAGCTGGAAAAACATGGGTTCTAGCCTACTGAAAATTGACGATCAAGGGAAACGTGCCGGTGTAGTTCCCGGCCGGCTGGTTCGGCGCCACGCTCAGGGTGGCGCCCACCGACAGCGCGACGCCGCCGGCGGGCACCGAGGCCAGCGTGGATGGGGTGTGGACGAAATTGTCGACCGCCATGCTGTTGGCGCCGCTGCTCAGGCGCGTGCTGCCATTGGCGGGCAGCGAGATGATGACGGCCATGTCGCCGCCCTCGCTGCCGCTCCTGGCCACCAGGAAGCCGGCCTGGCCGGCCATCTGGGAATTGAGCAGCACCACGCCGCCGGTGCGCGTGCGCATGCCGGTCGGGCTGATGGTGATGCTGCCGCCGCTGGCGGCGACGAAGCTGCCGAAATCGAGGCTGCGTGTGTTGTTGAGCACGATCTGCTGGGCATGCGCCGCAGCGAGCGGCAACAGCGCCGCCAGCGTCAGCGCGCTGGCGGGCAGGAAGGCCGGGCAAGGGCGCGGCAACATCGTTCAGGCCGGCGACGCCGCTACCCGGACGGTCTTACTCGTACACCACGGTGGCGCTGACGTTGCCGGTGTAGCTGCCGGCGGCCTGGTTGGCGCCCACGGTCAGGATGCCGCCGACGTAGATCGACTGGCCGCCCGCGCCCAGGGTGCCGCTGCTGACGTTGCCGGTCACGGCGCCGGCGCCGGTCAGGTCGCTGACGGTGGCGAAGGCCATGGTGTCGGTGCCCGAAGTCAGTTCGGTGCTGCCGCCCAGGACGATCGAATAGTTCAGGCCCGACTGGCCGGTCACGTCGAACTTGGCGGCCGTGATGGTGCCGCCCATCAGGACCACGCCGACCTGGGTGCGGGCGGAGCTGGTGCTCACGGTGACGGAGCCGGCGCCGGCGCCGGCTGCGAAGCTGCCGAAGGACAGGTCGGTTGCCTTGGTGATGGCGATCGGCGTGACGACGGTGCTGGACGAGCTGGCGGTGGCGACTGCGGCGGCCGCGCTGCCGGTCGCGGCGGCCAATGCCAGTGCGAGTGCCGCCAGCGGCAGGTGGGAGGTGAAACGAGCGTGCTTGGTCATTCTGGTCTTCCTTCAGTATGTGACGGAGCGGCATCCTTCGAGCCGGACTGTTATCACGACATCCGAACCGCGTTACCACCAGAGAAACACGCAATGTTGCTGTTCGGTATCGTTTTGCTATGTTGCTCGAAAATAATACCGGCATTTTGTCCAAAATCACTGTTTCTGTAAGTCAACTGTAAGCTTCGTATTGTCAGATTCATCAATAATTGTTACTTGTATATGCATTTAGCCGAGCGGCGGCAACGGGAACACTAAACTTTTGCCGCACATAACGTAAATTCATGAGGACATTGCGTCAATACGGCAAAAATATGTTTCAAACAATATTGGTATGCGGCATCGATAATTTTTTTTGTTTGCTTGGTACATATGTTGTTCTTATCCAACGGGTAGCGCGAAAACGGCCCGCTGAAAGCACAAAAGCCACCTGTGAAGGTGGCTTCTGTGTGCGATGACAGGCGTCGATCAGGACCGGAGTGCCCGAGCGACCCGCAGGCATTGCGCCGCCTGGGCCGCGATGGAGGGGGGAATCGGCACGTCGCCACGCAGGGCGGCGGCGATCCAGGCCGCGGTGGTGGCCGCGTCGCGCGCTTCCGGCACCTCGGCCAGCACGTCTGCCGGCGCGTCGCGCTCGACCAGCAGGGTGCGTTGGCCGCCGTGGAACCAGTCGATCTGCTGGGCGCGGTGGGGGTTGGCGACGGTCTCGCCCTCGGTGCCGCGCATCAGGAAGGCGTCGCCGCGCTGGCTTGGCGCCGCGCTGGTGAAATACGCGCCGAGCGTCTCTAGGTACTCCGGATGGGTGTAGGACACCAGCCGCAGCGCCGGGCAATCGTAGGGTTGCAGGATCTTGACCAGGGTGTGGGTGGAATTGCGCACGCCCAGGATGCGGCGCAGCGACAGCAGGTGGGCCAGTTCGGGCGCCAGCCGTTCGATCGGGATGAAGGCCGGGCGCAGGCTGGCCGCCGCATCCAGGATGTCCGCGCTCGAGCCGGCTTCGGCCAGGCCCAGTTCGGCCATGATTTCCGCGGTCGTCACACGGCCGGGGTCGCTACGCACGCCATGCACCAGGGTCGGCACACCCTCGCGCGCCAGCAGCAGCGCCAGCAGCGGGGTCAGGTTGGCCAGCTTGCGCGCGCCGTTGTAGCTCGGGATGAGTACCGGGGCGAACTCGCCCGGCGGGCTGGGCAGCAAGGCGAACGAGGTCTCGGCCGCATCCATGAAGCCGGCCAGCTCCTCGACCGATTCGCCCTTGATGCGCATCGCCAGCAGGATGGCGCCCAGTTCGAGGTCGGACACCCTGCCCTCGAGCATGGCGGCGTAGAGCGCGCAGGCATCTTCGCGCGACATGCTGCGCGCGCCCTTCACGCCGCGGCCTATCTCTTTAATAAAGGGAGCGGCAGCAAATTTTTCAGTCGTCTTGTTCATACCACAAGCATACCGCGTCGCTGCGCAGCTTGTGCGCCAGCCCAATGAGAAATTGGCCGAGGCTGTGCGACTGCAGCATTTTCGGTCTACACTGGTTATTCCCTCCAGACATTACAGCGCCATGATCAATACGCCTGCCATTGAAAATACCAACGTCAGTTCGTTCGGCCAGATGCCGACGCCGACCGAACTGCACGCCACCATGCCCCTGTCCGACCGCGCCTTCGCCACCGTGATGGGGGGCCGCGAAACGCTCCGCAATATCCTCGATCGCAAGGACAAGCGCCTGTTCGTGGTGGTCGGCCCCTGCTCGATCCATGACCCGGAAGCCGGGCTGGACTATGCGCGCCGCCTCAAGGCGCTGCAGGCCGAGGTGGCGGACACCATGGTGCTGGTGATGCGCGTGTATTTCGAAAAGCCGCGCACGACCACCGGCTGGAAGGGCTATATCAACGACCCCTTCATGGACGACTCGTTCCGCGTCGATGTCGGCATGGAACGCGCGCGCCGCTTCCTGCTCGACGTGTGCGAAATGGGCCTGCCTACCGCCACCGAGGCGCTCGACCCGATCTCGCCCCAGTACCTGGGCGACCTGATCGCCTGGACCGCCATCGGCGCACGTACCACCGAATCGCAGACCCACCGCGAAATGTCGTCCGGCCTGTCGACCCCGGTGGGCTTCAAGAACGGCACCGACGGCGATGTGAGCATCGCGGTCAACGCCGTGCAGTCCTCGGCCAGCCCGCACGCTTTCCTGGGCATCAATGGCCAGGGCACCGTGTCGATCGTACGCACCAGCGGCAACGCCTACGGCCACGTGGTCCTGCGCGGCGGCGGCGGGCGCCCGAACTACGATTCGGTGTCGGTGGCGATTGCCGAGCAGGCGCTGGCCAAGGCCAAGCTGCCAACCAACCTGGTGGTGGATTGCTCGCATGCCAACAGCTACAAGAAGCCGGAACTGCAGCCGCTGGTGATGTCGGACGTGATCCAGCAGATCAAGCACGGCAACCGCTCGCTGGTGGGCGTGATGATCGAATCGAACATCGTCAGCGGGGCGCAGGCGATTCCGGAAGACCTGTCGCAGCTGAAATATGGCTGCTCGGTGACCGATGGCTGCATCGGCTGGGAAGAGACGGAAGCGATGCTGCGCGGCGCGCACCAGGAATTGTTGCAGCGTCCGTAATTCAACCCGTATGTGCAAACCGGCGCGTCTATTCATCGGTGAATTGGACGCGCGGGCGGCATAGCCGCCCACCCTACGGTAAAATCTGGCTTTTCCCTCCTGCAGTTTCCCCATGATCGTTCTCGGCGTCGAATCCTCCTGCGATGAAACCGGCTTTGCTCTGTATGACACCGAGCGCGGCCTGCTGTCCCACGCCCTGCACTCTCAGGTCGCCATGCACGAGGAATACGGCGGCGTGGTGCCGGAACTGGCCTCGCGCGACCACATCCGCCGCGCCCTGCCGCTGCTGCAGGAAGTGCTGGACCGCGCCGCCGTCCCGATGTCCGACATCGACGCCGTCGCCTATACCCAGGGCCCGGGCCTGGCCGGCGCGCTGCTGGTGGGCTCGTCGGTGGCGTGCTCGCTGGCGCTGGCGCTGGACAAACCGGTGCTGGGCGTGCACCACCTGGAAGGCCACCTGCTTTCGCCGCTGCTGGCCAGCGAGCGCCCGGACTTCCCCTTCATCGCCCTGCTGGTCTCGGGTGGCCACACCCAGCTGATGCGGGTGGACGGCGTGGGCCGCTACACGATGCTGGGCGAGACGCTGGACGACGCGGCCGGCGAAGCCTTCGACAAGTCGGCCAAGCTGCTGGGCCTGGGTTATCCGGGCGGGCCGGCGATTTCGCGCCTGGCCGAATTCGGCGACCCGGCGGCGTATACGCTGCCGCGCCCGATGCTGCACTCGAAGGACTTCAATTTCAGCTTCTCGGGCCTGAAAACCGCCGTGCTCACGGTGGTCAAGAACCACGAGCAAAAAGTGGTGGCGAATATCTGCGAGCAGGACAAGGCCAACATCGCCCGCGGCTTCGTCGACGCCATCGTCGACGTGCTGACCGCCAAGTGCGTGAACGCGATGCGCCACACGGGGCTCACGCGCCTGGTGATCGCCGGCGGCGTCGGCGCCAACAAGCAGCTGCGCGCCGCGCTCGATGACGCCGCGGCCCGGCGCCGCTTCAAGGTCTATTACCCGGAGCTGGAATTCTGCACCGACAACGGCGCCATGATCGCGTTTGCCGGGGCCATGCGCCTCGAGCGCAACCCGGCGCTGGCGCAGCGCGACTACGCGTTCAATGTGCGTCCGCGCTGGCCGCTCGATGAGCTGGTAGCGGCATAAAACTGCAGCAGTTTGGGGCCCCGCCCCATGGAACTTGCAAGGCTGACATCGATCCTACCGTGTGACCGCCCGGCGCCAAACGGTGGCAATATCCGACGGTTAAGTTTTACGGAGGTTATGCGATGCGCGTTGTAAGCTGGAACATTCATTGGGGTTGTGGCAAGGACGGACGGATCCGCATCCATGCGATCATCGACGTCCTGCGGCGGCTCAATCCGGATGTGGTGTGCCTTCAGGAAGTGGCGGCCAACCATCCGGAACTCGATGGCGGCGCGACCGCGAACCAGTTCAAGCAGCTCGGCGGGGCCTTCGGCGGCTACCACATGATGGAACATGCCCCGAGTGAACTCTACAAGAACAATTCCCCGCGCCTGTTCGGCAACCTGATCCTCTCGAAATACCGCATCACGCAGGTGCACCGCCACCTGCTGCCGTGGCCGGTCGAAGCGGGCCGTCCGGCCGGCATGCCGCGCGGCCTGATGGAAACCGTGCTCGACACGCCCTCCGGCAAGCTGCGCCTGATGACCACTCACCTCGAATACTGGTCGGCGCTGCAGCGCATGGCGCAGGTGCAGCGCATCCGCGAGCTGCATGCGGAGGCCTGCGCGCGTTCGCGCGTGTTCCAGCCCGATCCGGACCTGGACGCGCCCTACCAGCTGGGCTTCAGGCCGGCGTCGGCGATCCTGTGCGGCGATTTCAATTTTGCGCCCGATGCCGAGGACTACCAGGCCCTGCTGGCGCCGATCGACGGCGCCCCGGCCTTCATCGACGCCTGGCGCGCCGTGCACGGCAAGGTCGCGCGCGCGCCGACCACGGGCCTGCATGGCTACCCGTGGCCGGAACGGCCCGAGTGCTACGACCATTTCTTCGTGACCGACGACCTGGCTTCGCGCGTGACGACGGTGGACGTGCAGTCCGAAACGGCGGCCTCGGACCACCAGCCGGTGGTCCTGGACCTCGACTAGGCCGGCCTGCTTATTGCTGCGCCGGCTGTTCGGCCTGCGCGGCGATGTCGCGCAGCGCCTGCTCGAACACTTCCGGTGGCTGGCCGCCGGAAATCAGGTGGCGCTGGTTGATGATCACGGCCGGCACCGAATGGATGCCGGCGCGCTGGAAGAACTGCTCGCGCTCGCGCACCTCGTCGGCGTAGGCGTCGGAGGCAAGGATGCCGGCCGCCGTCTCGCGGTCCAGCCCGGCACGCTCGACGGTATGCAGCAGCACGTCGTGGTTGCTCGGGTCTTCGCAATGGGTGAAGTAAGCTTCGAACAGCGCCACCTTGAGCTCGCGCTGGCGGCCCTGCTCCTCGGCCCAGGACAGCAGGCGGTGGGCGTCGAAAGTGTTATAGATGCGCCCGCGCCGCTCCATGTCGAAAGTAAAGCCGACGTCCAGGCCGCGCTCGCGGATCATCTCGCGGCTATGCGCCTGCTGCTCGGCGGTGGCGCCGTATTTCTCGGTGATGTGCTCGCCGATATCCTGGCCCTCGGGACCCATGTTGGGATTGAGCTCGAAGGGCTGGAAATGCAGGTCGGCACTGACCTCGCTCTTGACCCGCGCCAGGGCCAGCTCCAGCGAGTTAAGCCCGATCGCACACCACGGGCAGGAGATGTCGGAAACGAAATCGATGCGGAGTTGCTTGGTCATGGGGCGGCCCTCAATGTTTAATGGGGGCTATGGTAACGCGATGTGGGCTTGTGCGTGGTGCACGGGGGCCGTGGCGGAGCGGTACATGACTTGGGTTCCGGCCTTCGCCGGAACCCAATCTTGCACGCAATCCACAAACCTTATTTCTTCTTCCCCGCAGCCCCCGCCTTACTCCCAATCCTCGACTCTTTCCCCGCAATCAAATTGGCGATATTCCCGCTGTGCCTGAACAGCAGCAGCCCGCTCATCACCACCACCGCGAACAACACCTCATCCGCCCCGAACAGCAGCCCGTAGTAAAACGGTGCGAACACCGCTGCGACCAGTGCGGCCAGCGACGAGTAGCGGAAGGCGTAGGCGATGATCAGCCAGGTCGCCAGCGTCGCCAGCCCCAGCCAGACGTTAATCCCAAGCAGCACGCCCAGCGCCGTCGCCACGCCCTTGCCGCCCACGAAGCGGAAGAACACCGGCCACAGGTGGCCCAGGAAGACCGCGATCGCGACCAGCGCGATGCCGCCTTCTTCGATCCCGTATTGCGGACCGAACTTCACCGCCAGCCATACCGCCAGCCAGCCCTTGGCGCCGTCGCCGAGCAGGGTGGCGATGGCGGCTTTCTTGCTGCCGCTGCGCAGGACGTTGGTGGCGCCCGGGTTCTTGGAACCGTAGGTGCGCGGGTCGGACAGGCCGAAGGCGCGGCTCATCACGACTGCGAAGGAAATCGAGCCGATCAGGTAGGCGGCAATGGTGGCAATCAGGGTGTTCATCTGGTCTCTCTTGTTATCGTTTGGGACCACCGGGTCCCGTCAGGCGCAGGGAATATACACCATCGGCCCTGCCCTTTGGCAATCACTCGGCCAGGGCGCACTGCACGGCCCGGGCGCCCAGCACTCCGGTCAGCACACCGGGCGCCAGGCCGACCAGGTAGCCGCGGCGGCCACCATTGATATAGATCGTGTCCAGGGCCAGGATCGATTCCTCGACATACACCGGCATTGCCTTGCGGATCCCGAAGGGAGAGGTGCCGCCCACCAGGTAGCCGGAATGGCGCTGCGCCACTTCCGGCTTGCAGGGCTCGACCGACTTGCAGGGGATGGCGCGCGCCAGGTTCTTGGTCGAGACCTTGCAGTCGCCATGCATCAGGACGATGAGCGGGCGGGCCGCTTCGTCCTGCATCACCAGGGTCTTGACGACATTGTGCTCGGGAACCCCAAGTTCGCGTGAGGAAGTGGCTGTGCCGCCATGTTCTTCATAGGGGTAGGGATGTTCGGTAAAAACGACGCCATGCTTGCGCAGGAACTGCGTCGCGGGTGTCTCAGAGACGTGCTCTTTCTTGGCCATGCGTGGTACGCTAAAGACGAACATAAGGGGTTTCTATTATGCAGCAAGAAATTCGCTTTGCCACCTTCAACACCTTTAACCTGGCGCCGCCAGGGGTGCGCGTGTATGAGAATCTGGAACCATGCACGCAGGAAGAATACGAAGCTAAACTGGACTGGACTGCCCATCAGGTCGACCTGCTCAATGCGGACGTGATCGGCTTCCAGGAAATTTTTTCGCAGGCCATCCTGCGCGACGTGCTGGCGCGCACCCGCCACTACCGCGAGGCGGCCCACCTGGGCTTCGACCCGGACCCTGAAGCCCCGCGCCTCACCCCCAGCGTGGCGCTGGTCTCGCGCCTGCCGGTGCGGGGCAGCGCCCGCGCGCTGGCGCTGTTTCCCGAAAGCGTGTCGATGCCCGCGGGCAGCCGCGACCCCGACCGCTTCACGCGCGCGCCGCTGCATGCCGAGGTCGAACTGGCGCCCGGCCTGGTGGTCGATGTCGTGGTAGTGCACCTCAAATCGCGCCGGCCCGACTACCGCAACAGCGACACCGGCGAAGACCCCAACCTGTATGCGCTGGCCTGCCTGCGCTCGCTGGTGCGGCGCGGCACCGAGGCCACGGCGCTGCGCGTGCTGCTCACCGACATGGCGCGCGAGCAGCAGCGCCCGCGCATCGTGCTGGGCGACTTCAACGACGTCGCCGATTCCGTCACCACCGAGATCGTGCTTGGCGAAGGCGCGCCGCTGGGCGAGCGCATGTTCGACGCCGCCCGCCTGCACCGCCACCAGGACAGCCAGCGCAACGTCGGCTTTTCCATCGTGCACGGCAGCCGCCACTCGACCATCGACCACATATTGGTGTCGCAGGAGTTCAATCCGGTGCTGCCCAATGCGATCGGGGAAGTGATGGACGTGGTCTACCTCAACGACCACCTCAACCTGGGCTTGCCGCAAGCCTCCGACCATGGGCAGGTGCTGGCGCGCATCCGGCTGTATCCGCAGGATGGGCCCTTCAGCGGCAGGCTCGACTGAGAGTGCGACGCGCCCGCTAGACCCATTGCGTTTCAGCGCGCCGCCGGCTTGAAATCGGGCCGGCTGCTGGCACCGCCCCCATAAAACCCCTGGTATTCGTCGCAGCCGTGCTGGCGCAGGAAGCGCAGCTGCTCGGCCGTCTCCACGCCCTCGGCCACCACGCGCAGGCGCAGGCTGCGCGCCACCGCGATGATGGCCGGGATCAGGGCCGCGTCGTCGGGGTCGTGCTCGATGTCGCTCACGAAGCTGCGGTCGATCTTGAGCTTGGACAGCGGGAAACGGCGCAGCGAGGACAGGCTGGCCACCCCGGTGCCGAAGCGGTCGACGGTGAGCTGCACGCCGCGCCCGCGCAGCGCCGCCACGGTGCCATCCAGGCCGGCATCGCCCTGCATCAGTGCGCCTTCGGTGATTTCGAGGTCGAGGCAGTGTGGCGCCAGGCCCGACTGGGCCAGCGCGTCGTCGACGGTGTCGAGCAGGCGGCCGTGCAGGAACTGGACGTCGGACAGGTTGACCGCCACCGTGGCTTCGTGGCCGGCGTCGCGCCAGGCCCTGGCCTGGGTGCAGGCTTCGCGCAGCACCCATTCGCCGATCGGGACGATTAGGCCGCATTCCTCGGCCACCTGCAGGAAGTCGTGCGGCAGCAGCAGGCCGCGGTCCGGGTGGCGCCAGCGGATCAGGGCTTCCATGCCGATGACGCGGCCGGAACCGACGTCGAGCTCGGGCTGGTATTCGAGCACGAATTCCTGGCGTTCGAGCGCCTGGCGCAGCCGCTTATCCAGTTCGCCGCGCTCGACCACGCGGGCATTCATTTCGGGGCTGAAGAAGCGGAAGCTGCTGCGGCCCTGCGCCTTGGCGTGGTACATGGCGACGTCGGCATGGTGCATCAGCGTGTCGACGTCGCCGCCGTCGGTAGGGCAGATCGCCACCCCGATGGAGGCCGACAGCGTGAGCTGCTGCCGCGCCACCTCGATGGGACGCGAGACCGCCGCCATGACGGCCGCCGCCACGTGGGCGGCCTGGTCGACCCCGCCGATATCGGCCAGCAGCATCACGAACTCGTCGCCGCCGAGGCGGCTGATCGTGTCGACCCGGCGCACGCAGCCGCGCAGGCGGGTAGCGACCTCACGCAAGACCGCGTCGCCGGCCTGGTGGCCGTTGTTGTCGTTGACTTCCTTGAAGCGGTCGAGGTCGAGGAACAGGACGGCGAAGCTGTCGTGCTGGCGGCGCCAGGTGGCCAGCGCG
The DNA here is from genome assembly GCF_900112225.1 of Massilia yuzhufengensis. Taxonomy (GTDB): domain Bacteria; phylum Pseudomonadota; class Gammaproteobacteria; order Burkholderiales; family Burkholderiaceae_D; genus Telluria; species Telluria yuzhufengensis. Next base: position 23,591 of record NZ_FOLD01000037.1, on the reverse strand, counting down.
TGGTGCATGCGGTCGAGGAACAGGGTGCGGTTGGGCAGGCCGGTGAGCGCGTCGTGTTCGGCCTGGTGGCGCACCTGCTCTTCCACCCGCTTGCGCTCGCTGATATCGGACAGCATGACCATATGGTTGGCGGGCTCGCCGTAGGTGTCGCGGATGGTGGTGAGCGCCACCCAGGCCGTGTAGGAGGCGCCGTCCTTGCGCCGTGCGGGCAGCTCGCCTTCCCAGTGGTCCTGGCCGTCCACCTGCGACCAGATGCTTTGATAGAAGCCGGCGTCGCCGTCGCCCCAGGGCAGGCTGGCCAGGGTCGAGCCGACGATGTCACCGGGCTCGAAGCCGGTAATGGTGGTGAAGGCGCGGTTGACCGCCTGCACCCGGTACTCGGCATCCATCATGATGATGGCTTCATGGGCGTTTTCGAACACGCGCGCGGCCTGGGCCAGGTCGGTTTCGAGCTGCTTGCGCGCGGTGATGTCGATCTCCATGCAGAATACCTGCCGGGTCACGCCGCCGCGCCTGACGGCAAAATGGTTCGAATGCACCCACAGGCAGCGGCCGGAGGCGGTCTCGACATACCAGTCGCGGGGAGGCGGCGCGGCGCCTCCCTGCCAGATATCGGCAATGATGGCGTCGAACTCGGTCTGGTGGCCGATGTGGGACACGAGCTCACGGAAGGGCCGGCCCAGCGCATCGCGCGCCGGTATGCCGAACAGGTGGGCGCAGGCCTGGTTCCAGTAATGGATGACGCCGGACTCATCCATGGAATGCACCGCCACCGCCGGCGCCAGTTCGATGGCCGCCACGAAGCGGTACAGCCAGTCAAGTGCTTCGCCACCGGGCCCGTCGACGGCCAGGGCGTCGTCGCCCGGCGCGGCTGGGGAATCGGCCTCGGCCGACAGGCGCTGCCTGTCTGGCGAGCCCGTCGTGTCCTGGGGAGAATCGCTCACGGGAAAAATCCTTTTCAGGCAGAAAGAGTCATGAACCCCATGACAATCCCTTAGTCTTCCCCTTTTTTTCGCCTGTCGTTTGCGGACACGCAAAGCAGGCGACCGCCTGCATTTCGTCGCGCATTTCCGCCGTCCACACCCGCCGGCCGACCGCCTGTCGCATCCGGCTGGAAGCGCGCGCGGCGCCTCGTTATATTGACACCGTGCGCAAGGAGCTCCACCCTGGCTTCAGGACGGAGCCCGAGCGCGAAAGTTTCCTGTCCCGGCGCCGCAACGCCATCACCCTCAGGCGTTTTGCGGCGCCGGCTCTCCAGGCTGGCCGGTGCCGGGATCCTGGACCGCGGCCTCGCCGCCTTCGCCGCCTTCGCCTTCGGCGCCCTCGCCTCCTTCGTGCTTGCCCTCCGCCTTGCGCCGGGCTTTTTCTTCCGCCTTGCGCTTCTTCTCGAGTTCACGCTGCCGTTTTTCGTACTGGAAGTTCGTCCGTGCCATGTTCACCTCGTATGGAAGAGTGGGGATTGCGGTCGTGCAGGGGCCATTATGGCCGACTGCGGGCATTGCGGCTTGAATTAACCCCGCGGATGGTGCTGCGCATGCAGATGCTTGAGGCGCTCGCGCGCAACATGCGTATAAATCTGTGTGGTCGAAATATCGGCGTGCCCCAGCAGGAGCTGCACCACGCGCAGGTCGGCGCCGTGGTTCAGCAGGTGGGTGGCGAACGCGTGGCGCAGCGTGTGGGGCGACAGCGGCCCCTGGATGCCCGCCTTCTGCGCATGCTTCTTGATCAGGATCCAGAACATCTGGCGCGTCATGGCCCCGCCGCGGCCAGTCACGAACAAGGCGTCGTCGACCTGGCCATTCAGGATGATGCCGCGCGCATCTTTCAGGTAGCGCTCCAGCCAGGCGCGCGCCTCGCCCCCGAACGGCACCAGGCGCGTCTTGCTGCCCTTGCCCGTGATGCGCAGCACGCCGTCGTTCAGGCTCATTTCGACCAGTTTCAGGGCCACCAGTTCCGACACCCGCAGTCCGCTCGCATACATCAGCTCCAGCATGGTGCGCTCGCGCAGGCCGAGCGGGGTCGACACGTCCGGCGCGCCCAGCAGCGCTTCCACCTGGCCTTCGGTCAGCGTATGGACGAAGCGCAGCGGCTGCTTGGCCGAGGCCATCTGCAGGCAGGGGTCGCTGGCCACCTGGTTGCGGCGCAGCGCCAGCCCATAGAAACGCTTGAGCACCGACAGGCGCCGGTTGGCCGAACTGGGCCGGGTGTCGGCATGGCGTTCGGCGAAGTAGGCGGCAATGTCCTCGGGCTGCACCGCGAGCAGGCTGGTGCGCGCCGGCCGCTTCATTTCCAGCCAGCTGGCGAACAGCTTCAGGTCGCGGCGGTAGGCGTCGAGCGAATTCTTGGCCAGCCCCTGTTCCAGCCAGAGGGCGTCGCAGAACTCGTCGATCAGTCCCAGATCGATTGCTGCTGCCATGGGGATGCGGTGGCGCCTTCGTGGCGCAGCAGCCAGCGCTTGACCGACAGGTGGAAGCCGTTCTCGTCGTCCTGGTTCGAGAAGCCGCCCAGGCCGCCGGAGGCCGTCACGCGGTGGCAGGGAATGATGAGGGGGAACCAGTTGGCGCCGCAGGCCTGGCCCACCGCGCGCGGGGCCGAGCCAATCAGCTTGGCCACCTGGCCGTAGGTCTTGACGTTGCCGCGCGGGATCGATGCGATCTCGCTCCAGACGCGGCGCTGGAACTCGGTGCCGGCCTCGAACAGGGGCAGGTCGAAACGGAAATCGGGATCTTGCAGGTAGTGGGCAACCTGCATGGCGGCCAGTTCGGCCACCGCGTTGTCGGCCGCTTTCTCGTCGAACGAGGGCTGGAGGTAGACCAGCTCGCGCACGCGCGCGTCTTGGGTGCGGATGCCGATCGCGCCGAATTGCGCCGGCACGATGGCGTTGAACAAGGTACTGGCCTGGTCTGTCTTCATCAAAGCATCTTACCCCTTGGGCAGCCACCCCGGCCAGCCCCCGCAGGCGAAAAAAAAGCGCACCCTGAGGTGCGCTCCAATTCGGGTCACGTTCCCGGCCGTTTAGCTGTGCTAACGGCTTCTGTAAAACGTGTGTCTCCTCGATTTGTCTCCGGTATGAATTACCGTGATTTTTTCTATGCTCCCCAAAACCGTGTATGTTCTGTTCGCGTTCGCACCATGTGAGTGCAAAGAGGCCCCATCATATCGCAAGCTTTCTGCTCAAGCGTATCTTTTTGGCCACATTACTTCATTTATTTTAGTTATGAAGAAATAGCATAAGCGTTCGTAAAGACCTGTCATTTGCGTGTCATGGAGGGGCCTGCCGCGCCCTGCTTCGCGACCTCGCGCCGGATCGCCTGCACCACGTCCTTGCCGATCCGCTCTTCCATCTGCGCATGCACCGGCTGCATGGCGCGGCGCCACTCCGCCTGCTGCTGCGGGCTGAGCGTATGGATGGTGGTGGTGCCGGCGCGCCGGATCGATTCCAGCGCCGCATCGTTGGTATGCTGGGCGATGGTTTTCTCGTAGGCGGTGGCCTGGGCCATGGCTTTCTCGAGCGTGCTGCGCAGTTCGCCCGGCAAGCCGTCCCAGAACTTCTTGTTGACGATGACGGCGTAGCCCAGGTAGCCATGGTTCGACACGGTCAGGTGCTTTTGCGTCTCGTGCATGCGCTGGGTGAACATGTTCGAGGGCGTGTTCTCGGTGCCTTCGACCACGCCGTCGCGCAGCGCCGGGGCGGTTTCCGAGAAGGCCAGCGCCAGCGGCTGGGCGCCGAGCACGCGCATCTGCGCGTCCAGCACCTTGGAGGCCTGGATGCGCATGCGCAGGCCGCGGAAGTCGACGGGTTTCAGCAGCGGCTTGTTGGCCGACATGATCTTGAAGCCATTGTCCCAGTAAGCCAGGCCGGTGATGCCCTTGGGCTCGAGTTTACGCAGCAGGCCGCGTCCGATGCGCCCTTCCGTCACCGCGTACAGCGCCGCCTTGGACGGGAAGATGTAGGGCAGGTCGAAAGCTTCGAATTCCTTCACCCCCAGCGGCGAGAACTTGGCCAGCGAAGGCGCCAGCATCTGCACCGCGCCCAGCTGCAAGGCCTCGAGCTCCTCGCGGTCCCTGTAGAGCTGGCTGTTCGGGTAGACTTCCACCTTCACCCGGCCGCGCGTCATCTGCTCGGCCAGCGCCTTGAAACGCTCGGCGGCGCGCCCTTTCGGCGTGTCCGGCGCGACCACGTGGCTGAACTTGATGACGATCGGCGCCTGCGCCGCCACACCGGCGCTTGCGCAGGCGAGCAGCACGGCGGCCAGGGCCTTGAGGTGCATGGCGGTTCGGTTCATCCTGGTGGCGAAAACAATAAGCTGGGTTGGGGCGAGTGTGCGGCGCAGCGCCATCGCGCGCCATCGTGGACTTCCACAATATAGCCCGACAGTGTAACGAAGTACGGAGTCATCCATGAAATTTCCGTTCCGCCAGTCCCGCTCGGCCCAGCGCGCCCGCTCCTGGCGCTGGCTGGTGCCGGTGCTGCTGGTGCTGCTGTTCCTGGCCGTGCTGGTCTGGCTGCCATGGCAGGCGCGCCAGATGGAAGCGACCGAACGCCAGGAACAACTGATCGCCGATACGCTGTGGGTCGAGCAGACGCTGCGCTTCGAACTGGCGCGCAGCGAAGAGGCGTTGGCCGGGCTCGGCGCCGACCTGGTGGCGCGCCCGCCCGCGCCGGCGGCGCTGCAGGCACGCTTCAAGCAGATGTTCAATAACGGCCACGAACTGGTGCGCATCGTGTGGTACGGCGCCGACGGCCAGCCCCTGGCCAGCCACGGCCTGGAGCCGCCCGCCGCCCTGCCCGCGCCGACCCGGCTCGCGCTCGAAGTGGCCAGCGCCACGCGGCGCGGCCGCTACAGCGAGCCCTACGGCGCCACCACCGCCTCGCCGGGCACGCTCGACTACTACCTGCCGCTGTTCTCGGGCGGGAAACCGGCGGGCAGCCTGATCGCCACCTACAGCCTGCAGGTGCTGCTCGACGAGACGGTGCCGTGGTGGTTCGCCCAGGACAATGCCCTGACCCTGCTCGACCGCGACGACCGCCCGGTGGCGCGGCGCGTGGCCGGCGGCCCGGGACGCGGCGTCTACACCCACCGGCGCGAGCTCGACCTGCCGGGCGCACTGGTGGTGCTGTCCACCGACAGCGTCAAGCGCGCGCCCCAGCTGCTGCCCAACCTGCTGGTGGGCTCGGTGATCGTGCTGGCCCTGGGCCTGGTGCTGAGCCTGGGTGCGCTGTGGCGCCACATCTCGCGCACTTTGGCGGCCGAGGCCGCGCTGCGCCAGCAGATGGCCTTCCGCACCGCGATGGAGAATTCGCTCATCACCGGCCTGCGCGCGCGCGACCTGGAAGGGCGCGTCACGTACGTGAACCGGGCGTTTTGCGAGATCGTCGGCTTGCCGGCCGAAGAGATCGTCGGCAAGAAGCCGCCGATGGCCTACTGGGCCCCGGAAGTGGTGGGCGAATCCGAAGAGCGCTTCCGCGGCGTGCTGTCGGGCAATGTCATCCCCCAGTTCGAGACCATGTTCCTGCGCGCCGACGGCCGCCGCGTTCCCGTGCTGGTGTTCGAGGCGCCGCTGGTGGACATGGACGGCAAGCATACGGGCTACATGAGCTCGGTGCTCGACATCACCGACCGCAAGCGCGCCGAGGAACTCAACCGCCAGCAGCAGGAAAAGCTGGAAGCCAGTGCGCGCCTGGCGACGATGGGCGAGATCTCGTCGATGCTGGCGCACGAGCTGAACCAGCCGCTGGCGGCCATTTCCAGCTACACGGCCGGCGCCATCAATGTGCTGGAGAACAGCGGCAAGTCGGGCGAACCGGTCAACGCCGGCATGCTGCGCCACGCGCTGGAGCAGGCGCGCCAGCAGGCCCAGCGCGCCGGCCAGATCATCCGCAGCGTGCACCAGTTCGTGAAAAAGCGCGAGCCGCGCCGCGAGACCGTGGGCATCCGCAGCGTGCTGGACGGCGTGCGCGCGCTGGTCGAGCTGCAGGCGCGCCAGGCCGGCGTGGTGCTGCGCATCGATATCGCGCCGCAGCTGCCGCCGGTACTGGCCGACCGCGTGCTGCTGGAACAGGTGCTGCTCAACCTGACGCGCAACGCCATCGAAGCGATGCAGGACACACGCCCCGACCAGCGCGTGCTGCGCATCGCGGCCGCGCACGAGGCCGGCTCGGTGACGGTCTCGGTGATCGACCGCGGCCACGGCATCGCACCGGAAGTGGCGGCCGGCCTGTTCTCGCCCTTCTACTCGACCAAGGCCGAGGGCATGGGCATGGGGCTGTCGATCTGCCGCACCGCGATCGAGTTCCACGGCGGCACATTGACCCATGCGCCGAACCCGGGCGGCGGCACCATCTTCAGCTTCGCCCTGCCCGCGCAAGCGGCGGACCGGGCGCTGGGCTAAAATCCCCCTGCGGCATGTGCTGCGACAACATGAACACGGGCGCATCCCGCCCGGCACGAAAGACCACCGAATGCTGCACATTGTCGACGATGAAGACGTCATCCGCGACGCGCTGGCCTGGCTGGCGCAGTCGCGCGGCCTGGAGGCGCGCGGCTATGCGGGCGGGCAAGCCTTCCTCGACGCCGTCGCCACCTCCAGCCCCGCCAGCGCGGGCGGCGACTGCGTGCTGCTGGACGTGCGCATGCCCGACATGAATGGCGTCGCGGTTTTTGACCAGTTGGTAAAACTTGGCCTCATCGCGCGCCTGCCCGTGATCTTCCTCACTGGCCACGGCGATGTGCCAATGGCGGTCGACTCGCTCAAGCGCGGCGCCTTCGATTTTTTCGAAAAGCCGTTCAACGACAATGTGCTGATGGACCGGGTCGACGAGGCGCTGGCGGCCTCGCGCAAGGCGGCCGACGGGGCCGTGGTGCAGGCGCGCCTGGCCACGCTATCGGCGCGCGAGCGCGAAGTGCTCGACCTGATCCTGGCCGGCATGATGAACAAGGTGGTGGCGGACAAGCTGGGAATCAGCATGCGCACGGTGGAAGTGCACCGCGCGCATATCTTCGACAAGATGCATGTCAAGACGGCGGTCGAACTGGCCGGGCTTCTGAAATAACGGTTGCCCTTCACGTAGGGTGGCCGGCTACGCCGGCCACCCTACCAATTCCGCACCGCAAGCGTCACAGCCCTTTGAACGAAGCCTTGTAAAATGTACCTGAACGCGTCGTAGCCGCCGTGAACACCCTCGGCTGCGCAGCACTTGCATTTAGGAACTCCCATGAGCGAAAAATCTGTTGCAGACAAGATGTTTCTACGGACGGCGAAATCGATGCTGGTCCTGAACAGCCAGGCCAACCCCGCCGTGGCCGCCCAGATGCCGGCCGAGCTCGTCAAGGAAGGCGATGGCCCGGTCGATGTGATCCTGATGTTCGCGCTCAACCGCAAGGAACTCGAGCAATACATGCCGACCGCCAAGGAGCGCCTGGGCGACAAGGGTTCGCTGTGGATCGCCTACCTCAAGCAGACCGCCTCCAAGGCCACCGACATCAACCGCGATTCCATCAACGCCTATGCCAAGGAAAACGGCATCACGGCGGTGGCGATGATCTCGATCGACGGCGACTGGTCAGGCCTGCGCCTCAAGCGCATCGAGTAGCACGCCATGCCGGGCCAGCGCCCAGGCCACGTGTTCGCGCACCAGGCTTGAAGGGTGCGCGGCGCGTGCGCGCAGGGCCGCGACGATCGCCGCATCTCCCCTGCCCGCCGCGCTCGCCGCGGCATTGCCCAGCCCCACCGCCAGGTTGCGCAGCCAGCGCTCGTGGCCAATTCGCCGGATCGGGCTGCCTTCCATGCGGCGGTTGAATTCGTCCTCGTCCCACGCGAACAGGTCCACCATGCCCGCAGCGCCAAGTCCGTTGCGCTCGTCGAAATCCGGCAAGGCAGCGCGCTGCGCGAACTTGTTCCACGGGCAGGCCAGCTGGCAATCGTCGCAGCCATAGATGCGGTTGCCGATCAGCGGCCGCAGTTCTTCGGGAATACTGCCCTTGAGTTCGATCGTGAGGTAGGAAATGCAGCGCCGCGCGTCCAGCCGGCCGGGGCCGAGGATGGCCTGGGTTGGGCAGACATCGATGCAGGCCTGGCACTGGCCGCAGTGCGCGCCGGTGGGCGGATCCACCGGCAGCGGCAGGTCGACCAGGATTTCGCCGATGAAGAAGGTGGAACCGGCGGCGCGCGACAGCAGCAGGGTGTGCTTGCCGCGCCAGCCCAGGCCGGATTTTTCCGCCAGCGGCAATTCCATCACCGGCGCCGAATCGGTAAACACGCGGTAGCCGAGTTCGCCCACGGCCAGCTTCACCCGTTCGGCCAGGGCCTGCAGGCGGTTGCGCAGCACCTTGTGGTAGTCGCGTCCGCGTGCATACACCGACACCACGGCCGCGCCGGGCTCCAGCTGGCGCGCAGCTTCTTCCGCACGCCAGCCGTCGCCGCGGGTGGCGGGCAGGTAATCCATGCGCGCCACGATCGCGCGCACCGTGCCGGGCACCAGTTCGTTCGGACGCGCACGCTTCATGCCGTGGCTTGCCATATAATCCATCTCGCCGTGGAAGCCCGCATCCAGCCAGGCCTGCAATCCCGCTTCCGCATGCGCCAGGTCGACGTCGGCAATGCGCACGTCGGCGAAACCGAGCTCGCGGCCCCAGGCCTTGATGGCGCGGGCTAGTTCAGGCAAATCGGGGGAAGTGGTCATGGCAGATGGAACAACGCGGCGCACTGCGCCTTTCAACCCGCTATTTTATTCGATGCAGCCCTTCACAGCGCACCTACCCGACGAATCCGCCACTGCCGCCCTGGGCGCCGCGCTCGCACGCGCGCTCCATCCCGGCCTGGTGATCTACCTGCACGGCGACCTCGGCGCGGGCAAGACCGCCCTCACCCGCGCCCTGATCCAGGCCGCCGGGCACCGGGGCACGGTCAAGAGCCCCACCTACACGCTGTCCGAGCCCTACCGAGTGGAAGTGGCCGGCGCGCCGGTGAACATCATCCATTACGACCTGTACCGCATGGCCAGCCCGGAAGAATTCCTGGACGCGGGCTTCCGCGAGGATTTCGACGGCAAGAACATCTGCATCGTCGAATGGCCGGAAAAAGGCGAGCCGGTGTTGCCCCCACCCGATTTACGTGTGTTGCTTAGCGTCAGCGGCCTCGGCCGTGATGTAGAATTGCAGGCGTTGTCTCAATCAGGCCTGCTATGCCTCGACCATCTCGCCTACCCGCCCTCCTGATTCCCGCTTCGCCGCGCCGCCGCACCCTGCTCAAGGCCGGGGGCACGCTGCTGCTGTCGGTGGTGAACCCGCTGCCGGCCAGTGCCGCCCAGATCCTGGCCGTGCGGGTCTGGCCCGCGCCCGACTACACCCGCGTGACGCTGGAAAACGACAGCGACCTCAAGACCCAGCACTTCCTCGTGGCCGACCCGCCGCGGCTGGTGGTGGACATCGAGGGCCTGGGCCTGAACGGCACATTGAGGAGCCTGGTCGCCAAGGTCGAAGCGAATGACCCGTACATCAAGCAGGTGCGCGTGGGCCAGAACCGGCCGAACGTGGTGCGCCTGGTGTTCGACCTCAAGGAAGAAGTCAAGCCGCAGGTGTTCACGCTGGCCCCGGTGGCCGGCTACCAGCACCGCCTGATCTTCGACCTGTACCCGACCCGCCCGGTGGACCCGATCGCCGCGATGATCGAAAAAGGCGAGTGGCACACCGAGCGCGCGCCAGCCGCGGCCACCGCCGCCACCAGCGCCAACCCGGCCTCGCCGCTGCCGGCCACGCCGCCGGCCCAGACCGAAGTGGGGCTTGACGCCATCGCCAAGCTCGAATCCGAGATGTCGGCGCTGGACGGCACCCCGCCGCCGCAGGCGGTGCAGCCGACGCCATCGAAGACAGCCAAACCGCCTTCCCAGAAGGTGGTGCGGATGGTGACCATCGCGCTCGACCCCGGCCATGGCGGCGAAGACCCGGGCGCGGTCGGCGCCACCGGGGCCTATGAAAAGGACATCGTGCTGGCGGTGGCCAAGCGCCTGAAGGCCAAGCTGGAAGCGCTGCCCAATACCCGCGTGATGCTGACCCGCGACGGCGACTACTTCGTGCCGCTCGGCCAGCGCGTGCAGAAGGCGCGCAAGGTGCAGGCCGACCTGTTCGTGTCGATCCACGCCGACGCATTCGTGTCGCCCACCGCGCGCGGCTCGTCGGTATTCGTGCTGTCGGAAAAAGGCGCCAGCTCGAGCGCCGCGCGCTGGCTCGCGAACGACCAGAACAAGGCCGACCTGATCGGCGGCGCCAACTTCGCGACCCAGGACAAGCAGATCGCCAGCGTGCTGTTCGACCTGTCGACCACGGCCCAGATCAACGACAGCCTGAAGCTCGGCAAGGCCGTGCTGACCGAGATCGGCGGCATCAACCGCCTGCACAAGAACGCGGTCGAGCAGGCCGGTTTCGCGGTGCTGAAAGCACCTGACATTCCGTCGATTCTGGTGGAAACTGCCTTTATTTCGAACCGCGAGGAAGAAGCGAAGCTGCGCGACGAGGGCTACCAGAACCAGCTGGCCGAAGCCATCACCAAGGGCATCAAGCGCTACTTCGCCGACAATCCGCCCATGGCCAAGAGCCGCCAGACCTGATTCCACCCGCCGGAGCCGCCACCATGACCATCGCCACCCATACCAACGTCGGGCAGCTGCCGGCGATCCGCATCCAGGCCCCGGATGGCGCCGAGGCCACCGTCACGCTGTACGGCGCCCATGTGGTCTCGATGAAGGGCGCAGACGGCCAGGAGCGCCTGTTCCTGAGCGCGAAGTCGGCGCTGGACGGCCGCAAGGCCATCCGCGGCGGCGTGCCGGTGATCTTTCCCCAGTTCGCCGAACGCGGCGCCGGCATGCGCCACGGCTTTGCGCGCGTGTCCACCTGGCGCCTGGAAGACAGCGGCCTGGAAGGCGACGCGGCCTGGGCCGAATTCGGCCTGGCGCTGGGCGACCTGCCGCCCAGCATGGCCGACGCCTGGCCGCACCAGTTCATGCTGGCCCTGCGCGTGACGGTGCGCGCCAACGAACTGGCGATGGCGCTCACGGTGCGCAACCTGGGCGCGGCGCCCTTCCCCTTCTGCGCGGCCCTGCATACCTACTTGCTGGTGCCGGACGTGTGCGAAGCGCGCATCGAGGGCATCTCGTCGGACGAGATCTCGATCATCGACAAGCTCGACGCCGTGTACCCGCACGTGGCGGGACGCGCGCTGCTGTCCACCAGCGCCGGCACGCGCGTGATGGAACAAGGCGGCTTCCTCGACGCCGTGGTGTGGAACCCGGGCGCGGTCGATGCGGCGGCGCTGGCCGACATGGAGAAGGACGAGTACAAGCGCTTCGTGTGCATCGAGCCGGCGCTGCTCGATCCGCACATGCTGGAACCGGGCAAGGTCTGGCGCGGGACCTACCGGCTCAGCTAACGGGGCTGTCAATATATCCACCCGTTTTTTGCTGTGCTAGATTGGCAAGCTTCTCCACGCCGCCAGTCCCGATGAAAAAGACCCTGATCGCCGCGACCTGTTCGCTGCTCGCCGCCTGCGCCACCCAGGCCCCGCTCACCGAGCACACCGTCAATTCCGGCGCGCCGCGCAGCCCCGACCAGCTGGCGCTGGAATTCGACAAGGCCGACCTGAGCCTGCGCATCGATCCCGCCAGCCGCAGCATCCGCGGCGACGCCCTGCTCACCTTCGGTACCCGCGCGCCCACCGACCGCATCGAGCTCGACCTCGACCGCAACCTGCCGATCGAGGCGATCGAAGTGGATGGCCAGCTTCTACCGGCGACTGGCTGGAGCAACCCGGAGGGCCGCCTCACCGTGCGCCTGCCCCAGCGCCTGGAACCGGGCCGCCAGGCGACGATCCGGGTGCGCTACCAGGGCAAGCCGCATGTGGCCAAGAATGCCCCGTGGGACGGCGGCTTCGTCTGGTCGCAGACTCCGGACGGCCAGCCCTGGGTGGCCAGCGCCGTGCAGGGCGAAGGCTGCGACCTGTTCTGGCCCTGCATCGACCACCCGACCGGCAAGCCGAAACTGCTCGACCAGCACATCGCCGTGCCCGCACCCCTGGTCGCGGCCGGCAACGGCGTCGCCATGGGCATGGACGAAGCCGACGGCTGGCGCACCTGGCACTGGCGCACCAAACACCCCAGCACCTACGGCATCGCGATCAACGTCGGGCCCTACAAGGTATTGGAGGGCAGCTACGCCAGCCGCTATGGCAATAGCATCCCGCTGCGCATGTGGTACCTGCCGCAGAGCGAAAAAGGGGCGGCCGAGCTGTTCACCGAATTCCCGCAGATGCTCGACTTCTTCGAGGGCACCATCGGCCCCTACCCCTTCGGCGATGAAAAGATGGGCGTGGTCGAGACCCCGCACAAGGGCATGGAGCACCAGACCATCAACGCCTACGGCAACAAGTACGCCAAGACCGCCTACGGCTACGACGAACTGCTGCAGCACGAATTCGCCCACGAATGGTTCGGCAACCAGCTGACCAATGCCGACTGGGACGACATGTGGCTGCACGAAGGCCTGGGCAGCTACATGCAGCCGCTCTACATGCAGCACCTGCGCGGCAACCAGGAATATTTCGCCTCGCTGATGCAGCAGCGCGCCGGCATCGAGAACAAGGCGCCGATCGTGTCGGGCAAGCCGAAGCGCGAGGAAGACGTCTACAGCACCGAGCGCGGTGGGCCGGGCCAGGACATCTACACCAAGGGCTCGCTGGTGATGCACACGCTGCGCGGCCTGCTCGGCGACGAGGCGTTTTTCCGCACCGTGCGCGAAGTGGTGTACGGCAGCGCCGACCCGAAGCCGGGCCAGATCGCGCCGCGCTACGGGACCACGGTGGAATTCATTGCGATTGCCGAGCGCGTGAGCGGGCGCAAGCTGGACTGGTTCTTCCAGGCTTACCTGTACCAGAAGGGGCTGCCGGAGTTGGTGGCAAGCCGCAACGGTTCCAGCTTGCAGCTGGCGTGGAAGACCGAGAAGGGCACGCCTTTCCCGATGCCGCTCGAGGTGCGCGTGGGCGAGCGTGTGGTGACGCTGCCGATGGCAGACGGGCGCGGTAGTGTGGAGGTGAAGGACAGGGAGAGTGTGACGCTGGACCCGAACTCACGGATTTTGAAGCGGGAAGAGCATATCGAGCGCTTCCAGAAGTACAAGGAAGAGCAGAAGAAAAAGCGCAAGACCTAAGGCAAAATCCTTCTTTTGTTAACCCCAAGACCGTCGTTCCGGCCTGCGCCGGAACGACGTGCTGAGAGTGGCTTGCTCTTAGTGAAATCAATTCGATTCCTTGATCATCCGCCCATTACTCTGCTGCACCGGCCTTGCATTGAGCGGATACAGGCGCGAGAACAGCGCCATCTGCGCCGGCGACGCCTGCATGGTCTGCTTCATGACGATCCACAGCACATCCTCCGTGCAGGGCGGCTCGGTCAGCGAACCCATGTAGGTAAAGTATTCACGCTTTTCCGGCAGCGCTTCGTTCGGGTCGATCAGGATCGAGGGCGACACTGCCTGCTTCTTTTCCAGCGGCAGGTTGTTCCACACCGTCTGGATCAGGCTGTTGGCGCGGCCGCGTTCGAGCAGCACGGCCAGCACCAGCAGCTTGCCTTCGAAGCTGCGGTGCACGAAGTGGATCACCATTTCCGTGCCCTTGCCGTTGATGCGCTCTTCCGACGGGCGGTGGAAGTGGAATTGCTGGAGTTCGTAGGCCTGGTTACCCACCGTGAGGAAGTTGCCGCCGCCGACCGTCACCTGGATCGTGTGGCCGTTGTCGACTTCGCTGAACGAGGTCGGATGATAGTCGAACGTGATTTGCTCGAGGTCGACCTTCATGCCGTCGCGCAGGTCGATCGGCGACTGGCGGTTGCCGGTGCCGCACTTGGCCCAGGCCGCATTGATGTTCGACCAGTTGGCCGGGCCGTACTCGCCCTCGTAGGACCAGTGGGTGCCGTTCTTCGGCTTGCTGGCCACGGCAATCGCGGCTTCGGCTTCCTTGCGGCGCTTGGCGTCGGCCGCCCTCTTGGCCTTGGCGGCGTTGGCCGCGCGCACCTGCTGCTGGGCGCGCAATTCGGCCAGGCGCTCGGCGATGCGCACCGACAGGTCGACTTCGGACTGGTCTTCGGCGGCGGCGGCGGCCGGCACGGCAGGCTTGGCGGCCTTGGTGGCGGCATCGGCGGCGGCGGCGATCGCCTTCAGGTCGGGCGTGACCACCGGCTTGGCCGAGGCCGTGGCCTTGCCTTCAAGGATGGCCTTGACGTTGGCCGACCTGCCGTCAGCGGCGGCGGCGGGCTTGGGAGCGGGGTCGCTTGCGCTTGCGCCAGCCATGGCAAGGCTGCAGGCAAACAGGGCGATGAGGTGGCGCATGGGATTCCAGAAAGTGGTCTGTCCTCATGCTTATCGGCAAAAAGTACCCTGAACTTGAGTGCGCTAAAGCAACAACGCCCCGAAAATATCGGAGCGCTGCACGAATGACAAGAGGTGTTTGTTATCGGCTCATCATGCGCCGGCCGAACTTGTACAGTCCGCCAAGGGCCAGCGGCACGATCGCTGCCGACACGCCGACCAGCACGATCTCGGTCAGGTGGTCGCGCACGATCGGGATATTCCCGAAGAAGAAGCCGGCCGTAACCAGGCTGGCCACCCACAGCACCGCGCCGGTCACGTTATAGACCTGGAAGCGCGCATGGGTCATCTCCGACACGCCCGCCACGAACGGGGCGAAGGTGCGCACCACCGGCACGAAGCGCGCCAGGATGATGGTCTTGCCGCCATGTTTTTCGAAGAAGTCGTGGGTGCGCTGCAGCGCCTCCTTGTTGATCCAGCGGTAATTGTGCGTGAATACCCGGTGGCCGATGGCCTGCCCGATATAGTAATTCAGGGTGTTGCCCGTGACTGCGGCGAGGATGAGCAGGGCCATCAGCAGCGGATAGCTCATCTGGCCGGTGGCGCAGAAGGCGCCGGCAATGAACAGCAGGGTGTCGCCGGGGAAGAAAAACAGGAGGACCAGGCCGGTCTCGCAAAACACGATCAGGAACAGCACGATGTAGACATACGTCCCGTACTGGGCCAGCAGGGTGCCCAGCGTCTTATCGACATGGAGGATCATGTCGAACAATTGCATCAGATCCATAATTTTCCTAAATGGTAGCCCGGCATCATACCACCAGTCACCTTGCCATCCTGGCCAGGATCCCGCTTACAATCCCCAGGATAACAACCATTCTGGAGACTGCATGACCGGCTCGATCACCCCAACGCGTACCATCCTCGCCGCCCTGGCCCTGGCGGCCGCCGCCGCCCAGGCCGCCCCGGCCGCGGCGCCAAAGGCGGCCGGCGAACTGCCGCCCAAGCCGTCGATGGCCGACGTGCTCAAGACCTCCAAGCCGGCCGACTGGCGCCCGCTCGACCCGGAAAACACGCTGTACATGGACTTGCCGACCGGCCGCGTGATCATCGAGCTGGCGCCGAACTTCGCGCCGCTGACCGCCGCCAACATCCGCGCCCTGGTGCGCGAGAATTACTTCGATGGCTTGGCCATCATCCGCTCGCAGGATGGCTTCGTGGTGCAGTGGGGCGACCCGGACGACGTCAATCCGAAGCCGCACAAGGCCCCCAAGACGGTCAAGGCCGAGTTCACGGCGCCAATCAAGGGCAGCGGCAGCTTTACCCGCCTGAAGGATGGCGACGTCTACGCGCCGCAGGTCGGCCACGTGAATGGCTTTCCGGCCGCGCGCGACCCAGCCAGGGGCACGACCTGGCTGACCCACTGCCCGGCCATGGTCGGCGTGGCGCGCGACACCGACGCCGACACCGGCAACGGCTCGCAGCTCTACGTGGTCACCGGCCACGCGCCGCGCCAGCTCGACCGCAACATCACGGTGGTGGGCCGGGTGGTGCAGGGCATGCCGCTGCTGTCGGTGCAGCCGCGCGGCGCCGCCGCCGCCGGCTTTTATGAAAAGCCCGAACAGCGCATGCCGATCAAGTCGGTGCGCATCGCCGCCGACCTGCCGGAAGCCGAGCGCAGCCGGTTCGAAGTGCTGCGCACCGAGAGCGCCATCTACCAGGCCGTGGTCGAGGCCCAGCGCAACCGCGGCGGACCGTGGACCAAGGTCGCGGCCGGCAAAATCGACCTGTGCAGCGCCCCGATCCCGGTGCGCGAGCAGAAAACAGACCCACGCTGACAGCAGGTGGCCGGGATATAATTTGGCGATGAACGCGCCCGTCCCAGCCCACCGTCCCATCCAGCAGCTCAATGACCAGCTGATTTCCCAGATTGCCGCCGGCGAGGTCGTCGAACGGCCCTCCGCGGTGGTCAAGGAGCTGCTCGAGAACGCGCTCGACGCCGGCGCCACCCAGATCACCGTGCGCCTCGAAGAAGGCGGCGTCAAGCGCATCGCCATCACCGACAACGGCCGCGGCATCGAGCCCGAGCAGCTGCCGCTGGCCATGGCGCGCCACGCCACCTCCAAGATCGCCTCCCTGCACGACCTCGAGCACGTCGGCACGCTGGGCTTTCGCGGCGAGGCGCTGGCCTCGATCGCCTCGGTGGCGGCGGTGCGCATCACCTCGCGCACGCCTGGCGCTGCGCACGCATATGAAATCGTCGGCTCGCACGAAGGCACCGTGGCGCCATCGTCCGGCGCCTTCGGCACCACGATCGACGTCCAGGACCTGTACTTCAATACCCCGGCGCGCCGCAAATTCCTGAAATCCGAACAGACCGAATACGGCCACTGCGCCGAAGTCGTGCGCCGCATCGCGCTGTCGCGCCCGGACGTGGCCTTCAGCCTCACCCACAACGGCCGCACCATCGACCACTGGAACGTGGGCGAAGCGGCCAAGCGCAGCGCCCAGATCCTCGGCAGCGACTTCGCCGACGCCCGCCTGCAGCTCGACGAATCGGCCGGCCCGCTGCGCCTGCACGGCTACGCCGGCCTGCCGACTGCCTCCAAGGCGCGCGCCGATGGCCAGTTCTTCTACGTGAACGGGCGTTTCGTGCGCGACAAGCTCTTGGTGCACGCGGTGCGCGCGGCCTACCAGGACGTGCTGCACGGCGACCGCTTCCCGTCCTATGTGCTCTCGCTCGACCTCGACCCGGCCCTGGTCGACGTCAACGTGCACCCGTCGAAGATCGAAGTGCGCTTCCGCGACAGCCGCGCGGTGCACCAGTTCGTGTTCCATGCGGTGCAGCGCGCACTGGCGCAGACCTCGGCCACCGCGCATGGCAGCGCGCCGGCGCCGATCTCGGCGGCCGAAGTGCGGCCGTCCGGCACGCCGCAGTGGGATGCCCGCCCGGCGCCGCGCCCGCACGAGCAGACCAGTTTTGGCGCCCAGCTGGCGCCGAGCTATTCGCCGTCGCCCTTCGCACCGGGCAGCCGCTGGGACGATGCGCGGCCGCAGCCAGAGACGGGCGGCGTGGCCCAGCGCCTCGAATCCTATGGCGCGCTATTCGCAGCGGGCGAGGCCTCCCGGGCCGCGGCGCCGGTGGGCGTGCCGTTTGCCAGCGGCGAGCGGCCGCTGTCGAGCGACGACTTCCCGCTCGGCTTCGCGCTGGCCCAGCTGCACGGCATCTACATCCTGGCCCAGAACACCAAAGGCCTGGTGCTGGTCGACATGCACGCCGCGCACGAGCGCATCCTCTACGAGCAGATCAAGAATGCGCTGGACGCGCGCCTCGAGGGCGAAGAGCTGCAGGTGCAGCAGATGCTGATCCCGGTGACCTTCTACGCCGACGCGGTCGAAGTGGCGACCGCCCAGGACCACGCCGACACGCTCAAGACCCTCGGCTTCGACATCGCCGCCCTGTCGCCCACCACGCTGGCGGTGCGCACCGTGCCGACGCTGCTGAAGAACGCCGATGCGCAAACGCTGGCGCGCGACGTGCTGCGCGACGTGCGCGAATACGGCGGCTCGCGCGTGTTGATCGAGCGCCGCAACGAGCTGCTCGGCACCCTCGCCTGCCACACGGCGGTGCGCGCCAACCGGGTGCTGGCGGTGCAGGAGATGAATGCGCTGCTGCGCCAGATGGAAATCACCGAGCGCTCCGACCAGTGCAACCACGGCCGCCCGACCTGGGTGCAGCTCGAGATCTCCGCGCTCGACAAACTCTTCCTGCGCGGCCAGTGATGGCGCCGAACAGCAACAAGCCGATGGCGGTGGCCATCATGGGCCCGACCGCGTCCGGCAAGACGGCAGCGGCGCTGGCGATCGCGCACACCCGGCCGGTGGAGATCATCTCGGTCGATTCGGCCCTGATCTACCGCGGCATGGACATCGGCACCGCCAAGCCGACCCCGGAAGAACTGGCGAGCGCGCCGCACCACCTGATCGACATCCTCGACCCGCTGGACAGCTACTCCGTCATGCAGTTCCGCGACGATACCCTGCGCCTGGTGGCGGAAATTACCGCGCGCGGCGCGCTGCCGCTGCTGGTGGGCGGCACGATGATGTATTTCAAGGGGCTCACCGACAGCCTGGACGACCTGCCGACCGCCGACGCCGCCGTGCGCGCCGCCATCGAAGAAGACGCCGCGCAGGTCGGCTGGCCCGCCATGCACGCCAGGCTGCGCGAGCGCGACCCGACCACGGCCGAGCGCCTCAAGCCCAACGACGCTCAGCGCATCAACCGCGCGCTGGAGATCATCGAATTGACCGGCCAGCCGATGTCGGCGCTGCTGGGCAAGCGCGAAAAACCCGAGCTGCCTTTTGAGCTGGTGTCGTACGCGCTGGAGCCGTCCGACCGCGCGGTGCTGCACCGGCGGATCGCGCTGCGCTTCGACCAGATGCTGGGCACGCGCGACGACGAAGGACTGGTGGCGGAAGTAGCGCGCCTGCGCGCACGCGGCGACCTGTCGCCCAACCTGCCCTCGATGCGCTGCGTCGGCTACCGCCAGGCCTGGGATTACCTGGACGGCAGCATCACCCGCACCGAGCTGCGCGAGCTGGGCATCATCGCCACGCGCCAGCTGGCCAAGCGCCAGCTCACCTGGCTGCGCGCGATGCCGGACCGGATCGTGATAGACTGCCTAGGCAGTGATCCAACGCAGGCCTTGCTCGACCATTTGCACAGCTTGGAAAAATGACATCGCTTCGGGTATTTTTGTTGCGATGCGGCGTCCAGCCTTGACAGGCCGCGCCCCAGCTTGGATAATGCCTGCCGTTGCGGTGATATAGCTCAGTTGGTTAGAGCACAGCACTCATAATGCTGGGGTCGGTGGTTCAAGTCCACCTATCACCACCAAGAATTCCGCACAGATGGCTTGGCTCTCAAGGGTCAAGCCATTTTGCTTTTGCCGCTTTCGGTGATATAGCTCAGTTGGTTAGAGCACAGCACTCATAATGCTGGGGTCGGTGGTTCAAGTCCACCTATCACCACCAGGAATTGAATAAGCCGTTGATTCGAAAGGATCAGCGGCTTTTTCGTTACCGACTCTAGTCGATGGTGTCGCACAAAGGTGCTACACATGGCAGCAAAATTTCTCACTAGATCAAGGCACGGGACCATCTATTATTTTCGCCAACGCGGTCCGCTGCGACGCAAAACGCCGTTGGTCGGCGAGTGCTAGTACAGTCTCTAGAGACAAGCGACCGCCGGGTCGCCATTGTCCGCAGTCGGTCGCTCGCTTGCCTGGCCCACATCCGGCGCAAGTTCTTCGACCTGCACGCCGCCAGCGGCTGCCCTGTAGCTGAGGAAGCGCTGCGCCGTATCGCGCAGTTGTACGCCATCGAACATGACGCCGCCAGCTTGAGCCCTGACCGGCGCCTGGCCCTGCGCGCGGCGCGCGCTGTGCCGGCGTTGGACGAACTGCACGCGTGGCTCTTGGCTACGCAGCGCACCGTGGCCATCGGCAGCGGCACGGGCAAGGCCATCGAGCACGCCCTCAAGCGCTGGCCGGCCCTGGTGCGCTACGCCAGCTCCGGCATCCTGCCGATCGACAATAACTCGGTCGAGAATGCGATCCGCCCGATCGCCATCGGAAAGAAAAACTGGTTGTTCGCCGGCTCGGAGCAGGCTGGCCGCCGCTCCGCGGCCATTCAGAGCCTGTTTGCCACCGCCAAACTCAACGGGCTGGATTCAGCCCGGTGGCTTGCCGACACCCACGACGGACTCCCGACCTGCCCGAACAGCAAGATCGATTCGCTGCTGCCATGCAAGATCGATTCGCTGCTGCCATTTGCGGACTCTACGCTGGCTTGACGTTGCCGTGAAGGTGGGGCGGCTGGACGCTTACCGCACAAGAGCAGGGGGCAGAATATGGCAAGCAAGGTAAAGAGCAAGACCGCCGCACCGACTGCAGACGCGGCAAGTACCACGCTGACCGTGACCGACGATGGCAGCGGCAAGAATCGGCATCGCAGAATCGCTGAACTCGGCTTGTCGGCAGTCGTGACGACACGGTCACGGCATCACATTTAGCCAAGGATTCATTCGGTGCACTCGACATCTCCGAATCAATCAGCGTGATGAACGAGAAAATCGCCAAGATGAAGGCTCGCGACATGTCCGATGTGGAAGCGCCCCTGATAGCGCAGGCGGTCACGCTCGACACCGTGTTAAACGAACTGGCACGGCACGGCGGCGAACTTTGGCGCGCACATGACCGCTACCGAAACATACTTGAGGCTGGCCATCAAGACGCATGCGCAATGCCGGTCGACGCTGGACACGCTGGCCGAAGTGAAGTATCCCCAAGCGGCAACCGTCGTTCGCCAGCAAAACGTCGCGTATCAGCAGCAGGTGAACAATCACGGCGATAACGCGATCCGTACACGGCAGGCGCACCTGTGTAGGTGAAATCGTGAATTAATCGAAACGAACTATTGGAGGCGCAGCATGGCGAACGGATGGACACCAGAGCGACCCGCAAGGCACGCGGCGCTAATCCGCACCTGGAGGCCGTGGGAGTGCTCCACGGGCGCTAGGGCGGCAGCAGGCAAGGCGCGAAGCAGTAGGAATGCCGATAAGCCGGAGTCGTTCAACAGGCGAATGCTGGCGATGAAAAAAGAGGTCGCGGCGCTGGTGTTGCAGGCGAAGGAAATCGGAAGCTTGTTCAGGTAGCGCGAAAGTGCGACCATCGCCAGTCTGAGGGATTGGATATTCATGCAGAGTGCCCGCCAACCAACCCGACTGTGACAATTTACTATATTTACCCTCACTTACGACCTGTACTATCGAACAGTGAAAGAATGCCGCGATCAAGATAAATTGCTTTCGATGTCGCTTTCGCAGCTAATCCCAATAGGGGCCTGCGAAGAAAAAACCGGCACATCCATAATTCTAAATTCAAAGAGTAAAAAATATTATTTGCAACTAACTAAAAACGACGATTTTACTGAAAGGGGATTTGAATGAAACTGAATTCGACACTTGGCCATGTATTTGCCGTAGCGATATTTATTTTCTGTTTGGACGCGGCGGCACAGACGCGATGTTCAACGGATTCGTTAGGCAATTCGACGTGTCGCGACAACAATGGCAACACAACTCGCAGCAGTACCGACTCCTTGGGCAACACAACTTGGCGTGACAACAATGGCAACACAACTCGCGGTAGTACCGACTCCTTAGGCAACACAACTTGGCGTGACAGCAATGGCAACACAACTCGCGGCAGCACCGACTCCTTGGGCAACACAACTTTGCGTGACAACAACGGAAATACGATCAGAGGGAGTACTGATTCGTTGGGCAACACAACCTGGCGTGACAGCAATGGCAATACGACGAGATGTAGCAAGGACTCTTTGGGCAACACAACATGTCGATAGTCGTCGCTTGACTGGGGGGAGCTAAATACTCAGGAAGCACTGATTCATTCGGCGCCAGCCGCTCCACCGGCGCCGCTCGTCTGAGATAATTTCGTTTCACCTCATCCCGTCCTGTCGATCATGCAGAAGAGCTTCTCCGACCTCGAGTAAAGAAGCTGACGCGGCGCGACCGCTTTCTTGCGGAAATCGACAAGGCCACCCCGTGGGGCAAGCTGCATCAAGCGATCGAACTGTTCTACCCGAAGGTCAAGGGCGCTGGCAGTCCGCCGATTGGACTGGCGCGCATGCTGCGCATGTACGTGGCCCAACAATGCTTTGGTCTGTCGGACGAAGGCATTGAGGACGCGATCTACGACAGCCAGGCAATTCGTGGCTTCGTCGGCATCGACCTGAACCGGGAGTCCGCACCCCGACGCGACGACATTGCTGAAGTTTCGCCATCTGCTGGAAGCGAATGGGCTGACCAAGAAGATCTTCGACACTATCAACGTCCATCTCGCCGAGAAGGGTTTGATGATGCGATGATGCGCGAGGGGACGATTGTCGACGCCACGCTGATCGCGGCGCCGCCTTCGACGAAGAACAAGGATGGAGAGCGCGATCCGGAAATGCACCAGTCGAAGAAGGGCAACGATTGGCACTTCGGGATGAAAGCGCACGTGGGCGTGGACGCTGCGTCGGGCCTCGTGCACACCGTCATCGGCACCGCCGGCAACGTCTCGGACGTCACGCAAGCTGGCGCGCTGTTGCACGGCGACGAGTCTGCTGCGCTGGGCGATGCGGGCTACCAGGCTCGGAGAATCAAGGCAAATCGGTCACGTGGCATGTCGCGATGAAGCGCTCCAAGCGCAAGGCGCTGCCAAAGAACAAACTGGGGCGCCTGCTCGAAAAACTGGAGCATCTCAAGGCTAGTGTGCGGGCGAAAGTCGAGCATCCGTTCCACGTCATCAAGAACCTGTTTCGTCATCGGAAGACGCGCTATCGCGGCCTGGCCGAGAACACTGCTCAGCTGTTCACGCTGTTCGGCTTCGCGAATCTGGTGCCGGCCGGCCGGCGATTTACGATCACTGAATCCCGACGTGCGTCCTGAGTTCCCAAATGCACATAAAACACGGTCGATTTTCTGAAAAACCGGCTGTCCCGGCGACAAAAAAACGAATCGCAAAGTGCTCGAGCGGCATTGCTGTCAAAACTCGGATCGCGCTGAAAAAATCCTCAATTGATCAGCGCTTCCTTAGCGGTCTGGCCACGTATTCAGCGCGATCAACTCGCGGGTGCGCGCTTCCTCTTCGTCGTTGCTCAGTTCATTTCTGGCCGGCACAGGGCCTGCGCTGCGGCGTTGATCTCGTTCTGAATAATCAGCACCTCGGTCGAGGCCCATCAAGCGCGCCTCAAGCGAGAGCGGCCCTAGCGACAAGCGAGACCATTTCGCGCACGCGCGCGAGGAGCGGGCTGAGGTGTACTGTCAATAGCGGACACTCTTGTTTCAAGCTGCCTGCTGTTGCCTGCTGAATTGTTCAGCAAATAAAGCCGGCGGAATATAGCCGAGGCGTGAGTGACGCCGCTGGCGGTTGTAGAAGCTTTCAATGTATTCCTGGATAGCCCTCTGAGCATCGGCCCGCGTGGCGTAACGCTGGTGGTGTACCAGCTCGTTTTTAAGGCTTCCCCAGAAGCTTTCCATCGGAGCGTTGTCGTAGCAGTTCCCCCTGCGTGACATGGATGCCTGCATGCCGAATTGTTTAACCAGTCCTTGGTAATCATGCGCGCAATACTGGCTGCCACGGTCAGAGTGGTGAATCAGCCCTGGCGCCGGAC
>NZ_FOLD01000019.1 GCF_900112225.1 Massilia yuzhufengensis | reverse complement strand
TACCTGGGCTGGCGCAGGGCGCTCGATGGCGGGCGCGTCACGTCTGCCGAGGGATTGCTGCGCCTGGCAATCAAACCCATCCATAGCAAAAGGTGACAGCGCCAAACGATTCGCCGGCGAGTACGCGCTGCGCATAGGGACCGACCGACTCCCACGCCGCTTTCCACACCGCTTGCATCGGCTGCCCGAGGGCGCTGGCGGCCTTGTTGCCGAGCAGGGGCACGTAGGCGTCGTTGAAGAACAGGCTCAGTTCCTCGCCCCAGGCCAGCGAGGCCGGGAAGGCCGACCCCAGCACGATGCCGAGCGCGGTGCGCAGCGCCGCCGGCCAGGTGGCGATGGGGCCGAGCGGGTGCGTGCTCCGGTCGTGCGCGAGGATCCGGGCGCCGGTGGCGCCGCCGTTGGACAGGAAAGCGTGCAGGGGATCAGCCGGGGTCAGGTCGGGTCCGGTGGAGCGGAAGCGGCCATTCTACCGGAGGGGGCGGCGCAGGCCGGGCAAGCACTAATCGGCGCTGCCGTGCAGGCCGCTGTCGACCACCGCCCGCATGGTCGCCAGCAATTCGGCGCCGCGCTCGGCGCCGAATTGCTGCTCGAAGCGGGCCTGCGCGCTGCGCCAGGCCGGCAGGATGGCCTCCACCTTGTCGCGCCCGGCGGCGCTCAGCTCGATGATGCGTTCGCGCCGGTCCTGCTCGCTGGGACGCACCAGCACCAGCGCTTGGCGCACCAGCGGCTGCAGGTTGCGCGCCAGCGTGGTCCGGTCCATCACCATGCTGTGCGCCAGCTGGGTCACGGTGGCCGGGCGCGGTGCGAGCCTGCTGAGGATCGCGAACTGGGTCACGCGCAGGCCGGAACCGGACAGCACCTGGTCGTAGAACGAGGTGAGGTAGCGCGAGGCCTGGCGCAGCGACGAGCAGTAGCACAGGGTGGCGGGAAGGGACTGGTCGGCATTCATGCCGGCAGTATAGCCTTGCCGTCGCCGGCGTGCGTTACCGGCCCAGCAGGTCGGCACGCGGGTAGCCCCAGGCGGCGACCGGCGCGGGACAGGGCGCGCCGGCGCGGGCGGCATAGGGCAGGGTCGAGAAATTCGGCTCGCCCGGGGCGCCGAAGCGGATATCGGTGGCCACGCCGCCGGCCAGCGACGGCACCCGCGCGAAGCGCAGCCAGGCGTCGACGTGGCAGTTGCTGCGCTGTAGGGCGCGCAAGCCGGCCAGGCTGTGGGTCTCGCTGTGCTTCCAGGCCACCGCAGTGCCGGCGCTGCCCGGGACGCCGCCGAAGCGCGCAGGGCAGCTGGACACCGGCGCCATGCCCGGCGCCAGGCTCAGCACGCCGACGCGCACGCCGTACTGGCCGGCGGCCGGGCCCGTGCTGACGGTGGCGAAGGACCAGCACAGCGGATTGGCGGGGAAGGACGATAGCGGGATGTCGAGCACCCGGCTGCCCGGCGCCGCTTCGGCCAGCGCCGCCCGCACCTGGCCGCGCGCGAACTGGCCGGCGACGGCCTGCACGCCGACGAAGCCGGCGCAGGCCAGCACCGCCGCGTGCAGGCCGGCGCGCGTACCCCATAGAAGATAGGCGAGCGCCACCGCGAGCGCCACCGCCGCCAGCCCCGCGAGCGAGCCCCACTGCAGGTAGCCGGACCAGGTAAACAGGACCGGAAGCCCGGTGAACAGCGCCAGCATCAGCCAGCGCAGGGCGCCGCGCCGCGCCAGCGCCAGGGCCACGCCCAGCGCCGTCCAGAACACCGGCTCGACGATGAACACCAGGTCGCCGTACAGCCAGCGCGAATCGAAGGGATGAAAAGGGTGGACCCCGTATACGTTGAGGGCGTCGAAGGACAGGTGCAGCACCATGCCCAAGAGGGCGGTGCCGGCGATGGCGTGGCGGGCGAGGCGGTCGGCCCGCACCAGCCGCCGCGCGGCCGGCCACAGCAGCCAGGCCAGGGCCAGCAGCAGCGCGACCTGGGGCAGGGCGTACAGCAGGGTATGCGTGTGGCCGCGGTGGTGGATCAGGTAGCCGAGCGGCGCCGGCAAGAGCGGCGTGAGGATCAGGTCAAGGTCGGGGAAATTGCTGGCAAGCAGGCCAGTGAGCAGCAGCGCCCGGCGGCGGGTACGCGCCAGCACCGGGTTGGCGGCGGCGGGCAGGGCCCGTTCGACCAGTTCCCCCAGCGCGAGGCCGACCAGCGAATGTGTCATGTTGTCCATGGCGCCAGATTACACCAACGGCAACTTTTGTCGGAAATCCAGGTTTATGAGCTCATCTGACACAACTGGTTTGGCATCTCTTGATCTAGATCAAAAAATATAGCGGTCCCCAAGGTAGAATCGGGCGCTGAATTTTGCCGTGTGGCAACTAGGAGATTGTTTTGAGAAGTAACTTGCCGGTAACCGGTATCGAGTACCTGATGAAAGAAGGCCAGTCGATCGTCTCGACCACCGACACGAAGGGCCGCATCACCTACGTCAACCCGAGCTTCATCGAGGTCAGCGGCTTTACCGAAGAAGAACTGCTGGGCAAGGCGCACAACACCGTGCGCCATCCGGACATGCCGCCGGAAGCGTTTGCCGACCTGTGGGCTACCTTGCAGGGGGGCGAGCCCTGGACCGGGATGGTCAAGAACCGCCGCAAGAACGGCGACTTCTACTGGGTAGTGGCCAACGTGGTGCCGGTCAAGCAAGCAGGCCGCATCACCGGCTACATGTCGGTGCGTACCGCGCCGACGCGCGCCCAGGTGCAGGCGGCAAGCGCGCTGTATCGCCAGTTCCGCGCGGGCGAGGCGAAAGGCCTGGGGATCCGGCGCGGCGCCGTGGTGCGCCTGGGCTGGCGCGCCCGGATCGGGGCGCTGCGCACGCTGCCGCTGTCGCGCCGCCTGGGCATCCTGATGGCGAGCCAGGCCTTGCTGGTGGCGGGCCTGGGCATGACGGCCGAGAGCCTGGCGTGGAAAGTGCTGGCCGGCGCCGGGGTGCTGGCCACGCTGGCCGCCTGGGCCGAGCTGCAGCGCAGCATCGCCGGCCCACTGGCCGGCGCCACCGAGGCGGTCTATGCGCTGGCCGGCGGCGACCTGTCCCACCCATGCGCCCCTGGCGGCAACGACGAGATCGGCCGCCTGCAGCTGGCGGTGCGCCAGCTACACATCAACCTCAGGGCCATCGTCGGCGACGTGCGCGGCAATGTGGCCTCGATCGAACACGCGACCCGCGACATCGCGGCCGGCAACGGCGACCTGGCCAGCCGCACCGAAGCCCAGGCGGCCAGCCTGGAGCAGACCGCCAGCAGCCTGGCCCAGATCGCGGCGGCGGCCGGCAGCAACACCGACAGCGCGGTGCGCGCCGACGCCCTGGTAATGGCGGCGTCCGGCGTGGCCGGACGCGGCGGCGAGGCGGTCGGGCGGGTCGGTGACACCATGGAGCAGATCAGCGCTTCGGCCACCCGCATCGTCGACATCATCGGCCTGATCGACGGCATCGCCTTCCAGACCAATATCCTGGCCCTGAACGCCGCCGTCGAGGCGGCGCGCGCCGGTGAACAGGGGCGCGGCTTCGCCGTGGTGGCCGGCGAAGTGCGCAGCCTCGCACAGCGCTCGGCCGCGGCCGCCAAAGAGATCAAGTCGCTGATCGAGGCCTCGGTGCGCCAGGTCGGCGAGGGCAACGCGCAGGTGGGCGACGCCGGCCAGACCATGCGCGAAGTGGTGGCGCGGGTCGCCGATGCGGCCGCGATCATGCACGACATCACCGGCGCCAGCCGCGAGCAGGGCGCCGGCATCACCCAGGTGAATGCGGCCATGGCGCAGCTGGACCTGATCACGCGCGAGAACGCGGCGCTGGTGGAGGAATCGGCGAATGCCTCGGCCAGCGTGGCGGCCGAGGCGGAACAGCTGGTGCAGGCGCTGTCGGTGTTCAAGCTCGGATCGCACGTGCTGGCGCGCATTTGATTTAAATCAAGGGTTGCAAGGATATCAATTAATAGACTGGGGTCCGGGCTTGCCGCTTTGCAGTGGTGCAAGGCGGCGCACGCTGGAGGACCCATGCACGCCGCAATCCTACCGTCCCAGGCTGCCCCGACAGGCAGCCGCGCCTTCCTCCACGCGATCGCCAGCCTGCCGGCGCAGGACCGGCGCCCGCTTTCGCTGCGCCTGCATGTCCCGAGCCTGCTTTCCTGCGCCGGCGGCGCGGCCACGCTCGACACCTACCTGGCCTACCTGAAGCGCGAGCTGGCGATGCACGCCGTGCTGTTCGCCGGCACCCGCAGCCTCCGGCAGCTGCGCTTCGACGGCATCGGCGCGGCCGGCCTGTCCAACGCCCAGCTGACCGGGCTGCTGACCCACCTGCGCGCCGGTTTCCGTTTCATGGGCGACGACGGCGCCGACGTCGAAGCGGCGGTCGATCCCGGCGGCCTGCCGCAAGCCAGGCTGGCAAGCCTGCGCCGCCAGGGCTTCAACGCCATCCGCTTCGAGTACGGCGGCGCGCCAGGCACGCACCAGGCGCTCCCGCTGCTGGCCGGCGCCGCGCGCGACGCGGGCCTGCGAACAGTTTGCGTGGCGCTGGCCTATGGCATGCCGGGGCAGGGCGTCGGGCAGCTGCGCCGCATGCTCGACGCCACCCTGGCCGCGGCGCCGGACCGGGTGCTGCTGCGCCACCGCCCCACAGCCGGCGCGGCGTCCGGCGCCGCCGCCCAGCGCCTGCGCCAGCATTGCATCGAGCGCCTCGACCGCGCCGGCTACGCCATCACAGGCGCCGGCCAGTTCGTGCGCGCCGGCGCCAAGCCCGACCCCGCCAGCTTCGAGTACTACCCAGGGACCCACCTGGTCGGCTGCGGCGCCGGCGCCCTTGGCGCGGTCGGGCCGGTGCTGTACCGGAACGCCGAAGCGCTGCGCGACTACTACGCCCTGATCGACCGGGACCAGGTGCCGGTGGCGCGGGTGCTGCAGCGTATGCGCCGTGAGCAGACTCGTCCCTATTTGATGCAAGTCAAGGATTTCCAAGACGCCGATCAATAAACTCCCTGCTGTTCGAGCCGGTTTGCATTTCCGCACACCGGCGGCAGCAGGAGTTGATTGACATGCACGCACCAGCCTTCCCGGCCCCCGTCGTTTCCCTCCATGCCGACCCGGCATGCGCGGACCACGACTGCACCCGCGTCGAGTTCGACGCCGACCTGATCGGCCGGCTCGGCAAGTCGGGCCCGCGCTATACCTCCTACCCGACGGCCGACCGCTTCGGCGAGGACTTCGGCTATCGCGACTACCTGCTTGCCGTGGCCGGCCTGCGCACGCGCGGCGGCGCGCGCCCGCTGTCGCTGTACCTGCACATCCCCTTCTGCGACACGGTCTGCTACTACTGCGCCTGCAACAAGATCGTCACCAGGAAGCGCGAGAAGGCGGCCACCTACCTGTCTTACCTGAAGCGCGAAATCAGCATGCAGGCCGGCCTGTTCGCCGGCATGAACGAGGTCGAGCAGCTGCACCTGGGCGGCGGCACCCCGACCTACCTCAGCGACGCCCAGATGGACGAGCTGATGGCGCACCTGCGCCGCAGCTTCCGGTTCGCGCCGGACGAGACGGGCGAATATTCGATCGAGGTCGACCCGCGCACGGTCTCGGCCGAACGGGTGCACACGCTGCGCCGCCAGGGCTTCAACCGGATCAGCCTGGGCGTGCAGGATTTCGATCCGGAAGTCCAGCGCGCGGTCAACCGGGTCCAGCCCGAGGCCGAGACCCGCGCGGTGATCGCGGCGGCGCGCGCGGCGGGCTTCCGTTCGGTGAGCATCGACCTGATCTACGGCCTGCCGATGCAGACCCTGGACACCATGCGCGCGACCCTCGACAAGGTGGTCGCGGCCGACCCGGACCGCATCGCGGTCTACCACTACGCCCACATGCCCCGCCTGTTCAAGCCGCAGCGCCGTATCCTGGAGGCCGACATGCCCGCCAGCGACACCAAGCTGCGGATGCTCCAGCTGTGCATCGAGCGGCTGGGGGCGGCCGGCTACGTGTATATCGGCATGGACCATTTCGCCAAGCCGCGCGACGAGCTGGCCGTGGCCCAGCGCCAGGGCCGCCTGCACCGCAACTTCCAGGGCTACTCGACCCATGCCGATACCGACCTGGTGGCCTGCGGCGTCTCGGCCATCGGCGCGGTGGGGGCGACCTACAGCCAGAACGTCAAGACGCTCGAGGAATACTACGAGCTGCTCGACCGCAACGAACTGCCGGTCGCGCGCGGCCTGAGCCTGGATATGGACGACGCCCTGCGGCGCGCCCTGATCCAGAAGCTGATGTGCCAGTTCGAGGTGTCGATCCCGGCGCTGGAGCTGGCCTTCCCGATCGTGTTCCGCGACTACTTCGCGCCCGAGCTGGCGCAACTGCGGCAGATGCAGGCCGATGGCCTGGTGCGCCTCGGCCCCGAATGGCTCACCGTCACCGGCAAGGGGCGCCTGCTGATCCGTAACATCTGCATGGTATTCGACCGCTACCTGGCGGCGCGCCAGGACCGCCCGCGCCACTCGCACACCGTATGAGCCTGTCGACCCACGGCATCGGCCTGTTACCGGTCTTCCTGGTCGGCCTGTCCGGCAGCGTCCACTGCGCCGGCATGTGCGGCGGCGTGGTCGGCGCGCTGTCGATGGCGCGCACGCGCCCGCGCGGTTTCCCGCTGCCGGTGCGCACCGTGGCGATGCCCGTGCTCTCGCATCCGGCGCTGTTCGCCGCGGCCTATAACGGCGGGCGCATCGCCAGTTACGCCGCGGCGGGGGCGCTGGCCGGCGGCGCCGCCGGCGGCGCGGCGCTGCTCACCGGGCTCCCGGCGCTGCAGGCGGGCGCCTACGTGCTGGCCAACCTGATGCTGGCCGCGCTCGGCCTGTACCTGATGGATGCCTGGCGCGGCCTGGCGCTGCTCGAGCGGGGCGGGCAGGCGCTGTGGCGCCGCGTCGCGCCGCAGCTGGAGCGGCTCGGGCCCCCGGCCACGCCGGCGCGCATGTTCGCCGCCGGCCTGCTGTGGGGCTGGCTGCCGTGCGGGATGGTGTACAGCGTGCTGGTCACGGCCATGCTGAGCGGATCGGCGCTGGGCGGCGCCAGCGTCATGCTGGCCTTCGGCCTGGGCACCTTGCCGATGCTGGCCGCGCTCGGCCTGGCCGGCGCCAGGCTGCGCGGGTGGCTGGGCCGGCGCGGCGTGCGCCAGGCCTGCGGCCTGCTGGTGCTGGCCTTCGGCCTGCTGGGGCTGTACCGCGCCGTCGCCGGGCTGCCGGCCGGCTGGATCGACGTGTTGTGCCTTGTCCCCGGAGCCAATCCATGAGCGCCGTCCTGTCGCAAGTCGCGCCCCCCGTGAAGGCCGGCGCCAGGCAGTGCTACCACTGCGGTGCGGCGGTCGCGGGCGAGGACCGCTGGCAGGCGCTGGTCGACGGAACGGCGCGCAGCATGTGCTGCCCGGGATGCGCGGCCGCCGCCGAGGCCATCGTGGCCGGCGGCTTCGGCGACTATTACACGGCGCGCACCGGCTACGCGCTGTCGGCCGCCGTCGTCGACGAGGCCGAACTGGCCCTGTACGACGCGGTGGACATGCCGGGCGAGGGCACGTTCAGCATCGAGGGCGTGCGCTGCGGCGCCTGCGTCTGGCTGGTCGAACGGCGCCTGGGCCGGCTGCCGGGCGTGCGCCAGGTCGCGCTCAACGTCGCCACCGGGCGCGTGCACCTGCGCTGGGACCCGGCCCTGTGCCGCCCCAGCGCCATCGTCGGCGCGCTGCGCGCGATCGGGTATGCGGCCGCTCCCTACGATGCGCAGCGCCACGGCGAGCAGCTCGAGCGCGCGCGCCGCACCCTGTTCCGCCAGCTCTTCGTGGCGGGCCTGGCGATGATGCAGGTGATGATGTACGCCGTGCCGGTCTACCTGGCCGACGACGGCACCATGGACGCCGACATGGCGGCCCTGATGGGATGGGCCTCGCTCGCGCTGACGCTGCCGGCCGTGTGCTATTCGGCGCTGCCGTTCTTTAGCGGCGCCTGGCGCGACCTGCGGCGCGGCGTGCCGGGGATGGACGTGCCGGTCGCGCTGGGCATCGCGGCCGCGTTCGCCGGCAGCTGCGCGGCGCTCGTTTCGGGGCGCGGCGACATCTACTTCGACTCGATCACGATGTTCATCTTCCTGCTGCTGGGCAGCCGCTACCTGGAACTGGGCGCGCGCCGCCGCGCGGCGATGGGACTCGATGCGCTGCGCGGCGGCGTTCCCGCTTCGGCATGGCGGCTGCGCGGCGACCCGGCCGCGCGCGACGCCGAACTGGTCCCGGCGGCGGCGCTCGTCGTGGGCGACCTGGTGCTGGTCAAGCCCGGGCAGGCGGTGCCGGCCGACGGCAGCGTGGCCGAGGGCAGCAGCGAGCTCGATTTCTCGCTGCTTACCGGCGAAAGCCGCACCCGCCGCGTCGGCCCCGGCGAGCAGCTGCCGGGCGGCGCCGTGAATGCCGGCCAGGCCATCGTGCTGCGCGTGACGTCGGCGGCGCGCGACAGCACGCTGGCGATGCTGGTGCGCCTGGTCGAGCGGGCCGGCATGGGCAAGCCGGCGATCGCCCAGTGGGCCGACCGGGTCGCCGCCTGGTCCGTGCTCGGCCTGCTGCTGCTCACCGCCGCCGTCTACCTGGCCTGGAACCTGGTCGACCCGGCGCGCGCCTGGCACGCCGCGGTGGCGGTGCTGGTGATCTCCTGCCCGTGCGCGCTGTCGCTGGCCACTCCGACGGCGCTGGCGGCGGCCACCGACCGCCTGCTGCGGCGCGGGGTGCTGGCGGTGTCCCCGCACACCCTCGAGACCCTGGAGCGCGCCACCCACATCGTGTTCGACAAGACCGGCACGCTGACGCTGGGCCGGCCGGTGCTGCGCCAGGTGCTGCCGGTCGGCCCGCTCGACGCCGACCTGTGCCAGCGCATCGCGGCCGCGCTGCAGGCCGAGATCGCCCACCCGATCGGGCTGGCGATTCGCAACGCGATGCCCGACCATGGCCTGGCGGCGCGCCATCTCCGGGCCGAGATCGGGCGCGGCATCGAGGGCAGCATCGACGGCGTGCTCTACCGCATCGGCACCGCCGACTTCGCCCAGGAGCTGGCCGGCGGCATGGTGCGCTCGGCGGCGCCGACCGGCACCAGCAGCGCCTGGCTTGTCAGCGAAGGCCACTGGCTGGCGCGCTTCGACCTGGCCGACGCCCTGCGCGACGAAGCCGCAAGCGTGGTGCGGCGCTTCCGCGACAGCGGCAAGACCGTGATCCTGCTCAGCGGCGACGCCCAGGATGCCACCCAGTCGGTCGCGTCCCGGCTCGGCATCGACAGCGCATTCGGGGGCAAGCTGCCGGCCGAGAAGCTCGCGTTCGTGCGCCGGCTGCAGGGGGAGGGGGCGGTGGTGGCGATGATCGGCGACGGCATCAACGACGCGGCTGTGCTGCGCGGCGCCGACGTCTCCTTCGCCATGGGCCGCGGCGCCGAGCTGGCCCAGGTGCACGCCGACGGCGTGCTGCTGGGCGACAGCCTGGTCCCGCTGGCCGACGCCGCCGACACCGCGCGCCGCACCATGGCCGTCATCCGCCAGAACCTCACCTGGGCCTCGATCTACAACCTGGTGGCGATTCCGGCGGCGGCCAGCGGCATGCTCAATCCCTGGTTGTCCGGGATCGGGATGGCGGCCAGTTCGGCGATCGTCGTGCTCAATGCTCTGCGGCTGCGAAAGGACTGAGGATGGAAGCGCTTTACTTGCTCGTTCCGCTCAGCGTGGTGCTGGTGGCGCTGGCGCTGTGGATCTTCTTCGGGGCGGCGGGGAGCGGGCAATTCGAAGACCTGGAGGGGCCCGCCATGCGGGTACTGGTGGACGATGACGATGCGGCGTGACCGCATCCACCGGTAACCGGCATGCCGCCCCGGCGGCCTACATCGACGGGCCGCGCCCCGTGTGCCGGTCTTTCTCCAGCTGCTCCTGGCAGGCGATGCACAGGCGCACGGTGGGCGTGGCCAGCAGGCGATCCTCGGGGATATCCTGCCCGCAGGCTTCGCAAATGCCGGCCCCGCCGGATTCCAGCTTGCCGATCGCAATGTCGATCTCGTGCAAAAGGGCGGACTCGTGGTCGGCCAAATGCTGCTCTATGTCGCTGAGCATGTCCGATTGCGGCGCGTCGTCGGACTGGCCCTGGTGGGCCAGCGGGGCGATGGCCGGGGCTTCGTCGTCCGGCGCGTCGGTGCGCGAGCGCAGGGTCGCGAGCAGGTCTTCACGCGCCTCGTGCAGGCGCTTGCTCAATACTTCCGATACCGATGGGGAGAGGGGCGGCATGGCGTTCTTCCTGTAGTGGGCTGGACAGCGCGGGCCGCCAGCGTTGCTCGATACCTGAGCTGATGCTGAACAATTTGATTCACATCAAGGATTTTTATAGTTCAAAAACCTACCCTCCTGATTGTCAACCATCAAGAATTTTCAGGAGAGTATCTTGGACAGCAGTCTAGTCTATAACTACAAGATCGTGCGCCAGTTTGCCATCGCGACCGTGGTCTGGGGCGTGATCGGCATGGCGGCCGGCGTCTTCATCGCCGCCCAGCTGGCCTGGCCGGCACTCAATTTCGACATCGCCTGGCTCAGCTACGGGCGCCTGCGTCCCCTGCACACCAACGCGGTGATCTTCGCCTTCGGCATCTGCGGGCTGTTCGCCACCTCGTACTACGTGGTGCAGCGCACCTGCCAGGTGCGGCTGTTTTCCGACCGCCTGGCCAGCTTCACCTTCTGGGGCTGGCAGGCGGTGCTGGTGTCGGCGGCGATCTCGCTGCCGATGGGCTTCACGCGCGGCAAGGAGTACGCCGAACTGGAATGGCCGATCGCGATCCTGATCACGGTGGTGTGGGTGGCCTATGCGGTGGTCTTCTTCGGCACCATCTTCAAGCGCCGCGTGCAGCACATCTACGTGGCCAACTGGTTCTTCGGCGCCTACATCCTGGCGGTGGCGATCCTGCACGTCGTCAACGGCGCGGTGGTGCCGGTGTCGGCGATGAAGTCGTACCCGGTCTACGCCGGCGTGCAGGACGCCATGATCCAGTGGTGGTACGGCCACAACGCGGTCGGCTTCATCCTCACCGCAGGCTACCTCGGCATGGTCTACTACTTCATCCCGAAGCAGGCCGAGCGCCCGGTGTATTCGTACCGGCTGTCGATCGTCCACTTCTGGGCCCTGATCTTCACCTACATGTGGGCCGGCCCGCACCACCTGCACTACACCGCGCTGCCCGACTGGACCCAGTCGATCGGCATGGTGTTCTCGCTGATCCTGCTGGCGCCGTCCTGGGGCGGGATGATCAACGGGATGATGACCCTGTCCGGCGCCTGGCACAAGCTGCGCTCGGACCCGATCCTGAAGTTCCTGATCGTGTCGCTGTCCTTCTACGGCATGGCCACCTTCGAGGGGCCGATGATGTCGATCAAGACCATCAACGCACTGTCGCACTACACCGACTGGACCGTGGCCCACGTGCACGCCGGCGCGCTGGGCTGGGTCGGTTTCATCACGATGGGCTCGATCTACTACCTGCTGCCGCGCCTGGCCGGCAGGAAGCAGATGTGGAGCATGCAGCTGGTGGAAGCGCACTTCTGGGTCGCCACCATCGGCATCGTGCTCTACATCGCCTCGATGTGGATCGCCGGCGTGATGCAGGGCCTGATGTGGCGCGCCGTCAACCCGGACGGCACGCTCACCTACACCTTCGCCGAAAGCGTCAAGGCAAGCTACCCGTACTACGTGATCCGCTTCACCGGCGGCCTGCTGTACCTGTCGGGGATGGCGCTGATGGCCTTCAATACCTGGAAGACGCTGGCCGGTACGGTGAACGTCGACGCCCGCATCCCGCTGCCGCACGCGCCGGCCGCCATGCCCGCCCCGTCCCACGCCTGAACCCTGGACTATCGACATGAAATTTTCCCATGAATGGATCGAGAAGAAGCCCTGGCTGCTGATTGGCCTGGTGCTGCTGGTGATCTCCTTTGGCGGCCTGGTCGAGATCGTGCCGCTGTTCTTCCAGAAGTCCACCACCGAGCCGGTGGCGGGCCTGAAGCCCTACTCGCCGCTGCGCCTGGCCGGCCGCGACGTGTATATCCGCGAGGGCTGCTACAACTGCCACTCGCAGATGATCCGGCCGTTTCGCGCCGAGACCGAGCGCTACGGCCACTATTCGGTGGCGGGCGAGTTCGTCTACGACCACCCGTTCCAGTGGGGCTCCAAGCGCACCGGTCCGGACCTGGCGCGCGTGGGCGGGCGCTACAGCGACGAATGGCACCGCACCCACCTCGACAACCCGC
This sequence comes from Massilia yuzhufengensis, assembly GCF_900112225.1. Lineage (GTDB taxonomy): Bacteria > Pseudomonadota > Gammaproteobacteria > Burkholderiales > Burkholderiaceae_D > Telluria > Telluria yuzhufengensis. The sequence continues at coordinate 96,973 of NZ_FOLD01000019.1, read as the reverse complement.
GCGACCTGGTGCCGGAATCGAACATGCCCGGCTATCCATGGCTGGCCGGCGCCAGGCTGAACCCGGCCGAGATCATCCCGAAGATGCGCGCGATGCGCCGCGTCGGCGTGCCCTACAGCGACGCCGAGATCGCGGCCGCGCCGCAGGACCTCGAGGGCAGGACCGAGCAGGACGCGCTGGTCGCCTACCTGCAGGGCCTGGGCACGCAGATCAAGACAAGGAACTGACATGGCTCTCCAACAGATATTCGATAACGCAAGCAGCATCATGACCGTGGTCAGCTTCGCGACCTTCCTGGGCATCGTCGGCTGGACCTACCTGCTGCGCCGCGGCAGCGATTTCGACCAGGCGGCGCGGCTGCCGTTCGCCGACGAGGCGGTGGAGGATGGGCATGGCTGATTTCTTCAACGATTTCTGGCACTGGTACGTGGCGATCATCACGCTGCTGTCGATCCTCGGCTGCGGCATCCTGCTGTGGTCGCAGTCGAGCTACCGGGCCAAAGTGGGCGCCGACGGCAAGGTGGAAACGACCACCGGCCACGTGTGGGACGAGGACTTGACCGAACTGAACACGCCGATGCCGCGCTGGTGGGTGGTGCTGTTCTATCTCACCATCGCGTTCGGCCTGGCCTACCTGGCGCTGTACCCGGGCCTGGGCAGCTATGCGGGCAAGCTCGAATGGAACGCCGCCGGCGAATACAAGGCCGAACTGGCGCAGGCCAGGCAGGAACACGGCCCGCTGTTCGCGGCCTTCGCCGGCCAGGACATCAAGGCGCTGGCGGCCGACCCGCAGGCCCAGGCCATCGGCCAGCGCCTGTTCCTGAACTACTGCGCCCAGTGCCACGGCTCGGACGCGCGCGGCAGCAAGGGCTTCCCCAACCTGGCGGACCGCGACTGGCTGCACGGCGGCGAGCCGTCGGTCATCAAGGCCAGCATCATGCACGGTCGGGTCGGCGCCATGCCGCCGATGGGCGCCGCGCTGGGCTCGGACAAGGACCTCGAGAGCGTCGCGCAGTACGTGCGCAGCCTGTCGGGACTGGCGGCCGACCCGATCAAGGTCGCCTTCGGCAAGCCCAAGTTCGGCGCCTGCGTGGCCTGCCACGGCGCCCAGGGGCAGGGCAACCCGGCACTGGGCGCGCCCAACCTGGCCGACAAGGTGTGGCTGTACGGCGGCAGCCAGGAGACCGTGATGGAAACCATCCGCAAGGGCCGCACCAATACCATGCCAGCCTTCGGCGAGTTCCTCGGCGAAGAGAAAGTACACGTACTGGCGGCCTATGTGTGGAGCCTGTCGAACCCGCCGGTGACGATGGCGGCGGCAAAATGAACGCGCCGCGGGAAACGGTGGTGCGCATGTACGCCGCGCGCGAGGACATCTACCCGCGCGAGATCCGCGGACGCTACGCGTCGCTGCGCTGGGCCTGCGTGTGGCTCACCCAGCTGCTGTTCTATGGCCTGCCCTGGCTCGGCTACAACGGCCGCCAGGCGGTGCTGTTCGATCTGGCCGCCCGCAAGTTCCACCTGTTCGGCCTGGTGTTGTGGCCGCAGGACTTCATCTACCTGGCCGCATTGCTGATCCTGTGCGCATACGGGCTGTTCCTGGTGACGGCGGTGGCCGGGCGGGTGTGGTGCGGCTTCGCCTGCCCGCAGACGGTGTACACCGAAGTCTTCCTGTGGATCGAGCGCCGTTTCGAGGGCGCGCGCAGCGCCCGCATCCGGCTCGACCGCCAGCCCTGGACCCTGGAAAAGCTGGCGCGCAAGGGCGGCAAGCACCTGGCCTGGGGCGCGGTGGCGCTGTGGACCGGCTTCACCTTCGTCGGCTACTTCACGCCGGTGCGTTCGCTCGCCGGCGGCGTGGCGAGCTTCGGCCTGGGCGGCTGGGAGCTGTTCTGGATCGGCTTCTACGCGCTGGCCACCTACGGCAATGCCGGCTGGCTGCGCGAGCAGGTCTGCAAGTACATGTGCCCGTATGCGCGCTTCCAGAGCGTGATGTTCGACCGCGATACCCTGGTGGTCACCTACGATGCGGCGCGCGGCGAACCGCGCGGCGCGCGGCCTGCGGGACGCGCGGGCGACTGCATCGACTGCAGCATGTGCGTGCAGGTGTGCCCGACCGGGATCGATATCCGCAAGGGCCTGCAGATCGAATGCATCGGCTGCGCCGCCTGCGTCGATGCCTGCAACAGCGTGATGGACAAGGTGGAAAGGCCGCGTGGCCTGATCCGTTTCGCCACCGAGAATGCACTGGCGCACAAGCTGTCGCTGGCGCAGGTGCGCGCGCGCGTCCTGCGCCCGCGCGTGCTGGTCTACACGGCCGTGCTGGCGGTCTTCGGCACCGCGATGGCAGCCTCGCTGGCGCTGCGCAACCCGCTCAAGCTCGACGTGATCCGCGACCGCGGCGCGATGGGGCGCGAGGTGGAGGACGGCATGATCGAGAACGTCTACCGGCTGCAGGTGATGAACACCACCGAGCAGCCCCAGCGCCTGCGTGTCGGGGTCGAGGGGATCGCATCGGCCCGGGTGGCCTCCGGCAGCGTGATCGAGATCGGCGCGGCCACGACCCTGGCCGTGCCGGTGCGGGTACGCATTGCCGGTGGCGACGGCAAGCCGGGATCGAACCGGATCGCCTTCAACCTGGCATCCGGGGACGGCGGCGCACTGCAGGTCAGCGAAGACGCCAGCTTCATCGTCCCGAAATAAGACAACAAGGAGTACGACATGCATCCGCAATCCGACGCGCCCTGGTACCGCCACCGCTGGCCGTGGTTCCTGATGATCGGCCCGGCGCTGGTGCTGGTCGGCGGGGTCGTGATGACCGTGCTGGCCGTGAGCCGCCCGGACGCGATGGTGGTGGGCGACTACTACAAGCAGGGCAAGGCCATCAACCAGGAACTGCGGCGCGACCGCGCGGCCACCCGGCTCGGACTGGCATTCGAAGCCGCCTATGAGGCCCGGGCGGGGCGCATCAGCGGCCGCCTCACAAGTTTCGGGATCCCCGTCGCCGCGCCTTTCCACATCCGCCTGGCGCATCCGACCCAGCCGGGAAAGGACCGGGTGCTGGAAGCACTGCCGGACGCCCAGGGGCGTTTCAGCGCGCACGCGCCTTCGCTCGAGCCGACGCACTGGCAAGTAGTCGTCGAAGGCGGCGCGCGCGACTGGCGCCTGGCGGGAAAATGGCATCCGGCTGGCCAGCGTGGCCTGGTCATCCTGGCCGACCAGGGCTGAACAGTGAGAATTGACGCAGTTTCCCTGCCGCGCTACCTGCTATCTTGTCGGGAAGATCCCGACATTCACGCTGGAGAGCATATGCGTCATTCATGTTTTATCGCCGCCGCCCTGTGCGGCCTCCTGGCCGCCGGCCCGCTGCACGCCGCGCAGGAGTCGGGCGCGCCCGACAAGCCTGCCGTTCCCGACTACGAGCGCATCGGCCGCTTCATCTACGCCTTCCACCGCACCGGCGCCAACCCGGAAAAACTCAGGGATCCGCTGGTCGCGCGGCGCGCGCCGCCGGAACTGGCCACGCGCGCTGCCGAGCTTGCCGACAAGTTCGACGCCATCGTCAAGCAGCGCGTCACGCTCCCGGACGACGAGCTGAAAGCGACGCTGCGCGAAGCCGAACTGGTGAGCGCCGCCCTGTGGCGCTGGCGCGAAGGCCAGGCGCAGCAGGAGAGCGCCGGCTGGACCGTCAGTCCGCGGTGAAGCCGCGCCCCGTCGCAGCCCAGTAGATGCCGCCGTACAGGTGGTGCATGAACACCGGGTCGCGCCAGGTCGCCGGCAGATGGCCCAGGGCCGTGTAGAACGCGCGCCCGCCGTCGTAGGCCTGGTACCAGCTCACCGGATGGAAGGCGCCCATGCCCCGGCTCTCCATGCCCGGCCGCCTGGTCTCGGGCCGGTAGGTCGATTCGTCGACCGTGAGCAGGTAGTTCAGCTTTGACGTGGCGGGACCGAACTCGTACCATTCCTCGGTAACCAGGCTGCGCGGCGCGAAGCGTTCCATGCCGGGGAAGTTGCGCTCGCGGACCTGCAGCACGGCCGTCTGCACCGCCGGGTGCACGCGGAACATGTGGCCGACCATCCGGGTGTACCACGGCCAGCCGTACTCGGTATCGGCGGCGCTGTGCACGCCCACGAAGCCGCCGCCCTGGCGGATGTAGCGCTCGAACGCGGCCTGCTGGGCCTCGTCCAGGATGTCGCCGGTAGTAAGCAGGAAGACCACTGCCTGGAACTTGGCCAGCTCGGCGTCGTTCATCACGCGGCCGGCGTCCGCCGTCCAGAAGACCGAGAAGTCGTGCAGCTTGCCCAGCTCCTGCACCGCCGTCACCCCGGCGTGCACGGCGTCGTGGTGCCAGCCGGCCGTCTTGGTGAAGACCAGCACCTTGAACTGTTCGGCATGGGCGGGCAGGGCCGCCATCGCGGCGGCGAGCAGCAGGGAAGAGGGGGTGAAAGATAATTTCATTTGTAGTCTTTTGGTGAAATATTATTTCATGGACGTGCGCGCGACGGCGCTCCAGCATCATAGATCAGGAACAGGCGAGGCTGCCCCTCACTGAGGTCTGTACATACCGTTGGCACATTGTTTATCAGATCTGTTCCGTGTTAGATTCCTCCGCACAAAACACGGCGTGCGACGCCGCCATCGACCACGACAAGACAGAGAGACCATCCATGCCATCCTTCCGCCTGCGCAGCGCCATCGGCGCCCTGTTCATTCCCGCCGCCGTGGCCCTGGCCGCGATGCCGGCAGTGACGATTGCGGCGCCGGTGGCGAAAGCCGCCGCCGCCACGCCGAACAAGGCCTTCGACAGCTGGGCCGAGAAGTTCGCCGACGACTGGGTGCGCATGAACCCGCAGGTGGCGACGTCGACCCAGTACTTCAGCGGCGCCGAGCAGGCCAGGCTGGATCGCGAACTGACCCCGCTCACCAAGGCCCAGCGCCAGAAGATGCAGGCGCAAGCCAGGGCCGCGCTGGCGCGCCTGGACAAGTGGATGGTCGGCCCGCTCGACGACAGCCAGCGCATCTCGGCCGCGGTCATGCGCTGGTCGCTGCAGAACGTGGTCGCCAACGAGCCCTTCGAAGACCACGGCTTCATCTTCTCGCAGTTCAGCGGCGTGCAGGTCGGGCTGGTCAACTTCATGACCACCACCCACCCGCTGCGCAACCCGCTTGACGTCGACAGCTACCTGGCGCGCCTGGAGCAGATCGGCGCCCGCATCGATGAAGCGCTGGCGCGCGCCCGCGGCGCCGCCGCGCAGTCGCTGATCCCGCCGCGTTTCATCCTCGAGCGCGCCCAGTTCCAGGTCGACAGCTTCCTGAAACCCGACGCCGCCGGCAACGTGCTGGTCACCTCGCTGGCCCAGCGCACCGAGAAGATGGACGGCCTGGACCCGGCCGCCCGCAGCGCCGCCCTCGCGCGCGCCGCCCGCATCGTCGAGGAACGCATCCGCCCCGCCTACCAGCGCGTGCAGGCATTCATGCTGGAGCTGCATCCGCGTACCGGCGACGTGGCCGGCATCTCGCGCCTGCCCAATGGCGCCGCCGCCTATGCGCGCGCGGTCGAGAACTTCACCAGCACCAGGCTCACGCCGAACGAGATCCACGAGATCGGCCTGCGCGAAGTGGCGCGCATCGAAGGCGAGATGGACCGCCACCTGCGTTCGCTCGGCCTGGTCGAGGGCAATATCGAAACCCGCATGAAGCAGCTCGACGCGCGCTTCCAGCCGAAAGGCGAGGGCGACCCGCGCCCGGCCATCCTGGCCAGCTATGTCGAGATGGTCAAAGACGCCGAACGGCGCAGTGCTTCTCTGTTCAACTTGAAACCGCGCGCATCGGTCGACGTGCGGCGCGAGCCGCCGCTCACCGAGCCGTCGGCCGCCGCCCACTACTCGCTGCCGGCGCCGGACGGCACCCGTCCCGGCATCTTCTGGGTGCCCATGCGCGGCCCGACTTTCGACATGATCCGCATGCGCAGCCTGTCCTACCACGAAGCCGTGCCGGGCCACCACTTCCAGCTGGCGATCCAGCAGGAGCTGACCGGCATTCCGAAATACCGCAGCCAGCGCATCTTCAGCGGCGGCAGCGCCCACTCGGAAGGCTGGGCGCTGTACACCGAGCGCCTGGCGGTGGAGCAGGGCTGGTACGAAGGCGACGTACCCGGCCTGTTGGGGGCGCTCGGCTCGGAACTGTTCCGCGCCCGCCGCCTGGTGGTCGACACCGGCCTGCACACCAAGGGCTGGACCCGCCAGCAGGCGATCGACTACGGCATCGGCGCCCAGGAAGTGGAGCGCTACGTGGCCTGGCCGGGCCAGGCCAACGCCTACATGATCGGCATGCTGCGCATCATCGAGCTGCGCGAAAAGGCGAAGAAGGAACTGGGCGCGAAGTTCTCGCTGCCGGGCTTCCACGACCTGGTGCTGGGCGCGGGTTCGGTGCCGCTGGACGTGCTGGGAGAGCTGGTGGAAGGCTGGATCGCGCGCCAGAAGAAGGCCTGAAGAAAAGCGGGCGGTGTGGGAATGCGTGAGCCTGTGGCGGGCGCCGCTCTGGTATCGTCTGCGCCTTCGACCGGAGACACCATGAAAAAAACCATCGCCACCGCCCTGCTGGCAGCTGCCGCCACCACCGGCTGGGCCGCCCCCGCGGCCCCGCCCTTCAGCGTCACGACGCGCCTGGGCATGTCCACCACCACCTTCTCCTGCGAGACGGCGGCCAAGGCAGCCTGCCATTACCTGATCCTCAATTCGCTGTGCCAGGAAAAGCTGGTGGCGGGCGGTGCGAAGGAACGCAGCTGCCAGTACACGCAGGCGGTGCCGCCGTTCCAGATCAAGGCCGGCGAACGCAAGACGGTGGCGAACCTGCCCGCCGACTACGTCTACACCATGAAACTGGGAGCAGACCCGGCGCCGCAGGACGTGCTGCGTTCGCCGGTCCCGCACTGAGGCGCGCCCGGATCGCCGTTGCCCCGAGGCGGTTTTGACCCTACACTGCTGTTCCACCCGCAGCATGTCATGAGCGTCTTCTCCAGGAGCACAGCATGGAAACTATGGAACTGCACCGCGGCCGCCTGATCGACCACATCCAGCTGGTCGTGCGCGATTTGCCGGCCTCCCAGAAATTCTACAGCGCGATCTTCGAGGTGCTGCAGGTGCCGCTCGGCGGCACCGGCGACAGCTATTTCTGGTTCGACGAGCTGTTCGTCTCGAGCGTGGACAGCGAAGCCGCGCTGGGCGTGCCCACCGGGCGCCACCATCTGGCCTTCCAGGCGCGCGACCAGAAGATGGTGGAGGCCTTCTACCATGCCGCGCTGGGCGCCGGCGGCAAGGACAACGGCCATCCGGGCGAGCGCTCCTATCACCCGGGCTACTTCGCGGCCTTCGTGCTCGACCCGGACGGCAACAACATCGAGGCGGTCTACCACGGCCAGGCCACGCGCAGCGCCCCGTCGGTGAAGATCACGTTCTGAGGCCGGTGGCGCAGCCCGGCGGCGAAAGCCGCTATACTGCGCCGACCATGCGCCTCCAGCTTTTCTCCGACCTGCACCTCGAACGCTACCCGCACTTCGTCCCGGCGATCCGGGACGATACCGACGTAGTGGTCCTCGCCGGCGACATCGGCTCCTACCAGACCGGCTCGCGCCTGGAGACCGACGAGTTCGGGCTCGGGCGGTTCTCGCCGCTGCGGCCCGGCGCGCCGCGCGCGCGGGTGCTGTACATCCCGGGCAACCACGAATTCGACGGACTCGAGTACGACGAGGCCTGGCTGCGCCTGCGCGCGACCTGCGACCGGCTGGGCATCGAATGGCTGGACCGCGAGACCCTGGTGATCGGCCACGTACGCTTCATCGGCACCACCTTGTGGAGCGACTTCGACGCGCTGGCGGTGCAGGAGACGAACCTGACGAAGCTGATGCAGCGGCGCGACAAGGCCTTCCGCGCCGCCAACTACTACCTGTCCAAGAACACCACGCTGAAGAACGGCGAGCCGGTGCTGGCCGAAGGCATCCGCGCCATGTCGCTGGACTGCCAGGAGTGGCTGCGCGGGGCCCTGGCGGCGCCGTTCGAGGGAACGACGGTGGCGGTGACCCACTTCGCGCCGTCCCTGCAAAGCGCCGACCCGCGCTACGGCCTCACGCCCGGCACGGCGGGCTTCTGCAACGCGCTCGACGCGCTGTTCCCGCAGGCCGACCTGTGGATCCACGGGCACCTGCACTGCACGAACGACTACACCGTGCGGGGCAGCGAGGGTGGCCGCGACTGGGCCTGCCGCGTGGTCGCCAATCCGCTGGGCTACCTGAGCAAGGGCGAGCAGGAAGCGTTCCGGCCGGACCTCGTTGTCGAACTGTAGGGTGGTCCGGGCCACGAAAGGCGGCTACGCCGACCGCGCGTCCAGCAAGCGCATGAGTTGCTACTTCTCCGTCAATCTTTGAACGCGCGGTCGGCGAGCCGACCACCCTACGGGTCACGCTGCGGTACCGGCGGCAGCACCCTGCGCTACCTTGCAAGCGCCGGTGGCGCGGCGCGGCACGAGCCGCCATCATGCGCCGGTCTCCACCATCCGGGTCTGCCCCATGCCATCCTTGTCCGTTCGCCGCTTGCTCGCCATGCTGGTGCTGTGCACCGCCCCGCAACTTGCGCTGCCGGCCAGTGCCGCCCCGCGCGTGCCGGCCCCCTTCGAACAGCTGGTGCCGGCCACGCTGGGCGGGGACGGCCTGGCGCTGGTGGAAGTGCGCCGGCGCTGCGAGGACTGCGATCCGTGGCGCGTGCTGGAGTTTCGGGCCAACGACACCGCCACGCCGGCGTGGCGCGAGAAGGTCTCCGTGCGCGCCGGCGTCACCGCCATGTACGCCTATCCCGGCACCGATTATTTTGCCAACGTGAAGGTCGAGCAGAGCATGCCGGGCAGGTACGAGCAGGACAAGGCGCTCGTGATCCAGCACATCGAGCATGACTTTCGCCTCCTGGATGCGCGCGTGGCGTCTTACCTGGGCACCAACGAGGCGGCGCGCGATAAGCTCATGGCACTGCTGGCGCCCGGAACGAGGACCATGGAATACATGCGCGAGACCGTGCGTGGCGTCGACTACGCCAGCTATACCGTCAAGGTGCTGGGCCTGAGCGGCGGCGCCCTCAGCCAGGTCCACTTCTTCGTGCCCGGCCGCGACGTCATCGTTACCGCCTACCTGCTGCAGCAGAAGAACGCGAAGTTCAAGACCATCGACGAATTCCTGCGCATGCGGGCCGGCTTCATCCGCGCCTGGATCGACCTGCTGGCGCCCCTAGCGCCGGTGGGCGCTGGCGCAGGAGACCACGCCGGCGACCAGCAGCACCAGGGCGGCGGCCTCCAGGCTGCCCGGCCAGCGGCGCTCCCATAGGAAGCCGTAGAGCGAAGCGAAGATGGTCTCGAACACGATCATCTGGCCCATCAGCGCCATCGGCAGCGCGCGGCTGGCATGGTTCCACAGGGCGTTGCCGAGCACCGAGCAGAACACCGCCACGGCGGTGACGAGCAGGACGAACTCCAGCCATTCGGCGCCGCTGTGCACCGGCCCCGCGGCATCGAAGGCCGGCACCGCCAGCAGCAGCGCCTGGGCGCCGGTCATCACGCCCACCAGCAGGCTCCACTCATTGGCCGAGACGCCATCGAGCCGCGCAAGCCAGCGCCGGTTGGCCACCGCGTAGATGGTCCACGACGCCAGGGCTCCGACGGCGCACAGCAGGCCCGCCAGCGAACCGGCGGGCGAGCGCCACGCATCCCAGCCGATGCAGGCCAGGCCGGCCGCGCCCAGCGCCATGGAGGGCGCCAGGCGCCGCAGCGGCAGCGCGCCGGGCTCGCGGCTGCCGGCCAGCGTCACGGCCAGCGGCAGCAGGCCAATCACGATCGAGGTCATGGCCACGCCACCCGACTGCACCGCCTGCGCCAGGCACAGGTAGTAGACAATGTTGCCGCTCAGGCTGAGCCAGGCCAGGGTGCGCCATTCGCGCCAGGTAAGCAGGGCCGCCAGCCGGCGCCACGAGCGCGCCACCAGGACCGCAGCGACCAGACCGTAGGCCAGGTAGCGCCCGGCGGAGAGCTGCAGCGGCGAAAAGCCGGGGGTGAGCTTGGGGGCGAGGAACACCAATCCCCAGAAGGCGCCGGCGGCAATGCCGGCACTGATGCCGAGCCGCGTCGTGTGTGTGTGCATCGATCGTCTCCCGAAAGAGGAGATTGTCGGTGCGCCAGCCAGCGATTGCTTGACCGGGGCTACTGCGGCCTTGACCCCGTCTCGCGATATTCGCGCCGGTAGGCGCCGGGCGTGGTGTCCAGCGCGGAGCGCATGGCGCGGGTGAGGGCGCTCTGCTCGGAGAACCCGGCAGCCAGCGCGATCGCCGCCACCGGCTGGTCGGTCGCGGCCAGCCACTCGCAGGCGCGCGCCAGGCGGCAGCCCAGCAGCCACGCGTGCGGGCTGCTGCCGCGTTCCGAGCGGAACAGCGCATGCAGGCGGCTCACGCTCAGGCCCGCCGTGCGCGCCATGCTGTCGGTGGTCCACGGCAGGCCCGGCTCGGCTTCGATGCGCTCGGTCAAGGCGGCCAGGCGCGAGGCCGGCTGCGGCGCGCCCAGCGTCAGGTGGTCGAGCAGCAGCGGCGTCCAGCCCTGCAGCACCGAAGGCGCGAGCGGCTGCGACCCGGCCACGATGCCCATGAATTCGACCAGCTTGCGCGCCGCCGGGCCGATGGCGGTGAAGGGCCGCTCCAGCAACTGCTGCCACGGCCCGGCCGCGAAGGCTTGCGCGCCGACGTCGAGGATGAGCGACGCGTTGGCGCTGCCGCCCACTTGCGAATGCCAGGCGCCCGGCGCCACCAGCGCCCCATGCAGCGGGTCGAGCCGCCCTTGCCGCCCTTCGATTTCCAGCGCCACCTCGCCGCGCACCGGCAGCACGACCTGGGCGTAGTCATGCCGGTCCGCTTCGCGCACACTGCCGTAGCTGCGCAGGTGGAGCTCGAGGTGGGCAAGCATGGCGGCGCTAGTCCATCGGGCTGCAGGCATCGAGACCGGCGGCCAGGGCCTTGAGCTTTACGGGGTCGAGCAGCCTCACTTCGCGCTTGTCCACCTCCAGCCAGCCCTGTTTTTTAAAACGCGACAGCAGCCGGCTGACGCTTTCGATGGTCAGGCCCAGGTAGTTGCCGATGTCCTCGCGCGACATGCGCAGCCCGAAGCTGTCGGGCGAATAGCCGCGCGCCGCGTAGCGCGCCGACAGGTTCACCAGGAACACGGCGAAGCGCTGCTCGGCGCGCATGTTCCCGAGCAGGAGCATGACGTTCTGCTCGCGCGTGATCTCCTGGCTCATGATGCGGTGGAAGTGGCGCAGCAGCGCCGGCACTTCGCCGAACAGTTCTTCCAGCCGCGCGAACGGGATCTCGCACACTTCGCTGTCCTCCAGCGCCACCGCATCGCAGTGATGGGTGCCGCTGATGGCGTCCATGCCGAGCAGCTCGCCGGCCATCTGGAAGCCGGTGATCTGGGCCTCGCCCGCGGCATTGATCTGGTAGGTCTTGAAATGCCCGAAGCGCACCGCGTACAGGTTGCGGAACGGCTCGCCCATCGCGTACAGGCGCTCGTCGCGCGCCAGGCGCCGGCGCCGGCCGATGATCTGGTCGAGCCGGTTGATGTCGGCATCCTCCAGGCCCATCGGCAGGCACAGCTGGAGCATGCTGCAGGCGCCGCAGCTGGCCTTCAGGCCCGGGATGCTGATGGCGGGCGCGCCGGGGAGGGACATGGGTTGGGACATGGCGGGAACTCGTTAATGCGGACGCTACCATTATAGACCCCCTGCGGCGTGCAGCTAAAGGATCGATGCGGTGCCTTCCGACATCATCCAAACGTGCGCGCCACCGCCTATGCTAGATTCCCGACACGGCTGGGGAAGCCCGGCGACGCATCGACCACAGAGGAGCTTGCATGTCCGCTTTGGACCTGGCGCGGATCCAGTTCGCGTTCACGATGTCCTTCCACATCCTGTTTCCAGCGATCACCATCGGCATGGCGAGCTATCTCGCCGTGCTCGAACTGTGCTGGCTGCGTAGCGGGCGCCAGGTGTATGTCGACCTGTATCACTACTGGCTCAAGATCTTCGCCGTCACCTTCGGCATGGGCGTGGTGTCCGGCATCGTGATGGCCTACCAGATCGGCACCAACTGGAGCACCTTGTCCGAGTTTGCCGGCAGCATCATGGGCCCGCTGCTGTCCTACGAAGTGCTCACCGCCTTCTTCCTGGAGGCCGGTTTCCTCGGCGTGATGCTGTTCGGCTGGACCCGCGTCGGCCCCGGCCTGCATGTCGCCGCCACCTGCGCGGTGGCGGCCGGCACGCTCATTTCGGCCACCTGGATCCTGGCCGCCAACAGCTGGATGCAGACCCCGCAGGGCTACGCCATCGAGGGCGGGCGCATGGTGCCCACCGACTGGCTGGCGATCATCTTCAACCCGTCCTTTCCCTACCGGCTGGCGCACATGGTGCTTGCCGCCTACCTCACCACGGCGCTCATTGTTGGCGCGGCCGGCGCCTGGCAGCTGCTCAAGGGGCGCGACAACCCGGCGGTGCGCAAGATGCTGTCGATGGCGATGTGGATGATCCTGCTCGTCGCGCCGGTGCAAGCGGTGGTGGGCGACTTCCATGGCCTCAATACCCTGCAACACCAGCCGGCCAAGCTGGCGGCGATGGAAGGGCATTGGCAGAACGCGCCGGGCGAGGCGGTTCCGCTGCTGCTGTTCGGGATTCCCGACATGCACGCGGAAACCACCCGTTACGCGGTCGGCATCCCGCACCTGGGCAGCCTGATCCTCACCCACAGCTGGGAGGGCCAGATACCGGCGCTCACGGATTTCCCGCGCTCGGAGCGGCCGAATTCCCTCATCGTCTTCTGGAGCTTTCGCCTGATGGTGGGCCTGGGCCTGTTGATGATCGCGCTGGGCGCCTGGAGCCTGTTGCTCAGGCGGGCAGGGCGGATCTGGCGCCAGCGCGCCTTCCTGCGCTTCGCGCTGTGGATGGGGCCGGCGGGACTGGTGGCCATCCTGGCCGGCTGGACCACCACCGAGGTCGGGCGCCAGCCCTGGGTCGTGTATGGCGTGCTGCGCACCGCGGACGCCGTCTCGCCGCATGGCGTGGGCCCGCTCGCGCTCAGCCTGGGCCTGTTCGTGGTGGCCTATTTCTTCGTGTTCGGCACCGGCACCCGCTATGTGCTGCGGATGATCCGCAAGGGACCGCAGCACTTCGAACTGAACCAGCCGGCGCAGGGCGGGCCGGGCGAGCAGCGCACGCCGAGCCGGCCGCTGTCGGCGGCGGACGTCGCCGACGACGAGGGTGGAGGAGGTTGACTATGGGAATCGATATGACCGTCACCTGGGCCGTCATCATCTTCTTCGCCGTCTTCATGTACGTGCTGCTGGACGGCTTCGACCTCGGCATCGGCCTGCTGTTTCCCTTTACGCCCGATAAACGCGACCGCGACACCATGATGCATACCGTGGCCCCGGTCTGGGACGGCAACGAGACCTGGCTGGTGCTGGGCGGGACCGGACTGCTGGCCGCCTTTCCGGTGGCCTACGCGATCATCCTGTCGGGACTCTACCTGCCGCTGGTCTTCATGTTGATCGGGCTGGTGTTCCGCGGCGTCGCATTCGAGTTCCGCTTCAAGGCCAGGGAAGGCGAGCGCCACCTGTGGGACCAGGCCTTCATCGGCGGCTCGGTGGTGGCGGCCTTTTTCCAGGGCGTCGCGCTGGGCGCCTTCCTGGACGGCATCACCGTGTCGGGCCGCAGCTTCGCCGGCGGGGCGCTCGACTGGCTGGCCCCGTTCCCGTTGCTGGCGGGCATGGGCGTGATGGTCGCCTACACCCTGCTGGGCGCCACCTGGCTGGTGATGAAGACCGAGGGCGAGCTGCATGCGCGCATGGTGCAGGTAGCGCGTCCGTTCGCGCTGATGCTGCTGGCCGCCATCGCCATCGTCAGCATCTGGACCCCGCTGCGCGACCCGGCGGTGGCCACGCGCTGGTTCAGCTTTCCCAACATCGTGTTGCTGGCGCCGGTGCCGGTACTGGTGCTGGTCTTCATCGCGCTGCTGCTGTGGGCGCTGCGCGGCAAGGACCAACGGCTGCCGCACCGCCTGCCCTTCGTGGCGGCGCTGGCGCTGGTCTTCCTTGGGTATTGCGGCATGGCGATCAGCATCTGGCCGCACATCGTGCCGCCCGCGATCTCGATCTGGGAAGCCGCCTCGCCGCCGTCCAGCCAGGGATTCGCGCTGGTGGGCACCCTGGTGATCCTGCCGGTCGTCCTGGTGTACACCGGCTGGTCGTACTGGGTGTTCCGCGGCAAGGTCAAGGCCGATGCGGGGTACCACTGATGGCGAGCCGTGCCGAATGGATGCGGCGCCTGGGGTGGATGGCGGCCCTGTGGGCCGGCGGCGTGGCGGCGCTGGCGCTGGTGGCCTACGCGATCCGCGTGATCATGCATGCCCTCGGCATGCGCTAGCGGCGACTGCACAGCCAACCGTGCGCGGCTCGGCCGCGGGGAAGACTACACTTCCCATGAATCTTTGTTAACACAGGAGAGCAGCACCGTGCCCCTTTCCGACGCGCCGCAGGCCGCAGGTTTCGCAGGTATCCCGGCGCATGGCATCGTTCCTCTTCCGCTCTCCGGCGAGGACCAGGCGCGCGCCGACCTGTACGCACTGCTGTCGCGTCTGCTCATGGCGCCGCCCGACGCCGCGTTGCTGGCCGCACTGGCCGGGGCCGACCCCATCCTGGCCGAGGGCGGTGACCACGGCCTGGAACTGGCCTGGGAAAAACTCACGCAAGCCTCCGGCGTCATGGACCCGCACGCGGTCGCCGCCGAATTCGACACCCTGTTCATCAGCATCGGCACGCCGCCGGTCAACCCCTATGGCTCGCTCTACCTGTCCGGCTTCATGAACGACAGCCCGCTGGCCGGCCTGCGCGCCGACCTGGCCCGCTTCGGCGTGCAGCGGGTGCGCGGTGTGGCCGAGTTCGAAGACCACCTGGGCGCCCTGTGCGAGACCATGCGCGTGCTGGTCACCGGCGCCCCCGGCATCCGGCGCCAGCCGCTCGAACACCAGCAGCAATTCTTCGAGGCCCACATCGCGCCCTGGTACGCGCGCTGCGTGGCCGATATCGCGGCGGCCGAAGGCGCCAATTACTACCGGCTGGTAGCGCGGCTGGCCGGCGCCTTCCTCGACATCGAAGCGCAAGCCTTCGTGGTCGGGGAAGCGCTCATCGATTAAACTGAAAGAGGCAAGGGCATGGAACAGCATCCACACAAGCAGGAGCAGTTGCAAGGGCCGGAGGGCACTCCCGACCCGGCGCGGCGCAGCTTCCTGAAGGCCGCGCCGCTGGGCGCGCTGGCCGTGGTGACCGGCAACGCCGGGGCCGTCGAGGCGCCGGTCGCGCCCGTGGCAGCACCAGATCCGGCCGTCAAGCGCGGCTACCACGAAACCGAACACATCCGCCGCTACTACGAGACCGCCGCCTACTGGTGAGCTGAAGCAAAAAACCGATGCGTGACACGGGAGACCCAGCATGTCCTTAGTCAAGACACCCCGCGACAGCGGACTGAAACGGCGCCGCTTCCTGGTCGGGGCCGGGGTGGCCGCCGGCGCCGGCGCCTTCGCCCGCCACCTGCCGCTCAATGTCATCGAACCGGCCACGGCGGCCGACACGGTGGCGGGCGCCCCGGTGCCCACCGAGATCAAGCGCACCATCTGCAGCCACTGCTCGGTGGGCTGCTCGGTCGATGCGGTGGTGGCCAATGGCGTCTGGGTGCGCCAGGAAGCGGCCTTCGATTCGCCCCTCAACATGGGCGCACACTGCGCCAAGGGCGCCTCGGTGCGCGAACACGGCTTCGGCGAGCACCGCCTGCGCTATCCCATGAAGCTGGTGGGCGGCAAGTACCAGCGCATTTCCTGGGACCAGGCCATCAATGAAATCGGCGACAAGCTCATCGAGCTGCGCCAGAAATCCGGCCCCGACGCGCTGATGGTCATCGGCAGCTCCAAGCACAACAACGAACAAGCCTACCTGCTGCGCAAATGGGTGTCGTTCTGGGGTTCCAACAACTGCGACCACCAGGCCCGCATCTGCCACTCGACCACGGTGGCCGGCGTAGCCCAGACCTTCGGCTACGGCGCCATGACGAACTCCTTCAACGACTTGCACCACAGCAAGGCGGTGATGTTTATCGGCTCCAACCCGGCCGAGGCCCACCCGATCTCGATGCTGCACTTCCTGCACGCCAAGGAACTCGGCGCCAAGATGATCGTCGTCGACCCGCGCTTCACCCGCACCGCGCGCTTCGCCCACCACTACGTGCGGGTGCGTCCGGGCACCGATATCCCCTTGGTGTGGGGCATCCTGTGGCACATCTTCAGCAACGGCTGGGAAGACAAGGACTACATCGCGGCCCGCACCTACGGCATGGACGACGTGCGCAAGGAAGTGGCCAAGTGGACGCCCGATAAAGTCTCCGACGTCACCGGCGTGCCGGAAGCCTCGGTGCGCATGGCGGCCGAGATGCTGGCCAAGAACCGGCCTTCGTCGGTGGTCTGGTGCATGGGCATCACCCAGCACCACGTCGGCACCGCCAATGTGCGCGCGCTTTCCATCCTGCAGCTGGCGCTGGGCAATATCGGCGTGCCCGGCGGCGGCGCCAACATCTACCGCGGCCACGACAACGTGCAGGGCGCGACCGACGTCGGCCCCAACGGCGATTCGCTGCCGGGCTACTACGGCATCGCCGAAGGCGCCTGGAAGCACTTCGCCAATGTATGGGGGGTGGACTACAACTGGATCCTGTCGCGCTTCGGCTCCAAGGAGCTGATGGAAAAGCCCGGCATCACGGTGTCGCGCTGGTTCGACGCGGTGAACGAAGAAAACCAGTTCATCGACCAGCCATCGAACCTGCGCGCCGTGTTCTACTGGGGCCACGCGCCCAACAGCCAGGTACGCCTGCCGGACATGAAGGCGGCGATGCAGAAGCTCGACATGCTGGTGGTGGTCGACCCCTACCCGAGCATGACGGCGGCGATGCACGGCCGTACCGATGGTGTCTACCTGTTGCCTGCAGCTTCGCAATTCGAGACCCAGGGCTCGTGCACGGCCTCGAACCGCAGCATCCAGTGGCGCGAACGCGTCATCATGCCGCTGTTCGAATGCAAGACCGACCACGAGATCATGTACCTGCTGGCCAAGAAGTTCGGCTTCCATAACGAACTGTGCAAGAACATCAAGGTGGTGCTCAACGAGCCGGTGATCGAGGACATCCTGCGCGAGATCAACCGCTCCTGCTGGACCATCGGCTACACCGGCTGCTCGCCCGAGCGCCTCAAGCTGCACATGGAGAACAAGCACACCTTCAACCCCACCACCTTGCGCGCCGACGACGGTCCCTGCAAGGGCGACTATTACGGCTTGCCGTGGCCGTGCTGGGGCACGCCCGAAATGAAGCACCCCGGCACGCCGATCCTGTACGACATCAACAAGTCGGTGGCCGAGGGCGGCCTGCCGTTCCGCGCCAACTGGGGCGTGGAGCACAATGGCGTGTCGCTGCTGGCGGCCGACGGTTCCACCAACAAGGACAGCCAGCTCGACGTCGGCTACCCCGAGTTCGACCATATCTTCCTGAAAAAACTCGGCTGGTGGGCCGAGCTCACCCCGCAGGAGCAGGCCCTGGCCGAAGGCAAGAACTGGAAGACCGACCTGTCGGGCGGCATCATCCGGGTCGTCATCGCCCACGGCTGCGCGCCCTTCGGCAATGCGCGGGCGCGCTGCAATGTGTGGAACTTCCCCGACCCGGTACCCGTCCACCGCGAGCCGCTCGCTTCGCCCCGGCGCGACCTGGTCGCCAAATACCCGACCTACGATGACAAGGCCAACTTCTGGCGCGTGCCGACGCTCTACAAGTCGGTGCAGGACGTCGATTACTCCAAGGACTACCCGCTCATCATGACCTCCGGCCGCCTGGTGGAGTACGAGGGCGGCGGCGAGGAAACCCGCTCCAATCCCTGGCTGGCCGAACTGCAGCAGAACATGTTCGTCGAGATCAACCCGAAGGACGCGGTGCAGCTTAATGCCAGGGTCGGCGACTACGTCTGGGTCGAGACCCCCACCGGCGCGCGCCTGAAGATGATGGCGATGGTCACCGAGCGTGTGCCGATCGGCCTGGTGTGGATGCCTTTCCACTTCGGCGGCTGGTGGATGGGCGAAGACCTGGAGCGCCACTACCCCGAGGGCGGCGCCCCCACGGTGCGCGGCGAGGCCTGCAACACCGGCTGGACCTATGGCTACGACGCCGTGACCATGATGCAGGAAACCAAGGTATCGCTGTGCCGCGTGGTGCGCGCATGAGCCCGATGAATCCCGACATACGGTAAGAGGAGACTGACATGGCCGCGAGAATGAAATTCATTTGCGATACCGAGCGCTGCATCGACTGCAACGGCTGCGTCACCGCATGCAAGAACGAAAACGAAACCCCCTGGGGCGTCAACCGGCGCCGGGTGGTGACGATCAACGACGGCATTCCCGGCGAGCGCTCGGTGTCGGTGGCCTGCATGCACTGCACCGACGCCCCCTGCCTGGCGGTGTGCCCGACCAACTGCATCTACCACACCGAAGACGGCATCGTCCTGCACAGCAAGGACCAGTGCATCGGCTGCGGCTACTGCTACTACGCCTGCCCGTTCGGCGCCCCGCAGTTCCCGGAAACCGGCCTGTTCAACCACCGCGGCAAGATGGACAAGTGCACCTACTGCGCTGGCGGCCCGGAACCGGACACTTCGGAGGCGGAATTCAAGAAATACGGCCGCAACCGCATCGCCGAGGGCAAGCTGCCGGCCTGCGCCGAGATGTGCGGCACCAAGGCGCTGCTGGCCGGCGACGCCGACCTGATCGCCGACATCTACCGCCAGCGCGTCGAGACCCGCGGCTACGGCCCCGAGCTGTGGGGCTGGAAGATCGCCTACGGCCGGCCCAAGCGCGGCGGCGACATCAAGGCCAAGGGCGACCTGCCACGTGAAAACCTGATCCCGGGTGACATCCAGAATGCGAAGGGAGGGTTCCCGCAATGACCCGCTCCCGTCTTTCACTTTGGGGCGCGGCGCTGGCGTTGCCGCTGCTGCTGTCCGGCTGCCTGGAAGTCGACCAGCATCCCGGCTGGCTGCGCGGCGAGTTTGCCGGCAAGCCCGACAACCGCCCCTACCAGGTGCGCTTCCACAACGACCGGCTGGCCTGGGCCGCGGCGCAGAACAACCGCAACCAGAAGCAGAACGAGTACAACCGGGCCAACCCGTGACCAGGAGCCGACGATGCCTACCTACCCCGTGCAACGCCATCTTCCTGCGCTCCCGTTCCTGAGAATGCTGCTGGCGCTGCTGTTCGCGCTGATGCTGCCGGCCGCCTTCGCCGGTGTGCCCAACAAGGAAGCCAAGCCCGCCTACGCCGAAGAGCAGACCATGCTCCAGATCGAGGGCGACTCCGTGGTGCGCGAGCCTGGCATGACCAACGCTGCGTCGGGGCGGGTCCACATGGACCGCCACTTCCTGGGCCAGTACGGGTCCACCGAAGCCAACGTCATCGTCCAGCGCGGCGGCAACACCTGGCGCCACCTGCGCAACGGGCCGTTCGCGCTGGTGGCCGGCGTTCTCCTGCTGGTGGTGCCCTTCATCCTGTTCGTGTTCTACAAGACCATCGGGCCGATCCCCGAAGAGCCCAAGACCGGGCGCCGCATCCAGCGCTTCACCGCCTGGGAACGCCATGTTCACTGGGCCACGGCCTATACCTTCATCGCGCTGGCGATCACCGGCATCATCATCATGTACGGCAAGAAGATCATGCTGCCCTGGATGGGGCACGACCTGTTCTCGTGGGTAGCCATCATTTCCAAGTACCTGCACAACTTCGTCGGTCCGCTGTTCATCCTGTGCTCGATCCTGATGTTCATCACTTTCGTGCGCCGCAATTTCTTCAACCGGCGCGACTGGCAGTGGGTGAAGCAGGGCGGTGGGCTGGTGTCGCACAAGCACGTGCCGGCCGGATTCTTCAATGCCGGCGAAAAAGCCTGGTTCTGGCTCGGCGTGACCCTGCTGGGCATCGTGATGTCGGTGTCCGGCCTCATCCTCGATTTCGTCACCTTCGGCCAGACCCGCTGGGTGCTGCAGGTGGCGAATTACCTGCACATCGCCGGCGCCGCCCTGTACATCGCCGCGGCCATGGGCCATATCTTCATCGGCACCTGGGGCACGCCGGGCGCCTACCAGGCCATGCGCGAAGGCACGGTCGACGAATCCTGGGCCCAGGCCCACCACGCGATCTGGTACGAGCAGGTCAGGAACGGCGGCGCCCCCGGCGTGCCGCCGGATGGCGACCTGCCAAGGCGCCCGGCGCCGCGTCCGGGACCGGTCCACTGAGGAATACCATGACAGCATCCCGCATCCTTTCCTATGGCGGCCTGGCGATCGTGCTGGCGCTGGCCGGCTGCGACCGCGGCGGCCATCCCAGCGTCGGCGGCATCGTGCAGACCAAGTACCCGGGCCAGGTCTCGGCCGGCGGGCGCACCAGCGGCGCCATCATCGCGGCCACCGCCAAGCCGGTGACCGACGCCACCTATGCCGGCGGCACGCCGGGCCATGCCGGCGGATCCGGCGGCACCAGCTCCGGCGCCGAGACCGCGGGCACGGTGCGCGAGACCGGCCAGGGGCCGAGCCGCGGCGTGACCCGTCCCGACGGCCCGCAGGCCGGCACCCAGGTGCCCTCCGGCGAGAACCGCCCGGCCGCGCCGCAGCCCGGCACGGCCCCGGCGCCGACCGCCACCAACACCTCGCCGCAGGGCGGGGCCGCGCCCAACACCCTCGGGAGCAAGCAATGAACGCCCGCAAGCTAGTGGCGTGGACGCTGGCCGGCCTGGTGGCCTGCAGCAGCGCCGCATGGGCCGCGCTGCCGAAACCGGCGCTCACGCAGGCGCAGCAGGACGCCGCGGCCGCCAAGAAAGCCGAGGCCGACGCCAAGGCCGCCAAGGACAAGGAGCTGCTGGCCGCTTCCATCGATTCGGTCAGCGCCCGCTGGCGCGCGCAGGCGCCGGCCAAGGGCTGGCGCATCAATCCGCCGGTGGCGATCGTGGCGGCACCCGCCGCACCCGCGGTCGCCGCGCCGGCCGCCGGCACGGTCCCGGCCGGAGTCACCCCGCCTTCCGCCGGCATGCCGGCCGCGGCACCGGCCAATGCTGCGCCGGGCACGGCCGCCGCGGCGCCCGCCACCGGGGCCGCGCCGCTCAGCCGCCAGGCCCTGAATGCCGCCAACGTGCCGGTCAAGAGCGAAAAACTGGGCACGGCCGCGCCGAGCGAGGATGTCAAGCGCAGCCAGACCAAGGCCGTACCGAAGGGCGTGGGCCCGGCGGTCGAGAAGGACAGCACACCCAAGACTGCGAACAAACAATGAAAATGGGAAGCATGCCGGTGGCGATCATCATGCAGCGCCGCACGGTGCAGCACATCTGGGCCGACGAAGCCTGGGCCGCGGTGGGCGTGGTGCCCGACCGTGGCGACCTGCCGCGCCTGCAGGTGCTCAGCGAAAGCCCGGAGCGCGATTATTACCTGGTGTCCGGGCTCGAGCTCGAGCTCTACACCGACGAGAACGACGGCTATTACGAAAACATCGTCGCGCCCGAGTCCAAGGTCTTCGTGCTGTGGCGCATGGAAGAGGGCAGGGCCATCCCCGCCCGGGCCTCGGTGAGCTACGTCGAGGGCACGCGCATGTTCGATTCGGGCGAATCGGCCGACGGCGTCACCATGCCGGGCGAAATTTATTCATGGGTGGCGGGCTACCTGCGCGAGCACTACCAGCCGCGTCCGCGCCGCGGCCACCAGCGCGGATGAGCGGGGCCGGCATGCCTGACGAAGGTTTCCTGCGCCGCTGGGCGCGCCTGAAGTCCACCGGCCCCGAGGACGCGCCGGCGCCGATCGTCCCGCCGGCGCCGATGGCCCCGGCGGCGCCCCCGGTCGACGCCGCCCCCATTGACGGGCCCGGGGAGCCGGCCGAAGCGGCGCCACCCGCGCCGCTGCCGACCATGGAAGACGCCGAACGCCTCACCCCGGGCGCCGACTTTTCCGCGTTCGTCGCCAAGGGCGTCGATAAGTCGGTGCACCGGCTGGCGCTCAAGAAGCTGTTCACCGACCCGCATTTCAATGTGGTCGACGGCCTCGATATCTACATGAGCGACTACAACATCCCATCGCCGCTCACCCCGGCCATGCTGGCCTCGCTCCAGCACGCGCAAGGCCTGGTGGCGCGCCTGCTGGACGACCAGCAAAAGGCGGCGGACGAACTGGCCGCCGCCGAAGGACAGCTTGACAACAACGAGGGGGCGGCGCTGGTACCAGCGCAAGTGCCCCGGTCCACACCACAAGGCAACGCATGAATATCCGCTTCACCGACGCTGTGCCGCTCGACCCGCTGCGCGAGGGGCAGGACGCGCAGGCGCGCGCGGCCGCCATCCTGGCCGCCGACGCGATCCCCGTTTTCGAACCCGGCGTCACGGTCAGCTACCGCTCGGGCGGGCGCACCCTGGTGGTGGGCTCGGCCGAGAACGCGCTGCCCTGGGCCGACCGCCTCGCCGCCGCCTTGCCGGTGACCGTCCTGCTGCTGGACAACCAGGAGACGATGCCGGTACGCCCCTACCCGGTCCACATCTCCCGTACTGTCGCCGTGGCCGGCTGGCTGGGCGCCTTCGAGGCGCGCTGGCAGGCCCCGGGCCAGCCGCTCCAGCAGGGCCGCTTCGACCTCGTGCTCGACCTGGCCCCGAGCCGCCTGATCCCCAGCCACCAGCGCCCGCACGGCTACTACGCCCCCGGCTACGACGACACCGCGCGCGAACAGGCGGCCGATGAACTGCAGGACATGGTGGGCGACTTCGAGAAACCCAAGTATTTCGCGTACAAGGAACGTACTTGCGCCCATGGCCGCAACGGGCAGAAGGGCTGCACCGCCTGCATCGACATCTGCTCGGCCCAGGCCATCCACGGCGACGGCGACAAGATCAAGGTCAACCCCTACCTGTGCGCCGGCTGCGGCGCCTGTTCCACCGTGTGCCCCACCGGCGCCATCAGCTACGCCTTCCCGCCGGCCGCGCTCACGGGCAAACGCATGCAGGCGGCGCTGCGCTCCTACCGCGAGGCCGGCGGCGCGCAGCCGGTGTTCCTGCTGCACGACCCGGACCACGGCGCGGCGCTGCTGGCCCGGCTGGGCGAGGCCATCCCCGGCCGGGTGATCCCGCTGGCGCTGCAGCACACCGCCTCGACCGGCATCGACGTCTGGTTCGCCGCCGTGGCCTATGGCGCGGCCGGCATCGCGGTGCTCATGACGGGCCAGGAAGCGCCCCAGTACCTTGCCGCCCTCGACCAGCAGATGGAGATCGCGCAAGCGGTGCTCGATGGCCTCGGCTACACGGGCCCGCACTTCCAGTTGCTGCGGGTGGAGGCGCCGGAAGAACTGGCGCTGGCGCTGCGCCATGCGCCGCGCGGGCTGGTCCCGGCCCAGCCGGCCGTCTTCCACCTGGCGGGCGACAAGCGCAACACGCTCGACTACGCGCTCGAGCACCTGCACCGCCATGCGCCAGCCCGGCCCGAACAGGTGGCGCTGCCGCCCGGCGCGCCGTTTGGCGCCATCGAGGTGAACCGCAGCGCCTGCAGCCTGTGCATGTCCTGCGTCGGCGCCTGCCCGGCGGGGGCGCTGCAGGACGGGCAGGGCGCGCCGCTGCTGCGCTTCATCGAGAAGAACTGCGTCCAGTGCGGCCTGTGCGCCACCACCTGCCCGGAAAACGCCATCACGCTCACGCCGCGCCTGTCCTTCATGGAGTCGCGCAGCCAGCCGGTGGTGCTCAACGAGAGCCAGCCTTTCCACTGCATCCGCTGCGACAAGCCCTTCGGCACCCTGCAGATGGTCGAGAACATGCTCGGCCGCCTCGGCGCGCACCCGGCCTTCAGCGGCCACCTCGACCGCCTGCGCATGTGCGGCGACTGCCGCGTGATCGACATGATGGAGCCGCAGGGCGAGATGCGGGTGACCACCCTGCGGCGCGGCTGATGCGGACACTGGACCCGCTTCCCGTAGCGTGGGCGGCCCTGCCGCCCACGCGTTCACATCGCGCAAGCATGCTTGCGACAGCATGACGCGTGCGCAGCGCAGCGCCGCCCGACGCGAGCGCACGCCAGCGCACCCGCGGGTTGAACGCGCGGGCGGGAAACCCGCCCATCCTACGACTTCCCACATTGCGCCGAACGGTGGCAGAATGATCACGACAAGGGGCGCTTGTCCCCCGCCATCCGACAGAGACCAGGAGACACCATGACGCCCACCCAGCGCTTCGTCCAGGCGCGCGACTTCCTGCAGCAGCACCGCCTCGACTACGACACCGCCTACCAGGGTTACCAGCCGCCCCAGCTCGACGCCTTCAACTGGGCGCTGGACTTCTTCGACCACCAGGCCAGGGACAACCACGCCCCGGCCCTGTGGGTGGTCGAGGAAGACGGTACCGAGCGCAAGATCTCGTTCGCCGACATGGCCGCGCGCTCCAGCCAGGTGGCGGAATACCTGCGGCTGTGCGGCGTCAAGCGCGGCGACCGCGTGCTCCTGATGCTGCCGAACCGGGTCGAGCTGTGGGAGATCATGCTGGCCGGGATCAAGCTCGGCGCCGTGCTGGTGCCGACCACCATGCTGGTCTCCGGCGCCGACCTGCAGGACCGCCTGGAGCGCGGCCAGGTGAAGCACGTGGTGGCCCAGGCATCGGAAGCGCCCAAGTTCGCCTCTATGGACGGCAGCTTCACCCGCATCGCCGTGGGCGGCAAACCGGAGGGCTGGCACGACTACGAAAGCTGCCGCGACGTCCTGTCGGTGTTCACGCCGCAAGGCGAGACCCGCGCCAGCGACCCGCTGCTGCTGTACTTCACGTCCGGCACCACCGCAAAACCCAAGCTGGTGCTGCACAGCCACCAGAGCTATCCGGTCGGCCACCTGTCCACCATGTACTGGATCGGCCTGCAGCCGGGCGACGTGCACTGGAACATCTCGTCCCCGGGCTGGGCCAAGCACGCATGGAGCTGCTTCTTCGCGCCGTGGAACGCGGGCGCCACCATCTTCGTCTACAACTACGAGCGTTTTTCCAGCAAGGCGGCGCTCGACACCATCGAGCGCTGCGGCGTGACCTCGCTGTGCGCGCCGCCCACTGTGTGGCGCATGATGATCCAGGAAGACCTCGCGGCATGGAAGCCGCCGCTGCGCGAGCTGGTGGGGGCGGGCGAGCCGCTCAACCCGGAAGTGATCGACCAGGTCGAGAAGGCCTGGGGCATCCGCATCCGCGACGGTTTCGGCCAGTCCGAAAGCACCGCGCAGATCGGCAATTCGCCGGGCCAGCCGATCAAGCCGGGTTCGATGGGCCGGCCCTTGCCGGGCTACCGGGTGGCGTTGCTCGATATCGACGACCAGCCGGCCGAGGAAGGCGAGATTTCGCTCTTGCTGAACCCGGTCCCACTGGGCCTGATGAGCTGCTACGAGGGCGACGAGGAAAAAACCGCCAGCGTCATGCGCGCCGGCCACTACCATACCGGCGATACCGCCACGGTGGACGCCGATGGCTACTACTTCTACGTCGGCCGCAACGACGACGTGTTCAAGTCCTCCGACTACCGTATCAGCCCATTCGAACTGGAAAGCGTCCTGATCGAGCATGACGACGTGCTCGAGGCGGCGATCGTGCCCAGCCCCGACGCGCTGCGCCTGTCGGTGCCGAAGGCCTTCGTCACGCTGCGCCAGGGCGTGGCCCCGGGCCGCGAAGTGGCGGCCTCGCTGTTCGCCTTTGCCCGCGAGCGGCTGGCGCCGTACAAGCGGATCCGCCGCATCGAGTTCCGCGAACTGCCCAAGACCATCTCGGGCAAGATCCGCCGCGTCGAGCTGCGCAAGGAAGAAGCGGGCCGCATCGATGCCTCGCGCGAACAGCCGGCCGGGCCGGGCATCGAATACCGCGAGGAAGACTTCGCCGCCTAGCCGCGCCGGGCAGGCCGGTTGACGAAACTCCCAGCTGCTATATACTGGGGCTTGTCCCGCAACCATGGCCTTGTCCGACGTGAGCATACGCTGCATCGATTCATACGGTTTGTGCGGCGCCTTCGATCGAAGGGCGTCGTGCGCGGTTGACGGCATCGCTTTCCCCCACCCTCACAGCCTCCTGCCCCACGGATTGTGCGTATTCCACGCACGCCTGGCGCAATTGTCGACGCGGGATCTCGCCTGCCTTTCCTGAGCTCGGCGAGAGCCGGCGAAGCCATGCTTCCCGGTCTCTCCCGAGCCCCACACCCAAGCATCGTCTGAGCTGGCGCCTTCACGGCGCCCGGCTCCTTCCGTTACTGTGATCCAGCCCCGCGAGGGGCAGGGAAAGGCATGTCCATGTGCTCCAAGCCTGACTTGGGCCAGCACGATGTTGCTGTCCTGAAGAAATCGAACTCTTCCCGGCCGGCGCACGCCGCCGGCCGCGGCCTGGCCGCCAGCGTCCCACCCGAACCGGGCAGGGGAGCGCGCCACGTCGCCCCCGGCGCCACCGTCGAGTACCGCATCAGGGGCGAGCAGGGCACCCGTTCGGTCCTTATTACGTCCGAGCAGGACGCGCGGGTGGAACGCGTGTCGATGCTGGCGCCGCTGGGACGCGGCCTGCTCGGCCACCCGGAAGGAAGCACGGTCGGGATCGCGCTTCCGCTCGGACGCGCGCTGCTGCTCGATATCGTCGCGGTCCGGACGCCGGCGCGCTGACGCGCGCGCCGCCCCGCACGCCGCGCACCCGCGCGGCGGGCCGCGTCACGCCCGCCGCCCACGCCCATTGCCACACTTGAAAGGAAGCGACCATGAGCTTCATCCACGATACCGCGCCCCCGGAACCCGGGCGCATGCCGCCGGCCACGCCGGAGGGCATCGAACAAGGACTTGCCCGCAGCGGGCGCGAGATCGCCGCGCTGCAGGAACGGCTGGACCAGGCGCAGGCCGAGGTCGGCCATGCACGGCGCCGTGCGGCGGCCGACGTCGCGCTGGCGCGCAGCTACGCGCTGCGCGACATGGCGCTGGACCTGCTGCCGCTGCGCGATGCGCTCGAAGCGGCCCTCGCGATCCGCACCGCCGACGCGGCGGCGCTGCGCGCGGGACTCGAACTGGCCTGCCGGCAGTTCGCCGCGGCGCTTGCCCGGCACGCCGGCCTGCCTGGCGAAAGGAGCTGAACATGCAACGCATCCAACGGATCCTGCTGGCGATCCAGCCAGCCCAGCCCGGCGTGGTCGCCCTGCGGGCCTCGCTGCTCGGACCCGCGCTCGACATCGATGCTTTCGATGTGCTCGCCGTCAAGCGCGCCAGCACCGGCATGTTCGGCGCCACCACCGCCTGCAGCCATGTGCAGGTCGAAGGCGGCGCGCTGCGTGCGCTGGTGGATGGCCGGGCGCAGGAACTCGGCGCGCTCGACGTTCCCGGCGCGCTCGACAGGCTGTGGTCGGTGCAGCGCGGCAGCCCGGCCGAGGTGGTCGCGCGCACCGCCGCGCTGATCGGGGCCGACCTGACCCTGGCCGCCGCCGGCGGAGCGCCGCTGGCGCGCTGGCTGCGGCCATCGGCCAATGCCGACCTGGTCCGCCTGTGCCAGGGAGCGGTACTGCTGGTGCATGCCGAGCCGCGCCAGGAATACCGCAGCGTGGTGGTGGCCACCGACTTTTCCCGGGCCTCGATGGGCGCGGCCCGCGTCGCGGCGCAGCTGGCCCCGTCGGCCCGCTTCGTGTTCGTGCACGCCTGCCAGCTGCCCGAGGAAGTGCTGATGCGCGAAGCCGAGTTGCCGGCGCGCCTGATCCGCTCGCACCGCGGCAACCGGGCCGCGCAAGCGCACCAGCGGCTCGACGCCTTCATCGAACTGTTCCTGCATGCGCTGCCGCCCGGTGCGCGCGAAGTGCAGATCGGCGAGCCGGGCCAGGTCGTCAAGGACTGCGCGCGGCGCCATGGCGCCGACCTGGTGGTGGTGGGGCGCGGCGCCAGCCATCCGGGGGCGCGCCTGTCGTGCAGCAACGTCATGCAGCGCCTGGCGGACGAGGCCGGGTGCGACCTGCTGGTCGGCCCCGGCCCCGATGGCCAGGACAGCGGGCAGCGCCTGGCCGCATGAGCCGCTGCCGGCCCGATCGTATCCGGCTCCCCGGGAGCCGCCCATTATCAGCAATCCGCCATTGGAGGCAAACATGAGCAAGAATCGACCCGCCCATTTCGAGCAGGACAGCGCCATGCAGGTGCGCAGCCGCCTGCAGGCGCGCGCGCGGCGCCGCATGGTGAAGGACGTGCTGGCGCGCAGCGCGCAAGGCCGGCGCGTGGTGCTGCGGACCCTGGCGGCGGCGCTGGCCGCGCTGGTTGCCGGCCACCTGGCCTTGGCCGAGCTGCTGGCTGGCTAGGACCCGGGCGCGCGGCGACCTGGCTGCTGCAGGTGCTGGCGCACCAGGTCCGCGATCGAGTCCACGGCAAGCTTTTCCATCACGCGGGACTTGTGCACCTCCACCGTGCGCACGCTGATCCCGAGCTCGTGCGCGATATCGCGATTGTGGCGTCCGGCTACAACCAGTTCCATCACTTCCCGTTCGCGCGGGGTCAGGCTGGCCTCGCGGCGCCGGTATTGCTCGGCCGCTTCGCCATCGCTGGCCTGGCCCTGGTCGCGCGCGAAGGCTTCTTCGATGGCGGCCACCAGCTGCCGCTCCTGCAGCGGCTTTTCCAGGAAGTCCACCGCCTGCGAGCGGAACGCCGCGCGCGCCGAATGGACGTCGCCGTGCCCGGTGATGACCAGCACCGGCAGGCGGCTGCCCAGGTCGAGCAGGGCCTGCTGCAGGGCCAGGCCGTCCATGCCCGGCATCCGGATGTCGAGCAGCAGGCAGCCGCGGGCGTCAAGGGTCCAGGTGCGCAGGAACGAGGCGGCATCCGAGAAAAACGCGGTGCGGTAGCCGTGCAGGCTCAGCAAAAGGCCGAGCGCGTCGCGCACGGCGGCGTCGTCGTCGACGATATACACAGTCTGGCTGGCTGGCATGGGCTTATGTCCTTTCGCCGGCGCCGCTGTGGGCCGGCAGGGTGATCCTGAGGATGGCGTGGCGCCCCGGTTCCACCGACAGCTTGCCGCCGTGGGTTTCGACGATCGAGCGGCTGATCGCGAGCCCGAGGCCCAGGCCGCTCGACTTGAGCGAGACGAAAGGTTCGAACAGGCGCGCGCGGACCTTGCCGGCGATGCCCGGGCCGGTGTCGGCGATCCGGATCCAGACCCAGGCCCCGTCCACCCCCGCGTCCACGGCAAT
Source organism: Massilia yuzhufengensis (assembly GCF_900112225.1). Classification (GTDB taxonomy): domain Bacteria; phylum Pseudomonadota; class Gammaproteobacteria; order Burkholderiales; family Burkholderiaceae_D; genus Telluria; species Telluria yuzhufengensis. The sequence goes on along the minus strand of NZ_FOLD01000019.1, from coordinate 67,606 downwards.
CCGGCGCTCCTCGCCGGCCGGCATCCCGGCCAGCGCCTGCAGGGCGTTCGACAACAGGTTGCGCAGGACGATCTCCAGCTGCACCCGGTCCGCCAGCACGGCCGCGTCCAGCATCGGCCCGACCACCAGCTCCACTCCCTGCGCCGCGGCCTCGGCGGCGAACGACGCGGCGGCGCCGCGCACCAGGTCCGCCAGCGACAGCGGCGCCAGCGTGGTGGTCCCGGTCCGGAAGAACTCGCGCAGCCGCTTGAGCACCTCGGCGGCGCGCTGCGATTCCGCGACCATGGCGCGCACGGCCTGCTGCAGCTGGGCTTCGTTGCCGCCGCGCTGCATCAGGCGTTCGCAGGCGCTGCCATAGATGGACAGGGCGGTCATCGGCTGGTTCAGCTCATGCGCCACGGCGCCCGCCATCTCGCCGGCCGTGGCCAGGCGCAGCGAATCGCGCAATTCGTCGCTGGCGCGGCGCGCCACGTCGACCGCGATCCCGATCAGGAAGCCCGATACGGTCAGGGTCAGCACCAGCATCTGGACGTTGGGCATCTGGGCCGGATAGGCCACCGGCTGAAGGGCAGCCACGGTCACGCCCGCCTCCAGCGCCAGCGCGGCCGTGACGGCGCCGGCCATGCCCTGGCGCGCCGCGGCCCATGCCAGCGGCAGGATCAACAGGTAATAGGCGAGCGAATCGGGCGCCGGCCGGCGCAGCGCAACGGCCAGCACCAGGGCGATCAGGACCAGGTAGGCGGCGGTCTCGCGCACGGCGATGCGGGCCAGGTAGTCGGCGCGCAGGCTGCGCTCGAGCAGGAATTGGCAGACCGGCACGACCACCAGCATGCCGGCGGTCTCGGCGATCGCATAGCGCGTGAAACGCTCGAGCCAGGGCTGGGCCGCCGCCGCCGGCGCCGCCTGCAGCATGGTGGCGTAGGCGAGCGCGCCGGCCATGCTGCCGAGGGTGGCCAGCAGGGCCCACGCCAGCAGCCCGCGGTGGCTGGCGTAGCAGGCGCTGCCCGGCAGCCAGCGCCGCATGGCGGCGCCGATCGCCAGGTAGATCGGCACCGGCAACAGGCCGGTGAGCAGGGACAGGCCAGGCTGGGCCGGCAGTGCGGGCGTGATCGTGGCGGCCAGCATCGCGGCCGCCGCCAGCAGCGGTGCGGACCAGGCCCCGGCGCGCAACACCAGGTACAGCGCCAGGCCGGCGGCCGGGTGCCAGACCGGCGCAATGGTCTGGTAGCGCGCCTCGGGACCGCTGCTCACGTCGAGCGCGATGTAGGCGAGGCAGAAGGCGGCCGCGAGCCAGGCCGGCCGGCCGCTACGGAATTCAGGCATGTCGTTTTCCCCTACGCGCACCACGGATGCGGTGGCCGGCAGGCCCTGATTATACTGTGCAGGCAGGCAGGCCGGCATGGGACCGGCGCTCGTTGCGCCTGCCGTCCCGGCGGCCCTGGCGCCCAAGGAGATTCACGTGTCGGAAACCCTTTCCCCTCGCGCGCCGCGCCGCGCTGGCCTCGCAGCGGCACTGGCCGTGCCCGCGGGGCCGTCCCGGCCCTGGTGGCACGCCTTCCACCACCTGGCATTGGCAAGGACCCTGCTGCGCGCGCCGCGCCAGCCGGTGCTGCTGTTGCGCGCCACGGCGCAGCGCCCGTACCGCCGCGCCTTGTTCGCGCTGCCGGCCGGGCCCCATGCGGCCGCACTGCTGCGGCAGGCTTTGCACACGCTGCCGCAGGCGCACTTCACGGTGCTGGCGGCCTGCCGCGTGGGCGGCGAAGGCAGCATGCGCGCAGCCGGGGTGGGGGCCGAGACGCTCGACGCCTGCCGCCGCAGCGCCGAGCGCGCAACGCGCGCGCGGGTGCGCGCCGTGGTGGCGCAGGCGGGCGGGGCCGGCCATCGGCTGTCGGTGGTGCTCGCGCGCCTGCCGGTGGCCGCGGCGATCGGCGCGCATGCCGTCCGCGCCGCGCCGGACCTGCTGGTCATGGAAGCGGCCCCCACGTCGTGGTGGGGGCGCTGGTGCTGGCTGGCGCGGGTGCGCGCGGCGATGGCCGCCACCGACTGCGACCTGCTGTTGGCCTAAGGGTTTCCCGTACGCCCGCCCCCGAATAGGCAGGCGAAACCCTTTCGCCCATACTGCCAGCCTTCGCATGGCGGCGCTTGCGCCGCCGTCTCCACTGCCTTCAATACCATGGACTTACACAAGAATTTCATCAAGACGAAAGGACCCTGCACGGAGGGATGGCGCTGGTTCCTGAAGCACCACGCCCAGGGCGCCGACTACCAGCCGCTGCTCGACGATCTGGTGGCCGCAGGGCGCGTGGACGATGCCTGCTGGCTGCTGTCCCAGTTCGGCCCCACCAGGGATGTGCGGGTGCTCGATGCGATCGAGGCCGATGCGCTGGTATTTGCCGGAACGCTGGAGGTGGCCGGCGGCATCGAGGTCGGCTCGGTCCTGCGAACCGGCGGCGCCATCCGCGCGGGTGGCGGCATCCGGGCCGGCGCCATTGCGAGCGGCGACACGATCCGCGCCCGCGGCGCGATCATGTGCGGCGGTGCGCTGGAGGCGGGCGGCAAGGTCGAGGCGCTGTGGGGGATCGAGGCGGGCGGCGACGTGCGGGTGCGGGGCAGCCTGCGCGCGGGCTGGGACCTTGCCTGCGGCGGCCGGTTGGAAGTCGATGGCGAGTGCAGCGCCGGCCAGGACATGGCCCTGGCCGGTCCGGCCAGTGCCGGCAAGGGCTTCCGGGCAGGCGGCGGCATCACCGCGCAGGACGGCATCCGTGCCGGCCACGGCATCGAAGCGGCGGCCGGCATCGCCAGCGCGCGGCATATCGACGCCGCCTGGGGCATACGGGCCGGCGCCGGCATCGTCGCGGACGGCGCGATCCGGGCCGGGGAAAGCCTGCGCGCCGGCGCCGAGATCCGTGCCGGCGACGGTTACGGCGTGTATGCCGGCACTGCCGTGCGGCAGGCCTGCTGGGACGCCAGCGCCCAGGTCAGCGCCTGCACGCGGCCGGAGCGGCTGTTCAGCGGCCACTGGGTGGGAGCGTGAACCCGGCACTGGCACTGGCGCCGGCATGGTGGCGCCAGGCGGATCCGGCCGAGCTGCGCATCGACGTCAGTCACCGCCCCGGCGAACTGGTGGACGAACTGGACGACCTGTACCGCCGGATGCGCCAGCCGGGTCACCGCCTGCATGGGCTGGCGCCGGTCCCGGTCGATTTTCCGGGCCTGGTGTTCCGCCACCGCGAGGCCGACGGCGAGCACTATGTCTACGCGGAGGACGCCATGCTGGGCCGGCTGGCTGGCTACACGGTATTCAACCGCCTGGTGGAACTCGGCCGGCGCGCCGACCGCCACCTGCGCGCGCCGCATTCCAAATATGCGCCGGCCTACCAGCGGCGCGGCATCGCGGGCGCGGTCTACCGCTGGTGGCTGGCGGGCGGACGCTGCCTGATCAGCGGCGCCCGCCAGTCCCCCGGCGCCCATGCGCTCTGGCAGGCGCTGGGGCGCACGCACGCCCTGGCCTATGCCGAGCTGCGCGACAAGCGCCTGGCCTACCTGCCGCCGGAAGAGGCGCCGTGGCGCCGCGACGATTTCAGCACGCGCATGATCCTGCTTGGCGCCGGCTGGAGCCTGGAGCGCTTGCGCAGCAGCGCGGACCTGCGCCTGCCTTGACGCGCGGCAGGAAGAGTGCGGCATGCGGGCCGTGATTGGCTCCATAATGGCGGACCAGCCGATTTCCCGGCCTGCCCCCGGCAGGGCGGCCCCGCCTTCCATATAATGATCCGATGAGCCCACGCACACCCTCCGCCGGCGCCAGCGCCAGCTACGAAGTCCGCACCTCCCCAGTCCACGGCAACGGCGTGTTCGCACTGCGGCCCATCGGCGCCGGGGAGCGCATCATCGAATACCGCGGCGAGCGCATCACCTGGGACGAAGCGACCCAGCGCGCCCTTGACGCCGGCGGCCCGATCAACCATACCTTCTACTTCACGCTGGCGGACGGCCGCGTGATCGACGGCGGCCGGCGCGGCAATGCGGCGCGCTGGATCAACCACGCCTGCTCGCCCAACTGCGAAGCCTTCGAAGACGAAGGCCGCGTCTACATCCACGCGATGCACGACATCGAAGCGGGCGAAGAGCTGAACTACAACTACGCGCTGATCTACGACGAGCGCCACACGCCCGCGCTCAAGAAGCTGTTCGCCTGCCGCTGCGGCACGCCCGGCTGCACCGGCACCATGCTCGCCCCCAAGAAGAAAACCGGCAAGCGCGCGCCGAAGCCCGCCACCACCTGAGGATCGCGATGAACCACGTTGTCCGCAGCCTGCTGGAGACCGATCTCTACAAGTTCACGATGTGGCAGGCGCTGCTGCACAGCCATCCGGACGCGGTGGGCGAATACGAGTTCCGCTGCCGCAACGCGCCGGCCTACCCGCTGGCCGAGTTGAAGGACGATGTGGAGCGCGAGCTCGATCACCTGTGCTCGCTGATGTTTACCGAAGACGAAGTGGCATACCTGCGCGGCCTGCGCTTCATCAAGAGCGACTTCGCCGACCTGCTCACGCTGTTCCGCTTCCAGCGCAAGTTCATCCACGTCGAGACCGACGGCCCGCACCTGCGTATCCGCGCCACCGGCCCGCTGGTACACGTGATGGGCTTCGAGATCTTCGTGCTCTATATCGTCAACGAGCTGTATTTCCGCCGCTTCGACCGCGAGCTTGCGATCGCCGAGGCGCGCGTGCGCCTGCAGCAGAAGGTCGACGAGCTGCGCGCCTTCGCGCGCGAGGCGCCGCGCGCCACGCCCTTCGAGTTCTTTGACTTCGGTGTGCGCCGGCGTTTTTCGGGCGAGTGGCACGACGAAGTGGTGGCGACCCTGGCGCGCGAACTGCCGCAGTTCTTCAAGGGCACCTCGAACGTCTACCTGGCCTATAAATACGGCCTGGTGCCCATCGGGACCATGGCGCACGAATACCTGCAGGCCTACCAGGCCTTCGGCGTGCGCCTGCGCGACTTCCAGAAAGCCGCGCTGGAAGACTGGGTGCAGGAATACCGCGGCGACCTGGGCACCGCACTCACCGACGTGGTCGGCATGGACGCCTTCCTGGACGACTTCGACCTGTATTTCGCCAAGCTGTTCGACGGCCTGCGCCACGATTCGGGCGACCCGGTGGAGTGGGGCGAGAAAGCGCTGGCGCATTACGCGCGGCTGCGCATCGATGCGCGCACCAAGCGCCTGGTGTTCTCGGATGCGCTGACGGTGCCCAAGGCGCTGAGCCTGTACCGCCATTTCGCCGACCGCACGATGCTGGGCTTCGGTATCGGCACCAAGCTGACCAACGACACGCCCTTCCAGGCGCTCAACATCGTCATGAAGCTCACGCGCTGCAATGGGCAGCCGGTGGCCAAGCTGTCGGATTCGCCCGGCAAGTCGATGTGTACCGATGAAACCTTCCTGGCCTACCTGAGGCAGGTGTTTCATCACCCGGGGGAGGGTTGAGCCGCGCGCGTTGCCATAAATAATTGCAAAACATATAATGTTGGCAGCGGATTGTCGCTGGGTTTGATTTCGGGTGTCCCGTGAGCTTGTTTCAACATGCAGTGATGATGATTCTCCTGGTGCTGGCGGCGGGTTTCCTGTCATTGACGGAGATCGCCTTTGCCGGGGCGCGCAAGATCAAGCTCAAGCTGCTGGCCGAAGCGGGGGACGAGCGCGCCCTCAAGGTCATGGCGCTCCAGATGCATTCGGCCGAGTTTTTCGCCGCCTCCCAGATCGGACTGAACGCGATCGCCATCCTCGGCGGCATCCTGGGGGAGGGCGCCCTGCGGCCCTTCTTCATCGCCTGGATCGCGCGCGTCTACGATGGTCCCTCGCTCGAGAACATCGGCTTTGCCTCGTCCTTCCTGTTTGTCACCTTCGTGTTCATCCTGTTCGCCGACCTGATGCCCAAGCGGCTGGCGATGATCGCGCCCGAGCGCATCGCGGTGGCGGTCATCCGTCCGGTGCTGGTATTCATCCGGCTCTGCAAGCCCCTGACCTGGGTATTGAATCATCTCGCCAACCTGATCTTCCGGATTTTCAAGGTCGACATGACGCGCGAAGACAGCATCACCTTCGACGAAATCTCTGCTGCCGTCGAGGCCGGCGCCCAGGCAGGCGTACTGCAAAAGCAGGAACAGCACTTCATCGAGAACGTGTTCGAGCTGGAGTCGCGTTCCGTCGCATCGGCCATGACCAATCGCGACAGTATCGTGCACCTCACCCTGACCGAGACCGAAGAGAGCATTCGCCAGAAGATCGCCACGCACTCCAAATTTCCCGTTTGCGATGGCACGATCGACCGGGTGATCGGCTACATCGACACGCGCGACATCCTGGTACGGCTCCTGAACAAGCAATCACTGTTTCAGCTCAATGAATCGAGCATTCGCACCGTCCTGATCATCCCCGACACGCTGACCCTGTCCGAGCTGCTCGACAAGTTCCGCGCCAGCAAGGAGACGTTTGCCGTCGTGATCAACGAGTACGCCCTGGTCATGGGTGTGATCACCCTGAGCGACATCATGCTGACCGTCATGGGGCGCTGGGGCAGTCCGCTCGACGAAGACGACCAGATCATGCAACGCGAGGATGGATCATGGCTGATCGACGGCAGTACGCCGGTCGGCGAGGTCAAGCGCACCGTCGGCATCGAGAGCTTGCCCGAGGAAGACCACTACGAGACCGCCGCCGGCTTCATGATGTACATGCTGCGCAAGGTGCCGAAGCGGACCGACAGCGTCGTGTACCAGGGCGTCAAGTTCGAGGTGCTCGATGTCGACCACTATCGGATCGATCAGATCCTGGTCAGGCATGTGCCGAAAGTCGACAGCGAGGCTGGCTAGCGCGAGGCCGCCTTCGCGGCCTTGCGCAGCTACGAACGAACCAGCCGGCGCTGCTGCAGACTTGCGGGCGCTTCCAGCTGGAAGGTATTGACCACCGCCGCCAGCTCCGCCGCCTGGGTCTGCAGCGACTGCGCCGCGGCCGCGGCTTCTTCGACCAGCGCCGCGTTCTGGACCGTCATCTCGTCCAGGCGCGCGATCGCACCGTCGACCTGCTCGATGTCGGCGCGCTGGGCGCCGGTAGCGCTGCTGATGTGGCCCATGATGTCGGTGACCCGATGCACGCCCTCGACCACCTTGCGGATCGTCTCCCCGGCTTCGCCCACCAGCGCGGCGCCGGTGCCGACCTTGCTTACCGAATCCTCGATCAGCGCCTTGATTTCTTTTGCTGCCGCTGCCGAGCGTTGCGCCAGGTTGCGCACCTCGCTCGCGACCACGGCAAAGCCGCGGCCCTGTTCGCCGGCGCGCGCCGCCTCGACCGCCGCGTTCAGTGCCAGGATATTGGTCTGGAAGGCGATGCCGTCGATGACCGAGATGATGTCGACGATCTTCTTCGACGATGCGTCGATCAACTGCATGGTGGTGACGACTTCCTCCACCGCGGCGCCGCCCTTGACCGAAATGGCGGAGGCATTGGTGGCCAGCGCGCTGGCCTGGGCCGCGTAGTCGGCATTCTGGCGCACCGATTCGATCAGCTGCTTCATCGAGCTGGCGACCTGGGCGAGGGCGGCGGCCTGGGTCTCGGTGCGGTTCGACAGGTCGAGGTTGCCCGAGGCGATTTCGGCCGAGGCCGAGGCGATGGCGTTAGTCCCGCCGCGCACCCTGGTGACAATGCCGCTCAGGCCGTCGCGCATGGCGCTCATGGCGAACAGCAGGCTGGCCGGCCGGGCACGCGCGGTATCGACCGGCTGGTGCAACTCGCCGCCGGCGATGGCGCGCGCCACGCTGGTGGCGTAGGCCGGCTCGCCGCCGAGCTGGTCCAACAGGCTGCGTACCAGCACCAGGCCGACCAGCACGCACAGCGCCACCGACAGCGCGCCCAGGCCGCTGATCCAGTAACGGGCGCCGCTGGCTTCTTCCCTGGCGGCCGTTACTGCGGTGTCGGTGTGCACCTGCAGATTCTTGAGCAGCACATCGATGTCGGCCACGATCTGGCGCCGCAGGGGGCTGCACTCCTCTACCAGGAAGCTACCGAAGCCTTCGAGGTTGCCGCTGGCGCGGAAGGCGCGCGGGCGCTCCAGTTCGCGCGCCATGGTCAGCATCCCGCTGCGGACCTTGGCATACTGCTGGTTATCGGCCAGTACCGGGTCGAGGCGGGCGAGGGCCGCCAGGTACTCGGCCTTGCGCGCATCGACCAGGTCGAGTTCGCGTTTCGCCGCCGCCTCGTCCTTGAAGATATAGGCATTGCGCGCGGCGATGCCGGTCTGGGCCAGCGCTTCGCGCGCGGCGTACAGGGGCTCGAGTTCCGCATTGCGCACCGTGTCGGCGGCCTGCAGCGCGCGCTCGATGCTGTTCACGCGCGATACTGCGAAGACGGCCAGCACCAGCGTCACGGCAAGGATGAGTGCAAAAGCGGAATACAGTTTCGTTGCAAGTCCGGCTTGCTGGAAAAATTTGATCATTTTGTCGAAAAATTTAAGTAACCGTCATTCACAAATAGCGACCTATGGTTTAATTGATGGCCATTTTGCATGTTCAATTACTTTTCATCAACTGAATTTACGTGATGTTCACATGTCAAAAACTCATGTAATTTACTCATGGCAATAGTCAACGACTGGGGTAGATAGGCTATACTGTCGGGTCGATATAGGGTCACCAATGCACAGCAAGAATACCGAAGAGGATGTTATCCTCACTACCAGCGCCGCCGCGCGCATGCTTGGCGTTGCGACCAGTACCGTACAGTTGTGGATGGAAAGCGGCGCCATTGCATCGTGGAAGACGCCGGGCGGGCACCGCCGTACGCGCCGCAGCACCATCCAGGCCATGCTTGATCGTGCCGGGCCGCTCTCGGGCTCGCTCTCCGGCGAATCGGCGCCGCCAGTACCGAGCGACCCTGAATTCCTGCTGCAGGGTACCGAGGATTATCCAGTCGGCCCCGACGAAGCCCGGCGCCTGGCCCTGCTGGCTGCCTCCGGCATGGTCGATTCCCCGCAGGAGATCCGCTTCAACCGCATCGTTCGTCTCGCCGCCACCGTGACTGCGTCGCCGATCGCGCTGGTGTCGCTGCTGACGGCCAGGCGCCAGTGGTTCAAGGCGCGTATCGGCCTGGAACCGCAGGAAACCCCGCGCGAGTGGGCGTTCTGCTCGCATGCGATCCTGCAGGACGCTCCCTTCATGGTCGAAGACGCCAGTACGGACGAACGTTTCCGCGACAATCCACTGGTGCTGGCCGAGCCGCATATCCGCTTCTATGCGGGTGTGCCGCTGCGCGACCGTTCCGGCCTGCCGATGGGCACCCTGTGCGTGATCGATCGCGAGCCGCGCCGCCTGCGCACGGCCGAATTGCAGGCGCTGTGCGACCTGGCCGATATCGCCTCGTCCGAGTTCCAGTCGAAGCGGGCCTAAGGCCGGTGTGACAAAGCGCGATATTGTCGCGCGCCGCGCTGCGGTATGCTGGGCGGGAAAACCCCCCGTCCACTACCGGAGACCCCCATGAGATTTGCCGCCGCAGCCTTGCTGTCCCTTGCCGTCGTGGTTCCGCCTGCCGGCGCGCAGGACGCCGCCGTCGCACCGGCGGCCGACGCGCAGGCATCCAACCAGGCCGCGACCCAGGCGGCCACCTGGGCCGCCACCAGCTGGCTGGCCCTGGCCGACGATGCCAATTATGCCGAGAGCTGGGCCCAGGGCGCGGCCGCCTTCCGCGGCGCCGTCACCCAGGCCCAATGGGAACAGGCCCTGCGCGCGGCGCGCACGCCCTTTGGCGCAGTCAAGTCGCGCAAGCTCGCCTCGGCCCAGTACACCCGCGCGATCCCGGGCGCGCCCGCCGGCGAATATGTCCTGATCCAGTACCAGACCGACTTCGCCAACAAGGCCGGCGCCATCGAGACCGTGGTGCCGATGCGCGAAGCCGACGGCAGCTGGAAGGTGTCGGGCTACGCCGTCAGGTAAGGCGCCTTAGATCTCTCCGCCCTGCAGTTTCCACAGTTCGGTGGGCAGGGCCGGCGGCGCGTCCGGCTGGAAGAAGGCCGAATCCTGGATGTGCGAGGTGGTGATGTAGATCGTGCCGTCCGGGCCCTGGGTGAAGGTGTCCGGCCAGCGCAGGCGCTTGTCGTGCACCAGCACCCTGGGCCGGCCTTCGGGCCCCGCATCGAGGTCGCGCACCTTCACCGCATCGTCTTCCACGGCGCTGAGCAGCATCCGGTTGGAGCCGCGCGGGATCAGCAGGCCGTCCGAGACGCCGTTCTTGCCGAAGTCCTCGACCTCGCCGCCGATGTCCTTGCCCGCCAGTCCCTTGCCAAGCAGGGTGGCGGTGGCGATGCGGTACAGGGTGTCGCCCTTGATCGCCTGCCAGTACAGCCAGCTTCCGTCGTCGGACAGCGCGATGCCGTCGGCCGAGAATTCCACGCCGCGCCCGTCCGGCCGGCGCAGCACCTTGCCGTCGGCCTTCACGTCCAGGCCTTTTTGCACCTGGGTCGACGGATGGCCGTCGAGCAGGCGCGTCGTCTTGCCGCTCTTTAGCTCCACTACCAGGATCGCGCCGACCACGCCGGAATCGGTGATGAAGGCGAACTTGCCGTCGCTTGAGAAGCGCACATCGTTCAGGTAGGAGCCCTGCGGTGCGGCCTCGTCGTCGAAGGCGATGGTGCGCGCCACGCGGTCGGTCGCCAGGTCCACCTGCACCAGCTTGGCGCCGCCGGCGACCAGGTGCGACTGCGCCGGCGCGGCCGGATCAAGCACCCACAGGCTGCCGCGGCCGTCGGCCACGATGCTCTGCACGCAGACCCAGTGCTCGCCTGGATCCAGCTCGTCCTTGCGGGCGTTGCGCCAGGCGTTCCATTGCTTGTCGGGGTAGGGGCGCAGCGCGCCCCCTTTGCCCACTTCGGCGACCGATACCGCCGTGTCCTCGGTCCAGCGCGGGAAGTTCACAAAGATGCGGCCATCCTCGGACACCGATACGCCGGTGACCTGGTGTTCGAAGGCGGCCACCTGTTCGATGGTCCAGGGCGATGCGTGTGGCTTGCTCATGCGGCTCCTCTCAGGGCTTGGGTGGTGGCGCGGCGGCGCGGCGCGCGCGGGGTTTTCCTTGGCTTGGGCCGCAGCTTTTCCTCTTCCTGCTCGCGGCTCAGGCGCTGCTGCAGCATCGCCAGCACCGCGGCTTCCTCGGGCTGCAGCGAGTGCAGGTCCTCGAGCAGCTGCTGCTCCGTGCGTTCGCGCATCACTTCCAGCACCGTGCCGTCCAGGTAGGCGTCCAGCACCGCCGGGTGCACGTAGCACTTGCGGCAGATCGAGGGCGTGTTGCCCAGCTTTTCGGATACCGACTCGATCGCGCGCACGATATTCTTCTTGGCCTGGGCCTCCGAATCGAACTTCTCGAACTCCTGCAGCGCCAGCGCGGCCAGCACGGTACCGGACCAGGTGCGGAAGTCCTTGGCGGTGTAGTCTTCGCCCGTGATACCGCGCAGGTAGTCGTTGACGTCGCTCGAGTCGATGCTGTGGGTCTCGCCCGCGTCGTCGACATACTGGAACAGCTCCTGGCCAGGCAGGTCGCGCGAACGCGCGATGATCCGGGCCAGGCGGCGGTCGCGCACCTGCACCTTGTGATAGACCCCGCTCTTTCCGCGGAAGCTGAACACCACTTCGCTGCCTTCCACCTTGGCGTGGCGGTTGCGCAGCGTGGTCAGGCCGAAGGACTTGTTGGTGCGCGCGTATTCCTCGTTCCCGACCCGCATCATGGTCGCTTCCAGCAGGGCCACGATGGTGGCCAGTACCTTCTCGCGCGGCAGGCCGGGCAGGCCGAGGGCGCGGTCGACTTCGGCGCGGATGGCGGGCAGGGCCTGGCCGAAGTTGAGCATGCGCTCGTACTTCACCTCGTCGCGCACGCTGCGCCACTTGGCGTGGTAACGGTACTGCTTGCGCCCCTTGGCGTCGCGGCCGGTGGCCTGCAGGTGGCCGTTGGCCTGGGGGCAGATCCAGACCTCGGTCCAGGCGGGCGGGATCACCAGCGATTTGATGCGGGCGAGCGTGTTCTCGTCGGTGACCCGGTCGCCGCTGGCGTCGAGGTAGTGGAAACCCTCGCCGTCCTGCTCGCGCCGGATGCCGGGGCGGTCGTCGAGGACGTAGCGCAGCCCGGCGGCCTTGGCGGCGGCGGGCGGGTCGCTGAGCGGATTGTCGGCGCTTCCGTTTTTTTCACTGTGCATGGCGTGGCTTCCCAGGGTCAGGTTGCCCGATGCTACGCCGAAGCGGACGCGGGCTCCGTTCGGGAGATAACCTTGGCAAAGTGCGGAAGTGCGGGGTGAGATGAGGTTTGCGGCAACCGCCAGCCTCCGAACCGTCGTAGGCACCAGTGGTGCGTACGACGCGACGGCTCAGCGCGTGGCCGCCCCCGCCTGCGCCAGCAGCTCGCTCAGCTGCACCGTATTGACCGGCTTGACCATGTAATGGTCGAAGCCCGCGTCGCGCGCCGCGTCGCGGTCTTGCTGGCGGCCGTAGCCGGTGGCGGCAACCAGCACGGCGCCGGCGGTTTGCGGCAGGCGGCGCAGGCGGCGCGCCAGTTCGTTGCCGTCCATGTCGGGCAGGCCGATATCGAGCAGGCAGACCTGTGGCGCGAAGCTGGTGGCCATGGCGATGGCGTCCTGGCCGTTGTAGGCGATCTCCACCCGGTGCCCGCCGGCGGCCAGGAACAGGTTGAGCGTGTGCGCGGCATCGAGGTTGTCGTCCACCACCAGCACCCGCAGCGGGGCCTGGGCGGTGGCGGCGTGGCGCACGGCTTCGGCTACCGGCGACTCGGCTTCCTGGGTGAAACGCGGCAGGCGCACGGTGAAGGTGCTGCCCTTGCCGCTGCCGGCGCTGGCGGCGCTCACGCTGCCGCCATGCAGCTCGACCAGGCTGCGGGCCAGCGCCAGGCCCAGGCCCAGGCCACCCTGCGAGCGGTCGGGCGTGCGTTCGGCCTGCGTGAACAGGTCGAACACGCGTTCGACCAGGGCCGGCTCCATGCCGATGCCGTCGTCGGCCACGGTCAGCAGATAGTCGTCGCCGTCCTCGGCCAGGCGCAGCTGGATGTGGCCACCCTCGGGCGTGTACTTGGTGGCGTTGCCCAGCAGGTTGGCCACCACCTGCACCAGCCGCTTGTGGTCGCCCTTGACCCTGGCCGTGTCGAGCGGCAGCTCGAGCACCACCTTGTGTCGGCGCGCGGTGATCAGGGGGCGGATCTGTTCGGCCGCGTCGTCCACCACCTTGCGCAGGTCCAACACCTGGGTCGACAGCGACACCAGGCCGCGCGTCACGCGCGACACGTCCAGCAGGTCGTCCACCAGGCTGGTCATGTGCTCGACCTGGCGCGCGATGATGGCGCAGGTCTGGGTGATCTGGGCGTTGTCGGAGTGGAGCAGCTTGAGCAGGTGGGCGCCGGTGCTGATCGGCGCCAGCGGATTGCGCAGTTCGTGGGCCAGCATCGCCAGGAACTCGTCCTTGCGCTGGTCGGCCGCACGCAGTTCGCGCTCGGCCTGGCTGCGCGCGGCTTCCTTGGCCTGCAGCGTGGTCGCCATTTCATCCAGCGCGGCGGCCAGGCGGCCGATCTCCTCGCGGCTGTAGCCGATGCCGGTGCGGGCCCCGAGTTCGCCGGCGGCGATGCGGCGCGCGGTGTCCATCAGCTTGCGCACCCGCTGCACGATCAGGATGTCGCCCGCCAGCCAGGCCGCGAGCAGCGCCAGCATGGTGGTCACGCCCAGGCCCAGCAGCGACACCAGCTGGGCTTCGCGCGCCGCCGCGGTGATGATCTCCATCGGCACGCCGATCGTCACCGTGTATTCCGACAGCGACGGTCCGCCCACGCGGGCGAAGGCATGCAGGCGCTCGATACCGTCTTCGCCCAGCAGCACCACCGGGCGCAGCGCCGGGTCGCGCATGGCCGCGAGCAGGGACGGGCTGATTTTCTTGCCGAACCAGCGCTCGGGGTCGGGCCGGCGCGAGATCAGGGCGCCGCCCGCGTCGGCCGTTTCCAGGATCGAGCCGAGCGGCAGGTTGATGTCGTTCACAAACGTGTCCAGGCCGGCCAGGTCCATCGCCGAGAACACCACCGCCACGACCTTCCCACTGCGGTCGGTGACCGGGTAGGTGAGGTTGATCGTGTGCTTGCGGATGACGCGCCCGAAGATGTAGTCGCCGGCGATGAAGCGGCGCTCGGCGATGGCGCGCCGGAAGTGGCGGCGGTCGCCCAGGTTCACCGGGTGCAGCATCGGCACCGCGCTGCAGGTGATGTCGCCGTTCAGGGCGATCAGTCCGAAGTTCACATAGCCTTCGTTCCGGTCCAGCACATCGGCCAGCAGCGCGTTGCAGCCGCGCGCATCGCCCATCAGGTCGGGCACGCTCACCAGGTCGACCAGGATCTGGCGCGCGCGCTCGATCGACTGTGCCTCGTTGGCGGCGGCCAGGCCAGTCAGGCGCTGCAGGTTTTCCTGGGACGCGCGAATGGCCGCTTCCCGCTCGCGCACCCCGCCCAGCAGCGTCATGATGGCAATGGGCGTGATCGCCAGCGCCACCAGCAGCATCAGGCGGCTGCGCAGGCTATCCAGGCGTAAGCGCGACAGCAATCGGTTCATCGGGGTCTTTACAGGAAATGTGCAACGAAGGGGTGCAATACGTTTCCGCATTGTACTAAAACATTCGGGTACAAATGTTCCGATTGCGTTTCGCCGGCGGGGCAATGCCGGACATTAGTTGACACCTAAAGCATCTGCCCATGTAATATATGCGCAACACCAGATCGGGAGCAGGAATGAACATCGTGTGCGTGGGCGGCGGCCCGGCGGGCCTCTACTTCGGACTACTGATGAAGAAGCGCCATCCCGGCTACACCGTCACCGTCGTCGAGCGCAACCGCGCCAGCGATACCTTCGGCTGGGGCGTCGTGTTTTCCGACCAGACGCTCGGCAACCTGGCGGCGGCCGACGAGCCGAGCGCGCGCGCCATCCTGCAGTCGTTCAACCACTGGGACGACATCGACGTCCACTTCAAGGGCCGCAGCGTCAGCTCCGGCGGCCATGGTTTCTGCGGCATCGCGCGCAAGCGCTTGCTGAACATCCTGCAGGAGCGCGGCGCCGAACTCGGGGTGCGCCTGGAATTCGAGCACGAGGTGCGCGACGACGCCGAACTGGCGCGCGACTACGGCGCCGACCTGGTGGTGGCCTGCGACGGCGTCAACAGCGCCGTGCGTAACCGCCACGCCGCCGTGTATGAGCCCGAAGTCGAGCAGCGCCAATGCCGCTTCGTCTGGCTCGGCACCCGCAAGAAGTTCGACGCCTTCACGTTTGCCTTCGAAGAGACCGAATTCGGCTGGTTCCAGGCCCACGCCTACCAGTACGACGGCGAGACCTCGACCTTCATCATCGAGACGCTCGACGCCACCTGGCGGGCGGCCGGGCTGGATGCGATGGAGCAGGGCGAGGCCCTGGCTTTCTGCGAGCGCCTGTTCGCGCGCTACCTCGACGGCCAGGGCCTGATGGCCAACGCCGCGCACCTGCGCGGCTCGGGCATGTGGATCCGCTTCCCGCGCATCGCCTGCCGCCAGTGGGTGCATTGGACCGAGGCGGGCGGGCGCCGCGTGCCGGTGGTGCTGATGGGCGACGCCGCCCACACCGCCCACTTCTCGATCGGCTCGGGCACCAAGCTGGCGCTGGAGGATGCGATCGAGCTGGCGCGCTGCCTTGAAGATCCCGCCGCCAGCCTGCCGGTGGCGCTGGAGGCGTACGAAGCCGCGCGCCGGATGGAAGTGCTCAAGCTCCAGAGCGCGGCGCGCAACTCGATGGAATGGTTCGAGAACGTGCAGCGCTACACCGCCATGGAAGCCGAGCAGTTCGCCTACTCGCTGCTCACGCGCAGCCAGCGCCTGTCGCACGAGAACCTCCGCCTGCGCGATCCGGCCTATGTCGGCGATTTCGAGCGCTGGTTCGCCGAGCGCGCCGCCCGGCAGGCCGGCGTCGCGCCGGCGCCGCAGCCGGCCCCGCCCATGTTCACCCCGTATAAAGTGCGCGACGTGCTGCTGAAGAACCGCGTGATCGTCTCGCCCATGGCGCAGTATTCTGCGGTCGACGGCACGGTCGGCGACTTCCACCTGGCCCACCTGGGCGCGCGCGCGCTGGGCGGCGCGGCGCTGGTGATGGCCGAGATGACCTGCGTCTCCGCCGACGCCCGCATCACGCCGGGCTGCCCGGGCCTGTACGCGCCTGAGCACACGGCGGCGTGGAAGCGCATCGTCGATTTCGTCCACGCCGGCAGCGACGCGAAGATCGGCATCCAGCTCGGCCACGCGGGCGCCAAGGGCTCGACCCGGCCGATGTGGGACGGCATCGACCTGCCGCTGGAGGAGGGCAACTGGCCGCTGGTGGCGGCCTCGCCGCGCCAGTACCTGGAAGGCGTGTCGCAGGTGGCGCGCGAAGCCACGCTGGACGACCTGGAACGCATCAAGGCCGGCTTCGTGCGCGCCACGCAGGCGGCCGCCGAGGCCGGTTTCGACTGGCTGGAACTGCACTGCGCCCATGGCTACCTGCTGTCGAGTTTTATCTCGCCGCTGACCAACCAGCGGGTGGACGCCTATGGCGGGAGCCTGGAGAACCGCTGCCGTTATCCGCTCGAGGTATTCGCCGCCATCCGCGCCGCGTGGCCCGCCGGCCTGCCGATCAGCGTGCGCCTGTCGGCGCACGACTGGGTCGAAGGCGGCATCACCCCGGACGACGCGGTAACGATCGCGCGCCTGTTCAAGGCAGCCGGCGCCGACATGATCGACTGCTCGTCGGGCCAGGTCAGCAAGGAAGAAAAACCGGTGTACGGGCGCATGTTCCAGGCGCCCTTCGCCGACCGCATCCGCAACGAGGCCGGGATCCCGACCATTGCGGTGGGGTCGATCTATGAAGCCGACCATGTCAACGGCATCGTCTCGGCCGGCCGCGCCGACCTGTGCGCCGTGGCCCGGCCGCACCTGGCCAACCCGGCCTGGACGCTCAACGAAGCCGCGCGCATCGGCTACACGGGCGCCGCCTGGCCGCGCCAGTACCGCGCCGGCAAGCAGCAACTCGAACGCAACCTCGAACGCGAGCGCCAGCTGCAGGCGGCAGGCGCCGGCTTGAGCCCGCAGCAGCTGGCCGCGCGCCTGCTCGAAGGCTAATCTACTACCAGGAGTTCTCCATGCATTACCTACCGGGCGAGTCGCACCGGCTGCCGGGCAGCCGCGCCAGCCTCGCCAGTTACCAGCCGACCCACTTCCAGTACGCCGTGCAGGACAAGGTGGCCACCATCACCCTGAACAGGCCGGAGCGCAAGAACCCGCTCACTTTTGACTCCTACGCCGAGCTGCGCGACCTGTTCCGCGCGCTGGCCTATGCTGACGATGTCAAGGCGATCGTGCTCACCGGGGCGGGCGAGAATTTCTGCTCGGGCGGCGACGTGCACGAGATCATCGGGCCGCTCACCAAGCTGGACATGCCTGGCCTGCTGGCCTTTACCCGCATGACGGGCGACCTGGTCAAGGCGATGCGCGCCTGCCCGCAGCCGATCGTCGCGGCGGTGGACGGCGTCTGTGCCGGCGCGGGTGCGATCCTGGCGTTGTCCTCGGATATACGCTACGGCACCGCACGCAGCAAGACGGCCTTCCTGTTCACCCGCGTCGGCCTGGCCGGCTGCGACATGGGCGCCTGCGCGCTGCTGCCGCGCCTGATCGGCCAGGGCCGGGCGGCCGAGCTGCTCTACACCGGCCGCGCGCTCAAGGGCGAGGAGGCCGAGCGCTGGGGCTTCTTCAACCGCCTGTGCGAGCCGGATGCCGTGCTGGCCGAGGCCCAGGCCTTCGCGCGGGCGCTGGCGGGCGGCCCGACCTTCGCCCACGGGATGACCAAGAAGATGCTGCAGCAGGAGTGGAACATGGGCGTGGACGAAGCCATCGAGGCCGAAGCCCAGGCCCAGGCGATCTGCATGGCCACCAACGACTTCCACCGCGCCTACCACGCCTTCGTGGCCAAGGACCAGCCGACGTTCGAAGGAGACTGAGATGGCCGACCGCGACTACCTCGACTGGCCCTTCTTCGAACCCCGGCACAAGGCGCTGGCCTTGCAACTCGACGCCTGGGCGGCCGAGCACATTCATCAGCGGCACGGCAGCGACGTCGACGCCGCCTGCCGCGCGCTGGTGGCGCAACTGGGACAGGGCGGCTGGCTGCACCACGCCATCGGCGCCGGCGGCGCGCCGATCGACACCCGCGCCATCTGCCTGATCCGCGAGACGCTGGCGCGCCACGCCGGCCTGGCCGATTTCGCCTTCGCGATGCAGGGCCTGGGCAGCGGCGCGATCTCGCTGTTCGGGACCGAGGCCCAGCAAGAGGCCTGGCTGCCGCGCGTGGCCTCGGGCGCGGCGATTGCCGCATTCGCGCTGTCCGAGCCGCAGGCCGGTTCCGACGTCGCCGCCATGCAGTGCGCGGCAAGCCTGGACGGCGACAGCTACGTGCTCGATGGCGAAAAGACCTGGATCTCCAACGGCGGCATCGCCGACTTCTATGTGGTCTTCGCGCGTACCGGGAGCGGCGGGGGCGAAGGAGGCCGCGGCGCGAAGGGCATCTCCGCCTTCATCGTCGAAGCCGATGCGCCGGGCCTGTCGATCGCCGAGCGCATCGACGTGATCGCCCCGCACCCGCTGGCGCGCCTGCGCTTCGATGGCTGCCGCATTCCCGCCGCGAATCGCATCGGCGAAGAAGGCCAGGGTTTCAAGGTGGCGATGGCCACGCTCGACGTGTTCCGCACCTCGGTCGCCGCAGCAAGCCTGGGCTTTGCCCGCCGCGCCCTCGACGAAGCCCTGCAGCGCGCGCGCCAACGCGCGATGTTCGGCAAGACCCTGGCCGACTTCCAGCTCACCCAGGCCAAACTGGCCGAGATGGCCACCGGCATCGACGCCGCCGCGCTGCTGACCTACCGCGCCGCCTGGCTGCGCGACCAGGGTCGCCGCGTGACGAAGGAAGCCGCCATGGCCAAGCTGAGCGCCACCGAGACCGCCCAGCAGGTCATCGACGCGGCCGTGCAGATGTTCGGCGGCCAGGGCGTGGTCAGCGGCGAAACCGTCGAGACCCTGTACCGCGAAATCCGCGCACTGCGCATCTACGAAGGCGCCAGCGAAGTCCAGCTCCTGATCATCGCGCGCGAACTGCTGGCAGGAGACGCCGCATGATCGAGATCCTGCAACCACCGGGCTGGGTGCGTCCGAAGGGCTACGCCAACGGCGTCGCCGCCAGCGGGCGCCAGGTCTATGTCAGCGGCATGATCGGCTGGGACGCCGAGTGCCGCTTCCAGACCGACGATTTCGTGGCCCAGACCCGCCAGGCGCTGGAAAACATCGTCGCCGTGCTGCACGAAGCCGGCGCCGGGCCGGAACACATCGTGCGCATGACCTGGTACGTGCTGGACCGCCGCGAATACCTCGACGCCGGCCCCGCCGTGGGCGCCGCCTACCGCGACGTCATCGGCCGCCATTTCCCGGCCATGAGCGCGGTCCAGGTGGGCGCTTTAATGGAAGAACGGGCGCGGGTCGAAATCGAAGTCACTGCGGTCGTCCCATGAAACATCAACGTCGCAACTTCGGGGTCAGGTCTGACATTTGGACACGAGCCCGGCTGTAGGCATGTGCAGCGCCATCATCTGATTTTCCATGCTGAAAACCACGCTGGTATTCCTCGTCATCCTGGCGCTCGCCCGGCCCGCATCGGGCCAGAGCGCTGCCGATTGCCCGCCAGCTAGGGCGAACGTCGAGGCAGTGGCGCAGACAAAGGCACTGCTGGCTTCAGTAAGCGCAGCGATGGACCAGCAACAGGCCAGCCTGGAGGCCGGCATGCGCGCAGCCGCCGCCAGGGCAAGATGGAGCGAGCAGGAACGCGCCGCATTCTTCCGGGCACTGCTGCGGTCCAAGCCGAATGCCGACTTCGAGCGCAAGATCGGCAAGCTAACGCAGGAATTGCGCGGCTTGCTGAATGCGTCGCAGCGCGGTGACATCAAGGGCCCTGAGGCAGAATGCCGCCATGGCGCGCGCCTGCGGGCACGCGTCGGGCAGCTGAAGTCGGTGTATGAGCAGCAGTCCACCTATCTCACCGGGCAGCTGGGCAAGGTAACAGCACCGTAGCGCGCCATGGTGCAAGGTCATCGTGGCATTATCATGCGACATGCTCGCATTGAAGGCAAGACGCCACGCCGCTGTCGCCGCCGCCATCATCTTGGTCGGCAGCGCATGCTCGCGCGGCTCCGGCATCAGTCCTGCCATCCGCGAGTTGGTGCGGGAGAGCAAGACCGGGACGATGCAACTTGCGGACGCCACGCCGTTCACGTGGGACCAGGTCTACCTGTTCGATCCCTACACGCCACGGTCCGAGGTGTGCCGCGCATTGCGCATCCAGGCCGATGAATGTGTTCGCCTGGTGCCGTTCGAATCGACCGACGATGGCGAGATGTCGATTGCCTTCCTACAGCATGGCCAGCTAATCCACTACACGGCGCATAGCCGTAGCAATGGCGACTTCGCGCCTGCGCCGGCTGCACAGCCGCTGTCGGCGAAATCCGCCGTTTTTCGCATCGTGCGCGAGGAAACCGCTGGCGAAAGGCGTTTCCTGCTCAGGCTGGTGGAAAGCTAAGGACCTTCTACCTTTCCCTTTGAGGTCTGGTTTTTGGACACGAGCTCTGCACTGCCTGAGCTGCGGTGGCAGCCCAGGATCGATTCCAGTGGCGTCCCGGCTTGCGCAAATAAAATCCGCAATCCCACGGTCGAGCTCGTGTCCAAATGTCAGACCTGACCCCGAAGTTGGGTGAGCGCCGGGGGGTGGGCATTTCTGGTACGGTGGCTTCCACTGGAATCGATGGGGAGGCACCATGAACAAGCAGATCGTCCGAGTGATCGAGAACTTCGAGGACGCCGAACGGGCGCGCCAGGCCTTGCTGGATGCCGGCTTCGACCGGGAAGGGATCGACATTACCCACACCGGCGACGAGGCCGGGCCTTCCGAGGCCAATTTTACGGTCGGCGATTCGCCGCATGCCAAGGGCGGCACCGACTACAAGGATGTGTTCGCCCCGGGGCTGGAAATCGGCAAGTGTGTCGTCACCATCACCGGCGATGAAGCGCAGCTGCAACGTGCTGCCGAGATCCTCGACTACCACGGTGGCAAGGATAACGATCCGGCCCACCGGCATTGATGCGAACGGGCGGCGCGGGCCGCCCGCTTGACGGCATCAGCTCCAGCTCAAGTCGGTTTTGCTGAGCGGCAGCTGGCGCACCCGCTTGCCCGTTGCGGCGAAGATCGCATTGCACACTGCCGGGGCCAGCGGCGGCAGGGCGGGTTCGCCCAGGCCGGTCACCGGGTTGGCGGTCTTGATGAAGTGCGTTTCGATCTTCGTCGGCGTGTCCGGCATGCGCAGCAGCCCGTAATCGTGGAAATTGCTTTGCACGATGCGCCCCTTGTCCAGGGTCAGCTCCGGGAACATCATGGTCGACAAGCCGTCGATCACCGAGCCTTCGACCTGGTTCTCGGCGCCCGACAGGTTCACGATCTGCGCGCCCACGTCGGCCGCCACCACCACCCGATCGACTTTCAGCTTGCCGTCGCGCGACACCGTCACCTCGGCCACCTGGGCCACATAGCCGCGGTGGCTGAAATGGAAGGCGATGCCCTGGCCCTGGCCGCGCGGGAAGGTTTTCTTGCCCCAGCCGGCGCGCTCGGCCACCTCACGCAGCACGTTGCGCATGCGCTTGACGTCGTAGGGCAGGCCGCGTTCGGTGCTGGCCGGCACCAGGTCCCGGTCGCCCAGCAGCTCCATGCGGAAGGCCAGTGGATCGCGCCCGGCCGCGTGGGCCAGCTCGTCGATGAAGCTGTGCAGCACCCACGCGAACACGCAGCTGCCCGGCGCCCGCCATGGGCCCATCGGGATGCGGCATTCCAGGTTGGTCTGTTCGACCTGGCAGTTGGCGAGCCAGCGGCCCGGGAATTCATCGGCGGCCAGGCTGCCGCCGCTGCCCGCGGCGAGCACGCTCTTGCCGTCGCGTTCGACCCGGTTGGCGAAGCTCACGAAGTGGTTGTGCCAGGCGACCGCCTTGCCGGCCGCATCGACGCCGCCGCGCAGGAAGTGGAAGCCGCCCGGGCGGAAGTGGTCGTGCTGCAGGTCGTCTTCGCGGGTCCAGGTCAGCTTGACCGGCGCCGCCACCTTGCGGGCGATGGCGGTGGCTTCGACGATGAAGTCCGAACTCAGGCGCCGGCCGAAGCCGCCGCCGCTGCGGATGATGTGCAGGGTGATCTTTTCCTTCGGGATGCCGAAGGTGGTGGTCACCAGCGCCTGGCCGGCGCCCGGGTTCTGGGTTGGCGCCCACAGTTCGAGCGAACCGTCTTCCGGCTTGAACAGGGCGGTGCAGTTCTGCGGCTCCATGCTCGCGTGCGAGATGAAGGGATAGCTGTAGGCCGCTTCCACCACCTTGGCCGCGCCGGCCAGCGCGGCCGGCACGTCGCCGTCCTTGCGCACGGTGGCGGCGCCCGCCTTCTTCGACGCGGCCTGGGCCTGGGCGGAGAAGCCGGCCCAGCTGTGGCCGGCGCCTTCGCCTTCGTCCCACACCACTTCCAGTGAACGGCGCGCGCGCAGCGCGGCCCAGGTCGAGGTGGCGACGATCGCCACGCCCGGGCGCAGGCCGTTCAGGTTGGCCGTGCCTTCGATGAGGAAGGCGTCCTTCACGCCCGGCATCGCCTTGACGGCGTCCAGGTTGGCGCTCACCGGCTTGCCGCCAAAGACCGGGCACTTGGCGTACACCGCGTACAGCATGCCCGGCAGGCGCACGTCAATGCCGAACAGCGGGCGGCCGGCGACGATGGCCGCGTTGTCGACGCCGCCGACGCGGGTGCCCAGCAGGGTGAAGGTGGCGGGGTCTTTCAGCACCACCTGGGCCGGGTCCGGCACCGGCAGCTTCGATGCGGCTTCGGCCAGCGCGCCGTAGCCGAGCCGCCGTTTGCTCGGACCGTGGATGACGGCGCCGTTCGCGGCCGTGCACTCGGCCGCCGGCACTTTCCAGGCATTGGCCGCGGCCTGCACCAGCATCGTGCGCGCGGTGGCGCCCAGGCGGTGGAAGTTCTCGTAGTTGTTCGGGGTCGAGCTCGAGCCGCCCGCTCCTTGCGGTCCATACAGCGCCGTATCGAGGTCGCCCTGGACGACGCGCACGTCCTTCCACGCCACTTCCAGTTCTTCCGCGATTACCATCGGCAGCGAGGTCTTGATGCCCTGGCCGATTTCCGGCTGCTTGGAAATCAGGGTCACGCGGCCGTCGCGGCCGATGCGGATGAAGGCGTTCGGGACGAAGTCCGGGGAAGGGCTGCCGGCCGCGCGTGCGGTAGCGGCCAGCGCGCCGTCGGCCGACATGCCCAGCATGAAGGCGCCGGTGACGGCGCTGGTGCGCAGGAAGCCGCGGCGCGAAGCGGAGAGTGGGGCGCTCATTTCCTGTCCTTTCCGGTGGCGGCGATCGCGGCGGCGCGGTGGATGCCGGCGCGGATGCGGGTGTAGGTGGCGCAGCGGCACAGGTTGCCCGCCATCGCTTCGTCGATCTGGGCGTCGGTCGGCTTCGGGTGCTGCTTGAGCAGGTGGCAGGCAGTCATGATCTGGCCCGACTGGCAGTAGCCGCACTGGGGCACGTCGAGTTCCTGCCAGGCCTGTTGCAGCGGGTGCTGGGCCTTCGCGTCCAGGCCTTCGATGGTGGTGATCTTCTGCTTGCCCACGCTCGCCACCGGCGTGACGCAGGAGCGCGCCGGCACGCCGTCGATGTGCACGGTGCAGGCGCCGCACTGGCCCAGGCCGCAGCCGTACTTGGTGCCGACCAGGCCGAGCGTGTCGCGCAGCGCCCACAGCAGGGGCGTGTCGGGTTCGACGTCGACGGCCAGCGCCTTGCCGTTGATCTGCAGCGTATAAGAACTCATGGGAGGGCCTGTCGGTGAGCGGGGAAACCGCCATGCTAATCGAATCGCGCGGACTCAACAATAATGTTGTTTGCTTTGCAGAATCAGGCGGTGAGTGGGAGTATATTATGTAATACTTTGTCATCCTGCTGATCAGTTCCGTCAATTCATGACCACATCAGCTCCACGCCTTGCCTCAGGCAACCTCAAGCTGCGGCTCGCCTCGGTGGCGGCCGTGCTCGTGTTCGCCGCAACCCTGCTCGTCACGCTGTCGACGCTCGCCGTCGCCGAGCGCGGCATGAAAGCGGTGATCGGCGACCAGCAGTACACCCTGCTGTCGGGCGCCGCTTCGTTCATGGATGACCGCCTGGTCGAGCGCCTGGCCCAGGTCAATGCGCTCGCCACCGGCATCCCGCCGGGGATGCGTACCGACTGGCAAGCCATGCGACCCTTCCTGACCGGCCAGGTCAGGCTGTGGGGCGCCGACGAATACCTGAACATCGTCGTCTTCGACGGCAAGGGCGACCTGCGGCTGTCGCTGCGCGAGCTGCCCGGGCCGGCGGCGCTGAACGCGCGCGGCACCGATTACTTCGAGCGCACCCTCGAGACCCGCAAGGCGGCCATCTCGCGCCCCATCCGCAGCCGCCTGACCGGCAACCACATCGTGATCTTCAGCGCACCGGTGCTCGACCAGACGAAGAAGGTGGTGGCCGTGGTCACCGCCAGCGTCGACCTGCGGCGCTCCGGTTTCCTGCGCCAGATCAGCAACCTCAAGCCAGGCAAGACCGGCTACCTGTTCCTGATGACCGCCGAAGGCGTGATCATCGACCACCCGGACGAAACCCGATTGTTCCAGCATGTCGGCGCCACCCCGGGCGTCAATGTCGGCACCGAACGCGCCCTGGCCGGTTTCGAAGGCTGGCTGGAGGCGCGCAGCAAGGATGGCAGCGACTCGATCTATGCCTACAAGCGCCTGCGCGCCACCAACTGGATCCTGGCCGCCCGCTTTCCTACCGCCGAAGCCTTCGCGCCGCTGGACGCGATGCGCCGCAACGCCTTCTTCAGCGCCGGTGGCCTGGCGCTGGCGGCCGGCCTGCTGGCCTGGGTGCTGGTGTTCCAGCTGCTGGCGCCGCTGCAGTCGCTGCGCGACAACGTGGCCGCGATCCGCGCCGACGATGCCGGCATCGAGGTGCTGCGCGACGGCCGCAGGGATGAAATCGGCGAACTGGGGCGCGCCTTCCATGCGCTGATGGCCGAGCGCGAACAGTCCGAACGCGAGCGCGCCGCCAGCGAAAAGCGGCTCCAGCTCATCACCGACAACCTGCCGGTACTCATCTCCTACATCGACCGCGAGCACTGTTTCTGCTTCGGGAACGCCACCTACGACAAATGGTTCGGCGTGACCGCCGCCGCGCTGGCGGGCATGCCGATCGCAAAGGTACTGGGCGAGGAGACCGCGGCCGACATTTATCCCTACCTGGAACAGGCCTTCGGCGGGCACTCGGTAACCCACGAAGTGCGGATCCCGGTGCGGGGCGACCCGCGCATCCTGCAGGCCACCTACATCCCCGACCACCAGCCCGACGGCAGCGTGGCTGGCGTGTATTCGCTGGTGCACGACATGACCCACGTGAAGGAGGTCGAGGAACAGCTGCAGCAGCTGGCGCGGGTCGACACCCTGACCGGCATCGCCAACCGCCGCATGTTCGGCGAAACCCTGCACCACGCGCTCGACCGCGCGCGCCGCAGCAGCAAGCCGCTCGGGCTGGCCTACCTCGACATCGACCACTTCAAGCGCATCAACGACAGCCACGGCCACGGCGTGGGCGACGAGGTGCTGAAGGAGTTCGCGCGGCGCCTGACGGTGGGCGTGCGCGCGACCGACACGCCGGCGCGGCTGTCGGGCGACGAGTTCGTGGTCATTTTCGAAGAAATCGGCACCCGCGCCGAGGCCGAGCGGCTGGCCGGAAAGATCGTCGAGGCGATGCGCGTGCCTTTCCGTACCAGCGCCGGGCTGGTGCAGGCCTCGACCAGCGTCGGCCTGGCCCTGTCGCAGCCGCGCCTGGAGCAGGAACAGCTGCTGGCGGCGGCCGACAGCGCGCTGTATGCCGCCAAGGGGCAGGGGCGCGACGGCTTCGCGTTCTTCGAAGGCTGAAGCGCGTCTACAGGCCTTGCGGGTAGGTTTCCGGCGGCTCGCCGGAATGCCAGCCGCTGGTGGGGTCGAGCGGCGTGACGGCGCTGCTGCGGTCGATGTGGATGACGGCGTCGAACTGGCGCGGCAACTGGGCCAGGAAATAGTGGCTGTTGCGCTCGGTGCGCGGCAGGTAGAGCACCCCGATCGCGCGCTCCAGCCGTTCTTCCATCAGCAGGTCGCGCGCCGCGCCTGGGGTGCGCGGCGGCAGGAAGAAGCGCTCGATGCCCACGCCGTGCAGCAAGTGCTCGTAGCTGCCGGGCATGCCCGGGCGCACGTGCTTGTGCAGCGCTGGCCCATCCCACTCCGAGGCTGCCGTCACCCGTCCGTCGTAGGTGGTGAAGCCGATCAGGCAGGCGTCGTCGCCGTAGGCCTTGCGCGCCAGTTCGCCGACGTTCCATTCGCCCTGGCGCCCGATCTCGGTGGCGCGCGCGTCGCCGATGTGCGAGTTGTGTTCCCACACCACGATCCTGGCCGGGGCGCCGTCGCGCGACAGGTGGCGCGCGAGCGCGTCCAGGGTTTCTGCCATGTGGCTGTCGCGCAGGTTCCACGACGAGATGCGGCCGCGGAACATGGTGCGGTAATACTCTTCGGCGTTTTTCACCAGGCGCGCGTTCTGCTGCGCGTGGAAGAACGCGTCTTCCGGGCTGGAGCCGGCCGCGCCGTCGGCCCGCATGTAGTCGCGGGCACGCTGCTGCAGTTCCTGCAGCGCCGCATCGACCCCCTGCTGGCAGGATTCGGACAGGCCGACGCCGGTGGCGTAGCCGTAGTGCTGGCCGTCTTCGCCGTAGTGGTCGAAGCAGGCGTAGCGCTGGCGCGCCTCCTGCGCGGCGGCCGGATCGACGTCGTCGAGGTAGCGCAGCACTTCCTGGATCGAGGTGAACAGGCTATACAGGTCGAGGCCGTAGAAGCCGGCCTTGGCCGTCCCGGAGGCGGCGTTGTGGGTGCGCAGCCACTCGACGAAGGCGAGCACCGAGGTGTTGCGCCACATCCAGGCCGGGAAGCGCTCGAAGCCGGACAGCGCGGCGCGCCCGTCCGGGTCGGCGCCTTCGCCGCGCACGTAGCGGTTGACGCGCCAGGCGTCGGGCCAGTCGGCTTCGACCGCCACCGCCGTGAAGCCTTTTTCCTCGACCAGGCGGCGGGTGATGCGGGCGCGCTCGTCGTAGAACTCGGCGGTGCCGTGGGTGGCCTCGCCCAGCAGCACGAAGCGCGCGTCGCCGACCAGCTCGAGCAGGGCGTCGTAGTCGGACGCCGCCCCGGTGAGCGGGTGGGCCGCCGCGCGCAGCGTGGCGCTGCCCGGGTCGGTGGCGCTGGCCATGGCGTGTTCCCGCTGCCCGGCGCCGTCAGTGCAGGTACTGGCTGTCCTGCTGCGCGGGCTGGGGCAGGTAGCCGCCCCCCTCGCGCTGCTCGCGCTGCGGCGGCGTTGGCAGGTCCAGGCCGCCCACCTTGTAGGGTTTGTTGCGCGCGCTGTGCATCAGGAGGGCCAGCCCGGCCAGGCCGACCAGCAGGCCGCCGGGCGAGCGGCGCATCAGCCCGAGCACGCCCAGCACGCTGCCGCCCAGCAGGGCCGGGCCGGAGGCGTCGGGGCGGGCGCGGTGGCCCGCCAGGCTTTCGCCCAGGCCGTGCAGCCATTGCGACAGGCCGCCTTCGCGCGCGTCGGACGCGTAGCGGCCGTTCGATTCGTAACTGTTGCGCCCGCCGGTCTCGCGGCTGCTGCCGAAGCGTTCCCTGGCCCGCCCGGCGCCTTCCTCGATGCGTCCGGCCGCATTGCGGGCGCTGCGTTCGGCCTGGTCGAGCAGCGGCGCGGCCTTCGCCTGCACGCGGCCGGCGCCGCGCGTCAGGGCGCCGGCCGCGCTGTCCTTGAGGTGGGCCAGGCCCTCGCCCGCGCTGTGCAGGGCATGGTCCACCGAGGCGCCGGCATGGGCCCCCGCATCGCGCACGGCGGACACGGCGCGCGACCGGCGCGCGGCGCCGCGTTCGGGGTCGAGCAGGTACATCAGCAGGGCACCCGCAGCCGCGGCGCCCAGCCACTTGCCTACGCTGCCAACATCGGTTGCGGTCTCGGTTGGAATCGGTTTCATGCTCGCTCCTTGTCTGTTGTTATGTTAGTGCCGGCCGCGGGGCGAGGCCGGTGTGGCCCACGCCTGCGCCAGCAGGTCCTGCACTTCTTCATCGCCGGTCTGCCCGAACGTGCGGTAATACTGTCCCACCGCATGGAAGCGTGGCGGGGCGAGCGGGCAGACCACCTCGTCGACCTCGCGTTCCAGCATGCCGACGGTGTCGGGCGCGCCGACCGGCGCCGCCACCACCAGCCGCGCCACCGGGTGGCGCCGCACCACCTGCACCGCGGCCAGCATGCTGGCGCCGGTGGCGATGCCGTCGTCGACCAGGATCACGCAGCGGCCCGCCAGCCGCGGGGGCGGGCGGCCGCCCCGGTAGAGGCGGTCGCGCCGTTCGAGCTCGCGCATTTCGCGCCCGGTGACCTGGTCCACCTGTTCCTGCGTCACGCCCATCAGGCCCGGCACGCCCGCCTGCAGCACGCGCACGCCGCCGCTGCCGATCGCGCCCATGGCGTATTCCTCGTGGTGTGGCATGCCCAACTTGCGCACCAGCAGCACGTCGAGCTCCGCGCCCAGCGCCTGCGCCACTTCGAAGGCCACCGGCACGCCGC
This sequence comes from Massilia yuzhufengensis, assembly GCF_900112225.1. Taxonomy (GTDB): domain Bacteria; phylum Pseudomonadota; class Gammaproteobacteria; order Burkholderiales; family Burkholderiaceae_D; genus Telluria; species Telluria yuzhufengensis. The sequence continues at coordinate 38,769 of NZ_FOLD01000019.1, read as the reverse complement.
CGCGCGGCAGGCCCAGCACGATCGGGTCGTCCTGACCGGCATGGTGCTGCAGCCGCCGCGCCAGCAGGCGGCCGGCGTGGGCGCGGTCCTTGTAGCCTTCGGAATACGGCATGGCACACCAGGCAAAAAACTCAATGCAAACACAGCCATGCCGCGCCGCGGCAGGGCGCCGCAACGCGATGGGGAACCAGCGCCAGCGGTGCCGGCGACGGATCGCCGGCGGGCGTTACTGGATGGTCAGGCGGCGTGCTTCCGTGCCCTGCTTTTTCGGCAGGCTCAGCTGCAGGACGCCGTTCTCGAGCCGCGCCTGTGCCGCACCGTCGTCGACCTCGGTGGGCAGGGCAAAGCTGCGCATGAACCTGCGTGCGGTGCGTTCAGCATACACCACGGTTTCGCCCTCGCGGCGTTCGTTTGCCTTACGGCATTCCGCCTCGATCGTGATGCGCTGGCCATCGACCGACACCTTGACGTCGTCCTTCTCCACGCCCGGCAGTTCGGCCTGGATCTCGAAGGTTTTCTCGGTCTCGGTGACGTCCAGGCGCGGTGCGGCGTCGATGCCTTCCCAGCGCTGGCCTTGCGCCAGCGGCGCGAAGAAATCCTCGAACATGTTCTCGACCATGCGGCCGAACTGGTCTTCGACGGAACCCGGGCGGTAGGCCGCCAGCCCCGGGTTGTTCCTCCTGATGATGTTCATGTTCGCCTCCATGAAGAACCTTGATCTTGCCGGCAGGCGCCGACAATGTATTTATAGGTCGGCGGAAAGCGGTTTTCAAGAGGGGCGGGCGGCCGCGCCGCCCCGGCCTCAGCCGAGCAGGCGGCGGTGGAAACGCAGGTGGTCTTCGATGAAGCTGGCGATGAAGTAATAGCCGTGGTCGTAGCCGGCGTGGCGGCGCAGCACCAGCGGCTGGCCGGCCTGTGCGCAGGCCTGTTCGAAGGCTTCCGGGTAGAGCTGCTCGGCCAGGAACTTGTCGGCCAGGCCCTGGTCGACCAGGATGCCGCCGGGGAAGGGCGCCGTGTCCATGTTCTTCATCAGCTCGGTGGCGTCGTACTGCGCCCAGGCCGCCTGGTCGGGCCCGAGGTAGCCGGCAAACGCTTTCCGGCCCCACGGGCAGCGCATCGGGGCGGCGATGGGGGCGAACGCCGATACCGAGTGGAACAGCTCGGGGTTGCGCAGCGCCAGCATCAGCGCGCCATGCCCGCCCATCGAGTGCCCGAAGATGCCGACCCGCGCCGGATCGGCCGGCAGGCTCGCCAGCACCTGCGCGCGCAGTTCCAGGATGTGGCTGTACATGCGGTAGTGGGCGGACCAGGGCGCTTGCGTCGCGTCGACATAGAAGCCGGCGCCGGCGCCGAAGTCCCAGCTGTCGGTCTCGCCCGGCACGCCGGCGCCGCGCGGGCTGGTGTCGGGCGCGACCAGGATCAGGCCTTCCTGGGCCGCCACGCGCTGGGCGCCGGCCTTGGTCATGAAGGTCTCTTCGGTGCAGGTCAGGCCGGCCAGGTAGAACAGGACCGGCAGGCGCTTGCCTTCGGCGCCGGGTGGCAGGTAGACGGAAAAGCGCATCGGCAGGCCGATGGCCTTCGACTGCATGCTGTAGAAGCGCTGGGCGCCGCCGAAGCAGGCGTGTTCGTTCAGGAGGTCAAACATGGGGTCGCCAGGGAAGTGATCAATACCGCAAGTATGCCTTGCGCCGCCGTGCCGTGCCAGTCACACGAATCCAAAAGCGCCGAGCAGGGCGCCGGCGCCGAGCACCCACAGCAGGTGCAGGCGGGTACGCCAGATGACAATGCAGCTGGCCGCCGCCAGCAGCCAGAGCGGCCAGCTGTCCTTGCCCGGGCCGGCGGTGGCGAGCAGCCAGCTGGTGGCCAGCAGCATCCCGATGACGACCGGGGCCATGCCCTGCTTGAAGGCGCGCACTGCGCGCAGTTCGCGGTTGCGGTGGCCCCACTGCGCGACCTGGTAGGTAAAGATGGTGGACGGCAGCAGGATGCCGGCCATGGTCACGGCAACGCCCGCGAAGGCGGCGGCCAGGCTGCCGGTGTTCATGCCCACGTGCCAGCCCATCAGCGCGACGAACAGCACGTTGGGCCCGGGCGCGGCCTGGGCCAGCGCAATCGCGTCGCTGAACTGCGCCTGGCTCAGCCAGCCCTTGTCCTCGACCAGGAAGCGGTGCATGTCCGAGGTGGTCGAGATCGCCCCGCCTAGCGACATCAGCGACAGCATCAGGTAGTGGACGAACAGCGCCAGCCAGTCATGCCAGCCGAACACCAGTTGCGGCGCGTTCATGGACGCAGCCGGCGCCAGGCCAGCACGCAGCCCAGGCCGCCAAGCGGCGGCAAGACCCACACCAGCGGTGCGCGCAGCCACGCCAGCAGCACGAAGGCGCAGGCGGCGATCGCGGCGCACCAGGGCAGCGGCATCGGGTTCTTCGCCAGCGAGGTGGACAGCTTGAGGCCGGCCGCGGCGATCAGCCCGGCCGACACCGCCGCCATGCCGCGCAGCGCGCCCGCCACCGCCGGGTGGGCGGCATAGCGCGCATGGAGGGCGGCCAGCAGCAGCACCAGCACCAGCGGCACGGCGATCAGGCCGGCCATGGCGGTCAATGCCCCGGCCAGCCCGAACCAGCGGGTGCCAAGCATCATCGCCAGGTTGACCACGTTCGGCCCCGGCATGATCTGCGCCACCGCCCAATCCTCGACGAATTCCTCGTGCGTCAGCCAGCGCTTGCGCTCGACGATCTCGCGCTGCACGACCGGCAGCACGCCGCCGAAGCCCTGCAGGGCCAGCACGGTGAAAGAGACGAACAGGTCGGCCAGCGATGCGGGGCGGGGGCGTGCAGGGGGCGGGGCGCTCATCGCGGCATTATCGCCGGGCGCCCGCGGCCCTGTCCATGCGCGCCCGGCTTGTCAGCCGCCGCCGATGCCGCGCATGACCTTGCCGGTGCCGCCGCAGTTCGCGCAGGGCTTGCCGCCGGACAGCTTGCCGCTGCCGCCGCAGGCCTCGCAGACGTCTTCGCCGGCGCCAGGGGTGCCGGGTTCGGCTTCATCGCCGGGATTGAGGTCGGGTTCGGGCTGGATGCTCATGGATGGCTCGCTGGTAGTGGGTCGCCCGGCGATTGTAGGCGGGGCCCGGGAGAGGCGGCGCAGCGCTGGGTTCGGGCATTCGCCAAGCATAAAAATAAAAGCCATGGTTTGATTCATATCTGGTATTGACATTGTTTGTGCATACCCCATACTCCGGTGCAGCCGCACAATCCTTTACCCCGAAAGGCCAGGCGCACATGAATCCAGTACGTTCCCCAATGACCAATCCAAGCGACGCCCCCGGCGCCGCCGAGGCCCGGCGCGATGCGCGCCTGTGCGACATCGTGGACGACGGCATTGCGCTGATGCGCGTCGCCGGCACCCTGTCCGCCCTCGAGTACCTGAAGTCCCATGCCGTCGATGGCCAGGTCATCATGCGGGTGTTGCTGGAGCCGGGCAAGCGGCGCGGACGGGCCGGCCTCGCCGCGGTCTGAACCGCATCCGACCAGCCCACGTAAGCGCTTGATTTTTGGGGCTATCGGCGATGCCTTCCCAATAGGCAAATTGTTGAAAGCCGCACGGATGGCGGCGCTTGGCGTGTCAAGCCCCTGCTTTTCCACATAGTTATTCACAGACTTTGTGGATATCCGGAAAACTTCCACGCAATCCGGGACTTAGCGGCTGTTTCGCATGTAATCCATGACTAGCCTGCATACAATCCCCGGTTTTCAAGAAAATTAAGACTAGCGCTGATTATTTCTGCTTGCGCAAAACAACTGGATAAATGTACAGTATGGCATTCCCAACGAATTGCGCGCCATGCCTGCCGTCCTTGACCAGCCAGCCCTTGAAGATCCCTTCGCCGGCCTGAACGCCGAACAGCGTGCGGCGGTCGAGCACGACATCGGCGCGGCGAACGTGCGGCCGCTGCTGGTGGTGGCCGGCGCCGGCTCGGGCAAGACCAATACGCTGGCGCATCGCGTCGCGCGCCTGATCCAGTCCGGCGCCGACCCGCAGCGCATCCTGCTGCTGACCTTCTCGCGCCGCGCGGCCGGCGAGATGACCCAGCGCGCCAGCGGCGTGCTGCACCGCCTGCTCCGACGCGGCGCAAGCGCGCACAGTCCCGTGACCCTGCCCTGGGCCGGCACCTTCCATGCGATCGGCGCGCGCCTGCTGCGCGAGTACTCCGGCCGCATCGGGCTGGACGAATCCTTCACCATCCACGACCGCGGCGACTCCGAGGACCTGATGGGCCTGGTGCGCCACGAGATCGGCCTGTCGCAGACCGAGAAGCGCTTTCCCTTGAAGGGCACCTGCCTGTCGATCTATTCGCGGGTGGTCAATAGCCGCGACCCGCTGGAACAGGTGCTGCAGTCCACCTTCCCCTGGTGCAGCGAATGGGAAGGACAGCTCAAGACCCTGTTCGGCGCCTACGTGGACGCCAAGCAGGAGCAGAACGTGCTGGACTACGACGACCTGCTGCTGTTCTGGGCCGAGATGGCGGCCGACCCGGAACTGGGGCCGGAAGTCGGCGCCCGTTTCGACCACGTGCTGGTCGACGAATACCAGGACACCAACCGCCTGCAGGCCGCTATCATCACCGGCATGAAGCCGGGCGGCGAGGGCGTGATGGTGGTGGGCGACGACGCCCAGTCGATCTATGGCTTCCGTGGCGCCACGGTGCGCAACATCCTCGACTTTCCGAAGCAGTTTACCCAGCCCGTCCACCTGATCACGCTGGAGCGCAACTACCGCTCGACCCAGCCGATCCTGGACGCTTCCAACGCCCTGATCGCCGCCGCCCTCGAACGCCATGCCAAGACGCTGTGGACCGACAAGGCGTCCAGCATCAAGCCGCAGCTGGTGCTCATTCCCGACGAAGCCGAGCAGGCGCGCTGGGTATGCAACCGCATCCTGGAACACCGCGAAGCCGGCATCGCGCTGAAATCGCAGGCGGTGCTGTTTCGCGCGGCCAGCCACAGCGCCGCGCTGGAGCTGGAGCTGATGCGCCGGAATATTCCGTTCGTGAAGTTCGGCGGTCTGAAGTTCCTGGAGGCGGCCCACATCAAGGACGTGCTGGCCGTACTGCGCTTCGCCCAGAACCCGACCGGGCGCATGGCGGGTTTCCGCGTCGCCCAGCTGATCCCCGGCATCGGCCCGGCCACCGCCACCCGCCTGCTCGATGCGGTGGGCGAGGCGGCCGACCCGGCGGCGGCGGTCGAAGCCTTCGTGCCGCCGGCGAAAAGCAGCATCGACTGGGCCGCCTTCAGCGCCCTGTACCGGCGCCTGCGCACGCCGGGGCTGCGCTGGCCGGCCGACATCGAGCTGGTCAAGCAGTGGTACCTGCCGCACCTGGAGCGCATGCACGACGACGCCCAGGTGCGCGCGGCCGACGTCGAACAGCTGGCCGCGCTGGCCGGCGGCCACGCCACCCGCGAAAGCTTCCTTGCCGAAATCACGCTCGACCCGCCGGAAGCGACCAGCGACCGCGCCGGCCCGCCGCTGCTGGACGAGGATTATGTGATCCTCTCCACCATCCATTCGAGCAAGGGGCAGGAATGGAAATCGGTGCATGTGCTCAACGTGGTGGATGGCTGCATCCCGTCGGACATGAGTACCGGCAACCAGGACGATATCGAGGAAGAGCGGCGCCTGCTCTACGTGGCCATGACGCGCGCCCGCGAGCACCTGCAGCTGGTGGTGCCGAACCGCTTCTTCATCAAGCAGCAGGCGCAGATGGGCGATCGCCACGTGTATGCGGCGCGCACCCGCTTCATCACGCCCGCGATGCTGGGGCATTTCGAGGAACATACCTGGCTCAGCGCCGATACCCGGCACGAGCGCAAGCCGGTGCCGGAGAGCGTGCGCATGCTGGTCAGGGAGCGCGCAAGGAACGCGTGGAAATAGCCGACGATGGGGCCGCGTTAGGGACTTATCCCCCGTCATCATATTTTGTAGGAATTTACCGCATACCCGCGTACTGCACGAAAGCTGTGCACTGCTAAGTCATTGATTTAATTGGTATTTCATTTTGCCTGCAGAACGGGCATTTTGTTGAAACCCGCACCATTACTGGTCTTGCGGCTTGTCAAGTGGTGCTTGTCCACATAGTTATCCACAAAGTTTGTGGATATCGAAGAATTCTCAAGCGAATCAAATACTTAGCCTCGGCGGTTGATCTGGCTCAAGGTCCAGTGCGGCTGCCAGGCGCCGCAGCGCGTCCAGTGCACCCATCTGTAGTGCCACGCCACTGTCCACCGCCGATTCGCGCGGATTGACGCGGATGACCGGCACGCGCTGCGATTCGGCCATGCGCCGCACCGACGGGATGTCCACGCCCGCCCCGAGCTCGACCACGGCCAGGCGCCTGACGCCGGCGCGCCAGCGGCTGAAGCGGGCAAACTGTGCCTCGGTCCGGGCCGGCAGCCAGGCACTATCGTTGAACATCAGGATGTTCGGCCTTGCCAACGCCCCGCAGTGCGGGCACAGCGGATGCGGCGAGACCAGCCGGCAGGCATCGGCGTCGACTTCCGGAACGAAGCCGTCGGCCGGCCAGGTGGCGTCGCTGCAGGGCTGCGTGCATTGCAGCTGGTGGATCGAGCCGTGGCATTCCACCACCGCGTCCGCGCCAAATCCGGCGCGCTGGAATTGCCCGTCGACGTTGCTGGTAAAGACGAAGCTGCCTTGCGCCATGCGCGCGGCCATGGCGCCCAGGATGGCGTAGCCGGCGTGCGGCCGGGTGGCGCGATACAGGGCCAGCCGATGGCCGTAGAAACCCCAGGCCAGGCGCGGCTCGGCGTCGAAGCTGGCCGGGCAGGCCATCTCGTGGAAGGCGACGCCGCGCCGGCCGAGCGCCGGATAGGCGCGCCAGAAGCCGCTGCTGCCGCGAAAGTCCGGCAGGCCGGAATCCACGCCCATGCCGGCGCCGGCCGCCACCAGCAGGCCGTCGGCGCCTTGCAACAGCGCCGCGGCGCGGACGATGGCGTCGCTAGTCGGCGGCATGCCCGGCCTCGCGTTTGAGCCTTTCCAGTTCGGCCAGGAAGCGCTCGGCCGCCAGGCCCGGCGCCCAGGGTTCCCACGGGGTGCAGCCGTAGTAGGCCGCCAGCGGATCCTGTTCCAGCACGTGGGCGCGGATCTTGAGCGTGCGGCGCACCTCGTCGCGGGTCCAGCCGGTGACATGCACGGCTTCGCTGGCGGCCGCGAGGCGGTCGGCCTGCTTGTGCAGCTTGTGCTCGCGTTCGGTCCAGGCGGGCAGACCGTAGCGCAGGAACACCACCTGCTCCAGACGCCTGGTCAGGGCGCGGAACCCTTCGCCCAGGAAGGGCTTGATGACCGAGACCGCGTCGAAGCCGAGCAGCCCTTCCTCGGCGTCGTGCAGCAGTTCGCGCAGTTCCTGCAGCGGTGTGGTGGCTGGCGCCACCGCGCGGCGCAGCAGCATCACGGCGATCGAATGCTGGGCCACCGACAGCGGCAGCGGCCAGGCCGAGTGCCCGCCCCAACGGTAGGTGCGCGCCAGGCCCAGCGCCAGGTCGGCGTCGTCCCAGTCGAAGGGGGTCGGGTTGAGCAGGTCCAGCCGTTTGCCCGACGGCATGCGCACCCAGGCGCGCACTTCCTCCACCATGGCATCATCCTGTCGTCGTGATCGATGCCCGATTCTACACATCCGCTCGCCATCCCGCGCGCCCCGTCACGGCTGGCCATGGCGTAGCCGGCCTCGATGTGGTGTTCGATCGAGGTGCGCGAAAAGTCGTAGTCCTTCGACGCCGCTTCCCCCGCCAGCGGCTCGCGCGTCAGGCGCGTGATGTCGAGCGTCGTGTCTTCGCCCATCAGCTGCACGAAGGTGGGCCAGGCGCGGATGCGGCCCGCGTCTTCCGGCGCGACCAGGGCCAGGATGCCGGTGACGAGTTTGCGCAGGTCGCTCAGCACCGCCTGTTCGCGCCGGTGGCCAGCAGCAGCTTGCCGTAGTGGATCTGCCCGGCGCGGTCGGTGGCGGCGACCTGGCGCTGCGGGTCGACCGCCAGCACCCGGGCGGCGCGCAGCACCGCGACCTCGTGCTCGGCGTAGAAGTCGGGGCCGGGCACGGGCGGCGGCGCCTCGTCGGCGCGCAGCAGGCGGGTGGCCAGCGGCGGGCGGTGGTAGGGCAGGGCGTCCTCGGCCGCGACGATGGCGATCCGGCCCCGGGCGCCTTCCAGGCGCAGGGTTTCGGCGGCGGTGGCGCTGGCCAGCCCGCCGCCCACCAGCAGGAAATCCACATGGTCCATGCAGCTTGGAGTGCCGGCGGCGCCGGATGTTGGCGGGCTGCTGTGGCGTTTTTGTCCCGTGGGCCACCCGGCCGGCCAGATTTTCCGCATAATTGATGCAAGCAAAGATGCCCGGCCGCCGACTCCCTACACTGGACCGGCCAGGCGGGCGGGCCCCGCGCACAGGAGGCGGCAATGACAAACGACAGGCAGCTCGAATGCGACGTGCTGGTCGTGGGCGGCGGCATCAATGGCGCCGGCATCGCGCGCGACTGCGCCGGGCGCGGCCTGAGCGTCATCCTGTGCGACAAGGACGACCTGGGCGCCCATACCTCGTCGGCGTCCAGCAAACTCATCCACGGCGGCCTGCGCTACCTCGAGCACCGCGAGTTCGGCCTGGTGCGCAAGGCGCTTGCCGAGCGCGAGCTGCTGCTGCGCAGCGCGCCCCACATCATGCATCCGCTGCGCTTCGTGATGCCGCACGACGCCGGCCAGCGCCCTGCCTGGCTGATCCGCGCCGGCCTGTTCCTGTACGACCGGCTGGCGCCGCGCGACTTCCTGCCCGGCTCCGAATCGGCCGACCTGGCTTGCCACCCGGCCGGCGTGCCGCTGAAGCCGGCCTTTACGCGCGGTTTCGTGTACTCCGACGGCTGGGTCGACGACGCCCGGCTGGTGGTGCTCAATGCCATGGACGCCCGCGAGCGCGGCGCAATGGTGCTCACCCACACCCGCTGCACGGCCTTCGAGCGCCACCCTGGCCACTGGATGGCCACCCTGGCGCACGCGGGCGGCGCGCAGCGGGTGAAGGCGCGCTGCCTGGTCAATGCCGCCGGCCCCTGGGCCGCCAGCGTGGCCCAGCTCGCGACCGGCACGGCGCCGGCGCGCCGCCTGCGCCTGGTCAAGGGCAGCCACATCGTGGTGCCGCGCCTGTTCGACCACCCGTTCGCGTATATCTTCCAGCACCCCGACGGCCGCATCGTGTTCGCCATGCCCTATGAAGGCGCGTTCACCCTCATCGGCACCACCGACGTCGAGTTCCAGGGCGACCCGGACCAGGTCGGCATCGCGGGGAGTGAAACCAGCTACCTGTGCGAACTGGCGAACCGCTATTTCCGCCACCAGCTCACGCCCGGCGATGTGGTGTGGAGCTACTCCGGCGTGCGCCCGCTGCTCGAGGACGCCGCCGCCAGCGCCGCCGCCGCCACGCGCGACTACTTGCTGGGGCAGGACAGCGCCGCGGCGCCGCTGCTGTCTGTCTTCGGAGGCAAGATCACCACCTACCGCCGGCTGGCGCAGGAGGGGAGCGACTGGATCTGCCGGGCGCTGGGCCGCGCAGCGCCCGCATGGACCGGTAATGCGCTGCTGCCGGGCGGCGACCTGTTCGGGCCGGTCCCTGGCAGCCGCGGCGTGCTCGAATTCGGCCGCTGGGTGGCGGCGCTGCAGCAGCGCCATGCCTGGCTGCCGCCGGCGCTGGCGCAGCGCTGGGCGCGCGCCTATGGCACCCGGGTCGAGGTATTGCTGGGGGACGCCGGCAGTATCGCAGGCCTGGGCGAACAGGTCGCGCCCGGCCTGTACGCCGCCGAACTGCGCTACCTGGTGCGCCACGAGTGGGCGCGCTGCGCCCAGGACGTGCTGTGGCGGCGCTCCAAGCTGGGCCTGCACCTGCCGCCCGGCTGCGCGGGCGATATCGACGCCTGGATCGCGGCTTGCCGCCAGGGCCTGGGCGCGGCGCCGCTGACCGAAACGGCCTGGTAGGGCTATCATGGCCTTTCCGTCCCAATATCAAGGAACCCGATGCGGATTTGATCGGCGTGCGCCAACGGAGTACACTCACGTCCTACTTCGCACATTCCCAAATCATGACTAACGGTAAAAAAAGCCTTGCCGGCGAATCAAGGGTGAAGACATCCAAAGCTGCCCGGGTTCCGGGCGTCAAGACAGTCAAGCAAATTGATTCTAAAGGTAGCTTTGACCTGGAGGCTATCAAGAAAGGACTGCCATCCCAGCACCAGCGCTTACTGGACCGACAGCAGAATATACTGCGGACGATTCGCGCGCGTAACCTTGCGTCTGGTACTGATACTGTCAAGCTTTCCCCTGCCAAAATTCAGGAAATCGCGCACGATGTAGGAATCTGGACGGGCACTGGCAAGCTCGCGGCCGCCTATAAAAAATGATCGATCTGCCCGGTGGTGAACTGGTCGTGGCTTACCACGGGTGCGATTTTCATGTTGCAACCAGTATCATTGGGGCGGAATCCGACACTTTTTTGCATCTTCGACCCAGCAAGAATCCTTACGATTGGCTCGGTGACGGAATCTATTTTTTCGAAGATGATTTCGAACGTGCTTGGCAATTTGCACGGTCGTCCGCTGAAAATGCAGCTAAGCAGTACTCGGCGAAGCCGATCGAAATACCGTATGTATTGGGTGCGGTCATCCGTCTGGGCAATTGTCTTGACCTGTCGAAGCAGAGCGGGATTGTCGAGTTCAAAGCCGCATTTGAGGAGTTGGAAGCGGGGCGCCAGGAAGACCAGGTCCTTCCAGTGAATCGTGCTGCAGGCCCCGATGATGATGAGATGATTCTGCGTAACCTTGATCGAGCCGTCATCAATTACATCCACGGGAAGCGAATCAAGGAGAGCAAGGCGCCCTACGATTCTGTTCGTGGATATTTCCATCAAGGTAAGCTGGCCTTCGCGACTTCGGCAATTGGTCAGTTATCGCATGTGCAGATCGCGATGAGAAATGCCGCCTGTATCCTCGGTTACTTTCATCCAACCGCAACCTTGATCGATCCCTTCCAGGGCTTGAACAAAGTCGGTCGGCTACCTTATAAAACGGGTCCGAAGTAATTCCACCTTGTTCTCTGCGGCAATTACATGACCGGCTGTGGCGCCGAGCGAATTCGGGCTGGCGGCGCGGCCGACCGAACCGGCAAGAAGCCGCTATCATGGCCTACAGCCCCAACACGAAGGACCCCATGCGTCTTTACACCAGTCCCCGTGCGCCAAACCCGCGCCGCGTCACCCTGTTCATGGCGGCCAAGGGCATTACCGGCGTCGAGCTGGTCGACGTCGACCTTAACGCCGGCGCCCATCGCAGCAGCGAATTCCTCGCGCTGAACCCGATGGCGCGGGTCCCGGTGCTGGTGCTGGACGACGGCCGCGCCCTGAGCGAGACGCGCGCCATCTGCACCTATCTCGAAGGCCTGTACCCGGAGCCGAACCTGATGGGGGTGGACGCCACCGAGCGCGCCTTCATCGAAATGGCCGACCGCCGCATCGAATTGCACCTGATGCTGCAGACGGCGCAGTGCGTGCGCCATTCGCACCCGGGGCTGGCGGTGCTGGAGCAGCCGCAGTTCCCGCAGTTCGGGGCGGCGCAGGGAGACAAGATGCGCGAGACGGCGCGCTGGCTCGATGGCGAGCTGGCGCGGCAGCCCTGGGTGGCGGGGGAGCGCTTCACGATTGCCGATATCACGGCGTTTTGCACGCTGGAGTTTGCGCGGGGGCTGATGCGGTTCCGGCCGGGGGCGGAAGGGATGGGGCATTTGCAGGCATGGCGCGACAGGATCGCGGCGCAATACGGTTGACCTGTCGTCGGCCGCGCGTTCAACTACCCTGAAAGCTACCGCACCCGTTTGTACCAGCCACCTTCGCCAAACAGGTGCTGGTAATCCTCCACCGCCGCATCGCCCGGCGCGAGTTCGCGGTCCAGTCCCAGCACGCCGAACAGCGACAGGCTGTCGCGGAACAGGCGCAGCACGCGCTGGCGCAGCAGCGGCCCGAAATCGGGCAGCACCCGCCGGCAGACGATGGCGTGGAACTCGTTGAACGAGGCGTCCGTCACCAGGCTGTACTGCGCCCAGGTGATGCGCTCGCGCAGGCGCGGCAGCAGCCGCGCTTCGCCGCCGCTCACCTCGAAGTAGTCGGCCAGCCGGCCGCCGCCGCCGCTCGCCGCGTACCTGGACTGGGCCTGCTCCAGCTGTTCGGCCGGCAGGCTGGCGTTGCGCGCTTCGAGCAGCAGCTCGTCGCTGCCCAGGGTCGCGAACACCTCGGTGCGGGCGTACAGCTTTTCCTCGGCCAGCAGGATCGCCAGCGTCCACGCTTCGCCCACGCCGGCAGGCTCGGCCAGCCACACTTTGGGCAGGGCGGTGGGGCGCAGGCTGTCGCCCAGCGCGATGCGCAGGCGGCGCGTGTCGCCGGGATGGTCGAACAGCTCCGCCTTGGGCACCGCCAGCGCGCGCACCATGTCCTGCGCCACACCGGCTTCGTGCAGCACCCGTTCCTGCAGGCCCGAGATGGTCTCCAAGTCGCGCGCGCGCAGCATGGCCAGCAGCCGCTCGCGCAGGGCGGTGCGCCCATAGCCACGGAAATCGACACCGAAACGCTGGTACAGGGCTTCCAGCAGCAGTTCGATCTCGAGTTCCTCGGTCGCCTGGACGGCGGCAAACCCGGTCCAGGCGCTGCTCTCGCCCATCAGTGCAGCCAGACGCGCATCATCGACAGCAGCTGGGCCACATCGACCGGCTTGGTGATGTAGTCCGAGGCGCCGGCGGCGATGCACTTGTCGCGGTCACCCTTCATCGCTTTCGCGGTCAGGGTGATGATCGGCAGCGAACGGAATTTCGGGATGCGGCGGATCGCCCGCATCGTGTCGTAGCCGTCCATCTCCGGCATCATGATGTCCATCAGGACGATCTCGATGGTCGGGTCCTTTTCCAGCACTTCGATGCCGTCGCGGCCGTTTTCGGCGAACAGCACCTGCATCTGCTGGCGCTCCAGCAGCGTGGACAGGGCGAAGATGTTGCGCAGGTCGTCATCGACGATCAGCACCTTGCGCCCGGCCAGGCCGCCGTCGAGCGCGTGGATCTCTTCGAGCATGCGGCGCTGGTTTTCCGGCAGGCTGGCTTGCGAGCGGTGCAGGAACAGCGCCGTCTCGTCGAGCAGGCGTTCCGGCGAGCGGGCGTCCTTCATGACGATGGTCTTGGCGTAGCGCTTGAGCTTCGTGACTTCCTTGCGCGACAATTCCTTGGCCGTGTAGATCACCACCGGCAGGTCGCGCAGGCGCTCGTTGGCGCCGATGCGGTCCAGCAGGTCGAAGCCCGAGATGTCCGGCAGGGTCAGGTCCAGCACCATGCAGTCGAAGTGCGAGCTTTCCAGCGCTTCCAGGGCCGCGCCGCCGGTGTCGACGGTGACCATGTGGATGTCGGTGTTGCCGATCAGGGCCACGATCGATTCGCGCTGGGCCATGTCGTCTTCCACCACCAGCAGCGAACGCTTGCCACCCATCAGGAACTTCTGGATGCGCTTGAATTCCTCCGCCATCACCTCGCGGCTGACCGGCTTGTTGATGTAGGAGATCGCACCCTGGCGCAGCGCGCGCTCGCGCTCGCGCAGCGAGGACATCACGTGGACCGGGATGTGGCGGGTGTTCGGGTCGCGCTTGAGGCGGTCGAGCACCGTGAAGCCGTCGATGTCGGGCAGGTCGATGTCGAGCAGGATCGCGGACGGCAGGTAGTCGCGCGCCAGCGACAGGGCGGAGTCGCCGCGCTGGGTCACGATGGCCTTGAAGTTCTTCTCGCGCGCGTAGTCCAGCAGCACGGTGGCGAAACGCTCGTCGTCTTCCACGATCAGCACCGACGGGTCGCCCGGGGTCACCAGGCCGCGGTCGTCGAGCACCGACGAGTATTCCACCAGCGAGGTGGCATCGATGGCCTCGATGGTCGCCAGCTCCGGCTGCTGGTGCATGGCCGGCTGGTAGGTCACCGCGGCCGCCATCGGCGGCGGGGCCAGGCGGGCCGGCTGCGGCTGGCGGGTCTGCTCGTAGTTGACGAAGCCGGCGCGGTTGTACGGCAGGTAGAGGGTGAAGGTCGAACCGATGTTGACGGTGGATTCGACGCGGATCTCGCCGCCCAGCAGACGCGCCAGCTCGCGCGAGATCGACAGGCCCAGGCCGGTGCCGCCGTATTTGCGGGCGGTCGAGCCGTCGGCCTGCTGGAAGGCCTCGAAGATCAGCTGCAGCTTGTCGGCCGGGATGCCCACGCCGGTGTCGCGCACCGAGAAGGCCAGCACCGCGTCGGCGTGCACCAGGTTCGGGTGGTCGTGGGTCCAGCCGCTCGAGACCAGGCTGATGTGCATCGAGACCGTGCCGTGGCTGGTGAACTTGAACGCGTTCGACAGCAGGTTTTTCAGCACTTGCTGCAGGCGCGTGGTATCGGTCATCACCGCGGTCGGCAGGTTGTCGGCCAGGTCCACCTCGAAGCCGAGGTGCTTGGCTTCGGCCATGTGGCGGAAGGTGCGGTCGACGTAGTTGCGCAGGTTCAGGAAGCGGTATTCCGACACGTCCAGCGTGACGGTACCCGACTCGATCTTGGACAGGTCGAGAATGTCGTTAATCAGGGTCAAGAGGTCGGAACCGGATCCGTGGATGGTCTTGGCGAATTCCACCTGGCGGCCCGACAGGTTGCCGTCCGGGTTATCCGACAATTGCTGGGCCAGGATCAGCAGCGAGTTCAGTGGTGTACGCAGCTCGTGCGACATATTGGCCAGGAACTCGGATTTATATTTGGACGACAGCGCCAGCTGGGTCGCTTTTTCTTCCAGCGCCAGCTTGGCCTGCTCCACCTCGCGGTTCTTGCGTTCCACCTCGATGTTCTGCTCGGACAGCAGGCGCGCTTTTTCGGCCAGTTCCTGGTTGGTCTGCTGCAGTTCCTGCGCCAGCGACTGCGACTGGGTCAGCAGCGACTCGGTGCGGCTGTTCGCCTCGATCGTGTTCAGGACCACGCCGATCGATTCCATCAGCTGGTCGAGGAAGGACAGGTGGGTTTCGGTGAAGCGGTCGAGCGACGCGATCTCGATGACGGCCTTGACCTGCTGTTCGAACAGGATCGGCAGCACCACGATGTTGTTCGGCGGCGCCGCGCCCAGGCCCGAGGACACCACGATGTAGTCGCGCGGCACGTCGGTCAGCCAGATGCGGGTTTTCTCCAGCGCGCACTGGCCCACCAGGCCTTCGCCCGGCAGGAAGGAGGTCGGCAGCTTGCGGCTGGAACGGTAGCCGTAGCTTGCGATCATGCGCAGGCGTGCGTCGGTTTCCTGCGAATCCATCATGTAGAACACGCCGTGGTGGGCCGACACCAGCGGCGCCAGCTCGGACAGGATCAGCTTGGTCACCGCCTGCAAGTCGCGCTGGCCCTGCAGCAGGCGCGTGAAGCGCGCCAGGTTGGTCTTGAGCCAATCCTGCTGCGCGTTCTTCTGCGTGGTTTCCTTCAGGTTGCGGATCATCTCGTTGATGTTGTCCTTCAGGTAGGACACCTCGCCGCGCGCTTCCACCTGGATGGAACGGGACAAGTCACCACGGGTCACCGCGGTCGCCACCTCGCCGATCGCGCGCATCTGGTTGGTCAGGTTGGCCGCCAGCTGGTTGACGTTCTCGGTCAAGTCCTTCCAGGTACCCGCCACACCCGACACGTTTGCCTGTCCACCCAGTTTACCTTCGGTACCCACCTCGCGCGCCACGCGGGTGACTTCGGAGGCGAACGAGGACAACTGGTCGACCATGACGTTGATGGTGTCTTTCAGTTCCAGGATCTCGCCCTTCACGTCCACCGTGATCTTCTTGGACAAGTCGCCACGCGCCACCGCGGTCGTCACCGCCGCGATGTTACGCACCTGGCCCGTCAGGTTCGAGGCCATGAAGTTCACGTTATCGGTCAAGTCTTTCCAGGTGCCGCCGACGCCCGGCACGTAGGCCTGGCCGCCGAGTTTACCTTCGGTACCCACCTCGCGCGCCACGCGCGTGACTTCGGACGCGAACGAGGACAACTGGTCGACCATGACGTTAATGGTGTTCTTCAGTTCCAGGATCTCGCCCTTCACGTCCACGGTAATTTTCTTGGACAGGTCGCCGTTCGCCACCGCGGTGGTCACCTCGGCGATGTTACGCACCTGGCCGGTCAGGTTGCCGGCCATGAAGTTCACGTTATCGGTCAAGTCTTTCCAGGTACCGGCGACACCCGGCACGTTCGCCTGGCCGCCCAGGCGGCCCTCGGTACCGACCTCGCGCGCCACGCGCGTGACTTCGGAAGCGAAGGAGTTCAGCTGGTCGACCATGACGTTGATGGTGTTCTTCAGTTCCAGGATCTCGCCCTTCACGTCGACCGTGATCTTCTTGGACAAGTCGCCGTTCGCCACGGCGGTGGTCACGTCCGCGATGTTACGCACCTGGCCGGTCAGGTTACCCGCCATCGAGTTGACCGAGTCGGTCAAGTCCTTCCAGGTGCCGCCCACGCCCTTCACCTGCGCCTGGCCGCCCAGCTTGCCCTCGGTACCGACTTCGCGCGCCACGCGCGTGACTTCGGATGCGAACGAGGACAATTGGTCGACCATGACGTTAATGGTGTTCTTCAGTTCCAGGATCTCGCCCTTCACATCCACCGTGATCTTCTTGGACAGGTCGCCGTTCGCCACCGCGGTGGTCACCGCCGCGATGTTACGCACCTGGCCCGTCAGGTTCGAAGCCATGAAGTTCACGTTGTCGGTCAAGTCCTTCCAGGTGCCGCCCACGCCCGGCACGTAGGCCTGGCCGCCGAGTTTACCTTCGGTACCCACCTCGCGCGCCACGCGCGTGACTTCGGAGGCGAAGGAGCGCAGCTGGTCCACCATGACGTTGATGGTGTCCTTCAGCTGCAGGATCTCGCCGCGCACGTCAACCGTGATCTTTTTGGACAAGTCGCCGTTCGCCACCGCGGT
Source organism: Massilia yuzhufengensis (assembly GCF_900112225.1). Classification (GTDB taxonomy): domain Bacteria; phylum Pseudomonadota; class Gammaproteobacteria; order Burkholderiales; family Burkholderiaceae_D; genus Telluria; species Telluria yuzhufengensis. Next base: position 21,753 of record NZ_FOLD01000019.1, on the reverse strand, counting down.
GGTCACTTCGGCGATGTTACGCACCTGGGAGGTCAGGTTACCCGCCATCGAGTTGACCGAGTCGGTCAAGTCCTTCCAGGTACCCGCCACGCCCTTCACCTGCGCCTGTCCGCCGAGCTTACCCTCGGTACCGACTTCGCGCGCCACGCGCGTGACTTCGGACGAGAACGAGGAAAGCTGCTCCACCATGGTGTTGGCGGTCATTGCCGCGCGCAGGTACTGGCCTTTCAGCGGGTGGCCGTCCACTTCCAGCGCCATGGTCTGGGACAGGTCGCCTTTCGCCACGGCGCCGATGACGCGCGCCATCTCCGTGGTCGGGCGCACCAGGTCGTCGATGAGGGTGTTGACCGAACTGATGATCGTGGCCCAGCCGCCCACCACGCCCGGCAGGTCGGCGCGCTGGGTCAGGTGGCCTTCGCGGCCCACCACGCGCGACACGTCCGTCACCGTCTCGACCATCTTCTGCTTGGTTTCGATGATGTCGTTGAGCGTATCGGCGATCTTGCCGGAGACGCCAGTCCAGTCCGCGGGCATGCGTACCGAGAAGTCGCCTTTTTTCAGCGCCATCAGGGTCGTCAGCAGAAGCTTGACGTCCAGCTGTTCGCCCATGTCGGTCATTGTGTTCATCGACTAGATCCTTGTTTCGCGTGTTGGGTAAGAGTGTGGGCCGCCGAAGGCCCAGGCCTGCGACTGTGACATGTGAAATTGAATGACGATACTCTTGAATATATTCAAGTCAAGTATCTGGTGCACGTTTGTCATGCAAATCTTGCAATTTGGAAAATTTGGGACGGGAATCCGGCGGAGCGTAGCTTACAGTCGAGTTCGGAGGCGCACGATTGCGTCCGAGATGTTGTATTGCTACTACAAAACAAAACTTAAACAGTATCAAGATCGGTTTCTGTTTCTTTTGGTGATACTTCGTGGCGCCAGAGTCAACTAGGATGTAAACCACCTTGAACCGGTATTGTCCATGATCGACACTGCGTTATTGCTTGAGTTAATGGAGGCGAAAGACGACCTGCGCTGGAGCGAATGCCTGTTCCGGCTCGCGCGCAGCCAGGGTTTCGAGCAGACACTGTTTGGCGTGGTCCCGTCGCGCCATGTGCGTTTCGAGAACGCTTTCACCCGCAGCAATTATTCCTCGGAGTGGCGCAGCCGCTACGACGCCAATGGTTTCGCCTATGTCGACCCGACGGTGGGACATTGCGTGACCAGCACGCTGCCGCTGGTGTGGGCGCCATCGACCTTCGCCACGGGGGCGCCCGGGGCGCTGTACGAAGAAGCCAGTGCCCATGGGATCCGTAGCGGCGTCACCTTGCCGGTGCACGGCCCGAATGGGGAGTTGGGAATGATCAGTTTTGCATCCGACGCCCGTCCCGGCATCCCGTTCGAGCGCTCGATCATGGAAGTCTTGCCCGCGCTGTCCCTGGTGCGCGACTATGCGTTCGCTTCGTCGGCGGGCCTGCGCGACGCCAGGCCGGATCCGGTGCTGCCGCGCCTGACCCGGCGCGAGCGCGAGGTGCTCCAATGGGTCATGGTTGGCAAATCCTCATGGGAGGTCGCCCGGATCACCAATTGTTCCGAGGCGACCATCAACTTTCACCTGGCGAACGTGCGCCAGAAATTCGGCGTCAACACGCGCCAGCAGGCGGTCGTCAAGGCAATCGCCCTTGGCCTGATCACGCCTGAAGATCACCATCGCTGAGCCGGCCGTTGACGTAGAGGCGCAGCAGGATGGCCACCGGCGCCGGCACGGCCAGCCCGGTTTCAAAGCGGCTGCCGCTCGACTGGGTCACGCCGAAGCGGCTCCAGAAGCGCTCCTGGCTTTCCCGCTTGGCGATCCGCAGCCGCCGCAGCTCGTGTGGAGCGGCCCGCAGCAGCCCGCCTGATTGCGCCGCATGCTGGGCTTCCAGTTCAGCCGCCAGTGCTTCGCACATCACTTCGTTTCCCATGCTTGCTCCTCTCGGTTGCTATGCCAACTGGAAGTATTTCATATGCAAAGCAAATGACTACCTAGCAGAGCTGATAGTTCCGATCCTGCCCATCTTGCATGAATCTTGTATGCGAAATGCATAGCTTTGATCCACCACAAGCAGGGCTTTGATCCACCACAACCAGGAGCTGAACATGACAATGCAAATTAAAATCGCTGCACGCCGTGAGTTCAAATCGAAGGATCTGTGGGAGATGCACACGCTGCGCGCCAAGGTGTTCCAGGGGCGGCTGGGCTGGGAAGTCCCGGTCCTGTCCGGCATGGAAATCGATGGCTACGACGCGCTCGACCCGGCCTACATGCAGATGCGCGAACCGGGCGGCCCCCTGCGCGGATGCTGGCGCCTGCTGCCGACCGAAGGCCCGTACATGCTCAAGGATTCCTTCCCGCAACTGCTCGAGGGGCAGGATGCGCCGAGCGACCCCCGCATCTGGGAACTGTCGCGCTTCGCCCTCGAGACCGACAAGGAGAACCGCTACGGGTTCTCGCACATGACGATGGAGTCCTTCGAAGCGGTGGTGCGCTACGGGATCGAGAACGGCCTGACCCATTACGTGACGGTGACCACCACCGCGATGGAGCGCCTGACGCGCCGCGCCGGCGTGGTCACCAGCCGCCTCGGCGAGCCTCAGGTGATCGGCATCGAGAACGCGGTGGCCTTCTACGTGGACGTGCAGGCCACCTGGGACGCGCTGTTTGCCCAGCGCATGGCTTCCTAGTTGCGCAATTGGCGGCGCAGGAAGGTCCAGGCCAGCGCCCACATGCGCGCGGTCTGGGCATTGTCGGCGGCGCCCGCATGGCCGCCTTCCAGGTTTTCCCAGTACAGCAGCTCGTGGCCCTGTTCGAGCATGCGCGCGGCCATCTTGCGCGCGTGGCCCGGATGCACCCGGTCGTCGCGGGTCGAGGTGGTGAACAGGATGCGCGGGTAGCGCCGTCCCGCTTGCACCTGGTGGTAGGGCGAGTAGCGGCCAATCCACGCCCATTGGGCGGGGTCGTCCGGATCGCCGTATTCGTCCATCCAGGACGCGCCGGCCAGCAGCAGGTGGTAGCGCCGCATGTCCAGCAGCGGCACCTGGCACACGACCGCGTTGAACAGTTCGGGGCGCTGGGCCAGCACGGCGCCCACCAGCAGGCCGCCATTGCTGCCGCCCATGATGCCGAGCCGGCGCGGGCTGCTGATCCCGCGCGCGATCAGGTCTTCGGCCACCGCGATGAAATCGTCGAAGGCGCGCTGGCGGTGCTGTTTCAGCGCGGCCTGGTGCCAGCGCGGGCCGAATTCGCCGCCGCCGCGGATGTTGGCCACCACGTACACGCCGCCGTCTTCGAGCCAGGCGCTGCCGCTGATCGCGCCGTACGAGGGCTTGAGCGCCACTTCGAAGCCGCCGTAGCCATACAGCAGCGTGGGATTGCTGCCATCGAGCCGGGTGGCGCGCGCCATGACGGCGAAGTAGGGCACGCGGGCGCCGTCCGGCGAACAGGCTTCGAACTGCTCGACCCGCAGCCCGCCGGCGTCGAAGAAGGCGGGCATCGCCTTCAGCGCTTCCGGCTCGCCGCCGCCGGCTTGCGCCAGGTAGAGGGTGGTCGGCTCGGTAAAACTGGTCCGGCTCACGAAATACCGGTTCGACGCCACCCGGTCGTAGGCCCAGGTGTCCAGCGCCGCATGGGTCCCGCCGCTGCCGGGCAGTGCGACCGGGTGCGACTCCCATGCGCCACCCGCACGGCGTAGTTCGACGATGCGGTTGCTGACCTTGTCGAGCACGGTGAGCAGCAGGGCGTCGCGGGTGACTGTCACCCCGTCGAGCGAACTGGTGGGTGTGGGAGTGAACAGCAGCGCGAAGGCGCACGCCCCGGCCACGAAGGCGTCGAAATCTGCCGCCAGCAGCGCGCCCTGCGGGTAGCGCGCGCCCCCCGTTTCCCAGTCCGAGCGCAGTTCGATCACCACCTGGTCGCGCACCGCGAAGGCATTCGCGTCTGCGGGTTTCGTCAGCTTGACCAGGCTGCCGCCGCGCCGCACGAACAGTTCGCTGCTGTAGAAGCCGGCCTGGCGCAGCACGAATTCGCGTTCGAAGCCGGGGGTGGCGTCCTTCCAGGCGCAAGCCGACAGGTCGTCCGGGCGCGCTTCGAACACGGTGATTGCGGCCGCCAGCGGCGTGCCGCGCCGCCACTGCTTGACGATGCGCGGATAGCCCGATTCGGTCAGCGAGCCGGGGCCGAAGTCGGTGCCGACGAACAGGGTGTCGCGGTCGATCCAGGCGACGTCGCTTTTCGCTTCCGGCAGGGCGAAGCCGCCGGCCACGAATTGTCGGCCGGCCAGGTCGAACTCGCGCAGCACGTGCGCGTCGCCGCCGCCGCGCGAGAGCGAGACCAGGCAGCGCTCTGCCGTCGGTTCGAGCCAGGTGGCGCCGCCCCAGACCCAGTTTTCGCCTTCGAGGCGGGCCAGCGCGTCGAGGTCGATCACCGTTTCCCAGCCTGGCTCGGGCAGGCGGTACTGGTCCAGCGTGGTGCGGCGCCACAGCCCGCGCGGGTGGGCGGCGTCGCGCCAGAAGTTGTACAGCAGGCCGCCGTGGCAGCCGGCATAGGGAATCTTCGCAGTGGAATCGAGGATGCCCCGCAGGCGGGTGCGCAGGGCGTCGAAGCCGGGGGAGGCCTCGAGCTCGCCCTCGGCGAGCGCATTTTGCCCGGCGACCCAGGCCAGCGCGCGTTCGCCTTCCACCTCCTCGAGCCAGAGGTAGGGGTCGGCGGCGTCCTGGGATGGTGGTGGCATGGTGTTTTACCAATTTTGGTGAGTATGGGTGAGTAATGGGACAGCCGGATTGCCTATACTAGCAATATCGAGCAGGCAGAACCGCACCACACACCTGGAGCCGCATTGCATTCATCGCCGACCGCAAGCCTGGCACCCACTCCCGCCGCCGACAGCGCGCAGCGGGGCGCGAGCGCCGCCCCCTGGGTGGCCGGGCTCGCGCTGTCGCTGGCGGTCGGTGCGCTGTGCTACCGGATCGCCGCCGGCACCATCGAAGACGACGCCCGACGCCGCTTCGACAACGTGGCCCGGCTGGCGCAGGAGCGGGTAGCGGCCGCCATCGCCTCGTATGCGCGGGTGGTGCGCGGCATGGCGGCGCTGCATGCGGCCAACGACGAACCCCTGTCCCGGCGCCAGTTCCGCCGCTATGTCCAGGCCCTCGACCTGCCGCAGCAGTTCCCGGCGATCGAGGCGGTGTCCTTCATCGCCCACGTGCCGCATCGGGAGCGCGAGGCCTTTGTCGCGGCCATGCGCGAGGACCGCAGCGTGAACCCGGCCGGCAACCCGCGCTTCGACATCCGCCCGGCCGGCCAGCGCCCCTTTTATGAAGTGATCGCCTGGGTCGAACCGTCCACCCTGCCGGTCGACCGGCTCGGCATGGACATCGCGGTGCAGCCGAACGTGGCGGCGGCGCTGGCCCGGGCGCGCGACCGCGGGACCATCAGCGCCTCGGGCCACCCGGTGCGGCTCGAGTGGCCAAGGCCGCACACGGCGCTGGGCATGCGCGAGCCGCTCTATCTGGGCGGCGGCGTGCCGCCCACCCTCGCGGAGCGGCGCGCGCGCTACCTCGGCAGCATCGGCATCGCGTTCTCGGTGGACGAACTGGTGCGGCGTGCGCTGGCGCCGGACAGAGGGCTGGCGGTGTCGCTGAGCCTGTACAGCGAGACCGGCGGGCCGCGGCCGGCCTCCCAGCCCGCGTCGCTCGTGCTGCAGCCGCAGGACCGGCTGCTGGTGGGGCCGGACGTGCGCGGCGCGCCTGCGTCGAACGGGCGCTTCGCGACCGTGCTCGGGATCGACTATGTGGGCACCCGCTGGAAGGCGCATTTCTCGGCCGACCGCGCCGCCATGGCGGTGGGCGCCGACCGCTACCTGCCCTTGCTGGCCTTCGGCTCGGGCCTGGGCGGCACGCTGCTGGGCTTCGCGCTGTTCTTCAACCTTGTCCGCTCGCGCCGCGCGGCGCTCGACCAGCGCCTGCTGCTCGACACGGTGCTCGACAACCTCGACGCCTACGTCTACCTGAAGGATGGCGCGCGGCGTTTCCGCTACGTCAACGCCAAGAGCGCGGCCCTGATCGGGAAACCTGCCGCCGCCATCATCGGACGGCTCGACCATGAGGTCATGTCGGAGGCGTTCTCCCGTGACAGCTGGGAGCGCGACCGCGCCGCGCTGGAGCAGGGCCACCGCCAGGTAAGCCAGGTCGAACTGCCGCTGCCGGACGGCGCGGTGCGCCAGATGTGGAGCGTGCGGGTGCCGCTGCATCCGGAAGGCGAGATGCCGGCCGTGCTGTGCATCTCGACCGACGTCACCGCGCTGCACGAACTGCGGGCCCGGGCCGACGCCGCCAACCAGGCCAAGAGCGCCTTCCTGTCGAACATGAGCCACGAGATCCGCACCCCGATGAACAGCATCATCGGGATGACCCACCTGGCGCTGCGCGGCGGTGCCGACGCGCGCCTGCGCGGCTACCTGGAAAAGATCTACCACTCGGGCCAGCACCTGCTGGGCATCATCAACGACATCCTCGACTTTTCCAAGATCGAGGCCGGCAAGCTCGAACTGGCGCCCTGCAGCTTCATGCTCGACGCCCTGATGCGCAACGTCGAGCTGCAGCTGGGCCAGGCCGCCGCCGCCAAGGGCCTGGGCTTCGACGCCGAGATCGCGCCCGAACTGATGCGCCCCTTGCGCGGCGACCCGCTGCGCCTGGAACAGGTGCTGCTGAACTTCGCCGGCAACGCCGTCAAGTTTTCCGAGCACGGGCGCATCGTGCTACGCGCCCGGCTCGAGCGCGCCTTCGGCCCCGAGCTGCTGGTGCGCTTCGAGGTGCAGGACAGCGGCATCGGCATCGCGCCCGACAAGCTGGCCGGCCTGTTCACCCCCTTCCAGCAGGCCGACCCCTCGGCCACGCGGCGCCATGGCGGCACCGGGCTGGGACTGGTGATCAGCAAGCAGCTGGCCGAACTCATGAACGGCACGGCCGGCGCCGACAGCGTGCCGGGGCAGGGCAGCACCTTCTGGTTCACCGCCTGCCTCGGGCTGGACGAGGGCGCCGCGGGCGGGGCCGGCCTGGGCGCCGCGCCCTCGGCCGCGGCCACCCGGCTGGACGGCTGCGCGGTGCTGCTGGTCGAGGACAACAGCTTCAACCAGCAGGTCGGCCGCGAGCTGCTGGCCCAGGCCGGCGCCGCTGTGCTGGTGGCCGGCAATGGCGTGGAAGCGCTGGAAGCACTGGCGCGCCAGCGTTTCGACTGCGTGCTGATGGACGTGCAAATGCCGGTGATGGACGGTTTCGAGGCGACCCGGCGCATCCGCGCCGACCCGCGCCTGGCCCCCACCCTGGTGATCGCGATGACCGCCAACGCCGGCGTCGACGACCGCGCGCGCTGCCTGGAAGCGGGCATGGACGAATTCCTGACCAAGCCGGTGGTGCCGGAGCTGCTGGCGGCGACCATCGCGCGCTGCCTGGGACGCAGCGCGGCGCCGGTGCCGGATGTCGCCGACGCGGCGCCGGCGGGACAGGGCGGCGGGGTGGTCGACCTGGCGCTGCTTGGGGCCAGCTTCGACGGCGACCCGGACAAGATGCGTAAATACGCCTTCCTGTTCGTGGCGACGGCGCGCGCGGCGCTGGCCGAGATCGACGCGGCCCTGGCGGCGGGCAATGTCGCGGCGGCGGCGGCGGTGGCGCACCGCATCAAGTCCTCGGCGCGCGCGGTCGGCGCCGGCGAGTTCGCGGCCGTGTGCGACGACCTCGAAGGGCAGCTGTCGCGCCCGGCCCAGGCGCGCGCGCTGGCCGCCCGCCTGCGCGCCCAGCTGGCCCGGATCGAGCGCGATATTACCGCCCAGCTCGGCATTCGCGCGGACGATCAGGCGCCCGGCACTGTCGGTTCGGGCGCCGCTCCGGTATCATGCGGGGATGAGTGAGATTTCTTTCCAACCGTTTGTCATTGGTGTCGCCGGCGGAAGCGGCAGCGGCAAGTCCACGGTGTCCCAGCAGGTGCTGGCTTCGTTCGGCGCCGACGTGGTGTCGGTCGTGATGCAGGACGACTATTACTGCGACCAGTCCGACCTGAGCCCCGAGGTGCGGCGCCGCCAGAACTACGACCATCCGCAAGCCTTCGACTGGCCCTTGCTGGTCCAGCACGTCCAGGCCCTGCGCAACGGCGAGACCATCGCCATGCCCGAATACGACTTCACCATCGACAACCGTTCCAGCAACACCATTACCGTCAAGCCGGCCCCGGTCATCGTCATCGAGGGCCTGTTCGCCCTGTACGACCCCGACTTGCGCAACATGATGTCGCTCAAGATCTTCGTCGATACCGCCGCCGACGTCCGTTTCATCCGGCGCATGCAAAGGGATATCAACGAGCGTGGCCGTTCGGTCGAGAGCATCGTCGGCCAGTACCTGGAAACGGTGCGCCCGATGCACAAGCAATTCATCGAGCCGACCAAGCGCCACGCCGACGTCATCCTGCCGCATGGCGCCAATGGCCCGGCGGTCGATGTCATTACCACCAAGGTGGCGAGCGTCATCGGCCAGCTCAAGCGCCCTTGAGGCGCCCGCCATCCTGAGCCCCTGAACCGCCCGAGCAACCCGATGTCCGACCCGATCACCCCCGGCTTGTTGATTTTGCACGGCAACCAGATGGAATTGCTGCGCAGCGCCATGTTCGACTGGGTGCGCAGCCATCCACTCGGGCCGCTCGAGCAGGAAACCATCCTGGTGCAATCGAACGGGGTGGCCGAGTGGCTCAAGATCGCCATGGCCGAAGACATGGGCGTGTGCGCCGCCACCCGCGTGGCGCTGCCGGCGCGCTTCCTGTGGGAAGCCTACCGCGGCATGCTGGGGCGCGAGCGCGTGCCCACCCGCGCCCCGTTCGACAAGGACCCGCTCACCTGGCGCCTGATGCGCCTGCTGCCCTCGGTGCTGCACGACCCCAGCTATGCGCCGCTGGCCCAGTTCCTGGGCGACGGCTGCCCGGAGCGGCGCCTGCAGTTGGCCGAACGCCTGGCCGACCTGTACGACCAGTACCAGGTCTACCGCGCCGACTGGCTGGAAGACTGGGAAGCGGGCCGCAACCAGCTGCGCCGCGCCGCCGGCGAGACGGTGCCGATGGCGCCGGACCAGAAGTGGCAGGCCTGCCTGTGGCGCGAGATCCACGCCAGCCTGCCGCCAGAGCAGCGCGTCACCGGGCGCGCCAGCATCCATGCCCAGTTCCTGGCCGCGGTCGAGGCGGGCCGCGCGCCGGTGTCGCGCCTGCCGCGCCGGGTGATCCTGTTCGGCATGTCGACGCTCCCCTACCAGACCCTGCAGGCGATCGCCGCGCTGTCGCGCCACACGCAAGTGCTGTTCGCGGTGCCGAACCCCTGCCGCTTCTACTGGGGCGACATCATCGAAGGGCGCGAATTGCTCAAGGCCGCGCGCCGGCGCCAGCAGCCGCGCGGCGGCGCCGACCTGTCGCTGGTGCCGGTCGAGGAGCTGCACGTCCACGCCCACCCGCTGCTGGCGAGCTGGGGACGCCAGGGGCGCGACTTCGTGCGCATGCTCGACGAATTCGATAACGGCGAGGGCGCGCGCTACCAGAACATGCGGGTCGACCTGTTCGACGACGCCGAAGGCGACACCCTGCTGCACCAGGTGCAGGCCGCCGTGCGCGACCTGCTGCCGCCCGGCGAACATCCGCAGCTGCCGCCCGCGCGCGAAGACCGCTCGATCGAATTCCACCTCACCCACAGCGTCCAGCGCGAGGTCGAGGTGCTGCACGACCAACTGCTGTCCTGGTTCGCCCAGGACCCGAGCCTGCGCCCGCGCGACATCGTGGTCATGATGCCGGACATCGACGTGTTCTCGGCCGCGATCCATGCGGTGTTCGAGCAGCACCGCCGGTTCGACGCGCGCCACATCCCCTTCGAGATCGGCGACGTGCGCGACCGCAGCGTCAACCCGCTGCTGGTGGCGCTCGAATGGCTGCTGCGCCTGCCGCAGCAGCGCTGCCGCCAGAGCGAAGTGCGCGACCTGCTCGACGTGCCGGCGGTGGCGGCGCGCTATGGGCTGGACGCCGACGACCTGCCGATATTGGGGCGCTGGATCGAAGGCTCGGGCGTGCGCTGGGGCCTGGACCGCGAACACCGCGCGGGCCTGGGCCTGGGGTCGGCGGGCGAGCAGAATGCCTGGATCTTCGGGGTGCGCCGCATGCTGCTGGGCTACGCCAGCGGCGCCGGCGCCAGCTTCGCCGACATCGAACCCTACGCCGAAGTGGGCGGCCTGGACGCCGCGCTGGCCGGCTCGCTGGCCCAGTTCATCGAGACCCTGCTGCAATGGCGCGCCGCGCTGGTGCAGGAGCGCACCCCGGCCGAATGGGGCGAGGCCGCGCGCGCGCTGCTGGCGGCCTTCTTCCACGCCGGGATCGAGGCCGACCGCCTCACGCTGGCCCAGCTGAACGAGGCGCTGCAATGCTGGCTCGAGACCGTCGATGCCGCCGGGTTCGACGAGCCGGTGCCGCTGGCGGTGCTGCGCGAAGCCTGGCTCGGCCAGCTCGACCAGCCGACCCTGAACCACCAGTTCGTGTCGGGCGGCGTCACTTTCTGCACCCTGATGCCGATGCGCGCCGTGCCCTTCCGCGTGGTGTGCCTGCTGGGCATGAACGACGGCGACTTCCCGCGCCGCGCCAGCCAAGCCGACTTCGACCTGCTGGCCATGCCCGGCATGGCGCGCCCGGGCGACCGCTCGCGCCGCGACGACGACCGCTACCTGATGCTGGAAGCCCTGCTGTCGGCGCGCGACAAGCTGTATGTGAGCTGGGTCGGGCGCAATGTGCGCGACAACAGCGAGCAGCCGGCCTCGGTGCTGGTGGCCCAGCTGCGCGACTACCTGCACACCGGCTGGAACCTGGATTTGTCGGAGCGCACCGTCGAGCATGCGCTGCAGCCTTTCAGCCGCCGCTATTTCGAGCATGGCGGCCTGCTGACCTATGCCGGCGAATGGCGCTCGGCGCACGGACTGGACGACGGCGCGGGGGTCGAGGCGCTGCCGCCCTACGAGCTCGAACCCGGCTACGTGCTCAAGCTCGGCGAGCTGGCGGCCTTCCTGCGCCAGCCGGCGCGCTACTTCTTCCGCCGCCGCCTGGGCGTGGTGTTCGCCGATGCCGCGCTGGTGGGCGAAGACGAGGAGCCGTTCGCGCTCGACGCGCTGGAGCGCTACTTCCTCGAAGACGAGCTGCTCGACGACAGCGGCCCGGTGGAGGGCGCCGCCGACGTGCGTTCCGCGCTCGCCACCCGCGCCGGGCGGCTGGCGCGCGAAGGCGTGCTGCCGATCGGCCTGATGGGCCGCCACTGGCAGCAGGAACTGGTCGAAGGCCTGGTGCCGGTGCGCACGGCCTGGCTGGCGCTGGGGGCGCGCTTCCCGCAGGCCGCGCCCAAGCGCGCGGTGAGCCTGGGCCTGCGCGACGGCCTGGTGCTGGACGACTGGATCGACCGCCTGCGCACCGACGGCGCCGAGACGGCCTGGCTGATGCAGGTGTCCTCGAAGGTGCTGGACAAGGAAGGGCGCCCGCGCGGCGACAAACTGATCGGCCCCTGGCTGCGCCAGCTCGCGGCCAGCGCCGCGGGCGCGCCGGTGGCCGGCCACCTGGTCGCGCGCGACGCCGTGCTGGCGATGGCGCCGCTCGACCCGGTCGAAGCCGCCGCCACCCTGCACGAGCTGGCCGCGCTGTGGCGCAGCAACCTGGACCGGCCGCTGGCGGTGGCCTGCAAGACCGCGCTGGCGCTGCTGCAGGACGGCGAGCCGCGTACCGTGTACGACGGCGGCTACGAGATTTCCGGCGAGGTCAGCGAATTGTGCCTGGCGCGCCTGTGGCCCGACTTCGCGGCGCTGCTGGCGGCCGGCGACTGGCCGCACGTGGCGCGCGACCTGTACGGGCCGCTCGCCGACTGGATCGAGGCCGGCGTCACGGTCACGCCGCTGGACGGGGGGGCGGCATGAGCCAGCACCTCGACCCCTTGCACTTCCCGCTGCACGGCTCGCGCCTGATCGAGGCCTCGGCCGGCACCGGCAAGACCTGGACCATCGCCGCGCTCTACCTGCGCCTGGTGCTCGGGCATGGCGGCGACGAGGCCTTCGCGCGCCCGCTGCTGCCAAGCGAGATCCTGGTGATGACGTTTACCCGCGCGGCCACGCGCGAGCTGGCCAACCGCGTGCGCGAGCGCCTGGTCGAAGCGGCCGCCTTCTTCCGCGGCCAGCTCGCCATCGACGACCCCTACCTGCGCGCGCTGGCCGATACCTACCCGGGCGAGGGCGAGCGCAGCGTCGCCGCCCACCGCCTGGTGCTGGCCGCCGAGACCATGGACGAGGCGGCGATCTTCACCATCGACGCCTGGTGCCAGCGCATGCTGCGCGAGCACGCCTTCGATTCGGGCAGCCTGTTCGACGAAGAGCTGGTCAGCGACGAGCGCGCCCTGTTCGAGGACGCCGCCCACGATTACTGGCGCCAGCATGTCTATCCGCTCGGCGCCGGCGCGCTGGACTCGGTGCGCGCGTGCTGGAAGGATGTCGGCGCGCTCAAGCTGGGCGTGCGCGAGCTGGTGGCGCGCACCCACCTGCTGGGCGAGAGCCCGGACGAGCCGCTGGGCGTGCTGGTGGCGCGCAGCGAGCGCGCGCTGCGCGCCGAACTGGCCACCTTGAAGGAAGGCTGGGCCGGGCGCGCCGACGAGATGGAACGCTGGATCGCCGGGCACCGCGAGCGCCAGCCAAAGTGCTTCAACGGCAACAAGATGCGCGCCGAGTCGCTGGCCCGGTGGTTCGAGGCCCTGCGCGCCTGGGCCGCCGACCCGGCGCTGGCCGTGCCCGACCTGAACGACACGGCATGGAAACGCCTGTGCCCGGACGGGATCGTGGACGCCTTCAGCAAGGACTTCGTGGCCGAGGTGCCGGCCTGTTTCGAGGCCACCGCGCCGCTGCGGGAAGCCTTGAGCGCGCTGCAGCCGCTGGCGCACGCGCTGCTGCGCCACGCCGCCGGCCACATCGCCCGCCGCATGCGCGAGCTGAAGGCGCGCAACCGCCAGTTCGGCTTCGCCGACATGCTCGAGCGCCTCAAGGCTGCGCTCGAGGGCCCGAATGGCGAGGCGCTGCGCCAGCGCATCGTGCTGCAGTTCCCGGTGGCGATGGTCGACGAATTCCAGGATACCTCGCCCGACCAGTACCGCATCTTCGACCTGCTGTACCGGGTCGCGGCCAACGCGCCGCGACAGGGGCTGTTCCTGATCGGCGACCCGAAGCAGTCGATCTACGGTTTCCGCGGCGCCGACATCCACAGCTACCTGGCGGCGCGCCGCGCGACCGACGGGCGCCACTACCAGCTGGGCGTGAACTACCGCTCCACCGCGCAGCTGGTGGAGGCGGTGAACCAGCTGTTCCGCCATGCCGAAGGGCAGGGCGGTGACGGCGGCTACCCGGCCGGCGCCTTCCGCTTCCGCCGCGGCGCCGACAACCCGCTGCCGTTCGAGGCGGTACAGGCCAAGGGCCACCGCGAGCGCCTGGTCGGCGCCGACGGGCCCCGGCACGCGATGACGGTGTGCTGCGCCGGCCCCATGGGCCAGGAAGCCTACCGCGACTATTTCGCCCACCACTGCGCCGAGCACATCGTCGGCCTGCTGGGCGACGAGCGGGTCGGCTTTTCTGACGGCGAGCGCTTCCGCCGCCTGATGCCGGCCGATATCGCGATCCTGGTGCGCGACCGCCGCGAAGCGGCCGCCGTGCGCCGCGCGCTGGTCGAGCGCAAGGTGGCCAGCGTCTACCTGTCGGACAAGGATTCCGTGGTCGAGAGCGAGGAAGCGGCCGACGTGCTGCGCTGGCTGTACGCGGTAGCCAACCCGCTCGACGGCGTGCTCGCGCGGGCCGCCTTCGCCACCCGCACCGCCGGCCTGGCGCTGGGCGAGCTGGCGCGCCTGTCGTCCGACGAGATGGCCTGGGAAGCGCGGGTCGAGCAGCTCAAGAGCCTGCACGGCGCCTGGCAGCGCCAGGGCGTGCTGGCCATGCTGCGCCGCTTCGTGCACGAACTCAAGCTGCCCGCGCGCCTGCTGCGCGAGCCGGGCGGCGAGCGCCGCCTGACCAACCTGCTGCACCTGGCCGAACTGCTGCAGGAGGCCAGCACCCAGCTCGAAGGCGAGCAGGCCCTGATCCGCTGGCTGGCCGAGCAGGTCGATGGCGTGGGCGAGGGCGGCGACGAGCGCGTGCTGCGCCTGGAGAGCGACGCCGAACTGGTCAAGGTGGTCACGGTGCACAAGTCCAAGGGCCTGGAGTACCCGCTGGTCTACCTGCCGTTCGCCGTCACCGCGCGCCGCACCGACCGCCGCAACCGCGCCTTCTTCGAGTTCGTCGGCGACGACGGCGCGCGCCGGCTCGACCTGAGCATGGGCGACGAATCCCTGGAGGCGGTCGACCGCGCGCGCCTGGAAGAAGACCTGCGCCTGCTGTACGTGGCGCTCACGCGCGCCCGCCACTTCCTGTGGCTGGGCGTGGCCCCGGTCAGCGGCCGCAGCAAGAGCGAGAACCGGCTGCATGAATCGGCGCTGGGCTACCTGCTGGGCGGCGGCGCGAAGCTCGAGGCCGAACGCCTGCGCGAATACCTGGAGCGCCTGCGCGGCGGGGTCGAGGGCATCGAGCTGCACGATGCCGGCGAGCCGCAAGGGCGCACCCTGCTGGCGCGCCAGGACGCGCGCCCGGACCTGCTGGCCGCGCCCGGCTACGAGGCCCGCTTCGAGCGCGACTGGTCGATCGGCTCGTTCACGTCGCTGGTGCGGCATGCCGTGGCGCCGCCGGCGCCGATGCGGGCGCAGGAAGAAACCCTGCTCGAGGAAGACCCGCAGCTGGCCACGCCGCCGCGCATCGCCGACGCGCCCTGGCACCGCTTCCCGCGCGGTTCGGTCCCGGGCAACTTCATGCACGAGCAGCTCGAATGGATGGCCCAGGAAGGATTCGAACGGGCCGACGAGCCGGAGTTCCTGGTGCGGCTTGGCCAGCGCATCGAGCGCGCCGGCTGGGGCCACCGCCAGGACGACGCGCTGGCCTGGCTGCACGCGGTGGCCACCACGCCGCTGCCGCCGCTGGGGGTGGCATTGTGCGGCCTGGCCGACACCGTGCCGGAGCTGGAGTTCTGGTTCCCGAGCGAGCGCCTGGACGTGGCGCGCCTGGACCGGCTGTGCCGCGCGCGCCTGATGAAAGGCATCGAGCGCCCGGTGCTGCCCGAGCGCGTGCTGCACGGGATGCTCAAGGGCTTCGCCGACCTCGTGTTCGAGCACGAGGGGCGCTTCTGGGTGCTCGACTACAAGAGCAATGCGCTGGGGCCGGGCGACACGGCCTATACCCAGGCCGCGATGGAGCTGGGCATGGCGGCCCACCGCTACGACATCCAGGCCACGATCTACATGCTGGCGCTGCACCGCCTGCTGCGCAGCCGCCTGGGCGAGGCCTACGAGCCGCACCGCCAGCTGGGCGGCGCCATCTTCCTGTTCCTGCGCGGGATCGCCAACCCGGACACGCGCGGCTGCTGCGTGCTGGCGCCCGACCTGGCGCTGCTGGGCGGGCTCGAACAACTGTTGGACGAGGACGGACATGGCTAAGGCCGAAGCGAACATCGCGCTGCTGTGGAGCGAACTGGCGCGCCTGGGCGAGGAGGGCGAGCTGCGCCGCCTGTCCTGCGCCTTCGCCCGTTTCATCGCCTCGCTGGGCGCGGCGCCGCCGGCGCTGGTGCTGGCCGCCAGCGTGCTGTCCGAACTCGAAGGCCACGGCCACAGCTGCCTGCTGCTGGACGACCTGGCCGCCGGCCCCGCCGCGCTGCTGGGCTGGAGCGAGGAGCAGTGGAAGGACCTGGCGCGCCACGCCGGCCCGCTGCCCAAGAGCGCGCAAGCCTGGGCCCAGCTGCTGGGCGGCTGCGAACAGGTGTGGGAGACCAGCGCCTTCAATTATGACCAGCCGCTGGTGCTGGACGGCGCGCGCCTCTACCTGCGCCGCTACTGGCGCGACGAGACCGTGGTGGCGCAGGCGGTGCGCGCGCGCGCCATGCAAACCCGCGAGGTCGATGCGCACGAGGTGCGCGGCTGGCTCGACCTGCTGTTCGCCTCGCAGCGCGAAGCGGAGGCGCCGGACTGGCAGAAGCTGGCCTGCGCGATCGCGCTGCGCGGCTCGGTGGCGATCATCACGGGCGGCCCCGGCACCGGCAAGACCTATACCGTGGCGCGCCTGCTGGCGCTGCTGTTCGCCACCGCGCCGCAGGCGCACAGCCAGCGCATCGCGCTGGCCGCCCCCACCGGCAAGGCGGCGGCGCGGCTGAAGCAGTCGATCGACAAGGCCTTGACCGAACTGGCCGACAAGGTCGGCGCGGCGCTGCCGCTGCGCGAACTCACCCAGCGCATGGGCGCCGCGCGCACCCTGCACAGCCTGCTCGGCGCGCGGCCCGACACCCGCGCGTTTGCCCACCACCGCGGCAACCCGCTCGACGTCGACGTGCTGATCGTGGACGAAGCCTCGATGGTCCACCTGGAGATGATGGCCTCGCTGCTCGATGCGCTGCCGCCCACCGCCACCCTGGTCCTGCTGGGCGACAAGGACCAGCTGGCCTCGGTGGAGGCGGGCGCCGTGCTGGGCGACCTGTGCCACGACGCCCAGGCCGGTGGCTACGACGCCGCGACCCTTGCCTACGTGCGCGCGGCCAGCGGCGAGCAGCTGCCACCCGCGTTCGCGGGCGACGCCGGCGCGCTGGCCCAGCAAACCGTGATGCTGCGCCACAGCCGCCGCTTCGGCGGGCCGATCGGCCAGCTGGCGCTGGCCGTCAACGCGGGCGACACGGGGCGCGCCGAACAGGTGCTGCGCGCGGGCGAGTCCAGCGTGCGCTGGATCGAGAACGCCCAGCAGCAGCAGCTGCTGCAACTGGCGCAGGCCGGCTACGGTTCTTTCCTGGATGTGATGAATACCGGCCCCAGCGGCCCATTGAACACGAATCATGAACAATGGGTGCGCCAGGTGCTGCAGCGCTTCGAGTCTTTCCGCATCCTGTGCGCGGTGCGCGACGGCGAGTGGGGCGTCTCGGGCCTGAACGAGGCGATTGCCGCGCGCCTGGCCCAGGCCGGGCTGCTCAAACCCGGCGGCGAATGGTATGTCGGGCGTCCCGTCATGGTCACCCGCAACGACTACGGCACCGGCGTCTACAACGGCGACATCGGCCTGACCCTGGCCGACCCGGCCCGTCCCGGCGCGCTGCGCGTGTATTTCCTGGAAGGCGAGGCGGTGCGCAGCGTGCTCGCCACCCGCCTGCGCAATGTTGAAACGGCGTTCGCCATGACGGTCCACAAGTCGCAGGGTTCGGAATTCCGCCACACCGTGCTGGCGCTGCCGCGCGAACGCGGCGCCGTGCTCACGCGCGAGCTGGTCTACACCGGCATCACCCGCGCCAGTGAGATGTTTACCCTGGTCACGCCGGCCGGCGCCGTGCTGGCCGAGGCTATCGGCACGCGCACCCACCGCACCAGCGGCCTGCGCGGGATGATCGCCGCGCGCTGAACCCGAGATTACCCGGTATGGATAGTTGCGCTGGGGAACTGGCGGCTATAATCCTTGCTCTCTCTCCAGCCAGGAACGCCATGCCCCGCACGCCTGCCACCGTCTTCCTTTGCGCCTTCTTCCTCGCCGCCAGTGTGGTGGCCGCACCGCGCGAAAGCGCGATCGCACTGGAGAACAGCGGCGTCATCGCCGGCACGCTGGCGCTCCCGGAAGGCGCGGCGCCGACACCGGTGGTGCTCCTGATCGCCGGCTCCGGGCCGACCGATCGCAACGGCAACAACCCCGCGATGCAAAACAACAGCCTGCAAGGCCTGGCGCATGCCCTGGCCGCGTCCGGCATCGCCAGCCTGCGCTACGACAAGCGCGGCATTGCCGCCAGCCGCGAAGCGGGCGGGCGCGAGGCCGACCTGACGCTCGACCGCTACGCCGACGACGCCGCGGCCTGGGTGCGCCTGCTCAGGAAGGACGCGCGCTTCGGCAAGATCGTCATCGTCGGCCACAGCGAAGGTTCGCTGATCGGCATGCTGGGGGCGCAGCGCGGCGGGGCCGACGCCTTCGTGTCGCTGGCCGGGCCCGGCGAGCGGCTGTCGGTTGTCCTGCGGCGCCAGCTGGCCGGCAAGCTGCCGCCGGACCTGATGAAGGACAGCGAGCGCATCCTGTCCGCACTCGAGCAGGGGCAGCTGGCCGGCGACGTGCCGCCGATGCTGGCGGCGCTATACCGCCCCAGCGTCCAGCCTTACCTGGTGTCCTGCTTCAAGTACGATCCGGCGCAGGAACTGGGCAAGCTGCGCATCCCGGTGGCCGTGATCCAGGGCAGCACCGACCTGCAAGTGGGCGTGGACGACGCCCGCAAGCTGCACCAGGCCCGGCCCGGCGCGCCGCTGGTCATCGTCAAGGGCATGAACCACGTGCTCAAGATGGTGGAAGGCGACCTGGCGGCGCAGTTGCCCTCGTATTCGAATCCTTCACTGCCGGTGGCGGAGGCACTGGTGACGGAACTGGCGGGTTTCGTCAAGGGAGTGGTGCAATGATCGGCCAGCCGGCAGCACCGGCCTTGCACATCGTGTGCCCGCGCCAGATGCGGGCCTTGCCCATCCTGGTGTCCCTCGCCGGGCTCGGCGTGCTGGTGTCGGCCACGGCCAGGCAGCTGGGCCGCGGAGCAGCCGATGTGCCCTACCTCTCCTTCGGCGTGGTCCTGCTGATGGGGGCCTGGCTGTGCCTCATCCTGTACCGCAACCTGCTGTTCCGGGACGAACTGGTCCTCGTGCAAAGCGGCGAAGCGCCGGACGCGCGCACCTTCACCCTGGCCGCGGCCAGTGTCCGCGCAGTGCGCGCCTGTCCGGCCCCGGCGCCCTCGTCCTACGACGGCAGGTGGGAAGCGCTCGGCTTCGGCGAGGGACGCATCGAGATCGACACCGACTCGCACCGCTACCGCTTCGGCGTGGGCCTGGACGAGCACATGGTGGGCTCGACCGTGGACCGGATCGCCGCCTTCTGCGGGCTGCGCGGCCATTAACGCCATCACTCTTCCCAGGCCTTGATCGAGGCCAAACGCGGCGAATCACTGTGGTTTTCGTGCGAACTCGGCCGTATCCCGGCGGTCTTAAATCATTCAGAGCAAGGCTAGACAATCCACTTTAGTGTAAAGAATCAAGTAGGGAGGGAGCGTGCAGCCAATCGATGAGCAGACGGGTGGTTTCCGCGCCAGCTTCGACAGCCGGGCCCGGCCGGCGTCACCGGCGCTCGTGTTCGACATGCCGGAGGCCAACCCGCTGGCCGGCGCATGGCGGCGCTGGCTCGCCCGCTCCTTCGACGTCTGGTGGCAGACCGGCCTGGTGGCGCTGGTGGCCGGCAGCATCCTGGGCCACACCTCGCCAGCCTTCCTGCACTGGCTCGAAACCCCCTTCGGCTGGAAGCTGTTCGGCCTGGCCTGCGTGCCGGCGGCCCTGGTGCTGGACGCCTTCATGGCGGCCCTGGCCGGCAATACGCCGGGCAAGGCCTTGCTGGGCCTGCGGGTCATGACCGTCGATGAGCGCGCACCCGACTTCGTCGAACTGCTTGGCCGCAACCTGGGCCTGTGGCGCGCCGGACTCGGCCTGGCCCTGCCCGTGGTCAGCCTGTTCACGATGGCGCGCCAGGCCATGCGTCTGCGCAAGGGCCTACCCGCCAGCTACGACGGCAAGCTGTTCGAGGTGCGTGCCCAGCCGGTCGGATGGTGCCGGAAAACCGTGTTCGGCGGGCTGTTCGGGTCGCTGCTCCTGCTGATCGTGTCGCTCGACTCGGCTGACCGCCAGGACAGCCGCGAAATGGCCGCCATGATGGCCGCGCCGCCCACCAGCTGGACCAACCCGGCGACCGGCCGCAGCGTGAATATCGCGGCGCAGTGGAAGGTCGAGGAAATCGCCGACGCCGACGGCGCGCTGCAGCACCGCTTCACCCAGCACAGCGGCCATGCGGTCGTGCTGTTCACGCTCGACGAGCATGCCGACACCAGCCTGCGCCACCACGTGCGCGCGCTGGCCGGCGGCCTGGCCGACGGCTTCGAGCTCCCGGGCGGCTACTTCAAGGAGTACCGCGGCAAGCCATCCTGGGTCGCCGCCGGAGAAGAAAAATACGGCCCGGCACGGGTGCACCTGCGGGTGGTGCAGGTCGATGGCCAGGCCTGGCGCGTGATGGTCACGCAGGTCCCGCCCGAGGCCTACACCGACGACCTGGTGCAGGAATTGACCGAGTCGTTGTGGGACAGCGTGACGCCGCCTTGACGTGAAATAGCAAAGGGGCTTTGCGGCCCCTTTGTTGACGTGTCGCTACCAAGCGAACGCAGTGCGATGCGACCCGCAGCTTATTTCTTGCGGCGCTTCGGCGTGACCTTCACCACCTTGGCGCGCTTCTTCACGGCCTTGACCTTGCTGTTGCCGGCGCTGGCCTTGATCCGGGCACGGCTCGCGCTCGCCTTGATGCTGGCGCGGCTGGATCCGGCCTTGAAGCGCGGGGCGCGGTTCGAGGCGCGGGCGATGATGGGAGCTTCTTCGCCGGTGATGAAGCGGCGCACGTTGAGCGCGTCGAGGATGCGGGCCGACGAGGCGCTGGCGTTGAGCAGCACCATGGTGGCGTTCTTGCCGCCGGCCTTGATGTTCATGATCAGGCAGCGGCCGGCTTCCTGGATATAGCCGGTCTTCGACAGGCCGATGTCCCAGCCCTTGGCGCCGACCAGGCGGTTGGTATTGCGGTACTCGACTTCGCGGCCGTTGATGTTGATGAGATCCTTCGACTCGGTGGTCATGTTGGTGATCTCGGGATAGCGCGACGAGGCGCTCGCCATTTTCACCAGGTCGCCGGCGGTCGAGCGGTTGCGCGGGTTCAGGCCGGTCGGCTCTTCGATGACGGTCTGGGTCATGCCCAGGGCCGCGGTCTTGCGGCGCACAGCAGCCTTGAAGCCTTCCTTGCCGCCCGGGTAGGTACGGGCGAGGGCGGCGGCGGCGCGGTTGTCCGAGGACATCAGGGCCAGTTGCAGGACGTCGCGGCGCGAGATCAGGGCGCCGACCGGCACCCGCGAGCTGCTGTGCTTGACGGTGTCGACGTCGCTGCGGTCGATCTCGATCAGTTCGTCGAGGTCCTGGCGCGCGTCGAGCACGATCATCGCGGTCATCAGTTTGGTAAGCGATGCAATCGGGACCACGCGGTCCGCGTTCTTCTCCAGCAAAATCTTGCCGGTGTCATCTTCTACCACGAGCACCGATTGCGAGCCGAAGGGCACGGCGATAGCCGCAGCCGAAAACGACATCAATACGGTGGCAAACAATTTTTTGAGCATTGTCGGGTTCTGGAATTCGTACGTTGAGCGGGGGGCGCCGGGGAGGCGCAGTCAACAATCTAGCTGTAGGGCAACCCTAAGTGTTGAAAGATAGCATCTAGGTTGATGCATGTCTATGGCGCACAAGCAAAATTGGGGCTGTGTGTCGGAATTTATGTTCAGTTTAACGATTTGCTTGGCAGCTCGTCCATGAGAATTGCCAGAACGACCGCAACTTAATGAAAAAGGCGCTGTCACCCTTTGCTATGGATGGGTTTGATTGCCAGGCGCAGCAATCCCTCGGCAGACGTGACCCGCCCGCCATCGAGCGCCCTGCGCCAGCCCATGTAGTTCGTCAGGTAGCGGGATGCGACGCCGTGGAAGCGCGCCAGCCA
>NZ_FOLD01000045.1 GCF_900112225.1 Massilia yuzhufengensis | reverse complement strand
TGGGGTATATCAGGAAATCTGGGGTACGCTCATTGCCTACAACCTAATCCGCCTTGAAATCGCCAAGGCCGCGCTGGCGGTCAAGTGCGAGCCGACCGAGGTGAGCTTCATTCGTGCTTTCCACCTGATCCAGTTCGAACTGCATTGGGCGGGCGTCACTAGGTCGTACGGAAAATTGCCAGCCTCGATGAAACACTTGCGAGAAAGGCTGGTTAGCCTTCTGAAAGACGAACGGCCCGGCCGCAAATGCGACCGGGCCGTCAAGGCAACGCCGAAGCGCTATGCCGTCAGGAAGGTCAAGAAACTACCTTAACTGAACGGCATTAGTGCCGTGGGCACCGTTTTTTATTTGAGTTAGCGGTCTACACACAAAATTAGGCTCCGGCCTGCGCCGGAGCGACGGTTCTTAGGTCAGTTGTGAAAGTGTTAGTACCACCGCGCATAGATCCGTCGTCCCGGCGCAGGCCGGGACCCAATTTTGCATGAGCAGCCGCTGACTCACCGCCACTGCGGCGGCGGCTTATACTCCGCGAACATCTCTTTGAACAAGAACGTCATCAGCGCATCCGTATCCTGCGGCCTCGCACTGAGCTTGACGATCCGTCCCAGCCGGTGCGAATCCCATTCGAAATCGCCGGTCTTTTCCTTGCGGATCAGCTCGATCATCTTCTTGACCACCGCAATCTCGATATCCGGTTCGCTCCCCTGCTCCACCGTCACCGACGTCAGCCAGCGGCGCTGGAAGTTCGGGTTCCAGCCGCGGAACTTCAGGTCCATGCTGTGGAAGGTCTTGTTCGAAATCGAGAACACGCCGCCGCTCTCATTGCGGTCTTCGCGGCCGCGGCCGTTGATGGCGGCGATGTTGGCGCGGGCGTTGCGCAGGCCCTTCGATGCTTCGCTTTCCTCGCCGGCCGGGGCGTCGCTGGTGGTCGCGCCGCGCTGGCGGCGGCGCGCTTCGATGAAGGCCTGCATGTCGACCGGCTGCTCCTGGTCGAACTTCTCCTGCGGCTTGGCTTCCTTCACCGGCTCTTCCGGCGGGGTGGTAATGGTGTCGGGCAGGCGCGCGATCTCGATGCGTTCCTGGATCGGGCGCGGCACCGGCTTGCTGGGCTTGGGCACCGGTTTCGGCGCTTCTTCGCGCGGCGCGGCTTTCGGTTTTTGTTGCAGCGGGGCGACGTAGACCACCTGGCCCTCGTCGCCGGACGCCGGCTTGGCCTGCTTCTCGTCCTTGTCGGGCTGGAACAGCCAGATCGCTACCAGCAGCAGGTGCAGCAGGATGGCGGCGGCCAGCGCCGGGCGGTTCGGTCCCTGGCGCCCATAGGTGAGTACGGCGCGCCCAGGCAGCGCCTGGCCGCAATGGGCACAGACGTCGCTGTGATCGTCGTAGATGTGGGAATGGTCACGCAAGGTCGAACGGGTTCCTGGATCGGCGTCTATCAATACTGCATGAGAGCCGCAGTCTAACCGTTTTGCGGCGGCGGCGCACTTTGGAAGCCCTTAAAGGGAGTACATGTGCGCAACAGAGCTTAGCGAAATGACAGCTTGAACGATGTTACAAGATGTTTCAGGCAGGCGGCATGGAGTCCGCCTGCCGTCCCGTCAATGCGTCGCTTCCAGCTTGGCCAGGTGCTTGTCCGTCATCGGGCCGGTGCCGCTGTACTTGTCGAGGTACAGGTAGATCACCGGGGTGATGTAGAGCGTGATGACCTGCGAGAAGATCAGGCCGCCAACGACGGCCAGGCCGAGCGGCTGGCGCAGCTCGGCGCCGGCGCCGATGCCCAGCGCGATCGGCAGCGCGCCCATCATCGCCGCCAGCGTCGTCATCAGGATCGGGCGGAAGCGCAGGATGCAGGCTTCGCGGATCGCGTCCTGCGGGCTCATGCCCTTGCTGCGCTGGGCGTCGAGCGCGAAGTCGATCATCATGATGGCGTTCTTCTTCACGATACCGATCAGCATCAGGATGCCGATCATGGCAATGAGCGTCAGGTCCATGTCGAACAGCCACAAGGTCAGCAGCGCCCCGACCGCCGCCGATGGCAGGCCGGCCAGGATGGTCAGCGGGTGGATATAGCTCTCATACAGCACGCCGAGCAGCACATAGATCACGCCGATCGCCGCGATGATCAGGATCAGCTGGCTCGACTGGGTGTCCTTGAACACCGCGGCGTCGCCGCCGTAGTTGGTGATGATCGAGGCCGGCAACTTCATGTCGCGGCCCATCTGCTCGATCGCGGCGGTGGCGTCGCCCAGCGGCACGCCAGGGGCCAGGTTGAAGGACAGCGTGATCGCCTGCAGCTGGCCCTGGTGATTCACCGCCAGCGGGCCGACCGTGCGCTTGACGGTGGCGAAGCTCGACAGCTTGACCAGGTCGCCGGACTTGGCCCGCACCGACACCCGCGACAGCGCTTCGTCGTAGTAGCGGTCGGCGGCCGCCGCTTCCAGGATCACGTAGTAGCTGGCCGCGGTCGAATAGATGGTCGAGACCTGGCGCTCGCCGAACGAAGCGTACAGCACGGTGCGGATGTCGGCCATTTCCACGCCCATCAGCGCGGCCTTGTCGCGGTCGATATCGATGGTGGCCTGCAGGGCCTTGTTCTGCGAATCGCTGGTGACGTCGCGGAAGCGCTGGTCGGCGCGCATGCGATTGAGGAATTGCTCGGACCAGCCGCCGATGTCGCCGCCGGAGACGCTCTGCAGCGTGTACTGGTAGCGGCTCTTGCTCTGGCGACCGCCCAGCTGCAGGTTCTGCAGCGGCGCCAGGAACACCTGCACGCCGGCCACGCCGCGCGTGGCCTTGCGCAGTTCGTCCACCACCTGCGGCATCGGCGGGCGCTCGCTGCGCGGCTTGAGCACCATGAACATGCGGCCGGTATTGCCGCCGCCGGTGAACGAGGTCACGTCCTGGACGTAGGGGCTGGCGCGCATGATGTCCAGCACCTGGGCCTGCAGCTTCTGCAGGGCGACCGACGAGGTGTCTTCCGAGGCCTCGACGGTGACGCGGACCTGGCCGATATCTTCTTCAGGGAAGAAACCCTTCGGCATGGCCGAGTACAGCACCGCGGTCAGCACGAAGGTGCCCAGCGCCAGCATCAGCACCAGGAAGCGGTGGCGCAGCGCCACGTCGAGGGTGCGGGCGTAGCCGTCGCGCACGTTGGTGAACATTGCCTCGAAGCGGCGGCCGACCCAGGACATTTCCTTGGGGTCGACATGGCCGCCGTGCTTGATCAGGCGCGAGCACAGCATCGGCACCAGGGTCAGCGATACCACGGCCGAGACCAGCACCGCCAGGCCGACGATCACGGCGAATTCGCGGAACAGCAGGCCGATCACGCCCGGCATGAAGAAGATCGGGATGAACACCGCCACCAGCGAGATCGAAATCGAGATGATGGTGAAGCCCATCTCGCGCGAACCGATGAGTGCGGCCGCCATCGGCTTCTTGCCCATTTCCATGTGGCGCACGATGTTTTCCAGCACCACGATGGCATCGTCGACCACCAGGCCGACCGCCAGCGTGATGCCGAGCAGCGAAATATTGTCCAGGCTATAGCCGAGCGCGTAGAGCAGGGACAGCGCGCCCAGCAGCGAGATCGGCACCGTGACGGCCGGGATCAGGGTGGCGGTCAGGCGGTGCAGGAACAGGAAGATCACCAGGATGACCAGCACAACGGTGCCGGCCAGCGTGAGGTTGACGTCGTGGATCGCTTCGCGGATCGACACCGAGCGGTCGCTCACCAGGTGGATCTTGATCGACTGCGGCAGTTGTTCTTCAAAGCGTGGCATCAGCGCGCGCACCGAATCGACCACCTGCACGGTGTTGGCGTTGGGCTGGCGCTGCAGCATCAGCACGATCGAGCGCTCGCCGTTCAGGCTGCCCGTGGCCTTGACCGACTGGTAGCTGTCCTCGACCTGCGCGATGTCGCGCAGGCGCACCGGCTGGCCGTCGCGGGTAGCGACGATCAGGCCGGCGAAGTCGGTGGCGCGCATCAGCTGGCCGCCGCCCTGGATGGTCAGGGTCTGGCTGGGGCCGTCCAGGATGCCCAGCGGGGTGATCGAATTGGCCGAGCGCAGCGCGGTGGCCAGCTCGGACATCGAGATGTTGCGCGCATTCATGAGGTCATGCTGGGCGCGCACCCGCACCGCGAAGCGCTTGCCGCCATTGACCGTCACCTGGGCCACGCCCGGCAAGGTCGAGATTGCGGGCGACACGAGGTTTTCCGCGTAGTCGTTGAGCTCCGACAAGTCCATCGACGGCGAGGTCATGTGCATGAACAGCACCGGCGCGTCGGCCGGGTTGATCTTGCGGTAGGACGGCAGGTCGGTCATTTCCTGCGGCAGCTGGCGCTGGACCTGCAGCAGCGCGGCCTGCACGTCGACGGCGGCCTGGTTGACGTCGATCGATTCGTCGAACTCCAGCGTGAGCGAGGTATTGCCCTGGGTGCTGGTGGAGCTGATCATCTTGATGCCGGCGATGGTCGCGAACTGCTTTTCCAGCGGCAGCGCGACCGACGAGGCCATGTTGTCCGGGCTGGCGCCGGCCAGGTTGGCATTGACGTTGATGACCGGCGTGTTATAGCTCGGCAGCGCCGCGACCGGGATGTGCATGTAGGCCAGCACGCCGACCAGGACCAGGGCCAGCGACAGCAGCACCACCATCACCGGACGGCGGATACACAGTTCGGACAGGTTCATGCCTTGTCACCCTTCTTCCCCTGCGCCGCAGCGGCGGCCGGCGCGCCGGCCGCGCCTTGCGGCTTGGCGCCGGCCAAGCGGACCTTGCCGCCCGGACGCAGGTTCTGCTTGCCTTCGGTGATGACTTTTTCGGTACCGGCAAGGCCGGTCACGGCAGCATACTCGCCAAACCCGTGCAGGCGCGCCACCTTGACCTGGCGCGCTTCGTTGCCCTCGCCCACCACGTAGACGAAGGTGCCGGCGGTGCCGGTGATGATGGCGTTTTGCGGGATCACGACGGCGTCGCGCAGGGTCTGCACGGTGACGCGGGTGTTCACGTACTGGCCCGGCCAGAGCGCGGTCGCGCTGTTGCCGAACTGGGCTTTCACACGGATGGTGCCGGCGGCCGGATCGACCGCGTTGTCCACGAACTTCAGCTCGCCCGTGACCGGCTTGGCGTCGGCGCCCGACGTGGCCTGGACCGCGACCTTGCCGGCGCGCTGGGCCGCCAGCAGGGAGCCGAGCGCCGATTCCGGCAGGTTGAACGAGACGTCGATCGGGTCGAGCTGGGTGACCGTGGTCAGCGAGGTGGTTGGCTGCACCAGCGCGCCCGGATGGACGTCGATGGCGCCGACCCGGCCCGACATCGGGGCGCGGATGGTGGTGTAGCTGGCGCTGACCTGGCTTGCGCGTGCGGCCGCGGCATTGCTCTGGACGGCGGCTTTGGCCGCATCGACCTGGCTCTTGAGCGAGTCGACGGCGCTCTTGGCGATAAAGTTCTGGGCGGCCAGGTCCTGGCTGCGCTTGTACTGGCGCTCGAGGTCGGCCAGGGTCGCACGGTTCTGCGCCACTTGCGCTTCGGCGCGGGCCACGTTGGCGCGGTCGGCGCGGTCGTCGAGCGAGAACAGCAGCTGCCCTTCCTTGACGAACTGGCCTTCGCGAATGTGCACCTGGCGGATGGTGGCGGTGGTCTGCGGATGCAGGTCGACGGTGCGCACCGGCGTCACGGTGCCGTTGGCGGTCAGCTCGACGCCGACATCCTGGCGGGTCGGCGCGACCACGTTGACGGTGGTCGGCGGCTGCCCGCCCTTGCCGCCCGGGCCACCATTGCCTTCCGCGTGCGCGCCCTCGCCCTTGTTCATGTACCAGGCGCCCGCCACGGCAAGCGCCACGACGGCGGCGATGATTCCCACATTCTTCTTCTTCATAGTCGTCCCTTGCCGCCAGTCCCGGCGGCTCTTCCGTAGTTGTTTGTTGCGCGAAGCAGGCGCGCAAAAGCGGCGCAATATTTTCGCACACCGATGTTTCAGGTTTATTACTTGTTCGGGTAGTACTCCGGCAGCACCAGCGTCACTTCCAGCCCCCCTTCCGGGTGGTTGGCCAGCGCGATGCTGCCGCCATGCTGTTCGGCGATGTTGCGGGCAATCGTCAGGCCCAGGCCGGTGCCGCCCGACTCGCGCGAGCGCGAGGTCTCGACCCGGTAGAAGGGGTCGAACACGCGCGCCAGTTCGCCCGCCGGGATACCGGGGCCACTGTCGCGCACGCGCACGCGCGCCGCGCCGTTTATGCGGTCGACGCAGACGCGCGCGTCGCGGCCATACTTCACGGCGTTGTCGATCAGGTTGCCCAGGCAGCGGCGCAGGTCGAGCGGACGGCCCAGCAGGGCCAGGCCGGCCTGGCCCTTGAGCTCCACCTGCTGGCCGGCATCGACCGCGTCGGCGCACACGGCTTCGAGCAGCGAATCGAGGTCGAGCATGTGCATGTTCTCGGTGGTGTCCATGCTGCGCGCCAGCACCAGGCCTTCGCGCACCATTTCCTGCATTGCCGACAGGTCGCCGATCAGGCGTTCCTGCAGTTCGATATCGGATACCTTTTCCAGGCGCAGGCGCATGCGGGTCAGCGGCGTCTGCAGGTCATGCGTGATCGCCGCCAGCATTTGCGTGCGCTGGAAGATGTACTGGCGGATGCGCGCCTGCATCGCATTGAAGGCGGCACTGGCCTGGCGGATTTCGCTCGCGCCACTGAGGGCGAGCGGCGCGCGGTTGATGTCCTGGCCCAGGTCCTGGGCGGCGCGCGCCAGCACCTTGAGCGGGCGCGTCGTCATGCGCGCCACCACATAGGCGAGCGCGCCGATGCTCACCAGGAACAGGCCGATCACGGTGCGGTAGTCGGTCTCCGGGCCGGTGAAGGCCGAGCGCGGCGGCAGCACCGACAGGCGCAGCTCCTGGCCGTCGCGCAGGCGCACGTTGAGCAATTCGCAGGCGCCGCGCCACTGGGTGCGGATCAGGCCGTAGAGCACGGTCTGTTGGTGCGGCATGTCGCACGAGGCCGGGCGCGTGGCCGCCGAGGTGATGCTGTAGCCGTCGCCCAGGCGCGCCGCCAGCGATCGCGCGAACCAGCTCGCGGCGCTGGCCAGCTGCTGGGGCGCCGCCACTTCCAGGCGCAGGCCGGGACGGTTGGCCACCGACAGGTAGACCGAACGGGCCGAGGTCGGCACGATCTCGGTCGCCATCACCAGTTGTTCGGCGCGTTCCAGCAGGTGCTGGTCGCGCTGCTGTTCGATGACGCGCTGGCGCTCGAGGTCGGCCGCCAGCTGAGTCAGCGTGGCCGAGATCAGGATGCCGAGCAGCAGGGTGATGAACACGCGGCCGGTCATCGAACCAAGGAAAGCCTTCACGCCGGCGGCTCCACGGTGACCTGGCCGGCCAGCACGTAGCCGCCGTTGCGCACGGTCTTGATGATCTGCGGCATGCGCGCGTCTTCGCCCAGCTTCTGGCGCAGGCGGCTGATCTGGATGTCGATCGAGCGGTCGAACGGGTCGGCGTCGCGGCCCTGGGTGAGGTTGAGCAGCTGGTCGCGGTTGAGCACGCGGTTCGGGTGCTCCAGGAACACGCGCAGCAGGCGGAACTCGGCGCCCGACAGCATGATCACCACGCCTTGCGGGTTGAGCAGGTGGCGCGCGGTCAGGTCCAGGGTCCAGCCCGAGAAACGCATCTGCTGCACGTTCTCGGACGGCGTGTTGGACGGCATCGCATGCGAGCGGCGCAGCACGCTGCGGATGCGCGCCAGCAGCTCGCGCGGCTCGAAGGGCTTCGGCAGGTAGTCGTCGGCGCCCATTTCCAGGCCCAGGATGCGGTCGAGCGGCTCGTTGCGGGCGGTCAGCATGATGACCGGCAGGCTGGAGGTGGCGCGCAGCTTGCGGCACAGGGTCAGGCCGTCGTCGCCCGGCATGTTAAGGTCGAGCACGATCAGGTCGGGGCGCGCATCGTCGAGCGCCTTCCACATGCCGGTGCCGTCGGCGGCCGCCAGCGTGCGGTAGCCGTTCGATTCGAGGTAATCGGCGAGCAGGCTGCGGATATCGCGGTCGTCATCGACGATCAAAATCGTAGTGGGATTGTCCATAAGCGCAATTATCCGTATCTGGGAGGGGCATGGACAGGCGTTTTGTATCGGCATGTATAAGCCGATACGCGCGAAACATATTGATACAAAGTATCGCACAGGGGAAATCCCACGGTTACAGTTTCTGCCCATGATGGGAACCGTGCAGCGAGCAGTCCGGATGCGAAGTGCACACCCAACCGACTCTTACACAAGGATAGACCATGAACACCCTCCGCAAGAACATTGTTGTCGTGCTGGCCGCATTCGGTATCGCAGGCGCCTCGATCGGCGTTCAGGCCCAGAACCAGGGCCCGGCGGAAGGCCGCCACGGCCACGCCATGAGCAAGGAACAGCGCCAGGCCAAGCGCGCCGAATTCGCCGCCCTGAGCCCGGAACAGCGCCAGGCGAAAATGGCCGAGTTCAAGGCCAAGCGCATGGAACGCCAGGCGGCCAGCCAGGCCAGACTGCAGGAAGCGCTGAAGCTGACCCCGGCCCAGCAGCCGGTGTGGCAGGCCTTCGTCGCCAGCATGACGCCGCCGCAACGCGGCGATCGCGCCGGCCAGCGCCTGGACAAGGAGCAGCGCGCCGCCCTCACCGCGCCGCAGCGCCTGGAACGCCGCATCGCCATGCAGAAACAGCGCACCGCCCGCATGGAAGCACGCCTGTCGGCCCTGAACAGCCTGTATGCGGCCCTCACGCCGGAACAGCGCAAGGTGTTCGACGAGCAAAAGCAGGGGCGTCGCGGTGGGCGCCATCATGGCGGCCACGGCATGATGCGCGGCTGATCGGTTCTTGACGTGACAAAGGCGCCCGCGGGCGCCTTTTTTTCGATTCAACTCACGGCAGCTTGGCCAGCGAGCGCAGGAATTTCGACGGATCCTGGTAGCCGATCACGCGGCTGTCCTCGATCTCTTTCCCGCTGCGATCGAACAGGATGATTCCCGGCGGCCCGAACAGCCCGAACCGTTTCAGCATCGCCTTGTCCGCCGCATCGTTGGCCGTCACATCGACCTGCAGCAGCACCGTATCGGCCAGCTTGGCCTGCACCGCCGGATCGACGAAGGTCAGCTTCTCCATTTCCTTGCACGACACGCACCAGTCCGCATAGAAGTCCAGCATCACCGTCTTGCCGCCGCTATTGGCCAGCTCGCGGTCGAGGTCCTCCACCGTCTTGATGCGCTTGAACGCCAGCTCTCGGTGGGCCCCACCGGTCAGGTGGGCCAGCGGCGCCAGCGCGTCGCGTCCTCCGCTGGCCGCGCCCACCAGCTGCATCGCCCCGAGCACCGCGAACACCCCGCCTGCCGCCATCGCCGCCCAGTGGCGATGCTTGCGCAGGAGGTAGGCGCCATAGCCGAGCAGCAGCGCGGCCCAGCCCACCATCTGCAGCACCGGCGGCAGCACGGGCGAGACCAGCCACAGCGCCATCGCCAGCATCAGCACGCCGAACAGGCGCTTGACCGATTCCATCCAGGCGCCCGCACGCGGCAGCAGCGAGCCGGCCGAGACGCCCACCAGCAGCAGCGGAATGCTCATGCCCACCGCCATTGCAAACAGCGCCGCGCCGCCAATGAACACGTCGCGGGTCTGGCTGATGTAGACCAGCGCACCAGCCAGCGGCGCGGCCACGCAGGGGCCCACGATCA
Source organism: Massilia yuzhufengensis (assembly GCF_900112225.1). Taxonomy (GTDB): domain Bacteria; phylum Pseudomonadota; class Gammaproteobacteria; order Burkholderiales; family Burkholderiaceae_D; genus Telluria; species Telluria yuzhufengensis. The sequence continues at coordinate 24,925 of NZ_FOLD01000045.1, read as the reverse complement.
GGGCCGAGATGGCGCCCATGGCGAATACCCCGGCAAGCTTGCCGCCGCGCTGGCGGCCGGATGCGCCGGCCAGGCGCGTCTGCAGCGCGGCCGGCAACTGCAGTTCATAGAAGCCGAACATCGACATCGCCATGGCGACGATCAGCAACGCAAAGGCGCCCAGCACCCACGGGTTTTGCAGGGCAGCGGCCAGGCCTTCGCCCGCCAGGCCGGCAGCGACACCCAGCGCCGTGTAGACGATCGCCATCCCCAGCGCATAGGTCACCGACAGCAGCAGGCCGCGCATGCGCGAGACGCCCTGCCCTTCGCCGACGATGATCGAGGACAGGATCGGCACCATCGGCAGCACGCAGGGCGTGAAGGCCAGGCCCAGGCCGAGCAGGACGAAGGCGGGAATGATCACCAGCAGGCGGCCGCCGCCGAGGATGGCGGCGATGCCGGCCAGGTCGGATGGCTGCGCGGCGGCAGGGGCCTGTACCGGCGTGGAAGGGGCGGCGTTCATCCCCGGCGAGGACGACGAGGGTGCGTTGGCGACGATCGGCAGCGCCGGGCTGGCTGCGCCGCCGCCAGGGGACAGCGACGCCGTGTGTTCCTGCGGCGGATAGCACAGGCCCGCGTCGGCGCAGCCCTGGCTGGTCGCAATCAAGGTAAATGGCCCGCTGCCCTCGACCGGGATGCGGATCACCAGTTCGCCCTTGTGGGTCTCGACATCCTTCTCGAAGGTGGCGTCGTACTTTACCTTGCCGGGCGGGATCACTGGAGCGCCAAGCTGCGCACCGGTCGCGCGGAAGGCGAAGCGCTCGCGGTACATGTAGTAGCCGTCGGCGATCTGGTAGCGCAGCTCGACCGTTTGCGGGTCGGCCATGCGCGCCTCGAAGCGGAAGGCAATGGCAGGGTCGAGGAACTCTTCCGCGGCGTGGGCGCCCCCGGTGGTCAAAAGCAGCAGCGCCGCGAACAGCGTCGTACAGGCGTGCGCGAGGGCGCGGTGGAAGCGTCGGATCGAAAAGGGCATGGAGTGAGGTCAGTAGTTGCAGCGCACCGGCATGGTACACCGGCCTTCCCAAGTCCGTGCAACGGGGTCGTGATGCACGGGCGAAAAAAAACCAGGCACGAGGCCTGGTTCTTTTCAGTCATCGCAGAAGCGATTACTCAGCGGTCGGAGCGTCGTCAGCCGAGGTGACTTCTGGACGGTCCAGCAGTTCGACATACGCCATTGGCGCGTTGTCGCCCACGCGGAAACCCATTTTCAGGATGCGCAGGTAGCCGCCGTTACGGTTGGCGTAACGTGGGCCCAGTTCAGCGAACAGCTTCAGGACCATTTCGCGGTCGCGCAGGCGAGCGAAGGCCAGGCGCTTGTTTGCCAGGGTGTCGGTCTTGCCCAGGGTCAGGATCGGCTCGATGACGCGGCGCAGTTCCTTCGCTTTTGGCACGGTGGTCTTGATGGCTTCATGACGCAGCAGGGAGACGGTCATGTTGCGCAGCATTGCCAGGCGGTGGGACGAGGTACGGTTCAGCTTACGGAGGCCGTGACGGTGACGCATGGTGATTCCTTTCGAGTGTTTAAGTTCCAGTTCTTCGATCGTTCATGTTTGAGCATGCCCGCGGACCGGTTCAATTGGTTTATTTACTACGCTTTTATCATCCAAAAAGGATCTGGCTTTGCCAGTCCTTTTTGGCTGCTCCCACCCGAAAGTAGGCTTGTACTTTCGGGTGAATTCTTTACTTTTCGAGGCCGGCAGGCGGCCAGTTTTCCAGCTTCATGCCCAGGGTCAGGCCGCGCGAAGCCAGGACTTCCTTGATTTCGTTGAGCGACTTGCGGCCCAGGTTTGGCGTCTTGAGCAGTTCGTTTTCCGAACGCTGGATCAGGTCGCCGATGTAGTAGATGTTTTCTGCTTTCAGGCAGTTTGCCGAACGCACGGTCAGTTCGAGGTCGTCGACTGGACGCAGCAGGATCGGATCGACCAGCGGAGCACGCGATGGCACTTCGGCGGCGGCTTCGGTGCCTTCCAGGGCAGCGAACACGTTCAGCTGGTCCACCAGGACGCGGGCCGACTGGCGGATCGCTTCTTCCGGGGTGATGACGCCGTTGGTCTCGATGTTGATGATCAGCTTGTCCAGGTCGGTACGCTGTTCGACACGTGCCGATTCCACTGCGTACGACACGCGGCGCACTGGCGAGAACGACGCGTCCAGGATGATGCGGCCGATGGTCTTGTTGGTGTCTTCCGACAGGCGGCGCACGTTGCCAGGAACGTAGCCACGGCCCTTCTCGACCTTGATCTGCATGTCCAGCTTGCCACCGGCGGTCAGGTGGGCGATCACGTGATCCGGGTTGATCAGTTCGACGTCATGCGGCAGGTCGATGTCCGATGCCAGGACGGCGCCTTCGCCTTCCTTCTTCAGGGTCAGGGTGACGGAGTCGCGGTTGTGGACTTTGAAGACCACGCCCTTCAGGTTCAGCAGCAGGTCGACGACGTCTTCCTGGACGCCATCGAGCGACGAGTATTCGTGCACGACACCCGCGATGGTGACTTCGGTCGGCGCGTAGCCGATCATCGACGACAGCAGGACGCGGCGCAGTGCGTTGCCCAGGGTGTGGCCATAACCACGTTCGAACGGCTCCATCACGACTTTTGCGTGGCCAGGGCCAATTGCTTCGACATCGATGATACGTGGCTTCAACAGACTGTTTTGCATGAAATGTCCTTTTCAATACCCTCGGTTCGTTACACCGATAAGGCTGATGGCATTAATAATAAAGCGCCTGCTCGACGAGCAGGCGGTGAGGCGAATGTGGTGAACGACGGTGTGGAGGAACGTGGATTCTTGCGAATCGCGTGTTCGTTGCGAGGCCAAGCCTGGCTTGCTGCGCTCGCACTACCCCACCGTCGTTCCGGCGGAGGCCGGAACCCAAGTTTGCGACTAAGCCGCGAAACTTGGATCCCGGCCTTCGCCGGGACGACTGCCCAAGAGCCGGCTGACGCCGTCTCTGTCGCAGTCGATTAACGCGAGTACAGTTCGACGATCAGCGCTTCGTTGACGTCAGCAGCGATTTCGTTACGTTCTGGGAACGAACGGAAGGTGCCTTCCATCTTCTTGCTGTCGACCGAGACCCAGCTCGGCATGCCGACTTGTTCAGCCAGCGACAGGGCTTCAGCGATACGCACTTGCTTCTTGGCTTTTTCACGAACAGCGATCACGTCGCCGGTCTTGACCTGGTACGAAGCGATGTTCACGACCTGGCCATTGACGGTGAAGGCCTTGTGGCTCACCAGCTGGCGCGCTTCAGCGCGGGTCGAGCCGAAGCCCATGCGGTAAGCGACGTTGTCGAGACGCGCTTCCAGCAGCTTCAGCAGGGTTTCGCCGGTGTTGCCTTTTTTACGCGATGCGTCGGCGAAGTAGCGGCGGAACTGGCGTTCCAGGATGCCGTACATGCGCTTGACCTTCTGCTTTTCACGCAGCTGGTTGCCGTAGTCCGAGGTGCGGGCACCCGACTTGACGCCGTGCTGGCCTGGCTTGATGTCCAGTTTGCACTTCGAGTCGAGCGAGCGGCGTGCGCTCTTGAGGAACAGGTCAGTGCCTTCACGGCGCGACAGTTTTGCTTTTGGTCCGATATAACGTGCCACGTTAGATACCTTTAATAATTAATCACGCCCCAGAGATGCCATGCACCCAGGCGCTAGTCCGACCCGTTAACGAGCGGACGTGGCTTAAAAACACCTGCACGCAAGATGCGACAGGCGACAAGAGCCGGGCAGTATAACCCATTTCTAGGCACTGCACCGGCTAATGGGGCAATACACAACGGGGCACGCGGCCCCGTTCGTCGGCTTTTCGCCACAACCAGCAGCCCGAGGGCTGCCGACTGCTTTAGATACGACGACGCTTCGGCGGACGGCAGCCGTTGTGCGGAACTGGCGTCACGTCCTGGATCTCGGTGATCTTGATACCGAGGTTGTTCAGTGCGCGGACAGCCGATTCACGACCAGGACCTGGGCCCTTGATACGGACTTCCAGGTTCTTCACGCCCGACTCTTGAGCAACCTTGCCTGCGGCTTCGGCAGCAACCTGAGCTGCGAACGGGGTCGATTTGCGCGAACCCTTGAAGCCGGCGCCGCCGGAGGTTGCCCACGACAGGGCATTGCCCTGGCGATCGGTGATCGTGATGATCGTGTTGTTGAAGGACGCATGCACGTGGGCGATGCCCTCGGCAACGTTCTTCTTGACTTTCTTGCGCACGCGGGCTGCTGCTGCGCTGCTCTGTTGCTTGGCCATGGTCGGTTCCTAGATTATTTCTTGAGCGATTGAGCGGCCTTGCGCGGGCCCTTACGGGTACGAGCATTGGTGCGGGTACGTTGACCGCGCACTGGCAGACCCTTACGGTGACGCATGCCGCGGTAGCAGCCCAGATCCATCAGACGCTTGATGTTCATGGACAGTTCGCGGCGCAGATCGCCTTCCACGACAAACTTCGCGACTTCGTCACGCAGCTTCTCGAGTTCGTTATCGTCGAGGTCCTTGACCTTCTTGTTGGTCGCGATACCAGTCGCGTCGCAAATCTTCTGCGAGCGTGGACGGCCAACACCGTAGATCGCCGTCAGGCCGATAACAGTGTGCTGATGATTTGGGATGTTAACCCCTGCAATACGTGCCATTCGTTATTCCTCTTAACCTTGACGCTGCTTGTGACGCGGTTCGACGCAGATCACACGGACCACGCCCTTGCGCTTGATGATCTTGCAGTTGCGGCAGATCCGCTTGACTGAAGCGTTAACTTTCATTTTGCACTCTCTTCGGTTCGTTTACTTTAATGATTTTTACTTGGTGCGGAACACAATGCGGGCCCGGGACAGGTCATACGGAGTCAACTCCACCGTTACCTTGTCGCCCGGGAGAATGCGGATGTAATTCATGCGCATTTTACCCGAGATATGCCCCAGTACCACGTGCCCGTTTTCCAGCTTCACGCGAAATGTTGCGTTCGGGAGATTCTCGAGAATCTCCCCTTGCATTTGGATGACGTCGTCTTTTGCCATTCGCTCTATGCTTTCCCGCTTAACGCGACGGAATACCGCCCTTGAAGTTCGCCTTCCGCAACAGTGATTCATATTGTTGCGACATGACGTAATTCTGCACCTGTGCCATGAAGTCCATCGTCACGACGACAACGATGAGGAGCGACGTACCGCCGAAGTAGAAGGGAACCTTCCAGCGGGCAGTCATAAACTCCGGCACCAGGCACACCAGGGTGATGTAGACCGCGCCGGCCAGGGTCAGGCGCATCAGGATCTTGTCGATGTAGCGTGCGGTCTGCTCGCCCGGACGGATGCCCGGTACAAACGCGCCACTCTTCTTCAAGTTGTCCGCCGTTTCCTTGCTGTTAAATACCAGCGCCGTGTAGAAGAAGCAGAAGAACACGATCGCCACCGCATACAGCAACGCGTGGATCGGCTCGCCTGGTGCCATCGACGCTGCGAGGTCCTTCAGGAACCCGATAACGGGACCCGAAGCATCCTTGCCGCGCGTGAACCAGTCGACGATCGTCGCCGGGAACAGGATGATCGACGAAGCGAAGATCGGTGGGATCACGCCTGCCATGTTCAGCTTCAAGGGCAGGTGGCTGGTTTGGCCACCATAGATCTTGTTGCCGACCTGACGTTTCGCGTAATTCACCAGGATCTTGCGCTGTCCGCGTTCAACGAACACCACACCCCAGGTCACACCGGCCACCAACACCACGATCAGGATCGCGGAGAAGCTGCCGATCGAACCATTCGAGATCAGGGTGGCCAGGCCGCCCAGAGCCGAAGGCAGACCTGCTGCGATACCGGCAAAAATGATGATCGAAATACCGTTGCCAAGACCACGCTCGGTGATTTGCTCGCCCAGCCACATGAGGAACATGGTGCCGGTCAGGAGCGTCGTCACCGTGACGAAGCGGAAGCCCATGCCCGGATCGAGCACGAGGCCAGGCTGCGCTTCGAGCGCAACCGCGATGCCGAACGCCTGGAACAGCGCCAGTGCCACCGTGAAGTAACGGGTGTACTGGGTGATCTTGCGGCGGCCGGACTCGCCCTCTTTTTTCAGCGCCTCGAGTTGCGGCGACACGATCGATGCGAGCTGCATGATGATCGAAGCCGAAATGTAAGGCATGATGCCGAGGGCGAACACGGTAAAGCGGGACAACGCGCCACCCGAGAACATGTTGAACATGCCCAGGATGCCGCCTTCGTTCTGCTTGAACAGCGCTGCCAGCTGCACCGGATCAATCCCCGGAACGGGGATATGAGCGCCGATGCGGTATACGACCAATGCTCCAAGCAAAAACCACAGCCGGCCCCACGGGAAGCCGGAAGCAGCGCTTTTACCAAGTTGTGAATTAGTCGCCAATTTTTGCTCCGATCAGGCGGGTCGCAATTAAGCGACCGAACCGCCAGCTGCTTCGATCGCCGCTTTCGCGCCGGCCGAGACCTTCAGGCCCTTGAGGTTCACCGCCTTGGTGACCTCGCCCGACAGGATGACGCGCACGTCGCGCGCCAGCACCGACAGGATACCTGCCTGCTTGAGCACCATGATGTCGACATCGCCGACAGCCAGGTTGTTCAGGTCCGACAGGCGAACTTCCGCCTTGAAAGTCGCGTTCAGCGACTTGAAGCCACGCTTCGGCAGACGACGCTGCAGAGGCATCTGGCCGCCTTCGAAGCCGACTTTGTGGAAGCCGCCCGAACGCGATTTCTGACCCTTGTGACCACGACCGGCAGTCTTGCCCAGGCCGGAGCCGATACCGCGGCCGACGCGACGCTTGTAGTGCTTGGCGCCGTCAGCTGGTTGAATGGTATTGAGTTCCATTGATTTCTCCGTTCGCAAGCCGAGGCTTACGAAACAACTTTCACGAGGTACGAGACTTTGTTGATCATGCCACGCACGGACGGGGTGTCCTGCAGCTCGGAAACCGAGTTGACACGACGCAGACCCAGGCCGCGCACGGTGGCACGGTGATCCTGACGGGTACCGATCAGGCCCTTGACGAGCTGAACTTTAATGGTGTTTGCCATGTTTTTCCCCTTAACCCAGGATGTCTTCAACCGACTTGCCGCGCTTGGCGGCGATGTCGGAAGCAGTGCTCATTTTCGACAGGCCGTCGAGGGTTGCGCGAACCAGGTTGTACGGGTTCGACGACCCGGTCGACTTGGCGACCACGTCGGTCACGCCCATCACCTCGAAGATAGCGCGCATTGCGCCACCAGCGATGACGCCGGTACCAGGCTTGGCTGGCGACATCATGACGCGCGAGGCGCCGTGACGACCGGTGACGGTGTGGTGCAGGGTACCGTTCTTGAGGGGCACCTTGATCAGGTTGCGGCGGGCTTCTTCCATCGCTTTTTGCACGCCGACTGGAACTTCCTTCGACTTGCCTTTACCCATGCCGATGCGGCCATCGCCGTCACCGACAACGGTCAGCGCTGCAAAACCCATGATACGACCACCCTTGACCACTTTGGTCACGCGGTTGATCGCGATCATTTTCTCGCGCATGCCATCATCCGGCTTGTCGCTTGCCATTTTCGCTTGCATTTTTGCCATGACGATTCTTCCTTAGAACTTCAGACCGGCTTCACGCGCGGCTTCCGCCAGCGCCTTCACACGGCCGTGGTAACGGAAACCCGAGCGATCGAACGCAACTTCGGTGATTCCTGCTTTCAGTGCTTTTTCAGCGACGCGCTTGCCAACCAGGGCAGCTGCTGCAGCGTTGCCGCCCACACCAGTTTTGCCGGCCAGTTCAGCACGCACTTCAGCTTCCAGCGTCGAAGCCGACACCAGCACCTTTGCGTCCGGGCTGATCAGGTTCGCATAGATGTGCAGGTTGGTGCGGTGAACCGACAGACGGTTCACGCCAAGCTGGGCGATCTTGATGCGAGTTTGACGTCCGCGACGCAGACGCGATTGTTTCTTGTCCATGTCAGCTCCGATTATTTCTTCTTGGTTTCTTTAAGCTTCACCACTTCGTCCGAATAACGGACACCCTTGCCTTTGTAAGGCTCAGGCGAGCGGTAAGCGCGCACTTCGGCAGCCACTTGGCCGACCTTTTGACGATCGATACCCTTGATCAGGATTTCGGTCGGGGTCGGGGTGACAGCAGTGACGCCTTCCGGCATCGCGTGCAGCACCGGGTGCGAGAAGCCCAGGGACAGGTTCAGGGCGTTGCCCTGCACTGCTGCCTTGTAGCCCACGCCGACCAGGTTCAGCTTCTTCTCGAAGCCCTTGGTCACGCCGGTCACCATGTTGTTGACCAGGGCGCGCAGGGTGCCCGACATGGCGTTCGATTCACGGGAATCGTCCACCACGTCGAAAGTCAGCGTGCCATCTTTGTTTTCTACTTTGACCTGGCCGTTCAGGGCCTGGGTCAGGGTGCCCAGCGGGCCCTTGACGGTGATCGACGACGCGTTGATCGCGACATCGGTACCGGCAGGGACGGCGATTGGCATCTTAGCTACTCGAGACATGTCTACTCCTTAAGCCACGTAGCACAGCACTTCGCCACCGACACCGGTAGCACGTGCTTTGCGATCAGTCATCACGCCCTGTGGGGTCGAGACGATTGCCACGCCCAGGCCATTCATGACCGTTGGGATCTCGTCTTTGCCTTTGTAGACGCGCAGGCCAGGACGGGACACGCGCTCGATGCGCTCGATGACCGGACGGCCGGTGTAATACTTCAAACCGATTTTCAGTTCCGCCTTGCCACCTTCGGTGGACACGGCGAAATCTTCAATGTAACCCTCGTCCTTCAGGACGTTGGCAATGGCAACCTTGACTTTCGACGACGGCATTGCGACCGTGGTCTTCTGTACACCTTGTGCGTTGCGAATGCGGGTCAGCATATCGGCGATAGGATCGCTCATACTCATTGCTTATTCTCCTATTACCAGCTGGCTTTGGTCATACCAGGAATTTCGCCCTTCATGGCGAATTCGCGGACTTTGGTACGGGCAAGACCGAATTTACGGAAAGTGCCACGTGGACGGCCGGTGATGGCGCAGCGGTTACGCTGGCGGGTCGGCGCCGAGTTACGTGGCAGTGCCTGCAGCTTCAGGCGTGCTTCGTATTGCTCTTCTTCCGACTTCGACTGGTCGTTGATGATCGCTTTCAGAGCTGCACGCTTTGCGGCGAATTTCTCCACCAGGTCTGCACGCTTCTGTTCGCGGTTAATCAGTGCAAGTTTTGCCATGCTCTTAGTTCCTGAACGGGAATTTGAAGGCGGCGAGCAGCGCTTTGGCTTCTTCGTCGGTCTTAGCGGTCGTGGTGATCGAGATGTTCATGCCACGCAGCGCATCGATCTTGTCGTAATCGATTTCCGGGAAGATGATCTGCTCTTTGACGCCGATGTTGTAGTTGCCACGACCATCGAACGATTTGCCGCTCACGCCACGGAAGTCACGCACGCGCGGCAGGGCCACGGTGATGAAACGATCCAGGAATTCGTACATGCGGTTACCGCGCAGGGTCACCATCGTACCAATCGGGTAGCCTTCGCGGATCTTGAAACCTGCGATTGCCTTGCGCGCCTTGGTGACGACCGGCTTCTGGCCGGCGATCTTGGTCAGGTCGCCAGTTGCGTGCTCGATGATCTTCTTGTCAGCGACTGCTTCCGACAGACCCATGTTCAGGGTGATCTTGGTCAGGCGTGGCACTTCCATCACCGACTTGTAACCGAACTTCTCGGTCAGTTCAGCGACGACTTTTTCTTTGTAAATATCTTGGAGACGGGCCATTTATCCTTACCCCTTCACTACTTCACCGCTCGACTTGAAGACGCGGACTTTTTTGCCGTCCTGGTCTTTGAAGCCAACGCGATCTGCCTTGCCGGTCGCTGCATTGAACAGCGCGACATTCGACACGTGAATCGGCATAGTCTTGTCGACGATACCACCAGTAACACCGGTCATCGGGTTAGGCTTGGTCGCTTTTTTAGCGACGTTGACGCCTTCAACGATGACGTGTTCAGCGTCTACACGCTTCTGAACGACACCACGCTTGCCCTTGTCTTTCCCGGCCAGAACGATGACTTCGTCGTTTTTACGAATCTTATCCATGTCGACTCCTTACAGAACTTCAGGTGCCAGGGACACGATCTTCATGAACTTCTCGGTACGCAGCTCGCGCGTGACCGGTCCAAAGATACGGGTACCGATTGGCTCCAGCTTGGCGTTCAGCAGGACGGCGGCATTGCCATCGAACTTGACCAGGGAACCATCCTGGCGGCGCACACCTTTAGCGGTACGCACAACCACGGCGTTGTAAATTTCGCCCTTCTTGACGCGACCACGTGGCGCTGCCACCTTGACGGTGACCTTGATGATGTCGCCAATGCTCGCATAACGGCGCTTCGAGCCGCCCAACACCTTGATGCACAGAACTTCCTTGGCACCCGTGTTGTCGGCTACTTCGAGCCGGCTTTCGGTTTGAATCATAGTATTTTCTTTCCCAACTTAAGCCGAAGAAACCCCACGGAGAACCGTAGGCCTGCGGTCAGTCTTGGTCCCGCCGCACCGCCCCTGCTGGAGCAATACGTTTGGGTGATTGGACTTTCCAATTAACTTTCGTTACACAGGCCGCCTTTTAACGAGGGGGACAAACTGCGGCAACACATGAACGAAGCCCGCTAGTATCCCAGATACCAGCGGGCCACGCAAGACAAATTTTTAAAGCTTAGATGACCTGTGCTTGTTGCACAACACGGGTCACGGTCCAGGCTTTCGTCTTCGAGATCGGGCGACCTTCGGTGATCTCGACCGTATCACCGGCCTTGACTTCGTTGGTCTCGTCGTGCGCATGGTACTTGTTCGAGCGCACGATGATCTTGCCGTACAGCGGGTGCTTCACGTGACGTTCGATCAGTACGGTCACCGTCTTGTCCATTTTGTCGGACACGACTTTGCCGACCAGCGTACGCTTCAGCGCCGTTTTAGTGGTGTCGTTCATTTGGCTTCCTTCTGGTTCATCACGGTCTTCACACGTGCGATGTCGCGACGTACTTTCTTGAGCTGCGAAGTGTTACCCAGCTGCTGGGTAGCGATTTGCATGCGCAGGCCGAACTGGGCCTTGAGCAGCTCATTCAGCTCCTTTTGCAGGGCTTCCTGGTCCTTGCCGAGGAGTTCCGATGCTTTCATATTCAACTCCTTTTATTGGCCGACCTGGCGCACCACGAAGGTGGTAGCCAGTGGCAGTTTGGCAGCGGCCAGGCGGAACGCTTCGCGTGCCAGTTCTTCAGCAACGCCGTCCATCTCATACAGGACTTTGCCTGGCTGGATTTCAGCGACGTAGTACTCTGGGTTACCTTTACCGTTACCCATACGGACTTCGGCCGGCTTGTTCGAGATCGGCTTGTCCGGGAAGATACGGATCCAGATACGACCGCCACGCTTGATGTGACGGGTCATGGCACGACGTGCCGCTTCGATCTGGCGTGCCGTGATACGGCCGCGGGCAACTGCCTTCAGACCGAATTCACCGAACGAGACCGCGGTGCCGCGGGTGTGCGAAATGCCGGTGTTACGGCCTTTCTGCTCTTTACGATACTTCCTGCGCGATGGTTGCAGCATGCTTATTCTCCTGCTTTCTCAGCTGGCGCTGCGGCGGCTGGAGTCGGCAGCTTGACGGCTGGACGAGCACGCACGACTGGCGCTGCAGTGGCTGGACGGGCGCCGCCGGCTGGACGTGGGCCGCGCGATGGCTTGCCATCGTCACGACGTGGGCCGCGTGGCTTCTTCTCGTCCGGCGGGGTGTCGATGACTGGGGCTTCGCCGGTGACCGAACGGTCGCCCTTGTAGACCCAGACCTTGACGCCGATGATGCCGTAGGTGGTCGATGCTTCGCTGGTGCCGTAGTCGATATCGGCGCGCAGGGTGTGCAGAGGCACACGGCCTTCGCGGTACCATTCGGTACGTGCGATTTCGATGCCGTTCAGGCGGCCCGACGACATGATCTTGATGCCGACAGCGCCCAGGCGCATGGCATTTTGCATCGCGCGCTTCATTGCGCGACGGAACATGATGCGCTTTTCGAGCTGTTGCGAGATCGAGTCGGCGATCAGCTGCGAATCGATCTCTGGCTTGCGGATCTCTTCGATGTTGACGTGCACGGGCACGCCCATGATCTTCGCCAGCGAAGTCTTCAGCACTTCGATGTCTTCGCCTTTTTTACCGATCACGACACCTGGACGCGACGAGTAGATGGTGAAGCGCGCGTTCTTGGCAGGACGCTCGATGACGATGCGGCCGACCGAAGCGTTCTTCAGCTTCTTTTTCAGGAAAGCGCGTGCTGCCAGGTCTTCCTGCAGCATGTCGGCGAAGTTGCCGTTGCCAGCGTACCAGCGCGATGCCCAGTTACGGGTGACCGCCAGGCGGAAGCCGGTTGGGTGGATTTTCTGACCCATTCTGTGACCCCTTAGTTACCGACAGTCACGTAAATGTGACAGGATTGTTTCGAAATGCGATCACCGCGGCCTTTGGCGCGAGCCGTAAAGCGCTTCAGGATCGGGCCCTTTTCAACATAGATCTGCACGACTTTGAGCTCGTCGATGTCGGCGCCATCGTTGTGTTCCGCGTTGGCGATAGCCGACTCGAGAACCTTCTTGATGATGGTCGCGCCCTTCTTCGGGCTGAACTGCAGAATGTTGAGTGCTGCATCAACTTTCTTGCCGCGGATCAGGTCAGCAACGAGGCGACCCTTTTGTTCCGACAGGCGCACGCCTTTGAGGATTGCTTTAGTTTCCATTATTTTTTCGCCTTCTTGTCAGCGGCGTGGCCCTTGAACGTACGGGTCAGCGCGAATTCGCCGAGCTTGTGGCCGACCATGTTCTCCGAGACGTACACCGGCACGTGCAGCTTGCCGTTGTGGACAGCGATCGTCAGACCGATGAAGTCAGGAGTGATCGTCGAGCGGCGCGACCAGGTTTTGACTGGCTTTTTGTCTTTGTTCGCTTGCGCGGCTTCGACTTTTTTCACCAGGTGGGCGTCAACGAACGGCCCTTTTTTCAATGAACGAGTCATGTGTTATCCCTTATTTCTTGCCGCGGCGCGAAACGATCATCGACGAAGTACGCTTGTTCGAACGCGTCTTCTTACCCTTCGTCTGTTGGCCCCAAGGCGACACTGGATGACGACCAGCTGCGGTTTTACCTTCACCACCACCGTGCGGGTGATCGACCGGGTTCATGACCACACCGCGAACGGTAGGACGAACACCGCGCCAGCGCATCGCGCCAGCCTTACCGATCTTGCGCAGGCTGTGTTCGGCATTGCCGACTTCGCCAACGGTCGCGCGGCACTCGATGTGCACGCGGCGCACTTCACCCGAACGCAGGCGAACCTGGGCGTAGGTGCCTTCGCGGGCCATCAGCACAACGGCGGCGCCGGCGGTACGGGCCATCTGGGCACCCTTACCTGGCAGCATTTCGACGCAGTGCATCACGGTACCGACCGGGATGTTACGGATTGGCAGGCAGTTGCCCGACTTGATCGGCGCTTCCGAGCCGTTCATGACGCTGTCGCCGACAGCCATGCCTTTGGTCGCGATGATGTACGCACGATGACCATCCGCGTAGCACAGCAGAGCGATGTGCGCGGTACGGTTCGGATCGTATTCAATACGCTCGACCTTGGCCGGGATGCCGTCCTTGTCGTTGCGCTTGAAGTCCACCATACGGTAGTGTTGCTTGTGACCACCACCGATGTGACGGGTGGTGATGTGGCCGTTGTTGTTACGGCCGGCAGTTTTCGATTTCTTTTCAACCAGTGCTGCGAACGGACGGCCCTTGTACAGGCCTTCGGTCACAACTTTCACCATGCCGCGACGGCCTGGGGAGGTTGGCTTCATCTTAACGAGTGCCATTATTTAGCCTCCTCGACAAAATTGATTTCCTGACCCGGCTTCAGGGCCACGAAAGCGCGCTTGGTGTGGTTGCGGCGACCGGTGAAACGGCCCGAACGCTTGACTTTGCCTTCGCGGTTTGCGGTTTGCACCGATTCCACTTCGACCTTGAACAGCAGTTCGACGGCAGCCTTGATTTCTGGCTTGGTTGCGTCCGGCAGAACCTTGAACACGATCTGTTCGTTCTTTTCAGCGACGAAGGTCGCCTTTTCGGAAATGACCGGAGCCAGCAGCACCTTCATCAGGCGCTCTTCGCTGAATTTGATTGCGGCGCTCATGCGTACATCTCCTCGATCTTGGCCAGTGCTGCTTTGGTGACCAGGACTTTTTTGTAGAACACCAGCGACATCGGGTCAGCTGCTTTCGGCTCGACGACGAGCACGTTCGGCAGGTTGCGCGATGCCAGCAGCAGGTTTTCTTCGATGGTGTCGGTGATCACCATGACCGATTCCAGGCCCATGCCCTGCAGCTTTTGCGACAGCAGCTTGGTCTTTGGAGCATCGATCGACAGGTTTTCGATCACGACCAGGCGGCCTTCACGAGCCAGCTGCGAGAAGATCGAGCAGATACCTGCACGGAACATCTTCTTGTTGACTTTGTGGGTGAAGTTCTCGTCAGGCGAGTTCGGGAAGATGCGACCACCGCCGCGCCACAGTGGCGACGACGACATACCAGCACGAGCGCGGCCGGTGCCTTTTTGGCGCCATGGCTTCTTGGTGGTGTGGCTGACTTCTTCACGGTCTTTCTGCTTGCGGTTGCCGCTACGTGCGTTTGCAGCGTAGGCGACCACGACCTGGTGAATCAGGGCTTCGTTGTATTCGCGGCCGAACACGGTATCGGCGGCGGCAACGCCGGCGCCAGCTTGACCTTGCTCATTCAGGAGCTGAAGTTCCATAATTAAGCTCCTTTCTTGGCTTTGACTTTAACGGCGGGCTTGACGATCACCTGGCCGTTTTTGGCGCCAGGAACGGCACCCTTCACGAGCAGCAGTTGACGTTCAGCGTCGATACGCGCGACTTCCAGGTTCTGGGTGGTGACGGTGACGTCGCCCATGTGACCGGTCATGCGCTTGCCTGGGAACACGCGACCCGGATCCTGCGCCATACCGATGGAGCCAGGAACGTTGTGCGAACGCGAGTTACCGTGGGTAGCGCGACCCGAGGCGAAGTTGTGACGCTTGATGGTACCGGCGTAGCCCTTACCGATCGAGGTGCCTTGCACGTCGATTTTCTGGCCCACTTCGAACATCGATGCATCGATGGTGTCGCCGGCTTTGAGTTCAGCGGCTTTTGCGGAATCGATACGGAATTCACGCAGCATGGTGCCAGCTTCCACGCCAGCTTTGGCGAGGTGACCAGCAGCGGCCTTGTTCACGCGGGAAGCGCGACGTTGACCGAATACGACCTGAACAGCGGTATAACCGTCAGTTTCAGGAGTTTTGACTTGCGCAACACGGTTGTTCGACACGTCGAGCACGGTAACTGGGATCGAATCCCCGTCATCCGTGAAGATGCGCATCATGCCAACCTTGCGACCGAGAAGGCCCAGGCTCATTTTTTCTCCATTCCCACCTACGATTGGGCGGGGCTAATTTAACTACAGGAAAAGGTGCGGGCAAAAAAGATAAACCCGTACCGAAGCCGGCTAGTATAGCGCGCAAAAAGGCTTGACGCAACAAGAGAATCGGGGGTATGTCGACCCTGTTGCGTTTTTCGCCGTGCGTGGAGAAAGAGAGGAATCTGACCTAGCTGGTCAGCACAGAAAAGACGAGAAGACCGTCTTTTCTCTACAGGCTCGGGGCCTGCGATCTGGAAACTTTGGTGGGCGGTGCAGGATTCGAACCTGCGACCCCTTGGATGTCGACCAAGTATTCTAACCAACTGAACTAACCGCCCGGGGAGCCGAATTATAAGGGCGACCGTTCAGGTTTTGCAATAGCTGTGTTGTGCAAATGTGAAAATCAGGGCCTTCCCCTGCCCCGCGTATGGACAGCCTCATAGCAGACAACGTGAAATGCGCCCGTGTACAATCGGACAATGTCCGCTATATTGGCGGGTGAATTTATCGCTGGCCAGTTGGCCCCGGCACATCACTCACACCCTATAAGGAGTTCGCATGGCAATCAGTCTGCAGAAAGGCGGCAACGTCAACCTGAGCAAGGAAGCGCCTGGCCTGACCAAGGTCATCATTGGCCTGGGCTGGGATCCGCGCTCGACCGATGGCGCCGCATTCGACCTCGACGGCAGCGCCTTCATGCTCAAGGCCGACGCCAAGGTGCGCGGCGACGCCGACTTCATCTTCTATAACAACCTGAAGTCCACCGACGGTTCGGTGGTGCATGCGGGCGACAATACCACCGGCCAGGGCGAAGGCGACGACGAGAAGCTCGCCATCGACCTGTCGCGCGTGCCGGCCGAAGTCGACAAGATCTCGTTCTGCGTCACCATCCACGACGCCGATGCGCGCCGCCAGAGCTTCGGCATGGTCGCCAAGGCGTACATCCGCTGCCTGAACGGCGTCGGCGAGGCCGAACTGGCGCGCTACGACCTGTCCGAGGACAGCTCGACCGAGACCGCGATGATCTTCGGCGAACTCTACCGCAACGGCAGCGACTGGAAGTTCCGCGCCGTCGGCCAGGGCTTCAAGGGCGGCCTGGGCCCGCTGGCGCGTTCGTTCGGCGTCAACGTCTGAGCGTCCCTGCCTGACCCCTGCTGCTTGCGCGCCCGCTTCCCGGCGGGCGCGCGTATCCACCCTGTCCTGGAAGACTTCATGCGTGTCTGGTTCAACAGGACGTTTTCGTCCGTCTACACCGCCCTTCGGCTGATCCGCGCAGCGGATACCGCCCAGCGCTTCACCATCATCCACAGCAACGCCAACCGCCACACGCCCGCAGCGCGCCTGGCGCACGAGTTCCACAGCGAGCCGACCGGGCTGGAACCGGCCGCCTATGTCGACTGGTGCCTGGACTTCTGCCGGGAGCAGCGGATCGACATCTTCGTACCGGGGCGCGAAGCGACCACGCTGGCGGCCCACCACGCCCGCTTCGAGGCGATCGGCACGCGCGTACTGAGCGCGGCCACGCCGTCGCGGCTTCACCTGATCCACGACAAGGCCGCCTTCTACGCAGAGACCGCGCTGCCGCAGGCGCCGGTGGCCGAGTTCCGCCGCTTCGAGAACCTCGATCAGTTCGACGCCGCCTGGGCCGAACTGCGGCCGCGCCACGCCAGGCTGTGCCTGAAGCCCTCGCGCGGCATCTACGGGATCGGCTTTGCCGTCATCGACGAAGAGCGCAGCAGCGCGGCCCTGCTGCTTGCGGGCGCCGAGTACCACATCGGCTACCAGGACCTGCGCCGCGGCCTGGCCGAGATGGGCGAGTTCCGCACCATGCTGCTGATGGAATTCCTGGAAGGCGCCGAATACAGCGTCGACTGCGTGGGAGATCGCGGCCGCCTGGTGGCGGCGGTACCGCGCCGCAAGCTGTCCCAGGCCGGCAGCGGCCAGCTGATCGACGCCCGCGCCGACATCCTCGAGGCCACCGCCACACTGGCGGCCGACTACGGCCTGAACGGCATCTTCAACGTGCAGTTCCGCGAAAGCGGCCCGAAGGATGCGCGCCGCCTTCGCCTGCTGGAAATCAACCCGCGCATGTCGGGCGGAATCGGCATGGCTTGCGCCGCCGGCCCCAACCTGCCGTGGATCGCCCTGAAGGGCTTTGCCGACGGCTTCGATACGGTCGACGTGGCGCCGGTACGCGACGGCATGCGCGTGGCCGAGCTGGCCGAAGCGGTGGAGCTGCCATGAACGCCAAGGCCGACACCGGCGCCCTGTCGCGCCGCAGCGTGGACCTGCCCACCGGGACGCTCGAACTGACGCTCACGCACGGCGCCGATGAGGCGGACGCCCTGCTCGGCTTTGCCGCCCGCGCCAACGCCAAGCGCGGCTTCCTGTTCCTGAGCAAGGTGCTGGGCAAGCACTGGCCGGTGACGCCATCGAACATGATCGCCATCCACGAGCGCCTGGCCGCCACCGTACCAAACGTCGACGGCCCGGTGATCTTCATCGCCATGGCGGAAACCGCCATCGGCCTTGGCCAGGGCGTGTTCGAAGCCTGGCTGCGCGCGCACCCTGGCCACAGTGCGCTGTTCATCCACACCACCCGCTACCGCGTGGGCGGCGGGGAGCTGATCGAATTCGAGGAAGCGCACAGCCACGCGCCGCGCCAGTTCCTCCACCTGCCAAGCGACCCCGCGCTGCGCGAACTGCTGCTGGGCGCCGGCACCCTGGTGCTGGTGGACGACGAGGCCAGCACCGGCAACACCTTCCTGAACTTGACGCAGGCCTGCCGCCGCCTGAATCCCGGCATTCGACGCGTGCACCTGGCGACGATCACCAATTTCATGGGGCAAAGCGCCACCGACGGCCTGTCCGCGCGCTTCGGGCTGCCGGTGACGATGGGCGCACTGGTGGGCGGCGAATACCGCTTCACCCCGGGCGACTACGTGGCCCCGGCTACCCCTGCCCAGCGCTTCGATGCGAATGCGGACCGCGGCGCCAGCACCCGTTTCGGCCGCCTCGGCTTGTCCTCTGCCTTGCGTGCGCCCGAGCGCCTGGCCGCGCGCCTGGCGGGCGAATTCGCCCCCGGCGCCTCGGTGCTGGTGCTCGGCACCGGCGAATTCATGCACGCCGCCACGCTGCTCGGCGCGGCGCTCGAGCGCCAGGGCGTGAACGTCCGGGTGCAGTCGACCACGCGCTCGCCGATCCTGACCTGGGGCGCGGTGGATTACGCCCTGCGCTTCCCCGACAACTACGGCGAAGGCGTCGCCAATTTCATCTACAACGTCGCCCCCGGCCAGTATGACCACGTGCTGGTGTGCCACGAAACCGCCCTGAACCCTGCGCTGCGCGAACTTGCCGGCCAGCTGGATGCGCGCCTGTTCCACTTCCTGCTGGATGACCATGTTGAAGAAGTTCCTGTTCGCTGACCTGGACGACACGCTGTTCCAGACTTTCGAGAAGTGCCGCGGGAGCGATGCGCTCGAGCCGGCCGCCTATTACAAGGACGGCAGCATCTGCTCGTACACGACGCAGGCGCAGCGCGCATTCCTCAGCTTCGTGCAGGACGGGATGACGGTGATTCCGACCACCGCGCGCGACCTCGACGGACTGCGCCGCGTGCACCTGCCGTTTTCCAGCTACGCCATCATCAACTATGGCGGCGTGGTCCTGCATCCGGACGGCAGCGCCGACCGCCCCTGGCTCGATGGCATGCGCACGGCGATGCATGGCGCCCTGCCCGGCCTGCAGGAGCTGGCGCGCCACATCGATGACTACGGCAACCGTACCGGCTATGGCGGGCGCGCACGCATGATCGAAGACTTCGCCACGCCCTTCTTCCTGGTGGTGAAAGACCCGGACAAGGTCCACGCGCGCCTGGCCACGGTCGAAACCGAGGTGGTGCTGCCCTGGATCGCGGCCCGCAACCAGGACTACGCGGTGCACCGCAACGGCAACAACCTGGCGATCCTGCCCAAGGCGCTCGACAAGGCCAATGCGGTGGCCTGCGTGACGGCCATGCTGCGCGCCGAGCATGGCGACATCGTCAGCTTCGGCATGGGCGACAGCCGCTCGGACGCGCGCTTCATGGCGGCCTGCGACTACGCCATCGTCCCGCGCGCCACGCAGCTGGCGCGCATCACGGTGGAGACGCTGTGAGCTTCTCGGGCAGCTACCGCAGCGAGGACGTGCGCTTCCTGCTCACGCCCCTGCAGGCGCGGGAATTCACCAGCGTCGTGGAGAAGGAGCGGCTGATCCAGTCGGGCCAGCGCCACTACAGCCAGATGCTGTCGCCGGAATCGGCGCCGTCGACGCGCTACATGGCCGTGTTCGACGAAGCCTGCCGCGCCAACAATGCGCGCATGGCCGCCGACTGCCTGCAGCTGGCCGCGCTTATCGCCGCGCGCCGCAGCGGCGCCATCACCCTGGTGTCGCTGGCGCGCGCCGGCACGCCGGTGGGCGTGGTGGTGGCGCGCCTGCTGCGCGAACGCTTCGGGCGCGAGGCCGTGCACTATTCGGTGTCGATCGTGCGCGACCGCGGTATCGACCGGGCCGCATTGCGGCACATCCTGGCCCAGGGCCACGCAGCCGAGTCGATCGTCTTCGTCGACGGCTGGACCGGCAAGGGCGCGATCGCGCGCGAGCTGGCGCTGTCGGTGTCGGCCTTCAATGCAACCGAGGGATGCGCGATCGACAACGGCCTGCACGTGCTGTCCGACCTGGCCGGCGCGGCTGCCTGCGCCGCCTCCGGCGAAGACTACCTGATCCCGTCGAGCATCCTGAATGCGACGGTGTCGGGCCTGGTCAGCCGCACGGTGCTGGACGAGCGCATCGGTCCGGACGACTTCCATGGCTGCGTGTACTACGCCGAACTGGCGCCGCACGACCAGTCGCAGCGTTTCGCCGACGCGCTGGTGGAGCTGGCGATAAGGGCCGCGCCGGCCTTTGCTGCGCCGCTCGACGCCAAGGGCGCGGCGCAGCGCTCGCGCGCCTACCTGGCCGGCGCCATGGCGCGCTACGGCGTCGCCGACGTCAACCTCATCAAGCCCGGCATCGGCGAAGCCACCCGCGTGCTGCTGCGCCGCGTCCCGCGCCTGCTGGTGCTGCGCCAGCCAGGTGCGCCGGATGTGGCGCACCTGGAGGTGCTGGCCGAAGAAAAACAGGTGCCGGTCGAGATCGACCCGGACCTGCCTTATCACGCAGTATCCCTGATCAGGAGTGCATCAGATGGCTAAGTCGATGGGCGCGTCGCTGTACGTGCCTGCCAATCACAAGAACCTGGCCGCGATCGCGAACGGCGACCGGCTGCCGCATGCTCGCTCGCTCATCTTCTGCCTCGAAGACGCCATCGCCGACCGCGAACTGAGCTGGTCGCTGTTCAACCTGTCGGTGGTGCTGGCCAATATGCGCGGCGAGATCGCGGCCGAGCGCTTCGTCCGGGTGCGTAATCCGGAGGTGATGGAACGCGTGCTGGCCATGCCGGGCGTGGAAAAACTCACCGGCTTCGTGCTGCCCAAGGTCACGCGCCACAACTTCGAGACCTACTTCCGCCTGGTGCGCGATACCGATCACGTCTTGATGCCGACGCTGGAAACGGCCGACGTCTTCTGCGACAGCGAGATGCAGCAGCTGCGCGCCGTCTTCGACGCGCCGGGCGTGCGCCAGCGCATCCTGGCCTTGCGCGTCGGCGGCAACGACCTGCTCGCCCTGCTCGGCCTGCGCCGGCCGCGCGGCATGACGATCTACCGCACCCCGCTCGGCCCCGTCATCGCGCGCCTGGTAACCACCTTCCGTCCGTACGGCTTTGCGCTCACCGCGCCGGTGTTCGAATACCTCGACCTGCCGGAATTGCTCGACCAGGAGGTACTGGAAGATCTGGCCTATGGCATGGTCGGGAAGACCGCGATCCATCCGACCCAGATCGATCCGATCGAACAGCACTACAAGGTGCGCCCGCAAGACCTCGCGGTGGCGCGCGCCATCCTCGACGAAGCCAGTCCGGCCGTGTTCCGCATGGACGATGCGATGTGCGAAGTGGCCACCCACCGCGCCTGGGCCGAGCGCCTGGTCGAGCAATCGCACCGCTTCGGCGCCCAGGCGCACGAGGCGGCGCGCACCCCGTCGGGACGGACCCCATCCATGGAAGGAGAAGCGACATGATCATGTTTTCGCGCGGACAAAAAGGCAAGCTGGCGGACCTCGGCTGCGGCAGCGTTTTCCCGGTGGAGGTGGACATCCAGGCGCCCGGCCTGTCGGTCGACGTCTCCTGCTTCGGGCTCGATGCCTCGGACCGCCTGTCGGACGACCGCTACATGGTGTTCTACAACCAGCTGGCCAGCCCGGAAGGCGCGGTGCGGCTCGAGATGGCCGGCTCCTCGGCACGTTTCGCCGTCAACCTCGACCTGTTGCCGGCATCGATAGCAAAACTGGTGTTCGTGGCCGCCATCGACGGCTCCCAGTCCATGCGCTCGCTCGGCGCCTGCGCCCTGAACCTGGGCAGCGCGGTGCGCTTCCCGTGGTCGGGCGCGGACTTCGGCGATGAGAAGGCCGTGATCGTCGCCGAGCTGTACCGCCGCGATGGCAGCTGGCGCTTCGGCGCGGTCGGACAGGGCTTCAATGGCGGGCTGTCGGCGCTGCTGGCGCATTTCGGCGGCGCCGAGGCCACGCCTGCCGCTGCTCCTGCGTCGACACCGACTCCGGCCGCCCCGCCGGCGGCCAAGGTCTCGCTGTCGAAGGTCACACTCGACAAGCGCGGCGACAAGGTCTCGCTCGACAAGCGCGCCGGCAAGGGCTTCGGCCGCATCCATGTGAACCTGAACTGGAACCAGTCGGCCACCGCCGCCCCGCCGCCTCCCGCCAAGACCGGCTTCTTCGACAAGCTGATCGCCGGCGCCTCCCCGCGCAAGGGACGCGGCGGCATCGACCTGGACCTGGGCTGCATGTACGAGCTGGCCGACGGCCGCCGCGGCCTGGTACAGGCGCTCGGCAACTCCTGGGGCGACCTCGATCGCGAGCCCTTCATCAAGCTCGACGCCGACGACCGCACCGGCGCGGCGAGCGGCGGCGAGAACCTGTACATCAATGGCGAGCGCTTCGACCAGATCCGCCGCGCCCTGATCTTCTCCTTCATCTACGAAGGCGTGCCCAACTGGTCGGCGACCGACGGCGTGGTCACCATCGCCGTCCCCGACCAGGCCCCGATCGAAGTCCGGCTGGACGGCGGCGGCAACCAGATCATGTGCGCGATCGCCCTCATCGAAAACAAGGGCGGCAGCCTGCAGGTCACCAAGCTGGCCGAATACTTCCAGCAGCAGGGCAGCACCAGCGCCCACGAACTGATGGACCGCCACTTCGGCTTCGGCATGCGCTGGAAAACCGGCTCGAAATAAACTTCGGGGTCAGGTCTGACATTTGGACACGAGCTCTGCCTTGGCCTGCATTTACGGTCGAGGCTGTGTCTGATTGTCAGACCTGACCCCGAAGTTGACGTGGCTGGCTAATCGTTCCGGGCGGTCGAGGTAGAGCAGCAGGTAGCGCGGTGCCTGGCGTTGCACCTGCCAGTGCAGGAGCGTGACGGTGGCGTCGGGCTTGAGGAACAGCACGCAGTTCGGTTTGTCGAACGGGGTGACCAGCAGGGTGTCGGCGCGGTGGATGCCGTGGCGCCGGCTCCAGCGTTCCGGGGCTTCCGTCACGGCCTCGCAGCGCTCGATGGCCGAAAGGGGAACGGCGCCCTGGCTGCGCACGCCTACGCGCAGGTGCAGCATCTCGCCTGCAAGGACATGGCTGGCGTCGCCGACATGCCAGCGGTCGGCCAGCACCCATACGAAGCTATACAGCGCCCCGGCCCCGCAAGCGACGTGGATGGCCAGGCGCGCGGTGGGCTCGTCGATCATCAGGTTGACCAGCAGGATGTTGATGGGCAGCTCGAGGAACAGGGCCACCATCACCACCCCGATGGCGCTGCCGTAGGCGCCGCGCCGCAGGTAGGTCAGCGCAGTCCCTTCCGGCGCGGTGGCCGCCGGACGGCGCCGCAGCCATCGGAGGAACCCACGCCACATCAGGCGCTCGATCCGTAGCATGCCGAGCAGCTCGGGCGGCAGCAGCGCGGTGATACGGCCGCGCCAGTTGTCCGCGCCCTGCAGGCGCCGCAGTGCGTCTGGCGCATGCGCCAGGTCCTTGGCTGCCAGCAGCAAGAGCGGCAGGACCAGTCCACATGCCCGCAGGGCCGGGCCCATCCCGGCCGGCGCCGCCAGCTTCACCAGGAACACGACGAAGAAGCCGATCCAGGCATAGCCCGCCAGCTGTAGCCACGACGTGCGGCGCAATTCTGCGGCGGCGCTGGCGATGTTGGGGACGAGGTGCATGGAGTCGGTACGCTGTTGTGATCGCTTTGATTACAACACGGCACGGGCCCAGGGACAATTTGGGAGGGATAAACCACCCTGGCGGGCGCATGCGTGATGCGCTAGAACAACGTGGGGAGCGCAAACGCGCTCGACAATGGGCTTTTGCAAGGAGGCCCCATGCCGAACATGGATATCCCACCAGACGAAGCCTCGTCCTTCACCCTGGCCCGCGCGCAGCACACGAGCGTGTTAGCCGACCCGGCCATCCTCGGCTGGCTTGGCCGGTGGGTAGCGCTGGCGCTGCTGCTGGGCTGCGGCTTAGTGGCCGGCAACCTGTTGGGGCCGGTGCTCTACCGCCTCACGCACTGAGCCCGGAAATGACAAGGGCCGGGAGTTCTCGCGAACTTCCCGGCCCTTGGCTACCGCAGCGGATTGCTCCGCCGGCGGATGGGTACGATTACTGCAGCTTGATTTCGACGTCGACGCCAGCTGGCAGGTCCAGCTTCATCAGTGCGTCAACGGTCTTGTCGGTAGGATCAACGATGTCCATCAGGCGCTGGTGGGTACGGATCTCGAACTGGTCGCGCGAGGTCTTGTTGACGTGCGGCGAACGCAGGATGTCGAAACGCTGGATGCGGGTCGGCAGTGGGACCGGGCCCTTGACCACTGCGCCGGTGCGCTTGGCGGTGTCGACGATTTCCAGTGCGGACTGGTCGATCAGCTTGTAGTCGAAAGCTTTCAGGCGAATACGGATTTTCTGGTTAGCGGACATGCTGTTTCCTTTAAAAGAACGTTCCGGCACGTAGCCGGCAATGTGTGGTAGGTCCTACGGCACTGCTCAAGAGGCGGGAGTATAGCATCGTTCCCCCTCATAAAGATGGGGACAGACCAAAAAGTCTGCCCCCATCTGTGGTGCCTGAGGGACAGGGCCCCTCAGGCGATCCGGCTAAGCGAACTTAGGCCAGGATTTTTGCCACAACGCCGGCGCCGACGGTACGGCCGCCTTCGCGGATTGCGAAACGCAGGCCTTCTTCCATCGCGATCGGGTTGATCAGCTTGACGGTGATCGACACGTTGTCGCCTGGCATGACCAT
>NZ_FOLD01000043.1 GCF_900112225.1 Massilia yuzhufengensis | reverse complement strand
CCGGAAGCTGGCGCGGGCCATCGCCGACATGGGTTTCCATGAACTGCGGCGCCAGCTGGACTACAAGACGGCTTTGCGCGGAGGGCGTGTCGTGGTGGCGGACCGCTGGTACCCGAGCAGCAAGCTATGCTCGTACTGCGGCTACAAGCTCGACACGATGGTGCTGGGCACGCGCCAGTGGAGCTGCCCCGGCTGCAGCACCTTGCATGACCGCGACGTCAACGCGGCAATCAATTTGAAGAAGGTGGCGGTCAGTTCGACCGTAGCGGCCTGTGGAGGGGAAGGCGCTGGCCCTGCGCGTGAGCGCAGGGTGAAACCGGCCCCGATGAAGCAGGAATCCAACAGTAGGCAGCTTTAAGCAGCAATGGCTAGCTTTGCGCAAGTTTGGAGGAACGGGGCTGCGTAACATGGGTCGGTCGCTTTCGCGGAGTCCGCCATGCCGTTCCGACTTGCCCTGTTCCTGATGCTGCTGCTTGCCTGCGGCCCGCTGGCGGCGGGCGACAAGGGCACCGACCGTTCGGTCGTCGTCGAGCGCCACTGGCAGCACTTCACGGTCGATGCCGACGGCGCGCACACGCTCGAGGTCGAACTGGTGAAAACAATCGCCAGCGCCGCCGCCGTGGAAGCACACGCCGAGCAGTTCATCAGCTTCAACAATTCGCTCGACCAGGTCATCTCGATCGAAGCCTGGACTACCAAGCCGGGCGGGCGGCGCGTGCCGGTCGGGCCGCAGCAGATCCGCGAGCAGCAGGAAGCCGCATCCGCCGAAGCGCCAATGTTCCAGGACACGCGTCTGAAGGTGGTCATTTTCCCCGACGTCGCCGCGGGCGACACGCTCACCCTGCGCTACACGCTGCGGCGCCACACGCCGCTGTTTCCCGGCCAGTTCGAAGACTTCACGGTGGCCCGGCCCTGGCGCCACAAGGATTTTCGGCTCACCTATGACCTGCCGCTGTCGATGGCGCTGCAGGCCGATGCCGCCGGTTTCGAACCGCTGCCCATTGACAGCCCGCCCGGCCGGCGCCGCTACGCCTGGCGCTACGTGGACGGCGACAACGAGCGCACCGAACAGGGTGCGGTGAGCACCATCGATCATGGCCGGCGGCTCGCCGTTTCCACTTTCCCCGACTATGCGGCCTTCGCCCGGGCCTACCAGGCGCGGGCCGCGGCGGCGGCCGTTCCCGACGCAGGTATTGCCAAGTTAGCCGCCGACGCGACGCAGGGGCTGGACGACCCGCGCGCACGCGCGATCGCCCTGTCGGACTGGGTACGCCGCAACATCCGTTATGTCGCGGTGTATCTCGGCCCTGGCGGCGTGGTGCCGCATCCTTCCGCTTCCGTGCTGGCGAACCGCTATGGGGATTGCAAGGACCACGCCGTGCTGCTGCAAGCCTTGCTGGCGGCGAGCGGCATCCCGAGCAGCGCGGCACTGGTCAATGCCGACAACGCCTACCGCCTGCCCGCGGTACCGACGCTGGGCGTGCTGAACCATGTGATCGTCTACGTGCCGCAGCTGCAGCTCTTCCTGGACCCCACCGCCGAAACCGTCGCGGGCGGCTTCCTGCCCCCTGCCCTGCTGGGCAAGCCGGTGCTGCTGGCCGGTACCGGCCAGTTCGCCGTCACGCCAGCGTATCAGTCCGCGCGCAGCCGCACCCGCACACGCTTCGACATCGCCCGCGACGGCAGCAGCCGCTTCCATGTGGCGCGCACCAGCGGCGGCGCCATCGCCGAACCCTACCGCCAGGCCGTGCGCGGCACGCCGCAGGCCGAGCGCGACGGCTTCGTGCGGCGCATGCTGGCCGGACTGGGGCAGACCGGCGAAGGCCTGCTCGAGGCGGGCGAGACGGAGGCCCCGGGCGACGATTACACGCTGGCGTTCTCGGGAGCGACCGATGGCTTCGTGCGCCTGCCGGGGCCGGTGGCGCTGGCCACGACCTACAACTTCTGGGGCGGGCTCGGAGATGCCGTGTTCGACCTCGGGCGCGAGCCGGAGCGGCGCCAGGAATTCGTTTGTCCCGCCATCGATGCGGAAGATGAACTGCGCTACCGGCTGCCGCCGAAGACACGGGTGCTGGCGCTGCCCAAGCCGCTGGTAGTCGATGACGGGAGGTTGTTCTATCGTGCGCAGTATGCGCGGCAAGGCGATGCGGTGGTGGTGAAGCGGCGTTTGCAATTCCGGCATACGGCGGCGACCTGCACGCCGGACGACTATCGCCAGATGCGGCCGGCACTGGAGCGCATGATGCGGGATTTGCGGGGGCAGGTGGTGGTGCAGGGGCGGTGAGGTCTACTCGAAGCAGCCAGAGCAGCGACGAGCCGACACGTCAGTCCACCAGCCCCAGAACGTCGTACCGGCGAAGGCCGGTACCCAAGTTCGTCGCACAACTACCTACATCAAGCGGAGCGGTTCGCGAGCAAAATTGGGCCCCGGCCTTCGCCGGGGCGACGGTTTTGCGGGTAACAACTGAATTAGCGTAACGGGCGATTCACACAATCATACGGCGTGGTGTTATTGCCCCTCAAGCCGTATGCAACTGCATCGTCGCCACATCCATCTTCCCCTCGCACACCAGCGGAATGATGCGCACGCTCTTGTCGATCGCCTCTTCGATCAGCACCTGCTCTTCGCGGCGCGGGCGGTGCAGGACGAAGTCCGCCACTGCCTGCTGCAGGTTGAGACTGCGCGGGTGGCCGATGCCGAGGCGCAGGCGCCAGTAGTCCTGGGTGCCGAGGCTGGACGTGATGTCCTTCAGGCCGTTGTGGCCGCCGGAGGAACCGCCCTTTTTCAGCTTGGCAACGCCGGGCACCATGTCGAGCTCGTCATGGACGACCAGGATCTCGTCAGGGTTGATCTTGTAGAAGCGCGCCAGCGTGCCCACTGATTGGCCGGAGCGGTTCATATAGGTCAGCGGCTCCAGCAGCCAGACTTCATTGCCGGCGATCCGGGTTTTGGCGACCATGGCGTTGAAGCGCGATTCGCGCTGCAGGCGGCAGCCGGGCAACGAATTGGCCAGGTTATCCACCAGCCAGAAGCCGGCGTTATGGCGGGTTTGTTCGTACTCCGGGCCGGGGTTGCCGAGGCCGACGATCAGGCGGATGGACATGCGGTATGTGACTCTGGGAAAAAGATGATTATCGCCCAAAAGCGCTTGGGTCAGCGTGCTTGCGGGGTGGAGGCTTCGCCGATGCGCTGTTGGTTACGCGCCGAACTTGGGCTCCGGCCTTCGCCGGAGCCTGATTTTTAGGCGCATCCGCCAATAAAAAACCCGCCGGGCAAGCCACGGCGGGTTTTTTTTCATTTCCAAACACACCGCTTGCGCGGCATGTGAAGAAAGATATTACTCAGCAGCTGCGTCAGCCGACACGGCGCCGCGTGGGATCGACGAGGTGACGATGGTCAGGTTCTGGCCGTGGGTCACTGCGGTCACGCCTTCTGGCAGGGTCAGGTCGTTCACGTGGATCGACTGGCCGGCTTCCAGCTTGCTCAGGTCGACTTCGATGAATTCTGGCAGCTGGCCTGGCAGGCAGGACACGTCCAGCTCGTTCAGCACGTGCGAGATGACAGCTGCGCTCAGCTTGACAGCTGGCGAGGTCTCGGCGTTGGTGAAGTGCAGGGCGACCTTGGTGTGGATCTTCTGCGAAGCGTCGACGCGCTGGAAGTCAGCGTGCAGGACCAGTTGCTTGAACGCGTGCATCTGGAAGTCACGCAGCAGGACTTGCTGGGTGGCGCCGTCGATTTCGAGGTCCAGCACGGAACCGTGGAACGCTTCTTTCTTCAGCGCGTGCCACAGGGCGTTGCCGTCCAGGGCAATCAGTTTCGGGGCTTCGGTGCCACCGTAGATAATGCCAGGGGTCTGGCCAGCCTTGCGCAGGCGGCGGCTCGCTCCGGTGCCCTGCAGGGTGCGGTTGAATGCAACAACTTTCATGTGAAACTCCAAGTATAAAAGGGTCCGAATGCCGGCACAGGTGCGCCAGCCCGGTGACCCAGTTGTGGTGACCGCCCCCGCGACCAGGGGCGGTCATGAAAGAGCGCCAACTGCGCGCTCAATGAATGCTACAACGGCGCGCCGGCTGTTCCAGCCAGGCGCGCCGCGAAAAACGGGTGCTGCTCGTGCTTATTCAGCGAACAGCGAAATCACCGAGTCGCCCTTGACAATCCGCTTGAAGGTCTCGGCCAGCAGGGGTGCGCTGGTGAGCTGGCGGATCTTGCTGCAGGCGGCGCCGGCCGCGCTCAGCGGAATGGTGTCGGTGACAACCAGCTCGTCGAGCGGCGAATTCTGGATGCGGTCGATTGCCGGACCCGACAGCACTGGGTGCGTGCAATACGCGACGACTTTCTTGGCGCCGCGCTCCTTGAGCACTTCGGCGGCCTTGGTCAGGGTGCCGGCGGTGTCGACCATGTCATCCATGATGACGCAGTTGCGGCCTTCGACTTCACCGATGATGTTCATCACTTCCGACACGTTCGCCTTCGGGCGGCGCTTGTCGATGATCGCCAGGTCGCAGCCGAGGCGCTTGGCCAGTGCACGGGCGCGCACCACGCCGCCGACGTCCGGCGAGACGACCAGCAGGTCGTCGTAGTTGCGCTTCTGCAGGTCGCCCAGCAGGATCGGCGACGCGTAGATATTGTCGACCGGGATATCGAAGAAACCCTGGATTTGGTCAGCGTGCAGGTCCATGATCAGGACGCGCTCGACGCCGGCTTCTTCGAGCATGTTGGCGACGACCTTGGCCGAAATCGCGACACGCGCCGAACGCGGGCGGCGGTCCTGGCGGGCGTAGCCGAAATAAGGAATGGCGGCGGTGATGCGGCCTGCCGATGCACGCTTGAGCGCGTCAACCATCAGGATGATTTCCATCAGGTTGTCGTTGGTCGGGGCGCAGGTCGATTGCAGGACGAAGACATCCTTGCCACGCACGTTCTCGTTGATCTCGACCATGACTTCGCCGTCCGAGAATTTCGAGACGACTGCTTTGCCGAGTGGAATGCCGAGGTTCTTAGCGACCCCCTCTGCTAGTGCCGGATTGGCGTTGCCGGTAAAAACCATCAGGTTTTCGTAAGCCATGGAGGGAGTCCCAAGAGAAAAACGTTGAATCTGGAAAAACAATCAGCCGGATGTACCGGCTGATTAGCTTATGGATGCAGGCGGACGCTGCACCGCTGTTTATCCCGCTGGATGCATGCCGCATCGACAGCCGGGAAAACTTTGGCAGGGGAACAAGGATTCGAACCTTGGTATGCCGGAATCAAAATCCGGTGCCTTAACCAGCTTGGCGATTCCCCTACACGACTGAACTTGCTTGCCGTTACATTCTGCGTATTTTAACGCCTAACGTCTCGACAGGCAAAATTTTATTCTATAACTGCTTGATTCTGCAAGAGCGATTTCATCGGGTGCCGCGGAAGCGACTGCGCTTTCCATGCTCTCCAACGCCCCGGCACTTCTGCCACAACCTGGTTCGCTTCGCGCTCGCTGGTGAACGCGCAAAACACGCACGCTCCCGATCCCGTCATCCTCGCATCGCCGTAACGAGCCAACCATGCCACCGCCTCTGCTACCGGCGGGAACAGGCGCTCAGCCACGTCCTGCAAATCATTTCTTCCAAACCCTGCTTCCTTAGCTACAGAAATAAGGCTGCTGGAAAAGTCCGCTATTATGACGGCCTTCGAATCCCTTGTCAAATCCGGCGCCGAAAATATTGCCGGGGTCGGCACGGCAACGCCCGGCTCGATCACGACATACCAGCAATCCGGCCCCTGCACCGCCTGCAAGTGCTCACCCACGCCTTCGGCAAAGGCGGTTTCGCCGAACAGGAAGAAAGGGATGTCGGCGCCGAGCGGCAAGCCCAGTTCCATCAACTCCTGCTGGCTCAAGCCGGCCCGCCACAGGTGGTTGGCCGCCATCAGCGCGGTGGCCGCGTCGGACGAGCCTCCTCCCAGCCCGCCGCCCATCGGCAGGATTTTTTCCACCGCCACGTCGATGCCCGGCGGCAGCCGGCCATGGCGGCGTGCATACTCGGCCTGCAGCAGGCGCAGCGCGCGCACGATCAGGTCCTGTTCTGCCGGCACGCCCGGCACCTCGGTGGTGCGCACGATGCGCTCGTCATCGCGCAGGTCGAAATGCAGGGTGTCGGCGCGGTCGATCAATTGAAACACGCTTTGCAGCAGGTGGTAGCCGTCGGCGCGGCGGCCGATCACGTGCAGGAACAGGTTGAGCTTGGCCGGGGCCGGGCAATGGTGCAGCGAACGCATGTGGCGACTCAAGCTCAGCTGGCTGGATTGACGACGATGCGGATCGCCAGGTCCTGGATGTCCCCGGCCGCGGCGCGGTCGGCGTGGATCAGGCGCGGCGTAGGCTGCGCAGCGTTGGCGTCCTGCCATTCGACGAAGCGCAGGCGCCAGCCGTCCCTGGTCACCACCGTGTTGTTCGCCGGCGAAGCCGTGAAACGCTGGCCCTGCGCATCCACCGCATAGCCCTGCAGCCAGTCGCGCAGGCCCGACACCGGCAGCGGCCAGCCCAGCGTGCGCTGGGTCAGGCTGTCGATGTTGTCCGCACTCAGCGGCGCGCGGCCGGCCTGGGTCAGCGTGGCGGACTGCGGCGTGACGGCGATGGTCGCCATGGTCTGGCCCAGCGGATTGGCCAGGGTGACGTCCACCCGGCCCGGGCGCTGGGTCCAGTCGAAGTTGCCGGTCAGCGATTCGACCTTGCCATCCTTCTGGTAATTGACCGACAGGCGGCCGCTCAGGTCGACGCTGTCGCGGTAGGCGCCCACGGTGGCGACATTGGTGCTGGCGGTGGTGGCGCAACCGGCCAGGGCAAGGAAGGCGGCGGAAGCGGCGAGCAGGGACAGGCGTCGGGTTATCGGCATCGTTGACTTGGTAAGTAGCAGGGGACCTGCCGGCCGCATCGCGCGTCCGGCCCAGCTTGCCATTATTTCACAGGCTCTGGCGCAGGCGCGCCAGCGTGCTGCGCAGGGTGTCGTTCTGCGGGTCCTTGGCGCGCGCTTCGCGCCACAGTTCCTGGGCCGCGGCCTGCTGGCCCTTCTGGAACAGCACCTCGCCCAGGTGGACGGCGATTTCCGGGTCGCGCCGCAAGGTGTAGGCGCTGCGCAGCTGCTTCTCGGCTTCGTCCAGGTTGCCCAGGCGATACTGCACCCAGCCCATGCTGTCCATGATGAAGGGGTCGCCCGGCGCCATCCCGAGCGCCTTGGCGATCAGGGTGTAGGCCTCTTGCAGGCGGATATTGCGTTCGGCCAGCGAATAGCCCAGGGCGTTGTAGGCATGGTGGTTGTCCGGGGCCAGCGCCATGACCTCGCGCAGCGCCTTTTCCATGGTGTCCATGCGGCCGATTTTCTCGGCCAGCAGCGCGAAGTCGTACAGCAGGTCGGGGTTCTTGGGGAAGCGCTTGGCGGCCGCGTCCATCAGCGTATAGGCCTCGAGCAGGCGGCCGGCGTCGCGCAGCATCTGCGATTCGGCCACCGCCACCTGGGCCTGCTGGGCCGGCTCGGCCGGTGTGAGGCCGGCCAGCAGCTTGCGCCCGCCCGCCAGGTCGCCGCCCTTGGCCAGCAAGGCGGCGCGGCGCAGCTGGGAGCTGAACAGCAGCGCTGGTTCGGTCCCGGCAGGCACTTTCTCGAGCCAGCCCAGCGCGGCAGCGTAGTCGCGGCGGTCTTCGGCCAGCTGGGCCAGGATCAGCAGCGCGCGGGTGGGGTCGCGGTCGTCTTCCGGGCTGCGGCCGAGCACCTCGATGAAGCGGGTGAAATAGCTTTCGGCGCCCTGGGCATCGTTCATTTGCGTGGCCAGCACGCCAAGGGCGTACAGGTTGCCGGCGTCGTCCGGCCGTCCCTTGAGCAGGGCTTCGAACTGCGCGCGCGCCTGCGGGTACTGCTTCTGGTTCACCAGCACCCGGGCATGGGCGGCGCGCACCTCGCGCGCTTCAGGGTGGGCCTTGAGGAATTGTTCGAGCATGGGCGCCACCTTGGCGTCGTCCTCGATCACCTGGGCCATCATGAGCATGGCGATTTCGGCATCCGGCTTGGCGGCCAGCGCGGCTTGCGCCGCGCGCAGGGCGGCATCGCGGTCGCCGCGCGCCAGCGCCGCCTGGGCCTGCACGATATGCGCCTCGAACGTGCCGCGGTAAGGCGCAATGACACGCTCGAGCATGGCGCCGGCCGCTTCCTTGTCCTTGGCGCGTCCCAGCAGCTGCTGGATCTGGAACATCAGCATGCCGCGACGGTCAGGCGGGGCATTCTTGAGGCGCTCCACAAAGATCGGTTCGACTTCGGCGATGTTGTCGGACGTGACCACCATGCCGACGAAATACTGGGTCGCATCGTCGGATTCCGGGTCGAGCCCGCGCCACAGGCGCACGGCCGCCAGCGTGTCGTCGGCCTGGCGGGCCGCCACCGAGATCTCGGCCGCGCGGCGCGCCAGGCGCGGGTCGCGGGTCTGCTGGGCCAGGGCCATCATGGTGAGGTACGGTCCCTGCCAGTCGCCCTTGCGGAATGCGAACTCGGCCTTAAGTAACTGGTTCAGCATGCTGCTGGTCAGTTCGACCTTGGGCAGGCGCGCGTCGGCTTCGGCCCTGGCCTTGGATTCGGCCTCTTCCTCGTCGGCGGCCGTTGCAACGTCCTGTTCCTGCCCGGGCGGCGCCTCGGCGGCGACTGCCGTGGCGGGCGCCGGCTGCTGTTGCGGCGCGACAGCGCACGCCGCCAGGATGCTGGAGAGAGTTACAATGACGAAAGCGTTTTTCAAGGCAAGTCCGGGGTGTTGAGATGTTGTCTGATTCTACGCCCAAGCATGCGCCCGCGTGCGCCGCAGCGAGTTTGCTGCCCAGAATTTACATCAATCCCCATTCCCATGCCTGAACTGCCAGAAGTCGAAGTCACCCGGCGCGGTGTCGCGCCCCATATCGAAGGCCGCATCGTGCAGCAGGTGGTATTGCGCCGCGAAGGCCTGCGCTGGCCCTTCCCGCCCGCGCTGTCCGAGCTGCTGGTCGGGCGCCGCATCACGCACACCGACCGCCGCGGCAAGTACCTCCTGATCTGCTTCGAGCACGGCACCCTCATCGTCCACCTCGGCATGTCCGGCCACCTGCGCGTGCTGCCGCCCGGGGTCGAGCCGCGCAAGCACGACCACTTCGACCTCGTCGTCGACGGCCCGGACGGCCGCCAGGTGCTGCGCCTGCACGACCCGCGCCGCTTCGGCGCCGTGCTGTGGCACGACAAGGATGAAGGCGGGCTGGACGAGCACATGCTGCTGCGCGGCCTGGGCGTGGAGCCGCTGGGCGACGGGTTTTCGGGCGAGCTGCTGTGGCGCGCGACCCGCAAGCGCAGCGCGCCGATCAAGCAAGTGCTGCTGGCGGGCGACATCGTGGTCGGCGTGGGCAATATCTACGCCTGCGAGAGCCTGTTCCGTGCCGGAATCAACCCGAAGACGGCGGCCGCGCGCATCAGCCGCGCCCGCTATGACAGGCTGGCTGACGCAATCAAGGAGATCCTCGCCGCCGCCATCGTCCAGGGTGGCAGCACGCTGAAGGACTTTATTGCGGTAAACGGGCAATCTGGATATTTCCAGCAGACATATTTCGTCTATGATCGTGCAGGAGTGCCTTGCCGCAACTGTGGAACGCCAATCCGCCAGATCAAGCAGGGCCAGCGCTCGACCTTCTATTGCGTCCAGTGCCAGCGTTGAATTTAAGGCAATCACACCGATGCAGGAACTTCAAGAATATGGCGCCTGGCGCGCCGCCGTCGCGGGATCGCTGGAAGCCTATGGCGCCGCGCTGCGCGAACACGCCCTGGTCGACGGCGCCGGCGAGCAGCATCTCGATCGCGCGCTGGCGCGCCTGCGCGACGACCGCCTGTCGGTCGCCTTCGTGGCCGAGTTCTCGCGCGGTAAAACCGAACTGATCAACGCGATCTTCTTCGCCGACTACGGCCAGCGCATCCTGCCCTCCAGCGCCGGACGCACCACGATGTGCCCGACCGAGCTGCTGTACGACGCCGCCCTGCCGCCCTGCATCCGCCTGCTGCCGATCGAGACCCGCGTCCAGCACCTGTCCACCAGCGACTTCCGCGACGACGCCGCCAGCTGGACCGTGCTGCCGCTGGACCTCGACGCGCCCGAGCGCATGAGCGAAGCCTTCCGCCAGGTGAGCCAGACCCGCCGCGTGCCGGCCGCGCAGGCCGAGCGCTACGGCCTGTGGGACCCGGAAGACCCGGACATGGCGACCAGCCTCGGCGCCGACGGCACGGTCGAGATCCCGCAGTGGCGCCACGCGATCATCAACCTGCCCCACCCGCTGCTCAAGCAGGGCCTGGTGATCCTCGATACGCCCGGCCTGAACGCGATCGGCACCGAGCCGGAACTGACCCTCAAGCTGATCCCGAACGCGCATGCGGTGCTGTTCGTCCTGGCCGCAGAAACCGGCGTGACCAAGAGCGATATCGACGTCTGGCGCACGCACATCGGCAACGGGCCGGGGCGCCTGGCGGTGCTCAACAAGATCGACGCGATGTGGGACGAGCTGCGCACGCCGCAGGAAAACGACGCCGAGATCGCGCGCCAGCAGCAGGACGTGGCCCAGATGCTGGGCCTGGACAGCGCGCGCGTGTACCCGGTGTCGGCCCAAAAGGCGCTGGTCGGCAAGATCAACGGCGACATGGCCCTGTACGAGAAGAGCCGGCTGGCCACGCTGGAGGCGGCGCTGTTCCATGACCTGGTGCCGGCGCGCCGCGACATCGTGCAGCGCCAGCTGCGCCAGGAGCTCGAGGCGCTGGCCGCCGGCCAGGCCGCGCTGGCCGCCGCCCGCACGCGCGACCTGGTCGAGCAGCTGCAGGAGCTGCGCAGCCTGCGCGGCAAGAACCAGGGCGTGATCGCCCACATGATGCGCCGCGTCGACGCCGAGAAAAAAGAGTTCGACGCCAGCCTGCTCAAGCTGCAGGGCACGCGCGCCGTGTTCGCGCGCCTGTCCACCGAGCTGTATTCGACGCTGGGCATGGACACCGTGCAGGACCAGGGCGACGCGGTGCGCGCCGCGATGCAGGCCTCGCGCTTCGCGACCGGCATGCGCGCGCCGGTGCGCAGCTACTTCGAGGCGATGCGCGCGCATCTCGACGCCTCCGCCACCAAGGTGGCGGAAATCGGCGCCATGATGGACAGCATGATCCGCAAGTTCGCCACCGAACACGGCCTGGCGCTGGCCAGCCCGATGCCGCTTTCGCTGGAGCGCTACCGCCGCGAACTCGACGAAGTCGAAGCGCTGTTCCTGAAGCAGTTCGGCACCGCCACCCTGCTCATGACCAGCCGCGCGACCTTGCTGGAGCGCTTCTTCGATTCGATCGCCTCGCGCGTGCGCCACATCTACCGCTCCGCCAACCTGGATGCCGAAGCCTGGCTCAAGGTGATCATGGCGCCGCTGGAAGCGGCCATCCGCCAGCACCGCGACCAGCTGCGCCATCGCCAGGCCTCGATCGGGCGCATCTTCGAAGCCACCGACAGCCTGGAACAGAAAATCAGCGCTTTCGAAGCGACCCAGCGCGCGCTGGAAGACACCCGCGCCCTGTTGGCCCGCATGGCCGCGCAAGTCGCGCACGCACTGGAAAACGACAAGCCCGCAGCATGAAACGCCTCACCGAATTCGACCAGCTGGCCGACCCCACCTTCTC
Organism: Massilia yuzhufengensis; assembly: GCF_900112225.1. Lineage (GTDB taxonomy): Bacteria > Pseudomonadota > Gammaproteobacteria > Burkholderiales > Burkholderiaceae_D > Telluria > Telluria yuzhufengensis. The sequence goes on along the minus strand of NZ_FOLD01000043.1, from coordinate 27,454 downwards.
CCAGGCCGTGATCGACTGGCAGCGCAGCCACGGCCGCCACACGCTGCCGTGGCAGAACACGACCGACGCCTACCGCATCTGGCTGTCCGAGATCATGCTGCAGCAGACCCAGGTCGCCGCGGTGCTCGGCTACTACGGCCGCTTCCTGGAACGCTTCCCCACCGTGCAGGCGCTGGCCGAGGCGCCATCGGAAGATGTGATGGCCCATTGGAGCGGCCTGGGTTACTACACCCGGGCGCGCAACCTGCACGCCTGCGCCAAGCGCGTGGTGGAGCAGTACGGCGGCATCTTTCCAGGCGACCCGGCGCTGCTGGCCGAGCTGCCCGGCATCGGCCGCTCGACCGCGGCGGCGATCGCCGCATTCTCGGTGGGCGCGCGCGCCGCGATCATGGATGGCAACGTCAAGCGCGTGTTCGCACGCGTATTCGGCATCGAGCAGTACCCGGGCGAGAAACGGGTCGAAGACGCGCTGTGGCGCCGCGCCGAAGCGCTGCTGCCGGAAACGGGCGTCGAGTCGTACACCCAGGGCCTGATGGACCTGGGCGCCACCCTGTGCACGCGCAGCCGCCCCGATTGCCCGCGCTGCCCGCTGCGCGAGCGCTGCGTCGCGTACGCCACCGGGCGCACGGCGGAACTGCCGGTACGCAAACCGAAAAAGACCTCGCCGGAAAAGCGCGCCGCGCTGCTGGTGGTGATCGATGGCGGTCAGGTGCTGCTGGAACAGCGGGCGTCGAGCGGTATCTGGGGCGGGCTGCTGTCGCTGCCGGAAGTGGATGGGCACCTGGGGGGCGAGGTGGATGCGGTGGCGGCAGCTTCCGTGGTGGCAGCCGGTGCGCAGTTCGGGACCGTCGACGAGGTCGAGGCGCTGCGCCCGCTGGTGCATGTGTTCACGCACTACAAGCTGCATATCGCGCCGTGGCAGGTGAGATTGTCGGCGCGGGGCGGGGCGACCGGAAGGCATGTGTGGTGGGACCTGCAGGCGATCGCGGATGCGCCCTTGCCGGCGCCGGTGAAGAAGCTGTTGCTGGAGTTGGGGCGGCCGGGCTTGTTTGGTTGAGAAGCCGCGCGCTAGGTTCATTTCATTGCTAGCTTAAAAACCGTCATACGCGCCACTGGCGCCTACGACTCCCGGCGAAGGCCGGGATCCAAGTTTGCACGCATACTGCAAACGCTTGCGTGCACCCGCCAACATGACGCGACGAACTTGGGTTCCCGCCTTCGCGGGAACGACGTGCGGGGGGCGCGGGTCAATGGCGGCGCTGCGGAGAATCGACTCGATCAGAAATGATCCAGCGAAAAAATCCTCCGATGCTCCCTGATCGCATACCGGTCCGTCATCCCCGCAATATAATCCGCGATCTTCCGCGCCTGCCGCATCGGATCGCCTTCCACCTGGTAATCGCTGGGCAGCAGCACCGGGTCCTTGATGAACGCATCGAACAGCTCCTGCACGATGCGGCTGGCCTTGACGCGCATGCGGTTGACCTGGAAGTGGCGGTACAGGTTCGCATACAGGAAGCGCTTGAGCGCCGTGGTCTCGGCGCGCATGGTCTCGGAAAACCGGATCAAGGGGGGCGCTGCACGCACGTCGTCGATCCCCTGCGGCGCCGCATCGGCAATCAAGGCCGCCGAGGTCTCGACCAGGTCCGCCGTCATCGCCGTGATCATCAGGCGAATGGTCTCGTACAGCGCGCGCCGGCCCGGCAAGCCCGGATACTGCGCCTCCACCGCATGCCGGTGGCGCGCGAACAGGTCGACTTCCTCCATCTGCGCCATGGTGAGCAGGCCCGAACGCAGGCCGTCGTCGATATCGTGGTTGTTGTACGCGATCTCGTCGGCCAGGTTGGTGAGCTGGGCTTCCAGGCTGGGCTGGCTGCGGCCGATGAAGCGCTGGCCGAGTTCGCCCAGCTGGCGCGCATTGGTGAGCGAACAGTGCTTGAGGATGCCCTCGCGCGTCTCGAACGTGAGGTTCAGCCCATCGAAAGCGCCGTAGTGCTCTTCAAGATGGTCCACCACGCGCAGGCTTTGCAGGTTGTGCTCGAAGCCGCCGTAGTCCTTCATGCACTCGTTGAGCACATCCTGGCCCACGTGGCCGAAAGGCGTGTGGCCCAGGTCGTGCGCCAGCGCGCAGGCTTCGACCAGGTCTTCGTTGAGCTGCAGGCTGCGCGCCAGCGTGCGGCCGATCTGCGCGACCTCGATGCTGTGCGTGAGCCGGGTGCGGAACAGGTCGCCCTCGTGGTTGAGGAAGACCTGGGTCTTGTACTCCAGGCGGCGGAAGGCGGTGGAGTGGATGATGCGGTCGCGGTCGCGCTGGAACTCGCTGCGCGAACCGGCCGGCGGCTCCTGGTGGCTGCGGCCGCGCGACTTCGACGAATGCGCTGCGTAGGGTGCGAGGCGGGCGTCGAAGTCCATGCTCGTCACGCCACGCAGGCGGCCAGGGTGGCCCGCAAGACCTCGGGCGGCACGCTCGTGATCGACGGGCTGCCCAGGGGCTTGAGCAGGATGAACTTGATCGCCCCGCCCTCGTTCTTCTTGTCCACGGCCATCAGCTCGATCCAGCGTTCCTCGCCGAGGTCGGGCGCCACGATCGGCAGGCCGGCCGCCTTCACCAGTGCGCGCACGCGCTCCACCGTGGCCGCGTCGACCAGGCCGAGGCGCGCCGACAGGTCGGCCGCCATCACCATGCCGCAGCCGACGGCTTCGCCGTGCAGCCAGTTGCCATAGCCCAGGCCCGATTCGATCGCGTGGCCGAAGGTGTGGCCGAAATTGAGCACGGCGCGCAGGCCGCCTTCGCGTTCGTCCTTGCGCACCACCTCGGCCTTGATCTCGCAGGAGCGGGCGATCGCGTAGGCCAGCGCTTCCGGTTCGCGTGCGACCAGTTTTTCAATGTTCTGCTCGATCCAGTCGAAGTAGGCGGCGTCGAGGATGGCGCCATGCTTGATCACTTCGGCCAGGCCGGCCGAGAGCTCGCGCGCCGGCAGGGTATTGAGGGTGGAGGTGTCGGCGATGACGGCGCGCGGCTGGTAGAAGGCGCCGATCATGTTCTTGCCGAGCGGGTGGTTGATGCCGGTCTTGCCGCCCACCGAGGAATCGACCTGCGACAGCAGCGTGGTAGGCACCTGCACGAAGGGCACGCCGCGCATGTAGCTCGAGGCCGCGAAACCGGCCAGGTCGCCGATCACGCCGCCGCCCAGCGCCACGACGGTGGTCTTGCGGTCGCAGCGGTTGGCCAGCAGCGCGTCGTACACCAGGCCGAGCGACTGCCAGGTCTTGTGCTCTTCGCCGTCGGGCAGGACGATTTCGACCACGTCGCGGCCTGCGGCGCGCAGGGCGCCGGCGACCCTGGCCAGGTACAGCGGGGCGACGGTGGTGTTGGTGACGATGGCGGCCTTGCCGCCGTCGATATGGCGCACCAGCAGCGCGCCGTTATCGAGCAGCCCGGGGCCGATGGCAATCGGGTAGCTGCGCTCGCCCAGTTCGACGTTGAGGATAGTTGGTGCAGGTTCGGTCATCGGGTCGCTTGCCAGCCGGCGCGCATGGGCGGCCGCATGAGTGGCCTCCTGCGCGGCGAGCTGGTCCAAAATGGTCTGTACCATCGATTGTACGTTAGGTCGGCCGGTGTCGATGACCAGGTCCGCAATCTCGCGGTACAGCGGGTCGCGGATGGCCAGCAGTTCTTCGAGTTTGGCGCGCGGGTCGGCGGTCTGCAGCAGCGGGCGGTTCTTGTCGTGCGAGGTGCGCTGCAGGATGCTGCCGATGGCGGCGCGCAGGTAGATCACGGTGCCGCGCTCGGCCAGCAGCGCGCGGCTGGCCGGGTTCAGCACGGCCCCGCCACCGGTGGCCAGCACCAGGTCGTCCTGGGCGCTGAGCTCGCGGATCATCTCGGCTTCGCGGCGGCGGAAGCTGCCCTCGCCCTCGATCTCGAAGATCCAGGGGATGGTGGCGCCGGTGCGCGCTTCGATCTCGTGGTCGGAATCGACGAAGCGCTTGCCCAGCTTGCGCGCGAGCTGGCGCCCGATGGTGGTTTTCCCCGCCCCCATGAGGCCGACCAGGAAGATATTGTTGCTCTTGGGATGAGGCACTGCCAGGTCCGCAGAAATAAAAAAAGACGGCCAGTATAGACTGGCCGCCCTCGGTTCCGCCAAAAAACGCGTCAGCTGGCGCTTAGTTCGACTTGAAGGTAAAGCCCGTGACCTTGCCTTTCGGCGTCGCCACCCGCAGCATGAAGCTGCCGCGCGCGCATTCCGTATCCGGTTTCACGGTGACGCGGTGGATGGTGCCGCCGGCGGCATTGGTCGAGGCCACGCTGTCCGGCAGGAAGACGGAGGTCGAGATCTCGGTCGCGTCGCTGGTCGAGACGGTGGTGCCTTCCGGTAATGGATTATTGTTACGGTCGTACAGGCGTACCGCCAGTTCCTGCGCGGAGCAGCTGGCGCCTGCCACGCCCAGGATCACCGACGGGTCGCCGTCGGCAGCGGTCCAGTCGCGACACACGTTGCCGGTGCAGACCTGGCGCACCAGGTTGGCATCGGAGCCGCTGAACACGATTTCCAGCGAGGTGCGGATGTAGTTCAGGCCCCATTTGCCGTCACCTGCCTTGCTGTAGGCGGTGCGGTTGTACGGGAACGGCAGGTCGCCCTTGTTGGCATCGTAGTCGCCGTCGTTGAGCTTGGCATCAAGGAAGGGATCGCCCATGTCGCCGAGCTGGCCACTGGCGGCGTCGGGGAACTTTTCGCCGTTGCCTGCCGGGCAGGTATCGATCAGCGGCCGGTACGGCGTCGCGCCGGCATAGCCGCGGCAGGTGTACTGGCCATCGCCATTCTCGTCGACGAAGTTCTCGATGCCCTGCACGTAGGCCAGGACCGTGACGCGACCGTCGAGCGGCCGGAAAGCCTGGCTGCGCAGGTTGACCGTGCAGCCGCCATCCTTGGTCACGCAGGCACCCTGGGCCGAGGTGCCGACGGCGCCGCCTTCAGTGACGAAATTGACCGCCGTATTGTCCGACACCGGGTTGCCGTACTGGTCGGCCAGCAGGACCGTGATGCCGGTCAGCTCGTTATCGTAGCTCAGGCCTTCGATATTGTATTTCTCGGCGCTCATGGACATGAACTTCTGGATCGGCAGCCCGGTCGAGATGGTCAGCGCGTCGGACAGGCCGCTGATCGTCACGCCGTTGCGGCTCGCTTCCGCCGTCACCCGCACCGGGGTCGGGATCGTGCCCGAGGACACCATGGTGCTGACCTGGCCCGCCGCATCGGTGGTGGCACGCCCTGGCGACACCGCCAGGCCACCGGTATTGGTGGTGGCGTTGAAGTTCACGTCCACGCCGGCCAGGCCGTTGCCGTGCTGGTCGACTACCTTGAAGGTGAGCTGGGCCGATTCCGAACGGCCCTGGCCGCCCGAGCCCTTGAGGACAATCGAGCTGCCTGCGGTGCTGCTGCCGACGAACTGGATCGAGCCGATATTGGCCGCACCGACCGGGATGTCGATGAACTGGATCGAGTTGCCGATCGAGACCGTGATACGGTCGGTGCCGCGCAGGCAGCCGTTGTTGGTGTAGGTCGCGGTCTGGATGCCGTTGGCGAAGGCGCCCGGGACCAGCGTCGCGGTGCCGTCGCCCATGCAGACCGAGCTCATGGTCAGGCCGGTGGCTTCGCTGGCCGGCTGGCCGCCACTGGTGACCGGAATGCGCAGCGGAACCGTGCTGAAGGCGGGCAGCGTGCCCGCCGGGGCCGGCGAGAACGACAGCGTGCCGACGGTCAGCGGCGCTGCACCGACCGCGATATTGCTGCTGGCGGTGGCGGTCTTGCCTTCCACCACCGAGGTCGCGGTGATCGCCACTGCGCCAGCCGAGCTTACGCTGGCCGGCTTGACGTTAATGACGGCCACGCCGCTGGCATCGGTCAGTGCCGAGCCACTCTCCGGCGTGAAGTTCAGCAGGGTCGCGTCGCTGGCCGTGAACTGGACGATGGCGCCGACTGCCGGCTTGCCGGCCGCCGTCAGGACCGTGGCCCTGACCGACGCATTCTGGCCACCGGACAGCGAGCTGACGGCCGCGCCGCCGCCGCCCATCACCGCCAGGGTGATTTTCGGATCGGTGGTCACCGGGGTGCCGGTGCCGCCGGTGCCGGTGCCGGTGCCGCCCGAGCCGGTGCCGCCCGTGGCGCCCGGATTGCCGCCGCCGCCGCCGCAGGCGGCCAGGGTGGCGGCCACCAGGCCAATGGCCGTCCAGCGGCCGATCGACGCCAGCGCGCCGTGTTGTGCGGATTGGTGCATGACTTCTGTTCTTTCTATTGTGATGTCGTTGTGATGCGCTCAGCGGCCGGCGGCTGCGTCGGCCACGATCTTCGGCGTGATGAATACCAGCAGTTCGGTCTTGGTGCTTTCGCGGCCGGTCGACTTGAACAGGTAGCCGAGCAGCGGCACGTCGCCCAGCAGCGGGACCTTGTTCTCGCTATTGCGTTCGGTCTGCTGGTAGATACCGCCCAGCACCACCGTGCCGCCGTTCTCGACCATCACCTTGGTCTTGACGTGCTGGGTGTTGATCGCGAAACCGGCGCGGGTTTCCTCGCCCTTGGAGTCCTTGTTCACGTCCACTTCCAGCACCACGTTGCCGTCCGGGGTGATCTGGGGCGTCACTTCCAGGCGCAGGTTGGCCTTCTTGAAGGTGATCGAGGTCGCGCCGCTGCTGGTGGCGACCTGGTAAGGCAGTTCGATACCCTGCTCGATCACGGCGATCTGCTTGTCTTCCGTGACCACGCGCGGGCTCGAGATGATCTTGCCCTTGCCGTCCGCTTCCAGCGCCGACAGCTCCAGGTTCAGGAAGCGGTTGGCGGCCGACGAGAACAGGCTGAAGGCCAGCGAGGTCGGGGACACGCCGCCGATGCCGGCGGCCGGCAGGTTCACCATGGTGGAATTGGTATAGCCGTCGCCCGTGTCGGGCGTCTGGCCGGTGATCTGGCCCACGCCGGTGAGGTTGCCGCCGATGGCGACGCGCTCGTTGCCCTTCACCTGCCAGCCCGAGTCGCCGCCACGCAGCGTGCGCAGGTCGGCGAAACCGAGCTTGGCGCCCAGGTTGCGCGAGAAGCCGTCGTTCGCTTCGACCAGGCGCGCCTCGATCAGCACCTGCTTGGAGGCGACGTCGGTCTTCTGGATCAGCTTGCGGATGTCTTCGATCTTCGCGGCGACGTCGGTGACGAACAGCTGGTTGGTGCGCGGGTCGATGATCGCGCTGCCGCGGCGCGACAGCACGCGGTTCTTGTTATCGGCGCTCGATGCGGCGCCGCTGGCGTCCAGGCCGAACACGGTGCGGAAGGACTCGACCTTCTGGTAGTTGAGCTGGAAGATCTCGGAGCGCAGCGGCTCGAGCTCGGCGATCTGGGCGCGCTGCTCGAGTTCGAGCTTTTCCTTGGTCAGCAGTTCTTCCTTGGGAGCGATCCACAGCACGTTGCCGTTCTTGCGCATGTCCAGGCCCTTGGCCTGCAGCACTACATCAAGCGCATGGTCCCAGGGCACGTCGCGCAGGCGCAGGGTCAGGTTGCCGCTGACGGAATCGCTGGTGATGATGTTCAGGCCGGAGATGTCGGCGATCGCCTGCAGCGCGGCGCGCACCTCCACGTTCTGGAAGTTGAACGAGAGCTTCTCGCCGCGGTAGCCGGTGGTGCCCTGGGCCAGCTTGTTCGGGTCTTCCTTGATCGGGCGCACGTCGACGACCAGCTGGGTGTCGCTCTGGTAGACCGACTGTTCCCACAGGCCCTGCGCATCGATGGTCATGCGCACGTTCTCGCCCTGGGTGCTGGTGGTGACCTTCGACACCGGGGTGCCGAAGTCGGTCACGTCGAGGCGGCGGCGCAGGCTTTCCGGCAGGCCGGTGCGCAGGAAATCGACCAGCACCTGGTTGCCGACCTGGCGCACGTCGACCGCCACCTGGCCATGCGGCAGGTCGACCACGACCCGGCCTTCGCCATTGGCGCCGCGGCGGAAATCGAGGCCGCGCAAGGCCTGGCGCGCCGCCGGCGCGGCCGGGGCCGGGCTGGCAGCCGGCATGCCGGCGGCGTTCACCGGCTGGGCCAGGCCGCCCGAGCCTTCGACGGTGACGATCACCGACTTGCCGTCGATGGCGGTGGCGTAGTTCAGCGGGCGGGTCATGTTCAGCACCAGGCGGGTACGCTCGCCGGCCTGCACCACGTTCAGGCCGCGCACGTCGCCCAGGTTGATGTCCTGGGCGGTCTTGCCGGTGGCGTTCGTGGTGGCGCCGAAGTCGAGCGCGATGCGCGCCGGGTTGGTGATCGAGAAGCCGATCGGCGGCTTCGCCGGGGCTTCGCGCATGGCGATGTTCAGCACCACGTTGGCGCCCTGCTGGTTGGCGGTGATCGACTCGATCGCATTGCCCTGCGCAGCAGCAGCACCGCCGCCCAGCGCCAGCAGCACGGCGGCGCCGGTGCGCGCCAGCCAGCCCGGCACGGTGATGCGGATGATTCGATTGTTCATGGTTGGGCTCATTTGCCGCTCTCCTTGCTTTCCGCCAGCTCGATCGTCGCTTTGCGTTCGACCCAGTCGCCGGTGGCGTCCTGCACAACTTCCCTGATGTCGATCGCGCCTTCGGAAATCCGCGTGACCAACCCGTGATTCTGGCCGATGCGCTGGCCGGCCCTGACCTGGTGGATCGACGAATCGATCTGGACCAGCGCATAACTGATGCCGCCTTTTTGCAGCGTGCCCACCATCCGCATGGTGTCGAGCGGGTAGTTCTCGAGCATTTCGCGCGGACGGGTGCTGTCCGGCTGCAGCGGGTTGCTGGTGGTCGCCGCGACGCGCGCCATTTCGTTGAGCAGCTTGGCCTCGCTGAACGGCTCGATCGCACCGGCCGGATTGTAGGCGTAGGGGACGAAGTCCTTTGGCGCCGGCAGCGGCTTGACGTCCGGCCTGGTCTCGCGCTGGACTTTCTTCATCCAGTCGCGCACTTCCTTGACGTCGCCGTCGCCGCAGCCGGCCAGCAGCAGCGCCGCCGCCAATGCGTAGATTGTTCGCAGCATCATTTGGCCGCCCCCTTGTCCTTGGCGGCCTTGCCCTTGGCCTTGCCCTTGGCGTCCTTGCCCTTGCCCTTGGCGTCCTTGGCCTTCTTGTCGTCGCGCGCCTTCTTCTGCGTGCTGATCTCTTCCGGGTCGAGGTAGCGGAAGGTCTTGGCCACCGCTTCGAGCAGCAGGCCGCCGTCCTTGGTGCTCAGCACCATGTTGTTGAGCGTGACGATGCGCGGCAGGTTGGCCATGTCGGCGGCGAATGCGCCGACATCGTTGTACTTGCCGCTCACCTTGATGTCGATCGGCTGTTCGGCGTAGTAGTCGCGGATCACTTCGGCGCCCGGCTTGAACATCTCGAACTGCAGGCCGCGGCCGACGCCGGCCTGGTTGATGTCGGACAGCAGGTCCGCCATCTGCGAGCGGTTCGGCAGCTGCTTCTCGAGGCGCTCGACGTACTGGTCGACCTGCACCTTCTGCGCTTGCAGGGCTTCGAGGTTGATCGCCTGCGACATCTTGCTCTTGTATTCGGTGCGCAGCTTGGCTTCTTCCTTGGCGCCCTTTTCCTGCTTCTGGAACTGGCCGTCCCAGTAGAAGAAGTAGCCCAGGCCGATGACGACCGCCATCACGCCGGCCGCGCACAACAGGCGCGGGGCGATCGGCCACTGGCCGGGCTGGCGGCCCTGCAGGTCCTGGAATTGCGCGGCGAGCTGGCCGCCGAGGTCTTTGAGGTCGATGTTCATGGTGTCTGCGCCGCCTTGGCCACGTTCGCGCCTTTTGCGCCCGGTTTCGCGCCATCCGCCTCTTCCTGCTCGCGCAGGCGCTTGATCGCCACGTCCATCTGGAACTCGACGACCTTGCGGCCGGTCTTGCTCTTGTCCAGCGCGGCGACCTTCACTTCGGTCAGGTTGGGGCGTTCCAGCCACGGCGAGGTGCCGGACACGTTGCGCAGCAGTTCGGCCACGCGTTCCTGCGACTGCGCGTAACCGCTCAGCGTGACTTTCTGGCCTTCCTGCCTGAACGACTTCAGGTACACGCCTTCCGGGGTCTGGCGCACCAGTTCGTCGAGCAGGTAGACCGGCTGGTTGCGGTCGCCCTGCAGGTCTTCGACCGCCTGCTGGCGCGCCTTCAGCGCTTCGATTTCTTCTTCCAGCGTCTTGATCTCGCCGATCTTCTTGTCCAGTTCCGCGCTGGCGGTCTTGAGCACCAGGTTGCGTTCGTTCTGGACCGCGATGCGGCTGGCGTTGTAGCCGCCCACCATCAGCACGACGGCCGCGCCGACCAGGCCGCCCAGCGCCAGCAGCGCGACGAAGGCCGACTGCTTCTGCTTGCGCTTGGCTTCGCGGTGGGGTAACAGGTTAATGCGGATCATCAGCCAAACCTCCGCAGGGCCAGGCCGCAGGCGACCAGGTAGGCCGCGCCTTCCTGGCGCAGCTGTTGTTCACGCACCAGCGGCCCGAAGGACATGCCGTCGAACGGCGCCACGATGCTGCTCGGGATGCGGGTACGGCTGCCGATCAGTTCCAGCATGCCCGGCAGTGCGGCGCAGCCGCCGGCCAGGTACAGCTGGTCGATCCGGGTGTAGGGTGTGGAGGTGAAGAAGAACTGGATCGCGCGCGTGATTTCCAGTGCGGCGCTTTCCAGGAAAGGGGTCAGGAGGTCGGCCCGGTAGTTCTCCGGCAGGTCGCCGGCGCGCTTGCGGGTTTCCGCTTCCTCGAACGACAGGCCGTAGGCGCGCACGATGTCCTGGGTCAGCTGGTTGCCGCCGAAGGGCTGCTCGCGTTCATAGATGGTCTCGCCGCCGCGCAGCACCGACACGTGGGTGGCCTGGGCGCCGATCTGGAACAGCGCCATGATCTCCTCGGGCGCGGCCTTGGCCACGCGGTCGAGCGCGGCGCGCGCGGCATACGATTCGATGTCCATCACGGTGGCCGTGAGGCCGGCCGCTTCGGCGATCGCCACGCGGTCCTCGACCTTCTCGCGGCGCGCCGCGGCCAGCATGACTTCCATGTCCTCGGCCGAATTCGGGGCCTGGCCGATCACGTCGAAATCGAGGCTGACCTCGTCGAGCGCGAACGGGATGTACTGGCTGGCTTCGGATTCGACCTGCACTTCGAGCTGGTCTTCCGACAGGCCGGCCGGCAGGATGATTTTCTTGGTGATGACGGCGGCCGGCGGCATGCCCAGCGCGACATGGCGCGCCTTGGTGCCGCTCTTTTTCCAGACGCGGCGCACGGCCTCCGCGACCTGCTCGATGTTTTCGATATTGCCGTCCACGACCGCGCCACGCGGCAGCGGTTCGGCGGCGTAGCGCTCGAGGCGCAGTTCACCTTTGCCGGCGTCGCCCAGCTCGACCAGGCGGACGCCCGACGTGCTGATGTCGAGCCCGGCCAATGGCGGACTGGACTTCCCGAACAAGGAACTGAGATTGATCACGAGCGTACTCCCTGGTGCCCTTCCCGCCGTGACGGGATTCGATGTTGAACGCCCGCGTGCGGGATTGTTTCTAAAAATCTGCTGATAAAACACTTACTTGGTGCATATATATGAGGCAGCGCGTTAGATCGTAGCGAAAAGGATGCACCCCGACAAGATATTTCTATGAGGGAACACCCCATTTCGGGGCGTGCGCGCCACACTCTGGCCGGGGGTGTTATCACCCCTGCCACGACCGTTTCCTCGTTGATATTGCATGGCTTGCCTTTACTTGATTTTAAGCTCAGCAGTGCGTGTATCGAACGCAAAACGGCTGCTTTATAATGAGGCGCTCAGTAAAGCCACAACCAGCGAAAGACCGCATGAAAGAGAAACAAGCTCCGTCCTCACCTTCGCCGTCGAAATACAGCCCGAAGCGCCTGGTCCTGATGGCGCTTGCCGCCCTCTCGGGCCTGGCCGTCATCGGCGTGCTGGTGCTCGTGTTCGCGCTCGCGATGGCCTACCCCAACCTGCCGGCGCTGGACACCATCACCGACTACCGCCCCAAGATGCCGCTGCGGATCTTCACCGCCGATAACGTCCTGATCGGCGAGTTCGGCGAAGAGCGCCGCACCCTCGTGCATTTCAAGGACATCCCGGACGTGATGAAGAAGGCGGTGCTGTCGATCGAGGACGACCGCTTCTACGAGCACAGCGGCATCGACTATCTCGGCATTCTGCGCGCCGCGTTCCGGAACGCCACCGGCGGCGCGCGCCAGGGCGCCTCGACCATTACCCAGCAGGTCGCGCGCAACTTCTTCCTGTCGTCCGAACAGACCTTCAAGCGCAAGGCCTATGAGGCGATGCTGGCCTGGAAGATCGAGAAGAACCTCTCCAAGGACCAGATCCTGGAGCTGTACATGAACCAGATCTACCTGGGCCAGCGCGCCTTCGGCTTCCAGTCGGCGGCCCAGATCTACTACGGCAAGGACCTGCGCGACATCACGGTGGCCGAAGCGGCCATGCTGGCCGGCCTGCCGAAGGCGCCGTCGGCCTACAACCCGGTGGTCAACCCGACCCGCGCCAAGACCCGCCAGCAGTACATCCTGCAGCGCATGCATTCGCTCGGCTATATCACCGACGCCCAGTTTGCACAGGCCAAGGCCGAGGTCCCGAAGATCAAGTCGGACAGCACCGCCTTCGGCGTGCACGCCGAGTACGTGGCCGAGATGGCGCGCCAGCTGGTCTACGAGCAGTTCAAGGAAGACACCTACACGCGCGGCCTGAACGTGTTCACCACCATCACCAAGGCCGACCAGGACGCGGCCTACCTCGCGGTGCGCCGCGGCGTGATGGAATACGAGCGCCGCCACCCCTACCGCGGGCCGGAATCCTACATCGAGATCCCGGGCGAGAAGACCGAAGCCGACGAAGCCGTCGAAGCGGAACTGGCCGAGCACCCGGACAGCGACAACATCGTTGCCGCCATCGTGCTGGCGGCCTCGCCAACGAAGGTAAGCGCCACCATCGCCTCGGGCGAGACCATCGAGATGAGCGGCCCGGGCCTGGCCTTCGCCAAGGCCTGGCTGTCGGAAAAGGCCGCACCCAACCGCCGCCTGCGCCGCGGCGCCGTGATCCGCGTGATGCAGGACGACGAATCGAAGTGGATCATCACCCAGATGCCGGAAGTGGAGTCGGCGTTTGTCGCGGCCAGCACCGACGACGGCGCGATCCGGGCCTTGGTAGGCGGCTTCGACTTCAACCGCAACAAGTTCAACCACGTGACGCAAGCCTGGCGCCAGCCGGGCTCCTCGTTCAAGCCCTTCATCTATTCGGCCTCGCTGGAACGCGGGCTGTCGCCGGCCACGATCATCAACGATGCGCCGATCTCGTTCGACGCCGGCCAGACCGGCGGCCAGGCCTGGGAGCCGAAGAACTACGACAACAAGTACGAAGGCCCGATGACGATGCGGCGCGGCCTGACGCAGTCGAAGAACATGGTCTCGATCCGCATCCTGAACAAGATCGGCGCGCGCTACGGCCAGGAATTCGCGACCCGCTTCGGCTTCGACGCCGAGCGCAACCCGGCCTACCTCACATTGGCGCTGGGCGCCGGCTCTACTACGCCGCTGCAGATGGCCGGCGCCTACGCGGTGTTCGCCAACGGCGGCTACCGCATCAGCCCCTACCTGATCTCCAAGGTGACCGACAGCGACGGCAAGGTGCTGTCGGAGGCGCGCCCCGAACGCGCCGGCATCGAGGCCAACCGCGTGATCGATGCACGCAACGCCTACCTGGTCGACAGCATGCTGCGCGACGTGGTGCGCTTCGGTACCGCGACCAAGGCCATGTCGCTCAAGCGCACCGACCTGGCGGGCAAGACCGGCACCACCAACGACTCGATCGACGCCTGGTTCGCCGGCTACAACCCGAAGCTGGTGGGCATCGCCTGGATCGGCTACGACAAGCCGAAGAACCTCGGCAACCGCGAAACCGGCGGCGGCCTGGCCCTGCCGATCTGGATCGGCTACATGGGCAAGGCGCTCAAGGGCCAGGAAGTGGTCGAGCGCGAAGTGCCGGCCGGACTGGTCCAGTCGGGCGGCGAGTACTACTACGCCGAGACGCCGCCGGGCACCGGCGTGACCTCGCTCGACGTCGGCGCGGCGCCGGCCCCAAGCGAGCAGAAGGCGCGCGACGCGGTCAGGAACGAGCTGTTCTGATTTTTACCAAGTGGTAAAAAAATGGCGGCCCGATGTGGCCGCCATTTTTGTTTCCGCCGTGGGAATCAGCCCAGCGCCACCGGCGCCCCGCCCTGCTCCGTCACATACTGCGACAGCGCAAAGAAGAACTCGGAATCGTCGCGCGTGTTGCGCCACTGGTCGCCCACGCGCTTGTAGTGGAAGCCGCCCGAACGCGCCGCTACCCACATTTCCTGCAGCGGGGCCTGGCTGTTGACGATGATCTTCGACGCATTGTCGAGGAACTCGATCTCCAGCACGTTGCCGCTGCGCTTGCACTCGACGTCGATCACGTCTTCGTCATTGAGGCGGTCGAGACATTCCTCGAGCCGGTCCAGGGTGCTTTCGGCCAGCGCCAAAAATTCGGATTCGGTCATGCTACACTCCAAAGTCTGCTAATCAAACCGTCATTCTAATCGTGAAGTCCTCCACCGCACTTCTTTCCGGCGCCGCGCTTGCAGCAGCCTTCGCCGGCTGTGGCCAAACCGGCCCGCTGTACATGCCGAACCCGCCCGCGAAACCGGCGCCCGCCGCCACCGCCGCCGCCAATCCGCAGCCTGCCCAGCCAGTTTCTTCCAATAACGCCTCCACCCCGGCCCCGACCAAGTAAAGCCACCGATGTCGCATTTCTCGATCCAGAACGGCGTCCTGCACGCCGACAGCGTTGCCCTGCCCGCCATCGCCGACACCTACGGCACCCCGACCTACGTGTATTCGAAGACGGCCCTGATGCAGAACTTCGGCGCCTACGCCGATGCCTGCGCCGGGCGCGACGCCCTGGTGTGCTACGCCATGAAGGCCAACTCGAACCTGGCCATCCTCGACCTGCTGGCGCGCGAAGGCGCGGGCTTCGACATCGTCTCGGGCGGCGAACTGCTGCGCGTGATCGCCGCCGGCGGCGACCCGGGCAAGACCATCTTCTCGGGCGTGGGCAAGACCGTCGACGAGATGAAGCTGGCGCTGGAAAAGAACATCCTGTGCTTCAACGTGGAATCCATCCCCGAGCTGCACCGCCTCAACGAGGTGGCGGCCGGCATGGACAAGCGCGCGCGGGTGTCGCTGCGCGTGAACCCGAACGTGGACGCCAAGACCCACCCCTACATCGCCACCGGCCTGAAGGCGAATAAATTCGGCGTGGCCTTCGACGATGCGCTGGAGACCTACCGCGCCGCGGCCGCCTTGTCGCACCTGGACGTGGTCGGCATCGACTGCCACATCGGCTCGCAGCTGCTGGACGATTCGCCGCTGCTCGAAGCGCTCGACAAGCTGATCGAACTGATCGACGCGCTGGGCAAGGAAGGTATCGATCTGCACCACCTCGACATCGGCGGCGGCCTGGGCGTGAACTATGGCGCCGAAGGCGACAAGCCGCCGGTGCCGGTGGGCGAATACCTGGGCCGCCTGTTCAAGCGCATCGACGCCTGGCGCGCCGACAAGTACGACGGCCGCCCGATCAAGGTGATCTTCGAGCCGGGCCGCTCGATCGTGGCCGATACCGGCGTGCTGCTGACTAAAATCGAGTTCCTCAAGCCGGGCGCGGAAAAGAACTTCGCCATCGTCGACGCCGCCATGAACGACCTGATGCGCCCGACCCTGTACCAGGCCTGGATGGGCGTGCAGCCGGTGACGCCGCGCGCGGGCGAACAGCTGGCCTACGATGTGGTGGGCCCGATCTGCGAATCGGGCGACTGGCTGGCGCGCGAGCGCGCGCTGGCGGTGGAGCCGGGCGACCTGCTGGCGATCATGACCGCCGGCGCCTATGGCATGACGATGGCGTCCAACTACAACACGCGCGGCCGCGCGGCGGAAGTCATGGTCGATGGCGACCAAGTCCACCTGATCCGCCAGCGCGAGAATCCGGCGGATTTGTTCTCGCTCGAATCGACATTGTCGTAACCCGTAGGGGGCCGGCTTCGCCGGCCGCGCGTCCAGCCAAGGCATGCGTTACCACAGCGCGACCGTGAGTTGAACGCGCGGGCGCGAGACCCGCCCACCCTACAACATCATGTCCTCGCAGCAGCCTGGCTCTTCTTCGCCACGCTCCAGACCACCCGCAATCCCAGCAGCAGCGCCACGATCGACCCGAAGATGATCGGCTCCTGGAAGTCGTTCTTGCCCGCCTTCATCCACCAGAAATGCAGGATCCCCAGCGGCGCGATGATATAGATGAGCCGGTGCAGCCACTGCCAGCGCTTGGCGCCCAGGCGCCGGATCATGGCGTTGGTACTGGTCGCCGCCAGCGGGATCAGCAGCACGAAGGCGATGAAGCCCACTGTGATGAAGGGCCGCTTGACCACGTCCTTGAGCATCTCCGCGATGTCGAAGAAATGGTCGAACCAGAAGAAGGTCACGAAGTGCAGGAAGGCGTAGAAGAAAGCGAACAGCCCCAGCATGCGGCGCAGCTTGATCACCCAGTTCCACCCGGTCAAACGGCGCAGCGGCGTCACCGCCAGCGTGATGCACAGCATGTACAGCGTCCAGTCGCCGGTGCCGCGCGTGAGGAATTCCAGCGGCTCGACCGGCACGCCCTGCGCCACCAGCCAGGCCATGCGCAGGAAGGGCAGCAGCGCCAGCACGAACACCGCCACCTTGACGGCGGTGAGCTGTTTTGACGAGGGGTTCAAGGCCATCGTGTCAGAAGAACTTCTTCAGGTCCATGCCGCTGTACAGCGACGCTACCTGGTCGTAACCGTTGAACATCAGGGTCTTGCGCTTCTTCTGGAAGAAGCCGTCCTCGCCGATGCGGCGCTCGCTCGCCTGCGACCAGCGCGGGTGGTCCACCAGCGGGTTCACGTTCGAGTAAAAGCCGTATTCATTCGGCGCCGAGTCGTTCCAGGCGGTTTTCGGCTGGCGGCTCACCAGGCGGATCTTGACGATCGACTTGGCCGACTTGAAGCCGTACTTCCACGGCACCACCAGGCGCACCGGCGCGCCGTTCTGGTTCGGCAGCACCTGGCCGTACATGCCGACCGTGAGCAGGGTGAGCGGGTGCATGGCTTCGTCCATGCGCAGGCCCTCGACATACGGCCAGTCCAGCACCGGGCTGCGCAGGCCAGGCATCTGCTTGTTGTCGGCCAGGGTGATGAATTCGACGTATTTCGCATTCGCCGTCGGCTCGACCTGTTTCAGCAGATTGGACAGTGAATAACCGACCCAGGGGATCACCATCGACCAGCCTTCGACGCAGCGCAGGCGGTAGATGCGTTCTTCCAGCGGCGCGAGCTTGATGATGCGGTCGATGTCGAGCGTGACCGGCTTTTTCACTTCGCCCTCGATCGTCACCGTCCACGGACGGGTGCGCAGGGTGTGCGCGTTCTCGGCCGGATCGCCCTTGTCCAGGCCGAACTCGTAGTAGTTGTTGTAGGAGCTGGCGTCCTTGAACGAGGTGAGCTTTTCCTCGGTGGACAGCGCGGCGTTGCGGGTAGCGGCCAGCTTCGGCCCTGCCGCCTGGGCGAAGGCTTCGCGGTTGGCCATCTCCCAGATGCCGCTGCCGACCGCGGCCGTGGCCGCCATGCGGGCGATGAAGCGGCGCCGCTCTTCGTAGACCTCGCGCGGCGTGATCTCCGATGGAAGGACGAGTTTGTCCTGGCTGGGTTTGATGAGCATGCTTGACTCCGAAGCAGAGAGAAAGTTCAGGTTACACCAATCGGCTTAAGTGCACGTTAGCACCTGTGCGGGTGGTCCGATGGGAGGGCGTGAACGCAGGACAAATGCGTGTCACCACGTGGGAGGCGCAGGGAAGGCCAGCGTGAAACGCACCAGTGCGCCCTCGGCCTGCACACTGGCCGCGCCCCCGTGCAACTGCATGATGGCGCTGACGATCGACAGACCCAGCCCGGTCGACCCTTCCGCCTCGCTGCGCGAGGCGTCGGCCCGGTAGAAGCGTTCGAACAGGTGCGCCAGATGCTCGGGCGCAACCGGAACGCCGTGGTTGCTGACGCGCAGCTCGACGCTGTCGCCGTGCCGGCTGGCCTCGAGCGCCACCACGCTGCCGGCGTCGGCGTGGCGCAGGGCGTTCGAGACCAGGTTGGCCAGCGCCCGGCGCAGCAGCGACGGATCGGCCTGGACGCGTGCATCGCCGCTACAGGCCAGGACGATTCCCCGCTCCTCGGCCATGCCCTCGAAGAAATCGGCCACCCGCTGCAGCTCGTCCAGCGCCGACAGCGGCTGGCGCACCAGGATCACCTCTTCCTGGTGGGCGCGCGCCAGGAACAGCATGCTGTCGATCATGCGCGCCAGGCGTTCCAGCTCTTCGAGGTTGGAAACGACCAGGGTTTCGTAGTCGGCGCGGCTGCGCGCCTGCGCCAGCATCACCTGGCTCTGTCCGATCATGTTGGCGACCGGGGTACGGAATTCATGGGCCAGGTCGGCCGAAAATCCCGACAGGCGCGCATAGCCCTCCTCGAGCCGCCCCAGCATGGCGTTGAAGGCCTCGATCAGCGGCCACAGTTCGGATGGCGCCATGCCGATGTCGAGCCGCCGCGCCAGGGCGCCCGGGCGCACCAGTGCGGCGTGGCCGGCGACCTTGCGCAAGGGACGCAGGCCGCGCCGCAGCAACAACAGCGCCAGCGCCGCCGCCAGCAAGGCGCCCACCAGCGCCGCGAATCCAATCCGCTCGCGGTAGCGCGCGAACATCGCGCTGCGTTCGCTGTAGGCACGCGCCACCACCACCGTCACGGGCGCATCCCCTAGGCGCGCGCTGCCGGCCACGACCCGCCCCGGCGCCCCGCCGCGCGCGACCCAGCCGGCAATCGGGCTGCCTGCAGCCGGGACCGGATAGCGCTCCCGGCCGGGATTGATGTCGGCCAGGATGGCGCCGCCGGCGTCCACGATGCGCACCAGCGAATTCTCCTGCCCGCTCATGGTGTCGCGGAAAAAATCCGGCTCGGTGCGCAGCAGGCCGGCCGCGCCGGGGCGGGCCAGCACCACCTGTACCTGGCGCAGCTTTCCAAGCAAATGGATATCGTCGCGCCGCTCGATCTCGGCCACGAAGGCGCGGTACAGGTAGGCGCCCAGGCCCGCCGCCGCCAGCACGACGACCAGCATGAACATGGCCGCCACGCGCAGGGCCAGCGAATGACGCAGGACCGCCTTCATGCGGGGGCCTGCGCTTCGCAGACGTAGCCCATGCCGCGCCGCGTGTGGATCAGTTTGCACGTATAGGGATCGTCCAGCTTGCGCCGCAGCCGGCGCACGGCGGCGTCGATGACATTGGTGTCGCTATCGAAATTCATGTCCCACACCTGCGAGGCGATGAGCGCGCGCGACAGTACCTGCCCCTGGCGCCGCGCCAGCAGGTGCAGCAGCGCGAATTCCTGGGCGGTGAGCGTGATGCCGGTGGCGCCACGCCGTACCCTGCGCCGCAGCACGTCGATCTCCATGTCGGCGATGCGGATCAGCTCCTCCTCGCGCGCCGGGCCGCGCCGCAGCAGGCTGCGGATGCGCGCTACCAGCTCGACGAAGGCGAAGGGCTTGACCAGGTAGTCGTCGGCGCCCAGTTCCAGCCCACGCACGCGGTCCTGCACTTCGTCGCGCGCCGTCAGGAACAGCACCGGCACGCCTTCGGTCGCGGGGTCGGCGCGCAGGGCCGCCAGCACCTCCCAGCCGTCCATGCGCGGCAGCATCACATCCAGCACCACCAGTTCCGGCACCTCCTCCCGCGCCAGCGCCAGGCCGTCGCGGCCATTGCGCGCGAGGCGCACCACGAAACCGGACTCGGTCAGGCCGCGCTGCAGGTAGTCGCCGGTCTTCGGCTCGTCTTCGATCACCAGGATGGTCATGGCGGACTTGATGGGGGAAAACCCCATTGTATGTCGCCGGCGGTGGCCCGAAGATGACGAAACTGTCATCTGGCAGTCATCGCCGCGTCGGGGTGCGCATGCCAGGATGGCGCCATTCCAACACGACAGGACGACCCCATGTTCAGGCAACTTTCCCTCATCGCGGCGCTGGCGGCCTCCGGCATGGCGCCGGCATCGGCGGCCGAGCTCGACCTGGCAAGCGCCCAGCGCCTGGCCGCCGCCGCAGCAGCTGCCTGCGGCCAGCAAGGCCGCGTCATCGCGGTGGCCGTGGTCGATCGCGGCGGCGCGCTGCTGCTGCTGCAGCGCGACCCCAGCGTCGGCCCGCACAATGCCGAGGCCAGCCGGCGCAAGGCCTTCACCGCCTTGTCTACCCGCAAGGCCACGCTGGCGCTGGCGCGCGATGCACGCGCCGATCCCGACACCGCCAACCTGGCCACGCTGCCCGAGCTCCTGCTGCTGGGCGGCGGCTTGCCCCTGCTGGTCAAGGCCAGCCCGGTTGGCGCCATCGGCGTGGCCGGCGGCGGCGGCCCGGGCAACGACCATGCCTGTGCCAGCGCCGCGATCGCGGCAACGGGCGGCTTCGACCAGCCCACCTGATCCGGTTTTACTTTTTTAGGAGAAACAACATGAAGACCATCCAGGCATTCGCCCTCGCCGCCCTGCTCGCCGCCTCCACGCTCGCTGCGGGCGCCGCGCCCAATCCGCTCAGCGTGCACGTGCTGGACTTACAGACCGGCCAGCCGACCGCTGGCATCCAGGTGACACTGGAGCAGCAGGCAGGGGGGCAGTGGCGCGAACTGGCCTCGGGCGTGACGAATGCACAAGGGCGCATCGCCGCCCTGTATCCGGAAGGCAAGGCGATGGAAGCGGCGCAGTACCGCATCGTGTTCAAGACTGGCGAGCACTACGCGCGCCAGGGCCAGCCGACCTTCTTCCCACGCATCCCGGTGGAATTCACGGCCGACGGCAAGGCGCAGCATTACCACGTTCCGCTACTGCTCAGCCCCTTCGGCTATTCCACCTATCGCGGCAATTGAGCGGGCGGGGCGAATTGCTACAGTTCGCCGTAGGAATGCAGGCCGGACAGGAACATGTTCACGCCCAGGAAGGCGAAGGTGGTCACCAGCAAGCCCACCACCGACCACCAGGCCGCCACGCGGCCGCGCAGGCCCGACATCAGGCGCATGTGCAGCCAGGCCGCGTAATTGAGCCAGACGATCAGGGCCCAGGTCTCTTTCGGGTCCCACGACCAGTAGCCGCCCCAGGCTTCGGCCGCCCACAGCGCGCCCAGGATGGTGGCGACGGTGAAGAAGGCGAAGCCGACCGAGATCGACTTGTACATGACGTCGTCCAGCACCTCGAGCGCCGGCAGGCGGTCGGCCAGGATGCCGTGCGATTTGAGCAGGTAGGCGGTGCCGACCATCGCGGCCAGCGCGAAGGTGCCGTAGCCGATGAAGTTGGCCGGCACGTGGATCTTCATCCACCAGCTTTGCAGGGCCGGTACCAGCGGCTGGATCTGGGCGGCGTCGCGCGTGACCGTGTACCACAGCAGGAAGCCGACCGCGGCGGCGATGATCAGGAGCACGAAGGCGCCCAGCTGGCGGGTGGCATAACGCTGCTCGTAGTACAGGTAAAACAGCGCGGTGATGATCGCGAACAGGATGAATACTTCGTACAGGTTCGACACCGGGATGTGGCCGACGTCGGGGCCCATCAGGTAGGACTCGTACCAGCGCACCATCATGCCGACCGAGCCCAGCACCACGCCAGCCCAGCACAGCTTGCTGCCGATGGCGCCGCCGAATTCCGAGCGGCTAAGCAGGCCCAGCCAGTAGAACACGGTCGAGAACACGAACAGGGCGCTCATCCACAGGATCGCGGACTGGCTCGACAGCATGTATTTCAGGAAGAATTTGGTGTTGGCGGCATCGATCACGCCGCCATACATGGAAATGGCCCACAGCGACAGCAGCGCCACCAGCGGCATCAGCCAGCGCATCGGCTTCCAGTGCCAGCCCAGCAGCGCGAAGGTCGGCGCGCTCATGACCAGGATCACCTGCTCGTAGATGTCCATGTGGTGAGCGTAGCGGTTCAGCGCGAACAGCGCGGCCGCCAGCAGGCCGGCGCCGTACAGCCAGTCGATCGCGGTGAGGCGGCGGAAAAAGCCGGCTTCCCTGGTGTAAGTCTTCGGCTGGGCTTGGGACAGTTCCATTCTTATCTCCTTTGCCGCTTGGCGCTTCAGGCCAGCTGCGGCAGTTTTTCTTTCAGGTCCTCGAATTCGCGTTCGAAGTCGAGTGTCTTGCGCTGGGTGCTCATGGCCATCAGCGCGTGGGCGCCGCCATCGGCCTCGCGCACCCATACCCACATGCGCCGTTCACGAATATAAAACATGGCGAACACGCCGGCCACCAGCAGCAGGCAGCCAAAGTAGACAATGCCCTTGCCCGGCGAGCGCGTCAACTGCAGGACGGAGGCCTTGACCTCCACGAACTCGTCCAGCTGCAGGTAGACCGGTGCGCCATAGAATACGCTGTCCGACAGCGCATTGGTGGCCAGCTGCAGGAAACGGCCATGCACTTCGGTGGGTTCCACCGGCGGATTGCCGGCGCGCGCCTCGGCCGCCTGCCACAGCTCCCACAGGGCGCCATTGAGCATCTTCATGAAGATATTGGCGGCCTTTTCCTGCTCGGCCGCCGGGATTTTTTCCAGGAACTGCGACACGCCCACGAAACCGCCGCGCCCGCCTTCGCCGGAGAAGATCGCCAGCGTACGCACGGCGGACGCTTCCAGCTGCGCGCCCAGGCCGCCGTCTCCCTGCTGCTCCGGCGCCAGCGCGCGCGCAGCGTAGCGTTTGGCCGCTTCCTGGCGCAGGACCGGGTCGGCCAGCGCCGCGCGCAGGCGCATCCAGGTGCGCACGCTGTAGGCGTCGTCGGCCGGGATGCGCAGGAAGCTGAAATTCTCGGACGGGCTGGCGCGCACGCCGGCCAGGTAGACCTGGGCGCCGTCGAGCGTGACCGGCTGCATGTAGTTCATGAATTCGCGCGCCTGCCCGGTCTTGTCGCGCAGCTTGTACTGCACGCTCGGGCCGACATTCTTGAGGTCCTTGGCATCGGCATTCTTTGCTGCCGATCCCGAGGCCTTGCCGATCGTGGCCGAGAGCTGCTCGTTGAAGGAGGTATTCTTGGCCACCGCGCGCGCGTCCTGGCTGGCGGACACGTTCTCGACATTAAAGGGGCGGAAGCCCGACCATTCGACCGAATACGTCTCTCCGCCTTGCTTGAGTTCGGTGGCGCTGCCGACCGTGCCGGCGAATTCGAAGGCGGTCGAGCCGGTACCGCTCATCGGGAAACCGGTGAGCTTGAGCTTGCTGCCGCCATCGTCGAAGCTCGACTGGTAGACGGCGATGCCCTTGTAGATCAGCGGGTGGTTGACCCTGATCGAGGCCGGGAAGGTCTTGCCGGTGTCGTTGTCGCGCACCAGCACTTCGCTGGCGAACAGCTTGGGCATGCCGGTCGAGTAGAAGTCGATATGGAACTTGGTCAGCTTGATCGAGAACGGCAGCTCCTGCACCAGCACGCCCGAAGCCTGGGGCAGCAGCGCGGTATTGCTGGTCTGGCCTTCGGCGATCAGGGTATTGCCGCGGAAGGTAGGATTGCCAATACTCAGGCGGTGCTGGGCCGGGATGTCGGCGATCACGCCGCTGCCGCCAAACGGCGTCTTGCCCAGGAACCATTGTTGGAACTTGACTGGCAACTCCGAGTCGAGCATGCCGCCCAGCAAAATGATGATGATCGCGCTGTGGGCAAAGATGTAGCCGAACTTGTTGCCCGCGCCCTTCTTGGCCGCCACCAGGGTGCCGCCTTCCTTCTCGACCAGTTTCACCGCGTAGCCGGCGTGGCGCAGGCGCTCCGCGGTCTGGCCGGCCAGGGCAGCGCGGCCAAGCGGCGCCGTCCATTCGGTCTTGTGGTGGAAGTTGCGCAGCGACTCTTCGCGCACGCTTTCGCGCCAGCTGCGCATGTCGCGCATCATCTTCGGCGCGTTGCGCACCACGCACAGGCCGGTGGACAGGATCAGGGTGACGAGGATCAGCAGGAACCACCAGCTCGAATACACGCTGTACAGGCCCAGCTTCGCGAAAAATTCGAACCAGAACGGGCCGAACTGGTTGACGTAGTTCGTCATCGGCTCACTCTGCTTGAGCACGGTGCCGATGATGGATGCGATCGCGACGATCGTGAGCAGGCTGATGGCGAAGCGCATCGACGACACCAGCTCGACCGCTTCGGCGAAGCCGCGGCGGCGGGTGTTCAGTTCAATTCCGGTGGTACTCATGTTCTACTGCTTCCGTGAAGCCCAGCAACTCCGCCAGAGCATACAGCAACGGTAGGGTGGGCGGGTTCCCCGCCCGCGCATTCGACAGGTGGTGGAGTGAAGGCGAAGCGTCCATGTTTGCGGTCAGTGAACGCGCGGGCGGGCGACCCGCCCACCCTACGTGAAACGCGACTTTATTTGAGGCCCGCGATATAGTCGGCTACCGCCTTCATTTCTTCCGGCGACATGCGCTGCGTGAGCGTGGTCATCTGGGCGCTGTTCTTGCGGGTGCCGGTCTTGAAGGCGTCGAGCTGGGCGTAGGTGTAGTCCTGGTGCTGGCCCGACAGGCGCGGGTATTGCGCAGGGATGCCGCCGGCGGTCGCGCCGTGGCAGCTGGCGCAGGCGGCGACGCCCTTCTCGGCAATCCCGCCGCGGTAGATCTTGCGGCCCAGTTCGACGGTGTCCTTGTTCTTGGCGGCGCCGGCCTTCGGCTTCTGGACCGCGAGGTAGGCGGCGATATTGCGCTTGTCATCCTCGGTCAGCATCTTGGCGTAGGTCGACATGACCGGCTGCTGGCGGTTCGGGGTGGTGAAGTCGACCAGCTGCTTGTGGGTGTAGGCTTCGAACTGGCCCGCCAGTTTCGGGTTGGCGACGATGCTCGAATTCCCGGCGGCGCCGTGGCAGGACACGCAGGCCGGCAGGCCGCGCGCGGCGTCGCCGGCGTCGTACAGGGTTCCGCCCTTGGCAGGGTCGGCCTTGGCGACAGCGGCAGGTGTTGCAGCCCCGGCAGCGGTGGCGCACAGGGCGAGGGAGGCTACCAACAAGGACTTCAAAAGCGGAAACGTCAAACGGTTCATTCAAGCACCCTGAAAAAGTCAAAAACAGATTTTGGAATTCACAGTGAAACAGTGCAGCGGCCTAGCTGGTACTCCCCCATGGGCGGAGCAGGGATTAACCCCTTATTGTACAATAGCTTTGTTTCCGCATCGCCATTTCGTTGTCACTTAAACCTTTCCCCACGTCCAAACGCATGTCCAAATTATGGCAAGCCCGGTTCTTTACGACCGTTAACCAGCTGCGCGACCTTCCCAACACCCAGGTGCCGGAGATCGCCTTCGCCGGGCGCTCGAACGCGGGCAAGTCGACAGCCATCAATATCCTGACCAACCAGAAGGGTCTCGCGTTCGCGTCCAAGACCCCTGGCCGGACCCAGCACATCAACTATTTCTCGATCGGCGGCGCCCACGTGGGCCAGCACCGCAAGGACCCGACCATTGTCGACGAGATCCGCGCGCTGCTGGTCGATCTCCCGGGCTACGGCTACGCGGAAGTGTCTGGAACGGCCAAGCTGCACTGGCAGAAACTGCTGGGCGACTATGTCCAGCGCCGCGAGCAGCTGGCCGCGCTGGTCCTCATCATGGACTCGCGCCGCCCGTTCACCGACCTCGACACGCAAATGCTCGAATGGTTCGCCCCCACCGGCAAACCGATCCACTGCATCCTGACCAAGGCCGACAAGCTCAACCAGAACGAGAAAGCCAACGTCCTGCGCCAGGCGCGCCAGATCCTCGACAGCTATATCGACGAAGACGGCGTCGGCTTCCCTTTCACGGTACAGCTGTTCTCGGCGCTCAAGCGCATCGGCATCGAGGAGGCGGACGCCAAGATCCAGGAACTGGTCGGGCTCGATGTCGAGGACGAGGACGAGCCGGAAGGCGAAGCCGCCGCGCAGCCGGACGAAGATTCTGATCCGGAATAATTCATCACCAGGACGACCATGACCATCATCACGCCCACCACCTACCCAGCAGCCCGCATGCGCCGCATGCGCCGCGACCCGTTCTCGCGCGCCCTGATGCGTGAAAACGTCGTGACCGCCTCGGACCTGATCTACCCGGTCTTCATCCTCGACGGCGCCAACCAGCGCCAGCAGGTGGGCTCGATGCCGGGCGTGGAACGGGTGTCGGTGGACCTGCTGTTAACAGTGGCGGAAGAATGCGTGGCGCTCGGCATCCCGATGCTGGCCCTGTTCCCGGTGGTGGACGCATCCCTGAAAACCTATGACGGCATCGAGGCAACCAACCCGGTAGGCCTGATCCCGCGCGCCGTACGCGAACTCAAGCGCAACTTCCCGCAGCTCGGCATCATGACCGACGTCGCGCTCGACCCCTACACCACCCACGGCCAGGACGGCCTGCCGGACGAGAACGGCTACATCGTCAACGACAAGACCATCGAGATGCTGATCAAGCAGGCGCTCGCCCAGGCCGAAGCGGGCGTCGACGTGGTGGCGCCGTCGGACATGATGGACGGGCGCATCGGGGCGATCCGCAACGCGCTGGAAGCGGCCGGGCACATCCATACCCGGATCATGGCGTATTCCGCCAAGTACGCCTCGGCGTTTTATGGCCCGTTCCGCGACGCGGTGGGCTCGGCGGCCAACCTGGGCAAGGCCGACAAGAACACCTACCAGATGGACCCGGGCAACAGCGACGAAGCCCTGCGCGAAGTGGCGCTCGACCTGGCCGAAGGCGCCGACATGGTGATGGTCAAGCCGGGCATGCCCTATTTGGACGTGGTGCGCCGCGTGAAGGACGAGTTCAAGGTGCCCACCTTCGCTTACCAGGTCAGCGGCGAGTACGCGATGATCAAGGCGGCGGCGCAGAATGGCTGGCTGGACCATGACAAGGTCATGATGGAGTCCATGATGGCGTTCAAGCGAGCGGGGGCGGATGGGGTGTTGACGTATTTTGCGCTGGATGTGGCGCGCAAGTTGAAGGGGTAAATTCTTGCGCTTCTGACGAAAAACGGTGCCGTGGGCACTAATGCCGTTCAGTTAAGACTGAACGGCATTTTTATTTTGTCGTTGTAAACGTTCCGCATCGCTGTTAACCTTCGTCGCCATGTTCGACGACACCCTCCATTTCCTGGCAAATCAACTCGAGTCTCCCGATTGGGCAAGGCTGGGCGAGCATTTGCCGTATGAATGGGTCGAGCAGGCGGTCCTGAGCACGGAAGCGACGAGCATCCGACATCGACGCTTGCCTGCCGAGCAGGTGGTATGGCTTATGGTGGCCCTAGCTTTGTACAGGCACAAATCGATCAGCGAAGTGCTGGACGATCTCGGCTTGGCGATACCGGATTCACAGACGCCATTCGTCAGCAAGAGCGC
>NZ_FOLD01000009.1 GCF_900112225.1 Massilia yuzhufengensis | reverse complement strand
TATATTACTCACCCGTTCGCCACTCGCCGCCAGGTTGCCCCGCGCTGCCGTTCGACTTGCATGTGTAAAGCATGCCGCCAGCGTTCAATCTGAGCCAGGATCAAACTCTTCAGTTTAATCTCTGTTTTTGACACTTTCGTGTCACTACCATTGCTGGTAGGTCGCTCACTCAAGATACTGACCGTTATCCCATTGCTGGGACAACGCTTAATACTTTTGTGAACATTTGATAATTTAAGTAATCAGTGACCGAAGTCACTGGCACCTTCATCAAACGCCCACACTTATCGACTGTTGATTGTTAAAGAACGGTATTCGGTACTGCCTGTTTCATCTCCCTGTCCTGCGAATCGTTTTGTTCGTCAGCAGCAGAGGAATGAGATTATGCCGCCTGGGCCAGCCCCCGTCAACAGCTATTTTGCGCAAACGCATCAGTTGTGTCCGCCAGGCGGCATCATTCCCTGAGCGTCGTCGTCATGTAGTTCAGGTCGGCCTTGATCTTCTCCGCCGTAAACGGCAGCACCGGCCACTCCTTGCGGGAGTACACCAAGGTCTGGTCGGCGTACCAAGGCGACTTCGGATCGGTCGACTGGCCGTAGGTCAGCATGGCCTGCGCCACCGGCCCCTGCTCGTCGAAGCTCACGGTCTGGATATAGCTTTGGCCCCAGTGCACGCCCACATAACCCGCAGCGGTGAGCCCGGTGCGCATCGTCAGCGAACTGTAGGTCCCTTCCTGGTTGCCGTTCCCGCCATGCAGCGGGATGCGCACGCCGTTGCGCGGCTCCACCTGCCAGTCGCCCAGGCGGCCGTCGAGCGGGATGCCGAGCGATTGCAGCTTTTCGGCAGCGCTGCGCAGCGCTGCCAGCATGGCCGGCATCGCCGCTGGCGCCACGCCGGCCGGCGTATGCACCGGATCGGCAGGATTGAAGGGCGTCGCCCATTTGTTCGGGATCGCCGAGGCCACGCTCCAGAATTCGCGGAACAGCACCGCGCCCCGGCTGTCGACATTGGCGCGGCGGTCCCAGGCCTGCAAGGTGTTGCAGGCTTGGTACGACAGGTCGTTGCTGAGGGCGGCGCATGCCGCAAGCAATTCGGGCAGCACCAGTTCGGCCGCATGCACGCGGTTCGAGAACGCCAGCGCCTGCATATCCACGAGGGTCAGCTTGCTGCGCTGGGCCAGCAGGTCTTCCAACTGGCGGAAGCCGACGCGCGTGCGCAGGGTCTGCTCTACCCCGGCGCGCCCATACAGGGGCGAGTAGCCCAGCGGCGCCGGCCCCACCAGCAGGGCTTTCGGATTGGCCAGCCAGTAGCTGTCGTTCGAATTGCCGACGTAATCCGTGCGCATCAGCCACGGCGCGGTCGCCGGTGCGTAGATGCCGGGAGGCGCGCCGGCATCCTGGCCCCAGCCGCAGCTGCTGCGCGAGCCGTCGAACAGCAGTGCGGCCTGCAGCAGCAGGCAGCCGTTGGCGAATTTATCGGCATTCATGTGCGGCACCACGCTGGCGTCCGCATACAGGGTGTTGCCGTCGCGGTCGGCCGCGACCGTATTCACCCAGGGCAGGCCCACCACCTTGTCGAGCGAATCCTTCAGCGCGCGCACGCTCGCGGCCGTGCCGATGCCCAGCCACTGCTCGAGCATGCGGGTGTTGTAGCGGTTCGGGTCGGCCAGCACGTAGGCGGCCGTCGCGGTCCAGGTCATGCCGGCCGCCGGGCGGCTGATGACGGCGCCCTGGTGGCTGAAATAGAAGGTCTTGCTGCGCCGGCCCGTCAGGCCGCCTGGCAGCAGCGACTCGACGCTCAC
This sequence comes from Massilia yuzhufengensis, assembly GCF_900112225.1. GTDB lineage: Bacteria > Pseudomonadota > Gammaproteobacteria > Burkholderiales > Burkholderiaceae_D > Telluria > Telluria yuzhufengensis. The sequence continues at coordinate 163,670 of NZ_FOLD01000009.1, read as the reverse complement.
CGTTTTTGACGTCATCCTGCGCCGCTCGCCGTCGAACATATAGGTGGTGCCGGTGGGGTCGCCGGCGTCCAGCGCCAGCCGGAAGGTCGTGAAATGCAAGGCCGAGGTGACGGTGTGGCTCCACGCGACGTCGCGATTGAAGCCGATGACGATGGCGGGAACGCCGCCGATGATGACGCCCATCGCGTCATATTTTCCCGGCACCGTCAGGTGCGCCTGGTAGAAGCGGTCGGCGGTGGCCCACGGGTAGTGCGGGTTGCCGAGCAACAGGCCACGCCCGTTGGCGGAGAGGTCCTTGCCGACCGCCAGCGCATTGCTGCCGAAGCCCTGGCGATTGAGCCGGTCGAGCTGGGCCACCAGGGTCGATGCATCCAGTTTGCGCGGCGCGGCCTTTGCCAGGCTCAGCGCGGCGCCGGGTGTGCGGCCGGCAGCGACGAAGTCGCGCGCGAAGGCCTGGCCGGAGGCGTGCAAGGCCTTCTCCGCCACCACCAGGTACATGTCGTCGAGCGTGACCGGGCGCACCCATTTGGCATCCACGCAGGCGGCGGGCAGCTTGCCGGCCTGGTCCTTCAGGTAACGGTTGTAGCCCTCGGTGAAGCCCTCGAGCAGCAGGCGGGGCTCCGGCGCGCCGGCGGCGTAGCTGGCGCGCAGCTGCTCGATGTCGAGGTAGCCCTTGAAGAAGAAGTCGCTCTCCTCGTTGTTCAGGTCCATGAAGCCGCTGCCGCCGCCGTACTCGTCGCCGGTGCGCTGGCGCGGGCGGGCCTCGGCGCCGAAGAACAGCGAACGCTCGCCGCGCACGGTGAGTACCGAGTCGGCGAACATGCACACATTGTCCTGGGCGTAGGCATACGCCAGCCCATAGCCAAGGCTGCGGAAATCGTCGGCCCGCACGTGCGGCACCCCGTGGGTGGTGCGCGCTACCTCGACCTGGATGCGGGAGGCGGTTTGCGGGGGCGGCGGTGGGGGCGGGTCGTCGTGGCCGCGGCTGCAGGCGCCCAGCGCCAGCGCCAGTGCACAGGCGAGTAAAAGCCGGACAGTAAACGGGACTGCATGGTGACGACCGCGCATGGGAGGGCTTTCTGCGGCAGGGCCGCGCAAGTGGCAGGAGAACAATTTTTCTTAAAACATGCATAATGCGCGCACTTCGGTCCTGCCCAGTACCTGCCAAAAGTGATGGGTTCCGTGCCCTTCCTCACAAAACTGCAGATTTCCGGGGCACCGTTGTATTTTTGAAAATCTCGTTCTTATGAGCGTTACCGAACAGTAGAGAAAGTGCCGAAAGGTAATAATTCGTATCGGATTGCCACCAAACACATGGCTCTCACAGCTTCACTACCGAATAACTGCAACTACACACAGAAGACAAACATGAAAATTTCCCGCACCCTCCCAGCAATGATCGCACTGGCTTGCGCAACCATGATGAGCGCCAACGCGCAAGACATGGCGCCTCAACAACCGGTCCAAGCGGACTCTGCTTTCGTGAATCCTGATTGGGCCAACAGCGCCTGGTACATGGGTGCAGGAGTTGGCCGTACCCGCGCCAAGATCTATAACAGCGACCTGGCCCGCCGCATGTCGGCCGCCGGCCTGCCGCTGACCGGCTACAACGTCGACAACAAGGACGTCGGCTACAAGCTGTTCGTCGGCAAGCAGATCAACAAATACCTGGCAGTCGAACTGGGCTACTTCGACCTGGGCGAGTACAGCTTCGAAGCCCTGACCACCGCCAACCGCTCGCTGCGCGGCGAAACCGATTACCGCGGCGTGAACCTGGACCTGGTCGGCATGCTGCCACTGACCGAGCGCTTCTCGCTGCTGGGCCGTGCCGGCGTGCAGTACGCCAAGGCGCGCACCGACTTCACCGGCAATGCGCTGAACGCCGTGACCAACCCGAACCCGCCGACCGAAGGCCGCCGCCACGCCAAGCTGGGCCTGGGCGCTGAATACAAGCTGACCGAAGCGCTGGCACTGCGCGCTGAAGTCGAGCGCTACCGCGTGACCGACGCTGTCCAGAACAGCGGCAACATCCACATGGCTTCGCTGAGCCTGACCTACAAGTTCGGCCGCCCAGCCAAGGTTGCCTACGTTGCCCCGGCAGCGCCAGTCGCCGCGCCAGTGCAGGAAGCGCCAGTCGCCGCACCGACCCCACCGGCACCGGAACCAGTGCCGACCTCGGAAAAAGTGTCGATCGCCGCTGAAGCCCTGTTCGACTTCGACAAGTCGATCGTCAAGCCAGAAGGCAAGGCAGCCCTGGACGAGTTCATGGCAAAACTGCAAGGCATGAACACCGAAGTCATGATCGCCGTCGGCCACACCGACTCGGTCGGCACCAACGCCTACAACGACAAGCTGTCGATGCGCCGCGCCGATGCAGTCAAGGCCTATATGGTCTCGAAAGGCCTGGACCCAGCGCGCCTGTACACCGAAGGCAAGGGCGAAACCCAGCCAGTGGCTGACAACGCAACCGCCGAAGGCCGCGCCAAGAACCGCCGCGTGACCATCGAAGTGGTCGGCACCCGCACCACCCAGCGTTAATCCAACGCCTGGACCAAAAAACCGCCCGGCGCGAGCCGCGGCGGTTTTTTGCATTTGGCGCAGGCGGTACAATGCGCAGGATGACGATCCTGCTTTCCACGCTTAACGCGCGCTACACCCACGCTTCCCTCGGCCTGCGCTACCTGCTGGCCAATATGGGCCCGCTCGCGGCCCAGACTTCCATCCACGAATTCGTCATCGGCGCCAAAACGGCCGACCTGGTCGAGCGCATCCTGGCGCACCAGCCGCGCATCGTCGGCTTCGGCGTCTATATATGGAACGTGGAAGAAACCACCCGCATCGTCGCCATGCTCAAGCGCGTCGCGCCCCACGTGACTATCGTGCTGGGCGGGCCGGAAGTGTCGTACGAGACGGGTGAACAGGAGATCGTGAAACTGGCCGACTACGTGGTGACCGGCTGGGGCGACGTGACTTTCCCCAAGCTGTGCGGCGAGATCCTGAACGGCCCCAAGCCGCTGATGAAGGTGCATGCGGGCGTGCAGCCGCCAATGGCGGAAGTGACACTGCCCTACGCTTTATATAGCGACGAAGACATCGCCCACCGCACCCTGTACGTGGAAGCCTCGCGCGGCTGCCCCTTCAAGTGCGAGTTCTGCCTGTCTTCGCTCGACAAGACCGCCTGGCCCTTCCCGCTGGACGCCTTCCTGGAACAGATGGAGGGGCTGCACGCGCGCGGCGCGCGCCTGTTCAAGTTCGTCGACCGCACCTTCAACCTGAACGTCAAGACCAGCCTGCGCATCATGCAGTTCTTCCTCGATAAGCTCGAAGCGAACCCGGACGACCCGGTGTATGCCCACTTCGAGCTGGTCCCGGACCACCTGCCCGAAGCGCTGAAGGAATTCATCGCCAGGTTCCCGCCCGGCGCGCTGCAGTTCGAGATCGGCATCCAGAGCTTCAACCCCGAGGTGCAGGCCCTGGTCAGCCGCCGCCAGGACAATGCCAAGGCGGCCGACAATATCCGCTGGCTGTGCGAGCAGTCGCAGGCCCACCTGCACGTCGACCTGATCGCCGGCCTGCCGGGCGAGGACGTGGCCAGCTTCGCGCGCGGATTTGACCAGTTGGTCAAACTTGGCGCCCAGGAGATCCAGTTCGGCATCCTGAAACGCCTGCGCGGCACGCCCATCATCCGCCACACCGGACCGTTCGCCATGGTCTACGATCCCTACCCGCCCTACACCGTGCTGGCCACCAATCTCATCGACTTCGCCACCATGCAGCGCCTGGTGCGCTTCGCCCGCTACTGGGACCTGGTGGCCAACTCGGGGCGCTTCGCCAACACCACCCGCGTGCTGCTGGGCGAGGCCCCGTTCGACAACTTCATGGCCTTCTCCGACTGGATTTATTCCAGGACCGACGCCACCCACCGCATCGCGCTCGAGAAGCTGGCCAAACTCGTGCAGGAATGGCTGCAGCTGCGCGGCATGGGCCGTCTCGACGCGGCCGCGCTGGTCGCCAGCGACTATGCCGGCAAGCTCGATACGCCTGCGCAGGCCCCGGCAGTGGCGGCCCCGGCACGCCAGGCCCGCCATCTTGCTGCCTGATCCGTTAGAAACCGTGTAGCAGCGATAACGATTCTCTTTTACACTGGCGCAATGCAGATTGAAAATGCGCCAATATTAACCATCCAGCATCCCGGCCAGGCGCCGGGTCATACCGGCACAGGTGCGGCGCAATCGGTCGTGGCGACCGGCGTATGGCAAGTCCATACGCTGTCGCGGCGCGGGGTCCTGAAAGGCATCACGCGCACGCTGGCGGCGCTCAAGCACAAGAACACCCTGGAATGGGACCTGTCGGACATCGAGCGCCTCGACCACATCGGCGCCCAGATGTTCTGGAACGCCTGGGGCAAGCAGCGCCCCGAACACCTCAAGCTCGACCCGCGCCAGGAAGAGCTGTTCAACCGCATCGAAAAGGCCAGCGCCATCAAGCTGCCGCGCCAGCGCATCAGTCCACTGAACTGGCTGATCGTGCTGGGCGCCGGCATCCTCTCGTTCTTCGAGCATCTGCGCGGCTTCGTCGCGCTGATCGGCCAGCTGGTGCAGGACCTGTGGCGCTTCGTGCGCAACCCGCGCACCGGCCCGTGGCGCGAGATCTCGGCCAACATCTACCATTCCGGCTTCCAGGCACTGGGCATCACGGCGCTGGTGGGCTTCCTGATCGGCGTGGTGCTCTCCTTCTTGTCGGCCCAGCAGCTGCGCATGTTCGGCGGCGACATCTACCTGGTGAACATTCTGGGCATGAGCGTGATCCGAGAACTGGGCCCGCTGCTGGCGGCGATCCTGGTGGCCGGCCGCTCCGGTTCGTCCATCACCGCCCAGCTGGGCGTGATGCGGGTGACCGAGGAACTCGACGCCATGCTGGTCATGGGCATCTCGCATGGCTACCGCCTGATCATGCCCAAGGTGCTGGCGCTGGCCATCTCGATGCCGCTCTTGGTGGTCTGGACCGACGCGATGGCCCTGATCGGCGGCATGGTCTCGGCCAAGATCGAACTGGGCCTGTCGTTCCGCTACTTCATCCAGAAGCTGCCGGACGCGGTGCCGGTGGTGAACTACACCATCGGCCTGCTCAAGGGCTGCGTGTTCGGCATGCTGATCGCGCTGATCTCCTGCCACTTCGGCCTGCGCATCGAGCCGAACACCGAAAGCCTGGGCCGCGGCACCACCACTGCGGTGGTCACGGCGATCACCCTGGTGATCCTGGCCGACGCGGTGTTCGCCATCATCTTCAATGGCGTGGGGTTCTGATGGCCGATATCAAGGAACGCCAACCCCAGCGCCTCAACAAGCGGCCCGAGGAAGACGTCGGGCCGCCGGTGGTCGAGATCCGCGGCCTGTGGACGCGCTTCGGCCGCACGGTGGTGCACCAGGACCTGAACCTGGACATCTACGCCGGTGAAATCCTCACCATCGTCGGCGGCTCCGGCACCGGCAAGACGGTGCTGCTGCGCCAGATGCTGGGCCTGGAGCACCCGTCGGAAGGCTGCGTGAAAGTGTTCGGCGAAGACATCAGCGCGGCCGAGCCGGAACAGCTGCAGCACATGCGCAACCACTGGGGCATGCTGTTCCAGCAGGGCGCGCTGTATTCGGCGCTGACCGTGTTCGACAACATCGCCCTGCCGATGCGCGAATTGCGCGCGCTGCCGGAAGACGTGATCCGCGACGCGGTGCTGCTGAAAATGGACATGGTGGGCCTGGGGCCCGAGCACGCCAACAAGATGCCGTCGGATCTATCGGGCGGCATGATCAAGCGCGCTGCGCTGGCGCGCGCCCTGGCGCTCGAACCCCAGCTATTGTTCCTGGACGAACCGACCGCCGGGCTCGACCCGGACCTGTCGGATGCGTTCGTGGCGCTGATCCAGACCCTGCACCGCGAACTGAAACTCACCGTGGTCATGGTGACGCACGACCTCGATACGCTGTTTGCGCTGTCCTCGCGCATTGCGGTGCTGGCCGAGAAACACGTGCTGGCCGTGGGCCCGTCGTGCGACGTGCTGCGGGTCCAGCATCCGTTCATCAAACATTTTTTCCTGGGCCCGCGCGGCCAGCGCGCACTCGAAGTGCTCGAAGAGCGCCAGGCCCAGAACGATTCGGAGGACTAAGGTATGGAAAACAGGTCGTATGCCCTGATGACAGGTGTCTTCACGATCGCCCTCGTGATTGCGGCGGTGCTGGCCGGGTTGTGGTTCAACCGCGACCGCACCGAGCTGGTGCCCTACGAGATCGTGACCACGCAGTCGATCCCGGGCCTGAACCCGCAGGCGACGGTGCGCTACCGCGGCCTGGAAATCGGGCGGGTCGACGAGATCGTATTCGACCCGCGCGTCACCGGCCAGATCATGATCCGCCTGTCGGTGGACAAGGACGCGCCGATCACCACCACCACCTTCGCCTCGCTCGGCTACCAGGGCGTGACCGGGATCGCCTTCATCCAGCTCGACGACGACCGCACCGGCTCGCCGCGCCTGGCGCAGCGCGAGAACCAGGTGGTGCGCATCCCGCTGCGGCCCGGCCTGCTCGACCAGCTGGAAAAACGCGGCCTGGCCATCCTGGAAAAGACCGAGCAGATCACCGAAAGCCTGAGCAAGATGGTGGGTCCAGAAAACCAGAAGACCATCATCGGGGCGTTCGACAGCATCGGCAAGGCGGCCGACGCCTATGCGGCGATCCCGCAAAAGCTCGATCCCACCATCGAGCGCATGCCGGCGCTGGTGAACAAGCTGGAACGCAGCCTGGGCTCCTTCGACACCGCGGCCGGCGACATCAGCGCCACCGCCACCAGCTACAAGCAGCTGGCCACCCGCCTGCAGGCCCCGGACGGCCCGATCGAGCGCCTGAACGGCGCGGTCGGCTCGCTGCAGTCGGCCACCAGCGAACTCGAACTCGAAACCCTGCCGCACGTCGTGCAGATGACCGACGAGGCGCGCGGCGCACTGCGCGCCGTCAAGCGCACCGCCACCTCGCTGTCCGACCGCCCGCAGAGCATCCTGTTCGGCGCGCCGAGCGCGCAGCCGGGACCGGGCGAACCGGGCTTCGCGCCCCCGACCAAATGAGGACCACCGTGACCGCACACCCACTCCGCTCCTTCATCGCGCTGGCCGTGTCGGCCTGCATCCTGGCCGGCTGCGCCAGCAACAAGGCCCATGAAAGCACGACCTACGATTTCGGCCCGGCCGCCGCCACCGGCCAGCAAGCGGCGGCGACCCCGGTCGCCGCGCTGGTCGTGATGGACGCCACCGGCCCGGCGGCGCTGGAAAACGAGCGCATGTACTACCGCCTGAACTACGCCGACGCGCTGCAGGCCCGTACCTATGCCAACAGCCGCTGGGCCAGCAACCCGCTGCAGATGGTCACCCAGCGCTTCAAGACGCGGCTGGCGCAATCGGGCATGAAGGTGCTCAGCGCCACCGACGCCTCCACCGGCGTGCCGCTGCTGCGGGTGGAAGTGGACGACTTCGTCCATGCCTTCTCCGGCGTGGCGCAAAGCGAAGGCTACCTGACCCTGCGCGCCTCGCTGTTCAATGACCACAAGCTGGTCGACCAGCGCACCTTCACCCGCAGCACGCCGGCGCCGAGCGCCGATGCGCCGGGCGGCGCGCGCGCCCTGGCGGGCAGTACCGACGCCGTCGCCGCCGACATCCTGGCCTGGCTGGCCACGGTCGACACCCGAAAACGATGAACACGCCCGTCGTCCCCGTCGATCTACGCGAACGCCCGCGCGAAGGCCGCGGCTCGCCGATCGCGCGGGCGGCGCTGCTGGCCTACCTGCTCCTGATCATCTACGCCAGCTGGTTCCCGTTTACCGGCTGGCGCGACAGCGGGCTGCCGCTGCTGACCTTCCTGAACCTGGTCAAGCCGCGCTACTGGACCGGCTTCGACGTCACCGTCAACATCGTCGGCTACATCCCCTTCGGCATCCTGCTGGTGCTGTCGGTGTACCCGCGCATCCGCGGCGTGTGGGCGGTGCTGCTGGCGGCGTTTGTCGGGATCGTGGTGACCGGCGCGATGGAATCGGTGCAGAACTTCCTGCCCAGCCGCGTGCCGTCGAACCTGGACTTCCTCACCAACGCCGGCGGCTGCCTGCTGGGCGCGCTGCTGGGCGCTTGGTGGGCGCGCAGCCTGCTCGACCACAGCCGCCTGTTCCAGCTGCGGCGCCGCTGGTTCGCCTCGCATGCGAGCCAGGGCCTGGTGCTGGTGGCGCTGTGGCCGCTGGCCCAGCTCTACCCGCAAAGCTATTTGTTCGGCCACGGCCAGGTGCTGCCCATCATTTCCGGCTGGCTCTCGAGCTGGTTCGACAGCGAGATCGACCTGGTGAGCATGCTGCGCCCGGACGCGGCCATGACGGTGGAGCAGTACTGGCTGTCCGAGACCATCATCACCGCCTGCGGCATGACCGGCGCCGTGCTCACCCTCATGTGCCTGGTGCGCCGCAGCGCGCCGCGCTTCCTCATCATGCTGTCCTTCCTGGGCACGGCGCTGCTGTTCAAGACGCTGTCGAGCTCGCTGCTATTCCGGCCCGATAACGCCTTCGTGTGGGTCACGCCCGGCGCCGAGGGCGGCTTCCTGATCGGCCTGATCATGCTGGCCGGCCTGGTGTTCGCGCCCCAGGTGGCGCAGCGCCGGCTGGCGGTGGTGACCCTGGTGCTAAGCCTGATCGTGGTCAACACCGTGCCGGTCAACCCGTATTTCGTCGCCACCCTGCAGGGCTGGGTGCAGGGCAAGTTCCTGAACTTTAACGGGGCGGCCCAGTTCATGTCCCTGCTGTGGCCCTTCTTCGCGCTGTGGTTCCTGGTGCTGCCTTCCCATAAGCTCAACCGGCACGAGCCGCGCGCCGGCGTGCCCGACGGGGCTCCCTGATGCCGTATCATTGTGCCTGGCGCAAGGCGCCGGCACTCTTTGAAAGACCGACATGAACGACGACAAACCTTTCTACCAGCACCATGTCTTCTTCTGCATGAATGTGCGCGATGGCAAAGACGCCCGCCAGAGCTGCGGCAACTGCGGCTCTGAAAAGGCCCAGAAGCACGCCAAGAAGCGCATCAAGGAACTCGGCCTGAGCGGCGAAGGCAAGGTGCGTATCAACCAGGCCGGCTGCCTCGACCGCTGCGAAGAAGGCCCGGTGCTCGTGGTCTACCCGGAAGGCACCTGGTACACCTATGTGGACACGCAGGACATCGACGACATCATCGACACCCACCTGGTGGGCGGCAAGGTCGTCGAACGCCTCAAAATCTGAACCTCGACGCATACCCAGGCAATGAACAAGTACTCGCATAAATTTACCCTCGACGGACACGCCGGCAAGATGCAATGCATCCTCGATTTGCCGGAAGACGCGCCGCGCGGCATCGCGCTGGTGGCGCACCCGCACCCGCTGTACGGCGGCACCATGGAAAACAAGGTCGCCCAGACCCTGGCGCGCACCTTCGTCACCCTCGGCTACGCCACCGCCCGCTTCAACTTCCGCGGCGTGGGCGAATCGGAAGGCGTGCACGACGACGGCCGCGGCGAAGTGGACGACATGGACATCATGTACAAGCACATGGTGGCGCAGTATCCCGGCCTGCCGGTGGCGCTGGGCGGCTTTTCCTTCGGCACCTTCGTACAGGCCCAGTTCCAGCAGCGCCTCATCGCAGAGGGACGCCCGGCCGAGCGCCTGGTACTGGTCGGCACCGCCGCCGGCAAGTGGCCGATGCCGCCGGTGCCGGCCGACTCCATCCTGATCCACGGCGAACAGGACGATACGATCACCCTGCAGGAAGTCTTCGACTGGGCGCGCCCGCTCGACATTCCCGTGACCGTCATCCCCGGCGCCGACCACTTCTTCCACCGCAAGCTCGGCCACATCAAGAATCTTGTCGTGGAAATGTGGCGGCGTGACATTTAACGCAATCCGTGTGCATAATTAGTCTCTTCTTCCAGGGCAATACCCACGTATTGCCGTAAATTAGCACCGCGTTACCACCATATTGACGAAATTGCCTCCCATGAAAAAACTGTTAGCGGCCGTGGCCGCCAGCCTGCTGATGGCTTCGGCCAGTGCACAGACCGTGCCGGCACCGTCCATCGCAGCCAAGTCCTGGCTGCTGCTCGACGCGACCAGCGGCCAGATCATCGCCGCGCAAGACCAGCACGCCCGTATCGAACCGGCTTCGCTCACCAAGGTCATGACGGCCTACGTCACCTTCGGCGCCCTGCGCGACAAGAAGCTGGCGCTGGACACGATGGTGAACGTCTCGACCCGCGCGTGGAAAGTCGATGCCAGCAGCTCGAAGATGTTCATCGACCCGGCCACCCCGGTCTCGGTCGACGACCTGCTGCACGGCCTGATGATCCAATCCGGTAACGACGCCGCCGTGGCCCTGGCCGAAGCGGTGGCCGGCGACGAAGGCACCTTCGTCACCCTGATGAACCGCGAAGCCGAGCGCCTGGGCATGAAGAACACGCGCTGGGCCAACCCGCACGGCCTGCCGGACGCGAACAACTATTCGACCGCGCACGACCTGTCGATCATGGCCGCCAGCGTGATCCGCGATTTCCCGCAGTTCTACAAGATCGACTCGATCAAGCAGTTCACCTACAACAAGATCACCCAGCAGAACCGCAACCGCCTGCTGTGGCTGGACCCGACCGTGGATGGCATGAAGACCGGCCACACCGATTCCTCCGGCTACAGCATGATCTCGTCGGCCCGCCGCCCGAACGGCAACGCCGGCCAGCGCCGCCTGATCTCGGTGGTGCTCGGCACCACCTCGGACGCGGTGCGCACGCAAGAGAGCCAGAAGCTGCTGAACTGGGGCTTCCAGAATTTCGACACGGTCCGCCTCTACACCAAGGGCCAGGCGGTGTCGGAGCCGGCGGTGTGGAAGGGTGCGCAGCCAAAAGTAAAAATCGGCTTCACCCGCGACGTGCTGGTGACCGTGCCGAAGGGCGTGGCGGCGAAGATGAAGCCGGTCCTGCAGACCAGGAACCCGCTGATCGCGCCATTGGCCCGCAACAGCCAGATCGGCACGCTCAAGATGGTCGTCGACGGCAAGCCGCTGGTCGCGCTGCCGGTGGTGGCGCTGGAAGAGGTGCCGGAAGCGAGCATTTTCGGGCGGGCTTGGGATTCGATGCGGCTTTGGATGCAGTGATTTTCGATTGATCGCTTATTGAACCCGCCCTGCGAAAGCTGGGCGGGTTTTTTTATGCGTGGTGAACTGGGCGATATCGGGACGCGACGAACTTGGGTACCGGCCTTCGCCGGTACGACGGTCTTGAGGCTGGATCAGAGAATGAGCATCTCGACACCATAGCTTCAGCACGTCGTACCGGCGAAGGCCGGTACCCAATCTTGCATGCCCCCCAACACCGTCACCCTGCACCGCTATAATCGAACGATCACACCACAGGACCCGCACATGACCCTCCCCGCCCCCCTCCCCTGCCCCCGCATCACCACCCGCGAAGGCGGCCCTGAACTGTCGCGCATCGTGGCCGGCATGTGGCGCATGAATGAGTGGGGCATGTCGGTGCAGCAGCGGGTGGCCTTCATCGAACAATGCCTCGCCCTCGGCGTGAGCACCTTCGACCACGCCGACATCTACGGCGATTACGGCGTCGAAGCCGTCTTCGGCGAAGCCCTGCGCGCCCAGCCTGCGCTGCGCGCGCGCATGCAGCTGGTGAGCAAGTGCGGCATCAAGCTCGTTTCTTCAAAACGCCCCGGACACGGCATCCAGCACTACGACACCACGGCGGCGCACATCGTCGCTTCGGCCGAAGAGTCCCTGCGCCAGCTGGCCACCGACCACCTCGACCTGCTGCTGATCCACCGCCCCGACCCGCTGATGGACTTCGACGAGATCGCCGAGGCCTTCATGCGCCTGCGCGGCGCCGGCAAGGTGAGGCACTTCGGCGTGTCGAACTTCACGCGCCACCAGTTCGAATGCCTGAACCGGCGCGTGCTGCTGGCCACCAACCAGGTCGAGTTCTCGCCGATGGTCACTACGCCCATGTTCGACCAGACCTTCGACGGCATGCAGGACCTGCGCATCGCGCCGATGGTGTGGTCGCCGCTCGGTGGCGGGCGCCTGTTCACGTCCAGCGACGCCAATGCGGTCGCGGTGCGCAGCGTGGTGCAGGAGATCGCCGAGCGCATGGCGCTGCCGTTTGCCAGCGTGCTGTTCGCCTGGATCATGCAGCTGCCGAGCCGCCCGATCCCGCTCACCGGCACCGGGCGCATCGAGGCGATCCGCGAAGCGGTGGCGGGCAGCACGGTCAACCTGGCGCGCGACGACTGGTTCCGCATCCTGCGCGCCGCGCGCGGACACGAAGTGGCCTAAGCATGGCCGCCGACAGCCCGCTGAAGATCGTCGAGGGCGGCTCCCTCACCGCGCAGCAGAAGAAAGACCTGCTGAACCGGCTGGCGCGCATCGAAGGCCAGCTGCGCGGCGTGCAGAAGCTGATCGCGCTGGCGACGCAGCCGTCGGATGTGGATGCGGTGGCCCAGCAGATGACGGCGGCGCGCAAGGCGCTGGACCGCTCCTTCGTGCAGCTGCTGGCGGGGGCGATCCAGACCCAGGCCGGCCAGGCCACCGACCTGGAAGAGGCGCGCGCAAGCGCCGCTCACCTGGCGGCGATGCTCGACAAGTTCGCCTGAGCTAGGGTGATCGGCTGTGCCGTGGTTTGAACGCGCGGTCGGCGAAGCCGACCACCCTACTGTTCGTAGACCTTCGGTGGGACGATGCCGTTCCAGCCCGTGCGCCACGCAAGATTGAGCAGCAGGGTCGCGCAGATGTACAGCAGGAAGAACAGCACGAAGAAGCGCGTCTGCAGCACCGCCAGCAGCACTGCGCACACGGCCAGCAGCACCAGCATGACCTTGCCGCGCGGGTGCTTGGAGCTCGGGAAGCGGATGGTCGAAATCATCAGGGTGCCGACCGCCACCATCAGCGCCATGATCGCGAAGCACTGTGCCATGGTGGTGGCCGGATCGGGCCAGGCCACCACTACCGAAGCCACGCACGCGGCGCCGGCGGTGATCGGCATGCCGACAAAATAACGCGGGTCGGTGCGCCCGACCATCACGTTGAAGCGCGCCAGCCGCAGCGCGCCGCAGGTAACAAAAATGAAGCAGGCCAGGCCGCCCATGCGCACCAGGGTCGGGTGCGCCACGTTCATCTGGGCGAAGCCGTAGCAGTACAGCAGCAGGCCGGGCGCGCAGCCGAAGTTCATCACGTCGGCAATGGAGTCGAGCTGCACGCCAAAGCTGGACTGGGTATTGGTGGCGCGCGCCACGAAGCCGTCGAGCGCGTCGAACACGCCCGCCAGCACCAGCAGGATCGCGGCCAGGCGGTAGTCGGCGGGCGCGCCGACGTGTGCGTTGTCCACCGAGATCACGATGCTGCCGAAGCCGCAGGCGATCGACAGCAGCGTCACGAAACTGGGCAGGGCGAACTTGGCACGCGCGAGGCGCTGCTGGCTGGAGGGTTTCAATTGACGGCTCGGCAATGGGGGCGATGCCATATTCTACAGGGAGCGAAATAAGCTGGCGGCGCGCAACGCCTGGACTGGCCCAAGGAGGTTTTTTTGCCCTAGAATAACGCTTCATTTCTCAGCATTGACAGGAGTTGCAACATGAGCTATATGCCTCGCTTGCGTGTCGTAATCGCGGTCGTGGCCGTCGCCTCGAGTCTAGCCGCGTGTGGAGACGGCGTCAGCGACACTGCGGGCAGCAACGCTTCCGCATCCCCGGCGACCGTTGTACCGCCAGTAACCGCAACCCCGGGGGGCGCCGATCTGGCGGCACCGGCACTGACGAATAACATCGCCGTGGATGGTCGCAACTGGATCAATTATCGCCGCCTCCAGGCAGGCGTTCCTGCGCTGACGGAGAATGTACAGATTAACAATGCCGCGCTGGGCCATTCCGAGTATCTGCGCACCAATAACTTGATGAGCCATGACCAGGTTGCGGGCAAGGCCGGTTTTACGGGCGCTACCCTGCAAGATCGGCTCAACGGGGCCGGCTACACAATCCCAGCGACGGGTTACGCGTATGGCGAGGTGATTTCCGGTGCGCCCAACAACAGTGGCTTCTACATGGCAGAAGAATTGATCACCGCGATCTATCATCGCTTCGTCATGTTCGAGCCTAAATTCCGCGACGTCGGCACCGGCGCCGCGACCTCAGCGAGCCGCTACAATTATTTCACTGCCGACTTCGCGACTCGCGGTGGCTTCGGTCCTGGCATCGCGGCCAATGCGGTCATCACCTGGCCCTTCAACGGACAGACCGGGGTGACAACGAACTTCATGAGCGATAGCGAATCCCCGGATCCGGTCGCCGGCATCAACGAAGTGGGCTACCCGGTCAGCGTGCACGCCAACATCGACGCCCCGGTCACCATGCAGACCTTCACCGTGCGCCCGCGCGGCGGCACCAATCTGCAGGTGCAGGTGGTGAACGCAGGGGGCAGCGCATCGCAGCGCACCGCGGTGGCGATCGTCCCGCTGGCGCCGCTGAAGGGCGCCACCACCTACGACGTCAGCTTCGCCGGCACGGTGAACGGCGCCCCGGTCACCCGCGACTGGTCGTTCACCACCAAGTGAGCGAGCTGCCCGCCCCTTCCCCCGCGGGCAGCCAGGCGCTGCCCGGGCCGGCGCTCGACTTCGCCGCCGGCCTCGAACGGGTGATGGGCGACCAGCCCATGTACCTGCGCGTGCTCACCCGTTTCCGTTCCGACTACGCCGGCAATGCGGCGCGCCTGCGCGCGGCGCTGTACGCCGGCGACCTGCCGCTGGCCCAGCGCATCGCGCACACCATCAAGGGCGCGGCGGCGATGATCGAAGCGCGCTACCTGCGCGCACTGGCGGCGGACATTGAACAGGGATTGCGCACCGGCCTGGCTGCGCCGCAGCTGCCGCTCGACCGGCTGGAAGCGGAACTGGCGCTGGTGATGACCCAGGTGGACGGCCTGCTGGCGGCGCCGCCCGCCATGGTGCAAACGGCAGGCGCGGAGCCCATCGGCGACACCGAGCTCGCCCGGCTGTGCGCGATGCTCGACCTCGGCGACAGCGCCGCCCAGGATTTAATTCAGGAAAAGAACGCCGGCTTGCGCACCCTGCTGGGTGCGGCGCGCATGGCGGAACTGGAATCGGCGGCAGCGGCCTTCGATTTCGAACGGGCGCTGGCGGTGCTGGCGCACACGCAGCGCCAGCCGGCGCCGCAGGCTTAGCGGGTATATTCCGCTTCCTCGTCGAACGCGTCGGCGCAGCTCTTGCCGCAGAAGCGGCGTACGCTGTCGAGCGGTTTCTCGCAGTACCAGCAGGATCCCTTGGCAGGCAGGCTCAATCGCGCTGGCATGGTTGGGGAAACTGCGGCGACAGCGGCAAGCACTGGCTCGGTGGCCAATCCACTGTCCGGAAAACTTTCCTGTGTCGTTTCCAAGATCCACCCCCTACACGACGCGACTGAAGTTCAATGAAGATTACTTCAGCGGAACATCGTGCCCATGAGAAACCTCAAGCGCGGGCCGCGGCTGTTGCGCGCCACGGCGGTTCAGTGCGTATCAGTTTGCGCCGAATGGACTGCCTCTGCAATCCCGCGGAGTTCATTCAACATGGGAACAACAATTCTTCTCAGACTCATGTCCCATTATGCAAATGCGCACGCAAAAATAATATCGTATTGTTAATTTTTTGTACGCACGCAACAAGCGTGTCGCTTCTGCGCTACTTCGCCGGTTCCAGCGTCACCAGCAGGCCAGAGCGTGTGGTTTCGATGCGTGTCGGAATGAACTGGATGCCCGCATAGCGCAGCTCGTCGGGGTTGAAGCTGTACACCGGCATGTCGCGCACCACCATGTCCACCAGCGAGTTCGCCACCCGCGTGAGCTGGCGCTCGGCCTCCGGGCCGGCGCCGATCGTGAGGCGATCCACGCGCGGCTCGGCCATCATCACCGCCGCGCGGCCCGGGTCGACGTAGAGCCGGCCCGAGAAGGCCAGGCTGCCGCTCCAGGTGTCGCGCGAGAAGGGCGGCGTGACCGAAGCTTCCAGCGCCAGCGCCACCCGGTCGGCTTCCGGTTGCAACGACAGCATGGGGCGCGACAGCTGGATGTTGAACACTTCCAGCAGGCGGTGCTTGGCCGGGAAGCGGCGCTCGAGCCCGGCCTGCAGCTTGTGCAGCGGGATCTCGACCTTGCGCGGGCCGCCGAAGCTGGCGCAGGAGGCCAACAGGCTGGCGCCGGCCAGGCCGGTAATCAGGCGCAGCGCCTGGCGGCGGCGGGCAAGGGACAGTGGCGTGAGCATGGAATTCCTTTCGTCGGATGGGCTGGCGAACTGCCTGATGTAGCCTAGCATGGGCTTGCTACACCGGCATGGACGATAGCTTTATGCAGGGCCACTTGCCATTACCCCGCCCGGGCAGTATTGTCATGCGGAAACTTTGACAACTACGCCCATCGCAATGACCGCCACCAACAGCATCACCTTCCTCCCCCTCGATTCCGGCATCGTCTCCAACGACAGCGGCTCAATGATCCGCTTCGTGCTCACCAATCACAGCGACACGCTGTTGAAGCTCTACTGGATCGACCGCGCCGGCGTCGAGCAGCCTTTTGGCGAACTGCCACCGGGCGCGTCGCACGTGCAGGAAACCAGCAGCTCGCACGCATGGAAAGTGGTCGGCGCCGACGGCAGCGGCTTCAAGTTCTACCCGAGCGAGCGCGGCATGATCACGGTGAGCGGCCCGGCAGCGGTGAGCTTTACCGACTTCTCCGAACAGATCAGCCACACAGCGCTGGGCGACTGGTCCACGGCCCAGGGCTATGGCCTGATCAACATCGCCAAGTCGCTCGGCGTACCGGAGCTCGGCGCGGCGCTGCCCATGAACGGCCAGAACAACAACATCGCCCTCAACCTGGTCGGCGCCCCCGCGGCCTGGGCGGCCGGCATCACCGGCAAGGGCGTCAAGGTGGCCGTGATCGACATCGGCATCGCGGCCCATCCGGAGATCGACAAGCAGCTCATCGGCGGCTACGACCTGCTGCAGCGCGACACCGACCCGTCGCCCACCCCGGGCCCGTACGTGGACCACGCGCTCGGCGTGGCCTCGATCATCGCCGCCAGCCACGGCGCGCATGGCGGGCAAGACACCAGGGGCGTAGCGCCCGACGCCACCCTGCTGAACGTGCGGATCGGCGACGGCAACAACAGCACGCAAACGGTCGCGGAAGGCATCCGCTGGGCCGCCGACAATGGCGCCCGGGTGATCAGCGTCCCGCTCGGCAATGGCGACACGCGGGTGCAGCAGCAGATTTCGGACGCCGTGCACTATGCGTTTTCTAAGAACGCCGTGGTTGTCATCGCCGGCGGCAACAGCAGCAACTACGGCGCCACCGGGCCGGCGCTGTCGGCCCTGTCGGGCGAAGCAATCGCGGTCGGCAACCAGGATGCACTGGCGGGCAAGCCCTTCGCTTCATCCAACGAGCCGGGCGCTACGCCCTTCCCGTGGGTGATGGCGGCCTCCAGCGGCTACGTGCCGGTGTCCGGCGGCGGCTACAAGTACTTCCAGGATGGCGGCACCTCGTTTGCCGGCCCTTACGTGGCCGGCCTGGCCGCGCTGCTGATCCAGCAGTCTCCGGATGCGTCGGCCAGGGACATCATCGCCAGCATCATCCGCGGCGCCTCGATCGGCCCCGGCGAAGCCACTGCGTCACTGGGCGAGGTCATCACCGGCACGGCCGGCGCCGACCGCCTGCAGGTGGCAAAAGCCGCCCGCATCGACGGCGGCGCGGGCATCGACACGGCAGTGTTCGCCGGCGAGAGCGGCAAGTACAGCATCAGCGCGTCGAAGGACGGATTTGTCGTCACCGGCAAGGATGGCGTCTTCGGCAGCGCCAGCTTGAGCAATGTGGAACGCCTGGCCTTCGGCGATACCGCGGTGGCGCTGGATATCGCGGGCAATGGCGGCATGGTGTACCGGCTCTACCAGGCGGCGTTCGGCCGCACGCCGGATGCCGGCGGCCTGGGGTTCTGGATTGCGGCAAAGGACAGCGGCCAGCAGCTCGACGGGATCGCGGGCCAGTTCCTGGGGTCGGCCGAGGCGGTGAAGCTGTACGGCGCCGCGCCCTCGCATGCGGCGCTGGTGGACGCCGTGTACCGCAACGTGCTGCACCGGGCGCCGGACAAGGCCGGCTACGACTACTGGGTGGCGGCGCTGGACAGCGGCGGCAGCAGCACGGCGCAGCTGCTGACGTCCTTCAGCGAGAGCGGCGAGAACCAGGCGGCGCTGGCGGGTGTGATCGGCAATGGGTTTGCGTATACGCCCTACGGCTGAAGTAAGGACGGCCTATTTACCGATACAGAACCGACTGAAAATCACTCCCAGCAAATCGTCCGGCGTA
Organism: Massilia yuzhufengensis; assembly: GCF_900112225.1. Lineage (GTDB taxonomy): Bacteria > Pseudomonadota > Gammaproteobacteria > Burkholderiales > Burkholderiaceae_D > Telluria > Telluria yuzhufengensis. Next base: position 145,228 of record NZ_FOLD01000009.1, on the reverse strand, counting down.
AACCGCCCGGTGATGCTCGAAAGCTGGTCCTGCGCCAGCCGCAGTTCTTCGGCGAACAGGTCGAGCGACTGGTCGTCTTGCGCCGCATGCTGGCGCGCCAGATCCAGGTGTTCGCGCGCGGCGCGCAGCGCGATCAGGTGGCGTTCGCGCGCCAGGTACAACGACTCGCCGGTCTGCTGCCAGCCGGCGATGCGCAGCAGTTCCGCGCGCAGCAGCCCGATGCCGGTCTTCTCGTGCGCCGACAGGTAGAGGTGGGTCGCGTCCGCCGACACGTCGATCGATTCCTTGTGCCCGGACAGGTCGATCTTGTTCCACACCCGCACCACCGGCACGCCCTGCGGGAAAGCCTTGACGATGTCTTCGTCCGCCGCGCTCGGGCCCAGGCCGGCGTCGAGCAGGTGCAGGATCACGTCGGCCTTGCCGACCTCTCCCCAGGTGCGCTCGATGCCGATGCGCTCGACCACGTCGATGCCTTCATCGGTGCGGATGCCGGCGGTGTCGATGATGTTGAGCGGGATGCCTTCGATCTGGATGGTCTCGGTGACCTTGTCGCGCGTGGTGCCAGCGATGGGCGTGACGATGGCGACATCGGCCCCGGCCAGTGCGTTGAGCAGCGAGGATTTACCGACGTTCGGCTGGCCCACCAGCACCACGTTCAGGCCTTCGCGCAGCAGCGCGCCTTGCGCCGCCTGGCGGAACACATTTTCCAGCGATTCGATGATGACGGCCAGCTGGCCGCGCGCGTTCGATTTTTCGAGGAAGTCGATTTCTTCTTCCGGGAAGTCGAGGGTGGCTTCGACCAGCATGCGCAGGTTGGTGGTCTGGTCGACCAGCTTGTGCACCACCTGCGAGAACGCGCCCGACAGCGACTGCGATGCCGACTTGGCCGCGGCTTCGGTGGAGGCGTCGATCAGGTCGGCCACGGCTTCGGCCTGGGCCAGGTCGAGCTTGTCGTTCAGGAAGGCGCGGCGCGTGAATTCGCCGGGTTCGGCCAGGCGCAGGTCAAGGGCGGCGCCGGCTTCGAGTACGCGGCTGAGCAGCATCTGCAGCACGATCGGGCCGCCGTGGCCCTGCAGTTCGAGCACGTCTTCGCCGGTATAGGAATGCGGGCCGGGGAAGTAGAGGGCCAGGCCCTCGTCGATCACGTCGCCGTTGGCTGCCTTGAAGGGGATGTAGGTGGCGTGGCGGGGGGTGAGTTTGGTGCCGGGGAACAGGGTGGCGATCAACTCATGGAGCGACTTGCCCGATGCGCGCACGACGCCGATGCCGCCGCGGCCGGGGGCGGTGGCGATGGCGGCGATGGGGGAGGTGGAGAGTTTCATGGGGGGATTGTAAGGGATACGGGGTGCACGGGGGCGCCGGCGGTATGCAGCGAACTTGGGTTCCGGCCTCCGCCGGAAGTCGTAGGCGCCAGTGGCGCGTACGACGGTTTTTAGGCAAACATCCGAAATGGCGCCACTGGCCTGCGACTTACACCCGTCGTCCCGGCGAAGGCCGGGACCCAAGTTCACCGCACGTCCACCACAATGAAAAAAGCCCGCGCAAGCGCGGGCTCTCCACTAAAACAGCCGCAGCTTACTTCACCGCACCCGTCTCGAACTTCTTGGTAATCACCCACTGCTGCGCAATCGACAGGATGTTGTTCACCACCCAGTACAGCACCAGTCCCGAAGGGAAGAAGAAGAAGATCACCGAGAACGCCAGCGGCATGAACAGCATCATCTTCGCCTGCACCGGGTCGGTCGGTTGCGGGTTCAGCTTGGTGGTGATGAACATCGAGATCGCGTAGATGATCGGCAGGATGTAGAACGGATCCGGCTGGGTCAGATCCTGGATCCACAGGACCCATGGCGCGCCGCGCATTTCGACCGACGACTGCAGCACCCAGTACAGGGCGAAGAAGACCGGCATCTGCACCAGGATCGGCAGGCAGCCACCCAGGGGATTGATCTTCTCGGTCTTGTACAGCTCCATGGTGGCCTGCTGCATCTTCTGCGGGTCGGCTTTGTAGCGTTCGCGGATCGCCTGCATCTTCGGGGTCACCACGCGCATCTTCGCCATGCTGCGATAGCCGGCGGCCGACAGCGGGAAGAAGGCGAGCTTGATCAGCACCGTCAGCGCGACGATGGTCCAGCCCCAGTTACCGAGCAGCGAGTGCAGGTGGTCCATTACCCAGAAGATCGGCTTGGCGATGATGGTCAGCACGCCGTAGTCCTTCACCAGTTCCAGGCCGGGAGCGATGGTTTCCAGGGTCTTTTCGTCCTGCGGGCCCGAATACAGGCGGCTGTCGGTCGAGACGGTGGCGCCAGGCGCCACGGTGCCCAGCGGCTGCACGGTGCCGATGGCGTACAGGTTGGTCGCGATCTTCTTGGTGAAGATGTCGCGGTTGGCCTTGTCGGCCGGGATGAAGGCCGAGACGAAGAAGTGCTGCGAGATCGCGACCCAGCCGTTGTTGGCCTTGGCCGAGTGCTCGGCCTTGTTCTTCTCGATGTCTTCAAAAGTCAGCTTCTGGTACTTGTCTTCCGCCGTGTACAGGGTCGGGCCGGTGTAGCTCGACATGAACCACGAGTCGTTGGCCGGCTTGTTGCCGTCGTGCTGCAGCTGCAGGTAGAGCGAAGGCTGCACTGGCGCGGCCGACAGGTTGGTCACGTCATGGCGCACGCCGATGGTGTAGTCGCCCTTGCGGAAGGTGAAGGTCTTGGTCAGGCGCACGCCGCCCTGCTCCGCATCCATCACCAGCTGCACGGTGCCGTTGGTGCCGAGCGTGAGCGGGCCCGGACGGACGGTGAACGGCGTGGTGTGGTTCGGCAGCACGCCGGCCGGGGTCGAACCGATCAGGCCGGTCTGGCCCAGGTAGGTGTTCGGGCCGCCGACGTTGAACAGTACCTTGTTCTTGGTCTTGTCGTGGTCGTCCGCAAACTTGAGCAGCTCGAGGCGCTTGATGACGCCGCCCAGGGTGTCGATGTCGGCCTTGAACACGTCGGTGGTGACCGTGATGCGCTGGGTGGCCTGGACCACCGGCGCACCTGGAATGGCGCCGGGAACGGCGGCACTGCCTGCCTGGGCCGCGGCCGGCACGTCGTTCGGCTTGGCCTGCTGCTGGGCGACCTGCGCCGCCGGCGGCGCCGTCGAGAACAGCGACTGTTTGCCGTTGGCCACCATCCAGTTGTTCCAGAGAACAATCAGGGAAATGGCGAACACGATCCACAGGATGGTACGTTTATTGAGTTCCATTTGGGTCTAGTCAGGAGTGGTTACAACCGCGAGCGGCTGGTGGGGATTGCGTAGGCGTGCCTGCCGGCGGGACGAAGTCGACGCCGCCCGGGTGCCACGGATGGCAGCGGCACACGCGGCGGGCGGCCAGCAGCGAGCCGCGAGCGGCGCCGTGGACGCGCAGCGCTTCGATCGCGTAATTCGAGCAGGTGGGGTAAAAACGGCATTTCTGCCCGAGCATCGGGGACAGCAGCAGCTGGTAGCCGCGCAGGAACCAGACCAGCAGCGTCTTCATGGCGCTGCCGGCGCCGGGGCGCCACGGCTGGTGGCGGCGCGGCGCGGATGCTGGGAGGCGAACAGGCGCGCCAGTTCGACGCGCAGCTCGGCCTTCAGGGCGCTGGTCGTGGCCGGCCCTGCCTTGGTGTTCACCGGGCGCGCCAGGCGCACGATGCAGTCGAGCGCCTGCAGTTCGCTGGTGCGGAACAGTTCGCGCGTGATGCGCTTGATCGTGTTGCGGGTGACGGCGCGCGGTGCGAAACGCTTGGCCGCAACGACGCCCAGCCGCGCATGCGGCAGCGTGTTGGGACGGGTATACAGCACGAAATGCGCAGTTTTTTGCGCCGGCCGCAAACGAAAAACGGATGAAAACTCATCCGTTTTAACGATACGCCGAACGCGCGCGAAGTCGTGCGAACCCTCGCCTGTCATGACCGACCGCGTGTCTGCCGAGCCTGGAGGCTTAGACAGCCAGGCGCTTGCGGCCCTTGGCGCGGCGGGCGTTCAGGACTTGACGGCCACCACGGGTAGCCATACGTGCGCGGAAGCCGTGCGTGCGCTTGCGACGGACGACGGAAGGTTGGTAAGTACGTTTCATGGTGGTCTCGCTTAAAGCAAAAGAAAATGCAAAATCGGGTCTGACGTCGTGTCAGGATTCGTCGCCAATGACAGTTCGCAGATGGTTAAGCCAGCGTCACGCCTCAGCAAATACTCAGCTCGTCCGGGCTTGATTCGCACCGACAAGGTCAGTTTGATGAGGTGCACGGACGGGGAACCCTGAATTAGACTCGATTTCCAGTCCAACTGTCAAGGAAGCTGTTGTTTCCTGATGAGTTAGCCGCCTGCCCTGCCGGGCCGCCAATGCTGCCCAGGAAACCGCACGCTCGGTTGAAAATAGTGGGCGCAACCTGTGGATAACTTCGTCCGACACGGGTAAAATAGCGTGTTACGTATCATTAAGCGAAGTATGGAAAATTTTTGGCAGTCCTGTTCCACGCAACTGGAACTCGAGCTGACGCCGCAGCAATACAGTGCGTGGATCAAATCACTGGTCGTGCTCGATTACGAGGACGGCAAGCTGCGCATTGGCGCGCCGAACCGCTTCAAGCTCGACTGGGTCAAGACGCAGTTTGCCAAGCGCATCACCGAACTCGCCTGCCAGTACTGGGAAGCGCCGGTCGAGGTGCAGTTCGTGCTCGACCCCAAGACCAACCCGCCGCGCAAGCCGGCCACGCCCGGCTCGTCCGACGTGCCGTCGCAGCCGCAGGGCAACATGGTGCGTTCGATCGACCAGCCCGGCATGGGCAACAGCAGCCAGGGCAACGTCAACATCGCCAACTCGCCCAAGCGCGAGCAGAGCCGCATCAACACCGACCTCACCTTCGACAGCTTCGTTACCGGTAAGGCCAACCAGCTGGCGCGCGCCGCCGCGATCCAGGTGGCGAACAACCCGGGCGTGTCGTACAACCCGCTGTTCTTCTACGGCGGCGTGGGCCTGGGTAAGACCCACTTGATCCATGCGATCGGCAACCAGGTCATGGCCGACAATCCGAATGCGCGCATCCGCTACATCCACGCGGAACAATACGTGCGCGACGTGGTGACTGCCTACCAGCGCAAGGGCTTCGACGACTTCAAGCATTACTATCATTCGCTCGACATGCTCCTGATCGATGATATCCAGTTCTTTGGCGGAAAAAGCCGCACGCAGGAAGAGTTCTTCTATGCGTTCGAGGCGCTCATCGCGGCCAAAAAGCAGATCATCATCACCTCGGATACCTATCCGAAGGAAATCACGGGCATGGACGACCGCCTGATCTCGCGCTTCGATTCCGGCCTGACGGTGGCGATCGAGCCGCCGGAGCTGGAAATGCGCGTGGCGATCCTGCTGAAAAAAGCACAGTCCGAAGACGTGACCCTGTCGGACGACGTGGCCTTCTTTGTTGCCAAGCACCTGCGCTCGAACGTGCGCGAGCTCGAAGGCGCGCTGCGCAAGATCCTGGCCTATTCGCGCTTCCACGGCAAGGACATCACGATCGACGTGGTGAAGGAAGCCCTGAAAGACCTGCTGTCGGTGCAGAACCGCCAGATCTCGGTGGAGAACATCCAGAAGACGGTGGCGGACTTCTTCAACATCAAGGTGGCGGACATGTACTCCAAGCGGCGCCCGGCGAACATCGCCCGCCCGCGCCAGATCGCGATGTATCTTGCCAAGGAACTGACGCAAAAGAGCCTGCCGGAGATCGGCGAGCTGTTCGGCGGCCGCGACCACACCACCGTGCTGCACGCGGTGCGCAAGATCGCGGCGGACCGCCAGAAGAATGCCGAGTGCAACCACGAGCTGCACGTGCTGGAGCAGACGCTCAAAGGTTAAATAAACCGAATCCCGGCATGCCGGGATTCGTGCGTTTGTGTTCTTTCGCGGCAATTGGCAAAATAGTGTTTGAGCAATACATTTAAATAAACAAAACTGAGGATATCTATGCAACTGGTCAAAACCACCCGAGACACGCTTCTCCGGCCACTGCAGATCGTGAGCGGTATTGTCGAGCGTCGGCACACTATGCCGATTCTGGCCAATATCCTCATTCGCAAGGACGGCGAGAGCGTCTCGTTCCTCTCGACCGATACCGAAGTGCAGATCACCACGCTGGCCAACATCGGCTCGGGCGACGACGTGACCGGCACCACGGTGGCGGCGCGCAAGCTGCTGGACATCCTGCGCGCGCTGCCGGAATCGGGCGACGTCACCATGACGCTGCAGAACAAGCGCCTGGCCGTCTCGAGCGGCAAGTCGCGCTTCGCGCTGCAGACCCTGGCCGCGGAAGAATTTCCTACCGTGTCGGTGGCCGACACCTACAACGCCTCGGTCACCCTGCCGCAGAAGACGCTCAAGCACCTGTTCAACATGGTGCACTTCTCGATGGCCCAGCAGGACATCCGCTACTACCTGAACGGCCTGCTGCTGGTGCTGGACGGCCAGAACATCATTGCGGTCGCCACCGACGGCCACCGCCTGGCCTTCTGCCAGGTGGCCACCGAGGAAAGCTTCGAGCGCCAGGAAGTGATCATCCCGCGCAAGACCATCATCGAACTGCAGCGCCTGCTGGAAGAAAGCGACGAGACCGTGCGCCTCGACATTTCGGCCTCGCAGGTAAAACTGACCTTTGCCGACATCGAGCTGGTCTCGAAGCTGGTTGAGGGTAAGTTCCCTGACTACACGCGCGTGATCCCGAAGGGCTACAAGAACGACTTCACGATCAGCCGCGACGAACTGCTGCGCTCCCTGCAACGCGCCGCCATCATGACCAGCGACAAGTTCAAGGGCGTGCGCTGCGTGATCGAACCGGGCGTCATGAAGATCAGCTCGACCAATGCCGACCAGGAAGAAGCGGTCGAAGAACTCGAGATCGACTACGGCGGCGACACCATCGACATCGGTTTCAACGTCACCTACCTGCTCGACGTGCTGAACAACCTGAAGTGCGACCAGGTGAACATCGCGCTGGGCGATTCGAATTCGTCGGCGCTGATTTCGATTCCCGACAATGGCGACTTCAAGTATGTCGTCATGCCGATGCGGATTTAAGTCGCCAGCAAACTGCACGGTCCGCAACTAGCGTTAGCTTTTGCACCGTCATCCCGGCGCAGGCCGGGATCCAAGTTCGTGGCGTTCACGCAAACTTGGGTTCCGGCCTACGTCGGAACGACGGGGCAAGCTGTAGCTCTGAGAACAACGCAGAACGCAGCCTGAATCACCAGATTTATAGAGAAAGCAGTCCATGTCCGAGAATACCCAAGCACAAACGTCCCCCGCTCCTGCAGCGGATGAATACGGCGCCGCCTCGATCCAGATCCTGGAAGGCCTGGAAGCGGTTCGCAAGCGTCCGGGCATGTACATTGGCGATACGTCGGACGGCACCGGCCTGCACCACCTGGTGTTCGAGGTGCTGGACAACTCGATCGACGAATCGCTGGCCGGCTACTGCACCGAAATCCACGTCACGATCCATTCCGACAATTCGATTTCGATCACCGACAACGGCCGCGGCATCCCGACCGGCGTCAAGATGGACGACAAGCACGAGCCAAAGCGCTCGGCCACCGAAATCGCCCTGACCGAACTGCACGCCGGCGGCAAGTTCAACCAGAATTCCTATAAAGTCTCCGGCGGCCTGCACGGCGTGGGCGTGTCTTGCGTGAACGCGCTGTCGAAGCTGCTGCGCGTGACCGTGCGCCAAAAAGGCAAAGTGCACCAGATGGAATTCGTGCGCGGCGTCCCGCAAGACCGCCTGATCGAAGTCGTCAATGGCTTTGAAACGTCGCCGATGAAGGTCATTGGCGAGACCGACAAGCGCGGCACCGAAGTGCACTTCTGGGCCGACGAGGAAATCTTTACCCACGTCGAGTTCCACTACGAGATCCTGAGCAAGCGGATTCGCGAGCTGTCGTTCCTGAACAATGGCGTAAACATCCGCCTGAGCGACCACCGCACCGGCAAGGAAGAAATCTTCGCCTTCGAAGGCGGCACCCGCGGCTTCGTGGAATACATCAACAAGACCAAGACCGTGCTGCACCCGACCGTGTTCCAGGCCACTGGCGACCGCATGTCGGACCAGAACACGAATATCTCGGTGGACGTGTCGATGCAGTGGAACGACGCCTACAACGAGCAGGTGCTGTGCTTCACGAATAACATCCCGCAGCGCGACGGCGGCACCCACCTGACCGGCCTGCGCGCGGCGATGACGCGCGTGATCAACAAGTACATCGACGAGAACGACTTCGCCAAGAAGGCGAAAGTGGAAATCTCGGGCGACGACATGCGCGAAGGCCTGACCTGCGTGCTGTCGGTAAAAGTGCCGGAGCCAAAGTTCTCGTCGCAGACCAAGGACAAACTGGTGTCGTCGGAAGTGCGCGGCCCGGTGGAAGAGATCGTCGCCAAGACGCTGACCGACTTCCTGGCCGAGAAGCCGAACGACGCGAAGATCATCTGCGGCAAGATCGTGGAAGCAGCCCGTGCCCGCGAAGCGGCGCGCAAGGCGCGCGACCTCACCCGCCGCAAGGGCATCATGGACGGCCTGGGCTTGTCCTCTAAACTGGCCGACTGCCAGGAACGCGACCCCGCGCTGGCCGAACTGTACATCGTCGAGGGTGACTCGGCAGGCGGTTCCGCAAAACAGGGCCGCGACCGCAAGTTTCAGGCGATCTTGCCGCTGCGCGGCAAGGTGCTGAACGTGGAAAAGGCGCGCTTCGAAAAAATGCTGTCGTCGGAGCAGATCACCACCCTGATCGCGACGCTGGGCACCAGCATCGGCCCGGACGAATTCAATATCGACAAGCTGCGCTACCACCGCATCATCATCATGACCGATGCGGACGTCGACGGCGCCCACATCCGCACCCTGCTGCTGACCCTGTTCTACCGCCAGATGCCGCAGCTGGTGGAACGCGGCCACATCTACATTGCGCAGCCGCCGCTGTACAAGGTGAAGGCCGGCCGCGACGAGCGCTACCTCAAGGACGACGTGGAGGAAGCCAGCTACATGATGACGGTGGCGCTGAACGGCGCCTCGCTGATCCCGCGCGAAGGCGCCGATCCGGTGACCGGCGAAGCCCTGAGCGTGCTGGTGACCCAGTACAACCTGGCCAACGCCATCATGATGCGCCTGACCCGCGTGATCGACCGCGCGGCGCTGACCGCGATCATGAGCGGCGTCACGCTGCAAATGGGCACGCTGGAAGACTCGGAAGCCTCGGCCAAGGCGATGGAAACGGCGATCGGCGACCCGGCCGTGAAAGTGGTCGTGCGTGCGGACGAATTGAACGAGAAGTACTCGCTGCGCATCGAGCGCATGCGCCACGGTAACGTGAACGTGACCTCGATCGACGCCGACTTCGTGCTGAGCAACGACTACGCCGTGCTGGCCAATGCGGCCGCCACCTTCCAGGGCCTGATGGGCGAAGGCGCCATCATGCGCCGCGGCGAAGGCGAGAAGATGAAGGAGTTCGCGGTGCGCGGCTTCCACGAAGCGATGATCTGGCTGCGGGAAGAAGCGGAACGTGGCGTGTCGAAGCAGCGCTATAAGGGTCTGGGCGAGATGAATCCGGAACAGCTGTGGGAAACCACGATGGATCCGACCGTGCGCAGGCTGCTGAAGGTGCAGATCGAGGATGCGATTGCAGCGGACCAGATCTTCACCACCTTGATGGGTGATGAGGTTGAGCCGCGCAGGAACTTCATTGAGAGCAATGCGCTGCGGGCGGGGAATATTGACGTCTGATCGCTTCGGCGGTGTGTAGTACAACGGCCTCTTTTGAGGCCGTTGTTATTTCTGCCAGCTGAAGCAGAACTGGGCGCTGGCCGACTCCTGCCTTACAAGCTGTTTCCTGCTGGCGGCGGCTCGATATTCTCCTCGAACTCGTTCAAGCGCTTCAGAACCGCATGATTCCTGGCGTATTTGCGCTTTAACTGATCGAGCTTCCTATCCGTGCCGGTACAAAGCTTTCGGATCTCGCGCTCGATTTCCTTGATTCGTTGTGGGTCTGGCGGATCCGGAAACTCACCGCGAAAGTGGTCGCAGCCCTCACGCTGTTTTACATACTTGGCGACGTCGACAGGAAGTTGGGTTTCGGCCGCCATGGCTGGACCGAGGCAAAGGGATAGCATGGCAAGCGTTGAATTCAACAATAGACGCATCTTCAGGCTCCTGTGTCCGACCAGTGAGGGCCGTCGCGACCGCTGCATGAGAGTTCTATTTTTCCAACGCGTCACCAGCCCACAGGCTGACGACGTCGTAACCGAACGCTCCACGGGAAACGCCCAGCACGATCTTATCTCCTGCCGCAACGTCGTTCCAAAAAGGGCGGTCAACCATGATGTTCTCTTCCCCGCCAAGCTCATCCTGGATCACGAGCCGTGGCGTCCTTGCCTGGCCCCTGCCATAGAATTTATCAGCGACAGTGAAGGTCACTTCGCGAGCCTCCTGAACCTGGATTCGGTTGAAATAACTCGCCCCCGCTGCAAATGAAAACCCAAGCGTGAGCGCTACGCCTCCGGTGAAGGCAATGGACCTCGTGACCGGGCTGCTCAGCCCACTCAGCAGGTCATGGCGGAAAAAAGCGAAGAACGCTCCAGCAGCAAGGCCGAGCACTCCCCCACCCGTCAACGCCAGAAAGAATAATCGGGTTCCGCCAAGCGTATTCTCGATCCAATCCACTTCGTTGATGAGCAAACCAAGCGCCGCCAGAAACAGCAGGATCAGAAGCGGCTCGATGAATTTCTGGAAGCGCAGTCTCGTCATGCTGGAAGGTCCTGCTCCGGAATTGGACGGATAACCAGGAATTGGTACGACATCGCACTCAGGAAGCAAATGCCGGCCCCAGTGAGCAAGGCCGGTACGAACGACCAGGTCTGTGCGATATAGCCCGTCAGGATTGGCGCCAACGCGCCGCCGAGGAATCCACCGAAGTTCTGGATCGCTCCCAGCGACGCAATGCGGCTGCGCGGCGCTACCGCAGTGGCGAGCGACCAGGAACATGCTGACGATGCGTTGGCCAGGAAAATCACCACCGAAATGCAAGCGATGGCGACGGTATTGCTCTCGACCAGTGCGGCCGGAATCGTGAACGCCACCATGCCCAGCATGGACGTGACGACCGCTTTGCGACGGCTCGACACTGGAGAAACTGCATTGCGCGTGACGCGATCCGACGCCCATCCGGCCACCAAGGCGCCCGCGAAGCCGCACATGAATGGAATGGATGCCGCCAGTCCAGCGTAGGCAAGGTCCATATGGCGTTCAGTGCGCAGATAGCCGGGCAGCCAGGTGAGATAGACCCAGTTGAGGTAGACGGAGCCGAAGAAGCCGAACAGCATACCCCAGGTAGCCCGGTGACGGAACAGCGCGCGCCAGGATGCGCCGGTGGTCTTTGGCGCCGCATCCGAAGACTGGCCAGCGTCGAGGTAGGAGAGTTCTGCCGCGGTCATCTGCTCACGAACTGGATCGCGGTAGAGGGCGACCCACACGATCGCCGCGATGAGGCCGAGTGCGCCGGTGACGAAGAAGGCCCAATGCCAGCTGGTCGCCAGGATCAGCGGTGAAAGGAGCAGAGGCGCGAGCGCCACGCCCAATGGTGACGCGGAGTTATAGATGCCCGTTGGCGTGCCGCGTGACCGCAATGGGAACCAGTTGCTCACGACCCTGGCTGCGGCGGGGAACTGGGGGGCTTCACCAATGCCCAGCACGATGCGTGCGATGACGAACCAGCCGAAGGTTGAAACGAGCCCACCGGCGGCTTGCGCCAGCGACCACACCACGAGGCCCATGCCGAGCAGCCAGCGTGGGCCGATCTTGTCGACCAATGCCCCGACCGGCAGCTGGCATAGGGCGTAGCTCCAGGAGAAAGCCGAGAGCAGCAGGCCCATTTGGCCAAGCGAGAGGCCAAGGTCTGCGCGGATGTACTCATTGGCGACGGCGAGGGTGGCGCGGTCCAGATAGTTGATAACGCCGGTGACGACTAGCAGCGCGAGTGCCAGATTTTGACGGCGACGGATCAGTGGAAACTTGACTTCATTACTAGAGATATTAACCATGGCAGGATCGTATCAAAATCGATGTTCCATGGCGAAAGATCTGCCTCCTTTCGCAAGAAATAGGCATCTTCAATGTGGATTTTATGCAACTAATGCTACAGGTTCCAACCGATGTGAAGAAATTTCCAGAAACGTCGACTGGCTGAACCTTCTCAATGCGTTGTGAACGCATCCCGCACCCCTATCAGAATGAGACGGATCTCACACCCAGATTTTTCGCTGTGCGAAATTAGTCATCCACTCCAATGCCCCCGGAATATAAACGTAGAAAATCGTCCGGATGAATTTGCAGATCTTGATTTCTTAAAAGTTGTTTTCTCCGCTTGAACAAAGATATCAGCAAAGATCTTCTTTCATTATTTGCGCCATAGTGAAGTAATCGATGGCAAGTGGCGCACAAGGAAACAATATTCGCTACCACGTCTAGAGAAGCACTAAATCGCGGCTGTTGACTAATAGGGATTAAATGATGTGCCTCAACGTATCGTTGTTGCCTCGCCCTCGACATAAATGTTCTATGACTTGCATCAATTTCGCACGCAAACTGGGCTGCCTGTATAGCAGCTGCCGCAACGATGGGAGATCGACTATATCTGCTTGTGGTCTGATTAGCGGGTGAGGGAATATCGATCGGGCGACCAGCCCTCTGAGCGGCGCTTAGCTGTGCAGCCTTGTCTAGCACAACCTGCTGAAACTCTGCCTCGCTTACTGTAAAAAGGGAGTGCAAATCATATTTAAACAGCGAAAAAAGCCTCTCATAGTGCACTAGCAATTTTCCAAGCTGCTGAAAAAATATCGTGTCGCTGACCGGAAAGGTACGCAGATATTGATAACTTGCAATTGCGGCAGCTTCATAGGCTCTGCCGAGATCGCCCGTGGAAGCGAGGCGAATTGTGCCCTTCCAAAGGTCCGGATCAGGCTCAAGATAACTCCACGCCCGATCCGCCGCCTCTGCCATTTTTTTCCAGGCGAAGCTTTTCGTGTATCTCTTTTCAACTGCAGTAATCCCTTGATTTAAGCTCAAATAACAACTACTCATGTCCTCCGAAAAAAGAAGGACGATGTAATAGCCATTTTCTGCGCTTTCCGTAATTTCTTTCCGAAAAATCCCTACCCAAGGCACCCGTGCGATATTACCGTTACCAATCGAGCCCTCAACCTTATATAGGTGAGACATCCTCTGATCCGCGAGATATTTTTCGATTTTCCCCGGGATTTCAGTGAGCAGTGCAGTCTGATCCGCCGACCCAATCAGCCGAGCCTTACCGCCCAGCCTAGCCCGCGTTGTCGAATAGTTATTAAATACATCAGAGAAGAGGCCGAACATATATCACCATTGCTCAAAAGATATTGAACAAGGTTAGCACTAAAGCTCCACACTGGCGAGGAACGCGACGACGTTAGCACCGGAGCGAATTCAGCCCGGTTCTTTGGCTAGTAAGCCCTTTGACCGCCGGCTGACCACCTTCCCCGCCACCATGAACACGCCTTCACCCGTGTAGTGCACCGTCTCCGGATGCTTCGGCACCCTCGCCGCCCGCGCTGCGATCACCTCCCAGATGAAGAAGTTGTACTTGTCCACCAGGCTGTCGTCATGCAGCCGGCAGGCAAACTGCGCATGGCATTCGCGAATGGCCGGCGCCCCCACGCCATCCACTGCTTCTGGCGTCAAGCCGAATCGCTCGAACTTATCGACCTCGCTGCCGGACGTGGTGCCGATGCCCACCACCGCATCGAGCAGCGCCGTCGTCGGCAGGTTGATGACGCACTCGCGGCTTTGCCGGATCAAGTCAAAACTGTGGTTCGACGCGGCGATCACGCAGCCCACCAGCGATGGCGAAAACTCCATCACCGTGTGCCACCCCATCGTCATGATGTTGCGCTCCCCCTTCCAGGCCGAGCTGACGAGCACGATCGGCCCCGGCTCAAGGTAGCGGCGGATCTTTTCAAGCGGAACATCCAGCTTCTGGTAGGTGCGTGCCATGCGCTCCTCGCGTCGCGTACGTTTGCCAGCTGCAAGCCCGGACTCGCACGTACAAGTCGCGGCGGAAAGCGTGGCGACTGCGGCGATTGGGCATTGAGGGCAAATGCCCGGTTTATTTCAATGCATCGTTTAGTTGAACGCGTGGGCGGGAGAACCCGCCCGCCCTACCGGACGCCACGAACCAGCCAAATCAGGGCAGCGTGATCTTGATGACGGCCTGGCCGGACGTCGCGTACAGCACCTTGCCGTCCGTCGCGATGCCCCGCACGCCCGCCAGGCTGCCCGGCAGCGGGCCCGCAAGCAGCGTCGTCGACACCCGCGTGCCTGCGATGGTCGTTGCCACGCCGCCCGGGGTGATCTTGCGGATCAGGTTGTTGGTGTTGTCGGCCGCGTACACGTTGCCTTGCGGGTCGACCGTCAAAGCCACGACCTCCCCGAAGCTGGCGCCATTGCCGGTGCCGTCCACCGAGCCGCTGGCGTTCGGCGTGCCTGCCAGGTGGACCAGCGTGGTGGAGCCGTTGGTGCGGCTGATGGTGTTCTGCAGGTCCGCCACGTACACATTATTGTTTCTGTCCACAGCCACGCCGCGCGCCGGGGCGACGCGGGTGCCGAAACTGTTGTTCACGACATTGACGCCTTCCAGCATCGTGGTCGCATTGCTGGCGATGCGGCGGGTGCCGTAGCCGTTGGTGGCAAACAGGTTGCCGCTCGCATCGACCGCGACGGCGCGCGGGATCAGGGCGCCGGTGTTGCGCCCGTCGCCCGTGCCGGCCGGCAGCGTGGCCACGATATTCACCTGGCCCCCCGTGCCCACGCTGCGAATATGCAGGTAGTCGGTGACGTACAGCGTGCCGCTGCCGTTGATGGCCAGGCCGATCGGGTCCAGGAAGCGCGCGCCGCCGCCGACGGCGTCGATGATTTCGCTGGCGCCGGCCGCGCCGGCCAGCGTGCTCACCACACCGGCCGGGGTGATCTTGCGGATGGTGAAGTTGCCCTGGTCGGCAACGAACAGGTTGCCGGCGGCGTCCAGCGCAATACCCGCGGGGCGGTTGAAACGCGCGGCGCCGCCGCTGCCGTCGCGGCTGCCCGTCTCGGTGGCGCTGCCTGCGAGGATTCTGATGCTGGCCTGTACCGGCGGCGGGGTGTCGTCCTTGCCGTCATCCTTGGGCGGGTGGTCGCCGCAGGCGGCCAGTAACAGCACCAGCGCAGAAGCGCCCAGCACTTTCAGGCGCACCCGCGCGGCATTCACAACAACCGGTTTCTTCATTGCTTGTCTCCTCGATTCGTTGGCCAAAATGCTAGCACGCGGCCGCGGCGCGGACGGGGGCGTTTCTCATCTCGTCCGCATAAAACACGGGTTCATGGACGCATTTTTATCGCCGGCGGCATATGCTCGTTCTTTCCGCGAAGAGAAATGTTTCAATGAGCATTCCGCCCACCCAAGCAAGGACGACCGATCGTATGTGGAAGCAAGCGCATTGGAACATGTCACGCAGCTGGCGCGCGCTGCTCGCGGCGGTGCTGGTCGCGGGCCCGCTGCAGGCCGCGCACGCATGCGACGACAACCGCAGCACCGCGGCGGGCTTCATGCCCGCGAAGCTGTGCCCGCTTCTGGACGCACCGGCAAACCATGCGGCCAATATCCATGCGATCGTGGTGTTGCGCCATGGCGCCATCGTGGCGGAGCGCTACTACACCGGCACCGACCGCTCGATCTGGTCGCCGTGGTCGCGCACCGTGCGCTTCGATGCGGCCACGCCGCACGACCTGCGCTCGATCACGAAGTCCATCACCAGTCTGTTGTGGGGCATCGCGCAGGGGCAGGGGCGCACGCCGCCGCTGGAAACACCGGTGCTTGACCTGTATCCCGAACTGGTGGGCTTGAAAACCGGTGGGCGCCAAGCGGTGACGCTGCGCCACCTCTTCACCATGAGCAGCGGGCTGGCGTGGCAGGAGCCGGTGCGCTATGACGCTTCCAACGACGAGACCGGGCTGTTCTGGCGGTCGTCGCAGGTGCGCTATGTTTTTGACCGTCCGGTAAAAAATTCGGGCGCCGGCTTCAATTACAACGGTGGGGGCACCGCGGTGCTGGCTGACGTGCTGGCGCAGCGGGTTGGGATGCCGCTGCCAGACTACGCGCGCACCCACCTGTTCGCGCCGCTCGGCATCAGCGATTGGGAATGGAAGGAAGATGTGCGCGGCCGGCCCATGGCGTATGCGGGGCTGCGCATGCGGCCGGCGGACCTGGCGAAGATCGGGCAACTGGTGCTGCAGCGCGGGGCATGGCAGGGACGGCAGCTGGTACCGGCGGCATGGATAGCCGAATCGCTGCGGCCGCACGTGCAGACTGGCGACGGACTGCAGTATGGCTATCAGTGGTGGAGCGGGACGGTGGAAGCGGTGGGCGGCAAGCACCAGTGGCATGCGGGCTTTGGCAATGGAGGGCAGCGGGTGTTCATTGTGCCGGGGCTGGAGCTGGTGGTGGTGGTGACGGCTGGGGGGTATGACGATATGGGGAGTGGGCGGCGGGCGATGGGGGTGTTTCGGGCGGTGGCTGGGGCCATCGTTCGCTAGTTAGCGCCAGCCCGTCGTACCGGCGAAGGCCGGTACCCAAGTTTTGCGTGCATTGCGGCGACGTTTGACGTTAGTGGCTGCGCGACGGAATTGGGTACCGGCCTGCGCCGGTACGACGGTGCGGGGGGTGCGGGACTGGCGTGGGACGTTGGCGTGAGTTAGCGCGAGTTGAAGTGGGGGCCGAACTGCGATGCCGCCGCAGGACCGCCCCGCCCTACTCGTCCGGCAGTTCTGCCGAACCCACGCGATCCAAGAACTGCACCGAGGCCCGCTCGCTCATCACCAGCACCAGCTTCAAGCGCGCGCGCGTCATGCCGACGAATAGCTTGCGCAGCGTGAGTTCGTCCATTTCCTCGAAATCGATCTCGGTAAAAATCAGCGCCGGCGCCGACTGGCCTTTAAAACGGTACACCGATTCGGCCAGCAGTCCGCCCTCGCGGAATACCGGGTTGCCGAACAGGTCGTAGGCGCCGGTGAAGGAGCGCAGGGTGTGGGCGTCGCTGAGTTTGTCGAGCTTGAGGATGCTGGATTTCTCTCGGCCGCGGAAGGAGCAGATGGCGATGTCCTGGCGGCCGAAGCCGGCGGCCAGGCAGGAGGTCACGGCGCGCCGGGTTTGCGCCAGCATCGCGTCGGTATCGCCTTCCGGGTAGGTGAGCTCCTCGATCTCGGCGCCCTTGAACGGGCTGCCGGCTTTCACCGGCTGGCTGACGGCGCCGATGGAGGTGAGCATCTGCACGATCTGGCGCGGGCTGCGGTAGTTGGTGTTCGAGTGCAGCACCACCCAGCCGGGCAGCGGCACCATGGCGCGGCCGTACAGGTTCTGGTCGGGGTCTTCGAGCCAGATGGCGCGGCCGTTTTGCTTCAGCATGCGCAGCACGATGTCGCGCCAGGCAATGGAAAAATCCTGGCCTTCGTCGACGATGACGACGTCGTAGTGCCAGGTCTCGGGCAGGTCGGCCGAGGCCAGCACGGTCTCGATCTCGCCCCACACGTCGGGCGAGGCGTAGTCGGGCGTCTTGCCCTGGGCGCGCAGCCAGGCGTCGCACAGTTCGTGGAAGTTGGCCACGCGCCCGCCGGGCGGCACCAGGCGCTGGATGTGGTCGGCCAGCGGGCGGTTGTAGCAGACGTACAGCGGGCGCAGGCCGGCGTCCAGCGCGGCGCTGTATTCGGCCAGCGCCAGCTGGGTCTTGCCGCTGCCGGCGGTGCCCATCACACGCAGGCGGAACGGCGCAAACTCCAGCCGCCGGGCCCAGGTGGCCAGCCCGCCCGACAGGCGCGTGACCATTTGCGTGGCGCAGCCGATCATCGAGCTCGGGTCGGGCCGCAGGCTCAGGGTGTCGCCGAGGTAGCGCGCCACCTTGTCGAAGTCCTCGGTGCGCGGGGTGAGCGGCAAGATCTCGCGGATCTTGGCGCCCAGCCGGCCCTTGGTGGTGGCGTCGATGATGTGGTTCGGGTCGATGCCGGCCTGCACCGGGTCTTTCACGATGTAGTCGGGGCAGTACAGCAGGTAGTCGATCGACAGCTGGCCCTGGAAGCGCTTGCTGAAGCCCTCGATGGTGTGCAGGATCTGGTGGCGGATCTTGCGCGGCTTGCCCTGGTAGTTCTTCACCAGGCCATCCTTGGATTCGTTCAGGAAGCCGGCGATCTGCTCGATCAGCAGCACCCGGCCGTTGGGGGCGACGATGATGAAGTCGATGTCGCCATAGGCCGAGAAGCCGTGTTCGACGTTGGTCCAGTGGACGCCGTGGTAGACCTCGTAGGGGGCGTCGGACAGGCGCTTCTCGAGCAGCGTCAGGGTTTCGATTTCACGCGCAGCGGAACCGGTGACGGACATCTCGCGCCAGCCGGCAGGATGGATATGGGCCATGGATCGTCGGGTTCACGTGTTTTTGCAATAGCAATATTGTAAGGCCGATCACAGATCGACTACACGCGCTTGGAGACGGGGCAAAACGGGGAGGTGGAAGGGTACTGCTGGCGCATCGCCGCGGGCGCGGCAGCGCTTCCCGGCCGGGGCGCACGACGGTGTCGCGCGGGCCCCTGCCAAGGGGGTGCTTAGCGGCGGCGCGGAGGCGCGCGGCGCGGGCCGCCGGTGGTCGGGCCGCGGGTTTCGATGTGACGGAACACGATCCGGCCCTTGGTCAGGTCGTACGGCGACAGCTCGAGCGTCACACGGTCGCCCTGCAGGATGCGGATGTGGTTCTTCTTCATGCGGCCTGCGGTGTAGGCGATCATCTTGTGGCCGTTGTCGAGGTCGACGCGGAAGCGCAGCTCCGGCAGGACTTCGCTCACAAGGCCGTTCATTTCGATCAGTTCTTCTTTTGCCATGGTGGCTCCTAATTGGTGCGGCCCGGCGCAGCGGGTCGGCGTGGGAGGGAGTGCGTCGTGGCACGCGCCACGGTGGAGAAGCCCGGCCTGCGACTGCCAGGAGGGAGGGAGGAAAAAAAAGCCCGCATCCTGCGGGCTTCATTCCAAGCATTACCGATTTATCGCCGCCCTGGCCCATGCTATCTGCGTGGTGCCGGGGCTAAAGGCCACCCGTGCTATCTGCGAGGTGTGGCCGCTGTACAGGCTGACTGACATACCGAAAACACGCCCTTCGGAAGGCCGCGCACTGCACAGGCGCGGTCACGCAATCGAAAGGCGGCGACTGGAATACTCCAGCCGATGAACCCAGTATATCACCTTTGCTTTTGCAGCGCACAAACACTTGCCGTATGCAAGCGGATGTTGCCCTAATCGTGACTTCTACGTTGTTATACTGCCTATTTTGTTGGAGGGCTGATGAAGATCAACACAATGCTGGTGCTGGCCATGCTGGCGGGCGCAACGGCGCCGGCGGCGGGCGCGGAAGCGATCCGTTGCACGCTGCTGCTCGACGCCGGCAGCGGCAAGGCGCTGCTGCGCGAAGGCCAGTGCGACCAGCGCGTGTCGCCCGCCTCCACCTTCAAGGTGGCGATCAGCCTGATGGGCTTCGACAGCGGCATCCTGGCCAGCGAGCACAAGCCGCGCCTGCCCTTCCGCCCCGGCTACGCCGACTGGCTGCCGGCATGGCGCAAGGCCACCGACCCGGCGGGGTGGATGAAGGATTCGGTGGTGTGGTATTCGCAGCAGGTCACCACGCGGCTGGGCCAGCAGCGCTTCCAGGCTTACCTGGACCGCTTCGAGTACGGCAACCGCGATGCGTCCGGCAACCCGGGCAAGCACGATGGGCTGACCCAGGCCTGGCTCGGCTCGTCGCTGAAGATCTCGCCGGACGAGCAGGCCGTGTTCCTGCGCCGGCTGGTCAACCGTACGCTGCCGGTCTCGAGCCGGGCGGTCGACAAGACCACGGCCATCCTGCGCTACCCGCGGCTGCGCAACGGGTGGGAGGTGTACGCCAAGACCGGCACCGGCTCGGAGCCGGGTGCGCTGCCGCATGGCTGGCTGGTGGGGTGGGCCACCGACGGCACGCGCACGGTGGTGTTCGCGCGGCTGGCGCAGGACGACAAGCGCGAGGATGGCCCGCGCGCCGGGCTGCGCGTGCGCGATGCGTTCCTCAAGGAGTTGCCGTCGCTGCTGGAATGAGGACGCGTGCCGATCATGCACGGGTTGAACGCGCGGTCGGCGGAGCCGACCACCCTACTTGAGCGGCAATTCCCGGGTTCGCCGCGCTGCACAATTTTTCGCTTGACATGCTGCGACCTGATCTCGTAGAGTCAAGCACATGTCTTCCCACCTGCATCTGCTAACTTCCCTACTGCTACTACGCGCGTAATCACGCCCGTACGTCCCGGTCCCGCGCCGGCCCAGCAAGCAGTCCAGGAAAGTTGTACCGATGTCCAAGATTCCTTCCCACGTTTCGCAGTCTTCCCGCCCCGCCCTCGCTACCGGTGCGCGCGCCTTAGTCCGCCTGCTGCTAAAGCTACCGACCGGTTGCCGGGCCTAGCGTTCGTGGCCCGCCCGGCAGCCTGCAGCCACACTCCGCCCACCCCCGGGCCACCCGTGTCACGCAACCAGGAATAACGATCATGCTGAAGAACCCCGCCACCAAATACCGTCCATTCGCCGCCGTCCCGCTCACCGACCGCCAGTGGCCAAGCCGCAGCATCACCCGCCCGCCGATCTGGATGAGCACCGACCTGCGCGACGGTAACCAGGCCCTGATCGAGCCGATGAGCCCGGAGAAGAAGCTGCGCTTCTTCGAGATGCTGGTCAAGATCGGCATCAAGGAGATCGAGGTCGGCTTCCCGTCCGCCTCGCAGACCGATTTCGATTTCGTGCGCATGCTGGTCGAGGAAAACCGCATCCCCGAAGACGTGACCATCATCGTGCTGACCCAGGCCCGCGATGAGCTGATCCGCCGCACGGTGGAGTCGGCTGTGGGCGCCAAACGCGCCATCGTCCACGTCTACAATTCGGTAGCGCCGGTGTTCCGCCGCGTGGTGTTCAACATGGAGCGCGACGAGATCGTGCAGATCGCCGTCAAGGGCACCCAGCTGATCAAGGAACTGGTGGCGCAGCACCCGCAGACCCAGTGGGGCCTGGAATATTCGCCGGAATCCTTCTCCACCACCGAACTCGATTTCTCGAAGCAGATCGTGGATGCCGTGAGCAGCGTGTGGCAGCCCACGCCGCAGAACCCGATGATCGTCAACCTGCCTTCCACCGTGGAGGCGAGCACGCCCAACGTCTACGCCGACCAGATCGAGTGGATGTGCCGCCACCTGGAGCGGCGCGAATCGCTCGTCATCAGCGTGCACCCGCATAACGACCGCGGCACCGCCGTGGCGGCGGCCGAACTGGCCGTGATGGCCGGCGCCGACCGCGTCGAAGGCTGCCTGTTCGGCAACGGCGAGCGCACCGGCAACGTCGATCTCGTCACCCTGGCCATGAACCTCTACACGCAAGGCATCGCCCCGGGCCTGGACTTTTCGGACATCGACGCCGTGCGCCAGCTGGTGGAAGAATGCAACCAGCTGCCGGTACACCCGCGCCACCCGTATGCGGGCGACCTGGTCTTCACCGCGTTCTCGGGCTCGCACCAGGACGCCATCAAGAAGGGCTTTGCGAAACAGGACAAGGACGGGATCTGGGAAGTGCCCTACCTGCCGATCGACCCGGCCGACCTGGGACGCAGCTACGACGCCGTCATCCGCGTCAACAGCCAGTCGGGCAAGGGCGGCATGGCCTATTTGCTGGCGCAGGAATACGGCCTGGAGCTCCCGCGCCGCCTGCAGATCGAGTTCTCGCGCGCGGTGCAGCGCATGGCCGACGAAACCGGCCGCGAAGTGGCCGCCGCCAGCATCCACGCGCTGTTCTCGCAGGAATACCTGGAGCAGGACACGCCTTATGATTACGTTTCGCACCGCATGGTCGAAGACAGCGCGCACGGCGTGCAGATCGACCTGAACGTAGCGCGCCACCACGTGCCGCAAGCGCTGCACGGCGAAGGCAACGGCCCGATCGACGCCTTCGTCAATGCGCTGGGGCTGGATATCCGCGTGATGGACTACCACGAGCACGCCATCGGCCGCGGCGCCGATGCGCGCGCCGCCTGCTATGTGGAACTGCGGGTGGGCAGCGGCCAGACCCTGTTCGGGGTCGGCATCGACAGCAATATCGTGACGGCCTCGTTCCGCGCGGTGCTGTCGGCGGTGAACCGGCACATGGCGGCGGCGGGCGCGGGCGAGGCGGCCATCGCCGCCTGACGAACCGGGCTTGCCCCGTCGCGGTGTTGCTCGGCTGCAAAATTTAAGGTTGCTCGAACGAAAAACTCGTTGTTGCAACCGGCTAGTTGATGCACACTTTGGAGTATCTATGCTTTGACGCAGGCCAAGCCGTGTCTTTTCCGTCCCTATTTGCCCTCCTGTTCGCCGGCGCCCCGTTGAGGCGCCGCCGCGCATTGCCGCGCTGGCTGCCGGCGCTGGCCCTGGTGCTGGCTGGTATGCTGGGCAGCAGCATGGCGCAGGCGACGGTGTATACCTTCAACGGCGCGCCGGTCACCAGCTGCACCCTGTCGGGCAAGGTCTACACCTGTCCCTACCCTGCCTACCTGGACTGGGACGACTCTGTCGTCATCGGCAACAACTACACCCTGAAGGTCACCAACAGCGTCACGGTGACCTATAACCAGGGCCTCACGATGGGCAATAATGCCAAGCTCATTGTGACGGGCAACCTGAACCTCACCGGGGTCAACCCGGCCAACCTCAAGACAAACGGCGGCGACATCGAGGTCGGCGGCACCTTCTCGATGGGCGCGCTGGCGCAGTCGATGACGGCCGACGTCACGGCCGGCGCCATCCGGCTCGGCTCCGATCGCGTCACCATCATCGGCAACCTGGTATCGCAGGGCATGGTCGACATCAGCTCGGGCTCGAAAATCACGGGCGACATCAGCGGCACCGTGGTCACCACCGGGTCGCCGGTGACGATCTCGGGCAAGGTGACGGCCACCAGCAAGTTCATGCTGGCCTCCGGCAGCACCATGACGGGCGACATCACCGCGCCGATGTTCGACATGCTGGCCTCGGGCAGCAAGGTCACCGGCAACATCCTCGCCACCACCTCGATGGTCATGGGCTCGGGCAATGCCGTCAAAGGCGACGTCGACACCGGCAACCTCACGCTGCAGTCGTCGAGTTCCATCATTACCGGCAATGCACGGGTCAACTGGGCCACGCTGGAATGGGCGGGACGGGTCACCGGCACCATCTACTGCAAGAACGGCACCGCCAAGGACAAGTGCGACTGCGTGACCAACAACAGCGGGTTTGCGGTCAACACCGCCAACGGACCGCGCTGCGAAGGCGCCGCGCCCAAGGCGCCGCACCACTACCTGGTGACCCACGACGGCGAAGGCGACACCTGCCTGCCCGAGAAGATCACCGTTACCGCCTGCGCCAACGCCACCTGCACCGCGCCGCACTATGCCGGCGCCGTGTCGGGCAAGCTAGCCGGAGTGGACACGCCGTTTTCCATCGCGGCCAATGCCGGCTCGGTGCAGGTCAGCGCGACCCGCTTCGCCGAGGGCGTCGTCACGCTGGGCGTGTCCGATGCGCTGGCGGCCCAGGACGCGACCACCTGCTACCGCAGCAGCAGCAATACCAACAGCTGCGCGATGAGCTTCGCGGGCGGGGCCAAGCTGCTGGTGGAGGTGCCCAACCATGCGGCGGGTGCGGATATCAAGGCCCTGATCCGGGCGGTCAAGGCCAACGACACGCAGACCGCCTGCGTGGCCGCGTTCGAGAACCTCACCTATAACGTACAGTACAGCTGCAACTACAGCCGGCCGAAAGCCGGCTCGCTGCCGCTTGCGCTGGGCGACAAATCCTTGTCTTGCGCCGCGTCCACCGCCACCGCGGCCGCGCAATCGGTCAGTACCGAGTTCAAGGCCAAGGGCGTGGCCGAGCTGGCGCTGAAGTATGCCGACGCCGGCGAAGTGCGGCTCAATGCGTCCGTCACCCCCTTCCCAGGCATGACGGCCAAGGGCGAAGGGACCTTCGTTGCGGCGCCTGCGTCGTTCAAGCTCGCCGCGGCCGCCGGCCCGCACCGCGCGGGGGCCGATGTCGGCGTGACGGTCACGGCGCTGAACAGCGCGGGCGTGAAGACGCCCAACTTCGACACGGGCGACATGAAAACCGCGGGAGTGACCAACCACGACGTCGCGCTGGACGTCGCCTGCCGCGCACAGGGTGGCGAGGACGGCGTCTTCGCGTCCGCCGCCAGCTTCGTCGATGGCGAGGCGGCGGCCACTGCCCGCTGGTCCGAAGTGGGCAAGATCGAACTGAAGGCCAGCCTGGCGAAGTTCATGGGCACCGAGCTGGGGACCACGGGCCTGACCTACGATCCGTCGAAAGGATGCTTGGGCAGCGTGGGCCCGTTCATCCCGCAGTACTTCAAGGTCGAGATCGACCGCCCGCCGGCGCAGGCGGCGCGCAGCTTCCAGTATTCGCAGGAACCCTTCGAGGTGATAGTCACGGCCCGCAACAAGGGCGGCGACATCACCCGGAACTACAGTGCGGACGTCAAGGACAAGGCGGGCGCCGGCTACAGCGAGAAGCTGCTCGTCTCGGCGGTCAATGCGGCGGGCGCGGCGTTTGCGCCTGCGCCCGGGGTCTTCAATGCCGTACCCGGCGTCCAGCCTGCGCTGGTGGAAATCGCCGCAGACAAGTTCATGGCGGGCAGCGCGAAGGTCAAGGTGGCCTACGCGCTGGCCGCCCCGAACGGACCGCAGGCCATTCGCCTGCGCGCCGCCAATGGCAAGGCGGCGCCTGCCGATGTCACGTCGGCCTACACCGCCACGCCCGACCCGGATGCGGCCAAGGAAGCGACCACCAGCGTGCGCACCGGCCGCCTGCGCGTAGGTGGCCGCTTCGGCGTCCTGAAAGCGACGCTGTCGGTACCGGTCACCGCGGAGTACTGGACCGGCAAGAGCTGGCTGCTGCACAGCGACGACAACTACACCATCCTTCCCGAGGTCGCCTGGGCGTTCAAGCCCTATCCGGCCGACATGAAGACCGATCGTAAGTTCAAGGGTCCGCTCGTCAACGGCGCCACGGCGGTCGACCTGAAGGTGAGCTCGGGCGGCCCGGGCAAAGTCGATATCGCGCTCAACCTCGGCAGCACGGCGCAGGACGACGCCTGCATCGGCGACACCACGGGCACCGGCGTGGCGAGCACCGGCGCCGCCCTGCCCTGGCTGCGCCCGGTCGTCACCGGCTGCGCCGCGACCACATCGCGCGACCCGGCCGGACGCGCCACCTTCGGCGTCTTCACGCCGGAAAACCGCCGCGTCATCCACGTGCGCGAGGTGTTCAATTGAGGCGCGCGCGCGGCTTCACGATGGTGGAACTGGTCCTGGTCATGGTGCTGATCGGCGTGATCGCCGCCATCGGCGTGCCCAAGCTCATGGGCGACAACAGCATCGAGGCCGCCGCCTTCGGCGACGAAGTCGTGAGCGCGCTGCGCAGCGCGCAGAAGACCGCGGTCGCGCGGCGCCGCATGGTGTGCGCGAACGTGGGCGACACGGCCGTCACCTTGCGCATGGCGAGCGAACCGGGGATGAACGCGTGCGACATCGCACTGGACACCGACAGCTGGCAGACCACGGCCAGCGGCGTCACCGCCAGCACGCACACGCTGTACTTCCAGCCCAACGGCCTGATCACGTCCGACACCGCCGGCAGCCTGCGCGTCAGCGGCGCCGTCTCGATCCGGCTCGACGGCGCTGAGCGCCGCGCGATCGTGTTCGAAGGGAGTACCGGCTATGTACAGTAGGCGCATGGCCGGGGTCACCCTGGTGGAGCTGGTGATCGCGATCGTCATCCTGGCCGCGGCGCTGGGCGGGCTGGTGGCGGCTTTCGCGCAGGCCAACCGCGCCAGCGCCGACCCCGTCGTCACCCGCCAGATGCTGGCGATCGCCGACAGCATGATGGAAGAAGTGCTGCTCAAGCCTTTCGCCGTCGATAACGACCCCAGCCCCACCCGCGCGGACTTCAACGACGTGCGCGACTTCGACACCACGGACGACACGACTGCCGGCTACACCAGCAACGGCATCGTGGACATCGACGGCGTCGCCATCGAGGGCCTGGCCGGCTACAGCGTCAGCGTGCAGGTCAACAACGTGGCGCTCGATGGCGCCCCCGCCGCCGATGCACTGCGCGTGATCGTCACCGTCACCAGCGGGCCGCAGCAGTTGTCGCTCACGGGCTGGAGGACCCAGCCATGGTGACGCGGCGGCAGAGCGGTTTTTCGCTGGTGGAGCTGGTGATCGTGATCGTGCTGATCGGCGCCATCGGCGGCATCTTCGCGATGCAGCTCAAACCCGTCATCGAGGGCTATGTCGCGGTGGGCAAGCGCGCCGCGCTGACCGACCAGGCCGATACGGCGCTGCGCCGCATCGTCACCGAGGTGCGCGCGGCGGTGCCCAATTCGCTGCGCCTGGCCAACGCCCAGTGCATGGAACTGGTGCCGACCATCGACGGCGGGCGCTTCCGCACCGGGCCGGACGTGACCAATGGCGGCGGCGCCTTCCTCGACCACGACGCGGCCGCCACCGAGTTCGACGTCGTCACGCGCTTCACCACGCAGCCGGCCCCCGGCGACCTGGTCGTGATCGGCAACCAGAACCCGGGCGACGTCTACAGCCGCGCCAACGTGTCGACGATCAGCCAGGTAGCGAACAATACCGATGCCTGGCGCGGCCCGCATCGCCTCACCGTGACGCCGACCCGCATCCCGTTCGGCTACGAGGACGGCCGCTTCGTCGTGGCGCCGGGCGCGGAGCCGTCGGTGAGCTATGTGTGCGAGGGCGCGGGCACGACGCCCGATGGCAGCACGGGCACCGGCCGCGTGCACCGGGTCACCAGGACGACACTGGACCTGCTCCAGACCTGTCCGGCCACCGCCGGCGCCCCGTTATTGGCGTCCAGGGTCGCCAGCTGCCAGTTCATCTATTCTCCCAACCAGGGCGCCACGCAGCAGAGCGGCTTCGTGCAGCTGCAGCTGCGCCTGACCGACGGCGGCGAAACGGTCTCGCTGACGCTGGGCGCCCATGTGAGCAACGTGCCATGAACAAAGCGATGCGCCAGTCCGGCTTTGCCTACATCGCCGCGGTGATCCTGCTGGTCGTGGTGGCCGGCGTATGCGTGGCGCTGCTGCGGCTCTCGGGCACCCAGCAGGACACCGTCAACCAGGCCGTGCTCGGCGCACGCGCCAGCCTGGCGGCACGCGCCGGCATCGAATGGGGCTTCTACCAGCTGCGCACCGGCGCCTGCAACGCAGCCCCGAGGCAGCTCACCGATGTCGAGGCCGAGAGCGGATTCCGGGTCACGGTCAGCTGCAGCTTCCTCGACTTCAGCGAAGGCGAGGACAGCGCCGGCAGCCCGGTGGCCAAGCGCAGCGTGCGGGTCGAAGCCGTGGCCTGCAACAGCGGCGGCAGCTGCCCAAGCTTTGATCCGGCGGTCCTGACCCGGCCCGACTATGTCGAGCGCCGGCGCGTAGCCACCACCTGCACCATGGGCGGCGCCAACCTCTGCTGAGCCCCGCTCAGGTGCGCCCGGTGGCTTTTCGGATAATGGTTCATGATGAAGTCCGCAGGGTGGCGGGCTTTGCCGGCCGCACGTTCAAACTACACCTGAGTTCACGCAGCGTTCATCCGCACGCTGCATCAACGCAAAGGCAATCTGAACGCGCGGGCGGCGAACCGCCCACCCTACGAAACCTATTCACTGAAGAGGAGCATTCGCATGAACCAGGATACCCGCCCCGTCGCCATCGTCACCGGCGCCTCGCGCGGCATCGGCGCCGCCATTGCCCAGCGCCTGGCCGAGGACGGCTACCGGCTCGTCGTCAACTACGCCAGCAACGAAGCCGAGGCTCATCGCGTCATCGCCACGCTGCGCGCCACCGGCCACACGGCCATCGCCGTCAAGGCCGACGTCTCGAAGGCCGACGAGGTGCGCGCCATGTTCGACGCCGCCGAGCGCGAGCTGGGCAAGGTCGACGTCCTCGTCAACAACGCCGGCGTGCTCAAGACCATGCCGCTCGCCGAGACCAGCGACGAGCTGTTCGCGCAGACCTTGGGCGTGAACGTGCAGGGCACCTTCAACACGCTGCGCGAAGCGGCCACGCGCCTGAACGACGGCGGGCGCATCGTCAACTTTTCCATCACCGTGCTGGCGATGAAGCTGCCGGGCTATGCGGTCTACAGCGCCAGCAAGGCCGCGGTGGAAGCAATGAGCGGCGTGTTCGCCAAGGAGCTGCGCGGGCGCCGCATCCGCGTCAACACGGTCGCGCCGGGGCCGGTTGCCACCGAGCTGTTTTTTTCGGGGAAGACCAAGGAACAGATCGACGGCTTCGCGAAGATGCCCCCCATCGAGCGCCTCGGCGAGCCGGGCGACATCGCGCGCATCGTGTCCTTCCTGGTGAGCGAAGAATCCGGCTGGATCAATGGGCAAGTGCTGCGCGCCAATGGCGGGACCATCTGAGGGGGCGCGATTATAATCATGCGCACTGTCTTCGCCACCGGTTCCTCCCATGCCCTACCGCCTCGCCATCTTCGACTTCGACGGGACGCTGGCTGATTCCTTTCCCTTCTTCGTCAGCGTGTTCAACCAGATCGCCGACGAGCACGGCTTCCGGCGCGTCGCCGCGGCCGAAGCCCAGGACCTGCGCCATCACGATACCAAGGCCATCATGCGCCACGTCGGCATGCCGGCCTGGAAGCTGCCGCTGGCTTCGCGCAGCTTCATCGGCCTGATGCGCGACAACGCCGCGCGCATCCCGCTGTTCGACGGCGTCGGCGACGTGCTGCACGCGCTCGACCGCGAAGGCGTGCGGCTGGCGATCGTGTCGTCGAACTCGGAGCAGAACGTGCGGCTGGTGCTGGGGCCGGTGCTGAGCGGCCTGTTCGGGCATTACGAATGCGGGATGTCGGTGTTCGGCAAGGCGGCGCGCATCCGCAAGGTGGTCAAGCGCGCCACCGTGCCCGCCGCGCACACGCTGTACGTGGGCGACCAGGCCATGGATGCGGAAGCGGCGCGCAAGGCCGGCGTGGCGTTCGGCGCGGTCAGCTGGGGGTATGCGCCGATCGAAGCGCTGCGCCGGGCGGGGCCGGATCGCGAGTTCGGGACGCCGGCGGAGCTGATGCACATCGTGCGCCCGAGTTAGCGTCTGCTGTTAGTCCACAAAACGCAGAACCGTCGCACCGGCGAAGGCCGGTCCCTAATTTTGCGTGCGGTCCGGCTGCTCAACAAACTTGGGTTCCGGCCTGCGCCGGAACGACGTGCGAGGGATAGCAGCAGTGTTAGATTTTCGTTCCGATCAGCCCTTCACACACACAATCTGCTTCAAGGTGTGCACCACCTCCACCAGGTCCCGCTGCGCATGCATCACCGCATCGATATCCTTGTACGCCATCGGAATCTCGTCGATCACCCCTTCATCCTTCCTGCACTCGACGCCCTCCGTGGCCCGCTCCGCATCCGCCCTGGTAAAGCGCCGCTTGGCCTCGGTCCGGCTCATCACCCGCCCCGCCCCATGGCTGCAGCTGTTGAAGCTTTCCGGATTGCCCTTGCCTCGCACAATAAAACTCTTCGCCCCCATCGACCCCGGAATGATGCCCAGCTCTCCCTCGCGCGCCGACACCGCCCCTTTGCGCGTCAGCAGCACCTCCTTGCCGAAGTGGGTCTCCTTCTGCACATAGTTGTGGTGGCAATTGACGGCTTCTACGTGCGTCTCGAAGGGCTTGGTGATCACCCCGCGCAGCGCGTGGATCACGTGGTGCATCATCACCTCGCGGTTGATGCGGGCGAACTTCTGCGCCCAGCCGACCGCCTCGACGTAATCGTCGTAGTTCTGCGTGCCTTCCTTCAGATACGCCAGGTCCTGGTCCGGCAGATTGACCATGTGGCGCCGCATGTCCTGGCGCGCCAGTTCGATGAAGTGGGTGCCGATGGCGTTGCCGACGCCGCGCGAGCCTGAATGCAGCATGACCCAGACGTAGCCTTCCTCATCCAGGCAGACTTCCACGAAATGGTTGCCGCCGCCGAGCGTGCCCAGGTGCTTGTAGTTGTTGGTGCCGCGCAGCTTGGGATACTTGCGGCAGATGGCGTCGAACTCGCCCTGCAGCTTGGCCCAGCCGGCGTCGACCGCGGGCGGCGGGTTGTTCCAGGAGCCGACGTCGCGGCTGCCCTTGTGGTTGCGGGTCTTGGGCGTCATGCCATGCGGTACCGCCTGTTCGATGGCGCTGCGTACCCTGGCCAGGCTGTCCGGCAGGTCATTGGCGCGCAAGGTGGTCTTGGCGGCCATCATGCCGCAGCCGATATCGACGCCGACCGCGGCGGGAATCACCGCGCCCAGGGTCGGGATCACGCTGCCGATGGTCGAGCCCTTGCCGACATGGACGTCGGGCATGACGGCAACGTGGTGGAACACGAAGGGCAATTGCGCCAGCTTCTCGAGCTGCTGCCTGGCCTCCTGCTCGACCGGAACGCCCTGCGTCCACATCTTGACCGGCTTGCCGCCCTCGGGCGAGAGCAGTTCGATGTCTTCCTGGTGAATGCGCTGGGGTTTCATGGGCCTATCTTCGCGCAAATCGGAAAACCACGGAGCCAGCGTTGAAACTGCTCTCCCCTGTCCCAGATCAAGGCAATCTTTACAGCAAGAACAAAACTGGGAGATGTTTCAAACAAGAAAGGACGATCCCATGCGCACCTTCGGCAGCGTTCTCGCGGTGTTCCTCTCCCTGCTGGCCCTGCCCGGTGCGGCGCAGGAAGCCCGCTTCGTCACCTGGGAAAACGACAGCTGGTTCAAGACCGACCGCTACTACACCAACGGCATCCAGTTCTCCTCGCGCAGCCTGGAAGACAGCCGCGGCGACCTGACCCGGCGCTGGACCGGCCGCGCCTGCCGCCTGTTCGGCTGCGACGATGCGCGCTTCCTGTTCACCCAGTACAGTATCGGCCAGCTGATGACCACCCCGGCCGACATCACCATCGCCGCGCCCCAGCCCTTCGACCGGCCCTACGCCGGCCTGCTCTACGCCGAGCGCCAGTGGCTGTTCCTGGCGCCGGGCGGCGACGCGATCACGACATTGGCGGCCCAGGCCGGGCTCACCGGCCGGTTGTCGCTGGCGGAACCGGCGCAGAAACTGTTCCACCTCGTGTTCGACCGTCCGGAGCCGATGGGCTGGGACCACCAGGTCGGCAATACCCTGGCCGTGCTGGTCTCGGTGGAACGGCGCTCGGCCTGGCGCGCGCTGTCGGGCGAAGTAGCAGGCAAGGTCCGGCTGCACACGGCGGGGCATTGGCGCCTGGCCCTGGGCAGCATCCAGAGCTACGCGGCGGGCGGCGTAACCCTTACCATCGGCAAGAACCTGCCGGCGGTATCGCCGGCGCCGCCGGGCATCGGCAACCGCGTGGCGGGCGCCGATACTTCGTGCCTGTGGCAATGGCTCCAGTGCACGCTGGTGCTGGGGGCGGAGGGGCGCGGCATGGGCTACAACATTTTCCTCGAAGGCCGGCCGTGGAAAGACGATGACCCGGGCGTGACACCGCGGCGCTGGGTGGGCGACCTGACGGCCGGGCTGCGGCTGGATTTCCCGCAGACGCGCGGCCGCTTGCACGGGCCCTGGTTCGTCCAGTTGCGCGCCATTCGCCGCACGGCCGAGTTCCGGGCGCCGGTGCACGTGCCGCGTCACAGCATCGGCTCGCTGACGCTGGGCATCGACTTCTGAACCGGGCGCTTCTATACTGCGTCAGCGATGCACTCCTGCATCACTGAACAACGGAACCGTCATGCGCAAGTCTTTCTTCCTGCTCGTCCCGCTGCTGCTGGCCGGTTGCGTCAACGACACTGCCAGCTACCGGATCGATCCCAACGACCACGCGATCACCCTGCGTGTGGTGCAGGATTATTTCTGGAGCAAGCAGGCCAAGCTGCTCCTGACCGCCACCCGGATGCCGGACTGCCAGCGCCTGGTCGACCTGGGAGAGGTGACCCTGAGCGGCCTGGAAATCGAGCTGTTCGCCAGCGGCCCCAATGTATACACGCTGCGCTCGGGCGAGGATGTGTGGCAGGTGGAAACCCAGGGCTGTACCGAGCTGGAAGCGCCGCAGGCCAATGCGGTGACCGGCCAGGCGCTGGGCGTGTTCCACCTCGACGAGCACGACAAGCTGGTGTTCGCGGCGCCCGATACGGCGCCATAACAGTCGGCACGGTAGGCCCGCGCGGCCGGCGCAGGCATCCGTCCACGCGTCCTGCGTGCGGTGGATCCCCTCGCACCGACGCAGGGAGCGACCGGTACGTTGCCGGCCGCGCAGCCCTACCCGGTCGACAACTCAGGGACGCAGCCAGCCGCGCCCGATCGGCACCGCCAGCACGCGGCGATACAGGTTTTCCATCCAGGGCATGACACCCGCACAGGCGGCGCGCACCGCCGGGGTATAGGCCAGCAGCGCCATCGCCGCCGACATCGCGAGCGCACCCGCCATATCCTTCGGCCAATGCACACCCAGGAACACCCGCGACCAGGCCACCACCAGCGCCAGCGGCAGCAGCACCAGCCCGATGCGGCGCGCCGCCCGCACGTGGCTGAAGGCCAGCACCAGCGCCACCGAGAACATGCTGGTGGCGTGGTCACTCGGGAAGGAGCTGTCCGGGTCGTGCAGCAGGAAGGTGTGGCCGACGTCGAGGAGGAAGGGCCGCGGGCTGTACCAGAAATGCCCGATCAGCCCGTTGAGCGACAGCGCGCACACCGCCGCGACCAGGGCGCGCAGCGCCACTTCCCGCTCGGGCCGGGCGCCGCCGGTCCACAGCACGATGAGCGCCAGCGGCATCAGGAAAACCAGCCACTGGGCGGCGAACAGGGCGCCCATCAATTGCCAGCCGGCCAGGCCGGCCTGCGCGTTCAGGGCCGAAAAGAGGAGGAGGTTGAAATGCTCGAACATGGTGGCTGCCGGATGATAAGAAAATGATAATTTTTTCCCAGCTTAGCCGATGCCGTCGGGCGCACATTTCGAGAAATGCAACAGATTGTGACAATCAACTGACACTTTGCACGATTACTGCCCCAGCTCAACGGCGATTGAGCAGCTTGCGCAGCTGGGCCAGCTCGGGCGCGCGGCCGGATCGCTCCAGCACGCCTTCGAGCAGGGTACGGTCGCCGTCGCGCAGCATGGTCCATTGGGTGAAATATTCATGCACCGTGCGCCAGGGTGGGAAGCCGGGCGGCATGCTGCGCCAGGTGGCGCCGGTATTGAGAAAGAAGAGGACGGCGCAGAACACGTCGTAGAGGTCGTGCTTGCGCGGCCGCGTCTTGCGCCGCGCCGCTTCCAGCATGCCGCGCACGGGCTCGAAGTCTTCGCGAGAGATGTCGCTGGGATAGGCGGGGCGTTCCATGGCGAGCCCTCCGAAAATAACTTGGAGGGCGGCGATATGGAACAGGTTCCAAGGCGGGCGGGGGCGTGGGGGGAAGTGCGAGGAATCAAATCACGGGCAGTGTGCGGTCCGCATGCTGCTTACGCTCGATTTCACCGCTAACCGCAAAACCGTCGCACCCGCCACTGGCGGCTACGACCTCCGGCGAAGGCCGGAGCCTAATTTTTGTGTGCGTAGTTGCTACGCTTGATGTTATTGGCTGCTCGTAAAAATTGGGTACCGGCCTTCGCCGGTACGACGGTCTCAGGGCTAAAGGTAGATTCAGCCAACTGGCCTGCCAGCGTGCCAGCCTTATCTCAATCCCGCGTCAGCGCCAAAAACTCCGTCCGCAGCGCCAGGTTCGGCTGCAGCTCGCCCAGCATCGCCGAGGTCACCGTCTCTTCCCCGATCGCCCGGATACCGCGGCTTTCCATGCACATGTGGCGGCACTTCACCACCACACCCACCGCCTTCGGCTCCAGTACTTCCATCAGCGCGTTCGCGATCTGGATCGTCATGCGTTCCTGCACCTGCAGGCGCTTGGAGAAGATGTCGACCAGGCGGGTCAGCTTCGACAGGCCGACGATTTTCCCGTTGGGCAGGTAGCCGACCGTGGCCTTGCCGAAAAAGGGCGCCAGGTGGTGTTCGCAGTGGCTGTACACCGGGATGCCGCGCACGACGATCAGCTCGTTGTATTCCTCGGCGCCGTCCTCGAAGGCCTTGAGCACTTCGACCGGGTCCTGGTCGTAGCCGGAAGTCCAGTGTTTCCAGGCCTTCGCCACGCGCGCCGGCGTCTCGTGCAGGCCGGGACGGTCGGGATTTTCGCCCAGGCTGGTGAGCAGGCGACGCCAGTCGTGTTCGGTGAAAGCTTCTTTGTCAGACATGGTGAACCTTAAAAAATCGATTGCCGCAAGTATATAGAAAACGGGTGCGGCCCACCCGGCCCTCCCATTTTCTTGAGCAAAATTAATGTCCCTGTACCACGCAAGGCGTAGCGTGGAACGTCATTCCTGCCTTGGGAGATCGCCATGTTCGGAAGCACGGTCCTCGAAGTCGCCATCGGCCTGACGTTTTGCTATGGCACGATGGCGCTGGTTGTCAGTACCCTGCAGGAGGCGCTGGCGGCAGCGTTCAGCCTGCGCGCCAATATGCTGCTCGCCGCCATCAAGCGCATGCTGGACGACCCGCGCTGCGAGGCGCTGGCGCAGAGCCTGTACGACCATCCGCTGGTCAACCCCCACGGCAGCACCAAAGGACGCACGCCGCTGGCCGTGC
The DNA here is from genome assembly GCF_900112225.1 of Massilia yuzhufengensis. GTDB lineage: Bacteria > Pseudomonadota > Gammaproteobacteria > Burkholderiales > Burkholderiaceae_D > Telluria > Telluria yuzhufengensis. The sequence goes on along the minus strand of NZ_FOLD01000009.1, from coordinate 110,405 downwards.
GGCCATCCTACATCGAACCGGCCCACTTCGCGATCGCCCTGCTCGATTCGCTGCGCACCAGCCCGGCCATCCCGCTGCAAGCGGCGATCGAAGCGCTGCCGGACGAGCAGGTGCGGCGCGTGCTGCTGGCCCTGTACCGCCAGTCCGGCGGCGACCTGCAGCGCTTCCAGGACGGCATCGCCGGCTGGTTCAACAGCGCGATGGAGCGCCTGTCCGGTGTCTACAAGCGGCGCCAGCTGCTTATTTCCTTCCTGCTGGCGATGCTGCTGACGATCATGCTCAACGTCGACAGCATCCACCTGTTCCAGACCCTGTGGCAGAACCCGGCGCTGGCCGCGCAGATCAAGGGCGCGCCGGGGATGCTCGATGCCGAGACCCTGCGCCAGCTGTGGGAGCTGCCGATCGGCTGGACGACTTTCCCGCCGGTGTTCGATACCGCGTTCGCGCTGCAGGTAGCCGGCTGGTTCATCACGGCCGGCACCACCCTGTTCGGCGCGCCGTTCTGGTTCGACCTGCTGCAGCGCGCGGTCCAGCTGCGCAGCACCGGCGCCAAGCCGCAGGAGAAGCGCACGGCGCCGGACGGCACCCTGGCGCAGTCATGAGCTGCTGGCTTAGCGTCCCGTTGGGCGGTGCGCGTCCACCAGCACGCTCGACACCGAAATGTGCGGCACCGGTTCGGGCCATTCGTCATGGGGCCCGAACCAGCGCGCTTCCGCGATCTCCGACGCGTCCACCCGGATCTCCCCATCGAGGTAGTCGGCGGTGAAGGCCAGCATCAGCGAATGCGGGAAGGGCCAGGACTGGCTGGCGAAATAGCGCAGGTTCTGCACCCGCAGGCCCACTTCTTCGAACACCTCGCGGTGGACCGCTTCTTCCACCGATTCGCCCGCCTCCAGGAAGCCGGCCAGCGGCACGAAGCGCTTGGTGGGCGAGGCCAGGTGCATGGCCAGCAGCACGCTGTCGCCCTTTTTGATCAGGACCATCATCGCCGGCGAGATGCGCGGATAAGCCATGTGGCCGCACTGCGGGCACTTGAAGCAGCGCTCGCCGGTCGCCAGCACGGTGCCGCTGCCGCAGGCGCCGCAGAAGCGGTGGGTGCGCGCCCATTCGGCCACCTGCGCGGCGCGCGCCGCCAGTCCCACTACCTCTTCGTCCATCTCGCCGAACAGCGAGCGCAGGCCGCGCAGCGCGTAACCGGGCGGCAGCACGGGCTCGCTGTCGAACCAGCCGGTCTCGCAATAGCGCTCGCCGTACAGGCCGAGCGGCTGCAGGCGCGCGCGGTCCACCTCCAGGCGATCGAGCAGCGCGGCATCGGGCAGCGCCAGGCCGTCTTCGCGCACCAGCAGGCGTCCGCCATGGAACAGGAAGCTCAGCGGCGCAGGGTCGGGGCGGGGTGCGAACAGCGGGGTAAACGAGGCGGGTGTCTGGAGCATGGCCATGGCAGGGATCGGATAGATGCGTCGATGATACCGCCTTTCCGGACGCCGCCCTGTCCCCTGCCCGGATACCGCCTTCCTTCAGCGTTGCGCTGAACTAAACCCTGCTCAACAGGCTCAAAGATGAGCTGAACGCGGCTTTGTTCCCAACCTGGAGGAAACATGGATGACACCCCCGTTGTGCTTGGCATTAACCGGACCGAGGACGCCAGCATCTGCCTGATGCACGGCTCGCACCTGGCCTGGGCGATCCAGAAAGAACGCCTTACCCGCCAAAAGCACCAACGGGGCACCCCCGGCGACCTGCGCGAGCACTACCTGCCGCGCCTGCCCGGGCTCGACCGGCCGATCGACATCGTGGTCGAATGCTTCCCGCCAGACGAAACCTCCGGGCGCCTGCCGCTCTATGGCGGCGACCTCGCCTCCACCCTGGCGCTGGCCCCGGGCAGCCGGCACGCGCGCCTCTCGCACCACCTGGCCCACGTGTACAGCGTGTTCCACCCCTCGCCGTTCGACGAGGCGGCCGTGATGGTCATCGACGGCCAGGGCAGCCATGTGGCCGGCTTCACCGACCACTGGAGCGGCGCCGCCAGCACGCCCGGCCACTGGCGCGAAGTGTCTTCCTTCTACACCGCCAGCCGCGAGCGCGTGCACTGCATCGGCAAGCAGGTGTGGGACCGGGACGACGGCCGACTCGTCGGGCTCGGCATGTTCTATACCTTGCTGACGCAGGCGATCTTCCCCGGCGAAGGCAACGAAGGCAAGGTGATGGGCCTGGCCGTGTATGGCGACCCGGCCGCGCTTGGCCTGGGGGCGCTCGACGTCGATGGCCCGGCGGTGGGCGTCCCGGCCGCCTGGCGCTCGCTGCTGCGCGAGCGCAGCCGCTTCCGCTTCGGCAGCGCGGAAGCGCGCTTCACCGACTGCGCCAACCTGGCCGCGGCCGGCCAGCGCGCCTTCGAAGACGCGCTGCTCGCGCTGGCGCACTGGCTGTACCGGCAAACCCGGGCCGAGCACCTGTGCCTTGCCGGCGCCGCCTTCAACTGCACCGCCAACCAGCGGCTGCTGCGCGAGACCCCGTTCCGGCGCGTGTTCCTGCCGCCGGCGCCGGGCAAGGCCGGCGCCGCGCTGGGCTGCGCCCTTTACGGGCTCACCGAGCTGGGAAAGCAGCGCTGCGGCTTTCGCTGGAGCGGCGACTACCTCGGCCCGCCGCCGCAGCTGGCCGACATCGAAGCGGCGCTCGACGGCGCGGGCGACTTCATCATCGAACGCCCGCGCGGGCGCGACGCGCTGTGCGCGCGCATGCTCGACCTGCTGTGCTCGGGACGGGTGTTGGGCCTGTACCAGGGAGGCAGCGAATTCGGCCCGCGCGCGCTGGGCCACCGCAGCATCCTGGCCGACCCGCGCCGCGACCGCATCCGCGACTGGATCAATGCGCGCGTGAAGGGACATGAGTGGTTCCGCCCGCTGGCGCCGGTGGCGCCGCAGGAGCGCGCGCCCGTGTACTTCGATGTCGCCGGCAACGCCCCTTTCATGCAGTTCGCCGCGCCGGTGCGGCCCGAAGTCGCGCCGATGCTGCCCGCCATCACCCATGTGGACGGCAGCGCGCGCCTGCAAACCGTGGGCCCGGCCGACGACCCGCTGCTGCGCGCCCTGCTGGCCGGCTTCGAAGTGCGCACCGGGCTGCCGGTGCTGCTCAATACCTCGTTCAATGGCAAGGACGAACCCATGGTCGAGACGCCCTTCGACGCGGTGGCCGCCTTCCGCAAGCTGCCGCTGCATGCGCTGGCGATGCCGCCCTTCCTCGTCACCAAGCGGCGCGAACCGGAGCTGCCGGTGTGAAGCAGCCCCGGCCCTGCGCATTGCGCATTGCGCATTGCGCATTGCGGCGCACCTTACATCACACCAGCTGCAAGGTCACTTCGATATTGCCGCGCGTTGCATTCGAATACGGACACACCAGGTGGGCACGCTCGACCAGGGTGCGCGCCTGTTCTTCCGGCACGCCCGGCAGGCTCACCTGCAGCAGCACTTCGATGCCGAAACCGGCCGGGATCGGACCGATGCCGACGCTGCCCTGCACCGACACGTCCGGCGAGATCGCCAGCTTGTCGCGTGCGGCGACGAATTTCATCGCGCCCAGGAAGCAGGCCGAATAGCCGGCAGCGAACAGCTGCTCCGGGTTGGTACCGTCGCCGCCTGCGCCGCCGAGTTCCTTCGGGGTCGACAGCTTGACGTCGAGTGCGCTGTCCGATGAGACGGCGCGGCCGTCGCGGCCGCCGGTTGCGGTGGCGCTTGCACGGTAGAGAACTTTATCGAGTGCCATGGTGATGCTCCTTGGTGGTGACGGGACGGGCCCGTGTAGTTAAGCGATTAAATCGCGCGCTATTTGATTCCTGCTGTTCGGTGCTGTGCTGCGACCTTGGAAGCGATAATACATAGCGCGCTATTTAATTGCAAGCGATATTTTAAAGCGTACATTGCCGGTCCCGTGCGGCCAGCAACCCCCTCAGATCCGGCGCACCGACTCGCGCACCACCAGGCCCACGGCCGGCACCTCCGTCTCCGGGTGTTCATGCCCCAGCATGCCCAGCATCATGCGGCCGATGTTGGTGCCCACTTCGTACAGCGGCTGGCGCACGGTGGTCAGCGGCGGCGTCGTGTACATGGAACTGTGCAGGTCATCGAAGCCGACGATCGAGATGTCGTCCGGCACCCGGATGCTGCGCCGGTACAGCGCCAGGCGGGCGCCGTAGGCGGTCAGGTCGTTGCCGGCGAAGATCGCGGTGAAGCGCTGGTTGGAGGCGAGCAGCTGGTTCACCGCCAGCAGGCCGCCGGATTCCTGGAAGTCGCCCGGAACGATCAGCGCCCCATCCACCTCGATCTTGTGGCGCGCCAGCGTGTCGCGGTAGCCTGCCAGCCGCGCGCGCGCATCCTCGTGGTCGGCCGGGCCGGTGATCATGGCAATGCGGCGATGGCCCTGCTCGACCAGGAATTCCACCGCTTCGCAGGCGCCACGGTAGTTGTCCAGCCCGAAGCTGAGCACCCGCTCGCCCGCCACCTGGCGCCCGAAGGCGACGATCGGCACCCGCTTCGAAAAGCCCAGGATCTGCGCGTCGCTCATGTTCCCGGTAAGGATCGCCACGCCATCGACGCGGCGCGCGATGAGCAGCTCGACCCGTTCGGCTTCTTCGTCGGCATGCCAGTGGCCGCTCATGATGAGCAAGGCGTAGCCGGAATCCTTGACGGCATCCTCGATGCCCACCATGGCGCGGTTGAAGTAGCCGCTCTCAAGCGACTGGGTCAGCACGCCAATGGTGCGGGTGCTGCCCATCTTGAGGCTCTGGGCCAGGCGGTTCGGCTTGTAGTTGAGCTCTTCGATGACGCGCTCGATGGTCCGGCGCTTGTCGTCCGACACCTTGGCGGTGCCGTTCAGGAAGCGCGATACGGTGGCGGGCGACACGCCGGCGGCCTGGGCCACGTGGTGCAGGGTCGAGGTGCTGCTCTCGTCGTTTTTCATGAAGGCATTCGCAGTGGTCTTTTGCCGAGCTTACCACGCCATGAAAATCTTTCATAGCTTTGCCCCCTGCTGTTCCAGAACAAGCGTTCGTTAACTTTTTCAAAATTTCGTTTGACTTCTTCTCCCAAGCGAAATTAGTATGAAATCGTTTTCAAGATTTATGAAACCGTTTTCTTGAAACGCCGGCACAAGACCATCGAATACCAATAATCCGAATACTGGAGACAACATGAACCACCCAGCACCGCAGCCCCGGCGCGCCCTGCGCTCGCCCTTCGCCCCGATCCCGCTCGCCGTCCTGATCCTCGTGGCCGGCATCGGCAATGCCGCCGCCCAGACGGCCTCCACGCCCGCACCCGTGCCGGCCGCTACCGAGGCCAACGGCATGGCCGAAGTCATCGTCACCGCCACCAAGCGCTCCACCTCGCTGCAAAAGACCCCGATCGCCATCACCGCCCTGAGCGCCGCCACCCTGGCCGACAACCACGTGCAGACCATGCTCGACGTGGTGCAGCTGGTGCCCGGCTTCCAGGCCACGTCGCAGGGCGACCACGGCGTCACCACCATGACCCTGCGCGGCATCGGCAACGACAGCGCCAAGACCCAGTACGCCGACCCGGAAGTGGCCTCCTTCGTCGACAACGTGTATTCGCCGCGCGCCGAAGGCGCCACCGCGCTGATGTTCGACGTCGAGGGCATCGAGGTGCTGCGCGGCCCGCAGGGCACCCTGTGGGGCCGCAACTCCACGGTCGGCGCGGTCAACATCCAGACCGCCAAGCCGGAACTGAACAGCCGCGCCGGCTACGTGGAAGGCGGCATCGGCGACTACCACCGCTACGGCATGCGCGGCGCGGTCAATGTGCCGCTGTCCGACACCGCGGCCCTGCGTTTCGCCATCGTCCACGAGCAGCACGACGGTTACGTCGACTACCAGAAGTTCCCGGGCGTGCCGGTCGAGCAGCAGCGCGCCGCCTACCTGGCCGCCGGCGGCGCCGCGGCCGCCTTCCGCCCGATCAACCCGAACGACTTCGCCGTGGGCGACCGCAAGTACAACGCCCAGGACCAGAGCGCCGCGCGCGTGAGCCTGCTGTGGCACATCCTGCCGTCCCTGCAGTGGAACGTCGCCTACGAGAAGTTCTCGGACCGCGGCACCCCGAGCGCCAACCTGATGCAAACCCCGCGCGCCGGCCAGCAGCACTGGTCGACCCTGAGCGACAGCGCGCCCTGGATCGAACGCGACAGCCACAACGTGCGCAGCCGCCTGAGCTGGGACATCAGCCCCGACCTGGCCCTGCACTACATCGCCGGCTTCTCCAAGTACAAGGGCACGATGCGCTTCGACCAGGATGGCGGCGCCACGGTGCCGACCTCGATCATCTCGGGCGCCAAGTGGCAGGAGCACACCACCACCGATTCCGACTACCGCAGCCAGAGCCACGAGGTGGAGCTGCAGTCGACCGGTACCCGCACCGTCGACTGGCAGGTGGGCCTGTACTACGGCGGCGAGAAGAACAGCATCCGCTTCGACATCCCGATCATGGAAGGCACCAAGGACAGCGGCAAGGTGGCGTGGCAGGGTTCCTTCATCCAGCCGCGCGAGACGGTCGACTCCAGCGCCGCCTTCGGCCAGGCCACCTGGAACGTAAACAGCCAGCTGCACCTGACCGGCGGCGTGCGCTACACCCACGACAAGCGCGAGAACGTCGGCGGGCGCGCCTATACCTGGCGCGGCAACCTGAACGCACCGGGCATCCCGCTGAACCCGTCGATCGACCCGCGCACCCATGCCGGCCTGCAGGCAGACGTGCCGGGCAACGACGGCACCTTCAGCGGCAGCAAGGTCACCTGGCTGGGACGCGTCAACTACGACCTAAACAAGGACAACATGGTCTACGCCAGCGTCTCGACCGGCTACAAATCCGGCGGCACCCAGGACCGCGGCCTGACCTACCAGCCCGAGACCCTCACCAACTACGAAGTCGGCTCGAAGAGCGCCTTCATGAACGGCGCGGTCAAGGTCAATAACGCCCTGTTCTACATGGACTTCAAGGACTTCCAGTTCAATTCGCCCGTCAACTTCTCGGACGGCGGCCGCGGCCTGTCGATCGAGAACGCCGAAGGCGCCGAAGTCTATGGCCTGGAGTCCGAGATCGCCGCGCGCCTGTCGCCGGACGACCGCCTGTCGCTCAGCGTGGCCCTGCTCAAGACCAAGCTGGGCGCGCTGGTGGCCGGCTCCAACGACTACACCCTGCCGAGCCCCTGCGTGGCCAAGCCGGAATTCGAGCGCTGCCTGGACGTCACCGGCAACACCCTGCCGCACGCGCCACGCTTCTCCGCCACCCTGATGTACCAGCACACCTTCCGCCTGAACAACGGCGCGACCCTGGTGCCGCGCGTGACGGCCCACTACGAGACCGATGCGGAGCTGAGCGTGTTCAACCTGGGTCCAGAAGACCGCCAGGAATCCTGGGCCAGCGCCGACCTGGGCCTGCGCTACCAGAACAAGGGCTGGTGGGTCGACGCCTTCGTGCGCAACGTGGGCGACAAGAAGGTCAAGACCAGCGCCTTCAACGGCTTCGGCCCGTGGCTGGCGCAGTACAAGCCGCCGCGCACCATCGGCATCAATACCGGCATCGATTTCTGACGCCGCCGCACGGCGCGCCCGCACCCGCGGCGGGCGCGCCGCTTTTCACCTGCAATCACGAACCTGCCTCATGACCAAGCGCACCTCCTTCGATTCCGAATTCGACACCGCCGACGCCTTCCCCGCCGGCTTCACCTGGGGCGTCGCCACCAGCGCCTTCCAGATCGAGGGCGCGTCCAGCGCCGACGGCAAGGGCCCATCGATCTGGGACACCTTCTGCGCCGACCGCGCCAACATCAAGGACGCCAGCGACGGCACCGTGGCCTGCGACCACTACCACCGCTACCGCGAAGACGTGGGCCTGCTGGCCGGGCTCGGGGTCGACGCCTACCGCTTCTCGATGGCCTGGTCGCGCGTCCAGCCGGACGGCAAGGGCGCCTGGAACGAACAGGGCTTCGACTTCTACGACCGCCTGCTCGACTCCCTGGCCGAAAAGGATATCCGCGCCCACCTGACGCTCTACCACTGGGACCTGCCGCAGGGCCTGCAGGACGATGGCGGTTGGCTCAACCGCGACACCGCACACCGCTTCGCCGACTACGCGCATGAAGTCACGCGCCGCTTCGGCCGCCGCATCGAGGCCATCGCCACCCACAACGAGCCCTGGTGCACGGCCAACCTCGGCTACGGCAACGCCCAGTTCGCGCCCGGCGTGGCCGACCTGAAGCAGTCGATCCAGGTGTCGCACCACCTGCTGCTGTCGCACGGCCTGGCGATGCGCGCCATGCGTGCGCTGAACACCCCGGCGCAACTGGGCATCGTCCTGAACCAGTGGACCGCCGACCCGGCCACCGATTCCCAGGCCGACCGCGACCTGGCCGCGTTCGAGTACGCGCGCTCGACCCAGTGGTTCATGGACCCGATCTTCAAGGGCCACTACCCGGAGCTGGCACTGCGCGCCCACGGCGCCAACGCGCCCCAGGTGCAGGAGGGCGACTTCGACATCATCCGCCAGCCGATCGATTTTTTGGGCTGTAACTACTACTTCCGCGCCTGGTGCAGCGCCGAGACGCCGCCGCGGCCGATGCCGGGCAAGCTCGGTTTCACCGACATGGGCTGGGAGATCCACCCGCAGGGCCTGCCGGAACTGCTGCTCAAGCTCAAGCAGGAATACGACCTGCCGCCGATCTACATCACCGAGAACGGCATGGCGCATGCCGACGTGGTGGTGGACGGCCACGTGCACGACCAGGAACGGATCGCCTTCGTGCGCAGCCACCTGGACGCGCTGCACGAGGCGATCGCCCAGGGCGTGGATGTGAAAGGCTACTTCCTGTGGAGTTTGCTGGATAATTTTGAATGGAACTCCGGCTACAGCAAGCGTTTCGGCATCGTCCATGTCGACTACGCCACCCAGCAGCGCACCCTGAAGGACAGCGCGCTGTGGTACCGCGAGTTCCTGGCCGCACGCGCCTCCAAGAGCGCAGGCTAGACACCAATAAAGAACGAGGAGGAGACATGCACGACACATCCTGGCGCCTGCTGGCCGACATCGGAGGCACCAATGCACGCTTCGCGTTGGAAGCCGGCGCGGGCGGCCTGCACACCGCCCTGACCCTGCCCTGCGCCGACTACCCGCGCTTCGAAGACGCCGTCCACGCCTACCTGGCCCACGCCAACGTGCCCGTGGCGCACGCGGTGGTGGCCATCGCCAACCCGGTCGACGGCGACGCCATCCGCATGACCAACCATCACTGGGCCTTTTCCATCGAGGCTGCGCGCGCCGAGCTGGGACTGGCCACGCTGCTGGTGGTGAACGACTTCACGGCGCTGGCGATGGCCCTGCCTGGGCTGGGCCTGGACGAACGGATGCAGGTCGGCGGCGGCGTGGCCCGCGCCGGCAGCGCCATCGGCCTGGTCGGCGCCGGCACCGGCCTGGGTGTTTCGGGCCTGGTCCCGGCGGGCGAGCGCTGGGCGCCCCTGCACAGCGAAGGCGGGCATGTCGCGTTTTCCCCGCTCGACGAGCGCGAAGTAGCGGTGCTGCGCTACTGCTGGCAGCGCTACGACCATGTATCGGCCGAACGTTTTGTTTCCGGTCCCGGCATTGCGCTGGTGCGCGAGGCGCTGGCCGCCGGCCGCGGCATCGCACCCGATGCCGGCCTCACGCCGGCCGCCATCGTGGAACGCGCCTTGTCCGGCGGCGACGCCCTGAGCCGCGAAGCGGTGGACTGCTTCTGCGGCATGCTCGGCACCGTGGCCGCCAACCTGGCCGTGACACTGGGCGCCCAGGGCGGCGTCTATATCGGTGGCGGCGTGGTGCCGCGCCTGGGAAGCTATTTCGCAGAATCTCCGTTCCGCGCCCGCTTCGAGAAGAAAGGCCGCTTCAGCGCCTTCACCGCCCGCATCCCCACCTGGGTGATCACCGCGCCCTACCCCGCACTGGGCGGCGCCGCGCGCATCCTGGCCGAGCACCTGGACCGGCAGCCGGCCGCACCCGCGCGCCGCCGCCTGCGCGCGGCCCCGCTCACCTCCCACCTGGATGCCGGCCATGCGCAGCGCTAAGCCCGCGGCCTCGCCTCTGCTGTGGGTGCCGACCGGCTACTTCACGATGGCGCTGGGCTACGTGATGCTCACCAGCGTCACCGCCATCATGTTCAAGAACCTCGGCATGGACAACGGCCGCGCGGCCCAGTATTCGAGCCTGCTGATCCTGGCCTACACCATCAAGCCGCTGTTCGCGCCTTTCGTCGAGATGTACCGCACCAAGAAGTTCTTCGTGCTGTGCGCCCAGGTACTGGTGGGCCTGGGCTTCGCCGGGGTCGGGCTGGCGATGGGGCTGCCCGGCTACATGGGCTTCTTGATGGCGCTGTTCTTCGCCCTGTCCTTCATCGGCGCGACCCAGGACATCGCCAGCGACGGCGTCTACGTCACCTCGCTCGACAGCCGCGCGCAGTCGCTGTACTGCGGCATCCAGAGCCTGTCCTGGAACATCGGGCCGATCGTCGCCGCCGGCGGCATGGTCTACCTGAGCGGCTACCTGCACACGAGCGTGTTCGGCCACGATCCCACCGTGTTCGGTCCGGACTGGATCGACGCCTGGCGCATCATCTTCTTCCTGGCCGGCGGCCTGACCCTGTTAATGGCGCTGTGGCATGCGCGCGTGATGCCGGAAGGCGCGCGCGCGGCCGACACGCCGGCCGGCGTGCGCGACGCCGGGCGCATCCTGCTCGACGCCTTCGTCACGCTGTTCCGCAAGCGCGGCGTGTGGCGCATGATCGCTTTTGCCTTCCTGTTCCGGCTCAGCATCGGCTTCCTCGAGAAGATCGGCCCCTTCTTCATGGTCGACCCGGCGTCGAAAGGGGGGCTGGGCCTGTCCAACGAAATGCTCGGCCTGGTCTACGGCACCTACGGGCTGGCGGCGGTGCTGCTCGGCTCCCTGCTGGGCGGCCTGTACGTCGCCCGGCGTGGCCTGAAGGCGACCCTGTTCGTGCTGTGCTGCGCGGTGAACATCCCGAACGTGACCTTCCTCCTGATGAGCATCTGGCTGCCATCGAGCCTGCTGGCCATCACGGCCGGCGTCGTGATCGAGAAGTTCTTCTTCGGCTTCGGTTCGGTGGGCTTCATGATCTACCTGATGCAGCAGCTGGCGCCCGGCAAGTACACGACCACCCACTACGCCTTCGGCACCGGCCTGATGGGCCTGTGCGGCCTGGTCACCGGCGTGATCAGCGGACACCTGCAAGAGATGCTGGGCTACGTCAGCTATTTTGTGTTCGTCATGGTCGCCACCATTCCGTCGTTTCTCGCGACCTGGTACGCGCCCTTCCACCACGACGACGGCAGCGCGGCAAAGCCGGATGCGGCGGGCAAGGCGGTGCCGGCATGAAGCGCCAGGCCTTGTGCCTGCTGTGGCTTGCCGCCTGCAGCGCGATCGCGGCGCCAGCTGCCATCAAGCTCAACCAGCTCGGCTTCCTGCCCGCGGCGCACAAGCTGGCGGTCGCGCCGGCAGGGGCGGGCGGCCGCTTCGACATCGTCGACGCCGCCAGCGGCAAGGCGGTGTTCAGCGGCGCGCTGGGCAGCCCGGCGTCCTGGGACGCCGCCGGCGAGACGGTGCGCATCGCCGATTTCTCCGGCTTTGCCGCGCCCGGCCGCTACCGCGTAAAAGTGGAGGGGCTGGCGCCATCCGACGCCTTCGCCATCGGCGCCGACGCCTACCAGGCGCTGGGCGCGGCCGCGCTCAAGGCCTATTACTTCAACCGCAGCGGCACCGCGCTGGCGCCGCGCCATGCCGGCGCCTACGCCCGCCCGGCCGGCCACCCGGACGACCGGGTGCTGGTCCATGCATCGGCCGCATCCGGCGCCCGGCCTGCCGGCACCGTGATCTCCGCCCCAAAAGGATGGTACGACGCGGGCGACTACAACAAATACCTGCCCAGCTCGGGCATCGCCACCTATACGCTGCTGGCGGCCTACGAGCACTTCCCCGGCTGGTTCGAGCGGCTGGATGTGAACATTCCCGAGTCCGGCAACGGCGTGCCCGACATCGTCGACGAGGCCATGTGGAACCTGGAATGGATGCTGGCGATGCAGGACCCGCTGGACGGCGGGGTGTACCACAAGCTCACCAACCTGACATTTGATGCGATGGTGCTGCCGCACCAGGCCATGAAGGCGCCGCGCTATGTGGTGGCCAAGAGCACGGCGGCGGCGCTGAACTTCGCCGCCACCATGGCTACCGCCAGCCGCGTACTGGCCCCCTACCAGCAGCAGTATCCCGGCATGGCCGCGAAAATGCTGGCCGCGGCCGAGCGCGCATGGCAGTGGGCCGCCGCCAACCCGGCGGTGCTGTTCAAGAATCCGCCGGACGTGCTCACCGGCGAATACGGCGACGCGCGGGTCGACGACGAACTGGCATGGGCGGCGGCGGAACTCTACATCGCTACCGGCAAGGACAGCTACTACCTGGCGATGCAGCCGGAAACCGTGTCCGCCACCTACCCCGCCTGGGATGACGTGCGGGGCCTGGCGTGGATGTCGCTGGCCCACCACCGCGCGCGCCTGACCCCGCTCGCCGACCGCGCCCTGATCGCCGCGCGCGTCGGCGGCCTGGCCGCGCGCCTGGCGGCCCAGTGGCGCAGTTCCGGCTACCGGGTACCGATGAAGGCGGAGGATATCGTCTGGGGCAGCAATGCCGTGGTGCTGAACCAGGCCATGATGCTGGTGCAGGGCTACCGGCTGGACGGCAACCGGGATTCCCTGGCGGCGGCGCAGTCGGCGCTCGACTATGTGTTGGGCCGCAACCCGCTCGGCCGTTCATTCGTGACCGGCTTCGGCGCGCGGCCGCCGCTGCATCCGCACCACCGGCCCTCGCAAGGCGACGGCGTAACCGCACCGGTGCCCGGCTGGGTGGCGGGCGGCCCGCAGCCCTTCCAGCAGGACAAGGCCGAATGCCCGCCCTATTCCAGCCGCCTGCCGGCGCTGTCCTGGCTCGACCACGTGTGCAGCTACGCCAGCAACGAGGTCGCCATCAACTGGAACGCGCCGCTGGTCTACCTGGCCGCGGCGCTGTCCGAACTGACCCCGAAAGCGAACAACATGAGCCAAGGCAGCACCGCGCTGGACCTCCTGCGCCGGCAGGAAGAGGTCCTGCAATTCGACAGCTTCAGCAATACCGCCGCGCTCGAGATCGGGACGCGGCTGGTCGACCTGGCGCGCACCAGGAAGCAGGCCATCAGCGTCGAGATCGCGCGCAACGGCCAGGTGCTGTTCGCGCACGCCATGGACGGCGCGCCGCTGGACCACGCCCACTGGATCCGCCGCAAGAGCGCGCTGTCCAACCGGACCGGGCACAGCTCCTTCTACGTGCATACCGAAGTGCTGCAGGCCGGCGGCGACATCGACGCCATTCCCACGCTTGACCCACGGGAGTATGCTGCGCATGGGGGCGCGTTCCCGGTGCGGGTCCGGGGCACCGGCCAGGTCGGCACCATTACCGTCTCGGGCCTGCCGGGCCCGATTGATCACCGCCTGGTGGTGAGCGTGCTGAAGGATTACCTCAACATCGAGGAGGAACTGTGATGGACGCTACGGTGAGGTGGGGCATCCTGGGCACCGGCGGCATCGCCCGCGCCTTCGCGCTCGGCCTCAAGCATGCGCCCGGGGCGGTGCTGGCGGCGGTCGGTTCACGCACACCGGAAGGCGCGCAGCGCTTCGCGCATGAACTCGGCATTCCCGCCGCCTACGGCTCCTACGAGGAGCTGGCCGACGCGCCCGGGGTCGACATCATCTACATCGGCACACCACACACCCTGCACGCCGAAAACGCCATGCTGGCCCTGAACGGCGGCAAGGCCGTCCTGTGCGAAAAACCCTTCGCCATGAATCGCCACGAAGCCGGCCAGGTCGTGGGCCTGGCGCGGGCGAAAAACCTGTTCCTGATGGAGGCGATGTGGACCCGCTTCATGCCGGCGCTGGCCGAGGTGCGGCGCATCATGGCCTCCGGCGAGATCGGCACCGTCACGCAAGTCCACGCCGACTTCGGCTTCTCGGCCACCACCGACCCGGAACACCGCGTCAACAAGCGCGAACTGGGCGGCGGCGCCCTGCTCGACCTGGGCATCTATCCGCTGTCGATCGCCTGCGCGCTGCTGGGCAAGGCAAAGTCCGTGCAGGCCCAGGCCATCATGAGCGATACCGGCGTGGACGCCACCACCGCCTTCACCATGAAGCACGCGGGCGGCACCTTGTCGGTCTGCAGCTGCTCGATCCGCGCCCGCTCGGCGTCCGAACTGGTGGTTTCGGGCACCGGCGGCAGCATCCGCATGCACCGCATGTTCCACCTCGCGGACCGCATCACGGTCGACCTGCAGGACGGCTCCTCGCGCACCATTCCCACGCCCTGGCTTGGCAACGGCTACACGCATGAAGCCATCGAAGCAGGCCGCTGCCTGCGCGACGGCCTCATCGAGCACCCCTTGATGACGCACGAGGACACGCTGTCGCTCATGGCCCTGCTCGACGAGATCCGCGGGCAGATCGGGCTGCGCTACCCGTCGGACGATTGATCCGGCAACTGCGGCACCGGGCGCTCGCCGATCTGCTGGCGCCACATCGCGTAATACAGCCCCTTGAGCGCCACCAGCGCATCGTGCGAGCCGGTTTCGACCACACGGCCCTTTTCCAGCACGAAGATGGTGTCCGCGTGCATCACGGTGGAGAGCCGGTGCGCGATCAGTATGGTGATCTGGCTGGCCCGCGCCGAAATGCTGCGCACGGTGTTGGTGATCTGCTCTTCGGTCAGCGAATCGAGGGCGGAGGTGGCCTCGTCGAAAATCAGCAGGCGCGGCTCGCGCACCAGGGCCCGGGCGATCGACAGGCGCTGCTTCTCGCCGCCCGACAGCTTCATGCCGCGCTCGCCGATGATGGTGTCCAGCCCCTCGGGCGACTTGGCCAGCAGGGTGGCGCAGGAAGCCTGCTCCATCGCGGTGACGATCTGCGCATCGGTCGCGTCGGGCTTCACGAACAGCAGGTTGTCGCGGATGCTGCCGGCGAACAGGTTGGTTTCCTGGGTGACGAAGCCGATCTGGCGGCGCGCCTCGTTGTAGCGCAGGTCTTCGGTCGAGATCTCGTTGTAGAACACCCTGCCGCGCGCCGGCGTGTACAGCCCCACCAGCAGTTTCACCAGGGTCGACTTGCCCGAGCCGGACGGCCCCACGAAGGCCACCGTCTGGCCCAGGCTGGCACTGAATGAGATATCGACCAGCGAATCCTCCAGCGCGCCCTTGTGGCGAAAGCCCACGTCGGCGAAGCGGATCTGCTCCAGCGGTCCGATCTCGACGAAGTCCTGCGGGCGGCGCTCGATCGGCTTGTCCATCAGCGCGCGGAAGTTCAGCAGCGAGGCCTCGACCTCGCGGTGGGCCAGGATGATGTTGCCCAGCTCCTGCAGCGGCGCGAAGATCGCCACCGAGATGAACTGCATCGCAATCAGCTCGCCCGGCGAGAGCACGTCGCGGAAGATCAGCCACAGCAGCGCAAACAGGATCGCCAGTTTCAGCAGGCTCAGGGTACTCCCCTGCAGGAATGAGAGCATCCGGATGCGCTTCACCTTTTCCATCTCGAGCGCGAAGATGCTGTCGGTCTGCGCCTTCAGGCGCCGGATCTCGGTGAAGGTCAGGCCCAGGCTTTTAATCAATTCGATATTGCGCAGCGACTCGGTGATGAAGCCGGAATTGCGGTTGGTCTCGCGCACGATCGAGCGCTGCTGGGTCTTGATCTCGCGGCTCAGCATCCCGGTGAGGCCGCCCAGCACCAGCACCCCGACCAGGAACACCGGCACCAGCAGCCAGTGCTTGGTCACCGCATACCAGACCAGGAAGCTCACCCCGACCAGCGAGGCGAAGACGGTATTGATGAAGGTGTTGATGAAGCGCTCGCTGTCGGCGCGCACCTTCTGCAGCAGCGACAGCGTCTCGCCGCTGCGCAGGTCTTCGAATTCCTGGTATTTCAGGCGCAGCACGTGGCGCAGCCCGTCGTTGAAGATCGCCACGCCGAGCTTTTGCACCACCAGCCGCGTGACATAGTCCTGCAGCGCCTTGAACAGGCGCGCCAGCAAGGCCACCGCCACCGCGATCCCGAGCAGGCGCAGCACGCCCGACACCAGCTCGGCGTCGCTCATGCTGCCGGGCTTGAGGGCGTAGTCGTCGATGATCTTGCCGAAGATGATAGGGTCGACCAGGTTCAATACCTGCGCGAGGCCGGCCAACAGCAACGCAAGCAGGGCCAGGCGCCAGTGCGGGCGCAGGTAAGTCCAGAGGATGTGCATGTTGGCATCTTACCAATGCATCCAGCCGGGGCGCGCACGGCCGGCTTTACCTTGCTTTACATTTCCAGCCCTGCGCCCGCGCTGGCGGGCGCCGTTAAAGAAGGACGACATTCACGCAAGGACGATCATGGTCAGCAGTATCGGCAGCACCACCGTGGCCCAGGCCACCGCGACGCAGGCCGCGCCAACCCGGACCGAAGAGCGCACGCCTGACGCCGCGCCCACCGCCGGCGAGGCAGCCGGCACCGCTGGCGCCACCGACGACAGCGTCGAGACCCTGAGCGCGCTCTCCAGCGCCACCGCCCGTGTCGGCAACCAGCTGCGGGCGCAGGCGGATGCGTCGCGGGTGCAGCCGGCCGCGTCCAGCGAGCTTGAGGCGACGGACTACATCGCCGAGGCCGATACCAACTCGGACAAGAAGGTCAGCGACCAGGAACGCATCGCCTACGAAAAGAAGCTGGAACAGCAGGCCGCGGCCAAGGCCCCGCAGGACCGCTCGGCCGAGGTGCAGATGGCCTATGGCCTGGCCGACGAGGCCGAACCGGCGGTGGCGACCAGCGCCTGATTCCCGCTCCGGCGCGGACAGATTGCGGCGTGTGCCTGAAGTAACGCGTTGCCTTAATCCATGTAAAAACAGTAGAGTAGCGATATTTGCCACTGTCCGAGCATGGAGACCGCATGAACGACAGCACCCCCGCCCTGCCGCCGCAACGCCTGCTGCTGGCCACCGACCTGTGCGCACGCTGCGACCGTCCGCTCGAGCGCGCCAAGCAGCTGGCGCGCGAATGGCAGACCGGCCTCGCGGTGCTCACCGTGCGCGACGGGCCGCAAACGCCTGACGAAGTCGCCTCCTGGCTCGACGGCGACCAGCGCGTCCCCGCCTTCGAGCTCGCCGCCCGCCGCGAACTGGCCGAGGAATTCGCCGGCTCTGGCGTGGCGCCCACCCTGCAGGTGGCCGAAGGCGACGTCGCCGACGGCATCCGCGCCACGGCCGCCGCCATGCAGGACGCGCTGGTGGTCATGGGCGCCTCGCGCAACGACTCCTTCCAGGAACTGATCCTCGGCTCGACCGCCGAACGCCTGTCGCAGGACCTGCCGCAGCCGCTGCTGGTCGTGCGCCGGCGCACCCGCGGCAGCTACCAGCGCATCCTGGTGGCGAACGATTTCTCGGAAGCGGCGCGGCGCGCGCTCGAAACGGCGGCCGCCTTCTTCCCGGGCCGCCGCATCACGCTGTTCCACGCGCTCGAGGGCAGCGCCGGCGCCGCAGGCGAGGTCGCCGCCGATGCGGTCCAGGACGCGCTGGCCAGGAGCGAACTGTTCCTCGACGCCTGCACCCTGCCGGGCGGGGCGCGCGCGCGCATCGCCCCCGTCATCGGCCATGGCCGCGTGACCGAGGCCGTCACCCGCCACGTGCAGGACCAGGCGATCGAACTGGCGGTGCTGGGCGTGCACCGGCACTCGGGCATGGCGCGTGTCTTCATGGGCACCCGCAGCAGCGACCTGCTCCAGCACCTGGCCTGCGACACCTTGTTGGTGCGGGCAGCCGATGGCTGAGCCTAACGCGCCCCCGGCGAGGAGCTGACCGATGCTCCTGCTGCTGCTCCTGCTGCCCTTCGCCGCCTCGTTCATCGCGGCCTGCATGCCCTCCGATTCGCGCGACCGCCCGGCCGCCGTGGCCGGCCTCGCCACCCTGGCGGCGCTGGCCGTCGCCATCGCCCACTTCGACCGCATCGCCGCCGGCGCGGTGCCGCAGGAGCGCTTCGCCTGGCTGCCCGACTACGGCCTGGACATCGTGCTGCGCATGGACGGCCTGGCCTGGGTGTTCACCGTCATGGTGCTGGGCATCGGCCTGCTGGTGCTGCTGTACGCGCGCTACTACATGTCGCGGCGCGACCCGGTGGCGCGCTTCTATTCCTACATGATGGCCTTCATGGGCGCCATGCTCGGAGTGGTCCTGTCGGGCAACCTGATCCAGCTGGTGGTGTTCTGGGAGCTCACCAGCTTCACGTCCTTCCTCCTGATCGGCTACTGGCAGGAACGCAACGACGCGCGCCGCGGCGCCCGCATGGCGTTCACTGTCACCACCATCGGTGGGCTATGCCTGCTGGCCGGGGTGCTGCTGCTCGGCCACATCGCGGGCAGCTACGAACTCGATGCCGTGCTGGGCGCCGGCAACCTGATTCGCGCGCACGACTGGTACGTGCCGGCCCTGGTGCTGGTCTTGCTGGGGGCGCTGACCAAGAGCGCGCAGTTCCCCTTCCACTTCTGGCTGCCGCACGCGATGGCCGCGCCCACGCCGGTATCGAGCTACCTGCACTCGGCCACCATGGTCAAGGCCGGCATCTTCCTGCTGATCCGCCTGTGGCCGGCGCTGGCCGGCACCGAAGAATGGACCTGGATCCTGGGCAGCGCCGGCGTGTGCACCCTGCTGATCGGCTCCTTCTTCGCCATCTTCCAGCACGACATGAAGGGCCTGCTGGCCTATTCCACCATCAGCCACCTCGGCCTGATCACCGTGCTGCTCAGCATCGGCACCCCGCTGTCGGTGGTGGCGGCGGTGTTCCACACCATGAACCACGCGGTGTTCAAGGCTTCGCTGTTCATGGCGGTGGGGATCATCGACCACGAAAGCGGCACCCGCGACATGCGCCAGCTGCGCGGCCTGAGGCGCGCCATGCCGCACACGGCGGCGCTGGCCATCGTCGCCAGCGCGGCGATGGCGGGCGTGCCGCTGATGAACGGCTTCCTCTCCAAGGAGATGTTCTTCGCCGAGACCATGATCGTCGGCGGCAGCGAGAACTGGTGGATGTCGGTGGCCGCCGTGCTCATGGGCCTGTTCAGCGTGGTGTATTCGCTGCGCTTCATCAGCGTGTTCTTCGGCCCGCTGGCGCGCGACCTGCCGGACGAACCGCACGAGCCGGCGCGCTGGATGCGGGTGCCGATCGAATGCCTGGTGCTGCTCTGCATCGCGGTGGGCGTGATGCCCGAGCGCGTGGTGGGCGACGTGCTGGCGGTGGCCGCGCACTCGGTGCTCGGTCCCACCATGCCCGAATACAGCCTGGCGATCTGGCACGGCGTCAACCTGCCGCTCCTGATGAGCCTGGTGGCGCTGGCCGGCGGCGTGGCGAGCTACCTGGTGCTGCGCGACCGCTTCGAACTGGCGGGGCGCGACCGGGTGCCGGTGCTGCACCGCCTGAAGGGCGCGCAGATCTACGAGAACACCATGCTGGCCCTGTCGCAGGGCGCAGCCTGGCTGCTGCGCTGGACCGGGACCCGGCGCCTGCAGCCGCAGCTGCTGGTGTTGATGGTCGCCATGGTCGCGGTGCCGCTGCTGCTGGCGCGTCCGCTGCAGGCACTCTCCTTGCCGCCGCTGGGCGGCATCCATCCGCTGTTCGCGCTGCTCTGGCTGATCGGCGCCGGCTGCGCGGTGGCCGCGGCCTGGAAGGCCAAGTACCACCGGCTCGCGGCACTGGCGCTGGTGGGCGGCACCGGCCTGGCCACCAGCGTCACCTTCCTGTGGCTGTCGGCGCCCGACCTGGCGCTGACCCAGCTGATGGTCGAGACGGTGACCACGGTGCTGATTTTGCTCGGCCTGCGCTGGCTGCCGCCGCGCTTCCCGCCGGCCCACCTGGGCCCGCACGTCCCGCCGCGCGCCTGGCTGCGCCGCGCGCGCGACGCGCTGGTGGCCACCGCCGGCGGCCTGGGACTGGCGGCGGCCAGCTACGCGGTGCTGACCCAGCCGCTGGCGACCAGCAGCGCCAGCATCCGCGACTTCTTCGTGCTGCGCGCCCTGCCCGAAGGCGGCGGCGCCAACGTGGTCAACGTGCTGCTGGTGGACTTCCGCGGCTTCGACACCATGGGCGAGATCACCGTGCTGTCGGCGGTGGCGCTGACCGTGTACGCGCTGCTGCGGCGCTTCCGTCCGGCGCCGGAGAGCATCGCCATTCCGGTGCAGCAGGCCAGCGACGTCGACCCGGCCGTCAATCAGAAGCCGGCGCAGCAGGCGCGCGACGGCTACCTGATGGTGCAGGCCGTGTACCTGCGCTTCCTGCTGCCGGTGATGGGCGTGATCGCCGTCTACTTCTTCATGCGCGGGCACAATCTGCCCGGCGGCGGCTTCGTGGCGGGACTGATCTTCGCCACCGCCCTCATCGTCCAGTACATGGTGGCCGGCACCGACTGGGTCGAATCGCACCTGCGCCTGCGCCCGCACCGCTGGATCGGCTGGGGCCTCGTCACCGCCTGCGTCACCGGCCTGGGCGCCTGGCTGTTCGGCTACCCCTTCCTCACCAGCCACACGGCGCACGTGACGCTGCCGCTGCTGGGCGAGCTGCACCTGCCCTCGGCCTTCGTGTTCGACCTGGGAGTGTTCCTGGTGGTGGTCGGCACCACCATGCTGATCCTGGTGGCGCTGGCGCACCAGTCGCTGCGCAGCCACCGCACCCCACCCACCGCGGGCCGCAGCGCCGCCGCGATCATCGCGCCCGTGAAGGAGATCCAGTAATGGAAACCGTGCTCGCCCTGAGCATCGGCATCGTGTTCGGTTCCGGCATCTGGCTGGTGCTGCGCCCGCGCAGCTTCCAGGTCTTGACCGGCCTGATGCTGATGTCCTACGCCGTCAACCTGTTCATCTTCGCCATGGGCCGGCTGACGGTGGACCAGCCGCCGCTCACGCCGGCCGGCACGATGCCCGACCCGGCGCTGCTGGCCGACCCGGTGCCGCAGGCGCTGGTGCTCACCGCGATCGTGATCGGCTTCGCCACCACCGCCCTGTACCTGGTGGTGATGATCGGCGCGCGCGGCCTCACCGGCACCGACCACGTCGACGGGGAGGAACCCGAAGCGTGAGTCTGCTCATGAACCTGGACTGGACCCGCCACCTGGTCGTCGTCCCGGTGCTGCTGCCGCTGCTGTGCGGCGCGGTGCTGGCGCCGCTGACGCAGGGCCGCCACCGCCTGAAGTTCGGGCTTGCCTATGCCTCGGTGCTCGGGCTGCTGGCCAATGCACTGGCGCTGGTGGCGCTCACCGATGGCGGCTGGCCGGGCGGCATCGGGGTCTACTTCGCCGCCAACTGGGCCGCGCCCTTCGGCATTGCCCTGGTGGCCGACCGCCTGTCGGCGGCAATGCTGGTGCTGGCCGCGGTGCTGGCCCTGGCCGCGCTGCACTACGCCCAGCCGCGCTGGAGCCGCATCGGCGTGCACTTCCATTCGCTGTTCCAGTTCCTGCTGATGGGGATCAACGGCGCCTTCCTCACGCACGACCTGTTCAACCTGTTCGTGTTCTTCGAAGTGATGCTGGCCGCGTCCTATGGCCTGGTCCTGCACGGCTACAACGTGGCGCGCCTGCGCGCCAGCATGCAGTACATCGCCGTTAACCTGGCCGCCGCCCTGCTGTTCCTGGTCGGCGTTGCGCTGATCTACGCCACCACCGGCACCCTCAACATGGCCGACCTGGCCGGGCGCATCGCCACGCTCCCGGCGGACAACCTGGTCTTGCTCAAGGTAGGCGTGTGCGTGCTGGCGCTGGCCTTCCTGGCCAAGAGCGCCATGTGGCCGCTGGGTTTCTGGCTGCCCACCACCTATGCGGCGGCCTCGCCGCCGGTGGCCGCCATGCTGGTGCTGATGACCAAGGTCGGCGCCTATGTAATCCTGCGCATCTGGCTGCTGGTATTCCCCGACAGCGCCGGCGAAGCCGCCCACTTCGGCTACCAGGCCCTGATGTGGGGCGGCATGGCGACCATCGTGTTCGGCGCGGCCGGCATGCTGGCCACCGATACGGCCGGGCGCATGGCCGGCTACGCGGCCATCGTTTCGTCCGGCACGCTGCTGGCGGTGATCGGCTACGGCCAGCAGTCGCTCGTCACAGCCGGGCTGTATTACTTCATCGCCTCGACCATCGCGATCGCCGCCTTCGTGCTGCTGATCGAACTCATCGACCGTATCCGCACGCCGGGCGCCGCGATGCTGGCGCTGACCATGGAGGCGTATGCGGTCGAGGACACCCCGGCCGAGCCGAAGGGACGCGGCGTGCCCGCCGCCATGGCCTTCCTGTCGCTGGCCTTCGCCGCCTGCGCGCTGATGATCGCCGGCCTGCCGCCGCTGTCGGGTTTTGTTGCCAAGTTCGGCCTGTTCCACGCGCTGCTCAATCCGGGGCCTGGCGTGCCGGCGATCGCCGGCGCCGGCTGGACCCTGATGGCGCTGGTGTTCACCTCCGGCCTGATCGCCATCGTGTCGCTGATGCGCTTCGGCGTGCGCACCTTCTGGGCCGCCGACGCCGTCGCGCCGCCGCGCCTGCACACGGCGGAAGTGCTGCCGGTGGCGGCGCTGCTGCTGGTGTCGGTGCTGCTGACGATCCACGCGCAGCCCGTGTTCGGCTACCTGGCGCGCGCCAGCGGCGACATCCACCGTCCCGCCCTGTACATCGAGCGCGTGCTCGGCACGCCGCCCGTGCCCGGCCCCACTCACGCACCGGAGGCCCCATGACTCCGTGGCTGCCCTTCCCCATCGTGTCGCTCATGCTGTGCGCGCTGTGGCTGCTGCTGAACCAGGCGATCGACCCGGCCAACGTCCTGTTCGGCGCGGCGCTGGGCATCGCGGTGCCGCTGCTGTCGCGCCGGCTGCAGCCGTTCGGCTATCCGCGCCTGCGCAAGCCGCTGACCTTCCTGCGCCTGATGGGCATGGCCTCCGTGGAAGTGGTGCGCTCCTGCTTCAACGTCTGCCACATCATCCTGTTCCGCGACTATGCGACCGTGAAGGCGCAGTTCATGCGCATCCCGCTGGACCTGCGCGACCCCTACGGCCTGGCGATGCTGTCCTGCCTGATCAACATGACGCCGGGGACGGTGTGGGTGGAGCTGCTGCCGGAGCGGCACGAACTGTCGCTGCACGTGTTCGACCTGCACGACCAGCAGTGGTGGATCGACACCATCAAGGGGCGCTACGAGCGGCCCCTGATCGAGATATTTGAATCGGAGGACGAGAATGGAAACCGTGCTTGAACTGTCGATCGGCTATGCGATGGTCTGCGTGCTGCTGGCCATGGTGTTCTGCGCCGTGCGCCTGCTGGTGGGCCCCTCGGGCCACGACCGGGTGCTGGCGCTCGATACGCTGTGGATGTGCGGCATGCTGCTGGCCCTGGTGCTGGGCATCCGCTTCGGCACCCAGGTGTACTTCGAGGTGGCGATCCTGGTCGCGCTGGTGGGCTTCGTCTCCACGGTGGCGATGGCGAAGTTCCTGATGCGCGGGGAGATCATCGAATGAGCGGCATCGAGCATATTCCCGCCTGGGCCGCGCTGCCGGTGGCGCTACTGCTGGTGATCGGCGCCACCATCATCCTGATCGGCGCCCTCGGCCTGCTGCGCCTGCCCACCTTCTACCAGCGCATCCACGGTCCGGCCATCACCGTGACCCTCGGCGCCGGCTGCCTGCTGCTGGCCTCGATGCTGTACTTCACGGTGGCGCAGTCAAGGCTGGTGATCCACGAGATCATCATCGCCGTGTTCCTGTTGATGACGGCGCCGGTGGTGTCGATGACGATCATGCGGGCGGCCGTGTACCGCGACCTGCGGATGCGCAAGCACGATGCGGGGGCGACGGCGGGGGATGTGTATGCGATCCTGGACGAGCCGGGGGAAGGAAAAACGCCGGGCGATCGGTGAGCTTGCGGCGCTTGTGGCACCATCGGCATCGCGTTCAACTATTTTAATAATCAGACATGACCACGATCCGCCAGGCCGGTGTCGATGACGCCCCGGCCATCGCACCGCTGTTCGACGCCTATCGCCAATTCTATGGCAAACCTTCCGACCCGGACCTCGCGCACAGCTTCATCGAAGAGCGCCTGGCGAATGCGGAATCGGTGATCTTCCTTGCCGTCGACGATGCGGGCCGAGCCATCGGCTTCGTCCAGCTGTATCCGTCGTTTTCGTCGGTCTCGGCGGGACGCGTGTATGTCCTGAACGACCTCTTTATTGCACCAGAGGCGCGGCGCGGTTCGGTGGCCACCGAGCTGATGGCGGCCGCGGCCGGGTTCGCGCGCGGGCGCGGCGCACTGCGCCTTTCGCTGTCGACCGGCATGTCCAATCTCGCGGCGCAGTCGCTGTACGAGCGGCAGGGCTGGGTGCGCGACCAACAGTATTTCCACTACAGCCTGGCGCTGTAAAAGCCGCTGCAGGAGAGAAAAAAGCCCGCCTTCTTTCGAAGTGCGGGCCTTGTTCACTGCAGCGTTACCGAATCAGAACGGGATGTCGTCATCCATATCCGAGAAGTTCGGCGCCGGCTTCGGCTGCGGGCGGGCTGCAGGAGCAGGTGGCGCCTGGCGCGGGGCCGGACGCTGCTGCTGCTGTGGCTCGTAGCCGCCGCCGTCGTCCATGCCGCCGCCCATGTCGTTACCGCCCATGCCCTGGCGACCGCCCAGCATTTGCATGTTTTCAGCGACGATGTCGGTCGCGTAGCGCTCGATGCCGTCCTTGTCGGTGTACTTACGGGTCTGCAGGCGGCCTTCGACGTAGACCGACGAGCCCTTTTTCAGGTACTGGCCGACGATCTCGGCCAGGCGGCCGAAGAACGAAATACGGTGCCACTCGGTGAGTTCTTTCTGTTCGCCGGTGTTCTTGTCCTTGGACTTGAACGAGGTTGCCACCGCGATATTCGCGATTGCGTCGCCACTTGGCATGTAGCGGATTTCCGGATCGCGGCCCAGGTTGCCGACGATAATGACCTTGTTAACTGATGCCATTTTGTACTCCAATTGAGTGTGTAGAGCCCTGACTCTGCGTGCTTCTAAGCGTCAGGGAACGGGGTACTGCAACTCACTATTATGGGGCCGATGAGCTGGAACCGAAAGTGCTTTTTCGATGCACAAGCACTCACAGTCAGACCTTGCCCGGGACGCTTCGGTGCCCGCCATGGAGCAGATCGATATCAAGCGCCGGGCATCGGCCGGGGGGCGAAAAACGCCGCAATCACACCTGCGGGCCGTGCTGCGTTTCATACTCCACGCGGCTGGCTTTGAGCCGCGCGATGGTGGCCAGCGCCTGCTCTTCGTCAGCAGTCATGTCCTGGAGGAACATCGCGTTATTGTCGCGGATCCAGGTCAGCGGCATCTCCCACCAGGCCAGGTCCAGCAAGGCCGCGCGCACGGCCTCGGTGAAGCGATACCTGATCAGCTTGGCCGGCGCTCCCACATAGATGCCATACGGCTCGGAACGGAAATTCGGCGGCAACAGCGAGCGCGCGCCGATGATGCAGCCGTTTTCGATGATGCCGCCGCCCAGCATCATGACTTCGTCGCCGATCCACACATCGTTCTTGATCACCGAGTCGGCATACTGCGGCGGCGGCGCGTTGCGTAAACCCATGCCCGCGACCGAGAACATATAGGTCGAGATGGTCTTGCTCTCGTGCTGGCCGTTGAGCAGGAAGCGAAGGCGCAGGCCGCCCGCAACGAAGCGGCCGACGGCCAGGCCCTGGTGCCCTGCGTCGTACTTGACCAGCGAGCCGACCCCGAAACCCGAACAGCGGCCGATGTAGAAATGGCCACTCTGCGGCTCCTGGTCGAGCCAGTCGCGGAAAAAACCGTGCGGGAAGCTGCTGGCGCCGCCACTGGCGTAGCCCAGCACGGTAAATTGCCCGGCCAATGGGTGGTCTTCCTGGACCCCAGTGAAATCGTCTTCGGTCTGGATGTGCATGTTTGCTTTCACATTGCTACGGCAGCACTGTCGCGGAATGCAGTACTTGCCTGAAGCCAACACTTTACTATGAAAAAAGACGGGATTGTTGCCGAGTGAACTATTGAACTGGGCGTAAGACGCATCAGATACCTCTATTCCCCGATCCAGCAGGATGTGTCCTTGCGGCACAAAAGTGCTGGATGCATGTACAGCACTTCGAAAAACCAGCTACACTAATGGGTTCCCCCTTGGTTGGCCCGCTCACCGCGACAGTCTCATGTGCGCCGGCCCCGCAAACTTATTGAAAGCCTCCAAAAACCTAATGGAAGAAATTCGTATCCGCGGTGCGCGCACGCACAACCTGAAGAACATCAACCTGAACCTTCCGCGTAACAAGCTGATCGTCATCACGGGCCTCTCGGGTTCGGGCAAGTCCTCGCTCGCTTTCGATACCCTGTACGCCGAGGGGCAGCGCCGCTACGTCGAATCGCTGTCGGCCTACGCGCGCCAGTTCCTGCAGTTGATGGAAAAGCCGGACGTCGACCTGATCGAAGGCCTGTCGCCGGCGATCTCGATCGAGCAGAAGGCCACCTCGCACAATCCGCGCTCCACGGTCGGCACCGTCACCGAGATCCACGACTACCTGCGCCTGCTGTACGCACGCGTCGGCACGCCGTATTGCCCGCAGCACCCGCATCATCCGCTGGCGGCCCAGACCGTGTCGCAGATGGTCGATGCGGTGCTGTCGATGCCCGAAGGCACCAAGCTGATGATCCTGGCGCCGACCGTCGCCAACCGCAAGGGCGAGCACAGCGACCTGTTCCAGGCGATGCAGGCCCAGGGCTTCGTGCGCTTCCGCGTGGCCAGCGGCGTGAACCCGGCCAAGATCTACGAGATCGACGAACTGCCCAAGCTCAAGAAGACCGAGAAGCACACCATCGACGTCGTCATCGACCGCGTGAAGGTGAACCCGGAGATCAAGCAGCGCCTGGCCGAAAGTTTTGAAACCGCGCTGCGCCTGGCCGATGGCCGCGCGGTCGCATATGAAATGGACAGCGGCACCGAGACCGTGTTCTCGAACAAGTTCGCCTGTAACGTCTGCGGCTATTCGCTGCAGGAGCTGGAACCGCGCCTGTTCTCGTTCAACAACCCAATGGGCGCCTGCCAGGAATGCGATGGCCTCGGCCACATCGAGTTCTTCGACCCGAAGCGCATCGTGGCCTTCCCGCACCTGTCGCTGGCTTCCGGCGCCGTCAAGGGCTGGGACCGCCGCAACCAGTTCTATTACCAGATGCTGCAGAACCTGGCGTCGCACTACGACTTCGACCTCGATAAGCCCTTCGACACCCTGGCCAAGCCGGCCCAGGACGCGGTGCTGTTCGGCTCGGGCAAGACCTCGATCCCGTTCAGCTATGTCAACGAGCGCGGCCGCACCGTGATCCGCGAGCACACCTTCGAAGGCGTGGTCAACAACCTGCAGCGGCGTTACCGCGAGACCGACTCGATGGCGGTCAAGGAAGAGCTGGCCAAGTTCATCAACGAGAAGAAGTGCCCGTCCTGCGACGGCGCGCGCCTGCGCACCGAAGCGCGCTTCGTGAAGATCGGCGAGGGCGAGCAGCAGCGCGCCATCTACGAAGTCTCCGACAAGCCCTTGCGCGATACGCTCGCCTTCTTCGAGACCCTGGTCCTGACCGGCGCCAAGAAGGAAATCGCCGAGCGCGTCATCAAGGAAATCACGGCGCGCCTGAAATTCCTGAACAACGTCGGCCTCGATTACCTGTCGCTCGACCGCAGCGCCGATACGCTCTCCGGCGGCGAAGCCCAGCGTATCCGCCTGGCCTCGCAGATCGGCTCCGGCCTGACCGGCGTGATGTACGTGCTCGATGAACCGTCGATCGGCCTGCACCAGCGCGACAACGACCGCCTGATCGCCACCCTGAAGCACCTGCGCGACATCGGCAACAGCGTGCTGGTGGTGGAGCACGACGAAGACGCGATCCGTACCGCCGACTACATCGTCGACATGGGTCCGGGCGCGGGCGTGCACGGCGGCCAGATCATCGCCGAAGGCACGCTCGAAGAAATCATGAAGAACGAGCACTCGGTCACGGCCCAGTACCTGGACGGCCGCCGCAAGATCGCCGTGCCGAAGAAGCGCACCAAGATGGATCCGGCGCGCCAGCTGGTCATCACTGGCGCGCGCGGCAACAACCTGAAGAACGTCACGCTCACGCTGCCGGTCGGCCTGATGACCTGCATCAGCGGCGTCTCGGGTTCCGGCAAGTCGACCCTGATCAACGACACCCTGTACCCGGCGCTGTCGCGCCACCTGTACGGTTCGCAGACCGAGCCGGCCGAGCACGACGCGATCCACGGCCTGGAACACTTCGACAAGGTGATCTCGGTCGACCAGGCGCCGATCGGCCGCACCCCGCGTTCGAACCCGGCCACCTACACCGGCCTGTTCACGCCGATCCGCGACCTGTTCGCGACCGTGCCGACCGCCAAGGAACGCGGCTACTCGGCGGGCCGCTTCTCGTTCAACGTCAAGGGCGGCCGCTGCGAAGCCTGCCAGGGCGATGGCGTGATCAAGGTCGAGATGCACTTCCTGCCGGACGTGTACGTGCCCTGCGATGTCTGCCACGGCAAGCGCTACAACCGCGAGACGCTCGAAGTGCAGTACAAGGGCAAGAACATCACCGAAGTGCTGGAGATGACGGTCGAGGATGCGCACGAGTTCTTCAAGCCGGTGCCGGTGATCGCGCGCAAGCTGCAGACCTTGTTGGATGTGGGCCTCGGCTACATCAAGCTGGGCCAGAGCGCCACCACGCTGTCGGGCGGCGAGGCGCAGCGCGTGAAGCTGTCGCTGGAACTGTCGAAGCGCGATACGGGGCGTACGCTGTACATCCTCGATGAACCGACGACGGGTTTGCACTTCGCCGACATCGACCTGCTGCTCAAGGTCATCCACCGCCTGCGCGACCAGGGCAATACGCTGGCGATCATCGAGCACAACCTGGACGTCATCAAGACGGCGGACTGGATCATCGACCTGGGGCCGGAGGGCGGCGCGGGCGGTGGCCTGATCGTGGCGAGTGGGACGCCGGAGGAAGTGGCGAAGAACAAGGGCAGCGCGACCGGGAAGTATTTGAAGCCGTTGTTGAAGGCTTGATAGGCCGCTTGAATCGACCGTAGCCACCAGCCCCGGCGCCGTCGTTCCGGCGCAGGCCGGAACCTAATTTTGCGTGCTGGCCGCTAACGGGTCACGCTAGTGGAACGCAACGGACTTGGGTTCCGGCCTTCGCCGGAACGACGGTATGGGGGCTGGTGGCACTAAACAAAAAAGGGGCAGCGCCGCCAGGCGCTGCCCCTTTTTTTACGCAAACAATCCTATTCCACCGTATACAACGGCTGCCGCATCCGCACCGGCCTCACATCCATCCTGATCCGGTAAATCGACCACGCATCCTCGCGGTTGGTCACGAACTCCCGGCTGTCCGGCGCGCGCGAAAACGTGAACTCGAACCCGCGTTCCGGCGCCCGGCTGGTCGGCCCTTCGAAGGCCAGGCCGGTGGCGCGTTCCAGGTTGCTGTCCACCAGCTTCTCGAGCAGGTTGACCACCGAGGTATTCCCCAGGATATCGGTATAGAACAGCGCCTCGCGGTACTCGCGCATGCTCCGGTCCACCGGCTCCTTGCCCGGCCCCGGCACATAGGTCCGGCTCGCGAGGTTGAAACGGTCGCCATTGTCCACGTAGCTGATGCGCGCATTGGACAGGTTGAACAGCGGCTGCGCCTTGTCGGTGCCGGCTTCCGAAAGATCGAGCACCAGCGCACCGGTGTATCCGACGATCGTCACTTCGCGCCCGGGTCCGACCACGGCTGCGGTATTCTCGTCGATGCCCAGGCCCAGCTTGTAGCCCTTGTCCAGCATGACCGGCAGCATGCGCGCGAAGCGGCCGCGCACCAGCAGGTGCTGGTCGATGAACACGTCGTCGCCGATGAAGCCCAGGCCCGGCGCGATGTCCTTGCCGTCGACCACGCCGTGCTTGAGGATGGGGACCACGTCCAGCGGCGGGTCGTAGAACATGGTGCTGCTCATGATGGCCGCGCCCGCGCTGGTGCCGGCGATCACGCCGCCGCGCCGGTACATCGACCACAGCGCGTCCAGCACGGCGCTGTTGCCGCCATCCGGCCGGCGCAGCGAGCCGGTGATGCGGGCCTGGTCGCCGCCGGTGAAAAAGGCGCCGCCGGCATTACGGACGGCGTCGGCCAGCGCCGGATCGTCGGCCGCCTTGCGCACGTCGCTGCCGGCCAGCAGCGGCGCCACCGGCACCAGGAAGGCCTGGGCGCCGTGGCGGTTCAGGAAGGCGACGGCGTTGCCGCCTTCGCGCGCGGGGTTCTGGGCGGCGGTCGGGAACACCGCGATGCGCGCCCCCTTGCCGCCGGCCAGCAGCACGATCTTTTCCCACACTGCCGCATTCTCGGGCCGCAGGCCGCCGCCGATGATGACCAGCGAGCCTTTCGGCGCCTCCGCGGCCACGCCGGCGCCTGCCGCCAGCAGCGCCAGTGCGAAGCAAACGCTCTTCAGCATACGCCTCCCGTCACCGGAACGAATAATTCAGGCTCACGTAGCCGCTGCGGCCGCGCGGGTCGGTGTAGCTCGGGTCGTACCCGGACAGGAAGAAGTAAGCCTGGTTCGAGAACGGTGGATCCTTGTCGAGCAGGTTCAGCACCCCGGCGCGCAGCTTGAGGTTCTTGCCGATGGCCCAGCTGCCGGTCAGGTCCCACAGCGAATAGGCCTTCACCTTGTTCGGCTGCAGCAGCGAGTCGGTGGCCGGGTCGTAGGTGGTGTTCTGGTCGGTGTAGCTGGACGAATACTGGTTCGCCAGCGCCAGGCTGACCGGGCCGCCGTCCCACTCGAAGCTGATGCGGTGGCGCCACTTCTGGATCGCCTGGTCGTTCAGGAACACGCCCAGGTTGCTGCGGAAGGGCTCGGACGGGCCATACTGGCGGTCGTAGCGCAGGATGCGCGTGCCCGACAGGTCGACGCCGAAGCGGCCCCAGGCTCCGCGCTCACTTTTCCATTCTGCCGAGATGTCGATGCCCGAGGTCTTCAGGCGGCCCTGGTTTTCCTTCATCAGGAGGATGTTCGAGATGAAGCCGTCCTCGTCGCGCTCGATGTAGGTGCCGTTGTAGGCTTGCGGGTTCTCGACGATGACCTGCTCGCCCAGGGTGCTGATCACGTCCTTCTTCTCGATGTTCCAGTAGTCGACCGAGAAGTTGGTGCGCTTGTCCAGCTCGAACACAGTGCCGAGCGTGAACTGGCGCGACTTCTCCGGCTTCAGGTTGGGATTCGAACGGCGTTCCACGCCCCACTGGTCGGTACACAGGTCGATGCTGCCTTCCTGCGCCACGCATTGCGGGTCGGTCAGGAAGCCGGCCGCGGTGCCGAAGATGGTCGGGCGCTTCAGGTCCGACAGCGACGGCGCGCGGAAGCCCGTGCCGGCCGAGGCGCGCACCATGAGCTGGGTGCTGGGCTGGTAGCGCAGGCCGATCTTCGGATTGGTGGAGCTGCCGATTTCGCTGTAGCGGTCGTGGCGCAGCGCGAACTGCATCTCGAGTTCCTTGGTGAACGGTGCGACCACCTCGGTGAACACCGAGGCCACGCGGCGCCGGTTGTCGGCAGTCTCGACCTCGAGCAGCTCGCCGACCGGCACGGTGCTGTCGCGGTCACCCGCGATATTGTTCGACTTGAGCAGCTCGGACGGTGTGAACAACTGGTGCTCGCGGCGGAATTCCCCGCCGAACGCGATCGCCAGGTCGCCGCCGGCCAGCTTGGTGAGCGCGCGCGACATCTTGCCGTCGATCGAGGTCGAGATGCCCTTGGCCTTGCGCGCCTCGTCGTTGATCTTGATGCCGTTGATCAGGTCGATGGCGGCCTGTCCCGACGGCGCGAAGGGATTGATGGTCCCGTTGCGCACGGCGGCGTCGAATTTGTCGTACAGGACGTAGCCGTCGACGTACTTGTCGGTGGCGCGGTTCTCGGCGCGCGAGAAGGCCAGGTCGTAGTCCCAGCCCTGGATGACGCCGGTGGCGCCCAGCACCAGGCGCTGGCCTTCGCTGGTCACCTCGTTGCTGCGGTTGCCCGCTTCTTTCATGCGGTAGCGGATGCCGCTGAAGATGGTGGGCAGGCCGGGGCCGGTCAGCGCGTTGCGGTAGGCGGTGGGCAGGATCGCGACCGGCAGGTTGCGGATGCGGACCGGGTTTGGCGAGAGCACGTACTTCGACTTCGCTTCGGTCTGCACCAGTTCGGCGAACAGCTGGTTGTCCGGGTTGAGCTGGAAAGTCGCGCGGCCGATGAAGCCGATCTTGCGCGAATCCGGATACAGCTCGGTATCCTGCATGAAGTCGAAGCTGCAGCCGGCCCGGCCGCCCGGTCCCAGCGGGGCGTAGACGGTGCCCGGCGGGTTGCAAGTCGGCGCGCTCGGGTTGACCCGGCTGGCCGTGCTGCCGGCCGGCAGCAGGCCGGCAGCGATCAGCGCGGCGCGCTGCGCGCCCGAGATATCGACGTTGGCTGGGAAGGTATTGCTCGACATCTGGGCCGGCAAGGTGGTTGCCAGCGGGCGCTCGCCGATGAAGCTGCGCTGCCCCGAGCGCAGGCTGTCGAGCTGCTGGAAGTCGAGCACGCCGAACACGTTGAAGCGGTCGGTGGCCAGGTCGCCGATGCCGCCGCTGATGCTGGCGGTGCGCTTGCCGGCGCCGCCGTGCTGGGTGCCGGCGGCCGATGCCGACAGGTCCAGGCCCGTGTAGTCCTTGCGGGTGATGAAGTTGATCACGCCGCCGATCGCGTCGGTGCCGTAGATCGCCGAGGCGCCGTCCTTGAGCACCTCGACGCGCTGGATCGCGCCGGCCGGAATGTTGTTCAGGTCGACGCCGGCGTTGTCGCCCGGGGACGCGAAGTTGGCCAGGCGCCGGCCATTGAGCAGGATGAGGGTCGACGACACGCCCAGGCCGCGCATGTTGGCGCCGTTCAGGCCGCGCTGGCCCGAGGTGCCGTCCGAGATGCTGGGGCCGTCGGTCAGCGGCGCCGTATTGGCGGCGATGTTGCGCACCAGTTCGGCGGCGGTGGTGACGCCCATCTTCTCGATGTCCTCGCGCGTGATCAGTTCCATCGGCAGGGCCGCCTCGCTGTCCAGGCGCTTGATCGACGAACCCGTCACCTCGACCCGGTGCATCTTCTGCTCGTCCGCCTGCTGCGCTACCGCGGGCGGCGCCACCAGGCCGAACGCGGCCACGATACTCGACGCCAGGATGGTCGGCCGCAAGCTAATCGACATGTGCTTCCTCATGCAATGCTCCTTGTTGATGACTCAGGACTTCTTCACGATGCGGCGCTTCGCGGCGCCCTCTTTTTTCTGCGTGCTGCCGGTACGAATCTGGTGTTCACCGTAGAGGTAGGCGGCGATCGCCTCGGTGTGGCGCGCCGCCTTGGCGACGTTGGCCTTGTTGGAGGTCATGAGGGACACGGCCAGCGCTTCGATCACGGCCAGCGCCGCGCTCGCGCTGCTGGGCAGGACCGGGTGCGCGCTGTGCGCATACAGCACGTGGTGCCCGAGTTCGGCCAGCGGCGAGGCGGGGGAGTCGGTGATCGAGACCACGGTGGCGCCGCTGTCGCGCGCGAAGCGGGTCAGCGACACCGCCGCCAGCGTGTAGCGCGGCAGCGAGATCACCACCAGCACGTCCTTGTCGGTGATGGTGGCCAGCTGGCTGGCCGCGACCTCGGTGCCGCCGGCGGCCGCGACTTCGACCACGTGGCGGCAGAAGGGCTGCAGGTGCATGGCCAGGGTGCCGGCCAGGAAGGTGGACAGGCCGAAGCCCATCACGTAGACGGTGCGCGCCTTGGTCAGGCCGGCGCTGATGCGCTCTAACTGGGCGCCGGCCAGCGCGCGGCTGGTGGCGGTGAGCGCCGCTTCCGCATAGCCCAGGCTTTCCAGCGCCGGCGAGGCGGGCCGGCGCGCGATCGAGCTGCGCAGCTTTTCTACCGGCTGCAGCATCGACTGCAGGGTCTCGGCCACCGCGCCGCGCATCGCCGCGTAGTTCTTGAAGCCGAGGTCGCGCGCGAAGCGGCTGATGGTGGCGGTCGACACCTCGCAGGCCTCGGCCAGTTCTTCGATACCCAAAGCGGTGGTGCGTACCTGGTTGCGCAGCAGGTAGTCGGCGATGCTGCGGTTCGAGGCCGAGCCTTCGGCCAGCATGCGCAGCAGCGACTGGCCGAGCGAAGACTCGGCAAAACCGATGTCGGGCGAGGTGGAGCGGACGTTGGAAGGACTCATCGCGGCATCGTTTATGTGGTGTGAATAGTTTTATTTATGACATGCAAATTTCAAAATATTTTCCAAATGTAATCCATGTTCTGTGGCAAACTCAACATGAATTTGAAAATATTCTTTCATTGAACCGAACTGTGTAAAAAAACCTACATGCGCGCCGAAGCCCCATGCGGCTGGCATGCCGGCGCGTGGAGAATTGCACATGCAGATACAGACACACCCGATCGCCACCGAACCTGGCCTGGCCAGCTACCAGCTCAGCACCTGCCATTTCGGCAGTCCGGGCAGCGGCAAGAAGGCCTACATCCAGGCTTCCCTGCACGCGGACGAAGTGCCGGCCATGCTGGTCGCCCAGTTCCTGCGGCGCGCGCTGGACAATCTCGATGCCGAAGGCCGCGTGCGCGGCGAGATCGTGCTGGTGCCGGCCGCGAACCCGGTCGGGCTGGCGCAGCTCATGCACGGCACGCCCATGGGGCGCTTCGACCTTGGCACCGGCGTGAATTTCAACCGCGCCTTCCTGCATGTCGGCGCGGAGCTGAAGGAGTCGCTGGCCGGCCGCCTGGGCCCGGACGCGGCGGCCAACGTCGCCGCCATCCGCGCCGCGGCGCGCGCCGCCGTGGCGCGCTGGGCGCCGCAGGACCACACCGAGGTGCTCAAGAAAACGCTGCTGTCGATGGCGATCGATGCCGACATCGTGCTCGACCTGCACTGCGATAACGAGGGCCTGATGCACGTGTATGCGGGCACGCCGCTGGCCGCCAAGGCCACGCAGCTGGCCGCGCTGCTCGGCGCGCGCGCCCTGCTGCTCTCCAGCGCCTCGGGCGGCGCCCCCTTCGACGAAGCCTGCAGCAGGCTGTGGTGGGACCTGGCCGAGCACTTCGGGCCCGCGACGCCGGTGCCGCCGGCCTGCGCCGCGGTGACGGTCGAACTGCGCGGCGAAATGGACGTGCGCTACGACCTGGCCGAGCAGGATGCAGGGGCGCTGCTGCAGTTCCTGGCGCGCGAGGGCATGCTCGATATTCCCGTGGCGGCGCTGCCTGCGGCGCTGTGCGAAGCGACGCCGCTGGCGGGCGTCGAGCCGCTGCATGCGCCGCAATCGGGCGTGCTGGTGTTCCTGAAAGCGCTGGGCGAACAGGTGGCCGCCGGCGAGGCGGTGGCCGACATCGTCAACCCGGTCAGCGGCGCCACCGCCACCGTGCGCGCCACCACCAGCGGCCTGCTGTTCGCCAGCACAGCCCACCGCCACCTGCTGCGCGGCATGCAGGTCTGCAAAATCGCGGGCGCCACGCCCTTCCGTTCCGGTCCCCTACTGAGCCAGTGAGACAATAAGCATGCGCCTTCGAATGCCCAACACCTTCGTGCTGCTGTTCGCCATCCTCGCGCTGATCGCGCTGGCGACCTGGTTCGTCCCCGGCGGCAAATACGACACCCACCTGGTCGACGGCAGGCAGCTGGTCAATCCCGGCTCCTTCCATTACGTGGAAAGCGCCCCGCAGGGACTGGTGGCGCTGCTCAAGGCGCCCATCAAGGGCTTCGTCGAAGCGTCCCAGATCATCGGCTTCGTGCTGATCGTCGGCGGCGCCTTCGCGGTACTGCAGCGCACCGAGGCGATCGACACCATGATCCGCTCGATCGCTAGAGCGCACACCCACTCGCCGCTGGTGCGCGCC
This sequence comes from Massilia yuzhufengensis, assembly GCF_900112225.1. Lineage (GTDB taxonomy): Bacteria > Pseudomonadota > Gammaproteobacteria > Burkholderiales > Burkholderiaceae_D > Telluria > Telluria yuzhufengensis. Next base: position 74,375 of record NZ_FOLD01000009.1, on the reverse strand, counting down.
ATGCTCATCCCGGTGTTCGTCACCCTGTTCTCGCTCGGCGGCGCCACCTTCGGCATGAACGAGGAGGTGATTCCCTTCATCCTGATCTTCGTGCCGCTGGCGCTGGCCCTGGGCTACGACACCGTGACCGGCGTGTCGATTCCTTTTCTGGGCTCGCAGGTCGGCTTCGGCGCGGCCTTCCTGAATCCCTTCAATGTCGGCATTGCGCAGGGGATCGCCGGGGTGCCGGTGTTCTCGGGAATAGGCTACCGGCTGGTGGTGTGGGCGGTGGCGACGTTCGTCACGGTCGCCTTCCTGATGTGGTACGCGGCGCGGGTCAAGCAGAACCCCGCGCTCAGCCCGACCTTCGTTCTCGACCAGACCAAGCGCAAGGAGATGCCGGATGCATCCGTCCACGAACACGAACGCATGACGCGGCGCCATGCGGCGGTGCTGGCGCTGTTCGCGCTCACGCTGGGCGCGATGGTGGTGGGCGTGGTGCAGTATGGCTGGTTCATCGACGAGATCGCGGCCCTGTTCCTGGCCATGGCGATCGTGGTGGGCGTGGTCGGCCGCCTCGGCGCCGACGGCTGGGTGGCGTCCTTCATGCAGGGCGTGAAGGACCTGGCGCCCACCGCGCTGGTGATCGCGATCGCGCGCGCCACCATGGTGATCGCGCGCGACGCCCACATCATCGACACCATGCTGCACGAACTGATGCCCCTGGTGCAGTCGAGCCATCCGGTGTTCGCGGCCCAGAAGATGTACCTGATCCAGTCGGTGATCAACTTCTTCATCCATTCGGGCAGCGGCCAGGCAGCGCTGACGATGCCGATCATGGCGCCGCTGGCCGACCTGGTGGGCGTCTCGCGCCAGACCGCGATCCTGGCTTTCCAACTGGGCGAACTGTCCACCCCGATGATCCCGACCTCGGGCATTACCGTGGGCGTGCTGGCGCTGGCGCGCATCCCGTGGCTTACCTGGGCCAAGTGGATGATTCCGCTGCAGCTGATTTATCTGGTGATGGCGCTGTTGTTGCTGATACCGCCGGTGCTGATGGGGTGGAATTGAAGAAGTTCGAAAGCCTGAATTCAATCGCTGCCAAATTCCATCGCTAACCATAAAAACCGTCATTCCCCCCGCTGGGGGAAATGACTTCCCGCGCAGGCGGGAATCCAAGTCGTTCGCGCTCCGCCTGCCTCAAACGACAGTGGGGTGCACACAAAATTGGGTTCCCGCCTGCGCGGGAAGTCGTAGGCGCCAGTGGCGCGTACGACGGTCTGGAGGATGGTGGTCCAAACTAAAGAGGGGCTGCGCAACCACACGCTGCCCCTGCTTTTTATCTAGCGGCTCCGCTCCCGCTCCTTCTCCGCCTCCATCTTGCTGTCCTTGCCCGCCTTCGTCGTCCCACCCGCCCCGCTGCCCCCCATGCTCGACGCCGCGCTGCCGCTGGTGATACTGGCCAGGGTCTGGCGCAGGGCGTCGGCCTGCGGATTGCGAACCTTGCCGCCCAGAACCTCTCTTGCAGCCACCTGGCGCTGGTAGTAGGCCGCGGTCTCGTCTTCGTCGTAGTCGATGTCGGTGACGTTCAGGGCCACGCCGCCGAACAGGCCTTCGGTGTCGGCCCAGGCGGTGATGTTGCCGTAGCCGGCCGAGCCTTCGCCTTTCTTCGACCAGTCGGCCACCGTCAGGCCGGCGTCGGCGCCCAGGGAGAACTTGTTGTTCTGCGTGAAGCTGTTGAGCGCCTTCTGGTCGTTGAGGACGAAGGCGATGGCGCCGGCTTCGATGCCGGCCTGCAGGCCCGCGCTGATGCCACCCATGTTGTAGAAGGCCGGACTGCTCCAGGTGTCGCCGCTGCGCACCAGCAGCACTCCGGCGCCGCCGCGGGCCCCGACGCCGAGCGCCGCACCGCCGTAATCGGGCACGACGAACACGCCTTTCGAGCGCTGCAGCAGCGCGCGCATCTCGGGGGTCGCCTGCATCTGCTGCACCACCTGCACGGCTTTGTTGACGTGCTCGGTCGCCTTGCGCATTTCCTTCTTGTGGCGCTCGGTGCCTGGGGTGGCGGCGTCCTGGGCCTTTCCGACCTGGGCCATAGCCACTCCGGTGCTTCCCGCCAACAGCGCCGCGAGCGATGCCGCGACGAGTCGTTTCATGGTCGGGTTCATGGTAGGTCCCTCCTTGAATGACGTTGGAAAGCGCCAGCCTATTCCCGGTCCCGCACAGGGAGCGCCACTTTGAACGCAAGAAAACGACCCTAGGAATGATTTCACCGGACTAAATAAAACGGGGGCGGCGCTTGTGGCACCACCCCCGTTTCCTCATGTTTGAGGCCTGGCCGGGCTTACGCGTTTAGCTGCTGCTCCAGTTTGGCCTTCGTCTCCACCAGCTCCTGCGGCAGGCGGTAGGCGAGCTTGTCGAACAGCTCGCTGTGCAGGTTCAGCTCTTCACGCCATGCATCCTTGTCGATCGACGTGATCTGCTTGAACTGCTCTTCGGTAAAGTCGATGCCGTCCCAGTTCAGGTCGCCATACGATGGCGAGCTGCCGAACAGGTGCGGGTTGCCGGCAGGCGCGCTGCCTTCGGCGCGGTCCAGCACCCACTTGAGCACGCGCATGTTGTCGCCGTAGCCCGGCCACACGAAGCTGCCCTGGTCGTCGGTGCGGAACCAGTTGACGCAGAAGATTTTCGGCAAAACCTTTGAATGGGCTTCCACCGGAAGCTTGCCCCCGGCAAGCTTCCTGCCGAGGTCGAGCCAGTGCTGGAAGTAGTCGCTCATGTTGTAGCCGATGAAAGGCAGCATCGCGAACGGGTCGCGGCGCACGATGCCCATCTGGCCGGCGGCGGCGGCGGTGGTTTCCGAGCCCATGGTCGCGGCCATGTAGACGCCTTCGACCCAGTTGTTCGCTTCGGTCACCAACGGCACGGTGGTCGAGCGGCGGCCGCCGAAGATGAAGGCCGAGATCGGCACGCCGGCCGGGTCGTCCCAGGCCTGGTCGATGACCGGGTTCTGGGTGGCGGCCACGGTGAAGCGCGCGTTCGGGTGGGCGGCCTTGGTGCCCGAGGCCGGGGTCCAGTCCTTGCCCTGCCAGTCGATCAGGTGGCTTGGCGCCTGCTTGGTCATGCCTTCCCACCACACGTCGCCGTCGTCGGTGAGGGCGACGTTGGTGAAGATAACGTTCTCGCGCAGCGAGGCCATGCAGTTCGGATTGGTCTTGTCGTTGGTGCCCGGGGCCACGCCGAAGTAGCCGGCTTCCGGGTTGATGGCGTACAGCTGGCCGTCCTGGCCCGGCTTGATCCAGGCGATGTCGTCGCCGATGGTAGTGACTTTCCAGCCGTCAAACGCTTGCGGCGGGATCAGCATGGCGAAGTTGGTCTTGCCGCAGGCCGAAGGGAAGGCTGCCGCGACGTATTTCTTCTCGCCCTTTGGCGACTCCACGCCCAGGATCAGCATGTGTTCGGCCAGCCAGCCGGTGCCGCCCGCTTGGGCTTCCTGGTAGCCCATGTTCGAGGCGATGCGCAGGGCGAAGCATTTCTTGCCCAGCAGCGCGTTACCGCCGTAGCCCGAACCGAAGGACCAGATCTCGCGGGTTTCCGGGTAGTGGACGATGTACTTGGTGGCATTGCATGGCCACGGCACGTCTTTCTGGCCGGCGGCCAGCGGCATGCCGACGGTGTGCACGCATGGCACGAACTCGCCATCGGTACCGAGCACGTCGTAGACGGCCTTGCCCATGCGCGTCATGATACGCATGTTGACGGCGACGTAAGGCGAATCGGACAGTTCCACGCCGATGTGGGCGATCGGCGAGCCCAGCGGGCCCATCGAGAACGGCACCACGTACAGGGTGCGGCCGGCCATGCAGCCGTCGAACAGGCCGTTCAGGGTACGGCGCATTTCGGCCGGATCCATCCAGTTGTTGGTCGGGCCAGCTTGCTCCGCGGTTTCGGCGCAGATGTAGGTGCGGTCTTCGACGCGCGCGACGTCGGACGGGTCGGACCAGGCCAGGTAGGAATTCGGGCGCTTGGCCGGGTTGAGCTTCTTCATAGTGCCGGCCTCGACCATCTGGGCGCACAGGCGGTCGTACTCTTCCTCGGAGCCGTCGCACCAGTAAATGCTGTCTGGCTTGGTCAGGGCGGCGATATCCGATACCCAATTGATGAGATGCTGGTGCTTGATGTAAGCTGGAACGTTCAAAGCGGCGACGCCGCCCATCACGGGCTGGTTCATGACTACCTCCAATGCCAATTAAGAATGCTGTCTGTCCCTGCACGCACGGCCTGTCCGTCTGGCCGTGCCCTGCTTGGCATATCGCTCCAGCGGAGCGCGGCGTTTACGGCGGTCGTGTCGACGGTCTCATAAGGAGGAGGCCGGGAACCTTGCTGCTGGGCCCAACACGAGCGTGCCGAACCCTGAATAATTGGCCGATTGTACACCCGGCAAACGTGGATTCGGGCGCTCTTACTACAAAAAAGTAGCAGAAAATGACCCAGTAATGTAGTAGGCTATTCCCCATCTTTTTGGAACCTGTTATTTCGCTACGCGTCAAATGTTGAAAGGTAGAAACTCATATGCGAATAGCTGTTCTCGACGATTACCAGGACGCCGTGCGGGGTCTTTCGTGCTTCAAGCTGCTCGATGGCCACGAGGTGAAAGTCTTCAACCATTCCATCCGCGGCCAGGGCCAACTCGCCCTGCGGCTGGCGCCTTTCGATGCAGTCGTGCTCATCCGTGAACGCACCGCCTTCCCCGCTGCGCTGCTGGCCAAGCTGCCGAACCTGAAGCTGATTTCCCAGACAGGCAAGGTCAGCGGCCACATCGACGTCGCCGCCGCCACCGGGCACGGCATTGCGATTGCCGAGGGCATCGGTTCACCGGTGGCGCCGTCCGAACTGACGTGGGCGCTGATCATGGCGGCCAGCCGCAAGATCGTGCCCTATGCCACCAACCTCAAGGAGGGACTGTGGCAGACGGCGTCGACCAACCCGGTGCTCAACGGCATTGGGCGCTCGCTGCGCGGGCGTACCCTGGCGATCTGGGGCTATGGCAAGATCGGGCGCCTGGTGGCAGGATATGCGCGGGCCTTCGGGATGCGCGTGCTGGTGTGGGGGAGCGAAAGCAGCCGGCAGGCGGCGGTGGCGGACGGGTTCGAGGCGGCGGATTCGCGCGAGGCCTTGTTCGCGCAGGCGGACGTATTGACCGTGCACCTGCGCCTGAGCGATGCGACCCGCGGGGCGGTGACGGCCGAGGACCTGGCGCGGATGAAGCCGGATGCGCTGTTCGTCAATACCAGCCGGGCCGAACTGGTGGCGGAAGGGGCGCTGGAACAGGGGCTGCGCGCCGGGCGGCCAGGGTATGCGGCGCTGGATGTGTTTGCCAGCGAGCCGCTGCGGGCGGATTCACCGCTGCTGCGGATCCCGACGGTGCTGGCCACGCCGCACCTGGGGTATGTGGAGCAGGACAGTTATGAGATTTATTTCCAGGCGGCGTTTGAGAATGTGGTGAGGTTTGCAGAGGGGGAGGCGGAGAATGTGTTGAATCCAGAGGTGCTGGGTAAGGGGTGAAGGACGGACTTCGGCGTAGAAATTAGGCTCCGGCCTTCGCCGGAGCGACGGTTCTAAGGCTGGAGGTGCATACCAGAGGTATCGAAACATATCGCTAACATCATCACGTCGTTCCGGCGCAGGCAGGAACCCAATTTTTGCGAACAGAAGAAAACGCACCGAGCGCAGCGAGCCTCAACCCAACTCCGCCTCCCCCGAAAAACTCAGCTTCCGCGCCGGCATCACGTGCGTACCAGTCCACAGCCCCGCCCACCCCGGCGGCCAGCCGATGCCGGGCCCCGCATACGGCTGCAAGCCTGCCCGCACCGGCACCACGGGCACCGGCGGTGCTTCGACCAATCCGCCTCCGGCGGGCCGCTCCATGTTCAGGCTGTACATGTAGCCCGGCAGCAGCAATCCGCAGACATCCTCGAACCACGCGGTGTGGTCTTCATCCCGCCCCAGCGCCTGCGCCAGTCCTTGCGGATCGAACTTCGCCAGTGCATGGATGAGCTCGTCAGTGGTCGCGCCGGGCGAATCGCCCCAGCCCATCACCGGATTATTGTTGTACTCCGCGCCCGAGCCATACCAGCCTTCGCGCCAGGTGCGCTGCATCCAGTTACGCGGGCCGGTGAACAGATGCCAGCGCCAGTGCAGGCCGGAGGGCTTGGGCCAGGAATACAGGTACAGCTTCTGGTAGCCCGCCTTGTGCAGTTCGCGCACCACGGCCATCAGGCGCGCGTGCGGCATGCGATCGGGCGGGGCGCGGCGGAACAGGATGGGTTCGCCGTCGGCGTGCTGCACCTCGTCGCTCGACAAATTCAAGTCGAGGGCGCGCTGCTCGTTGCCGAAGCGCGCGGAAATCCAGCCGGTCATGAGGTTGACGTGGGTGATCACGCCATAGCCCTTATGACGGTGGAAGATGACGGTGCCCGGTGCGACGGCTTTCATGGGAACAAGTGAAAAGAGGAAGGGGAAGGCCTGAGTATACTCATCCGATCCGGCCGATTCTAGCGCAGTCACATACAGATACACACGCGTTTGGGGCTATCATTACCCACCTTTTTTCGCACGTGGACAAATCACTATGACTTTGCGCATCATCGCTACCGGCGGCACTTTCGACAAACACTATAACGAACTTAATGGCGTGCTCGGCTTTGCCGACAGCCATTTGCCGGCGGTGATCGCCCGCTCGCGCATGACCATTCCGGTCGAGCTCGAAGTGCTGCCGCTGCTCGACTCGCTCGACATGCAGGACGCCGACCGCCAGCGCGTGCTGGCTTCCTGCCAGGCAGCAAAAGAGAAGGCGATCGTCATCATCCACGGCACCGACACCATGCGCGACACCGCGGCCGTGCTGGGCGCGGCCAAGCTGGACCAGGCCATCGTGCTGACCGGCGCCATGATTCCGTACGAGATCGCGAACTCGGACGCGCTGTTCAACCTGGGCCTGGCCTGCGGCGTCGCGCAGACCTTGCCGGCCGGCGTGTATGTCGCCATGAATGGGCAGGTGTTCTCGTGGGACAACGTGACGAAGAATCGGGCGGCGGGCGTGTTCCAGCCGCTGTGACATCCACTAGCGTGAAAACCGTCATTTCGGCGTAGGCCGGAATCCCATTTCTCGTCCGAAGTCAGCGCTGACGGCTATTCGAAAAAATTGGGTTCCGGCCTGCGCCGGAACGACGATTCAAGTGTTTGCTTGCTTGGCTTACGTCCCAGTATTTCGGGAACTCAAGCCTTGGCTTCGCCGCCCAGCGCTTCCACCACGTCCGTCAGCAGCTTCGCCATCTCGCCCGTCATCAGCACGATGTCGTTATCGAAACGCTCATCGTCGCTATAGGTCGCGGCTTCGCCTTCCTTGATCACGTCCAGTGGCTTGACGCCCTTGATCGCCAGCGACTCGGTCAGCACGAAGCTGATGCGGTCGTTCCAGGTCATGGCCAGGCGGGTGCACTGCTTGCCGGCGGCGATGTGGCGGCGGATGTCGTCCGGTTCCAGGGTGTGCTTCACGTAGCGCACGGCGGCGCGGCTTTCGCCGGTGGCGCGCAGTTCGGTGTCCTGGTCGATGGTGAAGCCGTACGGCGCTTCGTCGGCTTCCAGCCAGCCGGTCATGACGGCCACCGGCGAGCGCTGCACGCGCAGCGACTCGAGCGGCATGCGGTCGACCGCCTTGAGCAGCAGCTTGATGACGTCGTCGGCCTTGGCCGGGCTGGCGGCATCGACCACCAGCCAGCCGTTGACCGGGTCGATCCAGACCCACACGTTGCTGCGGATCGAGAAGGCGCGCGGCAGCAGTTCTTCGGCGACGCGCTCCTTCAGTTCCTTCATTGCCTTTTTACCTGGCGGGAAGCCCTGCTGCTCTTCCATCTCGGCGGCCTTGGCCTTGGCGACCTGGTTGATCACCGAGCTCGGCAGGAGCTTCTTCTCGGTGCCCAGCATCATCAGCATCTGCTTGTTGACGACGTGCACCAGCTTGCCGTTGGCGCGTGGCGAATCCCAGCCCTGGCGCAGCAGCTCGTTGCTGCTGGCAGGGGAGAACGCCTGCGACTGCAGCGCTTCTTCCATTTGTTCAGGGTTGAACGCCCATGGAGCAGGCAGGCGATAGATCTGGAGATTCTTGAACCACATACGCTTTATCCGATTATTCAGTATTTCAAGGGAACGACATTCTACGCTGCCGAGGAGCAAATGCATCCGGCAGCAGGGGCAAAAAATTAATCTATTGTCGGGTCGTCAACAGGCTCGGCGATCGCCGCCGGCAGGGTATCGTCGAACAGGCGCAGTTGCTCGACGATCTCGGTGTCGCCCAGGCGCACGCCGACGCCCAGCAGGCGCACCGGACGGCTGGCGCGGGCCCAGCCGGTTTCCATCAGGCGGGCAAAGGTCGGAATATGTGGCGCATAGCCAACACACTCCACCGTGGTCTGCTGGAAGTCCGAGAACTTGATCTTCACGAACAGCTTGTTGATGAATTTTTCAGCACCGTTGCGCTTGATGCGGCCCAGCAGGTGTTCATACAAATCCGGCAGCAGCTTCAGGCAGGCTTCCAGGTCGGGCACGTCGGGCGTATAGGTTTCCTCGGTGCTGATCGACTTGCGCTCGCGCGAGGTGTTCACTTCGCGGCGGTCGATGCCGCGGCACAGCTCGTACAGGCGGGCGCCGAAGCTGCCGAAGTGCTCCTGCAGCCGGTCCATGCTCCAGGTCCGCATGTCGGCGCAGGTCTGCAGGCCGAGGCGGTGCATCTTGTCGGCCGTCACCTTGCCCACGCCATACAGCTTTTTCACAGGCAGCGCGGCCACGAAGGCATCCACTTCTTCCGGCCGCACCAGGAACAGCCCGTCCGGCTTGTTCCAGTCGCTGGCGATCTTGGCCACGAACTTGTTCGGCGCCACCCCGGCCGAGGCGGTGATGCCGACGGTGTCGAAAATCCGCTGCCGGATTTCCTGGGCGATCAGGGTGGCGCTGCCCTTGCACTGGGTGGCGTGGGTGACGTCCAGGTAGGCTTCGTCGAGCGACAGCGGCTCCACCAGGTCGGTGTAGTCGCGGTAGATGTCCATGATCTGGTGGGAGGCGATGCGGTACTTTTCCATCGCCGGCGGGATCACCAGCAAGCCCGGGCACAGCTTCATCGCCTGGGCCGTGGCCATGGCCGAATGGATGCCGAAACGGCGCGCCTCGTAGTTGCAGGTGGCCACCACGCCGCGCTGGTCGGAACGGCCGCCGACCGCGAGCGGACGCCCGCGCAGCGACGGATCGTCGCGCATTTCGACCGATGCATAGAAACAGTCGCAATCGCAGTGGATGATTTTACGGAGCGGGGCGTTCACAAGGGCGAGGCCGCCCCACGGCGGGGCCGACTACTGTAATTCCATACAGTATCAACCCAAAGCGGATTTCTTGCAAGGCGTTGCAAGCTGCTGCAACGCCTTGCCGGCCGGCTCAGCGCTTCACGCCGAGCTGGTTTGGCGAATGGACGGTCCGGTCGGTGAACTGCAGGCTGTGCACGCCCTGCTGGCAGTGCGGCCCATCGTTGCTGCGGAACAGGGTCTTGATGCTGGCGTCCCTGCCCTTCACCCGGAACAGGATCAATTCCGTAGACGGCTTGCCGGACTCGACTTTCCGGGCCACCGCCTCCACGTCGGTCGATGCTAGTGCGCCCATGACGAGGTTGATCTTCTGGCGTTTCTGCACGTCCTCATCGTCGTGGCAGGCATGGAACATCCTGGTCTCGTGGACGCCGTCAGCCGGCGTGTAGACATGATTGACCGGCTCGGCGGCGAAGGCCGCAGCGCCGAGCGAAGCGGCAAGCAGGAAAACTGCTGGGATTTTCATGGGTGTGGTCCTTTCCGCGCTCAGTTCATGAGCCAGGTGCCGTTGTTGGAACTCCAGTAGCCAGTCGTTCCTCCGGTCCCGGTCCAGTTGATCAGATTGAAGGTATTCGTGCCGGCCGCCGTTCCCGGTACCTTGTAGACGCGCAGCGCCTGGGCTGCCCGGTACCAGGTCAGGGGCGTCGCCGGCTGCAATACCTCGGGGCTGTCGGTGCCGCGCACGAAGAAGGCATTGCCGCTTCCGTAGACTTTGCCGACGCCGCCGGTGTCCACGGCGACGGCGGTATTTTCATCGGCGCCCACGCCCTTCATGCTGGCCCAGCCGGCGCCGTAGTTGTACAGGCTGCTGGCCATGAAGCTCACCAGGCGCGGCTGCCGGGTACGCTGCGTGAAGTGCTGGTCGGTCACCAGGTTGGTCAGCACCGGATGGGCGATGAAGTTGTTCCCCACCGCCACCGCGGTTGGATTGGCCAGCACGCTGGTATTGTCCGGGGCGCCGCCCGGGTGGTAGTACTGCCCCATCACGGCCATCCCGGCACTGGTGCCGCCGACCGGCGCGCCCTTGGTGTTGACCAGGTAGTTCAAGGCATTGCCGACACCCTGGCCCTTGAAGTAATTGATGTAGTTGGCCTGGTCCCCGCCCGCCAGGAAGACCGCCGCCGCATTGCGGATGGTCTGGACCACGCAGGCGTTATTGGCGTCGGTCGTGTTGGCGATGAGCAGGGTCTGCACCGAATTGATGCCGCCCATGGCGTAGATGTAGTCGTTGTAGGCATTCGTGCCGCTCGAGCGCAGGATCACGAAGTCGCCGCCGCCGGAACGCGCGATCATCCACTTGAAGGCTTCATCCACATCGAGGCCGCCGCCCATCAGCAGCGCGCCGCCGGTCGTGGTGGTCGCCTTCGGCGTGGCGTTGCCGGTCTTGCCCAGGTTGACTTTCTTGGGGAAGGTGCAGGCTGTTGCCGCGCCGGGCAAGGTGACGGTCAAGCTGTAGCTGCCGGTCCCGGCATTGCTGCGCACCCGCACATAATACGTGCCGGTCGTGGTCGCATTGAAGCTGCCGCTTTCCGGATTGCTCACGCTGGCGCCAGAGGCGACGTCGGTCCCTGCCGCGTTGCTCAGGATCCAGTCGAGGTCGATTCCCTGGGCATGGGAGAGGTTGATCGACACCAGGCCCGCGTTCGGCACGTCGATCCGGAACCAGTCGAGGTCGGTGCTGGCGATTATCGTCCCGCTGGCTGCCGTGCCTGGGCACAAGCCGGTGTTGGCCTGGGTACTGGTGTTGTTCGGTTCGGCTTCAATGGTCCTGCAAGTTGGCTTGGCTGCCTGCGCGGCGCCGGTGACACCGGCTGCCGCGGCCAGCAGTAGTACACGTAGCATTGTGGCGATATTCATGTATGACCCCCATTGTTATACGACGCCATGTTGTGGATTGCCTGGATCTGCCGATACGACCGTCTCCTCCTTTCGGGTGAAACTTCCGTGAGCTACCTGCGATGGGTGCGGAGAAACATACTGCTGGGCTGCGTCGATTATGTAGCACAATTTTCAACGAGTAAACAAATGTAAGAATATTTTCATTCGTATCCGGCCTATCCATCTGGCATAGCCGGCGCGATCCGGCGCCCCAATAAAAAAACGCGCGGCAAGCCGCGCGTTCCCGGATAAAACGGCGCCAGGGGAGCGGCGCCGTTTCGTCTGACCGTTACCAGGTGAGTTTCAGGGTGTACTTGCCGTTGGTCGCGCCGGTGCCGCCACTGTAGTAGACCACGCGCACATAGCGGGTCGAGGTGGTGGAACCGGTGTTGGCCGAGCTGAAGCTGTCCACGGCGCCGGCGCCGTTCTCGCTCTTGCCCAGTTGCGTGCCTGCGCTGTTGTACACGAACAGGTCGTAGTCGGCAGTGCCCGAACCCGGGGTCAGCACCGAGGCCAGCGTTTTGCCGGCCGGCAGGTCGACACGGTAGTAGTCGGTGTCGGTAGTGCTGGCCATGGTGCCGTTCACGGTGGTGCCGCTGGTCGAGATCAGGCTGGCGGTGCCGGTCGTGTTGTTCGACTCCACTTCCGTGATGGTCGGGCCTGGCGGGATCACGGTGCCCAGCGCCGCATTCACGGCCGCAGTCGCGTCCACGATGCCGGTGCCGCAGCCCGAGCAGGTTGCGGGGAAGGCGCGCGCGCTCGACTTGAGCATGCTCTCCACCTGGTCCGGGGTCAGGGTCGACTTGGCCGCGAACATCAGCGCCGCCACGCCGGCCACGTGCGGGGTGGCCATCGACGTGCCCTGGTAGCCGGCGTAGTTGTCCGAACCTGGCGAGCTGGTGCCCGAGTTCAGGGTCGAGATCACGCTGAAGCTGCCGTCGCCGCCTGGGGCTGCGACGTCGACCAGGGTGCCGTAGTTCGAGTACGATGCACGGCCGCCGGTCTTGCCGGTTGCCGCCACGGCGATGACGCCGGAGCAGTTTGCCGGGCTGGCGTTGCTGACGTTCATGTTGTCGTTACCGGCCGCCACCACCACCACCGAGCCGCGCGAGCGGGCGCCGTTGATGGCGTTCTGGGTGGTCGTATCGCAGGCGCCGCCGCCGCCGAGCGACAGGTTCAGCACCTTGGCCTTGTTGGCATTGGCCGGCACGCCGGACACGGTGCCGCCCGACGACCAGGTGATCGCGTCGGCAATGTCCGAGGTGTAGCCGCCGCACTTGCCGAGCACCCGCACCGGCACGATCTTGGCGTTGTACGCCACGCCGGCCACGCCCAGGCTGTTATTGGTCTTGGCGGCAACGGTGCCGGCCACGTGGGTGCCGTGCCAGCTCGAGCCCGAGGCCGGACGACCGGCGCCGCATTCGTTGGCGGCGACCCAGTCGCCCGGATCGCTCGCATCGCTGTCGCGGCCGTTGCCGTCGTTGCCGATGGCGGCGGTGCTGATGAAGTCATAGCCGGCCAGGATCTGGCCGCTCAGGTCGGCGTGCGGACGGTAGCCGGTGTCGATCACGGCCACGATCACGCCGCTGCCGGTGGACTTGTCCCAGGCGGTCGGCAGGCGCAGGCCGCCGGTGGTGTCGGTGTAATGCCACTGCTGGGCATAGTAGGGGTCGTTCGCCGTCGCCATGTGGGTCATGATGCGGTCCGGCTCGGCGTACTCGATGGACGGGTCGCGCGCCATCATTTCGGCGGCCAGCTTTTGCACGTCCTTCAGGGCCTTGCGGCCGTTGAGCTTGAACACCTTGGCGCCGGTGGCGATGTCGTGGCTTTCGCTGACCAGCATGCCGAATTCCTGGCCGGCACGGTCGAGCTTGGCTTTGCGGTCGGCGCCCATCGGCACGGCCATTTTTGCAAGGTTCCCCGTCTTGCCAGCAGGCAGGGCGTCCTTGTATTTCACGATGATACGGTCTGTTTCCAGGATGAACTTCTGCTCGGCCGCGCCAGCCACCGAAGCGGCGAACGCGAGCGAGATTGCGGCACACATCTTCAACATTGCAGGATGAATCGAATGCGATTGCTTCATGTTTCTTCCTTGTGTTTATAGTTTTCCGTCAAGCGAAATGCGCCTCGCCTGTGTCGTTGTGTAACCGGCAGTCCGTGGGACTGTCAGTGCCGTCTGAACGCGGCGAAAACCAGCGTAACCCGAAAAAAAGAGGACGTGCGTGACAATTCGATACAATTTCAGCGTATTAACAACAGCCGGAACATTCGTTAACGCAGAAACATGTTTTCTTCGGCGAAACGTCATATTTGGCAAATAACGTATGCCACATTTGTATTGACACTCCGGAAAAACTGTTGCCTTAAGAAAAACGCCAAGCATTGCGCGGGGCGGTTTTTCAATACATGACATTCATCCACCGCAGCTTGATGTAGCCCAAACCCAATCGTTTTTAAGCGGATCGAATACCCGTGGCGCCTGCCAGCGTTCGGTCCGCCCATTGGGGAAAGACCGGGTGCAACTGCCGTTGACGCAGCGGTTGGTGCAGCTCAAGACTTGCTGCTGCGCACTCGGCGCTGGCGGCTTGCGGCGCGCGGCCAGCGCCTTTTCCTTCGCCAGCGCGCTCTGGGCCACCACCTTGTCGAACGCGGCCGGTACTGCCAGCGCGCCCTGGTTGTCCGTCACGCTTTCCAGCTTGCAGTGGTCGCCCGGCTTGGACGACGCCCGGCAAGCCTGCATCACCGCGGCCTCGGTTTCCTGGCGCCGCGCCGACACGTGGACCGCGGTATAGCTGGGGGATCTGGCGACCGCATGGGTCAGCTTGCCCCAGTGGGTGTCGACCTTGCAGCTGACCCCGGGCCGGTCCTTCACTGCGGCCGTGCATGCCGACAGCGCCTCCTGGCGGGCACCCGCTTCGCTCTGGAATGCGTGGGCAAAATGTTCGTGGACCAGTTCGCCGGCGGCAGTGGTGGCCACCGCCCAGGCGGCCCAGCGGCCGCCCGGCTCCCAGTACAGCGCCGTGAAGCTGCAGCCCTTGTAGCGCTTGCGGCAGTCCTTCAGCGCCGCGTCGCGCGCCTCCCCGGGCTGCTTGCGGATCGACTGCACGTTGCCGTCGGTCCCCGTCGCCAGCGCAATGGCGCCGGCATCCGGAGTCCAGACCGTGAGCGTGCAATCGGTCCCCATCTTCTGGCAGCCGTGGAGCGCCGCGGCCTTGGCGCGCTCCAGGTCGTCGTATTCGGTGGCCGTGAAGCTTTTGCCGTTGCCGGCAACGGCGACGGCCGCCGCCGCGTGCGCGGACCAGCTGGAGCAGGCGAGCACCAGGCCGGCGAGGGTAGAAGCAAGGGTGCGCAAGTGTGTCATGTCGTCTTTCAAGGGCTGCCCACAAGGGCCATGACGTCATGATTTCCGAGGGCGACCCGGCGTGCCAGTGGGCAGGCGACGGATGCGGCAGTTTCCGGAATGGATGCCGCTTTCCGGGGAACTTGCCTGGTGGCTACATCTGGCGAAATGCCGCCTGGCCCTGGTAGCCGGTACTCACGGACAGCACCTCGGTACGGCCCTTGAGCCGCACGTCCATCTGGCCGTCGCGGCGGATGATGGCTTCGATCTTGCGGCGGTTGACGATGGCGCCGCGGCTGACCTGGATGAATTCATCCGGGTCGAGCTGGACCGCGAGGTCCTTCACGGGAATCCGGATCAGGGCTTCGAGCTCGGCCGTCGCGACCTTGGTGTACTTGGCGTCGGACTGGAAAAAGATCACTTCGTCGGTGGTGATCACGCGGATCATGTTGCCGACCGAGGCCTGGATCCAGGCCAGGTGGCGCACCGGCTCGGCCGCCACCGGCGCCGGCGCGACGGCCGGCGGCGCCGCACGGTCGGTGCGGGCGCGCAGCCGGCCGATGGTCTCGAGCAGGCGGCCACGGTTGAGCGGCTTGACCAGGTAGTCGGCCGCGCCGACATCGAAGGCGTCCAGCGCATGCTGGCCATAGGCGGTGAGGAAGACGATGGCGGTGCCGGGCGGGCACATGCGCGCGACATCGAGGCCGCTCGCCTTGGGCATATTAATGTCGAGGAAGGCCACGTCCGGCGCATGCTGCCTGAGCGCGGCCAGCGCCGCCGCCCCGTCCGTGCTTTCGGCGACGATGGCCAGCTCGGGCCAGAGGTCGCCCAGCGCCTCCTTCAGCTCGGCCAGCAGCAGCGGTTCATCTTCCGCGATCAGGGCGGTGGGCATCAATGCTTCCTTTCGTTGAGGGGTATGACGATCGTTGCGGTAAAACCGGCGCCCGGCTCGGCGCCCACTTCGAGCCAGGCCGCGCTGCCGAACATTGCCTCCAGGCGCTGGCGGATGTTCGACAGGCCGACCCCGGTGCCGCCCACGCTCGACAGGCCGCTGCCGTTGTCGCTGACGGTCAAGCGCAGCTGGCTGCCGCTGGCCGCGGCGGACAGCGCAATCTCGCCTTTCTCGGCGCTGGCCAGGCCATGCTTGACCGCGTTCTCGACCAGCGAGATCAGCATCGCCGGCGGGAAGGCGTGGTCCTTCAGGGTATCGGGCAGCACGAAGCGGTAGGACAGGCGCTCGCCCATGCGGATCTTCATGATGGCCAGGTAGTGCATGGCCAGGTCGAGCTCGCGCACCACGGTCGAGTCCTCGGCGCGCAGGTCGTCCATGGCGCTGCGCAGGTAGGCGATCAGGTGGTCCATCATGTCTTCGCCGGCGCTCACGCTGCTGCGGTACAGGTGGCGCACATTGGCCAGGGTGTTGAACAGGAAGTGCGGCTCGATCTGCGCCTGCAGGATGCGCAGCTGGGTTTCGACGGCATGCTCGCGCAGGGCGTCGCGCTGGCGCTCGGCCGAGACCTTGGCCAGCTGGTCGCGCAAGGGGGCGAGCAGGTGGGTCTCGATGTATTGCACCTGCGCCAGGGCGTCGAGCGGGGTGGCGAACAGCTCGACCCGGTGCCAGCCGCCGCGCAGCACCGAGCGCGCCACCACCTGCTGGCCGCCCTCCCCGTCCGGGCGCAGGGACACCAGCAGTTTCATCGGGCAGTTGGTCCAGACCAGTTCGTATTCCGGCCTGCCTTCGGCTTCGCTGACACGCAGGCGCGGGTGCGCGGTATACCAGAGCCGGCCCAGGCCCGGCATGCTGCGGTCGGTCAGGCGCTCCACCAACGCCGACAGGGCATGGCGCAGGTCGGCGCTGTCGGCGGCGACGGCAAGCGTGCGCTGGACCAGGCTGCCGTCGGCCGCGGCCAGCACGGCCCCCGGCGCGGCGCGCAGCGCATGCAACCGCCATGCGCCGAGCAGCATCGTCAGTGCCGGCAGCATCAGGACAAACATCAGGGCCGTGACGCGGGTGTTCGGATCGAGGAACCAGGCGATCAGCTCGGCCTGCGTGCGGTGGTCGCCCAGCAGGCCGATCAGCACCACCACGCCCCCCGTCACTGCCGCGACAGTCAGCGCCACCATGAGCATTTCGGCCAGCGCCTGCATTTGCAGGGCGAGCGCATAGCGAACCAGCATGCGGCTTGCCGACCGTTTGCGGACCAGCTGGGCGGCGAAGCCGAGATAAACGAGCTGTACGGCCAGCAGGGCCAGGAATCCGCCCAGCCCGCCGTAGGCGACGTGCCAGGTCTGCGGGGACAAGTCAAAGATCAGGGCAAAACCGGCCACGACGGTGCCCGTCAGGGCCGCGAGCACCAGCCCGGTCAGGACGAGGATGCTCAGCAGGCTGGATTTTGCTTCGGAGACGAAGGAAGTCATGGGATGGTTCGGAAAGTGGCGGAGCAGCCATCTTTACGTGGCGCAACATTATGCACCAGCCCCGCTGCGACGAGGGCAGGGTTTGGCGGGATGGATGCGGCTTTGGCGGGAATCCGGCTAAAAAAAAAGGCCGCGCAGTGCGCGGCCTCCTTTACAGCATCGGGACAGGCTTAGAAGTTGCCCTTGAACTGCAGGCCCCACTGGCGCGGCTCGTTGGTGAAGCCGGTCAGGTTGTTGAAGTCGATCGCGCCGGTGATGCGGCGCTGGTCGAGCACGTTGCGCCCAAACGCGGCCACTTCATACTTGCCGTTGCCGAAGATGTAGCCCACGCGCAGGCCACCCTCGGTCAGCGGCGCACCGACGAACTCGACCGCTTCGTACAGGAAGAAGTTGATCTTGCTGCGATACGACCAGTCGGTGAAGAAGTACAGCTCGCCGTCGCGGAAGGGCACGCCGTAGCGGGCGGTGGCGTTGACGCTCCAGCGCGGCGCCTGCGGCAGCGGGTTGCCGTCGATGGCGACGCGGCCGGCCGCGTTCAGCGGGTTGGTCACGGTGCACGAACCGCAGCGGTTCACCGACAGGCTGGCGTCGCGGATCTGGGTGTAGTTGTAGCTGGCGCCGGCGCTCACGCGCAGGGCGGTGCTGAGGGCCGCTTCGAAGTCGAACTCGGCGCCCTTGCCTTTGGTCTTGTCGGCGTTGATCAGGCGGTTGACGTTCGAGTTGCCGCCCACCACGGTCAGCTGCTGGTCCTTGACGGTGTAGTCGTAGATCGAGAACGAGGTGCGGGCGCGGCGCTCGAACAGGTCGGCCTTCACGCCCAGTTCCACCGAGGTGATGGTTTCCGAATCGGCGACGGTGATCGGCACGGCGGCCGAGGCGGCCGCGATACTCGGCGCGCGGAAGCCGGTGGCGACGCGGCCGTACACGTTCACGTCATTGTTCAGCTTGTAGCTCGCCGACAGGTCCCAGTTGATCTTGTCCTGGCTGGTCGACACCGAGCCAGGGCCGATCTGCACGACGTTTTCGGCCGTGATGGTGCGGAATTCCTTCTCGTCCTTGGTGTAGCGCACGCCGCCACGCACAGTCCAGTCCGGGCTGATGGTGTAGTTGACCGACGCGAACGCGGCCCAGGCATCGTTCTTCTGGTTGCTGACCAGGCGCGAGGTGCGCGCGCCGGTGGTGCTGTTGAAGTTGTCGCTACCACCGGTGGCGTCTTCATCGAAGAAGTACAGGCCCGTCTGCCAGTTGAGCGGGCCGGTGTTCTTCGATTCGATGCGGAATTCCTGGGTGTACTGGTCGAGGTCGCTGATATAGCCGCCGGTCTCGACCTGGAACGGGATGAAGCCCGGGCCGGCCGGGGTGCCGCCGTCGATGTCGCCGCGGCTGAAGTAGTCGCTCACGTGCTCGTAGCCGGTGATCGAGAACAGGCGCACGCTGCCCAGGTCCCAGCTCAGGCGCAGGTTGGCGCCGTTGGTTTTCAGGCGCTGGAAGTTGTCGGCGTTGGTGACGATGGAATCGAGGTCGTAGCCGGGCGCGATCTTGTTGCTGCCTTTTTGCAGCAGGTTGGCGCGGAACAGGCGGGCGCTGCCGTTGGTATTGCGCTGGTGGAAGTTAGCCAGGGCATTGAAGCTGCTGTCCGGGCTGTACAGCACCTGCACGCGCTCGGCGTGCTCGTTGTAGCCGTCGAGCTCGTTGCGCTTTTGGGTCTTGGCGACGTCGGCGAAGTTGTCGACGAAGTCATCGCGGTGCTGGCCGACGGCAGACACCCGCATCGCCCATTTGTCCGACAGCGGCACGTTCACCGCGCCTTCGAGGTTGGCGGTCTTGCGGCTGGCGATCGAGGCGTTGTAGTAGCCCTCGGTCTTGCCCAGCTTCGGACGCTCGGATTCGAATTTCACCACGCCGGCCGGGGTGTTGCGGCCGAACAGGGTGCCCTGCGGGCCGCGCAGTACTTCCACGCTGGCCAGGTCGAAGATCGGGAAGCCTTTCAGGATCGGGTTTTCCTGCACCACGTCGTCGTACACGAGCGAGACCGGCTGCGAGGCGAAGGTATTGAAATCGGTATTGCCGTAGCCGCGGATGTAGAAGCGCGGGAAGGTACGGCCGTTGGAGGATTCGACGTTCAGGCTCGGCACCTTGCCGGCCAGCAGGCGGATGTCGTCGCCGCCGGAGATCAGGACGTCCAGTTTCTCGCCCTTGAGCGCGGTGACCGACACCGGCACTTCGCGGATGTTCTCCGTGCGGCGCTGCGCGGTCACGGTAACGGTCTGCAGTTCAGGGGCCTGGCTCGTGGTGGTCTGGGCCTGGGCGGGTACGGCCGCCGCCAGGGCCAGTGCTGCGAGCACGCGCTGGTGCATCTTGGACATCTTGATCATGGAGTTTTTCCTAACGATTGATAAAAGAACCGATGTCCCCGTTCTCTTCCTGGTCGCGCCGCTGTGGATCGCACGGGCGGCGCGGGCGGCTTGTCCGCCTCCGGCCGCGCATCTTGGCGATGTCTTAAGCTTGCCGGGTTTGCAAGGGCGTATTCTCAATGATGACTATGCGGCAGTGCAACAAGCACACGGCTGGGCTGTACGTTTTTCAACACCTTTACAACACATCGGCCTCGATGACGACGGCGCGGAAGTCGTTGACATTGGTGCGGGTGGGGCCGGTGACGATCAGCTGGCCGAGGGCGTCGAAGAAGCCGTAGCCGTCGTTGTCGGCCAACCGCGCCCGTGCATCGAGGCCCTGGGCGCGGGCGCGCGCCAGGGTCCCGGGCGCGAGCCAGGCGCCGGCATTGTCCTCGGTGCCGTCGATGCCGTCGGTGTCGGCGGCAATCGCATGCACGCCCGGCAGGCCGTCCAGCGCGACCGCCAGCGCCAGCAGGAATTCGGCATTGCGCCCACCGCGCCCCTTGCCGCGCACGGTGACGCCGGTTTCGCCGCCGGACAGGATCACGCAGGGCGCGGCCAGCGGCTGGCCATGGGCGAGGACCTGGCGCGCGATGCTGGCGTGCACCAGCGCCACCTCGCGCGCCTCTCCTTCCATGCTGGACGACAGGACCATCGCCGCATAGCCGGCCGCGCGCGCAGCCGCGGCGGCGGCGTCGAGCGCCTGCTGGGCGGTGACGATGACGCGGGTCTCGTTGCCGGCCAGGCGCGGGTCGTCCGGCAGCGGCGCGGCCAACTCTGGGTTGGCCAGCACGCTTCGTACCGCATCGGAGACGGGAATGCCGTACTTGGCGAGGACGGCGAGCGCATCGGCGCCGGTGCTGCCGTCGGGCACGGTCGGGCCGGACGCCACCACGGCCGGATCGTCGCCGGGCACGTCGGACACCACCAGCGTCAGCACGCGCGCCGGATGGCAGGCCAGCGCCAGCCGCCCGCCCTTGATCGCGGACAGGTGGCGCCGCACGCAATTCATCTCGCCGATCGGCGCGCCAGAGCGCAGCAGTTCCTTGTTGATCGCGCGCTTTTCTTCGAACGTGATGCCGGGCGCCGGCAGCGACATCAGCGCCGAGCCGCCGCCGGAGACCAGGCACAGCACCAGGTCGTCCGGCCCCAGCCCGGCCGCCGCGTCCAGCATGCGCCGCGCCGCGTCTTCGCTGGCCGAGTCCGGCACCGGGTGGCCGGCTTCGATGACCTCGATGAAACGGGTCGGTGCGCCGTGGCCATAGCGCGTGACCACCAGCCCCTCCAGCGGCCCGTTCCAGTGCCGCTCCACCGCCTCGGCCATGCGCGCGGCCGCCTTGCCGGCGCCGAGCACGAGGGTGCGTCCCTTGGGCGGGGGCGGCAGGTGCGGCGCGACCAGGTGGTAGGGATCGGCCGCGGCCATGGCGGCGTCGAACAGGTGGTGCAGCAGCGGGTGGGCAGCGGGCATGGAAGGGCTCCTCGACACGGTCCATGATCTTTGCACAAAAGCGCCGGCGCGGTGAAAAGATGCCGGCCCGGCGGTTTTTAATTTTTTTTCAAAAACCCTTGCACACCTCGAATTGCAGCCTCTATAATTCGGGCCTCTTCGGACGCAATGACAAGCGTCAGGTAGAAACCTCTGAAGGAAACGGGCGCTTAGCTCAGTTGGTAGAGCGGATCCCTTACAAGGATTAGGTCGGGAGTTCGAGCCTCTCAGCGCCCACCACGTCATTCAAAGGTTGATCGAAGTAACGATCAGATTAAACGGAGCGGTAGTTCAGTTGGTTAGAATACCGGCCTGTCACGCCGGGGGTCGCGGGTTCGAGCCCCGTCCGCTCCGCCAGCTACAAGTAAAAAGGATCCTTCGGGATCCTTTTTGCTTTTCCGCGCAGGAGTTCTCCCCCTGCGGGGAGAACGGTTTGGGGCTCGAAGGGATTTCCTTGCAAGGAAATCCGCGGCCCGCGGCACGTGGGCGAGCCCCGTCCGCTCCGCCAGCTACAAGTAAAAAGGATCCTTCGGGATCCTTTTTGCTTTTCCGCGCTAACTTCTTAACTTCGGGGTCAGGTCTGACATTCGGACACGAGCTCTGCTTTCCGGCATCTCGCCGACGGCACGTATTGTTGTGGCCGTGTCCAAATGTCAGACCTGACCCCGAAGTTGATTTTAAGCGCGGCGCTGCTGGGGGATGCCTGCTTCCACCCGGTCCCGTCCCCCGCTCTTGGCCGCGTACAGCGCATGGTCGGCACGCGCCAGCGCGGCGCCGAGGGTTTCGTTCGGGTCGAGGACGACCACGCCGATACTCACCGTCATCGTGTACGACGCGCCACTGGTGATCACGGTGGCGCTGCGCACGGCCTGGCGCAGGCGTTCGGCGGCCTGGCGGGCGCCGGCGAGGTCGGTGCCGGGCAGGACCATGGCGAATTCCTCGCCGCCGAGCCGGCCGATGGTTTCGTGGCTGCGGATGGTGTCGCGGGCGGTGCGGGCGAAGACGGTCAGGGCGTCGTCGCCGGTGGCGTGGCCGAAGCGGTCGTTGATCTGCTTGAAGTGATCGATGTCCATCATGGCCAGGGCCAGGGGCTGGCGCTGGCGCAGGGCGGCGAGGCGGGCCTGCTCGGCGCGCTCCAGGAAGGCGTGGCGGTTGGGCAGGCCGGTGAGGCAGTCGGTGGTGGCCAGGCGCGCCATTTCGGCGTCGTCCTTTTCCTTGCACAGCAGCAGGAAGCCAAAACCGTTGACGATCATCAGGAGGTAGCCGGCCATGTAGGCCGCTTCCTGGGCGCTGCGCTGGCCGGGCGGCGCCTCGCTCAGCAGGCCGCCGGCCGCCCACAGCGCCACCAGCACCGCGAACACCGCGTCGTTCACGCCGATGATCCGCTGCAGCAGCGACGCGCGGCGGCGTGGGCGCAGCAGGATCCAGGCCATGGCCGCGGCGAACAGGGACACGACCCCGGCGACCAGTGCGGTCAGGTAGGGGATCGGCGCGCCGGCGCTGCCTGCGGCCAGCACGATCGCCAGCGCCAATGCCGCCACCGGCAGCAGCACGCGCTGCCAGCGCTCGAAACCGAAGAAGATGCAATAGGCCGCAACTTCGAACGAGATCGCGAGCACCCAGCCGGCGCCTTCGATACCGTTCAGTGCCGGCACGTTCAGGTAAGGGCGGCTCCAGCCCAGCAGCTGGCACAGGCCGATGCCGAAGCGCGCCCACATCCACAGGCGCAGGCCCGGACTGGGGGCGGCGCCGTGCGTATAGCCTGCCATTAAGACGGCGAAGGCTATGTTGCCGACGCCGAGCGCCAGCAGGAAGGAATGGATGTCGATCACTGCCCTGGTCCTCGCGGCCAAACCCCGTGGGCAAAGCCGCAAATATGTTATTTTGGTAATATATATTTCCGTAGAGAATTATATTACACCGTTTTTTTGACCCAGTCCGCACATTTGAATAGACAAGCCGCCTGCACCCGGCACATCAGCGGGTCACTTGTGACGGGCGCAACACCCGGATGCGCCGTGCAGGCCGGCGACGCAGCTTTTTGATGCACAGCAGCACCTGATAGCGGATAATCATCCGACAACACCACCACGCACCATTCTGGAGCAATCGTGATTTTCGGTTTCCTTAAACCTCCCAAGATGTCGCCCCGCCTGCACCGCCTGAAGAACCAGGCGCTGTTTGCGGCGCTGACGCCTCTGGAATTGAAAATCGTCGACGGCTTCCTGCACGAGCGCCGCTACCTCACCGACGAGATCGTGTTCGACGAAGGCGAGGAAGGCCAGGCGATCTACCTGATCATGAGCGGCCGGGTGGTGATCAACAAACTGCACCAGGGCACCAACCAGGTGGTGGCGGAACTTGAACCGGGCAGTTTCTTCGGCGACCTGGCCCTGCTTGACAACTCCCCGCGCAACGCCCAGGCGCGCGCCGTCGAGCCCTGCGAGATGGCGGTGTTCTTCCGTGCCGACTTCCTTGGCCTGCTGGAAACCGACGCCGTGATCGGCTACAAGATTTCGCTGGCACTGGCGCGCCATATCGGCCTGCGCCTGCGCGAATGGATGGGAACGGGACGTCCCCAGCTGGAAGCGCTATGACCGGAGGCGAGCGCGCCGGGCCGGTCGTCTGGACCGGGATCATCGCGGCCACCTGCGTGCTGCTGCTGCTCGCGCAGCAGATGCTGTGGCTGGCCCTGCCCTTCCTGTTCGGCGCGGTGCTGCACTACATCCTGCTGGGCCCGATGCAGCGCCTGGTGCGCGCCGGTTTCAGCCGCAACACCGCCGGCCTGCTGGTATGCCTGCTGTTCTTCGCGCTGTTCACGCTGGCCATGACGGCCGCGTTCTCGTGGAGCCGCGGCCCGGAAGAAGATTCGTGGGAAAAGACCGTCGGCCTCTATCTGGATGGCGGCGTGGCCTTCGTGCACAACACGATGACCCTGCTCGAGAAGAAGTTCCCGCTGCTGGCCGAGATGCACCTGACATCGACCGTGAACGAGGCCTTCAAGACCTTCACCGACAACTTCGCCGAGAAACACCTGGGCGAGATCCTGGTGGCGCTGGCAACCTGGATACCGTCGCTGCTGCTGGCGCCCTTCCTGACCTTCTTTTTCCTGCGCGACGGCCTGCGCTTCAAGAAGTTCCTGGCCCGCGCGGTGCCCAACGCCTACTTCGAGCGTGCCCTCTACCTGTTGCATGAAGTCGACCAGACCGCGCGCCGCTATTTCGAAGGCCTGCTGAAACTCACCTTCCTCGATACCGCGGTGCTGGCGCTGGGCCTGTGGACGATCGGCGTGTCCTCGCCGCTGCTGCTGGGGCTGTTCTGCGCGGTGCTGGCCTGGGTGCCGTTTGTCGGGTCGGTGGTCGGCTGCGTGCTGGTGGTGATCGTCGCCTCGACCGACGCCCCGCACAATCCCTTCATCGCCTACGGCGCGATCGGCGTGTTCGTGCTGGTGCGCCTGCTGGACGATTTCGTGTTCATGCCGCTTACGCTGGGACGCAGCCTGCGCGTGCACCCACTGGTGACGGTCCTGATGATCTTCATCGGCGGCGCGCTGGCAGGAGTGGTGGGGCTGATGCTGGTGCTGCCGCTGCTGGGCGTGGTGATGGTGATCGGCGAGACGCTGGGACGGCTGGTGACCAATCCGCGCCTGCGCGCACGGCACCGCTATGCGCGGGCGCTGCGCACGCGCCAGGCCAGCGTCGACCTGGACATCGCGCGCGAGCGGCGCGGGGCGCCGACGCCGAACGCCGGGCTGTGAAACGGGACCTGCTTGATCGTGGGGCGGCAGACTTGGCCGTCCACCCTAGCGCTTCGACTTGGTCTTGATCGTCGACAGGATCGACGGTTTCACCTTCGATGGCGGCGCGACAAATGGCGTGCTCGCCGGCTTGCCCCGTGCGGCACGCTTCGCCACCACCTCGATCGTGCGGCCCTTCGGTACGCCACCCGGCACACGCCGGTCTTCGCGCACCATCGAGGCGCCTTCGTCGGACGCCGGGATCAGGTGGCGCTCGCCGTTGCCGATCAGGTCGGCGCGGCCCATGCGGCGCAGGCCCTCGCGGATGACCGGCCAGTTCTCCGGATCGTAATAGCGCAGGAAAGCCTTGTGCAGCTTGCGGGTCTTGCCGCTCTTGGCGGTCTCGACCACTTCCGAATCCTCGGTTACCTTGGCCAGCGGGTTCTTGCCCGAGTGGTACATGGTGGTGGCCATCGCCATCGGCGTCGGCGTGAAGGTCTGCACCTGGTCGAGCCTGAAGTTGTTCTTCTTGAGCCACAGCGCCAGGTTCAGCATGTCTTCGTCGGTACTGCCCGGGTGGGCCGCGATGAAGTAAGGAATCAGGTACTGCTTCTTGCCGGCCTCGAGCGAATACTTGTCGAACAGGCGCTTGAACTCGTCATAGGCGCCAATGCCCGGCTTCATCATTTTCGAGAGCGTACCGGCTTCGGTATGTTCCGGCGCGATCTTCAGCAGGCCGCCCACGTGGTGGGTCACCAGTTCTTTCACATACTCGGGCGAACGCACCGCCAGGTCGTAGCGCAGGCCGGACCCGATCAGGATCTTCTTGATGCCGGGGATCGCGCGCGCCTTGCGGTACAGCGAGATCAGCTTGCTGTGGTCGGTGCCCAGGTTGCTGCAGATGGTCGGGTAGACGCAGGACAGGCGGCGGCAGGATTCCTCGATGGTCTTGTCCTTGCACGCCAGGCGGTACATGTTCGCGGTCGGTCCGCCCAGGTCGGTAATGGTGCCGGCGAAGTTCTTGGTGGTGTCGCGGATCAGCTCGATCTCGCGCAGGATCGACGGCTCCGAACGGCTCTGGATGATGCGGCCCTCGTGCTCGGTGATCGAGCAGAAGGTGCAGCCGCCGAAGCAGCCGCGCATGATGTTCACCGAGTAGCGGATCATTTCCCAGGCCGGGATGTGGGCCTTGCCATAGCTCGGGTGCGGCGCGCGGGCATACGGCAGGTCATACACATTGTCCATCTCGTCCATGCCCAGCGGCAGCGGCGGCGCGTTGAGCCAGACGTCGCGGTCGCCATGCGCCTGCACCAGCGCGCGTGCGTTGCCGGGGTTCGACTCCAGGTGGAACACGCGCGAGGCGTGCGCATACATCACCGGGTCGGTACTGACGGTGTCGAACGAGGGCAGGCGCACCACGGTCTTGCGCGCCTTTTCGCGGACCGCGGCCTGGCGCTCTTCGCGCGTCATGATGACGATCGGCTTGGCGACCGGTTCCGGCGCCGCGTTGTCGAGCGCGCAGGCTTTCGGGTCTTCCAGGGCCATCGCGTAAGGGTTCGGCTGCTTGTCGATGCGGCCCGGCACGTCCACGCGGGTGGAATTGTGCACGCTCCACTCTTCGTCCGGCAGCCAGCCCTGCGGCACCAGGAAGGCGGTGCCGCGCAGGTCGCGGATTTCCTTGATGTTTTCGCCCGCGGCGAGACGGCGCGTGACGTCCACCAGCGCGCGCTCGGCGTTACCGAAGATGAGCAGGTCGGCCTTCGATTCGAACAGCACCGAGCGGCGCACTTTATCGGACCAGTAGTCGTAGTGGGCGATGCGGCGCAGCGAGGCTTCGATACTGCCGGCGATCACCGGCACGCCGGGGAAGGCTTCGCGCGCGCGCTGGCAATACACGGTGACGGCACGGTCCGGGCGCTTGTTCGGCTCGGCGTTCGGGGTATAGGCGTCGTCGGAACGGATCTTGCGGTCAGCCGTGTAGCGGTTGACCATCGAGTCCATGTTGCCGGCGGTAACGCCCCAGTAGAGGTTCGGCTTGCCCAGCGCGCGGAAGGGCTCGACCGAAGTCCAGTCCGGCTGGCTGATGATGCCGACGCGGTAGCCCTGCGCTTCCAGCAGGCGGCCCACCAGCGCCATCCCGAAGCTCGGGTGGTCGATGTAGGCGTCGCCGGTGATCAGGATGATGTCGCACGAATCCCAGCCCAGAGCGGTCATTTCTGCGCGGGTCATCGGGAGGAAAGGCGCGGCAGGTCCGCGGCTGGAGCGCTTGGCGACGCTCGCGAAAAGGTTTACTGGGGAGTTCATTGGCCGGTATTGTACCGGAAAACCATTTTCAGGTCGCCCCGCCGACCGAAAAATGGCTTACTTATCAATGACTTGTGGCACAGTAACCAATTAAATACCCATGTTCGACAAGATATTGCCGAGCTCGCGCAGGCCGGTCGAGACGGTCGGGTGGCGGGCATTGAAGCGCGCGGCCAGCTCCTGGGTGCGGGAGGACAGGCCGTAGGTGTTGTTATCGAGTTCGCTTTCGGCGCGGCGATCGAGCGCCTTGTCGATGTCGCCGTCGAGCTGGCGCAGCAGGGTTTCCAGCTCGGGGTCGATGTCGTCGGTTTCCTGCAGCTGGCGGTGCAGGGCTTTCAGGCGTGCTTTCAGGTTGGCATCGTTCTCGTTCAGCATGTGGCTCTCGCTAGTTGGTGAAGCGGGTGTCGAGGTAGAGCGCCTCGACCTGCTCGCGCGCCCATGGCGTGCGGCGCAAGAATTTCAGGCTCGACTTGATGCTCGGGTCTTTCTGGAAACAGTTGATATCGATCCGGCGGCCGAGGCCTTCCCAGCCGTAGTGCTCGACCAGGCGGGTTAACAGGGATTCTAAGGTAATACCTTCCAGGGATTGAACACTCATGGGTTGGGGGGTGCTTTGGTGGGGGTCAGGTGGTGGTTATACACCGGGGCGATGGTTGTGTGCGAGCAAAATTAGGCTCCGGCCTGCGCCGGAGCGACGTTGCTTTATTGCGTAAAGAGAGTTGACGATGGCAATTTAGCCTGCGCCCCCAGCAGGTCGTCCCGGCGCAGGCCGGGACCCAAGTTAGGTGAACACCCACAAACACCGACCGCATTGCACGGCCGGTATCAAACAACAATTACTCCCCCGTCAACCCACGACGCTCCAGCAGCGGCTGCACCTTCGCATCGCGGCCGCTGAAGTTGCGGTACATCTGCATCGCGTCGATCGTGCCGCCGCGCGAGAGCAGGGTCTTGCGGAAGTGGTCGCCGTTCTTGCGGGTCAGGCCGCCGTTTTCCTTGAACCAGTTCACGGTGTCCGCATCCAGCTTCTCGGCCCACAGGTAGCCGTAGTAGCCGGCCGAGTAGCCGCCTGCGAAGGTGTGCGAGAAGTAGGTGGTGCGGTAGCGTGGCGGCACCAGGGCGAAGTCGACGCCGGCCTTCTTCAGCGCATCAGCCTCGAAGGCCAGCACGTCGGTCGGGATCTGGCTTGGGCTCAGCTGGTGCCAGGCCTGGTCCAGCAGCGACGCGGCCAGGTACTCGGTCGTGCGGAAGCCTTCGTTGAACTGCTGCGATGCCTGGACCTTCTCCAGCAGCGCCGATGGCATCGGCGCGCCAGTCTGGTAGTGCTTGGCGTAGTTGGCCAGCACTTCCGGATACGCCATCCACATCTCGTTCACCTGCGACGGGAACTCGACGTAGTCGCGGGGCACGCGCGAGCCCGAGAAGCGCGGGTATTTCACGTCCGAGAACATGGCGTGCAGCGCGTGGCCGAACTCGTGGAAGGTGGTGCGCACTTCGTCGTAGGTGAGCAGGGTCGGCTCGCCGGCGGCCGGCTTGGCGATGTTCAGGTTGTTGGCGATGACGGGCCTGGCGCCCATCAGCTTCGATTGCGCGACCAGGGCGTTGGCCCAGGCGCCGCCGCGCTTGTTGGCGCGCGCATACGGGTCGAAGGTGAAGATGGCGAGCTGCTTGCCGTCGTGGTCGAACACGTCGAACTTGCGCACGTCCTCGACATAGCTCGGGAGGTCCTTGCGTTCCTTGAAGGTCAGGCCGAATTCCTTGTTCGCGGCGAAGAACACGCCGTCCACCAGTACGCGATTGAGTTCGAAGTACGGGCGCAGCTGGCCGGCGTCGAAGGAATACTTGGCGGCGCGCACCTTGTCGCTGTAAAAGGCCCAGTCGTGCGCGGCGGCCTTGAAGCCACCGTTTTCGGCGTCGATGACCTTCTGGATTTCAAGCGCTTCCTTGCGCGCGTTGTTCACGGCAGGCTTGGCGAATTCGGCCAGCAGGCTGTTGACGGCCTTCGTATCCTTGGCGGTCTGGTCTTCCAGGCTGTAGGTGGCGTGGTTCGGGTAGCCCAGCAGCTGCGCACGTTCGGCGCGCAGCTTGGCCAGCTTCAGCACGACCTCACGGTTGTCGAATTCACCGCCGCGCGAGCCGCGCGCCAGCGAGGCTGCCAGCAGCTTTTCGCGGGTGGCGCGGTTGGTCAGCACCGACAAGCCAGCCTGCTGGGTAGTGTTCACGACCGGGATGGCGAACTTGCCGTCCATGCCGCGCTTCTTGGCTTCCAGCGCGGCGGCGTCGATCTGCTTGTCCGACATGCCGGCCAGTTCGGCGCGGCTGTCCACCACCAGGGCCGAGGCGTTGGCTTCGTTCAGGGTGTTCTGCGCGAACTGGGTCGACAGCGCGGCCAGCTGGCCGTTCATGGCCTTGAGCTTCTGCTTGTCGGCGTCGGACAGCTTGGCGCCGGCGCGCACGAAGTCGGTGTGGTAGCGCTCGATCAGGTATTGCGATTCGGCGTCCAGGCCCAGCTTGGTGCGCTTGTCGTACAGCGCTTTCACGCGCGCGTACAGTTTCGGGTTCAGGCGGATCGCATCGCTGTGGGCCGACAGCTTCGGCGCCAGGTCCTTGTCGAGGGCTTTCAGGGTGTCGTTGGTGTAGGAACCGGTCATGATGCCGAACACGGTGCCGACGCGACCCAGCAGCTGGCCCGAACGCTCCATCGCCACGATCGTGTTCTCGAAGGTCGGCGCGACCTTGTTGTTGGCGATCTTCTCGATTTCCGCGGCTTGCTGGCGCATGCCTTCGGCATAGGCCGGCGCGAAATGCTCGTTGGTGATCTTGTCGAAGGCCGGGTACTGGAACGGCAGGGTGCTCTGGGCGGCGAACGGATTCGACGCTTCGAGCATGGAAGCAGGGGCGGCATACGCCAGGTTGGCGACGGCGCTCACGGCGGCGACCAGCATGATGTTTGGACGGTTCATGTTGTCTCTTTTGGAAGTGGTTGGAGCAAACAACACGCCGCCCTCCTCGCCGCTCGTGGCGGCAGGAAGGACGGCGCAGGGGATCAGTTACCGGTCAGGCCGCGGCGTTCCAGCAGCGGCTCGATGACCGGGTCGCGGCCGCGGAAGTCGCGGAACAGGTCCATCGCATCGGCGCTGCCGCCGCGCGAGAGCAGGGTCTTGCGGAAGTGGTCGCCGTTCTTGCGGCTCAAGCCGCCGCTGGTGGTGAACCACTGGACCGTGTCGGCGTCGAGCTTCTCGCTCCACAGGTAGGCGTAGTAGCCGGCCGAGTAGCCGCCGTTCATCGAGTGCGAGAAGTAGGTCGTGCGGTAGCGCGGCGGCACCGGCGCGAAGTCCACGCCCGCCTCCTTCAGCGCCCTGGCTTCGAAGGCCAGTACGTCGGTCGGGATCTCGGAGGCTTTCAGCTGGTGCCAGCGCTGGTCGAGCAGGGACGCGGCCAGGTATTCGGTGGTCATGTAGCCCTGGTTGAACTTCTTCGAGGCGACCACCTTGTCCAGCAGTTCTTTCGGCATCGGCGCGCCGGTCTGGTGGTGCTTGGCGTAGTTGGACAGGACCTCGGGCCAGATCGCCCACATCTCGTTGACCTGGGACGGGTACTCGACGAAGTCGCGCGGCACGCTGGTGCCCGAGAAGTGCGGGTACTTCACGTTCGAGAACATGCCGTGCAGCGCGTGGCCGAACTCGTGGAAGGCGGTGCGCACTTCGTCGTAGGTCAGCAGGGTCGGCTCGCCGGCAGCCGGTTTCGGGATGTTGAGGTGGTTGCCGACCACTGGCTTGTTGCCCAGCAGGTGGGACTGCGACACGTATTCGTTCATCCAGGCGCCGCCCTGCTTGTTGCCGCGTGCGTAGGGGTCGAAGATGAAGATCGCCAGCTGCTTGCCGTCGTGGTCGAACACGTCGAAGGTGCGCACGTCGGCGTCGTACACCGGCAAGTCCTTGCGCTCCTTGAAGGTGATGCCGTATTCCTTGGTCGCCGCGAAGAACACGCCGTCCACCAGCACGCGGTTCAGTTCAAAGTAAGGGCGCAGCTGGTTCTCGTCGAAGTTGTACTTGGCGGCGCGCACCTTGTCCTGGTAGATCGGCCAGTCGTAGCTGGCGACCTGGAAGCCGCCCTTGCCGGCATCGATGACCTTCTGGATCTCGGCCGCTTCCTTGCGCGCATTGTTCACCGCCGGTTTTGCCAGCTCGGCCAGCAGCTTGTTGACCGCTTGCGGGTTCTTGGCCGTTTCCAGTTCCTGCGAATAGGCCGCGTAGTTCGGGTAGCCCAGCAGCGTGGCGCGTTCGGCGCGCAGTTTGACCAGCTTGAGCACCAGTTCGCGGCTGTCGAATTCGCCGCCGCGGCTGCCGCGATTGAGCGACGCGGCCATCAGGCGCTCGCGCGTCGAGCGGTTGGTGAGCGTCGACAGGGCCGGCTGGCTGCTGGTGTTGACGATGGCGATCGCGTACTTGCCTTTCTGGCCGCGCTTGTCGGCTTCGAGGGCGGCGGCGTTGATCTCGGCATCCGAGAAGCCGGCCAGTTCCGCGCGCGTGGCGACCATCAGCGCCGAGGCATTGGCCTCCTTGAGCACGCGCTGCGAGAACTCGGACTGGAGCGAGGCGATCTCGGCGTTGTACTTCTTGAGCCTGTCCTTGTTGGTGCCTGAGAGGTTGGCGCCGGCGCGCACGAACTCCTTGTATACGCGCTCGAGCAGGTGCTTCGATTCGGCGTCCAGCCCCAGCGTGGCGCGCTTGGCGTGCAGGGTTTTCACGCGCTGGAACAGGGCCGGGTTCAGGTAGATGGTGTCGTTGTGCGCGGCCAGTTTCGGCGACATCTCGCGGTCGACCGCGTCCAGCGTGTCGTTGGTGTTGGCGGTCTGCAGATTCGAGAAGGTCGCGGCCACGCGCGCGAGCATCTGGCCGGCGCGCTCCATGGCGACGATGGTGTTGTCGAACGTCGGCGCCGAGCGCACCCGGGTGATGGCGTCGATCTCGCGCAGGTGCTCGGCCATGCCGGCCGCGTACGCAGGCAGGAAGTGCTCGTTCTTGATCTTGTCGAAAGCCGGGTAGTGCAGCGGCAGGCTGCTGGGCTGGGCAAACGGGTTGGAGGCATCGAGGGCGGGTGCGGCGAAGGCCGTGTGCGCGAGCGCGAGGCTGGCGGCAACGACGAGCAGATGTGGTCGGTTCATGCGATCTTTCACAGACTCTTGGGAGGGAGCTGCCGGGCACGCTCGACAGCCGTTGCGCGAAGATCATAGCAGGCTTATACGCATGCCGTCACAACAAAAAGCGTATGTATGCTGCATGGAATACCCCGCGTATTTACCCGCGTATTTACCCTGTCACGACACTTTGCAGGCACCGGCTGCGAGCGTGTTAACATCCGTTTTCACCTCGCCTTGCCTATCCATGGAACCCGCCTTCCCCCAACCTTTCGACGCCATCGTCGTCGGCACCGGCCCCGGCGGCGCCAGCACCGCGCGCGCGCTGGCGCGCGGCGGCTTACGGGTACTGATCCTGGAACAGGGCAGCGCCGCGCCGCTCAAGGGCACGCTGGGCCAGATGGCCACGATGGCGCTGCCGGGCAAGGGCGCCTGGCTGCACCGCGACGCTTCGCTGCTGGTGGCCGGCAGCGCGCTGGGCGGCAGCTCGGCGCTGAACTTCGCCACTGCCGCCGCGCCGCCGCTGGCCATGTTCGCGGCCCACGGCATCGACCTCGCGCCGGCCCTGGCGGCGCTGCGCGCCGAGCTGCCGCTGGCGCCCCTGCCCGACCGCCTGGTGGGCCCGATGGCCACCCGTATCATGGCGGCCGCGCGCGCCGCCGGCTTCGACTGGCGCAAGCTCGACAAGATGATCCGCCCGCAGGCCTGCCGCAGCGGCTGCTGGCGCTGCGTGTATGGCTGCCCCTACGGCGCCAAGTGGAGCGCGCGCGACTTCGTGGAACAGGCCTGCAGCCACGGCGCCGTGCTGCGCGACCGCAGCCGGGTGCTGAAGGTGGTGATGGAGGACGGCCGGACCGCCGGCGTGGAGCTGGAGCATGCGGGCCGCCGGCACACGGCGCGCGCGCCACTGGTGGTGCTGGCCGGCGGCGGCATCGGCAGCCCGCGCCTGCTGCATGCCTCCAGCCTGGGGCCGCGCCATGCGCCCTTCTTCAGCGACCCGGTGGTGGCGGTGATGGGCAGCGTCGATGACCTCGACGGCGGTGCGGAAGTGCCGATGGCGGCCGGCGCCAGTTTTCATGAAGCCGGCATCGCGCTGGCCGACCTCACCTTGCCGCGCACGATGTACCAGGCCTTTGCGCTGCAGGCCGGCCGCGTCGACCGCGTCACGGCGCATGCGCGCACGCTCAGCATCATGGTGAAGATCCGCGACGAGATCGGCGGCGCGGTGGGGCCGCGCTGGGTGGACAAGCGCCTGGGTCCCGGCGACCGGGCGCGCCTGGCGGAGGGAGTCGGGATGGCGCGCCGCATCCTGGAACAGGCGGGCGCGCACCAGGTCTTTGCCAGCCACCACTTCGCGGCGCATCCTGGCGGCAGTATCCGCATCGGGGCCGGCGTCGACAGCGAGCTGCGCGCGGCGCCGGGCCTGTACGTGTGCGATGCGTCGGTGATCCCGCAGGCGTGGGGATTGCCGCCGACGCTGACGCTGCTCTGCCTGGGCCAGCGCCTGGGCGAAGGCCTCAGTAGTGGGGCGGCTTCTCGTTGAGCGGCCCGCCGCGGTTGGACTGCAGGTTGCGGACGTGGTCCGCCATGGCGGTGACCATGGCTTCGAGCTGGTCGATGCGGC
The DNA here is from genome assembly GCF_900112225.1 of Massilia yuzhufengensis. Lineage (GTDB taxonomy): Bacteria > Pseudomonadota > Gammaproteobacteria > Burkholderiales > Burkholderiaceae_D > Telluria > Telluria yuzhufengensis. Next base: position 40,661 of record NZ_FOLD01000009.1, on the reverse strand, counting down.
GGCCCTGGCGGTAGATGGTCTGGTTCAGCGTCTCGACCAGGTCTTCCTGGTGCGTGAGCTTGATTTCGATGTCGACGATACGGTCTTCCTGGCTCACGGTACACTCCGGCGCAAAGCCGGCATTATGCCAGCCTTGCGCACGGATACGCGCCGGTTTATCCACCGGAGAGCGGGAACTCGATCCCGTCGTTGATCGCACCGATCACCTGGGCCTGGTTTTCCGGGCTCTCCGAGAAGAAGGCCAGCACTTCGGCGCGGGTAGCCTGCTGCAGGCCATTGACCCAGAAGTCGAAGCCAGCGCCTTCGGCCGGGCGGTGCAGCACGTGGGCGTAGAGCTTGGTGACGAAGCTGGTATCCGACGGATCCTGCGCATACAACGCGTACGACTCCTCCTGGTTCAGGAACAGGCCGGAAATGTCGTTCAGGTCGAAGGCGCCGCTGTCGAGGGCCTTGATCCAGTAGGCCAGGCCGCCGGCATCGGGCACGCGGTCGAAGGCGGCCTGGTACAGGCGGTAGACCTGGCCGGCATTGCCATCGATGTCCAGCGCCAGCATGGTGTCGCCGAACTGCACGCGCTCGACATTGACCAGGTTATCGGTGCCGCCGGTGCCGGTCTTGGCGGCCACGGTCACGCCGTACACGCCGCGCTCGACGACGAAGTCGGCGCGCGCGCCGGTGTACACCACGGTATCCAGGCCGGCCTGGCCATCGATCGCATTGTTGCCGGCGCCCGCAGCGAAGCGGTTGTCGAGGCTGTTGCCGGCCAGGTTCAGCGCGCTGTCGATGGTGAACTTCATGCGGTTGAGCGCACTGGTGGCGTTGTCGGCGATGTCGACCGACACTGCCGCGATTTCGTACTCGCCGTTCGGCAGGGCCGCCGAATCGATCTTCCAGGTGCCGTCGGCCTTGGTCACGGTGCGGCCGATCTCGACGGCGTCGCTGATGCGCACCAGCTGGATCGTGGTGCCGGCTTCCGCGGTCCCGCTGAATACCGGCTGGTTGCTCTTGTCGGCCAGCGTCATCGTCGAGGTCGGGATGAAGGGCGCGGTGGCGTCGACGTGGAAGGTGGCCAATTCGCTGAAGGGCGATACGTTGCCGGTGGCGTCGGTGGCGGTCACGCGCACCGCGCGGTTCAGTCCATCGGTGAAGGTGCCGGTGGTGACGACGGTCCAGAGTCCGTTGGCGTCGGCCAGGGTCTCGCCCACCAGGCGCGCGCCCTCGTACACGCGCACGGTCGAATTGGGCTCTGCCTCGCCGCTCACGCGCGGCTGGTTGCCGGCAGCGTAGCCGGCGGCATTCTTGGTGACAGCCGCGGTCGGCGCGGCCGGCGCAGTGATGTCGACCAGGACCTGGGCCCGCTGGTAGGTGCCATCGAAAAAGGAGAACTGCTCGATGCTGTTGAGCGTGACCGTGCCTTGCGTGGCATGGGCGATGATCAGGTCGTGGGCGGCGTTTTCGCTGACCACGTATTCGCCGCGCGGACGGCTGAAGGCCACCGTGTCGTTGCCGGCGCCGCCCAGGATGGTGTCGTTGCCGCCGAAGCCCGCGAACATGTCGTCGGCCGCGCTGCCGGTCAGGCGGTCGGCGCCGGTGGTGCCGGTAACATAGCGCCCGCCAGCGGTCGAGTTGATGCCGAGCGCGCCGCGCAGGCCGTCGCCGCCATACAGCCAGTTCAGGGCCGCGATGTCGTAGGGGCTGAAGGTGGAGTAGGGTCCGCCGCTGCCGTAGGACATCAGGGTATTGCCCGGATTGTCCTGGCTGGCCGGCAGCCGGATATCGTCCTCGAACGGATGCTTCAGGCCCAGTGCGTGGCCCAGCTCGTGCAGCAGGGTTTCATAGCCTTCGCCGCCCGGTTCCAGGTTGCGGTTCTGGGCACGCCATTCGACATTGTCCAGGTAGACATAGGCATTCGCCGAATAACTGTTCAGGACATTGCCGGCGCCATAGGAATAGCTGCTTTCCCAGCTGCACAGGCCGGTCGTGCTGCTGTTGTCCAGGTTGCGGTTGGCCAGGTGGAACTGGGCGCTGGTGCCGATCGCGGTCTCGACGAACTGGATGCCGGTGACCTGTTGCAGGTAGTCGAAGGCGGCGCGCGTCGCTATCTGCTGGGCCTGGGTAAATGCCTCCTGGCCCGCCACGTTTTTTTCGTTGCCCGAAGAAATCGAGAAGGTGTAGTACATCGTGTTGGCCGCGACACCGGTCAGGTAATTCCAGTCGGGGCCGATATCGAGCAGCGCATCGATGTGGTTCAACCCGGACAGGGGCGTATTGGTCAGGTCGGAAACAGTTGCCATGCTTGAGATATTTTTCTGGAAAGTTAGTGCGACGTGCCGATGCGGAAGTTCGCTTTCCGGAAAGTATTTCTTGTGAGACAGGGGAAGTCAAATAAGAATTCAATCGTGCGCGTGAGTTATCAGCCCTTCAAGGCTAATCCGCAACGCGCACGCGTCAAACTTATGCCTTCGGCATCGCCAGCAAGGCTTTCAGGCTGGCCAGCCGGTCTTTGGGCGTGATGACTTCGGTTTCCTTGGGCGGCGCGTCGCCGACGTCGAGCGCCATTTCCTTGATGAAGCGCGACGGCTCGCAATGCACCAGCTCGCCGGCGCGCTTGCGCTTCTTGCACCAGGTCAGGCGCAGGGTGCGCTGGGCACGCGTGATGCCGACGTACATCAGGCGCCGCTCTTCCTGGATGCGGGCGGCGATGATTTCCACCGGCGCATCCGGATCGCCCTTGTGCGGCAGGATGCCCTCTTCCACGCCCACCAGGAACACGTGCGGATATTCCAGGCCCTTGGAGGCGTGCAGGGTCGACATGCGCACCGCATCCTGTTCCTCGTCCTGGCCTTCCAGCATCGACATCAGCGCCACCATCTGGGTCAGCTCGAGCAGGTTCTTTTCTTCGCCGTCGCGCTCGCGCCCGCCGCGTCCCCGTTCCTTCAGCCAGTTGGTGAATTCGAGGACGTTCTGCCACTTGCCCTGGGCTGCGCGGTCGTCGAAATTCTCGTACAAATAGTGCTCGTAATTCATTTCCTTCATCATGTCGTCGAGCACTTCGGCCGCATTGTCGCCGCTGCCGGACGGGCCCGGGCGGGTGGCGCGGTCTTCCAGTTCCAGCATGAAGCGGCAAAAGTCGCGCAGCGGCGCCAGCTGGCGTTCGGCCAGCTTGGCTTCCAGTCCGCCCTTGCGCGCGGCCTCGAACAGGGAGCAGTTCCACTGCTTCGAGAATTCGCCCAGGGTTTCCAGCGTGGCCATGCCGACCCCGCGTTTCGGCGTCGTGACGGCGCGGATGAAGGCCGGGTCGTCGTCCTGGTTCGCGATCAGGCGCAGGTAGGCGATGATGTCCTTGATCTCGGCCTTGTCAAAGAAGCTCTGGCCGCCCGACATGGTGTAGGGGATGCGTTCCTTGCGCAGGGACTGCTCGATGACGCGCGCCTGGTGGTTGCCGCGGTACAAAATTGCGTAGTCGGTCCACTTGTTCTTGCGCTGGAAATGGTCGGCCGAGATCATGATCGCGATCTGTTCCGCTTCCTGCTCGTCGCTCTGCATGCCCAGCACCTCGATCGGCTCGCCCAGGCCGTGCTCGGACCACAGCGACTTCTCGAACAGCTTCGGGTTATTGCCGATGACGGCATTGGCCGCCTGCAGGATGCGGGTGGTGGAGCGGTAGTTCTGTTCCAGCTTGATGACGCGCAGGTCGGGGAAATCGGTCTGCAGGGTCTTCAGGTTTTCCACCGACGCGCCGCGCCAGGCGTAGATCGCCTGGTCGTCGTCGCCCACGGCGGTGAACATCGGCTTCTTGCCGATCCCGGTCACCAGCAGTTTCACCAGCTCGTACTGGCAGGTGTTGGTGTCCTGGTATTCATCCATCAACAGGTAGCGCAGGCGGCGCTGCCAGCGGTCGCGGATCGATTCGTTGTTGCGGAACAGCTCCACCGGCAGGCGGATCAGGTCGTCGAAATCGACCGCCTGGTAGGCCTGCAGGGTGGCGAGGTAGCTGCGGTAGACGCGCGCCGACATGGCTTCGTCTTCATCGACGGCGTTGTGGATGGCGTCGTCCGGGTCGACCAGGCCGTTCTTCCACAGCGAGATGGCGTTCTGGATGCGGCGGATTTCCTGTTTATCCGTGGTCAGCGCCAGGTCGGACACAATGGTGTAGCAGTCGTCGCTGTCCATGATGGAAAACTTGTCCTTCAGGCCGACGCCGGCCGCCTCCTGGCGCAAGATCTTCACGCCCAGCGAGTGGAAGGTGGACACGGTCAATTGCTTGGCCTGTTTTGGCTGCTTGAGCAGCTTGGCGATGCGTTCCTGCATTTCCAGCGCCGCCTTATTGGTAAAGGTCAGCGCGGCAATCGTGCGCGGGTCATAGCCGCACTCTTCGATCATGTAGGCAATTTTCTGCGTAATGACGCGCGTCTTGCCCGAGCCGGCGCCGGCCAGCACCAGGCAAGGACCGTCCAGATAGAGCACGGCTTCGCTTTGCGGCCCGTTGAGGCCGAACTTTGGTGCGTTGGACATGGGAAAGATTTCTGCAGAATGGCCGGGTATTGTAACGAGGCGCGGGCTGCCGCGCTAAAATGAACTCATGAATAAATTGCTTGTCATCCTGTTTGCAACACTGCTGGCCGCCCCTGGCGCACGCGCCAACACCACGCCGCTGCTGGTGGCCGCGGCCAGCGACCTGGTGTATTGCATCGACGAGCTGGCGGCCGCCTTCCGCAAGGAGGCGCCTGGTGCGGACGTGAAGATCTCTACCGGCGCGTCCGGCAACTTCTTCGCCCAGATCCGCAACGGCGCGCCCTTCCACGTCTTCCTGTCGGCCGACATGCTGTACCCGACCCAGTTGGCCAAGCTGGGCGCGGCCGACGGCGCCACCCTGCGCCCCTATGCGATCGGCCGCATCGTGCTGTGGACCACCGACCCGCGCTTCGATGTCAGCCAGGGCTTGCCCCTGCTGCGCGACCCGCGCGTGGCCCGCATCGCCATTGGTAACCCGGACACGGCGCCGTATGGACGCGCGGCCAAGGCCGCATTGGAACGCGACAAGCTGTGGCAAGCGGTGCAGCCGCGCCTGGTCATCGGCGAGAACATTGCCCAGGCCGCGCAGTTCGTCCAGACCGGCAACGCCCAGCTGGGCATCATTTCGCTGGCCACGGTGCGCTCGCCAAGGATGGCGGGGGTCGGGCGCCACCACCTGATCAGCGATGCCGGCGTGGCGCCGATCGAGCAGGGCGCCATCGTCACCTCGGCCGGCAGCACGCAGCCGCTGGCCGCGCGCTTCGTGCGCTTCCTGGGCTCGCCCGCGGCGCGCGCCATCCTCGAACGCAACGGATTCGGCCTGCCGGCGGTGAATGACTAGCCTGGGCTCGGAAGGCCTGGCCTTCGCGCCCGAGCTGTGGGCGGCGCTCGCGCTCACGCTGCGGCTGTCGCTGGTGACGGCGCTGGTGCTGATCGCGATCGCCATCCCGCTCGCCAACTGGCTCAACACCAGCCGCATGCGCGGCATCCTGTTCATCGAGACCCTGGTCAGCCTGCCGATCGTGCTGCCTCCCACCGTGATCGGGTTTTACCTGCTGATGCTGATGTCGCCCCAGCAGCCGGTGGGCGCGGCCTGGATGTCCCTGTTCGGACACCCGCTGCCATTTTCCTTCGCCGGCCTGGTGGCAGGTTCAGTGGTGTACAGCCTGCCGTTCGCGGTGCAGCCGATCCAGTCGGCGTTCCGCAACGTGAGCCGCGACCTGGTGCAGTCGGCGCTGGCGCTCGGACTCACCCGGCGCCAGGCCTTCTTTTCGATCGTGCTGCCGCTGTCGCGCAACGGCATCCTCACCGGCCTGTCGCTCAGCTTCGCCCACACCATGGGCGAGTTCGGCGTGGTGCTGATGTTGGGCGGGAATATCCCGGGCCAGACCCGGGTGGCCTCGATCGCGCTCTACGACGAGGCGCAAAAGCTCAACTATGCGGCGGCGCATGCGTATGCGCTGGTGCTGCTGGCGATCTCGTTCGCGATCCTGGTGGCGATCGCCTTCTTCCAGCGCAAGCAGCATGCGCTTCTCCTCGGCAATAACTAGGGCTGCCGAAGGCCCATCGGCGCGGCAGCGGGCGCCGCAATCGGGTACCATGCCCCCTTTGCGGCGCGCGCGCCGGCGCTACTCCTGGACACCTGCACATGAAATTTGAACACCTCATCGAGATCAACGATCCGCTCAACCCCTTGATGGACACCATGACCATCGAGCAGCTGTGGCGCGGCCTGGTGCTGCGCGCCGAATCGCCGACCCTGTTCGTGCCGCACCTGGACGAATGCACGATCGGCGAGCGCGCCAGCGGCAGCTTCGCGCGCCGCCTGCGCTACGGCGACCTGGTGATCGAGGACGTGGTGCACCTGACGCCGCTGAAGGAAGTGCGCTTCGAGGTGCCGGCCCAGGGCGATATCGCCGCGTCGAACCTGCGCATGCTGATCGAGGCGCCGGGCGACGCCATGCTGCTGGTGCGCTTCTGCTACGACGACGGCCAGGGCGAGCACACCGACCCGGCCAACGCCATGTACGACGACTTCAAGCGCTCGGCCTACCAGGAAGCCGACATCGACACGGTGCGCATCCTGCGCCAGCTGGCGGGCGAGGGCAAGCTGGATGCGACGCGGCTGAACTGAGTCGGTTGCCTATAATCACGCTTTTTTTCTGTCGGGAAACTTTACACGAGGTCTGCTGCTGACTGGCCGAATGAACGCAAGCCTTTGAAATTGTTGTATATTTCCATGCGGGCACAACAATTGCTTTAGATTAATTATCTAAATCGATTTTCCAGGGTCCCACATGTTCAAGAAGCTTTTCCCGGCACTGCTCCTCGCAGCCGCAGCAAACGCCAACGCCACCGTCATCGACTATACGATGGCGGTGAGCGCCGCCATGATCCCCGCTTCGGGCCAGTTCACGGGTGTAGACAACAACGCCGACGGTTTCCTGAGCCAGGACGAGCTGAGCGCGCTGAGTTTCACCATTCCATCGGTGAATTACCACTTCACCCTGGCCGACGTGACCAACTTCGGCCGCTATGACATCGCGCTCAATACCTGGCTCAACGAAGCATTGAACAACAACCAGAAGGCCATCGCCTGGGTCACCTTCATGGACGGCCGCCTGGAAGCCAGTACGCTGACGGTGAGCAACGTGGTGACCCGCGTGGCGCCGGCGGCTGTACCGGCCGACGTGCCCGAGCCTGCCTCGATGGCGCTGGCCGCGCTGGGCCTGGTGGCCCTGGGCGCCACCCGCCGCCGCAAGAAGTAAGCAGGCCGCTCGGTCTGGCAGCCGGCCCGGGTCAGGTACCCGGCTCGCTGTCAGCGGCATCGACGTCGCTTTCGCCCTTGGCCAGGCAGTGGGCCAGGTCGCGCAGCGCGGTGCGCACGCCTTCTTCGATGACCGGGTGGTAGAAGGGCATCTCCAGCATCTGGTCCACCGTCATGCGCATTTGCACCGCCCACGACAGCGTGTGGGCCAGGTGCTCGGCGCGCGGCGCGATCATCTCGGCGCCCAGGAAACGGCGCGAGCCGAATTCGGCATACACCCGCAGCATCCCCTTGTTCTGCAACATCACCCGGCTGCGGCCCTGGTTGGCGAAGGACACCGCGCCGACCGCGAACTTGCGCTTGCCGCCTTCGCACAGGCTGCGGTAGCTCTCGCCCAGGGTCGCGATGTTCGGTTCGGTGAAGGCCACCGCGATCGGCGTGCGGCGCAGGCCGGGACGCACGTCCGGGTAGCGGCCCGCGTTGTCGCCGGCGATCTTGCCGTGGTCGGCCGCGTCGTGCAGCAGCGGGCGTTCGTTGTTGGCGTCGCCGGCGATGAAGATGTGGCTGGTCCCGCACTGCATGGTGCAGGGATCGAAGGCGGGAATACCGTCGGGCCCGCGCGCGAGCCCCGTGTGTTCCAGGCCGATATCGTGCACGTTGGGCGTGCGGCCGGCCGCCATCAGCACGAACTGGAAGCGTTCGGTGTGTTCCACCCCGAGTGCATCGCTGACGGTCAGCGCCACGTCATCGCCTTCCTGCACCGCGCCCACCACCTTCGACTGGAAGCCGATGTCGAGTTCCTCGGCCAGCACGCGGGTGGCGGTGCGCAGCACTTCCGGGTCGCTGAGCTGGGCAATGCTGCCGCCGCGCGCATAGAATTTCACGCGCACGCCCAGGCGCGCCAGGGCCTGGCCCAGTTCCAGGCCGATCACGCCGGTGCCGATCACGGCCACCGACTTGGGCAAATCGTCCCAATAAAACACGTCGTCGCTGGTGACGATGCCGGGGCCGACGTTTTCCAGCGCCGGCAGGCGCAGCGGCGTCGAGCCGGTGGCGATGACGACGCGGGCGGCGGCAATCTCGGTGTGGTCGTCGACCAGCAGCGTATGCGGACCGGTGAAGCGCGCATGGCCGCGCAGCCGGTCTTGTTCGGGGAAGGACTCGACGCCCTCCAGCACGAAGCCGACGAAACGGTCGCGCTCGCGCCGCACGCGTTCCATCACGGCCGGCCCGTCGATGCGCACCTCGCCCGCATGCACGCCGAAGGGCGCGCTGTGCTGCATCGCGTGCGCCGACTCGGCCGCCGCGATCAGGAGCTTGCTCGGCATGCAGCCGACCCGCGCGCAGGTGGTGCCATATTGCCCGCTTTCGATCACCACCACGCGCGCCCCTTGCGCTCTTGCGGCGCGGTAGGCAGTCATGCCGGCGGTGCCGGTGCCGATGATGGCAACGTCTACGTCCAGTTTGTTCATTGCATTCTCCTGCGGTTTCATGACGGAACAATACGCGATTTTCGTCGAACCGGCCGAACCCCTCAGGCCAGCAGCGCCAGCTGCCCGAACTGCTCGACCGCGAAATCGACGAAGGCGCGCTGGCGCGCGGCCATGTGGCGCGCGCTCGGGTAGACCAGATGGACCGGGAGCGGCGCGGGCTCATAGGCCGCCAGCAGCGGCGCCAGGGCGCCCGTTGCCAGGTCGGGCGCCACCTGGTAGGACAGCGCGCGGGCGATGCCGAAGCCGTCGCGCGCGGCGCCCAGCACGCCTTCGACATCATTGAGCTGCAGGCGCGGCGTGAAGCGCACGATGTGCTCGCGCGCACCGGCCTGGTAGCGCCATTCGGGCAGCCCGCGCACGGTGGTCGTGAGGATCAGCTCATGCCCGGCCAGCGCCTCCGGCGTGGCCGGTTCGCCGCGCCGCGCCAGGTAGGCCGGGCTCGCCACCGTCACGCGCCGCACCACGCCGAGCTTGCGCGCCACCAGGCTGGAATCGTCCAGCGCACCGATGCGCAGGGCCAGGTCGATGCCGTTGTCGATCATGTCGAGGTTGCGGTCGGACAGCACCAGCTCGACCTGCACCTCTGGATACAGCAGCAGGAATTTCGTGACTACCGGCGCCATGTGGCGGCGCCCGAACACCATCGGCGCGGTCACCCGCAGCAGGCCGCGCGGCGCGGATTGCGCATGTTCGCGCATCGCGGCCTCGTAGTCCGCCAGCAGGCGACGGGCCTGCGCGGCCAGGTTCAGGCCTTCATTGGTGGCCGTGAGCCGGCGCGTGCTGCGCTCGAACAGGCGCACGCCCATGCGCTCTTCCAGCGTCGACAGGATGCGCGTGACGGCCGACGGCGAGCGCCGCAGCCTGCGCGCAGCGGCCGCCATGCTGCCGGCGTCGAGGATGGCCAGGAACACCTGCAATTCGTCCAGACGGTCCATTATTGTGCGCAGTGAAAGAATGAATTTCAATTATGCATGATTCTGCAAGGATAGGTTCGGGACTAGGATGAAGCTTCCTCCACCTGCTTCCGCCGCCATGACTTCCCTGATCCTCTACGGCACTGCCCTGTCCGGCCACACCCACCGGGTCGAACTGTTCCTGCACCTGTTGCAGCTGCCCTACCAGCGCATCGACGCGCCGGCGCCGGTGCGCCAGGGCGCCGACTTCCTGCGCATCAATCCGCTCGGCCAGATTCCCGTCCTGCAGGATGGCGCGCTGGTGCTGGCGGACAGCAATGCCATCCTGGTCTACCTGGCGCGGCGCTATGCGCCCGGCAGCGGCTGGCTGCCCGACGACCCGGTGGGCGCCGCCCAGGTGCAGCGCTGGCTGTCGCTGGCGGCTGGCGAGATCGCCTTCGGCCCGGCGCGGGCGCGGGTGTCGGCGCGCTTCGGCGACACCGGCATGCCGCCAGAGCTGATGGGCAAGCTGGCCGGCAAGGCGCTCGGTGTCATGGAGCACAGCCTGGCGCAAACGCCCTACCTGGCCGGCGCTCAGCCGACCCTGGCCGACATCGCCTGCTATGCCTATGTGGCGCATGCCCCCGAAGGCAGTATCGCGCTCGACCCGTATCCGCAAGTGCGCGCCTGGATCGCCCGCATCCAGGCCCTGCCCCGTTTCATCCCCATGCCGACGGAGTGAGACCATGTTTGATTCCCGCATCCCCGCCCCCTTCCACGCCGGCGAGCAGCGCGCCCAGCACCTGGCCGGCGGCGGCCCGCCGGGCGCGCCGATCCGTAGCCAGCTGCCGGACCAGCACCGCCACTTCTTCCCCCTGCTGCCCTTCCTGTGCGTGGCCGTGGCCGACGACAGCGGCTGGCCGCTCGCCACCCTCGTGCACGGCGAACCGGGCTTCGCCACCAGCCCCGACCCCGGCACGCTCGACATCGCCGCCCTGCCCGATCCGGACGACCCGGCCCGCGCCATGCTTGCCGCCGGCGCCGACATCGGCCTGCTCGGCATCGACCTGGCGACGCGCCGCCGCAACCGCGCCAACGGCACGCTGGCGCGGGTGGACGGCCACGGGCTGTCGGTCAAGGTGCATCAATCGTTCGGCAACTGCCCGAGGTACATCCACGTGCGCCAGCTGGCGCCCGCCGCGCGCCAGCCCGGCCCGGTCGAGATGTTCGGAACAACGCTGCCCGCCGCCGCCGTGTCCCTGGTCGCCGCCTGCGAAACCATGTTCGTCGCCACCTCGAGCGGCGCCGCGCCCAAGCGCGCCGTGCGCGGCCTCGACATCTCCCACCGCGGCGGCCCCGCCGGCTTCCTGCGCCTGGATGGCCACGTGCTCACCGTGCCCGACTACCCCGGCAACCACTACTTCAACACCCTCGGCAACCTCCTGCTGGAACCACGCGCCGCCCTCGTGATGGTCGATTTCGCGAGCGGCGACATCCTGCAGCTGCAGGGCACCGCCCAGGTGGCATGGCAGCCCCCCGGCCCGGAAGGCGACGCGCTGGCCGAACGCAGCTGGACCTTCACCATCGCCCGCGGCTGGCTGCGGCACTCCGCCTTCCCCCTCGAACTTCGGGGTCAGGTCTGACATTTGGACACGGCCTCGACAGTAAAAGCGCTGCAAGCTGCATGTAACGGCAGAGCTCGTGTCTGAATGTCAGACCTGACCCCGAAGTTACGAAGTTGCGAAATTGCGGGTTCGCATTGCGACTTGTATCCAGCGCAGCCGTCCCGATCTGAAGGTGGTCGATCACGGCGCGAGAGGCCGGCAATGCTCAGTACGATCCAGAGCTTGATGAAACCACCGCCGGGCATGGCCTTCGACTTCAGCCAGCCGGCGGGCGAGCCGGCGCTGGCGCCGGCCGGTGGGGTGTCGTGGCGCGTGTTCGCCAATCCGGTGGCCCTGTTCGTCGGCGGGGTGGCGGCGGTGCTGCTGGAGCTGGCCGAGCCGTCGGTGCGCGCGGGCGTGTGGGACCATAGCGGCTTCCGGCGCGACCCGGGCCTGCGCCTGAGGCGCACCGGCTATGCGGCCATGATGACGGTGTATGGCCCGCGCTCGGCCGCGCAGGAGATGATCGCGCGCGTGGTGCGGATGCATGGGAACGTGGAGGGCGCCACATCCGCCGGCCTGCCCTACCGCGCCAACGATCCGCGCTTGCTCGACTGGGTGCATGCGACCGCCGCCTTCGGCTTCACCGAGGCCTACCACCGCTACGTGCGGCCCTTGTCGGCGGCCGACAAGGACGCCGCCTTCGCCGAAGGCCAGCATTCCGCGCACCTGTACGGGGCGCACGGCGCGCCGCGCTCGTGGGCGGAGTGGGAAGCGCTGCTCGCTGCCACGACCCCTGGCCTGGAAGGCTCCGCCGTCCTCGACGAATTCCTCGGCATCATGGCCGGGGCGCCGCTCCTGCCCGCGCCGCTGCGGCCCCTGCAGCGGCTGCTGGTGCGGGCCGCCGTCGAGATCAGTCCCGCCGCGCTGCGTTCAATGCCGCAGTTGCGCGGACGCGGCCTGCGCCTGGGCGAGGCGGCGCTGGTGCGCGCGCTGGCGCAGGCGGCGGGGCTGCTGCCGCTGGGCGATTCCCCGCCTGCGCAGGCTGCCCGCCGGCTCGCGGCGTCGCGCGACAGGGATCGATAACCCCTCGGACAACAGCAGCTCCGGGCCTCGGCACCAGGCTCAGCGCGCCATCTGCCCTTCCATATGGAAGTTGTATTTCACCTGGAGCAGCGCATCGGCCGCGATACTGCCCGGATGCGGATAGCGCGCCAGCGCGCGGTTGGCGACGCTGCTCAGCGCCTGCTCGAAACCGTCGGCCATCCGGCGCGCCTTGCGGTCGCGCAGCATGTCGGCGCTGACCCAGCCCACCAGCTCGTACTCGCGCGATTCGCCGCGCTGCAGTTCGATGCGCGGCACGCCGGCCAGGAAGCGCAGGGTCACGTCCCCGCCGATGCCATGGGCGCTCGCCAGTTCCGGGTACTTCACTTCGGCGGCGATGGTGGCCAGCACCCCGGCCAGGTAGTTGCAGACCGCCAGCTGCTGCTTCGGCCAGGCCGCCAGCGCCGCCACGAACCGGTCCGGGTCGGCCCTGGCCTCCAGCGGCACGCTGCACTGGGCTACCCGGAAGCCCTCGGTCTTCCAGGACCACCACAGCGCCGCGGCGACGTCCGGGCCATTGGCCGGGTCGGCGTAGCCGGCCGCGACCCGTGCCGCGCCTTCCTTTTCCCCGCCGTCGTAGGCCTGCACATAGAAGCCCACGGCGCGCTGCCAGTCGCGCTTGACGCAGATGCCGTTCTCATACATCGAACCGGCCAGCAGCGCGGCTTCCGGGTAGTCGTTCTCCAGCGCGCTTTTCAGCCGCTTGACGGCGGTGGCGCAGTCGCGCGCAGCGATGCTGCCGCGGATGGCGTCGACGGCCAGGGAGCCGGGATAGGTGCCGGCGCCGGCGTGCGGCGCGGCGGCCGACAGGGCAAGCAGGAGGGCGGTGATGGATGCGCGCATGGCAGGTCTGTTCCGGTGGCGTGGTGGGCACCGGTACTCTAGCAGGTCGCGGGCGGCGAATTCTCACCGATCGCCACACCGCTCAGATATCGAGCGGGTCGACTTCGAGCGACCAGCGCACGCGCGACTTCATGGCGCGCAGGGTGTCGACCCACTCGCGCAGGAAGGCCTGCAGCGCGGGGCGCGAGCTCGATTCCACCAGCAGCTGGGCGCGGTCGGTATTGTGCACGCGCGTCATCGTCATCGGGATCGGGTCGTTGATCATGATCCCATCCCACAGCAGGCAGTCGCGCGCGCCCTCGAGGAAGGCGATCGCGGTGGCCAGTTCGGGCGCTTCGGCGCGCAGCAAGGCCTGGTACATGAAGGGCGGCAGCCCGGCCTGGCGGCGCTCGTCGAGCAGGCTGCCGGCGAAGCGGTCGTAGTCGTGGCGCACCACGGCGCCGTACAGCGGATGGCTGGCGTAGCGGGTCTGGACCAGCACTTCCGAGGCGGCGCCGGCGCGCCCGGCGCGGCCCGCCACCTGCATCAGCTGGGCGAACAGGCGCTCGCTGGCGCGGTAGTCCTGCGAGAACAGCGCGGTATCCGGGTTCAGGATGCCCACCAGCGTGAGCTTCTTGAAATCGTGGCCCTTGGCGACCATCTGCGTGCCCACCAAAATATCCACCTCGCCCCGGTGCACGCTGTCGAAGGCCGCCTGGGCGCTGCCTTTCAGGCGGGTGGAGTCGGCGTCGATGCGCAGGATGCGCGCTTCCGGGAACATCGCCTGCAGGCCTTCTTCCACGCGCTGGGTGCCGCGCCCGAGCGGCTGCAGGTCGACGTTGCCGCAGGTGGGGCAGGAACGCGGGATGCGCAGCTCCAGGCTGCAGTGGTGGCAGCGCAGCCGGTGTTCGGGCTTGTGCAGCACCATGAAGGAGGTGCAGCGGGTACAGTTGCTGATCCAGCCGCAGGCGTCGCAGCAGATCACCGGGGCGTAGCCGCGCCGGTTCAGGAACAGCAGCGACTGTTCGCCGCGCTCCAGGCGCTGGCGCAGCGCGGCCAGCAGGGCGCTGCTCAAGCCGTCCTTGGGACGGTCGCGCTCCAGGTCGACCAGCTTCACGGTGGGCAGCACGGCGTCGCGCACGGCGCGCTCGCGCAGTTCCAGCTTGCGGTAGCGACCCGAGCTCGCGTGGTGCCAGCTTTCCAGCGACGGCGTGGCCGAACCGAGCACGATCGGGATCGCCAGCTGGTGCGCGCGCCACACCGCCAGGTCGCGCGCCGAATAGCGCAGGCCTTCCTGCTGCTTGTACGAGGGGTCGTGCTCTTCGTCGATGACGATCAGCTTCAGATGCGGCAGCGAGGACAGGATCGCCAGCCGCGTGCCCAGCACGATGCGCGCCTGGCCCTGGTGCGCGGCCAGCCAGTGCAGGCTGCGCTCGCCCTCGGACAGGCTGCTGTGCAGGGTGGCCAGCATCACGCCCGGGAAGCGCGCCCGGATGTTCCCTTCCAGCTGGGGCGTCAGGTTGATTTCCGGGACCAGGATCAGGATCTGGGCGGCGGCGTCGCGCGCCAGCACCTGGGCGCAGGCTTGCAGGTAGACCTCGGTCTTGCCGCTGCCGGTGACGCCGTACAGCAGGATGGGAGTAAAGCCCTGGGCCCCGCCGATGCTGTCGGCCGCCAGCTGCTGCGCCGGGTTCAGGGCCGGCATGCCGGACGGGGTGGCGTCGTGGGGGGATGTGTCCTTGGCCAGCTTTTTCAGCGCGCGGTCCAGCGCCACCGTCCTGGGCGCCCGCAGGTTCTTGGGCAGGCCGGGCAGCGCCACCTCGCCCAGCGGACGCTGGTAGTAGTCGGCCGCGAACTGCGCCAGCGCGATCCAGCGCGCCGGCAGCGGCGACAATTGGCTGCGCACGGCGATCGCATCCTTGAGCTTGTCCACAGGGACGTCGGTGTCCTGCTTGACCGCGACGATCAGGCCCATGACCTCGCGCCGGGCGAACGGCACCAGCACCAGCTGGCCCACCAGCGGCTCTTCGCCCGGCTGGCAAGGCCAGCGGTAGTCGAAGCAGCTGTTGAGCGGGGTGTCAAGCGCGACCTCCAGGAAGCAGTGTGCCAAATCCAACCTTCTTTTATGTCCAGTAAGCTGTGGAAAACTTTGTGAATAGCGTGGTACTTGACCCTGTCCGAGGTTTACGTTAGATCAACTCCGGCCGGACGATTCGCAGAATCAACAATAAATTACCGTGTAAATTCAAGCACTTGCAAACAAGGACTTATCCCTGTTAACAACCCACCCCGGAATTGCCGTGCTGTGCATAACTGCACAGTAAGTGTCGGGAAAACGCGCTGCGCCGCACCACAATGTTGAGACCTTACATGAAGAGTTGAGCTAAGTCCGCGTAAACGAAGCACTTTTCCCAACCCCCACCTCTGCCTGTGCATAACTTTGTGAACAATGGACAGGAAACCGGGACAATTTAGTTCTGGACCCTACAGCCTACTGTGTAAATCCACAGTCCCGCATGAAAAAACCACTTAATAATCAGAAGCTTACGTTTTTTCTGACGAGGCAAAGATGTCCACAGGAATAATTTCAAGTTTTTACGAACTTGTGAACAAGTGTGATTTTGCTGCGGCAACGGAACCCGTTTCAGGCCCCGTTGCGTGAGAGATATCGCTGCCGCGCCAGGCGACGTTCAGGCAGCGCGCTGCTTGCGGCTGAAGCTGTGGACAGCCTCGACCATCGCCGTCACCGACTCCGGCGGGGTGAATTGTGAAATGCCGTGGCCGAGGTTGAACACGTGGCCGTGGCCTGCCGACGGCGTGCCGTAGGCAGTGAGGGAACGCTCGACTTCGGCGCGGATCTGCGCCGGGTCGGCGAACAGGATGGCCGGGTCGAGGTTGCCCTGCAGCGCCACCCGGTCGCCCACCTGCGCGCGCGCGCGGCCCAGGTTGACGGTCCAGTCCAGGCCCAGCGCATCGGCGCCGATGTCGGCCATCTCGTCGAGCCACAGGCCGCCGCCCTTGGTGAACACGATGGCCGGGATGCGCACGCCGTCTTTTTCACGCTGCAGCTGGCTCACGACGGTGCGCATGTAGTTCAGCGAGAACTCCTGGTAGGCGCCGTCGGCCAGCGCGCCGCCCCAGGAGTCGAAGATCATCACGGCCTGGGCGCCGGCGTCGATCTGGGCGTTCAGGTATTGGGCCACGGCGCGCGCATTGGTGTCCAGGATGTGGTGCATCAGGTCCGGGCGCGCGTACATCATCTTTTTGATGGTGTGGAACTCGCGCGAGCCCTGGCCTTCGACCATGTAGCAGGCCAGTGTCCAGGGACTGCCCGAGAAGCCGATCAGCGGCACGCGGCCATTGATTTCGGTGCGGATCTGGGTCACCGCCTTGAAGACGTAGTCGAGCGACGCCATATCGGGTACTTCGAGGGCGCGCACCGCTTCTTCGGTGCGCAGCGGACGCTCGAACTTCGGGCCTTCGCCGTCGGCGAAATACAGGCCCAGGCCCATCGCGTCGGGCACGGTCAGGATGTCCGAGAACAGGATCGAGGCGTCCAGCGCATAGCGGTCGAGCGGCTGCAGCGTGACTTCGGTGGCGTAGTCCGGATTCTTCGCCAGCCCCAGGAACGAGCCGGCGCGCGCGCGCGTGGCGCGGTATTCCGGCAGGTAGCGGCCCGCTTGGCGCATCAGCCACACCGGGGTGTACTCGGTCGGCTGGCGCAGCAGCGCACGCAGGAAGGTGTCGTTCTGGAGCGGGGCAAATTGTGGCATGGCTGGCAATGAAGAGCGGAAGGAAAACGCCTATTATCGCATCCTCGGCCTGCACTTATAATCCCATTCCCGTCAAGGAAAGAACCTGTCATGACCGTTGCCACTACTAAACAGCAAGCGCCCTGCGGCGCCTGGACCTCCCCGATCGGCGCAGCCGTGGTCGCGGCCGGCGCCACGCCGCTGGCGGCTATCATGTTCGACGGGCCGGACCTGTACTGGCTGGAGGGCCGCGCCAGCGAGGCGGGACGCTCCACCTTGACGGGCCCCGCAGGCGAACTGACGCCGGCGCCCTTCAACGTGCGCAGCAAGGTGCATGAATACGGCGGCGGCGCCTACGCGGTCCATGACGGCGTGGCCTGGTTCTCGCACCATGCCGACACCCGCCTGTACCGGGTAGAGCCGGGCCAGGCCCCGGTGGCGGTCACGCTGGACAACGCCCACCGCTACGCCGATTTCGTGGTCGACGCGCCGCGCGCGCGGCTGGTGTCGGTACGCGAAGACCATTCCGCCGGCGGCCACTACCCCGTCAACACGATCGCCGCCATCGGCTTCGACGGCAGCGAGACCGTGCTGGTGGAGGGCAACGACTTCTATGCCGCGCCGCGCATCTCGCCGGATGGCAGCCGCCTGGCCTGGCTGTGCTGGGACCACCCGCGCATGCCGTGGGAAGGCACCGAGCTGTGGCTGGCCGATATCGGCGCCGACGGAACGCTGCTGAACGGCCGCATGGTGGCAGGCGGCCCGCAGGAATCGATCTGCCAGCCGGAATGGTCGCCGAACGGCGCCCTGCACTTCGTCTCCGACCGCAGCGGCTGGTGGAACCTGTACGCGTTCGAACACGGCGTGGTGCAGGCGCTGTGCCCGCGCGAAGCCGAATTCGGCGGCCCGCACTGGAACTTCGGCGGCTCGCTCTACGGCTTTGCCGCAGGCGGCGACATCGTCTGCGCCTACGTCGAGGGCGGCGTGAGCCGGCTGGCGCGCCTGCGCGACGGTGGCCTGGCCGACATCGCGACGCCGTATGAGGAAATCCGCGAGCTGCGCGTGCAGGGCGCGACCGTCGCCCTGCTGGGCGGCGCGCCGACCGTCGCGCTGGAACTGGCGCGCATCGACCTGGACACTGGCGCGCACGCCGTGCTGGCGCGCTCGATCGGGCAGCTGCCCCCCGTCGACGAGCTGTCGGTCCCGCGCAGCATCAGCTACCCGAGCGCGAACGGCCGCACGGCCCACGCCTTCCACTACCCGCCGGCCAATGCGCGCTTTGCCCCGCAGGACGGGGAGCTGCCGCCGCTGATCGTCATCGGCCACGGCGGCCCCACCGGCATGGCGGCCAGCACCCTGAAGCTGTCGACCCAGTTCTGGACCAGCCGCGGCTTCGCCGTGCTGGACGTGAACTACGGCGGCAGCACCGGCTTCGGGCGCGCCTACCGCGACCTGCTCAAGGGCCAGTGGGGCGTGGTCGACGTGGAAGACTGCGTGGCCGGCGCGCGCCACCTGGCAAGCCAGGGCCTGGTCGATCCGGAGCGCCTGCTGGTGCGCGGCAGCAGCGCCGGCGGCCTCACCACCCTGTGCGCCCTCGCCTTCCACGACCTGTTCAAGGCCGGCGCCTGCTACTACGGCGTGTCCGACCTGGCAGGGCTGGATGCGGATTCGCACAAGTTCGAGGCGCACTACAACGAATACCTGGTCGCGCCCAAGGCGCAGGCGGCGGCCGTCTACCGCGAACGCTCGCCGATCCACCACACCGACAAGCTCACCCGCCCGATGATCTTCTTCCAGGGCCTGGACGACATGGTGGTGCCGCCGCAGCAGTCGCAAAGCATGGTCGATGCACTGCGCGCGCGCGGGGTGCCGGTGGCCTACCTTAGCTTGGCGGGCGAAGGCCACGGCTTCCGCAAGCCCGAGAGCGTGGTGGCGACGCTGGAAGCGGAACTGGTGTTCTACCTGCGGGTCTTCGGCATCCCGGTACCCGCCGGCCTGCCGGCGCTGGACATCGGCAACCTGCCCGCCGCATGAGGTTCGAACTGGACGAAGGCGAACAGGCGATCCTGACCCTGCTGGCGATAGCGGGCGAGCCGATGGGCCGCCAGCGCATCCTCGAACACCTGATGGTGCTCGGCTTGCCGCTGCCGGCCGGGCAATGGCAACATGAGCTGGAACGCCTCCGCAGCGAAGGCCTGGTCATCGATGTCGCCGGGCGCGGCTACACCACGGCGCCGTCGGCGGTGGAGGCGGCATTCGAGTATGCCCTCGACACCGGCCTGTTCTTCGCCCTGCGCCTGGCTTACGAACGTCTCACCCCGCTGCGCCGCGACTGGCAGGGCACGCCGATCCTGCGCAGCTACCGCCAGGGCCTGGCGCTGCTGCGCGTGACCCTGTTCTGCGGCGACGACCCCAGCGTCGTCACGCCCCTGCTCGATGCCTGCCTGCGCTGCCACGAAGCGTCCTACTTGCATCCGCTGGTCGACGTCTGCGCCCGCCCGTTTTCGCCGCTGCTGATGGAAAGAGTCCATCCCCACCTGCGCGACGCCATCTACGCCGAGCTCCTGAAGCACGCGCAGCGCGAACCGGCGCTGGCGCCTGCGATCCGCGCCGCGGCCGAGGCCCATGCGGCGACGCTCCCACCGTCGATCTACCTGCGCGTGGCGCTGGCCGAACATTTCATCGCCTGCGGGCGCCTGGACGACGCCCTGGCGCTGCTCGATAGCGTGCCCGACGCCACCGGGCTGTTCCTGCGCAGCGTGATCGCCCTGCTGCGCGACGATCCCGACACCGGCTTGGCCGGCGCCGAGCAAGCCCTCAAGCAGCTGCGCCGCGAGACCGGCAAGCGCAAGGCCATTTTCGATGGCATCGGCGCCCATCTCTACCTGACCGCCCTCCTGCGCAGCAAGCAGCCGGCCCATATCAAGCTGGCCGATGCCTGGCTCGAGATCGCCACGCGCGCCGTGCAGCGGCCGGATACGGCCGTGGTCTTCCAGCTCAGCATGCTGCACGAGATCCGCCGCGGCACCGTCGACGCCGACGTGCTGGCTTCGCGCAGCTGGGAGATGGCGCTCGAAGCCTTCACCTTCCGCGCGCTGATGCACCACTGGCTCGGCCTGCCGCAACTGGCAGCCAAGCGCAAGGACATCGAGGACATGCTGGAACAGTCGGAACAAGCCGGCTTCGACTTCCTGTCGGCCCAGCTGGCAGGACTGCTCGGGCAACTGGGTTATGTGGGCCAGGAACAATATGCGGGCGAGCTGCGGCGGCGCCACCGCTTCACCGACCTGGCCCACTGGTTCGAACGCGAGGAAACCTGGGAGCGCCAGCTCAATGCACTGATCAACCTGCAGCCGGCCCTGAACGCGGAAGTCGTGCGCGAGTCGCGCCTGGTGTGGATGATCCGCTACGACGAGCAAATGGGCGTGCAGGAGCTGGAGCCGCGCGAGCAGAAGCGCGACGCCCAGGGCGGCTGGAGCCGCGGCCGCGCCGTGGGCCTGAAGCGCCTGGCCGAAGACGCCCAGCAGCTCGATTTCCTCACCGCCCAGGACGTGCAGGCCGTGTCGACCATCGCCGGGCGCCGCTACTACGGCAGCTCCGGCATCCGCTTCGAATTCGAGCGCGAAAAAGCCATGGCGGCGCTGGTCGGCCACCCGCTGCTGTTCTGGATGGATTCCCCTGGCACGCGGGTGGAACTGCTGCCGGGCGAGCCCGAACTGCTGGTCAAGGCGCGCGGCGGCAAGGTGATCATTTCCCTGCAGCCGGCGCTGGACGGGCAAGACGCTGCGGTGATCGTCAGCCGCGAGACGCCGACCCGCCTGCGCCTGGTGCGCGTGAGCGAAGAGCACCGCCGCATCGCCGCCATCGTCGGCGATGGCCTGGAAGTACCGGCCGAGGCCGAGCGCCGCGTGCTGCGCGCGATCGGCGCCATCTCGTCGATCGTCACCGTGCAGTCGGACATCGGCGCCAGCCCGGGCGACATCGAACAGGTCGCGGCCGACCCGCGCCTGCACCTGCACCTGCGCCCCTACCAGCAGGGCATGCGGATGCAGGTCCTGGTGCGCCCCCTGCCGGACAGCGGCGCGTATTACTCGCCCGGCACCGGCGCCGAAAACGTCATCGGCGACGTCGACGGCGTGCGCATCGAAGCCCGCCGCAACCTGAATGCCGAACGCGACGCCGAGCGCCAGCTGGTGGCCGCCTGCCGCACCCTGGAAAACGGCGAGCTGGACCACGGCGAATGGCTGCTGGCCCAGCCGATCGCCTGCCTGGAACTGGTGGAAGAACTGCGCGGCCTCGACCCGTCCAAGGTGGTGGTGGCCTGGCCCGAAGGCGAGACCTTCCGCGTGTCCAAGCGCGCCAGTGCGAAGTCGGTGCGGGTCCAGATCCGGCGCGACAAGGACTGGTTCGCGGCCAGCGGCGAGGTGGTGATCGACGAGCAGCGCATCATGGACCTCGGTTCGCTGCTGGCCCGGGTACGCGAGGAAAAGAGCCGCTTCGTGGCGCTGGGCGACAACGAATACCTGGCCCTGAGCGACGAACTGCACCGCAGGCTGATGGAGCTCGCCGACTACGGCAGCCTGCATGGCGACGAGCTGCGCATGCATCCGCTGGCCAGCTTCTCGCTGGCCGAACTGGCGCGCGACGCCGGCGGCGTCGAAGCCGACGCCGCCTGGCGCAGCCACCTCAAGCGCATGGCCGACAGCGAAGCCTTCACGCCGGAACTGCCCTCCACCTTGCAGGCCGAATTGCGCGACTACCAGCGCGAAGGTTTTGAATGGCTGGGTCGCCTGGCCCACTGGGGCGTGGGCGCCTGCCTGGCCGACGACATGGGGCTGGGGAAAACGCTGCAGGCCTTGGCCCTGCTGCTCACGCGCGCGCCCACCGGCCCGGCGCTGGTGGTCGCCCCGACCTCGGTATGCCTGAACTGGATCGACGAAGCCCGGCGCTTCGCGCCGACCCTGAACCTGAAGCTGTTCGGGCCGGGCGACCGCGCCGCCACCGTCACCGAGGCCGGCCCCTTCGACGTGGTGGTGGTGAGCTACGGCCTGCTGCAGCTCGAGGCGGCCGCGTTTGCCAAGAAATCCTGGCACAGCATCGTGCTGGACGAAGCCCAGGCCATCAAGAACATGCACACCAAGCGCTCGCAGGCCGTGATGGCCTTAAAGGGCGACTTCCGCATGGCGGCCACCGGCACCCCGCTGGAAAACCACCTGGGCGAATTGTGGAACCTGTTCAGGTTCATCAACCCGGGCCTGCTGGGCAGCGCCGACCAGTTCCAGCTGCGCTTCGCCGGGCCGATCGAAAAGGCCCAGGACAAGCGCGCCGAAGCCGGCGCCCGCACCCGCCTGCGCAGGCTCACTCAACCCTTCATCCTGCGCCGCACCAAGGCGCAAGTGCTGACCGAGCTGCCGCCGCGCACCGAGATCGTGGTGCCGGTCGAACTCACCGCCGACGAAAGCGCGCTGTACGAATCCCTGCGGCGCCAGGCGCTCGACAAGCTGGCCGCGCTGGAAGCGCCCGAGAACCAGAAATCGATCGGGATCCTGGCCGAGATGATGCGGCTGCGGCGCGCGGTGTGCAACCCGGAGCTGGTGGCGCCGGGCGCCGGCATCGTGAGCAGCAAGCTGGTGGCCTTCGCGCGCCTGGTCGACGGCCTGCTGGAAAACAAGCACAAGGCGCTGGTGTTCAGCCAGTTCGTCGACCACCTGAGCCTGATCCGCAAGTACCTGGACGGGAAGAACATCCCCTACCAGTACCTCGATGGCGCCACCCCGATCCAGGAGCGCAAGCGGCGGGTCGATGCCTTCCAGGCCGGCGAAGGGGAGCTGTTCCTCATCAGCCTGAAGGCGGGCGGGGTCGGCATCAACCTCACCGCGGCCGACTACGTGATCCACATGGACCCGTGGTGGAACCCGGCGGTGGAAGACCAGGCCTCGGACCGCGCCCACCGCATGGGGCAGCTGCGGCCGGTGACCATCTACCGGCTGGTGGCGCGCGGCACCATCGAGGAAGGCATCGTCGACCTCCACCACCGCAAGCGCGACCTGGCCGACAGCCTGCTCGAAGGGACCGAAGTGGCGGCGCGCATGTCGCCCGGGGAAATGCTCGCGATGCTCAAGCAGGGTTTGGGGTCGTAGGGTGGCGCGCCAGCACATTCCATGTGATCATGCCGCCTTTAACCCAAGAGTAAGCAAGCATGGAACTGGACAAAGCGGCAAGCACGGCGCAGGCCCGGGTCATCGGCGTCAAATCCTGGATGGCCTACGCCGGCGTGCTCGCGCTGGCCGTGCTGCTGTTCGCCGGCGCGCTGCCGCTGGCCGCCCTGTGGCACGAATACGCGGCGGCCGGCGTGCTGGCCGTATCGGCACTGCTGGTTGGCTACCGCTTCCTGCTGGTGCGCAGCGTGCAGCTGTACTACGACGACGCGGGCGTGTGGGTGGTGTCGGGCGTGCTGCCGTGGAAGCGGGGCGTGACGGGCGTGAAGTGGCGCGACATGGATGATGCTACTTACGTCAACGGCTTCGTGAGCTGGGCCACGCGTTCCTACACGGTGCGCATCGCCCACCGCTTCACGAAGGACAGCGAGATCGTGCTGCACCACATCCGGGGCGGGCGCCGGGCCGTCGAGACGATCAACGCCGTCCACCAGGACATGATCCGCGCCACGAATATTGACTAACAAACCACCATGCCCGGCATACGTGTCGGAATGTTTCAGCCGTCCGCAAGCGGCCTGAATGGTGCTACTCTTCTTGCGCTCCGCTGCGCCTGACGCGCACGGGACGCTCCCGAGCTTATTTATCGACAGGGTTCGAACAGGATGATGAAATCGAAAATCGCGCTGGCAGTGCTGCTGGCGAGTTTCGCGCTGGCGCCCGCCAGCGCCAAGACCACCAAGCCCGCCAAGGGCAAGGCGAAAGCCACCAAGGTAGTCAAATCCAAACCGACCGACAAGCGCAAGGCCAAGGCGCCGGTCAAGAAGGCTGCCGCCGTTGCGGCAGCGACCACGGTCGCCGCCGCGCCGCTCGCCAATGCGTCCGAAAAGCGTCTCGACCGCCGCCTCGACACCATGAGCATGCAGTACGTGACCGCGCTGTGGCGCATGGATCCGGAAGGCGGCATCTACGTCGGCAAGTTCGACCAGGCCGCCAACCTCACCATCCCGGACGCCGCCACCCGCGCGAAAAAGCTGGCCTTCGCCAACGAGTGGCTCGACAAGTTCGGCAAGCTCGATACCCGCCAGCTGTCGCCGCGCCAGCGCACCGACCTGGCCCTCCTGGTGAACAAGCTGGAGAAGGACCGCTGGCACCTGACCACCTGGCGCGAGTACGAGTGGAACCCGTCGCAGTACAACATCGCCCAGCCGCTCGACCTGATCCTGAACACCGAGTACGCCGCCAAGCCGCAGCGCCTGCGCACCATCCTCAAGCGCCTGGCCAACGTGCCGGCCTACTATGAAGCGGCGCAGGCCTCGATCGCCAACCCGACCCGCGAGCACACCCAGCTCGCGATCTCGCAGGCGCCGGGCACCATCGCGGTGCTGGCCGACCTGGGCAAGGCGGCGCAGGAATCGATCCTGAACGCGCAGGAAAAGGCGATCTTCGCGCAGCGCATCGCCAACGCCGGCAGCGCGGTGCTGGGCTATGTCGATTTCCTCACCGCGCTGGACAAGGGCATGGCCAGCCCGCGCCCCTTCCGCGCCGGGAAGAACCTGTACGAGCAGAAGTTCGCGCTCGAGATCCAGTCCTCCAGCACGGCCGAACAGACCTTCCGCAAGGCCCTGGCCACGCGCGAGGAACTGCTCACCCGCATGGACGCGATCTCGGACGAACTCTGGCCGCGCTACATGGCCGGCGTCACGAAACCGCGCGACCGCTTCCAGAAGATCGGCCTGATGATCGACAAGCTATCAAGCCGCCATGTCGCGCGCGAGAACTTCCTGCCCGAGATCCGGCGCCAGATCCCGGCGCTGCACAAGTTCGTCACCGAGCGTAATTTGTTGACGCTCGACGCCGACAAGCCGCTGGAAGTGCGCGAGACCCCGATGTACCAGCGCGGCGTGGCCGGCGCCAGCATCGACGCGCCGGGCCCGTACCGTCCCAAGGACAAGACCTGGTACAACGTCACGCCGCTGGACAGCCTGACGCCGCAACAGGCCGAGAGCAGCCTGCGCGAGTACAACGAGTGGATCCTGCAAATCCTCAACATCCACGAAGCGATTCCCGGCCACTACGCGCAGCTGGTGTATGCGAACCGTTCGCCTTCCCTCGTCAAGTCCTTGTTCGGCAATGGCGCGATGGTCGAAGGCTGGGCCGTGTACGGCGAGCGCATGATGCTGGAGAACGGCTACGGCGACAACGCACCGGAAATGTGGCTGATGTACTCGAAGTGGAACCTGCGCAGCGTGACCAACACCATCCTCGACTACAGCGTGCACGTGCTGGGCATGCAGCAGCCCGAGGCAATCGACCTGCTGGTGCGCCAGGCCTTCCAGACCCGCCAGGAAGCCGACGAGAAGTGGCGCCGCGTGTCGCTCACCTCGGTGCAGCTGACCAGCTACTACAGCGGCTACGAGCAGATCATGGAATTGCGCGAGCGCCGCAAGCAGCAGCTGGGCGAGCGCTTCAACCTGAAGGAATTCCACGACCAGTTCCTCAGCTACGGCAACGCGCCGGTGAAGATGATCTCCGAGCTGATGCAGTGACAAGGGGTCGATATTGCACGGCCCTGGAAGTCGGGCTGCGTTTCCGGCAGCCCGGATTCTCGCTCAGGAGAAGGTCAGCACGCCGCCGGCACTGACTGCAGCGGTGTCAAGGCCGACGAGTCCGACCAGTTTGACGACGATGTCGGCGCCACCGTCGTAAGTGCCGTTGCCGTTGACATCCTGGACGACAAAGGTATCGCCCTTGTACTGGAACCAGGCGAGACCCGAACCCACCGAAGCGGCGTCCGCGACCCTGAGAGCCTGGCCCAAGTAGGCATCGAAGGACGCGTCGCTGGAAAGCGTCACCTTTGCGCTGACAAAACTCGTGACGAGGCCGCCGGCGAAGGCAATCCGGTCGCCCTTGGCGAAGTCCGTGACCGTGGCGGCGACGCCGCCATTGGCCAGTGTGACAGCGCCGACGTCGAACAGGTCGTTGCCCGTGCCGCCAGTGAGCAGTGCCAGGCCGGCCGGTCCCGACAGCTTCAGGACGTCGTCCCCGGCGCCACCGAACAGGATGGCGCCGGCCCCGCGGGCAGTGAGCATATCGTTGCCGGCGCCGCCCTTGATTGTCACGCCGGCATCGGCGGCAATGGTCAGGACGCCAGTCGCGGCCAGGCCGTCGACGAGCTTCAGGCCGACGAGGTCCGCCGTCTTCAACTCGACCGCACCACCGCCATGCAATTCCAGGATCTCGATATTCCTGATGTTAGCGAGCAGCGCGTCGTCAACCCGGGTAAAGGCTGCCAGCTGAAGAGTATCCTGGCCGGTGCCGCCGTCGAGCCTATCATTCGCGCCCAGCGTATTCCAGGCCGAATCCGGCGTGGCGTCCACCGATGCCATGAAGATATCGTCACCGGCGCTGCCAAAGATATTGTCGGTTCCCACGGTCAGAACCTCGGGCACAACCGGTGCCGAGCCGGCTTGCACCACGGTGCTCACGGCGTCGACCAGTGCAACCGGCGTCGTTGCGTTTGTCAGCGATGCATTGGTGGTCACATCCGACAACCAGGTCTTGGCGGCAATGTTGGCGCGGGACCCTGCATAACCTGCAATTTTCTGGGTGGTGTCGAGCGCCGAGGAAAACGCGTCCGCAGCGATCACCTTATTGCCGAACACGACGGCATCATCGCTCCGGGCAGCTGCCGAAATCGTCAGCACGGCGTTATCGATCGTCATGGCCTTGCTGGCCAAGGCCTTGCTCCAGAACTGGAGGGCAGCAGCTTCGGCTGGACGACCAAACAGGTTGTGATAAATCGTGTCAACGATTTCCGCGTCGGATTTACCGACATACATGTCACGGTATTCCTGGGACGCGGCAAAAGCTGCCGAAAGTGCGGCGATGTCATTATTTGCGGCCGCCACGGCCTTCACCCAAAACACCAGTCCCGGCGCATCGGCGGGTCTGCTGAAATAGGTAACGTACAGCTTCTGTACTGCTTCCGTATGGATATCCATTGATTCGTGAAACGCCAGTTATCGTTGCCGAGCGCAAATGCGCAAGAATGTCTCATAATGACATAGGGCAACTTAATTTTGACGTGACAAGCATCACAAAACAAAGAAATTGTGCCGCCGTGCAACAATTTGCAGACACAATGCATGGTCGGAGGTTCTAACAGTTGAGACAATGGCAGCAAAGCCACCCTCTCACCCTGCAGTTGAAGGCCGCGCGGGTACGACTCAGGCCGCTTCTTCGGGCGTCCGCGTCACGCGCGCAAAGATTGGCGCCACCAGCAAGCCCAGCTCGAAGAGCAGGCACATCGGGATGGCCAGCGCCAGTTGGCTAACCACGTCCGGCGGCGTGACGATAGCGGCGATCACGAAGGCCCCGACGATCACGTAGGAACGGATGGACTTGAGTTTTTCGACGGTGACGATACCCATGCGCACCAGGATCACCACCACCACCGGTACTTCGAAGGTGGCGCCGAAGGCCAGGCACATCGACATGACGAAATCGAGGTAGTTTTCAATGTCCGGTGTGACCGCGATTGACGAGGGCGCGAACTCGCCGATAAACTGGAAGACACGCCCGAACACGAAGAAGTAGCAGAACGCCACGCCCGCGATGAACAACAGCGAGGACGAGATCACCAGCGGCAATACCAGGCGCTTCTCGTGTATGTACAGGCCGGGGGCAATGAAGGCCCATAGCTGGTAGAACACCCAGGGCAAGGAGATGATGAAGGCCAACAGCAGGGTCACCTTCATCGGCACCAGGAAGGGCGAGATCACGCCGGTGGCGATCATCTTCGATCCCGCAGGCAGCGAGGCGACCATCGGCATGGCCAGCAGGTCGTAGACGTGCGACGGACCGGGCCAGATGAACAGCGCCGCACAGGCAATGGCGATGCCGATCGATGCCTTGACCAGGCGGTCACGCAGTTCGACCAGGTGGGAAATGAAGGTTTCTGCGCCTGCGGCTTCTTCGGTCATCTAGAAAAAGGTAGTCTTGGAGTGAACGGAGACCGGCCGGAACCTGCGCACACGGGCGGCACCCGATTGCACATGGGTCTTGCCGCCATGGCGATGCTTGTACCAGCTCGGGACAGCCGAGGTACGCACCAGCTTCTTGCGGCGGAAGTCGCGCGCCTTGCGCTCGATATCGGAAGTATCGGCGAATACGGGCGGCGAGTCATAGCTCGATGACGAGGAAGATTCGCGTCCATCCCACAGCGCCTCGACCTCGTCGGCGTGGCCGCGGACGGTCTGTTCGACTTCGTCCTTGAAGGACTGCGCGCTTTCGTGTACTTCCTTGTGCAGGTTGCGCAATTCGTCGAGCTCGATCTCGCGGCTGACTTCGGCTTTGACGTTATGCAGGTAGCGCTGGGCACGCCCATACAGGGTGCCCGCCATGCGCGCCACCTTCGGCAGCTTTTCAGGTCCGATCACGATCAGCGCGACGACGCCGATGATCGCTATTTTCGACAGTCCGAGATCGATCATGCCCGGCGATTAATGACGGGTTTTTTCGCGGGTTTCCACGTCGATGGTCGACTTGTCAGCAACCTGTTGGGTCGACTGGGTAGTCTGCGCACCGGCTTCGGCTTTCGACTTCTCGTCTTCGCCTTTGACACCATCCTTGAAGCCCTTGATGGCCTTGCCGAAATCGGAACCCATATTGCCGATTTTCTTGGTGCCGAATAACAGCATCACGATGACCAGGACAATCACCCAATGCCATACACTGAACGAACCCATATATATCTCCTTGCGAGGCGCATGCGCCTGTAAATCGGGAAAGCGTACATTTCAGTATACGCCAAGCAGGAAGCTCCTGCATATTTAAAGCTTAAGCCGGACTTAGGTGCCAAGCCCCCGCCAAGGGCGCTTGCCGCCATACACGTGCAGGTGAAGGTGATAGACCTCCTGCCCGCCATCCGGCCCCGTATTGACCAGGGTCTTGAAACCTCCGCTGCGGTCGCCACTGCCGTCGACTTTGACTGCGATACCATGCTCATCTGCAAGTCTCGGTGCCAGCGCCAGCATCTTGCCCAGTACCGCGGCATGCTCTGCAGTGCAGTCGGACAGCGTCGCCACGTGCTGTTTCGGAATCACCAAGAGGTGAACCGGGGCAGCCGGGTTGATGTCCTTGAATGCCAGCACATCGTCGTCTTCGTAGACAACGTTAGCCGGGATCTGCTTGGCGACGATCTTGCAGAAGATGCAGTTATCCATCATGTCTCCAGAATGTAGTGCAACGTCCCATGGCATGGATCCATGCATGCTAATGATGCGGCATGACACGGGCATGACCATGAGGCCAAATTATGACATCGCCGGATGGCGTCTCAATCGAAAAATAAAGGCCTGCTAACGCTTATTGTTCTTTTCGCGAGGCTTTTTCGTCGATCCCCGACACGCCCTCACGGCGGCCCAGTTCGTCGATCACCTGCTGCGGCGTCAGTCCGAACTGCGACAGCAGCACCATCGTGTGGAACCACAGGTCGGCGGTCTCGTACAGCACTTTGGACGCGTCGCCCGAGACGCGTGCGTCCTTGGCGGCCATCACGGTTTCGGTGGCTTCCTCGCCGATCTTCTTCAGGATGGCGTCGTCGCCTTTGCTGAACAGCTTGGCCACATAGGAAGTTGCTGGGTCGCCGCCGTGTTCGGGCTTGCGCGACTCGATCACGGCCGCCACGCGGGCCAGGATATCGCTCATGGGTGTTTCTTGTCCGGGTAGATGGTGTCGGGGTCCTGCAGCACGGGGTCGACCGCCTGCCAGTCCTCGCCGTCGAATTGCTGGAAGAAGCAGGAGTGGCGCCCGGTGTGGCAGGCGATGCCGCCGGTTTGCTCGATCTTGAGCAGCACCACGTCTTCGTCGCAGTCCAGGCGCATCTCCAGCACTTTCTGGGTGTGGCCGGATTCTTCTCCCTTATGCCACAGCTTCTTGCGCGAGCGGCTCCAGTAGACGGCTTCGCCCAGCTCCACCGTTTTGGCGAGCGCGTCGCGGTTCATCCAGGCGAACATCAGGATGTCGCCGCTGGCCGCTTCCTGGGCGATCACCGGCACCAGGCCGTTCTCGTCCCAGCGGATCTTGTTGAGCCACTTGTGCATAGGTTCTCGTCAGTCCAGGCGCATCGGGATGCCGCGCGCTTGCATGTAGCGCTTGGCTTCGCCCACGGTGTGCTGCCCATAGTGGAAGATGCTGGCCGCCAGCACCGCATCGGCATGGCCTTCCAGGATGCCGTCGGCCAGGTCCTGCAGGCCGCCCACGCCGCCCGAGGCGATCACGGAAATGCCCACCGCGTCGGAGACGGCGCGCGTGAGGCCCAGGTCGAAGCCGGACTTGGTGCCGTCGCGGTCCATCGAGGTGAGCAGCAGCTCGCCCGCGCCCAGCGACTCCATCTTGCGCGCCCACTCCACGGCGTCGAGCCCGGTGGCGTTGCGCCCGCCGTGGGTAAACACTTCCCACTTGCCCGGCGCGACCTGCTTGGCGTCGATCGCCACCACGATGCACTGTGAACCGTGCTTTTGGGAGGCGTCGAATACCAGTTGCGGGTTGGTGACGGCCGAGGTGTTCATGGACACCTTGTCGGCGCCGGCGTTGAGCAGCCGCCGCACGTCTTCCACCTTGCGCACGCCGCCACCGACGGTGAGCGGGAT
Organism: Massilia yuzhufengensis; assembly: GCF_900112225.1. Lineage (GTDB taxonomy): Bacteria > Pseudomonadota > Gammaproteobacteria > Burkholderiales > Burkholderiaceae_D > Telluria > Telluria yuzhufengensis. Next base: position 9,898 of record NZ_FOLD01000009.1, on the reverse strand, counting down.
GAACACGGTGGAGGCGACGGCTTCGATGATCGGCAGGATCAGGTCGCGGCCGTCGCTGGAAGCGGTGATGTCGAGGAAGGTCAGTTCGTCGGCGCCTTGCCCATCGTAGCGGCGTGCGATCTCCACCGGGTCGCCGGCATCGCGCAGCTCGGTAAAGTTGACGCCCTTGACCACACGGCCGCCGGTGACGTCGAGGCAGGGGATGATGCGTTTTGCGAGCATAAGAATTCCAGCGTTAGCCAAATACCATCGTTAGCCGATGAACGTCGTCCCGGCGAAGGCCGGGACCCAATTTTGCGTGAGCAGTCGGAACGCATACAAAACTTGGGTTCCGGCCTGCGCCGGAACGACGGTCTTGGGGCTGGTGGTACCAAGCGCTTTTACGCCTGCGCCCCTTCCGTCAATTCATCCGCCCGCTCCTGCGCCGTCGTCAGGTCCAGCGTCCCTTCATAGATCGAGCGCCCGCAGATGACCCCTTCGATACCCTCGTCCTGCACCGCGCACAGCGCCTCAACATCAGCCAGCACGTGCACGCCGCCCGAGGCGATGATCGGGATGCGCACGGCCTGGGCCAGCTTGACGGTGGCCTCGATGTTCACGCCGCCCATCATGCCGTCGCGGCCGATGTCGGTGTAGACGATCGATTCCACGCCGTAGCCTTCGAATTTCTTGGCCAGGTCGATGACCTCGTGGCCCGACATCTTGCTCCAGCCGTCGGTGGCGACCTTGCCGTCCTTGGCGTCCAGGCCGACGATGATCGCGCCCGGGAAGGCGCCGCAGGCGTCGTGCAGGAAGCCGGGGTTCTTCACCGCGGCGGTGCCGACGATGATGTAGGTGATGCCGTCGTCGAGGTAGCGCTCGATGGTGTCGAGGTCGCGGATGCCGCCGCCCAGCTGCACGGGGATCTCGTCGATGCCATTGTCTTCGGCGTATTCCTGCACCACCTGCAGGATGGACTTGACCGCCGACTCGTTCTTCGGCTTGCCCGCGAACGCGCCGTTCAGGTCGACCAGGTGCAGCCGGCGCGCGCCCTTTTTCAGCCAGTGCAGCGCCATCTCGGCGGGGTCTTCGGAAAACACGGTGGCCAGTTCCATGTCGCCCTGTTTCAGGCGAACGCAGTGACCGTCTTTCAGGTCGATGGCGGGGATCAAGAGCATGGTCGTTGTCGGTTGGTTGGGGGTGGGAGAACGCGGAACGTCACGGATTCCAGTGGACGAAATTGCGGTACAGGCGCAGCCCGGCGGCGGCGCTTTTCTCTGGGTGGAACTGGGTGGCCACCAGGTTGTCGCGGGCGACCGCGCAGGTGTAGGCGCCGCCGAAGTCGGCTTCGCCGATGGTGTCATTGGCCTCGCTTGGCGCGGCGTAGTAGCTGTGCACGAAGTAGAACCAGGCGTCGTCGTCCACGCCTTCCCACAGCGGGTGGGCACGGGTCTGGCGCACGCGGTTCCAGCCCATCTGCGGCACCTTGAAGCGCGAGCCGTCGGCCTGCAGCTTGCCGTCCAGCTGGAAGCGCACCACCTTGCCCGGCAACAGGCCCAGGCCCGGCGTGCCCTCGTTCTCTTCGCTGGAATCGAACAGCATCTGCTCGCCCACGCACACGCCCATCACCGGGCGGCTTTTCACGGCGCGCAGCAGGGCTTCCTCGGCGCCGGATTCGCGCAGGCTGCGCATGCAGTCGCGCATCGCGCCCTGGCCCGGCAACACCACGCGGTCGGCGGCGTCGATGTCGGCCGCCTTGCTGGACACCAGGATGTCTGCTTCGGGCGCGGCAGCGCGCAGCGCTTGCGCCACCGAGCGCAGGTTGCCCAGGCCATCCACCACCACAATCTTGTTCGTCATAGTGGCTCGCTTACAGGCTGCCTTTGGTCGAAGGAATGATGCCGGCGGCGCGCTCGTCGAGCGTGGTCGCCATGCGCAGCGCGCGCCCGAAGGCCTTGAACACGGTCTCGCATTGGTGGTGGGCGTTCACGCCGCGCAGGTTGTCGATGTGCAGGGTCACGCCGGCGTGGTTCACGAAACCGCGGAAGAATTCGCCGGTCAGGTCGACATCGAAGGTGCCGATCATGGCGCGGGTCCAGTGGATGTGCATTTCCAGGCCCGGGCGGCCCGAGAAATCGATGACCACGCGCGACAGCGCTTCGTCCAGCGGCACGTAGGAATGGCCGTAGCGGGTCATGCCCTTCTTGTCGCCCACGGCCTTGGCGATCGCCATGCCCAGGGTGATGCCGGTATCCTCGACGGTATGGTGGGCGTCGATGTGCAGGTCGCCCACGGCGTCGACTTCGAGGTCGAACATGCCGTGGCGCGCGATCTGGTCGAGCATGTGGTCGAGGAAGGGCACGCCGGTATTGAGCTTCTGCAGGCCGGTGCCGTCGAGGTTGATCGCGACGCGGATCTGCGTCTCGTTGGTGTTGCGCGTGATTTCAGCGGTGCGGGTCATTGCTGGTTGCTCTTCCAGGCCGCCTCCGGGGGGAGGAAGCCGCTTTTATAGGGACGCTTTCAGGGCATTCAGGAATGCGGTGTTTTCTTCGGGCGTGCTGACGGTGACGCGGATGCAGTTCACCAGCATCTTGTCCATTTTACTCAAATTTTTGATAAGCACCTTCTTGCTGCGCAGTTCTGCCACCGTCCGCTCGCCGTCGGGCACGCGCATCGAGATGAAATTCGCGGCCGATGGAAACACTTCGACCCCCGGCAGCGCCGCCAGTTCGGCCGCCAGGCGGCTGCGCTCGGCGTTCAGCAGGCCGGCCTGCTGGTCGAGCACGTCGAGATGCTCGAGCGCGAACTCGGCCGCGACCTGGGTCAGCACATTGACGTTGTAGGGCGGGCGCACCTTCTCGAACTGTTCCAGCAGTTTCGCGTCGCCCGACAGGTACCCAAGGCGGATGCCGGCCAGGCCCAGCTTGGACAGGGTGCGCATCACGACCAGGTTCGGGAATTCCGGCAGGCGGCCCATGAAGCTCTGGCGCGCGAAGGGCTGGTAGGCCTCGTCCACGACCGCAATGCCGGTCTCGCCCAGCGCGCCGATGATGGCTTCCATGGCGCCGGCGTCGAACAGGTTGCCGGTCGGGTTGTTGGGGTAGGCCAGGAATACCAGCGCGGGCTGGTGCTGCGCAATGGCGGCCAGCATGGCATCCAGGTCGAGCGAGAAGTCGGCCTTCACCGGCACCCCGACGAAGTCTGCGCCCGCGAACTGGGCCGAGCGCGAGAACATGATGAAGGCGGGGGTCGGCGCCATGATCACGGCGCGCCGTCCCTGCTGGGCGACGGCCGTGGCCATGATCGAGATCAGTTCGTCCGAACCGTTGCCCAGCAAGACGTCGTAGCCGGCCGGCACGCCCAGGCTGGCGCAGATCTTCGCCTTGAGCGTCGCGTAGGACGGCACCGGATAGCGGTTCAGCGCGGCGTCGGCCAGGCGCTGGCCCAGGTCGGCGCGCAAGTGCTCCGGCAGCGCGTACGGGTTCTCCATGGCGTCGAGCTTGATGTAGCCTCTCGCATCGGGCACGTGATAGCTGGCGATGGCGCGGATGTCTTCACGGATGGTGTTCTCGACCAGCTTGTCAATGGAGCTCATGCGGTTTCCTCGTTGACGGGCGCACGCTTCGCGGCGCTCTTGCGTTTCTTGATGATCTTTCCGGCCAGCGGCACCTCGGGCGCGGCCAGGCGCGCGCGGATGATGTCGCAGTAGGCGGGGTTCAGTTCGAAGCCGGTGAAATGACGTCCGGCCTGGCGCGCGGCGATCGCCGTGGTGCCGCTGCCCATGAATGGATCGAACACCACGCCGCCCGGCGGGCAGGACGCCTTGACCATGCGCTCGATGATCTCGACCGGTTTCTGGGTCGGGTGGTCGGCGCGCTCCGGGTGCTCGCGGTGCAGGCGCGACACGCTCCACACATCCTTCGGGTTGTAGCCCACTTCCAGCCACTTGGCGCCGATGAAGATCGAGCGCGAGCGCGCCTTCTTGGTCTCGGCGTCGTAGGGAATGCGCACCGCATCGAGGTCGAAGTAGTAGTCCTTGCGGTTCACAAAAAAACCGATGGTGTCGTGCACCGACGAAAAGCTGCGCACGCTGCCGCCCATCGACGGCACGCGGCGATCCCAGATGATCTCGTTCATCATCGCCATGCGTTTTTTCAGCATCACGAAGATCTCCGGCGCGAAGCGCCAGGTGAGGAAGATGTACAGGCTGCCGTTGGGCTTGAGCTTGGGCAGCACGGCGTCGATCCACTGCTCGGTCCAGGCCAGGTAGGCCTCGACGCTCTGCTGGTCCGAGGCGTTGCCGTAGTCCTTGCCCAGGTTGTAGGGCGGATCGGTGAGGATCAGGTCGACGGATGCGTCCGGGATGCGCGCCATGCCGGCCAGCGCATCCTCGCAGAACACCTGGTCGACCCAGCTGCTCATGACTTCAATCGCAGTTCGGCGCTGCGGGCGTGGGCCTGCAGGCCTTCGCCGTAGGCCAGCGTGGCCGCCACCTTGCCCAGCGTTTGCGCGCCGGCTTCGCTCACCTGGATGATGGACGAGCGTTTCTGGAAGTCGTACACGCCCAAGGGCGACGAGAAACGCGCGGTGCGCGAAGTCGGCAGCACGTGGTTCGGGCCGCAGCAGTAGTCGCCCAGCGACTCGGACGAGAAGCGGCCCAGGAACATCGCGCCCGCGTGGCGGATCCGGTCGGCCCATTTCAAGGGCTCTTCGGCCGAGATCTCCAGGTGCTCGGCGGCGATGGCGTTGGCGATGGTGCAGGCCTCCTCCATGTCGCGCACCTTCACCAGGGCGCCACGGTCGGTCAGCGAAGTGGTGATGGTGGCGGCGCGCGGCATGGTCGGCAGCAGCTTGTGGATGCTTTCCTCGACGCGCGCGATGTAGTCGGCGTCAGGGCACAGCAGGATGGCCTGGGCCAGTTCGTCGTGCTCGGCCTGCGAGAACAGGTCCATCGCCACCCAGTCCGGGTCGGTGGTGCCGTCGCACAGCACCAGGATTTCCGACGGGCCGGCGATCATGTCGATGCCCACGGTACCGAACACGCGGCGCTTGGCGGCGGCGACATAGGCGTTGCCCGGGCCGACGATCTTGTCCACCGCGGGAATGCTCTCCGTGCCATAGGCCAGCGCCCCGACCGCCTGGGCGCCGCCGATGGTGATCACGCGGGTGACGCCGGCAATCGAGGCGGCCGCCAGCACCATCTGGTTCTTCACGCCGCTTGGTGTCGGCACCACCATGACGATTTCCTGCACCCCCGCGACCTTGGCCGGAATCGCGTTCATCAGCACCGAGGACGGATAGGCCGCCTTGCCGCCCGGGACATAGATGCCGACGCGGTCGAGCGGCGTCACGCGCTGGCCCAGCACGGTGCCGTCAGGCTCGGTAAAAGTAAAGCCGTTCAGTTCCTGCTTCTGGCGCTCGTGGAACACGCGGATGCGTTCGGCGGCGACGCGCAGCGCGTCGCGCTGGGCGTCGGGCAGCGCGGCCAGCGCGGCGTCGAGTTCGGCCTGGCCCACGTCGAACGCGGCCATCGAGGCTGCGCCGCCGTTCGGGATGCGGTCGAAGGTGTTGGTGTATTCCAGTACAGCCGCGTCGCCGCGCTTCTTCACGTCCGCCAGGATCCTGGCAACCGCCGACTCGATGGCGTCATCGGTTTCCGCCTCGAACGCCAGCAAGGCATCCAGCGTCTGGGTGAAATCGGGAGCGGTGGAATCGAGCTTGCGGATCTGTACTGCCATGGGTCAGCCTTGTTGTTGCGACGCTTGTTGGAAGGCGTCGAGAATCGGTTGCAGGCGCTCGCGCTTGAGCTTGAGCGCGGCCTGGTTGACCACCAGGCGCGAGGAGATGTCCATGATCTTTTCGACTTCGACCAGGTTATTGGCACGCAGGGTGCCGCCGGTGGAGACGACGTCGACGATGGCGTCGGACAGGCCGACCAGCGGCGCCAGCTCCATCGAGCCGTACAGCTTGATCAGGTCGACGTGCACGCCCTTGCTGGCGAAGTGCTCGCGCGCGGTGTTGACGAACTTGGTCGCCACGCGCAGGCGCGCACCCTGGCGCACCGCCGTCTCGTAGTCGAAGCCGGCGTTCACCGCCACCGACATGCGGCAGCAGGCGATGCGCAGGTCGATCGGCTGGTACAGGCCTTCGCCGCCATGCTCGAGCAGCACGTCGCGCCCGGCCACGCCGAAATCGGCGGCGCCATGCTGGACGTAAGTGGGGACGTCGCTGGCGCGCACGATCAGCACGCGCACGCCGGGGTCGTTGGTCGGCAGGATGAGCTTGCGCGAGGTTTCCGGGTTTTCAAGCACGGTGATCCCGGCCGCCTCGAGCAGCGGCAGGGTGTCTTCGAAAATGCGGCCCTTGGACAGGGCCAGGATCAGGCCCGGCTCGCCGTTGCGGTTCATGGTCGTCATTTACTTGAGGCGGACAATGTCGGCGCCCACCGCCGACAGCTTCACTTCCATGCGGTCGTAGCCGCGGTCGAGGTGGTAGATGCGGTCGATCAGGGTCGTGCCTTCGGCGGCCATGCCGGCGATCACCAGGGAAGCCGAGGCGCGCAGGTCGGTCGCCATCACGGGTGCGCCGACCAGGCGGCCGACGCCCTTGATGAAGGCGGTATTGCCTTCGGTGGAGATCTGCGCGCCCAGGCGGTTCATCTCCTGCACGTGCATGAAGCGGTTTTCGAAGATCGTCTCGGTGACCTTGCTCGGGCCGTTCGCGATCGTGTTCACGGCCATGAACTGGGCCTGCATGTCGGTCGGGAAGCCCGGGTACTCGGTGGTGCGGAAGGATACCGGGTTAGGGCGGGCGTCCATGCGGGCGCGGATGGTGTCGCCCTGCAGGTCCAGCTGCAGGCCGACTTCGCGCAGCTTCTCGAGCGCCACGTCGAAGATGTCGGTGCGGGTATTCGTCAGCAGGATGTCGCCGCCGGTGGCCGCCACGGCGCACAGGAAAGTAGCCGCTTCGATGCGGTCCGAGATCACCGCGTGCCTGGCGCCATGCAGGGCGTCCACGCCCTGGATCACCAGGCGGTCGGTGCCGATGCCCTCGATCTTCGCGCCCATGGCCACCAGGAGGTTGGCCAGGTCGGTCACTTCCGGCTCGCGCGCGGCGTTTTCCAGCACGGTCTCGCCTTCGGCCAGGGTCGCGGCCATCAAGAGGTTCTCGGTGCCGGTGACGGTGATCATGTCGGTATGGATGCGCGCGCCCTTGAGCTTGCCGTTGGACCTGGCGTGGATGTAGCCGCCTTCGATCGTGATCTCGGCGCCCATCTGGCGCAGGCCCTTGATGTGCTGGTCGACCGGACGCGAGCCGATCGCGCAGCCGCCCGGCAGCGAGACCTTGGCCTGCCCGAAGCGGGCCAGCAGGGGCCCCAGCACCAGGATCGAGGCGCGCATGGTCTTCACCAGTTCGTACGGCGCTTCCAGGGTGTCGATATTGGCGCCGTTGAGGGTGACGCGCTCGTCGTCCTGGGTGACCTTCAGGCCGGTCTGCGCGAGCAGCTTGAGGATGGTGCGCACGTCGTGCAGGCGCGGCACGTTCGACAGTTCGAGGTCGCCTGCGGTGAGCAGGCCGGCGCACAGGATGGGCAGGGCCGCATTCTTCGCGCCCGACACCGGGATCTCGCCGTTGAGGCGCTTGCCGCCAACGATCTGGAGCTTGTCCATGATTAGCCTCGGTATTCTTCAGGAGTGAGGGTTTTCATCGACAGTGCGTGGATTTCCTCGCGCATGCGATCGCCCAGTGCCGCGTACACCAGCTGGTGGCGCTGGATCGGGCGCTTGCCGGCAAAGGCTGGCGACACGATCATGGCGGTGAAATGCTGGCCGTCGCCTTCGACGTGAAGGTGGGTGCATTCGAGGCCATTGCTGATGTAGCTGTGGATCAGTTCAGGGGTAGTCGTCACGGTAACTCCAGTAGATTCTTAGTGGCGCAGGTTGTAGCCGCGCTTGAGCAGGTTCACCGCAATGGCCGTCAGCACCGCGAAGAACACCGACACGATGGCCAGGCTCATCCAGGGCGAAACGTCGGACTTGCCGAAGAATCCATAACGGAACCCGTCAATCATATAAAAGAACGGGTTGAAATGCGAGACTGCGAGCCAGAACGGCGGCAGTTTCTGGATCGAGTAGAACACGCCGGCCAGGAAGGTGGCAGGCATGATCAGGAAGTTCTGGAACGCCGCCAGCTGGTCGAACTTCTCGGCCCAGATGCCGGCGATGACGCCCATGGTGCCCAGGATGGCCGCGCCCAGGAAGGCGAACACCAGGATCCACAGCGGCGCGACAAACGTCAGGTGCGCGAACCAGGCGGTGATGACGAACACGCCGAAGCCCACCACGACGCCGCGCAGCACGGAAGCCAGGACGTAGGCCGACAGGATCTCGGCGTGCGACAGCGGCGGCAGCAGGATGAACACCAGGTTGCCGGTGATCTTGGACTGGATCAGCGAGGACGACGAGTTGGCGAAGGCGTTCTGCAGCACGCTCATCATCACCAGGCCCGGGATCAGGAAGGCGGTGTAGCTCACGCCGTCGAGCATCTCGACGCGGCCGTCGAGCACATGGCCGAAGATCAGCAGGTAGAGCATGGCGGTGACGATCGGCGCGGCGACGGTCTGGGTCGCCACCTTCCAGAAGCGCAGCGACTCTTTATAGAACAGGGTGCGGAAACCCGTGGTGAACAGGCTCATTGCGGGCCTCCCACCTGTTTGTCGCCGACCACCTGCAGGAAGATGTCTTCCAGGTCGGCCTGCTCCAGCTGCATGTCGTCGACAACGGCGCCGCTTTCGCGGATGCGCGCAAGGATCGGTTCGACTTCGTTCACGTGGTTCACGCGCAAGGTGTATTTGTTGCCATTGTTGTGTTCATCGTGCGAGACCAGGTGGCGCAGCTCCGGCGGCAGGTCGCCGCTGGTCAGGTGCACCACCAGCTGCGAGCCCGACACGCGGCGCAGCAGCGCAGCCATGGTGTCCAGCGCCACCACTTCGCCGAGTTTCAGCATGGCGACGCGCTGGCACATGGCCTGCGCTTCTTCCAGGTAGTGGGTGGTCAGCACCACCGTATGGCCTTCGCGGTTCAGGCGCGCGATGAACTTCCACAGGGTCTGGCGCAGCTCGACGTCGACGCCGGCAGTGGGCTCGTCCAGCACGATCACCTGCGGCTTGTGCACCAGCGCCTGCGCCACCAGCACGCGGCGCTTCATGCCGCCCGACAGGGCGCGCATGTTGACGTCGGCCTTGTTGGTGAGGTCCAGGTTGTGCATCACTTCGTCGATCCAGGCGTCGTTGTTCTTGATGCCGTAGTAGCCCGACTGCAGGCGAAGGGTTTCGCGCACCGTGAAGAAGGGATCGAACACCAGTTCCTGCGGCACCACGCCGAGGCGCTTGCGCGCTTCGCGGAAGTCGCTCACCACGTCGTGGCCGTGGATCTTCACGCTGCCGACATCGGGCCGGATCAGGCCCGCGATGGTGGAAATGAGGGTGGTCTTGCCGGCGCCATTGGGACCGAGGAGGCCGAAGAATTCGCCCTCTTCGATGCTGAGGGAAACGCCCTTGAGGGCCTTGAAGCCCTTGTAGCTTTTCTCGACGCTGTTAATCTGGATCGCTGTCATTCTTGTTCGAGGCGGTGGCGCGAGCGCGCCCGACCGTGCGGGGGAAACGAACCATTATAGGGTTTTTACAGTTCTTATGGAACTTATCAAATTTTGCTCATCTCTGCCCAAAATGAGCGAGTTTCCTGCACCCAGGTCGAGCCACAACAAGAATGCCTTGAATACGACCCGAACGGCTCGCCGGCGGAGAACGCCTGCGGTTTTTTCCTGTCTTAGGGTAGGGAGGTCCAGGCCATGATCATCGAGCCAGGTGGGGGAAGTGTAACGGAGCCGCGACTTATCACAACCGGCGTGTGCCTGGTCG
>NZ_FOLD01000012.1:129646-137570 GCF_900112225.1 Massilia yuzhufengensis | reverse complement strand
GCGCTCTTGCTGACGAATGGCGTCTGTGAATCCGGTATCGCCAAGCCGAGATCGTCCAGCACTTCGCTGATCGATTTGTGCCTGTACAAAGCTAGGGCCACCATAAGCCATACCACCTGCTCGGCAGGCAAGCGTCGATGTCGGATGCTCGTCGCTTCCGTGCTCAGGACCGCCTGCTCGACCCATTCATACGGCAAATGCTCGCCCAGCCTTGCCCAATCGGGAGACTCGAGTTGATTTGCCAGGAAATGGAGGGTGTCGTCGAACATGGCGACGAAGGTTAACAGCGATGCGGAACGTTTACAACGACAAAATAAAAATGCCGTTCAGTCTTAACTGAACGGCATTAGCCATCCGGCCGAGTGTGTGTGGCGGGTATGCTTTTGTCAACACGGTGCAACAAGCCTGATCCCGATCATGCCGCGCGCATGACACAAGAGGTGGCGCAGGCCTTTTTACAGCATGTTTACGGCATGCGATACGGGTTTTCACGTAGTTGCAAATCTATCTATTTACTGGTAAAACAAGCCCTGCGTATGCACGCGCTCCAGAGGGGCGGGCCGGTTTTTCACCACGGCCTGGAAGCCACCCGGCCAGCGCGCACGACACACGCACCATACTCATAAACGAGGTTAGAGGAAGACACCGATGAAAATGACATTCCTGCGCTCCGTCGCAGCCATCGCCCTGCTCGGCAGCGCAATGGCGAACGCCCAGAACTACCCGACGAAAACCATCACCATGATCGTCCCGTTCGCCGCCGGCGGCCCGACCGACACGGTGGCGCGCCTCGTGGCCCAGTCGATGGGCACCACCCTGAAACAGCAGATCATCATCGAGAACGTGGGCGGCGCCGGCGGCACCATCGGTGCGGCGCGCGTGGCCAAGGCCGACCCGGACGGCTACACGATCTTCCTGCACCACATCGGCCACTCGACCGCGCCGGCCCTGTACCGCAAGCTGAGCTACAACGCGATGGACAGCTTCGAGCCGATCGGCCTGGTCACCGACGTGCCGATGACCCTGATCGCCCGCAAGGACTTCCCGGCCAAGGACTTCAAGGAAATGCTGGCCTACGTCAAGGCCAACAAGTCCAAGATCACCTATGCCAACGCCGGCCTGGGTTCGGCCTCGCACCTGTGCGGCATGCTGTTCCAGACCGCCATCGGCGTCGACCTGACCACCGTGCCGTATAAAGGCACCGGCCCGGCCATGAACGACATGCTGGGCGGCCAGGTCGACCTGATGTGCGACCAGACCACCAACACCACCAGCCAGATCAAAGGCGGCAAGGTCAAGGTCTATGGTGTGACCACCAAGGCGCGCCTGGCCTCGATGCCCGACGTCCCGACCCTGAACGAAGCCGGCCTGCCGGGCTTCGAAGTGGCGGTGTGGCACGGCATGTACGCGCCGAAAGGCACGCCGAAGCCGGTCATCGACCAGCTCTCGAACGCGCTGCGCGTGGCCCTGAAAGACCCGACCGTGAAGCAGCGCTTCGCCGACCTCGGCACCGAGCCGGTGGCCGACGCGCGCGCCCGTCCGGAAGCCCTGCGCGCCCACGTCAAGTCGGAAATCGACCGCTGGGGCCCGATCATCTCCAAGGCCGGCCAGTACGCCGACTGAGCGCCGCCTTATCGCAGCAGCATGGCTGCGCGGCGCCGATGGCCCGCGCAGCCCTTTCACATCACTTGCAACAAGGGGTAAACCCGTGACTTCCATCGTCCGCCATCCTCAGAATTTCTGGATCGGCATCATTTTCCTGTTTTTCGGGCTCGCCGCCGTCTACTTTGGCTGGGAGCTCGAGATGGGCACCGCCGGCCGCATGGGCCCGGCCTACTTTCCCTCGGTGCTGGGCGCGCTGCTGGCCGTGGTCGGCCTGGCCAACGTGATCCGTTCCTTCATCGGCCATGGTGAAACCATCGGCAAGTTCCACGTCAAGAATATCGTCATCATCCTCGCAGCGGTGCTGCTGTTCGGCGCCCTGATGCGTACCGCCGGCCTGGCCGTCGCCGCCTTCGTGCTGATCCTGCTGAGTTCCTGGGCCAGCCCCAAGTTCGAGCTCAAGGGCAGCCTTCTGCTCGCGGTCGGCCTCACCATTTTCGCCGTCGTCCTGTTCGTCAAGCTGCTTGGCTTGCCGATGCCGATCCTCGGCCCGTGGTTCACGGGAGCTTAAGCACATGGAAATCTTTGCCAACCTCGGACTGGGCCTGGAAACGGCCTTCACCCTCACCAACCTGTTCTACTGCCTGGTCGGCGTATTCGTCGGCACCGCCGTCGGCGTGCTGCCTGGCCTGGGGCCGATCGCCACCATCGCCATGCTGCTGCCGGCCACCTTCGGCCTGCCGCCGATCTCGGCGCTCATCATGCTCTCCGGGATCTATTACGGCGCGCAATATGGCGGATCGACCACGGCCATCCTGGTCAACCTGCCCGGGGAATCCTCGTCGGTCGTGACGGCGCTGGACGGCTACCAGATGGCGCGCCAGGGCAATGCCGGCAAGGCGCTCGCCACCGCGGCGCTGGCCTCGTTCTTCGCCGGCACCGTCGCCACCGTCCTGCTGGCCCTGTTCGCGCCGCCCCTGGCCGACCTGGCGCTCAAGTTCGGCCCGGCCGAATACTTCTCGCTGATGGTGCTCGGCCTGGTCGCCTCGGTGGTGCTGGCCAGCGGCTCGCTGCTCAACGCGATCGGCATGGTGATCCTCGGCCTGCTGCTCGGCCTGATCGGCACCGACGTCAACTCGGGCGCCGCGCGCTACACCTTCGACCTGCCCGAACTGGCCGACGGCATCAACTTCGTGATCGTCGCGATGGGCATGTTCGGTATCGGCGAGATCATCCGCAACCTCGAGCACGACGAGGACCGCAGCCTGGTGATGAAGAAGGTCAAGGGCCTGATGCTGACCAAGGAAGACTTCAAGGCGATCATCGCCCCGGTCCTGCGCGGCACCGCGCTCGGTTCCGCGCTCGGCATCCTGCCGGGCGGCGGCGCCATGCTGGCCTCGTTCTCGGCCTATTCCATCGAGAAGAAGGTCTCGAAGAACTCGGCCAACTTCGGCAAGGGCGCGATCGAAGGCGTGGCGGCCCCGGAAGCGGCCAACAACGCCGGCGCCCAGACCTCGTTCATCCCGATGCTGACCCTCGGCATCCCGTCGAACCCGGTGATGGCGCTGATGATCGGCGCGATGATCATCCAGGGCATCCAGCCGGGACCGGCCGTCATGACCGAGCAGCCGGCGCTGTTCTGGGGCCTGATCGTCTCGATGTGGTTCGGTAACCTGTTCCTGGTGGTGCTGAACCTGCCGATGATCGGACTGTGGGTCAAGATGATCATGGTGCCTTACCACCGCCTGTTCCCGGCCATCCTGATGTTCTGCGCGATCGGCGTGTTCAGCCTGAACAACAACGAGTTCGACGTCTACCTGATGGCGCTGTTCGGCCTGTTCGGCTACATCTGCGCCAAGCTCGGCGCGGAACCGGCGCCGATGCTGCTCGGGTATATCATCGGCCCGATGATGGAAGAATACCTGCGCCGCGCGCTGCTGCTCTCGCACAGCGACCCGATGGTGTTCGTCACCCGCCCGATCAGCGCCGTGATGCTGGCGCTGGCGGCCGGCGCGCTCATCGTGGTCCTGCTGCCATCGCTGCGCAAGAAGCGCGAAGAAGCGTTCCAGGAAGAGTAAGGCTGGCGCCGGCAACGGCGTTACCGATGCGCGCCACGGGCCATGCCTGCGGCGCGCATTTTTTTTGTAGCGTGGGCAGCTCCGCCGTCCGCGCGTTCACATCACGGCGGCCTAGAACAGCGCGCCCTGGGGACTGGTCAAGCGCCCGAAGCTGTCGCCCAGGAAGGGCAGGATCGCGTCGGCGATCGGCTCGAGCTGCTTGGTCAAATAATGCTCGTAGTCGATCGGTGCGCGCCGCAGCTCCAGCGGCTCTGGGCCGGCGGTGGTCATCACGTAGCGGATCGAGCCGCCGTTGCGGTATTGCGCGGGCCGGCCCTGCCCGGTGTGGAAGGCGTCGGCCATGCGCGCCGCGCGCACGTGCGGCGGCACGTTGCGCTCGTAGTCGTCGAGCGGGCGGCGCAGGCGCTTGCGGTAGACCAGCAGCGCATCGAACTCCCCGCGCAGGGTGCGCGCCACGTAGTCGGCCATCCAGGCTTCATACGGTTCGCGCTTGAAGATGCGCAGGTAGAGCTCCTGCTGGAACTGCTGCGCCAGCGGCGACCAGTCGGTGCGCACCGTCTCCAGTCCCTTGTACACCATCTCTTCGCCGCCATCGGGCCTGGTCACCAGCCCCGCGTAGCGTTTCTTGCTGCCTTCGTCGGAGCCGCGCACGGTGGGCATCAGGAAGCGCCGGTAGTGGGTGTCGAACTCCAGCTCCAGCGCGCATTCGAGCCCGTACTCGGCGCGCAGGTGCTGGGCCCACCAGCCGTTGACCCGTTCGACCAGTGCGTGGCCGATGCGCTCGGCCTCTTCCTGCCCATGGGCACTGCCCAGCCACACGAAGGTGGAGTCGGTGTCGCCATAGATCACCTGGTAGCCTTGTTCTTCGATCAGCGCGCGGGTACGGTGCATGATCTCGTGCCCGCGCATCGTGATCGACGAGGCCAGGCGCGGATCGAAGAAGCGGCAGCCGGTGGTGCCCAGCACGCCGTAGAAAGCGTTCATGATGATCTTGAGCGCCTGCGACAGCGGCGCGTTGCGCGCGCGCTTGGCCGCTTCGCGCCCTTCCCACACCTGGCGCACGATGCCCGGCAGGCAGTGGCGGCTGCGCGAGAAGCGCCCGCCCACGAAGCCCGGCACGGTGGCCGCCTCGTCCTCGACCAGGCCGGCCACCAGGCCGACCGGATCGATGAGGAAGGTGCGGATGATCGACGGGTACAGGCTCTTGTAGTCGAGCACCACCACCGAGTCGTACAGGCCCGAGCGCGAATCCATCACGAAGCCGCCGGGACTGTCGGCGGCGGCCACATCGCCGATGTTGGGCGCCACGAAACCCTGGCGGTGCATCAGCGGCATGTAGCGGTGCTCGAAGGCCGCCACCGAGCCGCCGCTGCGGTCGATCGCCAGCCCGGTCACGCTGGCGCGCTCCAGCAGGAAGCGCACCAGGTCGGTCTTCTCGAAAATGCGGGTGACCAGTTCGCAGTCTTTCAGGTTGTAGAAGGCCAGCGCCGGCTTATCCTCCGCGAACATGCGGTTGATCTCGTCCATCCGGCTGTACGGATTGTCGATCGCCTTGCCCTCGCCCAGCAGCGTTTGCGACACCGACTCCAGGCTGAAGGACGGGAAGCTGTAGGTCGCCGAGCGCAGCGCCTCGATGCCGTCGATGACCAGGCGGCCCGCGATGGAGACGAAGAAGTGCTCCGAGCGCCCGTGCGCGCGGGTCTCGATGGCGCTGCCGTCCCGCCCGAGGCGCAGCGGCCGGTTCAGGCGCTCGGCCGCCTGCGCCAGC
Organism: Massilia yuzhufengensis; assembly: GCF_900112225.1. Classification (GTDB taxonomy): domain Bacteria; phylum Pseudomonadota; class Gammaproteobacteria; order Burkholderiales; family Burkholderiaceae_D; genus Telluria; species Telluria yuzhufengensis. The sequence continues at coordinate 132,122 of NZ_FOLD01000012.1, read as the reverse complement.
ATGCGCATGTCGAACTGGATCACGTTCCAGCCGATGATCGCGTCCGGGTCGTGGGCCTGCACCCACGCTTCCAGGCGGTCGAGCAGTTCGAGCCGGCTGGCGCAGAAGTCGAGCTGGTAGTCGCGCGGCTGGTCCTGCCCGTTCGGCTCGCCCAGCATGTAGACCTGGCGCTGGCCGCAGCCTTCCAGCCCGATGCAATACAGCTCGCCGAACTGGTTGGTTTCGATGTCGAGCGAGGCCAGGCGCAGTTGGGGCCGATAGCCGCCGTCGGGCTTGAGCTGGGCGTCATGCAGCAGCGCCGGATCGCGCGCGTCAGGCCTGCCGCTGAACAGCACCGAGGCGGTGATGAAGCGTTCCATCAGGTAGCGCTCGGGCGGGCGCACGTCGGCCTCATAGACGTCGATCCCGAATTCCCGCAGGCGCTTCTCGATGCGCAGCAGCTGGCGGTACTGGCGGCAGTACAGGCCCAGCACAGGGCGGTGGCTGAAGTCGCACAGCGCCAGTTCGCGCAGCTCCCAGCCGCGTTCGGTCTTGAGCACCAGCTCGGCCTCGGCGCGCAGCGCGGCCGGGATGAAGGCGACCGAGGGCTGGGGCGGCAGGCGCACGCAGCGTGGCCCCTCGGGCGTGGCCAGCCAGAACGCCACCTCGGTGCCGCCATCGAGGTCGCGCCAGTGCCGGGTCAGCAGGAAGCCCTGCTGCTGCGGCGCGGGTGGCGGGGTGCTGTCCATCGTCATGCCCGGGCTCAGGTGAAGCGCGCCAGCTCCGCCTCCGTAAAACCGGCCTGGCGCCGCGCGGCGATATTGAACGGGCCCTTCGGCACCGGCGCCCGGTAGCGCAGCGCCAGCTCGGCATAGGTCGACACCGGCTCCAGCCCCTGCTGCGCGCACAGGCCCAGGTACCAGCGGTTACCGATTTCCACGTGCCCCACTTCGTCGCGCAGCAGCACGTCGAGGATGGCCGCGGCCTCCAGGTCGCCGGCCTGGGCCAGCTTGGCGCGCAGCGGCGGAATCGCATCCAGCCCGCGCGCCTCCAGGGTGCGCGGCACCAGCGCCATGCGCGCCACCAGGTCGCCGCTGGTCTTCTCGACCATCTCCCACAGGCTGTCGTGGGCCGTGAAGTCGCCATACTGGCAGCCCAGCGTGGCCAGATGCGCGCGCAGCATGTTGAAGTGCAGCGCCTCTTCGCTCGCCACGCGCAGCCAGTCGGTATAGTAGTCCGGCGGCATGCCGGGGAAGCGCCACAGCGCGTCGAGCGCCAGGTTGACGGCGTTGAATTCGATATGGGCCAGCGCGTGCACCAGCATGGCCCGGCCCTCGACGGTGGCCATCGAGCGGCGCCCAACCATGCGCGGCGGCACCAGCTCCGGTCGCGCGGGACGACCGGGAATGCCGGCGGGCGCGGCAAGGTCCGCCTCGCTGTCGACCGTCCAGTGACCGGCAGCGTGGGCGGCGGCCAGCGCCGCCACACCTGCCGTCTTCGCGGCGGGATCGGGTTCCAGCAGCGATTGCAGAGCGCATGCGCGAAGCTCCAGCGGTTGCGCCATCATCAAAGGCCTTCAATTATGCAAAGGCGTTAGTGTACCAAAGCCGCCGCCGCTATCATGGGGGCTTCGCCCACCCTGCCCAGCTTCCCATGCAGCTCGACCATCCAGCCCTCGTGATCATCGACATGCAGCAATGCATGTCCAGCCCGGCCGCCGGGGAGCGCAACAACCCGGAAGCGGAAAGCCAGCTCGCCACCCTGCTGGGCCAATGGCGGGCGCGCGGCGCGCCGGTGGTGCACGTGCGCCACATCTCGCGCAGCCCCGCATCCGGTTTCGCTCCGGGCCAGCCGGGCGCACTGTTCCAGCCGGCTTTCGCGCCGCGCGAGGACGAGCACGTCGTCGAAAAGAACGTGCCGGACGCGTTCGTACACTCCGGCCTGGAACGCTGGCTACGCGTGCGCGGCATCGGGCAACTGGTGGTGGCGGGCGTGAGCACCAACATCTCGGTCGAGTGCAGCGTGCGCAGCGCCGGCAACCTCGGCTTCACCGTGACGGTCGCCAGCGACGCCTGCTTTGCCTTCGCCCGGCGCGACCACGCGGGCACGCTGCGCCCTGCCGACGAAGTCCATGCGATGTCGCTGGCGAACCTGGCGGGCGAATACGCCGTCGTCGCGACCAGCGAGCAAATCATGCATATGCTGGCCTGAACCAACGCCGCGACATATTCACACACCAGTACGGCAAAACTTCGGGGTCAGGTCTGACATCTGGACACGATCTCGGCTGTAGCGCGCCTAGAATATCGTTGTACGGCAAAACTTCGGGGTCAGGTCTGACATCTGGACACGATCTCGGCTGTAGCGCGCCTAGAATATCGTTGCGCCTGCTTCCAGATCCAGTTCAGACAGCGGAACCGCCCAATTATTGGCAGAGGGCCAGATGTACAGTCGGGGTCGTGTCCAAATGTCAGACCTGACCCCGAATTTGCATATG
>NZ_FOLD01000012.1:0-129626 GCF_900112225.1 Massilia yuzhufengensis | reverse complement strand
ACAGCGGAACCGCCCAATTATTGGCAGAGGGCCAGATGTACAGTCGGGGTCGTGTCCAAATGTCAGACCTGACCCCGAATTTGCATATGCTGGACTGAACCAAAGCCGCAACATATTTACACGCCAGGATTGTGGCAATAGCGGCAAGCTTGCTACCATGGGCTGCCCGGGGTTATCTCTACCGCCGGCCCACCGCAAAGGAACCGCGCCATGTTCGCCCGTCCTGCCATCCAGTCCCGCCTCTTGCTGACAATTTGCGCCCTCGTCGCCGAAACCCTGCACATCGGCTGGGAATACACCCATGGCGGCGTGCTCGCCCACCACCTGCTGGCCAACCCGGAGCTGCCGGCCATCTCCAACTGGTGGGGCTTGCTGGTCGTGCCGCTGCTGGTGTGGCACCTGGTGGGGCGCATCCAGCGCCGCGCCCACACCCTGGTGCAGGCCGGCAGCCGAGAGCGCTTCCGCAGCCTGGCCCAGGTGCGCTTCACGGTCGCCCTGCTGTGGGGCGCGGCGCTGGCGCTGGCCTTCACGCTCGGGCATCCGGCCGTCACTTTCATCTTCTTCGGCGCCTTCGCCGCGGCGCTGTTCGTGCACGCCTACCGCGCCGAATACGTGCTCGGCTTCGCGCTGGGCATGACCTTCACCTTCGGCGCCGTACTGCCGGTGCTGGTCGCCTCGGTGATCGCGGCCTGCTCCTTCCTGGTCCATTTGCTGGCCGGCGCGGCGATGCGGCTGGCCCGGGGCGGCCGCGCGCGCGGCGCCGGCCTGCCGTAAGGCCTTACATCTGGCGGAACAGGTGGGCGTAGACCGGGCTCACGCGCGGCTTTTCCGGGCGATTCTTCAGGGTGAGCATCACCTTGCCCATCGTGTCGCGCCCGGCGCTGGCCACGCAGGCCAGGTTCACGACCATGCTGCGGTTGACCTGGCGGAAGCGCGCCGGGTCCAGCTGCGGCAGCAGTTCCTTCAGGGGCATGCGGATCAGGGCTTCGTGGTCGGCCGTCGCCACATTCACATACTTGTCGGTGGCCTGGAAGAACACCACCTCGCCCACCGGGATCATGCGCACCATATTGCCCACCGCCGCGCGCACGATGTCCAGCTGCTGCGGCGCCGCACTGGCCGGAACCAGCGCCTGCAGCCGGCCCACCAGCTGCGCCAGCGGGTCGGCCTCCTCGTGGCGGCTGGCCAGCAGCGACTGCAGCCGCTCGACCGTGCGCGCCAGGCGCGCCTCGTTCACGGGTTTTAGCACGTAGTCGGCGGCGGCCTGCTCGAAGGCCTGCACCGCGTAGTCGTCGTAGGCCGTCACGAATACCACGTGCGGGAACGGCGCCGGCCCTTCCCAGCGTTCGGCCAGCTCCTCGGCCGCCTCGATGCCGGTCTGGCCGGGCATCTTGATGTCCAGGAACAGCACGTCCGGCGCCAGCGCCAGGGCCTGCTCCACGGCGGCCACGCCGTTCGGCGCGGTGCCGACAATCTCCAGGGCGGGCCAGAGCCTGTGCAGGGTCATCGCCAGGGTCGCGGCGAGGATCGGTTCGTCTTCGGCAATCAGGGCGCGGATGCTCATGCGGTCTCCAGGGGCAGGATGAGGCGGGCCAGCGCGCCGTGCGGCTGGGCCGGGGCCAGTTCGATCGAGGCGCGCCCGCCATACAGGACGCGCAGCCGTTCGCGGGTGGTGGCCAGGCCCACGCCGCCGCCGGCGCTGCCCGGCTTCCGCGCCAGGCCCAGGCCGGTGTCGGACACCTGCAGTTCCAGCATGCCGCCCTGCGCATGTGCGGAAATCCTGATCTCGCCGCCCTCGATCTTGGGCTCGAGCCCATGCCGGATCGCATTCTCGACCAGCGGCTGCAGCAGCATCGGCGGCACCCGCAGCTTGCGCAAATCCTCCGGCAGCTCGAGCCGGTAGCCCAGGCGCGCGCCCATGCGCACGCCCATCAGGCCGAGATAGGCCTGCATGGCGGCGAATTCGGCTTCCAGGGTCGTGCTCGCGGAGCGCGAGGCGCCCAGCGTGGCGCGCAGGTACTGGATCAGCTGGTCGAGCATCGTGTTGGCGCGCGCCGGGTCGAGCGCGATCAGGCCCTGCAGGTTGGCCAGCGTATTGAACAGCATGTGCGGCTCGATCTGCGCCTGCAGCAGCTGCAACTGCGACTGCAAGGCCTGGCGCTCGATGGTTTCGGCGCGCAGCCGCGCCTCGCCGTGGGCCCGCTCGGCGCGCCGCAGGCGCTCGCGGTGCTCCACCATCAGGGTCATGAGCATGAAGCCGATGAAGGTGAACAAGATCATGCTGATGCGCTCCTGCGACGGATAGTCCGGCAGGCTGGGCAAGCGGTGGCCGAAGACGGTGGCGCCCAGGTGCATGCCCACCCAGTGCGCCAGCGGCGCGGTAGCCAGCATGACGCCGGACATGGCCAGCCAGGGTCCGGGACGCCCGCGCAGCTCGGGCCAGAAGCGCAGGCGCACGAGATCCACCAGCGCATAGCCGGGCACCCCGATGCACAGCGAGTACACCAGCTGCTCGTGCAGCGTCTCGGGCCGGCCCACCGTGAGCACGATGACGACCGCCGCCAGCGCGCTGACCACCACGGCCATGCCGAGATCGCGCAGCAGCATGGCCTTGATGCCGGAAGGCGGGGATCCGGGAAGGACGGGCTGGACTTGGCTTGTCATGCTGTCACTCGCTTTCACGGCTGGAATGCCCCGCATTCTGCCCAGCCGGTGCTATTCCGGCAAGCCGGCTGCGATGAACTCGCGGCTGCGTGCCGTGAACCGGCGTCCTGGTCGACCGGATTGTGGCGCTGGCGTCGCGCGGATGCATATATCTGGTGTCATATTCAGGGTCTTTCCTGTAGGATAATGCCTTTGCTTGGTAACAGCTCAGCTCGCTTCTTCCAGAAGAGTCCGTGGAACCACAAGTTTCACCCGACGGCGCCGCATACCCTGCAGTCAGACAACTAGCGTCGGGGAATTCGGCTGAGCCCGGTTCCCTCCAATGGAGCTTATGGAGCGATCCCAGCAACCACGCGCACCCAGCCGCCACCGCGCCGCCCTCGCCTGCATGGCCGTGGTGCTGGCGGTCGCCGCCACCGAGGCGGTGCGCTGGACCCGCGCTGCCCACGCCGCCGCCGCGCCGGCCAAGGCCCAGGCCCTGCAGGCGGGCCGCGTCACCCTGTCTGAACTTTCCCGTTCGCTGATCCCGATGCCGCGCGGTACGCCGTCGGCCCACGCCAGCGCGATGGCCACGCTGCCGGGCGACCGCATGCTGACCTTCTGGTGGGCCGGCAGCCGCGAGAGCGGCCCGGACGTCAAGGTCTACGCCTCGCAGTGGCATAACGGCAAATGGGGTGCGCCCTGGGAAGTGGCCAGCCGCGCGTCGCTCGGCCGCGCGCTTGGCTACGGCGTGCGCCGCATCGGCAACCCGGTCGCCTGGACCAGCCCCGACGGCAAGATCCACCTGTACGTGGTCGCCACCGGCCTGGGCGGCTGGGCGGCCTCGCGCGTGGTCCACATGGTCTCCAGCACCGAAGGCGCGTCGTTCGAGGTCAAGCGCGTGCTGCCGATGTCGCCCCTGTTCAATACAAGCGTGCTGGTGCGCACCTCCGCGGTCGGCCTGGTGAACGGCGGCTGGTGGCTGCCGGTGTATTTCGAGATCGGGATCAAGTACCCGATGCTGATGGCCTTCGATGCCGATGGCGAGCCGACCGGGCTGGGACGCATCGGCGCGCGCACCACCACGCTGCAGCCGGCCATCGTGCCGGGAGCCGGCACCGAAGTGCGGGCATGGATGCGCGACGCCAGCGACGAGCGCCGCGTGCAGCAGGCCTACAGCCGCGACGGCGGCGCCAGCTGGGAAGACCTGCCGCCGCTCGAGCTGAATAACGAAAGCACCTCGGTGGCCGCGCTGCGCCTGGCCAATGGCGACTTCCTGATGCTGCATAACCACATCCGCAGCGGCGGCTCCTCGCGCAGCCTGCTGCGCCTGTCGCTCTCGCAAGACGGCCGCACCTGGCGCACGGTGGCCGATGTCGCCAGCGGCAGCGCGGGCGACGAATTCTCCTATCCAACGATGCAGCAGGTCGGCAAGGAGCTGCACATCACCTATACCCACCAGCGCCAGGCGATCGCGCATCACCGGTTCCGGATCCTGATCGGAGAAAACATCTGATGACGCTGCCTGACCTGTCGTGGCAATTCGCCTATGGCCGCCTGGCCTGGGCGCTGGTTCTTGCGGCGCTGCTGGTGGCCGCCTGGCCGCCCGCATGGCGGCTGCCGCGCCGCGCGCTGGCCGGCATCGCGCTTGGCGCGGGCGCCCTGGTGCTGTTGCCGGGCGAGGCTTCGCCGGCCTGGCACCTCGGCCTGGCCTTCCAGTATCCGAGCGGCGTGCTGGCGGGGCTGTGCCTGGCCAGGCTGCTGGCGCGCGCTACCGGCCATCCGGGCGAGCCGCCGCCGCGCGCACTGATGCCGCTGCCGCTGGCCGCCGTGCTGGCCGCCACCGGCGCCGTGCTCTATCTCGACGCCTTTGGCCTGCTCTCGCGCGGCTACTACTATGCCGGCTTCGGCCAGGGTGCGGCGCTGTGCGCGGTGCTGCTGGCCGGCGCCTGTGCGCTGGCGATACATCGCGGCATGGGCCGCCTGCCTGGCTGCGCCATCCTCGGCGCCATCGCCCTGTTCTCGCTCGCCCGCCTGCCGACCGGGAACCTGTGGGACGCCCTGCTCGACCCGCTGCTGTGGGGCTGGGCGCTGGTGTCCCTCGGGGCCACGGCCGTGCGCGCCCTGCTGCGCCGCGCCGGCCGCGCGGCCGCCGCCGGTGCGCCGCTGGCCGGTGCAGAACCATATTTACCAATGAAGGAGTAGTTTGTGGCAAACCGGAAGTGGCTTACCCATCCCGTCATCGCGACGGGGATCGCAATCAACGTGTTCATCATGGCCTGGGCCATCATCTGGTCCGGCGACACCGCCAAGCTGTGGCGCCTGCTGGGCGAGGACGGCATCGTCGAATGGATGCAGTTCCTGTGCTTTACCGTCATCGCCGGCCTGCTCGCCTTCGCCTTCAGCGAACGCCTCAAGCGCGGCGGCGCCTCCTGGCTCGAGCTGCTGGCACTGGCCGGACTGAGCGCGCTGTGCGCACTGGCGGCGCTGGAAGAGATCAGCTGGTTCCAGCGCATCCTCGGCATCCAGTCGCCCGAGTTCTTCGTCGCCAACAATCGCCAGGCCGAGACCAACCTGCACAACCTGGCCGTCGGCAGCGGCAGCCTGCACAAGAACGTGCTGCTGAAACTGATCTTCATCGCCGGCATCACCCATAACCTGATCCTGCCCATCGTCGCGCGCACCAAGCCGGGCGTGCGCCGCTGGGTCGAGTCGCTCGGCCTGTACCTGCCGCCGCTGTCGGCGTCGGTCATCTACCTGGTGCTGGTCGCGCTGTCGCACCTGCTGATCGAGCATCCGCGCAAAGGCGAGCTGGGCGAGACCTTCGGCGCCGTGCACTACCTGGCGACGGTCTTCGCGGCCTACTTTGCCGGCGTCGCCTACGAACGCCCGACGCTGTTCGAGAACGCCGCCGATATCCGCCGCCTGTCGAAGCTGTTCGCGATGTGGATGGCCTTCCTGCTGCTGGTGGGCTGGCTGCTCAGCGCCGGCGCCGGCGCCACCGGCGCCTGATCCCCGGCCCGCCCAGCGCCCCGCCATGACCGCCATCGCAGCGCCGCTGCTGCCCACCTGGGCAGCGCGCCCGCCCCTGCTGGCCCGCCTGACCCGCTGGGCCGGCCCCTATGCCAGCGTTCTGCAGATGGCGCTGGTCGGCCTGGTCCTGCTGTCGCTGTCGCGCGCCGCGCTGGTCGCGTGGCAGTTGCCGCGGGTAGCAGCCACCGGCCAGCTGGGGGCGGTGTTCCTGCAGGGCGTGCGGGCCGACCTGATCCTGCTCGGCTACTGGCTGGCCATTCCGGTGCTGCTGGCGCCGCTGTCGGCCTTGCCGCGCGCCGCGCGCTGGTGGCGCCCGTTCATGGTGGGCTGGGCCACGCTGGCGGTGGTCGCCATCGTGTTCATGGAACTATCCACGCCCCAGTTCATCATGCAGTACGACGTGCGCCCGAACCGCCTCTTCATCGAATACCTCGACCGGCCGCAGGAAGTCATGGCGACCCTCTGGAACGGCTTTCGCACGGTGCTGCTGCTCGGGGTGAGTGTCACCATCGCCCTCGGCTACGCGCTGCACCGCGTGCTGGCCGGCGCCTCGCACGGGGCTGCGGCCTGGCCGGCGAAAAAACTGTTGCTGACCTGGCCGCTGGTGGTGCTGGTGGTGTTCGTGCAGGTGCGCTCGACCACCGCGCACCGCCCGGCCAACCCGGCGCTGTTCGCCATTACCCAGGACGCGCTGGTCAATTCGCTGGTCATCAATTCGTCCTGGTCGGTGATCGATGCGATCACCTCGCTGCGCAAGGAAGCCCGCTCCTCGGAGATCTACGGCCCCTTCCCGCGCGAGCAGGTATTCGCCCAGGTAAGGGACGCGCCCTGGCTGCGCGACTACCAGTTCACCAACCCGCAACTGCCGACCCTGCACCACCAGGGCGCCGCCATCACCCGCGAGCGGCCGCTGAACCTCGTCATCGTGCTGGAAGAAAGCCTGGGCGCGACCTTCGTCGAATCGCTCGGCGGCGTGCCGGTGACGCCGGAGCTGGAAAAACTCAAGGGGCAAGGCTGGTGGTTCGAGCAGCTCTACGCCACCGGCACCCGCTCGGTGCGCGGCATCGAAGCGGTGGTGGCGGGCTACGCGCCGACGCCGGCGCGCAGCGTGGTCAAGCTGTCGCTGGCGCAGCAGAATTTCTACACGCTGGCGGCCGGCCTGGGCAAGCAGGGCTACCACACCGAATTCGTCTACGGCGGCGAAGCGCACTTCGACAATATGCGCAGTTTCTTCACCGGGAACGGCTTCCAGAACATCGTCGACCGCGAGGACATGCAGCCGAAGTTCGAAGGCAGCTGGGGCGCCTCGGACGAAGACCTGTTCGACAAGTCGCTGGAACGGCTCAAGCACCTGCACGCCCAGGGCAAGCCCTTCTTCAGCCTTATTTTCAGTTCATCGAACCACGAACCGTTTGAATTCCCGGATGGGAAGATCGCACTGCACGAGCAGCCGAAGCAGACAGTGAACAACGCGGTGAAATACGCCGACTACGCGCTCGGCAAATTCATTCGCGAGGCAAAAAGGCAGGACTACTGGAAGGATACCGTGTTCCTGATCGTGGCCGACCACGACAACCGTGTGTACGGCAACGCGCTGGTGCCGATCAAGAAGTTCCATATCCCGGGCCTGATCCTGGGCGCCGACATCCAGCCGGAACGCATCAAGACCATCGCCAGCCAGATCGACCTCGCTCCCACGCTGCTGTCGCTGCTCGGGGTCTCGAGCGAACACCCGATGATCGGCCGCGACCTGGTGCGCGACCGCAGCTCGCCGGGGCGCGCGCTGATCCAGTTCGAGAATTATTTCGCCTACCTGGAGGGCTCGGGCGCCACGGTACTCAGGCCGGGCAAGGCGCCACTGCTGGGGCGCTACGATGCGGCGTCGGGGAATTTCGAGGTGCGCAGCGAGGCGCCGGATCCGACGCTGGTGAAGAAGGCGATGGCGCATGTGGTGGCGCCGTCGTTGATGTATCGGGAGAGCTTGTATCGGCAAAGCCCGTAGAGCGATTCAGCCTGCTTTCACCACCAGCTTTTGAACCGTCGCTCCGGCGAAGGCCGGAGCCCAAGTTCGTGCTGTAGCCACTACAATCACACTTAGCTGCTATGCATGCAAATTGGGTCCCGGCCTGCGCCGGGACGACGTGCTTCTGTTGCGGGACTACCGTGTTACATCAGAACCCGTAGTTCGCACGGGCGTAAATGAACCGTCCCGAACGACCAAATGGCGCATAGTTCGCAAACGGCGTATTGCCCGTCGTGTTCAGCGCCGGCGGTTGCGTTTCAGGATACTGGTCGAACACATTGTCCGCACCAATGGCCAGCGACAGTTTCGGCGTGACGGCGAAGCGCCCCTCCAGGTCGACCACGGTCCTTGGCCCCATCCAGAAGTCCAGCGCCGCGCTGGTGCCGGCCTGCAGCACCTTGCCGTAGCGCGTGGCGCGGAAGGTCGCGCCCCACGGGCCCAGTTTCCAGTTCACGTTGGCGCTGATCTTGTTCTCCGGCTGGCCCTTTTCCAGCGACAGCACGTTGAGGCGGTCGAACAGGATCGGGGCGGTGCCGGGCAGCGAGGACAGCTGCGTGGTGGTCGGCACCTTGGTCACCTTGGTGTCGGTGAAGTTGCCGGCCACCGTGAAGTCCAGGTTGCCCGCGCCGGCCAGTTTCATCGGCCAGCTTACCACCACGTCCACGCCCTGGGTGCGGGTGTCGACGCCGTTGATGAAGAAGCGTCCGCCGCCCACGCCCACGAAGCCCTGCGAGGCGATGTAGTTGAAGACGTTGGTCTGGGTCAGGTTCTCGGACAGGATGATGCGGTCTTCGATATCGATGCGGTAGGCGTCGATGGTGATGCTGAACGGGTCGAAGCGCATCACGGCGCCGAGCGAGGCGTTGACCGACTTTTCCGCTTCCAGCGGCTTGGCGCCGAGGGCCACCGCCACCGGGTCGGTCGGGCGGAAGGTGGTGATCTCGAACGGCACGCCGTTGATGAAGTTGGTCGAGGTGGCGGTGAAGTTCTGCTGCTGCGGCGACGGCGCGCGGAAGCCGTTCTGCACCGCGCCGCGCAGCGCGAAGGACTTGCTGAAGTCGTAGCGCGCCGACAGCTTGCCGGCCAGGCTGTCGCCGAAGTCGCTGTAATGCTCGGCGCGCAGGGCGGCGGAGGCCAGCAGCTGGGGCGTGATGTTCGCTTCGAGGTCGACGAAGGCGCCGATGGCGTTGCGGTGGGCGTCGACTTCGTTCGATGGACGGAAGCCCGGGAACACCTGGGCGCCCGGTGCGGTCGGCGCACCGCCCGGCAGGCGTTCGGGACCGGCGCGGTAGGAGTCCGGTTCGCCCGCGAACAGCTCGTAGCCTTCGCGGCGCGCTTCCATGCCCAGCGCCAGGTTCAGCGGCGAGGACAGGCCGGCCACGTCGAGCGCGCGCACGCCGGTGAGGTTGAACACCAGCTGGTCGTAGGCGTAGCCGCCGGCGTCGAACTCGGTCTTGCTGGTCGGGCCGATCGAGCGGTTCAGCGTGTTCTGGATCTCGTACTGCATCTTGTTCTTGCCGTAGCCGAGCGACGCGTCCATGTCCCAGCTGCCCAGCTGCCAGGTGACGCCGCCGGTGGCCGAGAAGTCGTCCACCGTCGGCGCGATGATCGGCAGGAAGCCGTCCGGGTAGATCGAGATGATGTTGCGCGCGTCCTGGGCCGGGCGGAAGAAGCCGCCCGAGCGGGCTTCGCGCTTCTGGTAGCTGGCCCAGCCGTACAGCTTGACGCCGCCGCCCAGGTTGCTGCCGGCGTTGGCGAACAGGGTTGACTGTTCCAGCTCCGGGTCGCCATACCAGGCGTTGAAGCGGTTGATGGTGTTCTCGCGCGGATCGAAAGCGCCGCTGGCCAGGCGCGGGTACTGCTGGCGCATGTCGTAGCCGCTGCGTTCGGTGCGGTGCTGGTCCTTGAATTCGGCGGCGATGGTCAGGTAGCCATCCTCGCCCAGGGCCAGGCCCTTCCACAGGCTGACGGTGGCGGTCTGGCCGTCGGTACGCTCGCGCGAAGCTGGCGCGGTCCAGGTGCCGCCGGCCGGGGCGGCGCTGTTCCACAGTTCGTATTCGGTCTTGCGCGCGCCGTAGGTGACGGCCGCTTCGCCGCCGCTGCGGTTGGTGCGCAGGCGCAGGTTGACCACGCCGGAGATCGCGTCCGAGCCGTATTGGGCGGCGGCGCCGTCGCGCAGCACCTCGACGCTTTGCACGATGGCGGTCGGTATGGTGTTCATGTCCACCGCGGCCGAGCCACGGCCGATCGAGCCGTTGACGTTCACCAGCGAGGAAGCATGGCGGCGCTTGGAGTTGATCAGCACCAGGGTCTGGTCGGGCGCCATGCCGCGCAGGGTGGCGGGACGGATGGTGTCGGTGCCGTCGGTGATGGCCGGTTTCGGGAAGTTCAGCGACGGCAGGGCCATCGACAGCGCCTGGGTGATCTCGGTGCTGCCGGAGTTCTTGAGGGTGTCGGCGGAGATGATGTCGACCGGGGCCGCGGTGTCGAGCGCGGTGCGGTTGGCCACGCGGGTGCCGGTGACGACGACGGTGGCGGCCGGGCCGGTGTCAGGGACCGCTGCTTCCTGGGCCTGGGCGACGCCTGAAAACAGCGAAGCGATGGCCAGGGCGACGACTGTCTTTTCCGTTACGTGTTTCTGCATCTGGTTTTCCTCTTGTAGTGAAATCGCGCCGGATCGGGACATGAGGGCGCCATTTGATACTGGTGGGCACGCCCGAGGATGTCAATTCGTAAAGTTTCTTAGGGGCATATTTACAACAGCGCCCCGCACGTCAGGATCATGTAAGCCAGACAAGCTCTCGCGAGCGGGCACGGAACCGTCACGAACGCGTATCCTTATGCAGGCCCTTGCCATCATGGTTCTCTCAACACCACGGATTACACCCATGGACGAAACGCTCTTTCCCGGATTTCGCCGCATCCAGGTCGATGTCGGCCAGGACATCCACATCAACGCCGTCGTCGGCGGCGAAGGCCCGCCGCTGCTGCTGCTGCACGGGCATCCGCAGACGCATGCGATCTGGCACAAGGTGGCGCCGGTGCTGCGCCGGCATTTCACGCTCGTTGCCTGCGACCTGCGCGGCTATGGCGATTCGTCCAAACCTGCCGGCGCGGCCGGCCATGTCAACTACAGCAAGCGGACCATGGCGCAGGATGCGCTGGCGGTGATGCGGCAGCTCGGTTTCGCGCGTTTTTCCGTGATGGCCCATGACCGCGGCGCGCGCGTGGCGCACCGGCTGCTGGCCGACCATCCGCAGGCGGTCGAGCGCGCGGTGCTGCTCGATATCGCGCCCACGCTGGCGATGTACGAGCAGACCTCCGACGCTTTCGCGCGCGCCTACTGGCACTGGTTCTTCCTGATCCAGCCGGCGCCGCTGCCGGAACGCCTGATCGAAGCCGACCCCGCCGCCTACGTGCGCGACGTGATGGGCCGGCGCAGCGCCGGCCTGGCGCCGTTCGATGCGCGCGCGCTGGGCGAATACCGGCGCTGCCTGGCCCTTCCCGGCACGGCCCACGGCATCTGCGAGGACTACCGCGCCGCCGCCGGCATCGACCTGGAACACGACCGCGCGGACCGCGACGCGGGCCTGCAGCTGGCCGTGCCGCTGCTGGTGCTGTGGGGAGAACACGGCGTGGTGCACCGCTGCTTCGATCCGCTGGCCGAATGGCGCAAGCTGGCCTCCAACGTGGATGGCGAGGCCCTGCCCTGCGGGCACTACATCGCCGAGGAAGCGCCGGATACGCTGCTGGCGCGCGCGCTGCCTTTCCTGCAGCGGCCAGCCGGCGGCGCGTGACAAACCGAGGATTTCTGCGCTCTTGAAAATGGTATCGTTGGTGACGCACCGGTCGCTAGAACCGGGCACTGGCGGAAAACCCTGAAAGAGAAAAGAATGAAGAAACTGTATCTCGTGATTGCCCTGGCCGCGGCCATCGGCGCACTGGCCACCGGCTGCACCATCGTCGACACCGGCGAAGTGGGCCTGCGCGTGAACTTCGACAAGACCATCGAGCCGGACGAACGCATCGCCGGCAGCTTCAACCAGACCCTGGTCGGCAGCGTGCTGACCTTCCCGGTGAAGGATGTCAGCGTCGACGTGCAGAACCTGACGCCGCTGGCGGCCGACAATTCGACGATGAAGGAATTCGACATCAGCGTGATCTACAACATCACGCCGTCGTCGGTGTCGGACCTGTACATCAACAAGAGCCGCTCCTTCCACATGGTCGACAAGACCGGCGACATCTACCTGATGCATTCGTACATCTACCAGACCGCGCGCAATGCCGTGTACAAGACGGCGCGCAAGTACGAGGCGCTGAACATGAACGACAACCGGGCCCAGATCGAGCAGGAAATCCAGGAGATCATGTCGACCACGCTGAACGATGAAAAGCTCAACGGCATCGTGATATCGCAGGTGCGCGTGGGCAGCATGGTGCCGAGCGACGCGGTCAAGGCCAGCGCCGACAACCTGGTGGGGGCCAAGAACGAAGAAAAGACCAAGGAAGTCGAGGTCCAGATCGCGAAGAAGGAAGCGGAGCGGATCGCGGCGCTCAATGCCAATGCGGGTGCGATCAGCTACATGCAGGCGCAGGCGCAGATGAAGATTGCGGAGGGAATCGCGGAAGGCAAGGTGCAGACCGTGGTGATACCGTATGACTTCAAGGGCATGGTCAACGTCGGCACGAAGTAAGACCGTAGGGTGGTCGGCTTCGCCGACCGCGCGTTCGACCACGGCATGCATGTCCGCTGCGCCGAGCGGCGCTGGACGCGCGGCCGGCATAGCCGCCCACCCTACGATTCACCACCGGCCCGATCGCGCTGCTGGCCTTCGTGTTCGGCGACCAGATGCAGCAGGCCGTCCCCCTCGGCATGCTGCCGCCCGGCTGGGGCGCGCCGGCGTACATCAGCGCCGAAGTGCGCGGGGGCGCCGCCAGCATGGTGCGCGCGCTCACGCTGTCGATCCTCATCATCACCTCAATCCGGTGCGCATCGCCGAAGCGCAGGAAAAGGCGCGCAAGGCGGGCGTGTCGGACCGCGCCAGCTTCCCGGTGGGCGACCTCCGAAGTCGATGGGCGCGCGATTGACTACTGGACCATCAGCGAGGCCAATAAACGCGCCGTGAAAACCTGATCCTGGCGCTCACCGAGCGACGGGCGGCGGCCGATAGGTCTGGCCGTGGCGCATGACGAAGAAGGCGTCGTCCGCGATGCCCTGCGCCGCGCGCGCCGTGGCCAGGTCGCGCGGGGCCTGGTCGAGCCGTTCCTGGCCCATCGGGAAGGTGCCCCAGTGCATGCCAACACTGTGGCGCACCCGGAGTTCGCGGTGGATGCGCACCGCTTCGTCCGGGCTGACGTGCGAGTTGCGGTACCACACTGGCTGGTAGGCGCCGATGCCGATTGCGGCCAGGTCGAAGCCGCCGGTAAAACGGGCGGCGATGTCCTGGATGTCTTTCGAATAGCCGAGGTCGCCGGAGAAGAAAAAGGAAAAGCCCGGCCGGGTGACGGCCCAGGCGCCCCACAGCGTCTCGTTGCGGTCCCATGGCGTGCGCGAGGACCAATGGTGCACCGGCAGCAGTTGCAGGTCGAGGCCGCGGAAGGCAGCCTTGTCCCACCAGTCGAGCCGGGTGATATGCGCCTTCTCGCCGCCGGTGATGTTTTCCGCCAGCCACAGGTCGATGCCCAGCGGCGCGAACAGCATCGGCGGCCCGCCGGGCTGGCGGTACAGCGCGCGCAGCGAGTCGACCGACAGGTGGTCGTAGTGCGAATGGCTGATCAGCACGGCGTCGACATGCGGCAGGTCGGCCAGCGCAACGCCCGGCGGCTGCTGCCGTTTCGGTCCGGCGAAGGACAGGGGCGAGGCGCGCTGGTCGAACACCGGGTCGGTGAGGATGTTCACGCCGTTACCGGTCTGCAGCAGGAAGGTCGCGTGGCCGATCCAGGTCAGGGCCGGCTGCGCCTTATTGGCATGGATGAATCCCAGGTCGGGCTGCACCGTCGCGATCGGGGCCAATGGCGCGCGCTCGGAGCCGTCCGAGGTCCAGTTTTTCAGCCGCCCGGCCCAGCCTTCGAAGAAGCCGCTCGGCGGGCGCAGGTAGGCGGGGTTGGGCGGGTAATTGTTCTTGAATCCTTGCGCCGTGTGGTGCGGCTTGCCGGCATCGTAGTACGGATTCACGCTCGTGCAGCCGGCGACGAGAACGACAAGGGCGAGTGCGGCAATGCTGGCGGGGTGGCGCATGACGGGCTGGGCAGGAGGAAAACACGAGTATAAGGGATGCGCCCTGGTGCAGCGTTCGCCGGCCTTGCAAAGGAAATTTGCACAATTGGCAATTTATGCAAATAGTGTGTGCACCCTGCCGTTGCGTATTTTGTCATTTCCTAATGATTGCCAAGCCTGTAAGCTAGTTGGCCCAGCGCAAGCTGGCGACCGCCCTTGGCCCCATCCCACGCCCCGGGCGCTCCCGACCGGCCACAAGCCGGGACATCCCGTGCACGTCCACTGTCATTCTGCTACCGTATCAGGGTTGCCAACAGTGAACCGAGCCCATCCGGCAGGCTCCCGCGCCCACTACGCGCGCGGCAGGCCGGGCGAGGAGCATTCCGTGCCCGCTCAGATACAACTTCTTCAACTAATTTGGCTATTGAAATGACCCCTTCGACAGACACTGATATCGGTCTCCCCCTCGACATGATCATCTTCGGCGGCGTGGGCGACCTGGCGATGCGCAAGCTGCTGCCTGCGCTCTACATGGCCTACCTGCACGGCAACCTGCCTGCCCAGACCCGCATCATCTCGACCGGGCGCCAGGAGTTCGACCGCGAAGCCTACCTCGCCCACGTCGAAGCGCATTCACGCTCCTTCATCGCCAGCGAGAACTTCAACGACAAGACCTGGGACGGCTACCTGCAGCTGCTCGACTACGTCCGGCTGGACGTGCAGCAGGCGCCGGACTTCGGCGCCCTGGCCCGGGCCACCCATCCGGGCGGGCAGCGCGTGTTCTACCTGTCTACGGCGCCGGCCCTGTTTACCACCATCTGCGACAAGCTGGCCGATGCCGGCCTGGTCGACGCGCAAGCCCGCGTGGTGCTGGAAAAGCCGCTCGGCAACGACCTCGGCTCCGCGATCGAGATCAACGAAGCGGTCGGCAAGCACTTCGCCGAGTCGCAGATCTACCGCATCGACCACTACCTGGGCAAGGAAACGGTGCAGAACCTGATGGTGCTGCGCTTTGGCAATTCGATCCTGGAACCGCTGTGGCGCGCGCCGAACATCTCGAGCGTGCAGATCACGGTGGCCGAGGAAGTGGGCGTGGGCAGCCGCGCCGGCTTCTACGACAGCACCGGCGCCATGCGCGACATGGTGCAGAACCACTTGCTGCAGCTGCTGTGCATCGTCGCCATGGAGCCGCCGACGTCGCTCTCGCCCGACGCCGTACGCGACGAAAAGCTGAAAGTGTTGCGCTCGCTGCGCCGATTCGGCCTGGCCGACATCGCGCGCGACACGGTGCGTGGGCAATATACCCACGGCGTGAGCGGCAACCAGGAAGTCAACGGCTACCTGGAAGAGAAAAACGTCCCGGAAGGCAGCAAGACCGAGAGCTTCGTCGCCGTGCGCGCCCACGTCGACACCTGGCGCTGGTCCAAGGTGCCGTTCTACCTGCGCACCGGCAAGCGCATGCAGCGCCGCTCCTCCAAGATCGTGGTCGAGTTCGCGAATCCGCCCTTCCCGCTGTTCCCGGGCGCGCCCGGCGGCGTCGCCAACCGCCTGGTCATCGAACTGCAGCCGGAAGAAGCGATCAAGCTGCAGATCATGGCCAAGGAACCCGGCAGCGGCATGCAGATGCAGCAGGTGGCCCTGAACCTCGACCTGCAATCGGCCTTCCAGCAACGCCGCGCCGAAGCCTACGAGCGCCTGCTGATCGACGTCGTCCGCGGCCGCCTGACCCACTTCATGCGCCGCGACGAACTGGAAGCGGCGTGGTCGTGGGCGGACCCGATCATCGAAGGCTGGTCGACGCTGGGCGAGAAGCCGCATCCGTATCCGGCCGGGTCGTGGGGGCCGGCGGAATCGTTCGCACTGCTGGCACGGGATGGGTTTGCCTGGGTTGAATAAACCGATTCCGCAGGGTGGGCGGGTCTCCCGTTCACCCTAGGACACCGGCGCGCGCCGCCGGAATATCCACCAATACAGTCCTGTATTCACCAGCAGCACCCCGGTCGCCATCCCGTACTGCATCGCCTTGGTCAACTCGCCCGGATACACCAGGGGCAGCAGGTAGTGCTCGACAAACCCACCGCCATACCCCGCCCCGCCCGCCAGCAGCCTCAGGTGATTCTCGACATATGTGAGCGGACAGATCGCCCCCAGCACCTCGATCGACAACCCCCACAGCGCCGCCGCCAGGTGCACGGGCAGCAGCCGCCGGTGGCGCATGACCAGCAGCGCACCGAACACGACGAACACAATGAAGCCGAGATGCACGACCAGCACGGCATCGGCCAGGAAGCGATAAGCCATGCGCCAGTGTAAAGCAAGGCCCGGCGCACGGGAATGCAGCGGGCCGGCGCGCCATGCTCTAGAATGCATGGCTGCCAGGCCGGCAGCGCCGGCCCACCCCAACCGAAAGCACGATGAGCACCACCGAACTGCCCTTCCGGGCCACCATCGCCGAAGCCTGCGCCTGGCTGGAAGAACAGACGTCGTCCCCATGGACCCTGGCGCGCCTGCTCGAGCAGGAACTGACGCCTTACGTCTGGCTCGACTACGAGGCGGCCCACGCGGAGCTGTTCGGCGACGCCAATGGCGGCTACCTGGCGCCGATTTTTGTTGCGGGCGATATCGAACGCCTGGCTGCCGGCAGCGACGACGTCCTGATCACCACCACCAAGGACGCCCACAAGATCGTCGCGCGCCTGCCGCCGCCGGGCTTCCGGCGCCGGCTCGACGAACTGCGCTTCCAGAAAAAAGACCTGGAACGCCTGGCCGGCAAGCTCGAACATGCCGCCCAGCCGGCCAAGCCGGTGGAGGCGAAGGAGTCGCAGCTGGGCATCAGGAAGCCGGAAGTGCTGGCCGCCTTCGCGCAGCTGGCGCGGCTCGACCTGGACAAGGAGCTCAATGCCGCCATCGGCATCTTCGGCGACGAGGGCGCCCGCGTCAAAGCCAGCACCAAGCGTTCAAAACGCGACATCGTCTGGAACCCCGTCACCCTGGCCCTGGGCCTGCACGACGTCTACCGCGTGCCGCTCGGCGCCTTGCGGCGCGCGTTCAAGTCGCACGACTTCCTGCAGCCCTGGGCGCGCGACTGGGAACAGTCGCTACAGCTGCTCGGGAAGTGAACGCGCCAGCAGGCGGCGCAGCTGAGCCGCCTGGTAGGCGCCGAAGGTGTCGCTGAACAGGCAGCGCACCAGCGGATCGTCGACCACGTCGGCCTCGATCAGCCCGCGCTCGGTGGCGGCATCGAACACGGTGTCGTTGATGCGCATGTACATCGAGGTGAGCGATTCGCCCAGCTCCAGCGCCGCATACAGCTTGGCTTCCGGGATCTCGGTGGTCCAGCCGAGCGGTCCGGCATCGGCGCCGGCCAGGGTGGCGCGCTCGGCATCGAGCCGGTAGCGCAAGCGCGTCACCTCGCCGGCACTGCCGAACAGCGACAGCTGCCAGACGCGCGGCTGGTCGAAATAGCTTGACGACGCCTCCACGGCCCCGTACTTCTCCGGCAGCCCGGTGTGGCAGTAGTCCATCACGCGCGCATGCTGGGCCGCATCGAGGGCCGCGAAGTGACGCGCGATTTCGCCGGTCGACGGCGGCGCCGCGTTGCCCTGGTACTGGTAGTCCACATCCTGCTCGCCCACCGGCACCACCCAGGGCAGCGGCGCGGCCGGCCGCATGCCACTGGCGTCGAGCCGCACCGAGGTGGAGGGATCGAGTCGCAGCACCTGCGCGCCCGGCAGCGCGGCCCCGACTTCGCGCGCGAACTGGGCATAGGTGATCGGGAAGAAGGCCCGGTTGTACCAGGACCAGGGCTCCTGCTGGAACTGGCAGGAACTGGGCACCACATAGCGCGGCTGCAGCGCCTGGAGCTGGCCGATCCACTCCTGCGGCAGGGTGGGCGGCGCGGCGGCGGCGCGCGACGGCGCCAGCACCTCGATCTCGCGCATGGTCTGGAACGGCCACAGCACCAGGTCCCACGGGCCTTCCCGCTCCAGCTGGGCCAGCGCGACCTCGTCGATCCAGGAATCGACCACATTGAGCACATTCAGCCCGGCGGCCTTCACCTGGAACATCGAGTCCACGTCCACATCCATGGCTTCGCGCGGAATGACCTCGAAGGGGCCGACCTTGATCGCCGCATCCAGCGCCAGCGGCTGGACACTGGTAAAGCCGAGCCGGCGCACCATCTCGAACAGCTCCTCGAAGATGCAGTAGATGTACAGCGGCGTGGCGCGGTCGAGCAGGTCGAGGCTCTCGAGCGAGCAGTGGTCGTCGTGGAAGTGCGAGATGAAGACCGCGTCGAAGCGCTGGCGGCGGATGGCGTCCTGGTCGAAGCGCACATCCGGGAAGGCGTGGCAGTTGCGGCTGAAGGGGTTTTCGAAAATGGTGTCGAAGGCGATGCGCCTGCCCTCGCACTCGAACACATAGCCCGCATGCAGGATGCGCGAGATGGTCAGCCCTGGTGTGTCCATGCATGTCTCCGGTAAGAGCGCATTCTACCAAGGGCGGGGTTGTCGACGGTCTTTACACTGCGGGCCCGCGGCTCCACCCAGAACTCATGAAATCAAAGACTTGCCGCTCTGGCACAATAATTGCTTGACGTTATGAACAATTACACCTAGGGAATTATCCATGAACTTCGCACGCAGCCTCGTCCTCCTCGCCACCCTTGCCGCCACCAGCGCCGGCGCCAGCCCGCTCTTCAATGGCAACGCCGTTGTACCAGGTAAGGAAGCGTCCGGCATGAAAGTGCTGTACGAATTCAATATCGGCGCCATCAACCCCCAGTACCAGTACGGCAACAGCATCTCCTACACCGTCAACAACCTGGCCAGCATCGCCGCCGGCTACACCCGCATCGGCTACTACGTCGAAGTGAGCTCTGGCCCGCAGAAAGGGCAATTCGTCTACGTGTCGATGGATTCCTTCGACAGCAACGCCGCCCGCCTGGCGCTGCCGCACAACGTGAACAACCAGGTGGCGCGCCAGAACCTGGTCGCCAACGCGAACATCTACTCGAACAACACCACCATCACCCAGGGCACGGGCCTGGGCCAGGTGGGCCTGGAGATGTGGTCGTCGAACTACGCCCAAGGCACCACCGGCTACGTCCCGGGCGGCAGCGGCGGTCTCTTCGATTTCAACGACAGCGGCTTCTCGACGGCCGCAGGCCATGGCTCCTTCCAGATCCACAACACCGGCGCCGGCCAGACCCTGTTCGCATGGAACGACTTCGGCAGCCAGAACGCAAACCAGCGCTCTGAGTTCGGCATCGGCAATGCGTCCGCGCTGGGTTACGTCCACAACGACTGGACCTTCTCGGACCTGGGCCAGACCGGCATCGTGCAGATCGTCGTGGGCACCCCGGCCGACGTGCCTGAACCGGTGTCGCTCTCCCTGCTCGGCCTGGGCCTGGCCGGCCTGGGCGTCGCGCGCCGCCGCAAGGCACGCGCGGGCTGACCGACCGGGCGGAGCGGGCCAGGCTGGGTTACCATGCCGGCTTTCCCGCTCCCCTCCATCAAGGCCAACCGTGTTTGCTGTTCTCGCGCTCGACATGGGCGCCGCCATGAAAACCCTGGTGCTGACGCTCGACCTGATCGGCACCTTCGTATTCGCCCTCAGCGGCGCCACTGCCGGCGCCAAGCGCCGGCTCGACATCTTCGGCGTGCTGGTGCTGTCCTTCGTCGCCGCCAACTCCGGCGGCATCGTGCGCGACCTCCTGATCGGGGCCACGCCGCCGGCGGCCATCAGCGACTGGCGCTACCTGGCCGTGTCGATCCTGGCCGGCCTGGTGATCTTCTTCTGGTACCCGGTCATCAACCGCCTGCGCAATGCGGTCCAGCTGTTCGACGCCGCCGGCCTGGCCCTGTTCTGCGTGGCCGGGGCGCAGAAGGCGCTGGTGTTCGGGCTCGAACCGGTGATGGCGGCCCTGCTGGGCATGTTGACCGGCATCGGCGGCGGGGTCGCGCGCGACGTCCTGCTGTCGAACGTGCCGGCCGTGTTCCGTTCCGATATCTACGCCGTCGCCGCCCTGGCCGGCGCCAGCGTGGTGGTGATCGGCGACGCCCTGCAACTGCCCACCACGGCCACCGCCTGCGCCGGCGCCGCTCTGTGCTTCGGCCTGCGCCTGGCCGCGATCCGCTTCGGCTGGCACCTGCCCACGGCCGCCACGCCGGAGCTCGAGGCCGAAGACGACCGGCGCGACAACGGCCGCTGAAAGATTGTAGCGTGGTCGGCTGTGCCGACCGCGCGTTCATGCAGCCCAAACATCGGCACGGCGCGGCCGGAGTCGAACGCGCGGTCGGGGAACCCGACCACCCTACGGGATTTCCACGGCAACGGGCGCACCACCCTGGCTTGGCCCGTCCTTGGCGGCGGACATGCCTGTCCAGGCCCGTCTCGCATCCAGCCAGGAATTTGAAATGCCGTCATGCGCAAGCTGCTTCTCGCAGTCTTCTCCTGTGTCCTCCTCGCCTCCTGTGACAAGACCCCGATCATGCTCAAGGTGCTGCAGTCCTCGTCCTTCAAGGACCGCTCGGCCGGCGCCGCATGGCAGGCCAAGCCGAAGGAGATGGTGCCGTCCTATGGCCAGAAGCGCAACGCCGACCCGGCGCTGGCCAACCGCATCCGCCAGCACAGCAGCAGCATCCTCGGCCTGAAGGCGGTCACCCTGGCCGACTAGCGCGCCGTGACCTCGATCGCCTGGCGCAGCCGGATATCGTCCGACGCACTGCCCACCATCAGTTCGAATCGCCCCGGCTCGACGGCCCATTGCAGCTTGCGGTCGAAGAAGGCCAGGCTGTCGCGGTCGATGGTGAAGCTGACCGCCTGCTGCTGGCCCGGCGCCAGGTGGATGCGCTGGAAGCCCTTGAGTTCCTTCATCGGCCGCACGATCGAGGCCACCGGGTCGCGCACATACAGCTGCACCACCTCGGCGCCGGCCACCGGACCGGTATTGGCCAGCGTGAACGACAGCGTGAGCTTGCCGTCCGGTCCCATGCCGGCGCTGGACACGCGCAGGTCGCGGTAGGCGAAGCTGGTGTAGCTCAGGCCATGCCCGAAGGCGTAGCGCGGGGTGTTCGGCGAATCGATATAGGCCGACTTGTAGACGATGTTCTTGTCGTCGCGCACCGGCCGGCCGGTTTCGTATTGCTGGTAGCTGATCGGCAGCTGGCCCATGTTGCGCGGGAAGGTCATCGGGAGCTTCGCTGACGGGTTGGCGGCGCCGAACAGCAGGTCGGCGATCGCGCGGCCGCCTTCGCTGCCCGGGAACCAGGCGTACAAGATGCTGTTCGCCTGCTCGGCGATGTTCTCGAAAATGAGCGGGCGCCCCGCCATGACCACCACCACCGGCGTCTTGCCGATTGCGCGCAGGGCCTCGAACAGCTCGCCCTGGCGGCCCGGCAGCCTGATGTCGGCGCGCGACTTCGCCTCGCCCGACATGTCCCAGCTTTCACCAACGGCCAGCACCACGGCGTCGGCCCCGGCTGCCGCTTCGAGCGCGGCGGCAAAGCCTCCAGTGTCGCGGCAGGCGACGTCGCAGCCCGCGGCGTAGCTGACCCGGGTAGCGGGCCCGGCCTGCTCGCGCACGGCGTCGACCAGGCTGGCCATGGTGGCTGCATCCGACTTCACGATCCAGCCGCCTTCCAGGTCGCGCCGGGCGTCGGCCAGCGGCCCGATCACGGCGATCGCGCCCAGGCCACGCTTGAGCGGCAGCACGCCCTGGTCGTTCTTCAGCAGGACGATCGACTTGGCCGCGGTGGCGCGGGCGGCCTGGCGGTGGCGCGGGTCGCTCATGGCGGCGCGTTCGCGCGCCGGGTCCGAGAACCGGTACGGATCGTCGAACAGGCCCAGCTCGAATTTTTTTACCAGTACCCGGCGCACCGCATCGTCGACCAGCTTCACCGGCACCTTGCCGTCCCTGACCAGCTTGGCCAATGACGACGCATAGGCATTGCTTTCCATGTCCATGTCGCTGCCGGCGACGATCGCCTTGGCGGCGGCGTCCGGTAAGTCCTGGGCGTGGCCGTGGACGACCATCTCGCGCACTGAACCCCAGTCGCTCACCACGATGCCCTGGAAGCCCCAGGCCCCTTTCAGGATGTCGCGCTGCAGGCCGCTGTGGCCCGTGGCCGGGATGCCGTTGAGGGTATTGAAGGCGTTCATGAAGGTGGCCGCGCCGGCATCGACGGCCGCCTTGAAGGGCGGCAGGTAGGTCTCGTGCAGCAGCTGCTCGCTCATGTCCACCGCGTTGTAGTCGCGCCCCGCGATCGCCGCGCCGTAGGCGGCGAAGTGCTTGGCGGTGGCCATGACCGATTCCAGGCCGCCGAGCCTGGCGCCCTGGAAGCCGCGCACGCGGGCGGCGGCGATGCGCGAACCCAGGTAGGTATCCTCGCCGGCGCCCTCCATCACCCGGCCCCAGCGCGGGTCGCGGCCGATGTCGACCATCGGGGCGAAGGTCCAGTGGATGCCGGAAGCGGCCGCTTCGCGTGCGGCGATGCGGGCCGATTCCTCCATCGCTTCCAGGTCCCAGGACGACGCTTCGCCCAGCGGCACCGGGAACACTGTCTGGTAGCCGTGGATGACGTCCAGGCCGAACAACAGCGGGATCTTCAGGCGCGACTGCAGCGCCATCGCCTGCAGGCGGCGGGTGTCGGCCGCGCCCTTGATGTTGAGCATGGAGCCGACCCGGCCGCTGCGGATCTCGCGCTCCATGTTGACGGCCTTGTCGTTGGCCGGGCCGGTGAATTCCTTGCCCGAGAGCTGGTTCAGCTGCCCGACTTTTTCTTCCAGCGTCATCTGGCGCAGGAGGCGGTCGACGCGCTGGGCGACCGTGGCCGGTTCGCTCGCATGCACGGTGCCGGCGCCGAGCAGCAGCAAGCCTGCCAACATGGATACGTTAAGTTTCGCTAATCTTTTCAAAAGGATCATAAGGGGAACTTAGTTTGGCGTCAGGAACTGCGGGTAGAAAACGTTTATCCACCAGCTAGGCCGGCGGCGCGCAGGAACAAGTCCGCTCATTCTACGCCTCCGACTATACCGGCATGTTAAACGTTTTACAAGATACTTCCCCAGCCCCGCTCGGCGCTAGACCCGCTCGATCGCGATCGCGATCCCCTGTCCCACGCCTACGCACATCGTGCACAGCGCGTAGCGCCCGCCGGTCCGGTGCAGCTGGTACATCGCCGCCGTCACCAGGCGCGCCCCGCTCATGCCCAGCGGGTGGCCGAGCGCGATCGCGCCGCCGTTCGGGTTCACGCGCGGGTCGTCGTCCTGCAGGCCGAGGCCGCGCAGCACCGCCAGGCCCTGGGAGGCGAAGGCTTCGTTCAGCTCGATCAGGTCGAACTGCTCCAGGCGCATGTCCAGTTGCTTGAGCAGCTTCTGCACCGCCGGCACCGGGCCGATGCCCATCACGCGCGGCGCCACGCCGGCGCTGGCCATGCCGAGGATGCGGGCACGGGGGCGCAAGCCATGGCGCTTGGCCGCTTCGGCGCTGGCCAGCAGCAGCGCGCAGGCGCCATCGTTCACGCCGGAGGCATTGCCCGCGGTGACCGTGCCATCCGGACGCACCACCGGCTTGAGCCTGGCCAGCGCTTCGATGGTGGTTTCGCGTGGATGCTCGTCGCGCGCGAAGCGCACCGGATCGCCTTTTTTCTGCGGCACCAGCACCGGCACGATCTCCTGCTCGAAGCTGCCGTCCTGCTGGGCACGCGCGGCCCTGGCCTGGCTGGCCAGCGCAAAGGCGTCCTGGTCGGCGCGGCTGATGCCGTGGTCGGTGGCGACGTTTTCCGCGGTGCCCGGCATCGGGTCGGTGCCGTACAACTTTTCCATCTGCGGGTTCGGGAAGCGCCAGCCGATGGTGGTGTCGTAGATCTCGGCGCTGCGCGAGAAGGCCGCATCGGCCTTGCCCATCACGAAGGGCGCGCGCGTCATCGATTCGACGCCGCCGGCGATCATCAGCTGGGCGTCGCCGCTCATGATGGCGCGCGCCGCGCTGCCCACGGCGTCCATGCCGGAGCCGCACAGGCGATTCACGGTGGAACCCGGGACCTCTTGCGGCAGGCCGGCCAGCAGCGCCGACATGCGCGCCACATTGCGGTTGTCTTCGCCGGCCTGGTTGGCGCAGCCGTAGATCACGTCGTCGACCGCGTTCCAGTCCACGCCCGGGTTGCGGCGCATCAGTTCGCGGATCGGCACCGCGCCCAGGTCGTCGGCGCGCACGTCCTTCAGGGCGCCGCCGTAGCGGCCGATGGGGGTGCGGATGGCGTCGCAAATATAAGCGTCGGTCATGCTCGTTCTCCTGTTTCGAGTGGCAGCAGCGGCGCGGCGGTTACCGCCTGCAGGTCCGCAAAAGTGAGGCCGGGCGCCATCTCGCGCACGCGCAGGCCCTGCGGGGTGATGTCGAGCACCGCCAGATCGGTGTAGATGCGGCTGACGCACTTGATGCCGGTGAGCGGGTAGCTGCACTGGCTGACGATCTTGCTCTCACCCGTCTTGGTGACATGCTCCATCATGACGAACACCTGCTTGGCGCCGATCGCCAGGTCCATCGCGCCGCCCACTGCGGGAATTGCGTCCGGCGCGCCGGTATGCCAGTTGGCCAGGTCGCCATTGGCGGCCACCTGGAAGGCGCCCAGCACGCAGATGTCGAGGTGCCCGCCGCGCATCATCGCGAACGAATCGGCGTGGTGGAAGTAGGCGCCGCCGGCCAGCAGGGTGACCGGCTGCTTGCCGGCGTTGATCAGGTCTTCGTCTTCCTCGCCCGGCGCGGGAGCGGGCCCCATGCCCAGCAGGCCGTTCTCGCTGTGCAGGAAAACTTCGCGCTCCAGCGGCAGGTAGTTGGCCACCCTGGTCGGCAGGCCGATGCCAAGGTTGACGTAGGCGCCTTCGGGGATGTCCTGCGCGACGCGCTCGGCCATCTGGTCTCGGTTGAATTTGCTCATGCTGCCTCCCTCACCACGCGTTGAACGAAGATGCCGGGCGTGACCACGGTTTCCGGGTCGATCTCGCCCAGGCCCACCACTTCCACCACCTGGGCGATGGTGGTCTTGGCGGCCATCGCCATGATCGGGCCGAAGTTGCGCGCCGTCTTGCGGTACACGAGGTTGCCCCAGCGGTCGCCGCGCAGCGCCTTGATCAGCGCGAAATCGGCGTGGATCGGGGTTTCGAAGACATAGTTGCGGCCATCGATGACGCGGGTTTCCTTGCCCTCGGCCAGCAGGGTGCCGAAGCCGGTGGGCGTGAAGAAGCCGCCGATGCCGGCGCCGGCGGCGCGGATGCGCTCGGCCAGGTTGCCCTGGGGCGTGAGTTCGAGTTCGATCTCGCCGGCGCGGTACAGCGCGTCGAAATGGTGGGAATCGGCCTGGCGCGGGAAGGAGCAGACCATTTTGCGTACCCGCTTTTCGCGGATCAGCGCGGCCAGCCCGGTTTCGCCGTTGCCGGCGTTGTTGTTGACGATGGTGAGTTCGCGCGCGCCCTGGGCCAGCAGCGCGTCGATCAGGCTTGAGGGCATGCCGGCGTTGCCGAAGCCGCCGATCATGATGGTCGCGCCATCGGGAATGTCCGCGACCGCCCGCTCCAGCGATTCGCATGTCTTGTCGATCATGTTGCCTCCGTTAGATGTTCGATCACCGAACAAGTAAACGATGACCGCACAACAAGGATAGTCCCAAGCATCGCCATCGGTCAAGCGCAACGCGCTGCAATAGCTGATCCATGCCTTAGAATGGCGTTATGCCTTCGACAACCGACCCACTAAACAGCAGCGCCCCCACCATCTCGCAAGAGATCGATGCCCTCGCCGACCCGGACTTCATGACCACCCTGGCCCGGGGCCTGGCCGTGATCCGCGCCTTTTCCGACGCGCGCCGGCCCCAGACCATCGCCCAGCTCAGCCAGCAGACCGGCATCCCGCGCGCGGCGGTGCGGCGCTGCCTGCATACCCTGCGCCAGCTCGGCTACGTCGATGCGGAAGGCAACAATTTCACGCTGCGCCCGAAGATCCTCACGCTCGGCTACTCCTACCTGTCGTCGACCCCGCTCACCGTGTCGAGCCAGCCTTGTTTAGACGGCATCAGCCGCAAGCTGGGCGAATCGAGCTCGCTGGCGGTGCTGGACGAAGACGAAGTGCTGTACGTGGCGCGCGCGGCCACCTCGCGCGTGATGTCGGTGTCGCTCAGCGCCGGCAGCCGCCTGCCGGCCTACTGCACCTCGCTGGGGCGGGTGCTGCTGGCCGCCCTGCCCGACGCCGAGCTGGACGCCTACCTGGCGCGCGTGACGCTGCTGCCCAGGACCGAGTACACCGTGACCGACGCCGCGCGGCTGCGCACCATCCTGCTGCAGGTGCGCAGCGACGGCTATGCGGTCAACAGCGAGGAACTGGAACTGGGACTACGCTCGATCGCGGTGCCGGTACGCGGCGCGTCCGGACGGGTGCTGGCAGCGCTGAACGTCGGGGCCCAGGCCGCGCGCGTGCCGGCGCAGTGCATGATCGACGACTTCCTGCCGGTGCTGCGCGCCGGGGCGCAGGAGCTGGCGGTGCTGCTGCCGTAGATGTAAAGAAGCCACCGGATACCAGCTCCGGTGGCCAAACCCGCATGAAGAAGGGAATGTCAGTTGGACGTGATCTTGCCGGTCTCGATAACGGTTTTCCAGCGCGCCTGTTCCACGCCCTGGAAAGCCTGGAACTGTTCCGGCGTGTTCGCCACGATCTCGAAGCCCTGTTCCACCAGCTTGGCCTTGACGTCCGGCTCGTTGAGCGCCGCGACGATGGCCGCGTGCAGCTTCGCCTTCACGTCCTTCGGCAAGCCCTTGGGCGCTGCGAACGCCTGCCACGAATAGATATCGACACCCGGCACGCCCGATTCCGCCAGCGTCGGCAGCTTGGGCAGCACCGCCGCGCGCCGGTCGCCGGTGACGGCCAGCGCCTTCAGCTTGCCGGCCCGGATATGCGGCAGCGCCGTATTCACGTTGACGAACGAGACATCGACCTGTCCGCCTATCAGGTCGGTGACGGCCGGGGCGCCGCCCTTGTAGGGCACGTGCAGGCCGCGGGCGCCGCTTTTTTGCCAGAACAGCTCCGCCGTCAGGTGGTCGGAACTGCCGTTGCCCGAGGAGGCGAAACTGAGCTTGCCGGGGCTTTTCTTCAGCTTGGCGATTATGTCGGCGACCGAATTCACCGGCACGCCCGGGTGCGCCACCAGCACATTGGGCGCCTGCACCGCCACCGTGAGCAGGTCGAAGTCCTTGGCCGGGTCGTACGGCAGCTTCTTTTGCAGCCACTGGTTCATGGCGTAGACCCCGATCGACGCGACCATCACCGTATAGCCATCGGGCGCGGCGCGCTTGACCAGGCCCGCGCCGATGGCGCCGGTGGCCCCGGGCCGGTTATCGACGATCACCGGCTGGCCGTAACGGGCCGTGAGCTTGGCGCCGACCGCGCGGGCGATGGCGTCGGTGGAGCCGCCCGCCGGGAACGGCACCACGAAGGTGATCGGCTTGTCCGGGTAGCCGGCCTGCGCGCCCAGCGTCACGGCCATACCCATGGCCAGCCCCAGTACCAGTTGTTTGGTTTTCATTCCGTCTCCTCGTTCAGGTCACGCTACGATACCGCGACCTGGCCGATGCCGGCAGCCAAACGCGCATTCTGGCGCTCTGCGTAGCTGCGCAGGAACAGGATCAGCGCGGCCGAGAAGATCGCCACGCCGGTCAGCGTGTACCATCCGGCGTGGAAGCCGCCCGACCAGTCGCGCAGCCAGCCCAGCGCCTGCGGGCCGAGGAAGCCGAAGATGCCGCCGCCCAGCGCCGTGATGCCCATCAGCGGACCCACGTCGCGGCCGCGCATCAGTTCCGCGATGGTCGGGTAGAGCTGGTTGGTCGAGGCCAGGCCCAGCGAGATCAGCATTGCGGCCGAGATCTCGAACACCAGCAGATTGGTCGAGGTCATGGCCAGGCAGGCCGGGATCATCAGGATCATCATGCCGGCCAGGACCAGCCAGCGGTTGTAGCGGTCGGCCAGCCAGCCGCACAGCGGATTGACGACGATGGCGGCGATGTAGGCCACGCTGATGACGCTGGCCGCTTCGGTGGCGCCCAGGTCGAAGTCGGCCTTGAGCACCGAGGGCAGGAAGAAGGTGGCCGCGAAGCCGCCGGCATTGGTCAGGCCCAGCAACGGGATGGTCCAGACGATCGGGTACTTGAAGGCCGAGAACGCGCCCTGCCCTTTCGGATCGGTCTTCTTCTGGATCACCTCGGGACGCTGGTGGTAGAACATCGAGAACACGACCAGGCCGACGATGGTCATGCCGCCGAATCCCATCACGGCATGGCGCCAGCCGAAGGCCTCGGCCAGGCCGGCGCAGAACGGCGCACCCAGCACCGTGGCCAGCGCCGAGCAGGCTCCCAGCACGCCCATGGCCCGCCCCTTCAGGTGCGAAGGCGCGGTGAGCGCAATGGCCGTCATCACGCACACGAAGGCCAGGCGGTAACCGAAGATCCACAGCGCGCGCGCGGTCAGGCCCTGGCCGTAGTTCTCGGCCATCGACAGCCCGAACAGGCCGGCCGCCAGGATCGCCATGCCGACCACCAGCACGCGCTTCTCGCCATACTGCTTGGCCAGGATGCCCGCCGGGACGCTCACCACCAGCGCCACCAGGCCGTAGATGCCGGTGAACAGGCCCATTTGCGAGAAGCTCATCTCGAACTCGTGCTGGATCGCCGGCAGCAGCGGCGAGAAGCCCAGGCTCGACATCTGCAGCGCCATCATCGCGACCACCGTCGCCAGGTAGTAGACCATCCAGCGCTTCTGCGGCGCCAGCGCCGGTCCTGCGTTATCTGCCATCATGTTCTCGTCTCCTTGTATGTGGGTGGATCAGATCGCGCCGGAAGCCTTGAGGCTGTCGAACTGCTCCTGGCTGTAGCCGAGCAGCTCGCGGTAGACCGCTTCGTTGCTGGCGCCCAGCGTCACCGCCGCCTTGTCGAAGCCGGTGAAGGCGCCCGACATGCGGATCGGCAGCCCGCCCACCACGATGTCTTCGGTGGCGCCATACACCGGGTGCTCCAGCTTGGTGGTCTCGCCGCGCATCAGCAGGTTGGGGTCGCGCATGGCGTCGGCCGGGTCGCGCACCGGGCCGTTGGGCACGTCGAAGTCGGCCAGCAGGTCGGCCGCTGCCTCGGTGCTCATGGTGCGGGTCCACTGGCTGACCATGTCGTGCAGTTCGATGTGGTTGCGCACACGCGCGTCGCGCCCGCCAAAACGCTCGTCCTTGAGCAGCTCTTCGCGTCCCATGGCGCGGAACAGGCCGGACACGAATTCGTCCTTCGGCGCGCAGATCGAGATATAACCGTCGCTGGTCGGGAACACGCCGAAGGGCGCCAGGCGCGCCATGAAGTTGCCGGAACGGGTCGGCCGGCCCAGCTTGCGCTGCATGTCGAAGGGCTCGGCCGCCACCAGCGCGCTCAGGGCGCCCAGCAGCGAGACGTCCACGTGCTGGCCGATGCCGCTGCTGCGGGCCTGCATCACGGCGGCCAGGGTGCCGATGGTGGCGAACAGCGGCGCGGTCAGGTCGCCAAAAGGAATCCCCACGCGCACCGGCGCTTCGCCCTCGTTCCCGGACGCCATCATCATCCCGCTCATCGCCTGCACGATGTTGTCCATCGCCTTGTTCTGCCTGGGGTTGACGTTGGCGCCGAAGCCGCTGATCGAGGTGAACACGATCTTCGGATTCACTTCGCGGCAGGCCTGGTAGCCGATGCCGAGGCGGTCGGCCACGCCGGCGCTGTAGTTCTCCACCACCACGTCGGCCTTGCGCACCAGATCGAAGAAGATGGCGCGTGCTTCCGGATGCTTCATGTTGAGGGTGACGGCTTCCTTGTTGCGGCCGCGTTCCAGCATGGCCAGCGACAGGTCGTCGTCGTGCTCGCGCGCCACCTTGATGCCGTCGCGGCCCAGGTAGGGAGAGTTGGTGCGGGCCGAGTCCGGGTTCTTCGGGTTCTCGACCTTGATCACGCGGGCGCCCAGGCCGGCCAGCAGCAGGGTCGCATAGGGCCCGGCCAGCGCGGTGGTCAGGTCGAGGACGGTAACGCCCTCCAACGGGCGCGGCAAATTCTCTGTATTTTGTTGCATGCTTGTCCCCTTCAGTTTTTCTGGATGCGTGTTTCGATGAATTCTTCGACGGCGCGCGTCATGGCCGCGTCGTCCCACAGCCGGGCGTCGACCATATTGGCCTTCAGTTCCACCACCGGGATGCCGGCCGCCTCCAGCGCCACCTTCGTCATGCGGTTACCGAAGGAAGCCATGCGGTCGTGGGTCGGCGTGAGCATCACCGCACCGTCGGCGCCGTAGGCCCTGGCCTGCTCGATGATCCAGTCGGCCATCCAGGGCGGTACGTGCAGCTGCTCGTTCATGCTGACGTGGCGCGAGGCCAGCGCGCGCATTGCCTGGCCCGGCTCGTCGCTGAAGTAGCGGCGATAGCCATCGGACAGGAAGTTGGAGTACATCGACCAGACGAACACCGCGCCGTATTTTTCCTCGAAGGCGCGGTAGAATTTCGTGTTGAACCACAGGCCGTTGCCGACCCACAGCAGGCGGATGCGCTCGTTCTTGCAGGCGCCGATTCCGGCTTCCACCCTTTCCTTCACTTCGTCGCGGTAGGCGCGCAGGTGGTTCACCGACCACGCGCTGCCCCGGTCCCAGGTCGGCGCCATCACATTGGCCAGCTGCTCGGTGAGCGGCACCGGGCACGGGCGGGCGGTGGCGATCAGTTCGCGCACTTCGTCGACGATTTCGCCGGCCTCGTTGATGCGGTCCATCTGGCGCACGAATTCCAGCTGGTCGAAGGTACGTCCGCTCAGGGTTTCGACGGTGCGCACCAGGGAATCGAGCTGCTGCACCTGGAAGTCGAGGCGATGGGTCTCGTACAGCGCTTCCCATTCATGGTGGGAACGGGTCCACCACTGCTCGCCCAGCGAGGTCGAGGAGCTCGATTCGAGCGGGAAGCAGGGCACGCCGCCATAGGCCTGCGACCACTTCTCCATGACCCGCTGGCCGTAGTCGTCGCGGAAGCGGTTCAGGAACAGCATGGGCTTGGGCAGGCCGCCGTAGGGGGCCAGGCCGGATTGCGTGTCCAGGGTCGTCATCAGCGGCAGGCTGGTATAGCGCGGCAGGCGCGCGTGATAGCCCAGCTTGTCCATGACGTCGAAGTAATGCGGCGAGAGCTGTTTCGCGGCCACGATGGCCGAGTACCACACCACCGGCACCACCGGGATGTCCATCGTGTGCAGGATCTCGGCCGGCGCCACCGCATCCGAGATCACATAGGGCTCGCCGTCTTCCAGCACACGCTTGCGGAAAGCGATGAAATCCTGCTTCTGGTGTTCGTTGGCCAGCAGGGTCGAGCGCAGGCGCTCGTCCCGCGGTTTTGCTGCATCGCTCATGGCGTCTTCCTTTCCATCAGCGCGCGGATGGCGGCCTCTTGAGCCGCGCGGTCCGGCGTCCGGTAGGACTGCTGCTGCAGGAAGACCGAGGGGATGCCGCGCTCGTCCAGCAGGCGTTTCTGTTCCGGGTAGTCCCAGCCCATGGTGTCGTCGAACTCGTCGTGGAAGAACGCCACGCCTTCCACCTGGGCCTGTTCCACGATCTCGATGAAGCGGCGGTCCTGGGTCAGCTGGGGGAAGGAACGGATGCCCGGCGCATGCAGCTGGTAGTGCTGGGCCAGGGCCGCGATCGGCTCGACGCCCTCCTCCACCAGGTGCTCGAAACTGCGCTCGCCGCTCACATGGTCGTCCGCGACGACGAGGGCGCCCAGTTCTTCGACCAGTTCGTAGAAGGCGGCGTTGTCATGCGGCGCGCCCTTCACCATCAGGCGCATGCCGCCGCGCGGCGCCAGGCTGGCCAACTGCGCGTGGGCCGCGCGCAGCATTGCGGCAGCCGCTGCCGGACCAGCAAAGCCGGCGGCCCCGGTGGCGCGCAGGAGGTCAGCGCCCGTGACCCGCGCTTCGCGGCGCAGCGCGTTCAAGTCCTGCAGCGCGGCGCGGCTGCGGTTGACGGTGACGATCGCCGCGCGCAGGGCGGCGTCATCGATGGCCTTGCCGCCCAGTTTCTCGAGCCTGGCTTTCAGGGCGAGCAGGCGCTTGTATACGTACTGCCCGGTCGACAGGAAGGGCGTGTGCAGCACGTCGAACAGCACCACTTCCGGGAATTTTTGCCCGGGCAGCATGCGGCGCGTCTCGCGCAGGAAGTAGTACAGGTAGAGGTAGTTGTTCGAGCTGCGCGGGATGACGATCAGGTCCGCCAGGTTGTAATGGCCGCTGACGATGCGCTGGTAGACCGAGCGCAGGTCGCCGTCGAAGTCGTCGTC
The DNA here is from genome assembly GCF_900112225.1 of Massilia yuzhufengensis. Taxonomy (GTDB): domain Bacteria; phylum Pseudomonadota; class Gammaproteobacteria; order Burkholderiales; family Burkholderiaceae_D; genus Telluria; species Telluria yuzhufengensis. The sequence continues at coordinate 97,357 of NZ_FOLD01000012.1, read as the reverse complement.
CAGGTACTGCTCGGCCAGCGGGGTGTCGTCAAGCGGGTCGCCGGCCATGAGCAGCGGGAAGGCGCCGGCGGCGATGATCAGCTCGACCGGCGTGGCGTTGCCGAGGTAGGCCACCACCGGCTGGCCGGCGGCCCTGGCCTGCCCGGCTGCCCCGCTGCGGTCGGCGTAGGCGGCGCGCACGGGGGCGAATGGGTCGGGGTTGTTCATGTTTTCAATCATGTCGTCATGCGGCGCGTGGATCGGTGACCACCACGCGCTCGCCATCCCAGGCGAAGCGGGCCTTCATGCCGGCGTCATTCGTGATCTTCTCGATGTAGGCCATGACCGAGCGTCCGCGCTCGCAATCCCCGAGCACTTCTGGCTGGCCGCTGGCGCGGATCCACACGGGGCGGAAACCGGCGCTCACGCTGCAGTCGGCGTCGATCCTGAAGTCGGCGATCATGGTGTTGCGCGACTCCGGGTGGAAGGGATAGACCTCGCATTCCGGGTCCGGCGTGAAGCCGAACAGCTTGCGGCGGCGCTCGGCCCAGGCCAGGCGCGCCGGATGCGCGTTCTCTTCCACGTTCAGGGCGCGGGTCACGGTCACGAAGTTGCCCAGGCCGTGGAAGATCGGCTTGCCCTTGTAGAACTCGATGCCGCGCGTGATGTGCGGGTGGTGCCCCACCACGATGTCGGCTCCCGCCTCGATCGCGGCGCGCGCCACCGGGCGCTCGTACATCGCCAATTGAAAGGGCGTATGCACCAGGCCCTTGTGCAGGGCCACCACCAGCACGTCGACCCGGGCGCGCAGCGCCTCGATATCGGCCTGCATCGCTTCCAGCGTGGCCGGGGTGGCGAAGGTATAGATCAGTGGCGGGCCACCCGGGTTGGCGCCATCCTGCTCGTAGTGGGAAAGCACGTGCACGTAGGCGCAGCCGCCCTTGTTGGCGCTGGCCCAGGAATCCTTGGGGCCCACGCAGTTATAGCTCAGGAAGCCAAAGCGCTTGCCGTCCTTTTCCAGGATGGCGGGCTTGCGCGCTTCCAGCAGCTTGGGGCCCGCGCCAAACGCTGCGATGGCGTTGTCGACCAGGGCCGCCACGGTATCTTCGACGCCTTCGTCGCCGCGGTCATACACGTGGTTGCCGGCCAGGCTGGCCGCGTGGAAGCCGGCCCGCGCCAGCGCGCCGATCTTGGCCGGGTCGGCCGCTTCAGCCGGGATGTCGGACTGCAGCTCGCGGCCACGCAGGGTATAGGGCGTTTCCACGTGGCCCACCAGAAGCCCGGCGGAGCGCAGCACCTCACGCGCGGCGTCGAAGAAGTAGTCCGGGTTCGGTTCGTCGAGGACCAGATCCCCAACCATCATCAGGCTGGTCATTGCGAGCCTCCCACGAAAGGCATGACCAGGTGCGATGCATGGGCGGCGTCGCGGTGAATGGTCCAGGTTGGGGCCGGGTCGAGTACGGCGCGCAGCTTCTCGCGCGGGTCGGCGCCGGTCAGGGTCAGGCGGTAGCGGTGCCCGGCCTTGAAGATGTACGACACCGGCATCAGGTCGAACTGCAGGCGCACCGGCACGCCGGGCACCAGCGGCTTGGCATCCTTTTGCAGGAAAGTCGGCCACAGCATCCCGTCCGGCAGCTTGTAGGGCGCCTTGCCGAGGGTGCGCAGCGAGGCCTTCAGGCGGCCTTCGCTGACCATGGTGATGGCGCCGCCAGGTGCGATGTCTTCAAGATAGGCGAACAGCGGGCCGTCGGTGGCGGTGGACGAGACCCACAGGTCGGCCACCGGGAAGCCGGTGACTTCGGTATCGCGCACCAGGGCCGCGCTGGTGAAGGTCTGGCCCTTGGCGTCCTGCGGGCAGGTCGGACCCAGCACGCGGTTGCCTTGCGGGCAAGGCAGCGGCGCGTAGTCGACCTTCAGCAGTGCGGCAGCCACCTTCGCGGCTGGCCTGGCGGTGCCCAGCCGATGGTCGTTGGGCGCGATGCCGGAGGGCGCGCCGAGGTAGACACGGGTCTTGGTGGCAGCAACCAGCGGCAGCCTGTCGGCCGTGCGCCATTCGGTGCCGGCCGGCGCGTTGGCCGTCGTGTAGTGGATGCGCGGCTCGTCCATGATGCCGTTCTTGGTCCCTTTGAGCCAGTAGTTGAAGAAGCGCAGCGCTTCGGCCGTCATGGAGAAGCCTTCGCTTTCGCAGTGGCCCCAGGGGCCGACGATCAGCTTGGACGGCTGGCTCAGGTTTTCCAGCGCCAGGAAACCCTGGCCGCGGAAGTCGTCGTCCCAGCCGCCCTGGATGTAGACCGGGATATTCGATTTACGCACCTGCGCGACATAGGTGCCGATGCTGCCCTCTTCCCAGAATGCGCTCTTGGTCAGCGGCGAGACCGAATCGCGGAAGGGCATGCCGCTCCACAGGTCGAGCAAGTTGGTATTGGCGTCGTGCTCGCGCGCGGCCAGGGCCAGCAGCGCCTTGTTCTCGTCGCCGTCGACCGGGGTCGATTTCATGTCCTGCTCGAAGCTGCCCTGGGGGCCGGTGCCCCAGTTGGCCAGCACGCCGCCGCGGTAGCCGCCGCTGTACTTGTCCCAGTTGAAGCAGCCCGCGAACACCGCCTTCAGGGCCGGGTTGGGCAGGGTCAGGAAGTGCATGGCGGCGTCGCCGGTGTTCGAGCAGCCATAGCCGCCCACCTTGCCGTCGGACCAGTCCTGCGTGGCGGCCCAGTTGATCAGGTATTGCGAATCGCCCGCTTCCTTGCGGTCATGGTAGCCCCGGCGCACGCCGAACGAGGCGGCGATGCCGCGCCGCTCGACCTGCAGGTAGATGTAGCCATGGTTGGCCAGGTTGATCATCTGCAGGCTGAATTTGCCGGTGCCGGAGCGGTCGTCGGTGTCCGCGAAGCGGCGCCGCGCCGCGGTGGCGTGGTAGATCACCGGGAAGCGGCCCGGCAGCGCCACGCCATTCCTGGCCGGGCGGTAGATGTCGGCCGCCATCCGGGTACCGTCCGGCATCGGGATGTAGACCGAAGTCATGACTACCTCGTTCTGCGGGGCCGGCAGCGGCTTGCCGAAGTTGCTCGACGGCGGGCGTGGCGCCGCGGCGTTGGCGGCGACGGTGACGCACACGGCGGCGAGGACCAGGCTCGAGATCGCGGTACGGTTCATGGCTGGCCCTTGCCTGCCGCGCCAGCGTCCAGACCCTTGCTCTTGACATGCCAGTTCGGGCGCTTGCACAGGCCGCAGTCGGCGCCGGTGAACATCCTGGCCGCATCGCGGTCGCCCTTGAGCTGCCACTTCAGCCAGTTGGCCCCGACTTCGCCGAATTCGCCGCCGTTGGGCTCGCGGTAGGTGCCGCCATGGCCGGTGTCCTCGCGCCAGGCGCGGAAGGCCGGCACCTGGAGCAGGTCGAAATCGGTGTCGGCATTCTTGTACGCCACTTCGGCCGGCTCGCCGGTGATGTAGATGGCCGGGACCTTGATGGTCTTGACGTCGTCCTTGTCGGCCGCCCTGGCCGCGGCGTTGTCCCAGCCGCGCCCTTTCACCGGCCAGGCGCCGCTGTTCCACACGCCCAGGGTGCTCACGCGCGGATCGTGGGCGGCGTCGATCGCCTGCACGCCGCCGCAGGACTGGCCCATCACCGCGATCTTGCTGGTATCCAGGCGGCCGTAGTACTGGCTGCCCTTGCGGCCGTTTTCACGGATCGCCCAGTCGATCGCATCGATCAGCTGGGCGGCCGTGGTGTCGGACGGGATGCTCTTCTTCCCGCCATCGAGCACCGGCTGCTGGCCCGCGGCCAGTGCCAGCGCGCCCGGCGAACCGGGAGCCGGCTTGCCGCGCAGGCTGGCGCTGGTGGCGCGCCCTTCCGCTTCCTGCGGGCCGATCGGGCCAGTCGCGATGGCGACGAAGCCGTGCGAGGCGATCTCGCTGAGGAAGTAGCGGAAGCGGTTGCCTACGTTGATGCAGGCGCCGTTGCCCCAGGCGACAATCGGCAGCTTCTCGGCGCCCAGCTTGGCCAAGTCGGCCGGCCGGTACACGGTATGGGTAGGCAGGCCGGGGTCGGCTTCCATCACGGCGCCGTACTTGCCCGTGCCTTGCGGCGTGGCGGGCGTGACATAAGGCGGTGGCGGCGGCGCCGGGTATTCCTTCTCGGGTGCGCGCTCCTGGGCCAGCGGGGTGCCGGCGGCGCCGGCGGCGATCACGGCGACGGCCAGGGCGATGAGGGTGTGGCGGCTTGGTTTCATGGTCTGGTTCCCCTGGGCTCAGAAGCGCTTGTTCAGCGAGAACGACACGATGCGGCCGATCGGGTTGCTCGCGGTCGGGTCGAAGCCGCCGCCACCGTTATTGCTCTGCGCAAGGTTGACGAAAGGCGGTGCGCGGTCGAACAGGTTGGTCACGTTCAGGGCCACCGTGGTGCCCTGCAGCCAGCTGCCGGCGCGCTCGCCCAGTTCATAGGCGATGCGGGCGTCCACCGTGGTGTTGCTGCCGACCCGCTGCACCGGGTTCGTCAGGTTGTTGGCGTAGCTGCGCGCGTAGTTCACATAGGTATTGGCATACCACTGGCCTTCGCTCCAGTTGGCGCTCAGGCGGCTCTTGAAGCGGATCGGGTTGTAGATCAGATTGAGCTGGTCCAGCAGCGCCGCACCCGGGGTGATCGCCACTTCATACTTGGTGAAGTAGGTGCCCGACAGGCCCAGGCCGAAACTGCCGTAGTTCTCGGTCAGGACGCGGGTGCTGGCCTGGAAGTCGATGCCGCTGGTGCGCGACTTGCCCAGGTTGTTGTTGCGGCCATCGACGAACAGGGTCCAGTTGGCCGGCAACACACCCGACGCCACCTGCAGGCTCGAAATCAGCTGGGCCACCAGTTCCGGCGACGGGTTGCGGGTGATGATGCCGGTGCCGGCGAACTGCGCCTCGCGGTTCAGGATGCTCAGGTCGGACAGGTAGCCGGTGACCTGGTTCTCGTACAGCACGTCGAAGTAGCTCATGCCGAGGCGGGTGTTGCGGCGCCATGACGGTTCCCACTCGAAGCCGAGCGAGCGGGTACGCGCGGTTTCCGGTTCCAGGCCTTCGTTCGGACCGTTGCGGGTGACACCCACGCGCAGCGCGCCGCCGATGGTCGGGTCGGAATAGTTTTGCACGTACAGGCCACCGAGGCCATTGAGCGCGAAGCCGCGGATCTGGGTCAGGCCCGGCGCGCGGAACGAGGTGCCGTAGCTGCCTTTCACGGTGAAGCCCTTCACCGGCGCCCAGTTCACGCCCAGTTTCGGGTTGTTGGTGCTGCCCACGTCGCTGTAGCGGTCGTAGCGCCAGGCCGCGTTCACATCGAAGCGGTGAACAAAGGGCATGGCATTGCCGGCGCCGACCAGCGGCACGGCCACTTCGCCATACACCGAATCGATTCTCCGGTCCAGCTGCACCAGGCCGGTGGCCGGGGTCAGTTCCGGACCCCTGGTCTGGCCGCCTTCGGTGTGGATGCGCTGGTGCTCGTAGCCCACCGCCGCACGCACGGTACCGCCGGCGATGTCGAACAGCGGGCCGTCGGCCTTGAGCTGGGCATTCTGGAAGGTGGTTTCGCCCGGCGAGATCGACACGTCGCGCGAGATCGCGTCCAGCGTCGCCGGGTTGTTCGGGCCGCCGAACACGTTCAGGGCGGTGGCCGGGTTGGTATCGCGCAGCGCGGCATTCACCGCCGCGTTGTCCAGGCCACGGTAGGTGGCGGCCTGGTCGTCGTTGACGCCGTAGGTGTACAGCACGCCGGCTTTCCAGCCGCTGCCGAAGGTCTTGTCGATGCCGACGGTGCCGTTGAAGCTGCGCGAGAAGCCGCTCGCGTCGTTGCTCGGCAGCTGGTCGCCGAACGAGTAGGCCACGGTTTCGGAGGTGCCGGCCGGCGCGCCCGCGGGGCGCACGTAGAACGGGTTGGTGGACGGGACGTTCAGGTTCGAGGCGGTCAGCGCGCGCGTCAGGTAGTACTCGCGGCGGGTGCCGAAGCCGTCGGCATAGAGCTGGAAGCCGTTGCCCAGCTCCTGGTTAAAGGTGAAGGCGGCGCTGTTGCGCTCCTTGCGTGGCAACAGGTCGAAGTTCTTCAGGTTATCGCACAGGTTGACGGTGCCCGGCACCAGCGCCGCGCGGTTGGCCGCGGTGACGCCGCCCTGCGGGATCGCGTAGGTGGTGCTGCCGATGATGATATTGCCCGGCCGGCACTGGTTGGAGCGGAAGTCGCGTCCGCCCCGTGCGCGCAGGTCGCCGGCGTAGAAGTCGCGGTCGAGGCCACTCAGGGCGCTGTTGTAGTCATGCTGGACGGTGACGACGAATTGCCCGCCTTTCCATTCGTGCCCGAACAGCGCGCCAGCCTGGCGCTCGCTGTAGTCGTCGCCCTTGCCATAGCGGACGAAGCCCTCGGCCCCCTTGACGTTGCGGCGCAGGATCAGGTTGACCACGCCGGCCACCGCGTCCGAGCCGTAGATCGCGGAAGCGCCGTCGGCCACCACTTCCACCCGCTGCAGGGCCAGCATCGGGATCACCGACGGGTCGACGCTGGCGCCGGTGGTGCCCTGGGACACGGTGCGGTGCCCGTTCACCAGGGTCAGCGTCGCATACGGGCCGATGCCGCGCAGGTTGACCGAGGAGCCGTAGGTGATGTTGCCCGAGCCGCCGGATGTGGTGCGCGAGGATTCGGAGACGCCCAGGTTCATCACCTGCGGCACTTCCTGCAGCAGGCCGGCGGTACTGGTGGCGCCCGAGTTGTCGATGTCGACGCGGCCGACCGAGATCACGGAAGAACCCACCGGGGCGACGCCGCGGACGCGGCTGCCGGTGATGACGACCTGGTTGTCGGCGGAGACGCCCTGCACTGCCGGCGCTGCCAACTGCGCGACCGGCGCCGCGACGGCGACCGGTTGCAGCTCGGCGGCCGGGGCTTCCTGCGCGATCGCCGCTGCCGGGATGCCGGCCGCCAGGCAGAAGGCGGCGAAGGCCACGGCGGTCATGCGCTGGGGGGCGTGGCCACGGTTGCTGTGGGAGGAAAGATCGTGTTGATTGGCGCGTTTGCTGCGGTTCATGGTACGTCTCCTGTGGTTTAGTTATTTCTTATATTGGTTATAGCGTATAACTATACGAACGGAATTGCAAAGCCAAACTGCGTGATGGGTGATAAAAAAGTTAAAAAAACCCGCGAGCGCAGCGGCGGTCGCGGGCAATGGAGTTACGTGATTCTGTCTAGCGCTGCGGGGCAGCGCCGTCTGCGCCCATGCCCTTGCTTTTTACCTTCCACTCCGGCCGGGTGCACAGGCCGCAATCGGCGCCGGTGAACATGCGCGCGGCCTGCTGGTCACCCTTGAGCTGCCACTGCAGCCAGGCCACCGCCACCTGGCCGTAGACGCCGCCGTTCGGTTCGCGGTAGGTGCCGGCGTGGCCGGTCTGCTCTTTCCAGGCGCGGAAGGCCGGCACTTGCAGCAGTTCGAAATCGTTGTCCGCATTCGGGTACGCGACGTCGGAAGGCTCGCCCGACACGTACAGCGCAGGCACGCGCAGCGTCTTCACGTCGGCCTTGTCGGCGCGCGAAGCGGCCAGCCTCCAGGCGAAACCGTCTGTCGGGAAGGAGCCGCTGTTCCACACGCCGAGCGTGCTCACACGCGGGTCGTGGGCCGCGTCGATCGCCTGCAAGCCGCCGCAGGACTGGCCCATCACCGCGATCTTGCTGGTGTCGATGCGCCCTTCGTACTTGCCGCCCTTGCGGCTGTTTTCCGCCACCGCCCAGTCGATCGCATCGATCATCTGCTTTGCCGTGGTCGCTGCCGGGCGCTGGCCGGTGTCCGCATGCTTGACGCCCAGCGCGGCCGGCGAGCCGGGCGCCGGCGGGTTCTGGTTATCGGAACTCGACTGCGAACTTTCCGCTTCCTTCGGCCCCATGGTGCCGGTAGCGATTGCCAGGAAGCCGTGCGAGGCGATCTCGCTCAAGAAGTAACGGAAGCGGTTGCCGACATTGACGCAGCCGCCGTTGGCAAAGGCCACCACCGGCAGCTTGTCCTTGCCCAGCGCCGTTAGGCTGGCGGGCCGATACACCACGTGGGTGGCCAGGCCAGGCTCGACTTCCATCACGGCCGGGAAGCGCCCGCTGCCTTGCGGCGTCTCGGGGCTGACATAGGGTGGCGGCGGCGCGACCGGGAAGCGCTTGTGCGGCTCGCGCGTGTTCTGGGCCTGGCTGGCGCCGGCAGCCAGCAGCGCTGCCAGGCCCAGGAAGATGGTGCGGGAAGGCGCCATCGGTGCTCTCTCGGGTAGGTGGGTCGGGCGGCTCAGCGCGGCGGCAGGCGCAAGGCGCCGTCCAGGCGTATCACTTCGCCATTGAGCGACAGGTTGTCCACGATGTGCTCGGCCAGCTGCGCGAACTCCTCGGCCTTGCCGAGGCGCTTGGGGAAGGGAATCGAGGCCGCGAGCGACTGCTGCACTTCTTCCGGCAGCTTGAACAGCAGCGGCGTCATGAACAGGCCCGGGGCCACCGTCATCACGCGCACCCCGAACTGGGCCAGGTCGCGTGCCAGCGGCAAGGTGAGCGAGACCAGGCCCCCTTTCGAGGCGGCGTAGGCTTCCTGTCCCACCTGGCCGTCATAGGCCGCGACCGAGGAAGTGATGATGATGACGCCGCGTTCGCCGTCCTCGGTTGCTTCCTGGGCCACCATCTCGGCCGCCACCAGGCGGATCATGTTGAAGGTGCCGACCAGGTTAACATTGACGATGCGGCTGAAGTCGTCCAGCGGCATCGGCGCGCCGTCGCGCCCGACCAGGCGCTTGGCGCCGCCGATGCCGGCGCAGTTGACCAGCACCCGCGCCGGGCCGTGGCGCTCGCGCGCCGCATGCATCGCCTGCTGCACCGATGCGGTGTCGGTGATGTCGCAGCCGCAGGCGATGCCGCCGATCTCGTCGGCCAGCGCGATCGCCGCTTCCAGGTTGACATCGAGTACCGCCACCTTGGCGCCGGCTCGCGCGAAGCGGCGCGCCGTTTCGGCGCCGAGGCCCGAAGCGCCGCCGGTGACGATGACGGATTTTCCTTGCACGTCCATGTGTTCTCCTTAATTTGCGTAGTCTGGATTTTCGAGCAGGATCGCGATGCCCTGGCCGCCGCCAATACAGGCCGAGGCCACGCCATAGCGCGACTTCTGCTGGCGCAGGGCGCGCGCCAGGGTGATGGTCAGGCGCACGCCGGTGGCGGCCAGCGGGTGGCCCAGCGCGATGGCGCCGCCGTGAATGTTCAGGCGGGCACGGTCCAGGCCCAGTTCGCGCTCGACCGCCACGATCTGCGCGCCTTGCGCTTCGTTGATCTCGAACAGCGCGATGTCGTCGAGCGTGAGGCCGCTGCGTTCGAGCAGCAGGCGGATCGCCGGCGCCGGGCCGATGCCCATGATCTCCGGCGGCACGCCGACGGTGGCGGTGGCCACCACCCGCGCCAGCGGCTTGCGTCCGCGCGCGAAATCGCCGGAGGCGACGATGGCCGCCGCCGCCGCGTCGACCAGGCCCGAGCTGTTGCCGCCGGTTTGCACGCCGTCCGGGTACAGGGGCCGCAGCTTGGCCAGCACCTCCACCGGCGACAGGCGCGCGTGGGTGTCGTGGTCCAGCACCTCGACCTTGCGCGACAGGCGCAGCTTGCGCGGCGTGTAGCCGTCCAGCGTAAAGGTCTCGTTCGCCACCGGCACGATTTCGCCGGCGTGGAAGCCTGATTCGCGTGCCTTCACCGCGCGCTCGAAGGAGAGCGAAGCGAATTGGTCGACCTCGGCGCGGGTGATGCCGTATTTCTTTGCCAGGTTCTCGGCGGTCTGCGGCATGGTCACCTGCGCGGCCGGGTCGTACAAGGCTTCCCACATATAGTCCTTGAACTCGACCGGGGCGCCGAGCTTGAAGCCGCTGCGGTGGTTGAAGGCGGCGATCGGATTGCGTGTCATGGATTCGGTGCCCACCACCAGCGCGGTGTCGGTGTAGCCGCGTGCGATCTGGTCGCCGGCCTGGCGGAACAATTCGAAGCCGGTACCGCAGATGCGCTGCACGTTCAGCGAAGGCACGTCATGCGGCACGCCGGCGTACATGCCGATATGGCGCGGCATGAAGTACTGGAAGTAGTCTCCCGGCGCCATATTGCCGGTGACGACAGAGCCGATGTCCTCCGGCGCCACGCCAGTGCGCGCCAGGATCTCCCGCGCCACCTTGATGCCCATGTCGGTCGGCGAGATGTCGGCGAACACGCCGCAGTAGTCGGCCATCGGTGTGCGCACGCCATCGAGCAGCCAGACGTCGTCGAAGCCTGCGTAGAAACCCTTTGCCATCATGTATATCCTCAGTGTGCGCCAGCGTGGAAGATCGCGGGATCCTGTCCCGCATAGAGCAGCTCGACCAGCGCTGCGCGGTGGGTCAGCACCGCGCGCTGGTTGATCGAGCCCTTGTCGGTGATTTCACCGCGGTCGATCGACGGCGGCTCGGTGAGCAGCAGCGCGCGCGTGACGCGGGTGGCGCTGCCGCTGCCCTGGCCGTGGAGTTTCTTGACCAACTGGTCAAAGTAGGCGCGCACCGGGCCGGCGGCCAGCACCTCGCCAGGCGCCGCGCCCTCCCCCAGCGCGGCCAGCGTGCGGCACTGCGCCAGGTTCGGGATGATCAACAGGCCGATGTCGGCGCGGTCATGGCCGGTGACGACGGCATCCTGCACATAGGGCGCGCCCTCGTGCATGATGCGGCCGCGCAGCGGGCCGACGCTGACCCAGGTGCCGGTATAGAGCTTGAAGTCCTCGGCCACGCGGCCGTCGAACACGAAGCCCAGGTGCGGCTGCTGCGGGTCCAGCCATTTCACGGCGTCGCCCGAGCAGAAGAAGCCTTCCTCGTCGAACATGGCGGCGGTTTCCTCCGGCGCCTTCCAGTAGCCGGGCGTGACGCTGGGGCCGCGGTAGCGCACCTCGAGCTTGTCGCCGCAGGGGACCAGCTTGACTTCCATGCCAGGGCTCGGTACACCGAGTTCGCCCGCATGCACGTCTTCGCGCATGGCGAACAGCGCGCAAGGCGCGGTCTCGGTCATGCCCAGGCCCGTGGTCATGCGGATACGTTCCCCGCAGGCGCTTTCCGCGCTGGCGTGCAGCTTGTCCCACACCGGCTGGGCCAGCGCGGCGCCGGCGTAGAACTGGAGCTTGAGGCGGCTATAGAAGTTGTCGCGCAGGGCAGTGTCACTGGCCAGCGCATTGGCCAGGTCGTCCCAGCCCTTCGGTACGTTGAAATAGATGGTCGGGGCGATCTCGCGCAGGTTGGCGATCGTCGTGCCGATCAGCTGCGGGGTCGGCTTGCCGTCGTCGATGTACAGGGTGCCGCCATTGAACAGCACCAGGTTGAAGTCCTTGTTGCCGCCGAAAGTGTGGTTCCAGGGCAGCCAATCGAGCAGCACCGGCGGCTCTTCCAGCAGGAAGGGCCAGACCTGGGCCAGCATCTGCATATTGCTGCACAACATGCGGTGGGTATTCACCACCGCCTTGGGCAGCTTGGTCGAGCCGGAGGTGAACAGGAACTTGGCGATCGTCTCGGGACCGACGGCTTCCATGGCCGCATCCACCGCAGCCGATGGTTCGCTACTTTCCAGCGCCGAGAACAGCGTCGCTTCACGCCCATCCGGCATGCCGCCCGTGACGACGAATTCGACGTCCGGCCCACAGCAGGCCGCCATCGCACGGCCGAAGGCGGCGCCGTCTGCGGCGAACACCAGGCCGGGATTGAGCAGCTTGACGATATGGCGCAGCTTGTCGAAGTCCTGCGACACCAGCGAATAGGCCGGCGAGATCGGTGCATACGGCACACCGACATACTGGCAGGCCAGCGCCAGCATGGCGTGCTCGAGGTCGTTCCCTGACAGGATCACCACCGGGCGCTGGCTCGACAAGCCGCGATCGAGCAGGGCCTGGCCGATGGCGCGGGCGCTGCCCAGCGCCTGGGCATAGCTGATATGGCGCCAGGCGCCGTCATTGCATCGGCGGGCGATGAAACTGCGCTCCGGCGCCTGCTGCGCCCAGTGGCGCAGGCGGTCGGTCGTGCGCCGGGCGTAGCTGCCCAGCGGCGCGACGGCCTGTACATAGGTGGCGCCCTTGGCCTCGCGGACCCGGACTGCGTCGTCGCCGAATGCCACCGGGCGGTAGCGGACGTGTGCTTCCATGCTCGTGTCTCCGTTCATTCTGTCATCCCGCCTGCCGAGTGCTGTTGCCGCACTTCCCGACCGGCTGCGGTCGTCGGCTGGTCAGCCTGCCGAGCGTACCTTGTTGGCCTTGGCGTCGAGGAAAGCGGCCAGCCGTCCGCGCGTGTCCGGGTCGCTGGATGCCACCGCAGCCATCAGCGCTTCGGTCATCATGCCGTCCTGGATCGACTGGTCGGCGATGCGCGGCAGTACGTGCATCACGCCGTAATTGGTCATCGGCGCATTCGAGGCGATGCGGGCCGCCAGGCCCATGGCCTTGTCCAGGCCTTCGCCCTCGCCCACCAGGTACTGGCTCACGCCGGCCGCATGGCCTTCGGCGGCCGAGAGCACGCGGCCGGTGAGCATCAGGTCGGTCATGGCCGACACGCCGATCAGGCGCGAGATGCGCGCCGAACCGCCGCCGCCGACGAACAGGCCGCGCGAGCCTTCCGGCAGCGCGTAGAAGGCCGATTCCTCGGCCACGCGGATGTGGCAGGCGCTGGCCAGTTCCAGGCCGCCGCCCACCACCGCGCCGTGCATGACCACCACCACCGGCACCCGGCCGAAGGCGATCTTCTCGAATGCAGCATGCCACATGCGCGAGTGCAGGACACCCTCGGTGGTATTGTTTTCACGTACCTCGGACAGGTCGAGGCCTGCGCAGAAGGCGCTGCCCTCGCCGGTCAGCACGGCCGCGCGGGCTTCCGGCGGCAGGTTGTCGAAAGTGTCACGCAGGGCGGCGACCAGGCTGTCGCTCAGGGCGTTGCGCTTGGCCGCACGGCACATGGTGATGCGCGCCACTGCGCCGATCATCTCCAGCTTCAGCAGCGGTGGGGTCTGGTTATCTGTCATGGTTTCGCTCTCTGCACTGGTGCGCGGCACTTCACGGAAGGTTTGATGATGTCTCATAATGGTTATACTTTATAACAAAATCGCGGCCTGTGCAAGATTGTTTCTGCGCCCGTTTCACAACATCGTCGGAAGCGTCCTTCAAGCCTTGAAGGGTCGCCGAAATATAGTTATACTCGAATACGATTATGAAACATAACTAATTTCCACGACGGAGACAGACATGAAACTCATCAGCGCCGATGAAGCGGGTAGCCTGATCAAGGACGAAGCGACGATTTTCCTGGGCGGGCTGGCCATGATCAGCCTACCTGAAGAAGTATTGAAGGGCATCGAACGCCGCTTCCTGGACACCGGCCACCCGCGCTTGCTCACCACCTGGGCCTGCGGCGCCATCGGCAACAGCCGCGACGGCGGCATGGTGCACTTCGCCCACCCGGGCATGATCCGCCGCACCGTGGCCGGCCACTTCGGCCAGACCGGCAAGGAACTGATGAAGATGATCTTCGACGACCAGGTCGAAGCCTACAACTTCCCGCAAGGTTCGCTGTCCCACCTGGCGCGCCACATCGCCGCGAAAACGCCGGGCCTGCTGACCAAGGTCGGCCTGGGCACCTTCGTCGATCCGCGCCTGGAAGGCGGCAAACTGAACGCCAGCGCGAAGGACGACCTGGTGCAGCTGGTCGAATTCGCCGGCGAAGAGTGGCTGTTCTACCCGCGCCCGCACATCGACGTGGCCATTATCCGCGGCACCGTGGCCGATGAAAACGGCAACATCACGCTCGATAAAGAAGGCGTGCTGCTCGAGCAGCTGGCGCTGGCCCAGGCGGCCAAGGCCTGCGGCGGCATCGTCATCGCCCAGGTCGAGCGCATCGTGCAGGCCGGCAGCCTGCACCCGAAAGCGGTCAAGATCCCGGGCCTGGTGGTGGATTACGTCGTGATCGGCAAACCGGAAAACCACATGCAGTCGATTACCACCCAGTTCAACCCTGCCCTGTGCGGCGACGCCAGGGTGCCGGTCAATTCACTCGAACCGATGCTGCTCGACGAGCGCAAGGTGATCGCGCGCCGCGCCGCGATGGAACTCAAGGAAGGCGCGGTGACCAACCTGGGCATCGGCATCCCGGCCGGCATTCCGTCGATCGCGGCGGAAGAAGGCGTGTCCGGCCTGTTGACGCTGTCGATCGAGAGCGGCGTGAATGGCGGCATCCCGGCCCAGGGCGGCGACTTCGCATTGGCCTATAACGCCGAATCGATCATCGAGCAAAGCGCCCAGTTCGATTTCTACGATGGCGGCGGCCTGGATGCCAGTTTCCTGGGGCTGGCCCAGACCGACAACAGCGGCAACGTCAATGTCAGCAAGTTCAATGGCCGGCCGGTCGGTTGTGGCGGCTTCGTCAACATTACCCGTTCCACCAAAAAGCTGGTCTTCTGCGGCAGCTTCACGGCCGGCGGCCTGGAAGTGAAGGTGGTCGACGGCGCGCTGCAGATCCTCCAGGAAGGCAAGGTCCCGAAATTCATCAAGCAGGTCGAACAGATCACCTTCAATGGCCTGGATGCCGCCCGCCGCGGGCAGGAAGTGCTGTTCGTGACGGAGCGCGCGGTGTTCGAGCTCACGCCCGATGGCCTGGAACTGACCGAGATCGCACCAGGCGTCGACCTGGAGCGCGACGTGCTGGCCCACATGGGCTTCCGCCCCATCATGCGCGACGTGAAGCAGATGGACGCGGCCCTGTTCCAGCCTGCCTGGGGCGGGCTGGCCGTGTGCATCGCCGCGAACGGCGCGAAGTAATCCTTCCATGCACGCGGCGCGCCACGGTATGATGATGCGCGCCGCTAGCCATTCCCAGGCGTCGACCCCATGAAAAAACACCTGATCCGCCTCACCGGCGCCGCCCTCGCCGTCCTGGCGGCGAGCACCGGCTACGCCGCCTACGACGGCGCCATCGAACGCTGGTGGGAACCCGGCGACACCCGCGTGTTCCCGCGCGAGCAGGTCTACGCCAACGAGCATGGCAAACTGACCACGCTGAACGGGGCCGGCCAGACCATCACCAAGGGCCACCCCTTCTTTACGGCGCTCGGCAGCAACGGGCGCGCCTGCATCAGCTGCCACCAGCCGGCCGACGGCATGAGCCTGTCGCTGAAGACCATCAACGCGCGCTGGACCCTGCTGCGCGAGAAGGACCCGATCTTCGCGGCCGGCGACGGCGCCAACTGCCCGAATTTGCCGATGCAGGACCGGGCCTCGCACTCGCTGCTGCTCGAGCGCGGCCTGTTCCGCATCCCGCGGGTGTGGCCACCGGTCGATGCCGCCGGCAAGAAGGTAAAGCCCGAGTTCACCATCGAGGTGGTGCGCGACCCGACCGGCTGCAACACCAGCCGCGAGTATGGCCTGGCCAGCAGCAACCCGACGATCTCTGTGTTCCGCCGCCCGCGCCCGGTGGCCAACCTGAAATACATCACGGCGGTCGGCTTCTCGTTCGACCCGAAAAGCGGCCTGCCGCTGCAGCGCGACCCGGAAACCGGGGAGTACGTGAGCGAAGCCCTGATGGCCGACACCCGTGTGCTCACCCTGAAAGACCAGGCGGTCGACGCCATCCGCACCCATTTGCAGATGCATGGCGACCCCACGCCGGAGCAGCTGCGCCAGATCGTCGAGTTCGAATCGCAGATCTCCAGCGCACAAAGCCACGACCAATGGGGCGGCAGCCTGAGCGAGGCCGGCGCCAAGGGCGGCCCGCAGCATATCGAAGAGAACAAGGGCGGCATGCTGCAATCGGGCTCCAACCCGATCTGGAAGGAGTTCCTGGCCTGGAAAGCGGGCAAGTCCGCGCCATCGGCGAATGTCGAACAACAGAAATTCCGCGAATCGGTGGCGCGCGGCGCGGAGCTGTTCAGCAAGCGCAACTTCCTGATCAAGGGCTCGGCCGGCATCAATTCGATGGGCTTCGGCGACCCGGTGCTCAACTCCTGCGCCATGTGCCACAACATGCACGGCAGCGGCATCGACATCGCCCCGGGCCGCATCGACCTGGGCACCACCAACGAGCCGCACGCCAAGCCTTCGCCGGAACTGCCGCTGTTCAAGCTCACCTGCAAGCCCGGCTACAAGCCGCACCCCTTCCTGGGCAAGGTGGTCTATACCCAGGACCCGGGCTATGCGCTCACCACCGGACGCTGCGAGGACATCGGCAAGATCACCACCCAGTCGATGCGCGGCCTCGCCGGCCGCGCGCCCTACTTCGCCAACGGCGCGGCCGGGACCCTGCGCGAAATCGTCGACATCTACGACCGCCGCTACCACATCCAGTTCACCGAGCAGGAAAAGCAGGACCTGGTCAACCTGATGAAAGTGCTGTAATGAAGACAAGCCGCACACTGCTTTGCACGGCGCTGCTGGGCGCACTGGTCCAGGCGCAGGCGGTCGAATTCGTCGCCTGCCCGGTCTACCGCGACACCGAGAATGGCCGCAAGTCCGGCTGCTGGCTGGCCACCGACGGCGCCACTGGCGTTCGCTACGACGTTACCGATGCCGCCAACAAGCCGCTGGTCGGACGCATGGTGCTGGTCGAAGGCGAAGTGGCGGGCGCCAGGGATATCTGCGGCGGGGTCGCGCTCAACCCGGTGCGGGTGGCTGTACTGGACGAGCCTTGCACGGAAGTGATCATTCCGCCGGAAGGCTTCCCCAGCAAGCCCTCGGTGCTGCCTGCGGAACTCCTGCAGCCGCTCGGCGTGGCGCGGACCATGCCGGTCGCGCCCTTCAGCGTCCAGACTTACGAGGTCGGTTTCAGCTACAACGACGACCGCCTGATCTACCAGAGCGTCGAGACCACGCTTGAGAAGGCCATGCTGTATTCGGTGGCCAGCAAGGCGCGCAGCGTCAAAGTGACCGGCTATGCGGACGTAAAGGGTTTCACTGTTTCGGGCCGGCGCCTGGCCGAACCGAAGGCGCTGGCGAAGGCCAGGGCCGAGATGGTGAAGCTGGCGCTGGTGCGCCTGGGAGTACCGGAAAGCTCGGTCAAGCTCGACTGGCGCATCGACCCGCAGGCGATCGACGCACCGCCATCGCTGGCCAATGCGTCGAAACGCCGCGTTACCGTGGTGGTGCAGCCTTAGGCTCGCCCGCGCAGCTTCCTTCGGATCCGGAGCAGGGCCGGATGAAGGGCGCCGGCGTGAAGGCGGTGTAGTCGGCGCCATCCGGCGCCACGGTCGCCGCCAGCGCATTGAGCGATGCCGGATCGGCCTTCCAGGCGTTGCCGGCGATACGGTCTTGCAGGGTCATGAGCGCCGCCACCGTTTCGCCGGGCTTGAAGTTGCAGTGCCCGACGCGCTGCACATAGGCTTCGCGTACCAGGTCCCCCGCCCCTGCGGCGCGGGCCAGGCGCGCGTATTCGCCCGTGAATTCGGCCAGCGTCACCTGGTCGGACACGGTCTGCACCAGCAGCATCGGTTTGGTCAGCTTCCCACTCGGCGCATAGTTGCGCTTCATGTAGTCGACGGCGCCCGGCTCGGCCGCGATGCGCGGCGCGGCGGCCAGGCGCGCCAGGTCGGCGTCCAGGTCCAGGCCGGCCTGCGCATACAACGTGCGCACGAACTCCGTGCGACCCGATTTCTTCAGCTGGGCCGCATAGTCGATGCCGGTATTCCACGAAAAATTCCCGCCCGCGCGCGCCAGCTGGTCGTCGCGCGGCAGCAGGGTCGCACCGATGAAGCCTTTATATAGCTGGTGCTGCTGGGCCGCGATGTCGCCAGGCGCCGGCTGGGCGCTGCCCGCGTCGATCCAGGTCGGCACCTGGCCCAGGGTCGCGGCCAGCGCCAGGCGCGCACGGCCCGCCGGGTTGGACTGGGCCGCGTCGAGCTGGGCCTGCCACTGCGCCAGCTGGGCCTTGCCCTCGCCCGCCGGGCCATTGAACAGCACCGGCAGCGCGCTGTCCGGAGCCAACAAAGTCTTGAAGGCCCAGGCGCCGTCCAGCGCCGCATTCATCATGCCGGGCGTGCCCGCAGCCGAGGCACACAGGGCCAGGCCGGCATCGAAGCGCTGGGGATGGCGCTCCAGCAGCGCGATCGTCACCAGGCCGCCCATCGAGGTGCCCCAGGCGATCGTGCGTGTCGGCTTGCCCACCTGGGCGCTGAAGGCGTCGAGCGTGGCCACCTGGTCCGGCACCGCTTCTTCCAGCGCCCAGCCGGCTTTCGAGAAGCCCGATGCGGCGAGCGCGAAACCGCGCGTCAGCAGCAAGTCCTTCTCGCCTTTGGCCACATTGCGCACCGGGCCGGCGCTGGGACCGGCCGAATAGCCGCGGCTGAACAGCAGCACGGTGCCGTTCCAGTCGGGCGGCACGTCGAAGGTGTAGCGCGCGCCGTTGGCGAGGCTGCCTTCGATGTGGCGCACCGGGGCCGGTTCCGCCGCCACGCCCGCGCTGGCATACAGCGCCAGCGCCGCTAACCCTGCTCTCAGGCGCGCCGCCATCAGAACTTGTACGACAGCGTGAGCGAAGCAAAACGGCCCATCGCGCTGGCGTTCTGCGGGTCGAAGGCCAGGGTGGCGTTCTGCACGTAAGGCGGGTCGCGGTCCAGCAGGTTCTGCACGCTCAGGGCCGCGCGCAGTTCCTTGTACTGTTCGCCGAACAGCTTGCCGATATCGTATTGCGCGGTCAGGTCGAAGGTGGTGTACGAACCGACCGTCGGGCGCGTCGCCAGGGTCGCATTGGTGTAGGCGTTGGTGAAATTGGCGAAGGCGGTCACGCGGGCATCCTGGCCGGTCCAGCCCAGTTCGGCGCGGGCGCGCAGGCGCACCGGGTTGTTCAGGGTGTTCAGCAGGCCGCCCACCAAGGGCGTGGTCGGGGTGAACTGCTGCTTGTAGTTGAAGATGTAGTTGGCATTGGCGGCGGCCGTCATGCGTCCGAAACCGGTGGTCCAGTCGTAGCGCGCCGACAGGTCGACGCCGCTGGTCTTGACCACGCCCGCATTGTAGCGGCGGCCGTCGGCGACGAAGCGCAGGCCGGCGATCGGTTCCTGGGTATTGCCGGTGAAGGTAGGCTGGGCCATCAGGGCCTGCAGCTGGGCCACGGTGGGCGTGGTGTTCAGGTAAGGCGACAGTTCCGGCTTCTGGAAGATCGCCTGGTCGTTGCCCGGTGTGAGGATGCGGTCCTGGTAGTCCACCTTGAAGAAGTCGGCGGTCAGGCTCAGGCCCTTCAAGGCGGCGGGCTTGACGTTCAGGCCGAAGGTGGTGATGTCGGCGGTTTCCGGGCCCAGGCCTTCGCGGCCACCCAGCAGCACGATGCCGCGGGTCTGGGTGCGGCCGTCGGCGCCGATGCGGTCGACCACGTTGATCAGGCCCGCATTGATCGGATCGAGGTCGCCCAGGGTCGGGGCGCGGAAGGCGGTGCCGTAGGTGGCATACACCTTCATGCCCGATACCGGCACCCAGTCGATGCCGGCCTTCGGGTTGCTGGTGAAGCCGAAGTCGCTGTAGTCGTCGGCGCGGATCGCCAGCGACAGGTCGAGGCGCTCGACGAAGGGCATGGCGTTGGCCTTGCCCACCACCGGCACGTTGGCTTCTGCGTACAGCGACTTCACGGTCCGCTTGGGCATGGAGCGCGAATTATCGATGTGGAAGACGGTGCTGTTGTTCGGGGTCGAGTTGTTGCGGTCCTCGTAGTAGGCCATCTCGTCCTTGTGGATCTCGCCGCCCACCGCCACGCGCAGCTTGCCGGCCGGGAGGCTCAAGACCGGGCCATCGAACTTCATGCCTACGTCATGCATTTTGTACGAGGAATTGCGGTCGTTGAAGGCGATGAGTTTCGCGATCGTGGCCGGGTTATTGCACTGGAAAGCGGCGGCGTCGCAGAACAGGTTCAGCGCGGTGGCGGCATTGGTGTCGGCCAGGGCCGCGTTGACGGCATTGCCGTTGATATTGCCGCTCAAGGATTTTTCATCGGTGCGGCTGGTGGCCACGTAGGCATTGCCGCTCCAGTCGGTGCCGATGTCGAAGTCCAGGCCCGCCATGATGCGGCCGGTGCGCTCGTGTCCCTGGCTCAGGTTGTTGCCGATGTCGTTGATCCAGGAGTAGTTCACCACTGTCGAGGTGGCGCCGGCCACGGGGCTCATGAAGAAGGGATTGGCCGGGCGTACCGTGTACGAGCCGGAGCTCGGGTCGCTGAAACGTTCGTACTTGCGCTCCGAGCCGAAGGCTTCCAGGTTCAGGCGCAGCGTCGGGCTCAGTTCCTGGCTAAAGGCGGTCACGATACTCAGGCGATCCTGTTCCGGCAAGGCGTCGCGGCCCCGGTAGATGCTCAGGCGGTTCGGGGTGCTCGACAGCCGCGCAGCGGTGAGGCCGCGGCCGTCCTGGCCGGCCGGGATGCCGTAGCGGGTGCTGCCGACCTGGATGTTGCCCGGACTGGCGTTGAAGCTGCGCAGGTCGGGGCCGCCCCATGGCCGCATGTCGTCGGTATAGAAGGCGCGGTTGTCGCTTGATAAGCGCGAGCGCTTGTTCTTGTCGATGGCGAACATGACGTTGCCGCCTTCCCAGTTGCGGCCGGCGATGGCGCCCACCTGGGTCTGGTGCATGTCCTCGGCCACGCCGTGGCGCGCCGAGACCTGCACCCCGTCGAAGCGCTTGCGCAGCCGGATATTCACGACGCCGCCCACCGCATCCGAGCCGTAGGTGGCCGAGCCGCCGTCGGTGATCACCTCGATGCGCTCGACCGCCAGCGGCGGAATGGTCGCCGGGTCGGTGTACTGGGCCGCCAGGCCGCCCGGCGCCATGCGCACGCCGTTAACCAGGGTCAGCGTCGATTCCGGTCCCAGGCCGCGCAGGTTGATGCCCGAGCCCGAGGTGATGTTCTGGTTCGCATTCTGGGTATTGCTGTTATGGCTGTCGGTCGCGCCCAGGTTCTGCACCTGGGGCAGCAGGCGCAGCAAATCCGTGGTGGTGGCCGCGCCGGACTTCTCGATGGCTTCGCGATCGAGCTTGGCGACCGGCGCGCCGACCGGGGCCGCGCCGCGGATCAGGGTGCCGGTGACGACCACCGAATCCATCTTGGCCGGCGCATCCTGGGCCAGGGCCGCAGGCATCGCGCCCAGCATGCCGCTGGCGCACAACACCGCGACCAGGTGACTGATCCTCATCGGGCGCAGGTTGAACGGCTGGTCGGCTTGGCGCGGCTGGTGTTGGGTAGTGCCTTGCATGGTGAGGTCTCCAGAATTGGCGCGCTGCCCGGTCGGGTCGCGGCTTGGTTTTAATTTATAATGATTTTAGTTTATAACCAAACTTCGATGGCTAGCAAGCGATTTCGCGCTGTCGGCCGCGCCCCGGATCATGCACGCCGCATGATGACGTGATTCTTGCATATAATGGTTTTGTCATATAATCGGGGACGCCGCCATCCGGCATGCGCCGCATCGTTTTGCAGTGCTGGCCCTACCCTACCGACGCCCATTCAGATGCCGACCAAGAAGCACGAACAATTCGTCAACGCCGTCCAGGAAGCGGCCGACCAGCCGCTCAACCAGGAGATGCTGCTTAGCCTGGTCGGCTACAACTGCCGCCGCGCCTACCTGTCCATCATGCCGCTGTTCCACGAGCGCATGAGTGAACTCGACCTGCGCACGGTGGACTTCTCGGTCCTGAGCCTGCTGCACGCGAACCCGAACATCACCCAGAAGCGCCTGTCGAACGCGATCAACGTGTCGCCGCCGAACCTGGCCATCCTGCTCGACCGCCTGGAAGCGCGCGGCCTGCTGCTGCGCCAGCGTAATCCGCTGGACAAGCGTTCGCAGACCCTGATCCTGACTGCCGAGGGCGAGCGGATGGCGGTGGAGGCGGAAGACAAGGTCAGCGCGCTGGAGGCGGACGCCACCTCGGCGCTGTCGAATGCGGAACGCGCGCAGCTCCTGAAACTGCTGCAAAAGATCTTCCAGCCCTCGCGCGGGTAAGCGTGGAACGTAGGGTGGTCGGCTCTGCCGACCGCGCGTTCGACTCCGGCCTGCGCCGCGACAGCGTTTCCGCTAGCTGGACGCGCGGTCGGCGAAGCCGACCACCCTACCTGGCCCTGCCTCATAACAGCGCCGCCAACTCCACCTGCACCTTCAGTAGCGCCGGCAGGAAGCGCTCGACGATCTCGCCGCCGGCGATGCGGGTTGCGTGCAGGCTCACATTCATCGCCGCCACCGTGTCGCCGCGGAAGTTCTTGATCGGGACCGACAGGGTGCGAAGCCCCAGCTCCAGTTCCTGGTCCACCAGCGAATAGCCCTGCGAACAGGTGCGTGCGATCTCCAGCAGCAGGCGCTCGCGGTTGACGATGGTGTGCTCGGTGAGCGCTTCGATGTGAACGCGGGCGACGTAGGCTTCCACTTCCGGCTGCGGCAGGCTGGCCAGCATCACGCGCCCGTTGGCGGTGCAGTAGGCCGGCACCCGGGTGCCCGGCTGCAGCGTGCCGGACACCAGCTTGCCCCCGCTGACGGCCGCCACGCACACCAGGTCGTCCCCTTCCAGCACCCCGGCCGATGCTGCCTCGCCCAGCGAGAACGCGAGCCGGTACAGCAAGGGCTGCACGATCCGCGGCAGGCGCGCCGAATGCAGGTAGGACTGGCCCAGGCGCAGCACCTTGGGCGTGAGCGAAAACACCTTGTCGACCTGGCGCGCATAGCCCAGGTGGACCAGCGTGATCAGGTAGCGCCGCGCCGCCGCGCGCGTGAGCCCGGTGCGCTCGGCGACTTCGCTGATGGTCAGGCGCGAACGCTCCTGGTCGAAGGACTCGATCACCTGCAGGCCTTTATCGAGGCCGGCGATCAGGTCGCGCGCCTGGGGCGCCTCCGGCTCGGCAGCGTTTTCGTTATAGTTCATAAATATCCCCTGTTTGTGCGAATATCGCACAATATGGGCGATGTGCGCAACTTGGGCAACAACCGCGGCTTGTTTGGCGCCAGCCGCAGGTCTAGGATGGCTTCACCAGACCAGAGAGGCGGGCTTTGGGCGATGGTCGCCCATCTTGCTACCGCCGCCACCACAGGAGATTGCCGTGCAATTCGATGCGCTCCCGCCGGGCAGCCACCCGGGCGTGATCTACCCACCCTATAAATCGACCGTGAAACGCGGCCCCACCCAGGATCCGGTGTTGATCCATGCGCCCGCGCCGCTCACGACCAACCTGGCTGCCGCGCGCAGCCTGCTGCTGCCGCATGACGCCGACCTGACCGCCCATGGGCAAGCTGCGCCGCTGGGCGAGAAGATCGTCGTTACCGGCCGCGTGGTCGACGAAGACGGCAAGCCGGTGCGCAATTCGCTGCTCGAGGTGTGGCAGGCCAATGCATCCGGGCGCTACCGCCACAAGAAAGACCAGCACGACGCCCCGCTCGACCCGAACTTCAACGGCTGGGGCAAGATGCTGACCGACGACGATGGCCGCTACCGCTTCGTCACCATCAAGCCCGGCGCCTACCCGTGGGGTAACCACGACAAGGCCTGGCGCCCGGCCCACATCCATTTCTCGCTGTTCGGGAACGTGTACGCGCAGCGCCTGGTGACGCAAATGTACTTCCCGGGCGACCCGCTGTTTGCCTACGACCCGATCTACCAGAGCCTTTCCGACCTCGCCGCGCGCGATCGCCTGGTCTCGCGCTTCAGCATCGACCAGACCGTCGGCGCCGAGATGCTGGGATATGAATTCGACATCGTCCTGCGCGGCCGCGACGCCACGCCGATGGGCCTTTAAGCGGAGCCGCACATGACTTTACCGATCACTCCTTCCCAGACCATCGGCCCGTTCTCGCATGAAGCCTGGGACTGGGCCGTGGACGCCAGCGCGTCGGCGCAGCCCGGTCCGTCCGCGATCACCATCCAGGGCGTCCTGCTCGACGGCGACGGCGCGCCGATCAACGACGGCATGATCGAGACCTGGACGCCCGGCGCGACGGCTGCCGAAAGCGGCAACGCCCTGCCGGGCTTTCGCCGCATCGCCACCGGCGAGGACGGTGGATTCACCCTGCACCTGACGCGCGGCCAGTCCGGCGAAGGCGAGCCGGCCGCCCTGCTGACCGTGTTCGCACGCGGCCTGCTGGTGCACCAGTTCACCGCCGTCTTCCTGGAAGAAGACAAGCTGGACGCGTCCACCATCCTGCGCCAGGTGCCGGCCCCGCGCCGCGCCGGCCTGGTCGCGCGCAAGACCGGGGCCGGCACCTACGCCTGGACCATCCGCATGCAGGGCGCCGACGAAACCGTGTTCTTCGACTTCGGCGGCCAGGCATGAGCGTGTCGCTGTTCGACGCTTTCCTCAGCACGCCCGAGATGATCGCCGCGTTCGACGACGGCGCCGTGGTGCAGGCCATGTTCCGCTTCGAGGAAACGCTGGCCCGCGCCCAGGCGGCGCATGGGCTGATTCCCGACAGCGCCGCGCGCGCCATTGCCGGGGTGTGCAAGGCGCCACTCTACGATATCCCGGCGCTGGTGCATGCCAGCCGCCGCGCCGGCAGCCTGGCGATCCCGCTGGTGAAGGAACTCACGGCGGCGGTGGCCCTGTACGACAAGGAGGCGTCGACCTGGGTCCATTACGGCAGCACCAGCCAGGACGTGATCGACAGCGCCATGGTGCTGGTGACGCGCGAGGCGCTGGCCCTGCTTGATGCGGGCCTGGCCACGCTGGTGGACACCCTGCTGGCGCTGGCCGAGCGCCATGCCGGCACGCCGGTGCTGGCGCGCACCCTGATGCAGCCGGCGCAAGTGACGAGTTTTGGATTCAAGGCCGCGCTGTGGGCCGCGCCCCTGGTGCGCTCCCAAGCGCAGCTGAAGTCCTGCGCCGCACGTGCGCTGCAGCTCCAGCTGGGCGGCGCGGTCGGCACCCGCGCCGTCATGGGGGCCCAGGGCGCAGCCGTGGCCCGCCACATGGCCGATGAACTCGGCCTGGCCTGCCCGGCGGTGGCCTGGCACACCCAGCGCGACGAATGGGTGCGCCTCGGACTCGAAGTGGCCGTGCTCACGGGTAGCCTGGGCAAGATTGCCACCGACCTGGCGCTGATGGCGCAGGGCGAGATCGGCGAGCTGGCCGAGCCGGTGGCCGTGGGGCGTGGCGGCTCGTCCGCCATGCCGCACAAGCGCAACCCGGTGGCCGCCATGATCGCGCTGGCGGCCAGTGGCCGCAGCCCGCACGCGGCCGCCAACCTGCTGGGCGCGATGGGTCAGCAGCATGAACGTGGCCTGGGCAATTGGCAGGCCGAACTGGCCGGCTGGCCGGGCCTGTTCCTGTCGGCCCACGGCGCCCTCGCCGCCCTCAACGAGGCGATGGCCGGCCTGCAGGTCGACGAAGCGCGCATGCGCGCCAACATCGACGCCCTCGGGGGCCTGGTCTTCGGCGAAGCGCTGGCCGGCTGCATCGGCGCCGTCATCGGCCGCCCGGCCGCCCACACCATGGTCGAGGAGCTGACCCGCAGCGCCGTCGCCCAGCAGCGCCACCTGGCCGAGGTAGCCTCCGACGCCGTCGAGCAGGACGAACGCCTGCGCGGGCGCATCGACCTGGCCCGCTGGCAAGCGCTGTTCGACCTGGACGCCGCCGCCCAGCCAGCCGCCGCGCTAGCGCACGAGGTCCTGCGCACCCTGCGCCCGTAACCCAGACAGGAACAAGAACCATGAGCCACGACCCGATCGACCACGACTACGAACGCGGCCTGCGCAACCGGCGCAGTATCCTGGGCGACGCCTGGGTGGACCGCTCCACCAATAACGCCAACGAATTCAATGCCGAGTTCCAGAACCTGATCACGCGCTTTGCGTGGCACGAGATCTGGGGGCGCCCGGGCCTGGCGCCGCGCCTGCGCCGCGTAATCGTGCTGGCCTCCACCATGGCGCTGGCGCGCTGGGAAGAATTCGAGCTGCATGTGCGCGCCGCCCTGCAGGACGAGAGCGAAAACGGCTTGAGCCAGGACGAGCTGAAGGAAGTCCTCATGCAGGCCGCGATCTACAGCGGGGTGCCGGCCGCGAACACCGGCTTCGCACTGGCCCAGCACATCCTGCGCGATCTGGAACGCCCGCTCGCCCCGACCCATCCGGCCGAAGTGGCGCACCCGGGCGTGGGCCGCGAAGGCGCGACCGCCGGCAGCCCGCGCCTGCACTACAGCGTCCGCGCGCCTCGCAGCGGCAAGGCGCCGCGCCATACGGTGGTGCTGAGCCATGCGCTGGGCTGCGACCTCGACATGTGGGATGGTCTGGCCAACCACCTGGCCCGCGATTGCCGCGTGATCTGCTACGACCACCGCGGCCACGGCAGCTCGGAAGCGCCACCCGGCCCCTACACGATGGCGGACCTGGCCGACGACGCCGCCCGCCTGTTGCGCGAACTCGATTCCGGCCCGGTGGTGTGGATCGGCCTGTCGATGGGCGGCATGGTCGGCCAGGAGCTGGCCCTGCGCCACCCGACGCTGGTGTCGGCGCTGGTGGTCGCCAATTCGACGTCCAGCTATCCGGATGCTGCCAAGTCCATGTGGCAGGACCGGATCGCCACTGTCACGGACAAGGGCGTGGAAGCGATCGCCGACGCCGTCATGGGACGCTACTTCCATGACGCCTTCCGCGATGCGCAGCCGGCCACCGTCGCCCGCTTCCGCCGCCGCGTGGCCTCCACCGGCGCCGCCGGCTACGCCGCCTGCTGCGCCGCCGTTGCCGGCGTCGACACCACCGCGCGCCTGCCCGGCGTCGCGGTGCCGGCCCTCGTCATCGCCGGCGAACTCGATGCCGGCACGCCGCTCGCGATGTCGGAGCAGATGGCGGCCGCGCTGCCGCAGGCCCGCCTGGCCATCGTCACCCAGGCTTCGCACCTGAGCGCCATCGAACAGCCTGTCGTATTTGCCCAGCTGGTCGACGAATTCATCGCGAACCTGTAGATCGATTCCCATCGCGCCGAAAAAAGGTTATATTACATAAGCATATACAAGGCAAGCCGGCGCAGACCGGATGCCGGACATCGACAATAGTGGAGACAGCACCATGCAAGACGATATCCGCGCCGCCGGCGCGATCAACGTCCAGGACTTCCTGAACGAACACCGCTTCTCCCCCTTCCAGTGGCTGATTTTCGCCCTGTGCTTCCTGATCGTCTTGCTGGACGGTTTCGACACGGCGGCCATCGGCTTCATCGCTCCTTCGCTGATCAAGGACTGGGGCGTATCGCGCCAGGCCCTCGCTCCGGTGCTCAGCGCCGCCCTGTTCGGCCTGGCCGCCGGCGCCCTGTTCGCCGGCCCGTTGTCGGACCGGGTCGGGCGCAAGGTGGTGCTGGCCGCCTCGGTGATGCTGTTCGGCGTGGCCTGCGCCTGGTCCTCGTTCTCGACCAGCCTTACCGAACTGGCCATCCTGCGCTTCGTCACGGGCCTGGGCCTGGGCGCGGCCATGCCCAACGCCGTCACCCTGATGAGCGAATACTGCCCCGAGAAGCGCCGCTCCACGCTCACCAACGCCATGTTCTGCGGCTTCCCGCTGGGCGCGGCCTTCGGCGGCTTCCTGGCCGCCTGGATGATCCCGCAGTGGGGCTGGCGCAGCGTCCTGATGCTGGGCGGCGTGGTGCCGGTGCTGGTGGCGATCGTCATCGTGCTGCTGCTGCCCGAATCGGTGCGCTTCCTGCTCGCCAAGGGCGGCCGCCAGGACAAGGTGCGCGCCGCGCTGCGCCGCATCTCCGCCAGCGCCGACAAGGCCAGCGCCTTCGTGATGAGCGAAAAAGCCCCGGCCAGCAAGGCCACCAGCGGCATGGGCGTGATCATGTCGCGCCCCTACCTGGTGGGCACGCTGATGCTGTGGCTGACCTACTTCATGGGCCTGGTGATCTTCTATTCCCTGATCAACTGGATGCCGCTGCTGCTGAAAGACGCCGGCCTGTCGCCGCAGAACGCCACCCTGGTCTCGGCCCTGTTCCCGCTGGGCGGCGTGGGCGCCGTATTCTTCGGCTACCTGATGGACCGCTACAACCCCACCGCCGTGGTCGCAGTCGGCTTCGCCCTGACCGCCGCCAGCATCTTCGCCATCGGCCAGAGCGCCGACAACCTGGCCGTGCTGATGGGCGTGGTCTTCGTCGCCGGCGTGGTAATGAACACCGCCCAGTCCTCGCTGCCTTCGCTGGCCGCCGCCTTCTACCCCACCCAGGGCCGCGCCACCGGCGTGTCGTGGATGATGGGCGTCGGCCGCCTGGGCGGCATCGCCGGCTCCTTCCTCGTCGCCGAACTGGCCCGCCAACAATTCGGCATCCAGGGCATCTTCGCCGTGGTGGCCCTCGCCGGCGTCGCCGCCATGCTCGCCCTCCTCGTCAAGCTCGCCGCCGAACCCAAACTTCGGGGTCAGGTCTGACATTTGGACACGGCCTCGACAGTAATAGCCAGCCAGCGGCCCGATGATTTCTCAAGGGCTGTTGGCAAGGTGCATTTCAAGCTGAAACGGGCGGCCTAAAGCTGGGCTCGTGTCCGAATGTCAGACCTGACCCCGAAGTTCGCCGTAGTCGGCTTGGGCTGCGAGGACGCGCTTGAGGGCGGTTTCGGGATCGAGGCCGGCCATCATCTGGTTGATGATTTCCTGCTTGTCCTCCTTGCCCACCTTCTCGCAGGCAGCGCGGTGGGCGCTGAAGTAGGCGTACCAGGCGACGTCGGCAGGACGCTCCTTGCGGGGCTTGAAGCGGGCCGGGACTTTGGCGCGGGTGGCATCCGCAAAAGCGGCCAGCGGCGCCTCGATGCCGGCCCAGTCGGCGTCGGCCACGGCGCGCTTGTCGGCTTCCCATTCCCCGGTGTAGCCCGGCGCCGGAAGCCGGGTCATGCGGTTTACTGCGAGGCTGGCCAGGTTGGGGTAGCCCTGGGCGGCGCAGAAGGCTTCGACGAAGGCCAGTTTCGGGCCGATCCCCACCTGCACGGCGCGGCCCAGCGCCTCGTCTTTCGGATGCAGCGAGCGCGCCAGCGTGAGCAGGTCGCCGTAGGTGATCGGCATGCCGCGCAGGGAGCGGGCCTGCTGCACCAGGGCTTCGGCCAGGCGCGTGCCGACGTCGATATCGTTGTGGGTGAACTGGATCATTGCTGGGTAGGCCCTGGCGTGAAAATGAAAAAGCGTGCCGGTGAAGGGCACGCTTCGCGACGTGTCAGGGACACATCTTAGCAAATACTCCGGGCCGGGCGCCCGGCCCACGGCTCAGAAGGCGCCGACGTAGTTCTCCGCCAGCGCGGTGGCCAGCGCGCGCGAGGCCACCACGTTTTCCAGTTCGGCACGCTGCACCTCGCGCTGGAAGGGCGAGGCATCCGCAAACGTATGCAGCATGCTGGTCATCCACCACGAGAAGTACTCGGCGCGCCACACCCGCTTGAGCGCGTCCTCGGTGTAGCGTTCCAGCCGCTCGCTTGCGCCCTGCTTGTAGAACTGCTCGATGCCCTGGGCCAGGAAGTTCACGTCCGACACCGCCAGGTTCATGCCCTTGGCGCCGGTCGGCGGCACGATGTGGGCGGCGTCGCCGGCCAGGAACAGGCGGCCGGCCTGCATCGGTGTGGAGACGAAGCTGCGCATGCCCACCACGTTCTTCTGGAAGATCTTGCCTTCGGTGAGGCGCCAGCCGTCGCTGCCTTCGGTACGGGCGTGCATCTCGGCCCAGATGCGGTCGTCCGACCAGTTCTCGGCCTTGTCCTTGGGGTCGCACTGGAAGTACATGCGCTGTACCGTGGGCGAGCGGGTGCTGACCAGCGCGAAGCCGCGCTCGTGGCGGGCGTAGATCAGCTCCGGGGCCGAGGGCGGCGCTTCCACCAGGATGCCGAACCAGCCGAACGGATACACGCGGTCGTAGTCGTTGCGGCCCTCTTGCGGCATGGCCGGGCGCGCCACGCCGTGGAAGCCGTCGCAGCCGGCGATGAAGTCGGCGTCGATGCGCGCGCCCTCGCCGTGGTGCTCGAAGGTGACCGACGGCGTGTCGGTCTGGGTGTCGTGCAGCGCCACGTTGCGCACGCCGAACAGGATCTGGCCGCCGGCCGCTTCGCGCGCCGCCACCAGGTCCTTGATCACTTCGTGCTGGGCATAGACGGTGATCGCCTTGCCGGTCAGCTCGTGCAAGTCGATACGGTGGCGGGCGCCGTTGAAGGCCAGCTCGAAGCCGTGGTGCAGCGCGCCTTCCTTCTTCATGCGCTCGCCGACGCCGCTGTTGGCGAGGATGTCCATCGTGCCTTGCTCCAGCACGCCGGCGCGGATCGTGGATTCGATCTCCTCTTTCGAGCGGCTCTCGAGCACGACCGATTCGATGCCCTGCAAGTGCAGCAGGTGGGAAAGCAGCAGGCCGGCTGGGCCGGCGCCGACGATGGCGACTTGGGTGCGCATGGTTATCTCCTATAAGTATTCTGACTGCCCCCATCGTAGCCGTGGACCCGCACGAAAAGAATGGATCAAACCCGAAATGACTTGTACTATTTTGACACCCGCATTTTTTCCGCCCCGACCATGAAACCACCCGCCCGGCTGTCCCGCCCTTCGCGCGAGATTCCCCAGTTCGCCCTCTACGGCGAGCAGGCGCAGCCCGACAGTGCGGAGTTCGTCCATATCGAACTCATCGAAACGCGCAGCCGCTTGTACGACTGGCACATCGGCACCCACGTGCACCGCGGCCTGTTCCAGGTACTTTTTTTACTCAAAGGGCAGGTGCGGGCGGCCATCGGCGACACCATGTGGGAGTGCGCCGGCCCGGTGGCCATCACGATCCACCCGTCGCTGGTGCACGGTTTCGATTTTTCCGAAGAAGCGCAAGGCTACGTGCTCACCATCGACCAGCAGGTGCTGTTCGCGTCGGCGCGCGACCATGGCGACCTGTTCGCGCCGCTGTTCGTCGAACCGCTGGCAATCGCGTTGGGTCCCGAGGGCGCGACCCGCGCGCAGCTGGAGTCGCTGCTGGAACAACTGCTGCAGGAGGCGGCGTGGCCGCAGCAGTGCCACAACCTGATCCTCGAATGGCTGGCGCGCGCCGCCCTGTTGCTGCTGGTGCGGGCCCAGGCCGAGCACCGCCTGGCCGACCAGTCGGGACGCGGCGACTTCGCGCTGTACACGCGCTTTCGCGCCGAAGTCGAGCATCGCTACAAGGAACAGTGGCAGGTAGGCCAGTATGCGGCGCTGCTGAAGGTCACGCCGACCCGCCTGAACCGGCTGTGCGTGCGCATCACGGGGCAAAGCGCCTTCGAGATCGCCCAGGAGCGCCTGCTGCTGGAAGCCTGCCGCCAGCTGACTTACCTGCCGGTGGGCGTGGCCACCATCGCCTACGAACTCGGGTTCCAGGACCCGGCCTACTTCAGCCGCCTGTTCAAGAAGCGCTACGGGCTCACGCCCAAGGATTACCGCGCGGCGCCGCAACAGGGCGGCACCGACCCCGGCTGAGCGCCCGCGCGGGCCTTACAGCTTGCGGGTGGCCAGCGCCGCGGCGCTCAGCGGCAATTCCTCGCTCGATGGCAGCCCACGTGCGATGTCCAGCATGATCCCGCGCAGCCAGATATGGCAGGGGTCATTCTCCTGGTAGCGATGCCACTGCAGGCACTCGGCCATGTTCGGCAGCTGGTAAGGCAGCGGCGGCACGCGGATCGGCAGGCGCCGCGCGCAGGCCAGCGCCACGCGGGTGTGCATGGTCGCCACCAGGTCGGTGCCGACCAGGGCGGTGGCCATGCTGGTGAAGTCGAAGCTCGTGACGCGGATCTTGCGCTAGACGTTCTGGGCCTGCCGCATCAGTTCTTCCACCGTGCAGGAACGCGGCCGGCCCAGCATCGGCGCGATGTGCATCATGTTCTCGTAGGTGGCGGCGTCCAGCGTGTCGCCGACCTGGGTATTGTGCTTGCTGAAAATTGGGCGTCGGGCTGCTGGCCGATGGCGGCCGGTGCACCGAGGTGTGGATCACCGGCAGGTTGACGCCGCTGGCGAATTCGGTATGGATCATTGGGCGCAGGTCGCTTGGCGCGAAGGCCAAGGGCGACATCGCACTGGTGAGCGATTCGGCCGCCACCGGGTTCTGGCCGTCGATGTGCGACACCGAATCGACATCGCGCATTCCCGGCGCTGGCCATTGCTGTTCGAGGCACAGGTGCGGCGCCTGTTCCGCCCGGAGGTGGCGGAAGAGTTCCTGGTGGTGGCGCGACGGATCGCAGCCAGTTTGCAATACGGGTATGTCGGCCGCGCCGAGGTGGCGTGAGGGGAAGGCCTGCCCCGCACTGCGCAGGGGCGAGCGATGCAGGGCGCAGCGGCGCTACCGCTGGACACCGGATGACAGCGCAGGATTAACCGCTGACGATCTCGCCCACGACCTCGACCACCACGGGCACCCCGCACACGGTCATGTCCGGCCGGATCGCTCCCGCGGGGGCAGCATGCTCGAGGTTGACCTTGACGGCGTAGCCGCCATCGCGTTTGGTCAGGCCGACCCCGACTACCTGGACGCCGGGAATCTCATCAAGCTGCGATGCGGCGATGTCCCGGGCTTCGCGGGCTTGTTCCATGGTTGACATATTCATCTTTTTTTCACCTGTCATATCAGGTCTACACGCAAGGCATCGAGGACCTGCGTCATCGGATTAACGTAGGTCAGGCCTTTTCCATTCGCCCCCCCTGCCCTGGACCTTGCAAAAACCAAGCCTACCGCATGCATGTCCCCGTCGACCACCAGGGACCCGCTATCGCCAAACTCTGAAAAGGCCCCTGCACCCAATCCTTCCACCTCGATCTGCTCATCGAACCAGCGCTTGCCGGTGGGGTAGCCTATCATGATGCTTTTCACGGCAAAAGCCTCAATCCTGCCGTGCGTCAGGGCCGACTCCGCACCCAGCTTTGCCACCAGCAAGTCGACGTCGACGGCGGGGGCCAGGCGGCCGGAAAAACGTCCCAGGCCGCGGATGGTGTAGGGGTCGAAACCGATTGCCTGGTCGATCTCGGCAATGGCGCAATCAGCCCTGTTCCCGGTTGGCAGCAAGGGGGTGAAATCGGTCAGGGTACCGACACGATCCTTGTGCAGGTTGCCGCCGGCGGCGATTCCCGGCTGGAGAAGGGCATCGTGCTGTTTCTTGCTGCGGTCTTCATTCGCGATGATGTGATTATTGGACAATAGTTGCGCACTGCCAAGTCCGTTCCGCATCTTGACGAACGCGCCCAGTGTTCCGGGCGACCCGCGGTAGTGCGCGACGGAGGAACCAATCTGGAGTGGACGGTGGCGCGGCGCCGACAGTTTCTGCAACAGGGCCGACGAGCGTACGCTGCCGATGTAGCGGACATCGGCCTCCCCTCTGGCGAGCCGTATGAGCTGATCCACCGCCGGTGACGCCTCGAGATCCTTGCGCTGGAAGCGCACCGCCAGCCGATAGTCGCGCTTGCCCGGCGTGGGGGCAATGCCAACCGCGATGAAATGTTCCGGCCCGTGGCCTTCACTGAGCCCCGCGGCGAACGGCTGCTTTTGCGCCTCGGCCAGCATGGCGACGGCTTGCTGCCTGAGTTCCCAAACAGAGTCGAGATTCATCGAAGTCTCCTGGCATGGCTGCATGAAAATTGATGTTGCCTGCCCTGGCGTGGCTTGTTCCTGCTACTCGGGCCGCCGTGGCAGGAGGAAGGCCGTGGCGAGCGAAAACAGCAGCATGACGATGACCCCGAGCGCATCCTCATACCACGGGGCGAGCGGCCCGATGGTCCGTTTGGTGACGTAAGCCCAGATGGGAAAGGCGAGCGTGGACACGAGCGCTTGCCGGACCCGTCGGCGGTCACCCTCGGCGACCCAGATGAAATAGATCGGGACCAGTATCCAGGCCAGCAGGAAGGCAAGCCAATGGAACCAGGGTATCCAGTCGGGATTGCGCAGCAGCGAGATGGCAGGGACAATCGGCACGTAGAAGGCCAGTATTTCAGCAGGCACGAACTTCGCAAGCGCCTCGATGCGGTCGCGAGACGGCGTAGGCGGCGTACGCCCTGAAGCGGAAAGGATTGCTGTCGGGGGTCCGCCCGCGTAGGGCACCAGCCTGCTCATCCCGGTTTCTCCTCGCATCTTTCCACATGATCATGAACGACAGCTGCGCGCGCGGCGCAGCGCCGGCAGCGCGGATATCGCCGCTCTTGTTCTTAGACGATGGGATGGCGCGGGCGTTCGGTCGCCCCAAGGACTGGGAGGTAGAGCTGAATCAAACTATCTTCACTCCAGCGGCCGGTTGCGCGACTCCACATCGACGCTCCCGATCGCAATCGCCCCGGTCACCAGGAAGGCGGCCAGCATGGCCAGCGCCAGGGTAAAGTGCGTCGCCATCACCGGCGCCACCACGGCTGGGGCAAACAGGCCGCCGAAGCGCGCCACCGCCCCGGCCATGCCCATGCCGCTGGCGCGCAGCTCGGTCGGGTAGACCTCGGGCGTGAAGGCGTACAGGGCGCCCCAGGTGCCCAGCAGGGCAAAGCTCATCAGCAAGGTCGATCCCACCACCAGCGCCGTCGAACTGCCCAGGCTGTAGCACATGCATCCAAGCGCGCTCAGGAGCAGGAAGCCCACCAGGGTCGGCTTGCGGCCCCAGCGCTCCACGCCATAGGCCGACAGGGCGAAGCCAGGCAGCTGCACCACGGCCAGCAGGATCAGGAACTCCTGCCCGCGCATGAAACCGAAGCCCTCCGCACCGAGCTTGACGGGCAGGTACACGAACACACCGTAATAAGCGACCGAGATCAAGGCCCAGGCCACGCACAGGGCGATGCTCCGGCGGCGCAAGCTTCCTTCGAACAGGGCAAACACGGATTTCCTGACCGCGTCCTCGGCTTGCAGCGCCGGGATGGCGACCGTGCGGCCATTGGCTGCGGCCACCCTCGCCAGCACGGCGCGCGCTTCGTCGTGGCGGCCGCTCCGGTTCAGGTACATCGGCGACTCGGGTACGAAGAAGCGCAGTCCGACGCCGACCAGGGCTGGCAGCCCGGTCACCAGGAAGATCACCCGCCACGCATCCTCGCCCCATTGCAGCGCGACCAGGGCCAGCACCGCCAGCAGGATCGTGCCGACCGCCCAGAAGGATTCGAGCAGCACCAGCCAGCGGCCGCGGCGGTCGCTGGGAAGGAACTCGGCCATCATCGTGTAGTCCACCGGCAGCGTGCCGCCGACCCCGACGCCGGCCAGGAACCGGAACGCCAGCAGCCAGCCGAACTCCGGCGCGAAGGCCGACGCCACCCCGAAGCAGGCATCGAGCACCACCGCGCCCATGAGTACCGGGCGGCGGCCGATGCGGTCGGCCAACCGGCCCAGGACGGACGCGCCGACCAGCATGCCGATGAAGAAGACGGTACCGGTCTGGAGCGCCTGCGCCATGGAGATGCCGAAGGTCTTCGCGATGGAGGGCGCGCTGAAGCCGATCGACAGCACCTGCATGGCGTCGGCCATCCAGACCAGGCCGAAGATCAGGAACAAGCGGTACTGGAACTTGCCGACGCCGGCGAGCTGGATGCCTTGCTCGACGGTGATGGGGGTTGTGGCTGAACGAGTTTGCGCCAAAGCTTGCCGACCTTTCTGGTGTGACACATGATGCTGGGATGTGTCATTGCATCATCCCAAGTGTGGCAAGAAGTCCGGGGCGGGACAGTGCAGTGGGAAACATTGGCGACAAAAAAAGCCGGAGCGCAGCAATCGCATGCAAACCCGCGCCATCGTTTATTTCACTCATTCCAAGTACATTGTTCCGCACAGGCGGAACGACGGCGTAACGCACATAACGGCGTACGTCGGTATAGTTTGTCAGCCGCCAACATTCCTCAACAGGTCCAGCACCAACTCAATCAAGCGCCGCTCGCGCGCCACGATCACCGCCACCGCAGTCGTCCCGACGCGTAGCAAATCCGTCGTCTGCTTGGCCTGGAGCGAAGGTTGCGTCGCCGGCAAGATGAACTGCAGCGTGCCGCGCACCAGCCCGTAACACTCGCAGCGTGGCCGACTGCATTACGCCGTCTGGCGCGTTTTGTGGCGGCTGGAAAAGTCGCGCAGGATTTCACGCGCGGCATTGTGTCCGGGCGCCCCGGTGACGCCCCCACCGGGGTGGGTGCCGGCGCCGCAGGTGTACAGGCTGGCGATCGGGCCCCGGTAGTCGGCATGGCCCAACATGGGGCGGGCCGCGAACAACTGGTCCAGGCCCAATGCGCCATGGAAGATGTCGCCCCCGACCAGGCCGAAGCTGCGCTCCAGGTCGAGCGGGCTCATGATCTGGCGTCCCAGCACCGAGCGCTTGAAGTTCGGCGCGTAGCGGTTCACGGTATCGATCATCAGGTCGGCCACCTCGTCGCGGTGCGCATCCCAGCTGGCTCCATCGGGCAGCTGGGGCGCCACATGCTGGCAGAACAGGCTGGCCACATGCTGGCCCGGCGGCGCCAGGGTCGGATCCAGCGTGGATGGGACCAGGACCTCGACGATCGGCGCGCGCGACCAGCCGTGGCTGCGGGCGTCGTGGTATGCCCGTTCCATGTACTGCAGGCTGGGCGCGATGATGATGCCGCTGCCATGGTGCTCGGCCACCTCGGTGCCCGGCAGGCAGGTGAAGCTGGGCAGTTCCGACAGCGCGACGTTCATGCGGAACGTGCCGGAGCCGCAGCGCCAGGCCTGCATGCGGCGCAGGAAGTCGTCGGGCAGCGCGCCCGGGTCGACCAGCCTGGTGTACAGCAGGCGCGGGTTCAGGTTCGACACCACAGCACGGGCGTCGAGTCGTTCGCCCTTGCGCGTGACGACGCCGGTGGCGCGGCCCTTGGCCAGCAGCACCTCCTCCACCGCGGTGCCGGTGCGGATGTCGACGCCCTGGGCCTGGGCCGCCTTCGCCATCGCCTGGGTGATGGCGCCCATGCCGCCGATCGCATGGCCCCAGGCGCCCTTCTTGCCGTTGACCTCGCCGAACACATGGTGCAGCAGCACGTAGGCGGACCCGGGCGTGTAGGGGCTGGCGTAGTTGCCCACCACGCTGTCGAAGCCGTAGACCGCCTTGATCGGCGCGGATTCGAACCAGCCGTCCAGGTAGTCTCCTGCGGATTTGGTGAACAGGTCGAGCAGTTCGCGCTGGGAAGACAGCGACAGCGCGCGCATCCGGTTGCCGAGCTTGCCGGCCTTGATCAGCTCGGGCAGCGCGGCGAGCCAGCTGCCCTGGACCCGGTTGGGCGGGGTTTGCAGCACCAGGTCGCGCAGCAGGTCGGCGGCGCTGTCGAGGTGGCGGTTGTAGGCTTCTAGCCGGTCGGCATCGCGCTGCGAGAACCTGGCGACTTCCTGCGCCGTACGGCCGGCGCCGATCTTCAGATAGCTGCTGTCATCGAGCGGGAGGAAGTTCGATAGCGGACGCTCGACGATGCGCAGACCGTGACCGGCCAGGTCCATGTCCTGGATGATCTTGGGGTTCAGCAGGGAAACGGTATAGGCGGCGACCGAATTGCGGAAACCGGGGTGGAATTCCTCGGTGACCGCAGCGCCGCCGACGACGTCGCGCTGCTCCAGTACCGTGACCTTCAGCCCGGCGCGGGCCAGGTACCACGCGCACACCAGGCCATTGTGGCCGCCCCCGATGATGATCGCATCGCGCATCCGCTTCCTCCCCAGACAACACAGTGATTGTGTACCAAGAAAAAGAAAACCCTGTTTGCCATGATATCGGGGAATTGGCGATGGTCAATTCAAACTAAATAATCAAACGCGGTAGCGTCAATTCGCGTTTGTTAAGGCGCTGTCACCTTTCGCTATGGATGGGTTTGATTGCCAGGCGCAGCAATCGCTCGGCAGACGTGACGCGCCGGCCGTCGAGCGCCCTGCGCCAGCCCAGGTAATTGGGCAGGTAGCGCGAGGCGACGCCGTGGAAGCGCGCCAGCCAGTCGCGCAGGCGGCGGTGATAGGCATTCACGTTCTGGACATGGATGGCGCCTTCGCTGCTGCGCCGCACGCGCTCACCAGCGCGCTGGTTGACGTACTGGTGGGCGATCCGGTGGCGCCGGCTGAAGGCCCGGTAGGCCGCATTGGCGTCGGTCACCAGGAGCACTTGTGGATCGAGCATCGGTAACAGGTGCCGTTCCAGCTGGCGTGCGCTCACGGCGCCGCGTCCGGTAACGGCATCGCAGGTCTGGCCGCTGCGGTCGCGTGCCACGAGGATGCAGTCGTGTTCACGCGACGTCCCGCTCCGGTGCGCGGTGCCGCCCCGCTTGCGTGGCGGGCGCTTGAGGCGGCGCGATCCCTTTTGTGATTCGAGCAGGAACATTTCGTCGGCTTCGGCGATGCCATGCAGGCGCTGCGGGCGATCGTCCCGGACCCTGGTGAGGAAGCGGTGGCGCCAGCGGAAGGCGGTATTGCGATGCACGTTGATACGGTCTGCGGCGCGGCGCACGGGAACGGAGTCGAGCAAAGCGCCGAGGTAGTCGAGCCATTTTTCGCGCAAGCGCAGGCGCGCCAGCGGTGTGCCGCTCAGGTCGTTGAAAGTACGCCGGCATTCCCGGCAGTGGTAGCGCTGCAAGCCGTTGGCCTGGCCATGCCGGTGCCAGCGCATGCTGGCGCATGCCGGACAACAGCGTTCGGTTCGACACTGGTCGAGCAGCACCAGCAACGGATCGAGCCCGGCCGCCGGGCGCAAGGCTTCGACCACTTGAAGGCGCTGGGGCTGGTTCAGCACCGGCAGGGCGGCGAACCACTTCTTGAAGCGGGGCGAACGCATGGAAGGCTCCGTGGGATGGCGATACGGTTTGGACCGTGGCGCAGCTCGACAGTTCAATCCTCATCCATAGCCAAGGGTGACAGCGCCTTTGTTAACGCAAAACGCCGTTCCCGCAGGGTCGGGAACGGCGTCTCTTGCCAACTTATTCAGGCAGCTTGGTTACACCCCTACCATCGACACAGCCTTTGTGTTGAGGTACGATTCCAGCGCCTCCGGCCCACCTTCCGACCCATAGCCCGAATCCTTGATGCCGCCAAACGGCAGCTCGGCGCTCGGCGTGGCCGGCTGGTTAATCCACAGCATGCCGACTTCCATGCGGTTCATCAAGAGCTGGGCATTCTTGATCGACTTGGTGAAGGCGTAGCCGGCCAGGCCGAACGGCAGGCGGTTGGCTTCGAGGATCGCCTCTTCCAGGCTGTCGAAGCCGCGCACCGCCGCGACCGGGCCGAAAGGCTCGTCGTTGAACACGCTCGCTTCCAGCGGTACGTCGGACAGCACCGTCGGCGCGAAGAAGTTACCCGAATCGCCCACACGGGCGCCGCCGGTGGCCAGGATAGCGCCCTTGGCCTGCGCATCGGCGATCACCTGCGACATGGCGGTGAGGCGGCGCGCGTTGGCCAATGGGCCCAGGGTCGTGCCCTCAAGCAGGCCATCGCCCAGCTTCAGGCTTTCGGCATGTGCCACCAGCGCGCGCGTGAATTCGTCCTTGATGCCGTTGTGGACCAGGAAGCGGGTCGGCGAGATGCACACCTGGCCTGCATTGCGGAACTTGGCCGCGCCGGCGGCTTTCACGGCCAGCGCCACGTCGGCGTCCTCGGCGATGATCACCGGGGCGTGGCCGCCCAGTTCCATGGTGGCGCGCTTCATGTGCTGGCCGGCCAGTGCGGCCAGCTGCTTGCCCACCGGGGTCGAGCCGGTGAAGGTGACCTTGCGGATGATCGGGTGCGGGATCAGGTAGCCGGAGATCTCGGCCGGGTCGCCGAACACCAGGCCCACCACGCCCGGCGGCACGCCGGCATCGACAAAGCACTGCAGCAGCGCGGCCGGCGAGGCCGGGGTTTCTTCCGGCGCCTTGCACAGGAAGGAGCAGCCGGTGGCCAGGGCGGCGGACAGCTTGCGGACGATCTGGTTGATCGGGAAATTCCACGGCGTGAACGCGGCGACCGGGCCGACCGGCTCCTTCAGCACCAGCTGCTGGGCCGCCGGGTTGCGCGACGGGACGATACGGCCGTACACGCGCATGCCTTCGGCGGCGAACCAGTCGATTATCTCGGCGCCGGCCATCGCTTCCATCTTGGCTTCGGCCAGCGGCTTGCCCTGCTCCTGGGTCAGCAGGCGGGCGATGTCGCCGGCGCGTTCGCGCAGCAGGTTGGCGGCGCGGCGCATGGTGGCGGCGCGTTCGGCCGCGGAAACCGCGCGCCACTTCTCGAAGCCCTGCTGGGCGGCCGCCAGTGCGCGATCGAGGTCGGCAATGCTGGCATGGGCGACGGTGCCGATCGCCTGGCCGGTCGCCGGGTTCAGCACCGGGATCGTCTTGCCGCCGGCAGCATCTTGCCATTCGTTGGCGATCAGGAGGCGGGTATCGGGATAGCTGGAAGTCGTCATGGTGCGTCGGTTCCTGTATAGGGTGAAAGATAGATGATAACCGTTGTGCAGGCGCCTTGCAGGCAACGCGCATGGCCGTCCCTTCTGGCGTTTCCGTGGTGAAGTGTTGGCAGAAGGCCAAGGTCGCGGTATGCTGCGGCGACACTCGACTCCAACCAACGTCACGAAAGTACACCATGAAGCAATTGCTCTCTTCCAGCGCCCTGGGCCTGGCGTTCGTCCTCGCCCTGGCTGGCTGCGACCGCGCCAAGACGCCGCAGCCGGCGCCAGCCGCGCAGCCGGCACAGTCCGCCCCAATCGCCCTGCAAAAGATCGATACCGTCACCGGCACCGGCAAGGAAGCCGTGGCCGGCAGCACCGCCGTGGTCAACTACACGGGCTGGCTGTTCGACCCTAGCGCCCCGTCGCAGCACGGCGCGCAGTTCGATTCGTCCGTGGGTCGCGAACCGTTTGCCTTCCCGCTCGGTGGCGGCCAGGTCATCAAGGGCTGGGACGACGGCGTGCAGGGCATGAAGGTCGGCGGCAAGCGCACCCTGATCATCCCGGCGGCCATGGGCTACGGCGAAGGCGGCGCCGGCCCGATTCCGCCGGACGCCAACCTGATTTTCGAAGTGGAGCTGGTTGACGTACGATAGGAAGGCTACGGCATCCCAGGTGCTAGCGGCTTTACAAGGTTCCAGGTCAGAGTGCCTGGAAAGTCACCGCATCCGCCTGGTCCCGGCGTTCTCGTCGAGTCCAGGGATCGGTCAGTTGCTGACCGCCCGTTCGGGCAGCCCGGATGCCGCATCTTCCCACTGCCGTAACATCAGGTCGGGATCGCCAACAGGCACCCGCAACAGTTCGACTACCGGATCGTCTACCTGCGCGACGCACTCAAGCTTGCCAGGCATGGCTTGACTGAGATTCTTTAGTGCCGGAACAGGATTCTCCTCAGCCACCATTGCAGCCAGGTTCGTAATCGTTACGAAAGAAGCATCGCCTCCGCACCGGAACAAGCTCACTTCGGAGAAATACCTCGCCGACTCATCGATCGGTGGTCCGAGCACCGCAACGAGTTCCTCCGGATTGTGTTCCAGGCGGCGCCTTACAACATCAGGCTCGTCGATGAATCGGAAAGCAACCGGCACGACGATTTCCCTTGCCCACTGTTCGGTCTGCTCACAGAACGGCGCGCTGGCCCGCCTGGCACCGGCAATCCTGGGCAGTAACAAGAACGTCGCGAATTCACTCAGCCAGACCAGGATGAAGAAGCTACGTGCGACCATCGAGGAGCTGTCCTGGACAATGCCGACCGCGACAGTTGCCATCAGGTCCGGGCGCACAAATAGCCGGAGCACTGTCTCGGGTGTCGAGGCGCTGGACACCGCGGCTGGAACGAGGTGATCGTTCATTGCAATCCACGCTGCCCACTGGGCATACCAGGCAAAGCACCCAACTGCGGCACCTGCCCTTCCCATCCATACCGGATGGCGGACCCGGCCAGCCGTCGCAAGCTTTTTGGACAGCACCGCGAGCGAACATGCCATGATGAGGGTGCAAAGGGGATTGACGATCGGAATCAACTGCGTCGTTCCCCAGGCGTACAGCCAGGCGAAGGGAAGCGTCGCGATGGCTCCCGCCATGACGGCGAGCTTGGCTGCGGACGGTACCTGAAGCGACGCCTGGTAGTAGGGCGTATTCATCATTGGGTGATCAATCCTGTCGAGACTGGGCTGGTCGCTATCCGACCGGTCCGGACCGGCACATGCCAGCAATCCGCGGCGTTTCGCTTGCATTGAACATATTTCACTCCAGCATGGTTACAGTGGCATTACGCTAGCAAAAATCTGGGGCGTCGGCTTGCTGCCTCCCATGGTATTGATGAGAGGAGGCTTGGCGAAGCGCAAAGCGAAGCCATCCTGAAGCTACGCGGCGCACGAAAATCTGGCAGGCTAGTAATTTTTCAGGACAGGGCTTTCGCCATGTGAAATTTGCTCGCGCTTCGGATGCTTGCCTGCCCTGAAATTGCTCAGGATCGCATTGGCCGGCGTCGCCCCGGCATTGGCCAGGAAAGTGAAGTCCATGAGGGCCGGGCCGCTCAAGCCCCGGGTGTTGACCTTGACGTGGTAGGCAGGCAGGGCCTGCGCGGCGCTGCTGGCAAACAGCGCCAGCGCGAACAGGCACAGGGAAAAGCGTTTCATCAAGTTGCGCATGGTGTAATCCTCGTCTCAGAAAATGCCGACGTAGATGGAATTGGTGTAGCCGATCGCCAGCTTGCCCGGGCTGCTGTACGTAAGCGGGACGGTGACCGAGGCGCCAGCCGCGATGCTTCCTTCCTTGACGGTGACGTAAGGCAACCATTGAGCACGCCGCTGGCGTTGTCGAGCGTGACGCCTGCGGGCAGCCCGTTCAAGGCCAGCTGGAAAGGCCCGGTGAGGGCCGCGCCGCTGTTGTTGGTCAGGGTGATCGAAGCGGCGTATTTGTTAGTGAAGCGGTTCCAGGCCAGGCCGGAGCGCAGCACGCCGAAACTGGACGTCGCGTCCAGCGTCGCGCCGTCGATCGCCACCTTGCCCGCGCCGGATGCCGCCAGGTTACGCGATTTGACCGCCTCGAACGAAGCGCCCGGCGTATAGGCGTAGGTCGGCGTCCAGCCCAGCACATTGGTGTACGGGCCGATCGTGAAGCCGCTCGACACCGCAGCGGCACTGGCGCTGGCCCAGTTCTTTTCCAGCGCCGCCCGGGCGGCGTTTTCGATGGCGCTTGAGGCCGGCACGCCGTTGATCCACGAACCCACGGCCGAGCGGCGCTTCCAGCTCCAGGTTGCGGATGATGATGTTGCGGGTGGCGTTGATCGAGATGTAGCCATCGATTAGCTTGGCATCCGTGCCAACGCCGACGATCGTCGTGTTGGATATTTGCCGCCCAACCAAACTTTGAATGACTGACGAAAATCGAACAGCACTATGGTGAAATTCATAATGCCACTATTGCATCAATGCACCACACGCTTCCTGATGGCACCAGGAGAGCCGGCGCCGCGTGTGATTAGTCGACCCGGATCTTGCTCAACTGTGCGTAGGACTGCAGCACCACGACGCCGGGAGTCCCCGCATACAGCGACACGATCCCGTTCTGAGGTTGCGCCCCCGTGAAACCCAGGGAGGTCGCCACCGTGCTGGCGACGCCGGATGGCGTGATTTTTCTCAGCTGTCCCCTCGAGCCCAGCTTGTAGAGGTTGCCTCCAGCATCGATGGCCATCGGGCTATTTCCGCCAAAGGAGGCGGCTTTGCTCGTGCCATCGACATCGTCGAGGAAGTCAAAATTCCGGCTGGTTCGGCCGGCCAGCGTCGTGACCTCGCCAGCGGGCGTGATCTTGCGGATCAGCGCTGTGTCGCTGACATACAGGTTGCCGGCCTTGTCGGTGACGATGTC
Organism: Massilia yuzhufengensis; assembly: GCF_900112225.1. Classification (GTDB taxonomy): domain Bacteria; phylum Pseudomonadota; class Gammaproteobacteria; order Burkholderiales; family Burkholderiaceae_D; genus Telluria; species Telluria yuzhufengensis. The sequence continues at coordinate 53,700 of NZ_FOLD01000012.1, read as the reverse complement.
ATCTGGCCCCATGAATCGCGCCTGGGTGCCAAGGCCGTCGACCGGGGTCCTGCCGCCGGCGCAGGCCGATCCCGGCGGGATGCCGGCCTCGCAACCGCCCCCTGCGAAGGTCGAGAACGCACCGTCCGGCGCGATCTTGCGCACCCTCGACCCGTCGCTCGCGTAGACGGCGCCGCTTGGTGCCACCGCGAGGCTCAATGTGTAGGCCGTGGCGACGCGGGAAGGACCATCGATGGTCCCTGTTGCCGCATCATACGGCGCGGTTTGCGTCAATGTAGTCGTGGTCCCGTCGGCTGCGATCCGGCGGATTGCGTAGGCGGAGCCGCCAAGCCGGTCCACGACGTACAAGACCCGGTCCGGCCCGAAGGCCAGCGAAATCGGTTCGCCCACGCGCGCATGGGTCGTGATGCTGCCGTCCGCCGCCACCTTCTTGATCTCCGACACCGGCGCTGAATACGCCAGGTACAGGTTGCCGGATTCGTCGGCGGCGGAATCAACGGGTCGCGCTCCCGTGAGAAAGGGCGGGTCGCCGAACGTCACCGTCCACGTGACCGGCAGGGTGACCCAAGGCGCCGGCACCGGCGATGGCTTCACATTCAGCTGGATCGAGTTCGAGATGCCGCCTGCGCTGGCCGTGATCGTGACCTTGTCCGCCGTCAGATCGGCAGGCGCGGAGTAGGCGGCGATCGGATTGTCCGGACGCGTGTACAGGGTGTCGCCAATGCTGGCCCTGGGCGTCACCGACCAGGTGAGCGGCCCCGTGACACCCGTGAGCGTTGGCGTGATCTCGACCGCCGCGCCGTTGGGCATCAGGGAAGTCGTCGAAGGGTCCAGTGCGATCGTCGGCGCAGGAGGCAAGGAAGGCGCAGGCGGAGTGTCGTGCCCGCCGCCACCGCATGCAGCCAGCAGGGCAACGGAGCACATCGCAAGATGGCGCGCATTGATCATCGAAAGTCTTTCGTTTCATGGCGGAGTACGCATCTTACACATCCGATGCGGCGCACAATTCACGAAAACTCACACCGGTCCATCGGTGGCGCGCGGTCCCTACAAGTGTGCCCGGTACCGGAAGTCGCGGAATCGCACCTCCCCCGCCCCGACCGCGTACAGCGCAGGTTTCAAGGACATGAAGCCGCCACGCACGTTGTGGTGGTAGCCCGACACCTCGTAGCCGCGCGGGCCGCGCTTCCAGGTCTTGCCGTCGCTGGAAATATGGATGCTCACCACATGCTTGTGATTGCGCACCCGCAGGAACAGGCGCGCGCCGTGCGGGTTGGCGAATTTGCCGTGCTCCGTGCCATAGCGGTGCATCGTGAACTCCTGCGCGTCGAAGCCCAGGCCGCAATACAGCTTGTGGTCGTAGAACAGCAGCAGGCCCCCGCGCGTGCCGGGGTCGACTTCGAGCTGGCATTCGAACTCGTAGTCCTGGTCGGGCGCCACGAACACCAGCGGCGAACTGTCGGACGGCTGGCTGCCACTGCCTTTCAGGTGCAGGGTGCGGTCACGGCGCGCCAGGCGCCTGGTCTCGCCGGGGGAAGGACTGAAAAAACTCCACTGCACGCCGTACTTATCGGTCGAGAAGTCGTCCGACAGCGCCATGCCGTGCGGGCCGGCGGCGCCGCCGCGCGGTTTGGGGATGGGCCGCGACAGGTCGCCGCCGCCAAACTCGGGCCAGCCGTCCGCCGTCCAGGTGACCGGCGCCAGCAGGGTTTGCCGGCCCAGGGTCCAGAAGCCGTTCTCATAGCCGTGGTACACGCTCCACCAGTCGCCCGCCGGGCCCTGCACCAGGGTGGCGTGGCCACGCGACCACCAGCGCTCTTCGACGCTGGTGGTGCGCACCAGCGGATTGCGCGGATGGTGTTCCCACGGGCCGTTGATGGAGCGCGAGCGCGAAGCGATCACCATGTGCCCGGTCGGCGGGCCGGCCGTGCCGCCCACGGCCAGCACCAGGTAGTACCAGCCGTCGCGGCGCAGCACCTTGGGCCCTTCGGGCGAGAAGGCTTCCACTTCCCAATCGTCCGGATAGCGCCACGGCTCGTAGACCCGCTCCGGCTTGCCGATGGTGGACAGGCCGTCGTCGGCCAGGCGCACCCGGTCCACGCCGGACAAAAACAGCCAGCGCGAGCCGTCCTCGCCCACCGCGTGGCCGGGGTCGATGTGGCGCGGCAGGTCGAGGTCGACCGGTTCCGACCAGGGGCCGCGGATGTCGTCGGCCCAGATCACCCAGGATGTCGTCCGCGACCCCGCCACCGCCGTTTTCTTGGTGGGGATATAGAGGTAGTAGCGGCCCTTGTGCCTGCACAGTTCGGGCGCCCACACCGAGCCGATGTTTTTCTGCAGCGCCGCTACCAGCGGCTGCCAGTTGACCAGGTCCTTCGAGTGCCAGATCACCAGGCCCGGATAGGCGTCGAAGGTGGAGAAGGTCATGTAGTAATCGTCGCCGTCCTTCAGGATGGACGGGTCGGGATGGTCGCCCGCGACGATCGGGTTCAGAAACGTGCCGTCGCCAAGGTCGCCCTTGCGCTGGCCTTCCTGGCCGCGCTTCCAGCCCGGCCAGGCGGTAGGCGGCGCGCCTGCGGCCGGCAGGCCGGCGCCGAGCAGCAGCGAGCCCAGGCCGGCCGACGTCAATGCCCTGCGTCGGGTCAGCTTCATGCGGTGGTGTCCAGGGTGGTGAGGCGCAGCAGGTGCTGGGGCAGCCCCGGCGTCTCGGCGCGGAAGGTGAACAAAGCGCCCGCCAGGGGCTGTTCCACCAGCTGCCTAGGCGCCAGGCCCTTGCGCGCCGTGGTCACGTACACCGTGCGCAGGTCCTCGCCGCCGAAGGCCAGCTTGGTGATGTTCGAGCACGGAAAGCGCACCTCGCCCAGCTTGCGCCCGTCCGCGTCGTAGCGGTCGATGCGCCAGCCGCCGAAGGTCGTCACCCATACGTGGCCGTTGGCGTCGACCGCCATCCCGTCCGGGTGGCCTCCACCCGTGATCTCGACGAACAGGCGCTTGTTCGACAGCGTGCCGTCATCCGCAAGGTCGAACTGGTAGACGCGCCTGGCCAGTGTATCGGTGTGGTACAGGCGGCGCCCGTCCGGGCTGACGGCGGGGCCGTTGGTGATGACGTAGCCGTCGTCCTTGCGCGCAGCCTGCTCGCCGTCGAAGCGGTACAGCGCGCCGGTGGACGCTGTTTCGCCATTGTCCATCGAGCCGAACCACAGGTGGCCGCCGGCGTCGACGTAGCCGTCGTTGAAGCGGTTGCCGGTGGCCTCGCCCTCCACTTCCAGCAGGCGCCCGAAGGCGCCGCTGGACTCGGTGAAGCAGTACAGGCCATCTTCCAGCCCGCACACCATGCCGCCATTCACGGTCGGCACGACGAAGCCGACCTGGCTCGGCGCCTCCCAGATGCGGCGCGCGCCGCCGTCCGGGGCGCAGCAGTAGATGCGGCGGCCCTTGATGTCGACGAACCAGATGCGGCGCCGCGCGGCGTCCCACAGGACGCCCTCGCCCAGCGTGGCTTGCACTTCCCAGAGCGGGATCGGGGTGATTTCCATGAATGCCTTTGTAGTAGACGGCTAGGGCTGTACCGAGACCCGGTAGACGGTGGTGTGGCGATAGGTTTCGCCTGGCCCCAGCAGCATGCCAGGCGCCCGCGCGCCGTCGCGCTGGACGCGCGAGGCGCTGGAGGCGAGGCAGAAACCGGCGTGGCGGCCGTAGGCCGCGGGGCCGCGGCCATTGACGCCATCGAGCCGGTTGCCGCTATAGAAATGCAGGTCGGTGCCGGTGGTCGACACCTGCAGGCGCCGGCCCGAGCCCGGATCGTGGATCGTGGCGACCGGGCGGGCGATGCCGGTGCCCGCGCCGGTCCCGAGCTGGTAGGCATGGTCGAAGCCCCCGGCCACGCCGATCTGGTCGTGCGGCCAGTGCAGGCGCGGTCCGATCGGGGCCGGCCGACGGAAATCGAAGGGCGTGCCGCTCACCTCCATATCGCGCAGGGTCCCGCCGGCGTCAATGGCCAGGAAGCGGTCGGCGTCGATCTGCAACATGTGGTCGCCCACGTCGGCCTGGCCGCCATTGAGGTTGAAACAGGCGTGCGTGCTCAGGTTGACCAGGGCCGGGCTGTCGGCCACGACGTGGTAGCCGATGGTGAGGCAGCCCTCTTCATCGAGGTCGTAGCGCACTTCCATTTCGGCCAGGCCCGCGCCCATGCCGTACTGGTCCGCCGGCCGCAGGCGCAGGCTGGCGCCGCCCACGTCGAGCTCACCGCGCCAGTGCATCGCATGCAGGCGCGGCGCGCCGCTGTCGCGGTTCACCACCGCGCCCAGGCAGGCCGTGTTGTGGGCGTAGTCGCTGTCTTCGGGATAGCCGAGCAGCACGTCGGCCATGCGTCCGTAGCGGTCCGGCGCCCACCAGGACACCATCGCAGCGCCATGCTCGCTGATGGTCACGCGCATGCCGCGCAGGTTCTGCAGCGTGAATTGCCGGGGCACGCGGGCGGGCTGCCAGGAACTGGTTGTCATCTCACACACTTCTTTCTTGCGTTAATCGACGGCGCTGCACGCCGTCCCGTAAGTGCTGAGCAGCCGCTCCTGGTAGCTGCGCGGCGAGCAACCGAGCTCGCGCTTGAATACCGAATGCATGTACTGGCTTGAGGTAAACCCGCATTTCAGGGCCACTTCAGCCAGGTGGCAGTCGCCCTGCTTGAGGATGTCGACCGCCGCGTTGAGCCGGAAGCGCAGGATCTCATCGTGCACGCTGTAGCCGAGCTCCTGGCGGAAGTGGCTTTCCAGCGAAGAGCGCGAAATGCCGACATAGCTCGCCACCTGGTCGGTCTTGATGCCTTGGCAGGCGTACTGGCGAATGAAATGGCGGGCCCGCATCACATGCGGATTCCGGGCCGGCTCGTGCTTGCTCGAGGCCAGCACATTGATGCCCGCCGGCGGCACCAGTATGCGGGTGTCGTTCAGCCGCACGCCGTGCAGCACCTGGTCCAGCAGGTGGGCCGCCGTGCGCCCCATCTCCTGCGCGCCCTGGATCACGGAACTCATGGGGATGCGGGTCAGGATGCGGGCCAGCGGGTCGTTGTCGATGCCGATCAGGGCCACCTGCTCGGGCACGGCGATGCCCGCCAGGGTGCAGGCCTGCAGCAGCTGGCGCGCGCGGGCATCGGTCACCGCCACGATACCGACCGGCTTGGGCAGCGAATGCAGCCAGGCGATCTGCTCGCGCACCGCCTCGTCCCAGGTCTGGGCGCGCGTGCTCTGGCCGCGGAAGATGGCCGGCTCCATGCGGTCGCGCCGCATCAGGGCCGTAAAAGCCTTCTCGCGTTCCTGGGCCCAGCGGTTCTCGCGCGCTTCGGGCAGGCTGAACAGGGCGAAATTGCGCAGGCCAGCCTCGATCAGGTGCTCGTAGGCCAGCTTGATGATCTTGACATTGTCGGTGGCGACGTAGGGCACCGAGGCCGGGTAGTCGGCCGGGTCCTCGTAGGAGCCGCCCACCGCCACCATCGGCACCCGGCTCGCGGCCAGCGTGGCCGCCACGGTCGGGTCGTCGAAATCGGCGATGATGCCATCGCCCTGCCACTTCTCGATGCCGGACAGGCGCAGGCGGAAGTCTTCTTCGAGGAACAGGTCCCAGTGGGTGCGGGTACTCGACAGGTAGTCCGCGATGCCGGTAATGACTTCGCGGTCGAAAATCTTGTTCCCGTTAAACAGCAGCGCAATGCGGCGCGTCTTGGGCATCAACATGGTTTGTCTCCTGATGGCCCGGTCTGCTTTGGACGGGCCTGTTTCCCACTATGTTGCGGGAATACGATGATTTTGGGACCGTATGCGGGTCTGGACAATAGCGAAATTGACCAAGCGGGCTAGCGATTCTTGTCAAACCACTGGCAAGCATTGGTCAGGCCAATTTCATGTCGCTCATCTTACAGGGAGACGGGATAATGTAAACAGGGAACGGCTGAAGTCACCGTTAGCCTTGAAACCGTCGTACGCGCCACTGGCGCCTACGACTACCGGCGAAGGCCGGTACCTAATTTTGCGTGTATATCCACTGCGTGTGCGGCTAGTGGCAGCGTAACGGAATTGGGTACCGGCCTGCGCCGGTACGACGGTGCTAGGGATGCGGGACTGTCGTGTGGCGTCACTAGGCAGCGTGGCGCCGGTGTGTACAGCTAGCGAAAAAAATGATCGCTCCCCCAAGACCGTCGTACGCGCCACTGGCGCCTACGACTACCGGCGAAGGCCGGTACCTAAGTTTGCGTGCATATCCACTACGCGTGCGCTTAGCCCTGCCGACGCCCTGACCGCGTGGCCACATCCAGCCACACCGCCAAGGTCAAAATACCCCCCTTGACGATCATCTGCCAGTAGGCGTCCACGTCCAGCATCGACATCCCGTTGTCCAGGCTCGCCATCACCAGCGCGCCCACCAGCGCGCCGTGCACGGTGCCGGCGCCGCCGCGCATCGAGGTGCCGCCGATGAAGCAGGCGGCGATCACGTCGAGTTCACCGGACATGCCGGCCGAGGGCGAACCCGCCGCCAGGCGGGCGGTATTGATCAGGCCAGCCAGTGCGCACATCAGGCCCATCAGGCCGAAGATCCACAGCTTCACGGCGCGCACGTTCACGCCCGACAGGCGCGTCGCTTCCATATTGCTGCCGACGGCGTAGATGCGGCGGCCGAACACGGTCTGGTGGGCGATGTAGCTGAACACGCCCAGCAGCACCAGCAGCACCAGCGCCGGCAGCGGGATGCCTTCGTAGCTGTTCAGGGTGGTGATGAAGCCGGCCAGCACGGCGCCGATGATCGCCACCCGCCCCACGCTGCGCCACAACGGCAGCACCGGCAGGCCGTGCCTGGCCTGGTTCACGCGCTGGCGCCAGGCCAGCACCGCGGCCAGGACGAACAGCGCCACGCCCAGGAACAGGCCGAAGCTTGGCGGCAGGTAGGCCTGGCCGAGCTGTTCGAATTCCGGCGAGATCGGCGCGATGGTCGAGCCGTCGGTGATGCCCAGCACGATGCCGCGGTAGGCCAGCATCCCGCCCAGGCCGACAATAAAGGAGGGAATCCCCGCATACGCCGTCAGGTAGCCGTTCACGAAGCCCAGCAGCATGCCGCTGGCCAGCACGATCGCCATCGAGATCGGCAGCGGCAGGTGGTGGGTGACGTCCAGCACCGCCGCCATCCCGCCCAGCAGGCCCAGGAGCGAACCGATCGACAGGTCGATCTCGCCGGCGATGATGACGAACACCATGCCGCAGGCGAGGATGCCGGTCACCGACATTTGGCGCATCAGGTTCGAGAGGTTGCGCGCGGAAGTAAAGCCGCCGTCGGTCTTCCAGCTGAAGAACATCCAGATCAGCGCGATCGCCACCAGCAGGGCCAGGATCTTGTACTGGGTGAAGAACTGCTTGAAGCTGAAAGTGGCGCGCGGCGCTCCGGCGCCGGCCGCTTGTATGTTCATGTGTGCCTTATCCATGTTGAGTTTCCTGTCCGATTGCGGCGGCCAACACCATTTCCTGGGTCAAGCCCTGGTTCACGAAATTCCCGCGCAGCCTGCCCTCGCCCATCACCAGCACGCGGTCGGACACGCCCAGCACTTCGGCCAGTTCGGACGACACCATGATGATCGAGATGCCCTGGGCCGCCAGCTCCAGCATCAGCTTGTAGATCTCGTACTTGGCGCCGACGTCGACGCCGCGCGTGGGCTCGTCGAGAATCAGCACCTTCGGGTTTGTCAGCAGCATCTTGGCCAGTACCGCCTTCTGCTGGTTGCCGCCCGAGAGCGCCGTGATCGGCAGCGACGGGCTGGCGGTCTTGAGTCCCATGCGCCGGATCTGCCCGGCCACCTCGCCCGCTTCGCGTCCTTCGTCGATGCGCGACAGCGTGGAAAAGCGCTCCAGCACCGACAGCGTGATGTTCGCGCCCACCGACAGGTCGCGCACGATGCCATGCTGCTTGCGGTCTTCCGGCACCAGCGCGAAGCCGGCCTTGATTGCTTTGAGCGGGGTCGAGGTATCGACCCGCGCACCGTCCAGCCAGACTTCGCCCTCGTAGGCGCCGGGATAGGAGCCGAAGATCGCGGTCACCAGCTCGGTGCGCCCGGCGCCCACCAGCCCGGCGATGCCGAGGATCTCGCCGCGCCTGAGCTGGAAGGACACGTCGTCGACCTTCTTGCGCTGCGGCTGGTCCGGGTCGCGGCAGGTGATGTGGCGCGCTTCCATGACCACCTCGCCCACTTCGTGCGGCAGCGACGGATACAGCTGGTTCATCTCGCGCCCGCACATCTGGGCGATGATGCGGTCGACGTTCATCTGCGCCATGGCGGTGGTGGCGATATGCTTGCCGTCGCGGATCACCACCACGGTGTCGCAGATCGCCGCCACTTCCTCGAGCTTGTGCGAGATGTAGACGCAGGCCACGCCCTTGGCCTTGAGCTCGCGGACGATCTCGAGCAGCACGGCGATCTCGGAGGCCGTGAGCGAGGCCGATGGCTCGTCCAGGATCAGCAGGCGCGCCTTCTTGTTCAGGGCCTTGCCGATCTCGATCAGCTGCTGGTGGCCGCCGCCGTAGTTTTTTACGGGCAGCACCACGTTCACGTCGGGCAGCTTCAGCTCGCGCAGGATGTCCTCGGCGCCGCGGTTCATGGCTGGGTAGTCCAGGCGGCCGCCCGGCAGGGTTGGCTCGTTGCCGAGATAGATGTTCTCGGCCACCGACAGCTCGGGCACCAGCATCAGCTCCTGGTGGATGATGATGATGCCGGCGGCCTCCGTCTCGCGCACCGAGCGCGCGCAGAGCAGCTGGCCATCGAGCAGGATCTCGCCGTCCCAGCTGCCGTGCGGGTAGACCGCTGACAGCACCTTCATCAGGGTGGACTTGCCGGCGCCGTTCTCGCCGCACAGGCCGATGCATTCGCCGGGCCGGATCGCCAGGTCGATGCCGTCCAGGGCCGGGACACCGTCGAATCGCTTCGCGATGCCCTTCATTTCAAGCAGGTAGGGTGACATTCGAGGTTCGCTCATGCGCGCCGCCCCACCCCGGGCCGGCTGGCGCGAGGCAGGAGCGGCGCTGGTTGCTGCCGCGGCTTACTTGCCGGCCAGTTGCGCCTGGGTGTAGAAACCGTCCTTCACCAGCATATCGATGTTGGACTTGTTCAGCAGGATCGGCTTGAGCAGCAGGCTGTCGACGTTCTTGACGCCGTTATGCAGCTTGGCGTTGTAGGCCGGCTTCTCGCCGCGCACCAGTTGTACCGCGAGCTGGGCTGCCGTGCCGGCGATCTGGCGCAGCGGCTTGTAGACGGTCATGGCCTGGGTGCCGCCGATCACGCGGCGCACCGCCGCCAGGTCGGCGTCCTGGCCCGAGACCAACACCTTGCCGGCCAGCTTCTGGGTGGCCAGCGCCTGGATCGCGCCGCCGGCGGTGGCGTCGTTGGAGGCGACCACGGCGTCGATCTTGTTGCCGTTGGCGGTCAGCGCGTTCTCGACGATGGCCATGGCTTCGGACGGGCTCCAGTCCTTCACCCACTGCTTGCCGACGATCTTGATGTCGCCCTTGTCGCTAAGTGGCTGCAGCACCTTGAGCTGGCCTTCGCGCAGGATCTTGGCGTTGTTGTCGGTTGGCGCGCCGCCCAGCAGGTAGTAGTTCCCTTTCGGCTTCTGGGACACCAGCGCCTGGGCCTGCAGTTCGCCCACCGCCTTGTTGTCGAAGGAGATGTAGGCATCGACGTCGGCGTTCAAAATAAGGCGGTCGTACGACAGCACCTTGATCTTGGCCTTCTTCGCTTCGCGGATGGCGCTACCCAGCACTGTCGAGTTGTAGGGAACGATCACCAGCACGTCCACGCCGCGCGAGATCAGGTTCTCGATCTGGGCGATCTGGCGCTGCTCGCTGGCGTCGGCCGACTGCACGTAGACCTTGGCGCCCAGCTTCTCGGCGGCGGCCGTGAAGTAGTCGCGGTCGCGCGCCCAGCGTTCCAGGCGCAGGTCGTCGATCGAGAAGCCGATCTTCGGGTTCTTGGCGTCGGCCAGGGCGAAGCCGCTCGAGAACATCAGGGAGCCTGCGAAGCAGGCCAGGCCGACTGCCTTGATCATCTTTTTCATTGTTGCGTCTCCAGTAAAATTATTATGTATTCGGTTCAGTGATTATGACGCGGCATGTCGTGGCCCACGCCGCGGTACGGCACGGCCAGTTCCATGCAGGCGCCGGTGTGCAGCTGGCCCACGGTCGCGCGGTAGATTTCCTGCCACGGCGTCTGGCTGGCGGGAATCGCAGGCGGCGCATCCTGGCGCCGGGCTTCCAGTTCTGCATCGGCCAGCAGCACGTCGCAGCTGCCAAGGTTCAGGTCCACCCGCACGATGTCGCCGGTGCGCAGCAGGGCCAGGTTGCCGCCTGCCGCGCTCTCTGGCGAGGCGTTCAGGATCGACGGGCTGTCCGAGGTGCCGGACTGGCGCCCGTCGCCCAGGGTCGGCAGCGCACTGATCCCCTGCCGTATCAAGGCGTCCGGCGGCTGCATGTTGACCACTTCGGCCGAGCCGGGCCAGCCCAGCGTGCCCGAGCCGCGGATCACCAGCATGGTGCGCTCGTCGATGCCCAAGGCCGGGTCGTTGATCCGCTGATGATAGTCGTCCGAGCCGTCGAACACCACGACCCGGCATTCGAAACGGTTCTCCGAACCCGGCGTGGACAGGTAGCGCTCGCGGAAGCTGGGCGAGATCACGCTGGTCTTCATGATCGCGAAATCGAACAGGTTGCCCGTCAAGACCAGGAAGCCTGCGCGTTCCTTGAGCGGTGTATCGAAGGGGCGGATCATCTCGCGGTCATGGCTTTCGCGGCCCAGCAGGTTCTCGGTCATGGTGCGGCCCGTTACGGTCGCGCGCTTCGTGCGCAGCAGCCCCTGTTGCTCGAGCTCCCACATGATGGCGGGGGTGCCGCCCGCGCGGTGGAAGCGCTCGCCCAGGTATTTACCGGCCGGCTGCATGTTCAGCAGCAGCGGCACATCATAACCGTACGCCATCCAGTCCGCCGTCGAAATCTCGACCCCGGCGTGGCGCGCCATCGCCACGATGTGCGGCTGGGCGTTGGTGGAGCCGCCGATGGCGGCATTGACCACGATCGCATCCAGGAAGGCGTCGCGCGTCAGGACCTGGGACGGGCGCAGGTCCTCAAAAGCCATTTCAACGATGCGGCGGCCGGTTTCATAGGCCATCTGGCCGCGCTCGCGGTAGGGCGCGGGAATGGCCGAGCAACCGGTGAGGGACATCCCGAGTGCTTCGGCCACCGCGTTCATGGTCGATGCCGTGCCCATGGTGTTGCAATGGCCGCTCGAGGGCGCCGAGGCAGCCGCGATCTGGATGAACTTTTCTTCGTCGATTTCGCCGGCCGCCAGGCGGCGCCGGCCCTTCCAGATCGCCGTACCGGAGCCCACCAGTTCGCCCTCGAACCAGCCGTCCAGCATCGGCCCGCCGGACAGCACGATGGCCGGCAGGTCGACCGTGGCGGCGGCCATCAGCTGGGCCGGGGTGGTCTTGTCGCAGCCGGTGGTCAGCACCACCGCGTCGATCGGGTAGCCGTGCAGGATCTCGACCAGGCCGAGGTAGGCCAGGTTGCGGTCCAGCGCCGCGCTCGGGCGGCGGCAGTTTTCGAAGATCGGGTGCAGCGGGAACTCCATCGGGATGCCGCCGGCGTCGCGGATGCCGTCGCGCACGCGCTTGGCCAGCTCCAGGTGAATGCGGTTGCAGGGCGAGAGGTCGCTGCCGCTCTGGGCGATGCCGATGATCGGCTTCCCGCAGCGCAGTTCTTCCGGCGTGATCCCGTAGTTCATGAAGCGCTCCAGATACAGCGCCGTCATGTCGATCCGTTCTTCGTTGTCGAACCAGTCCTGGGACCGGAAACGTCGTTTGCTGTTCTGCTGTTTCATGCGCCGTACCATCCCGCGTCGACAAAGTATTCACGCCCGCTGCAGCGCCGCCCACTGCTCGAAGCCAGGAACAGCGCCAGCGCCGCCACGTCCTGCATCTCGACCCGCTCGGGGATGCACTGGCCGGCGAGGATACGCGCCTCTTCTTCCGGCGTATGCCACAGGGCCTGCTGGCGCGGGGTGCGCACGGCGCCCGGCACCACGGTGTTGGCGCGGATCCCGAACTTGCCGAGGTCGCGCGCCATCCCGCGCGTCATGCCCTCGATGCCGGCCTTGGCCGTCATGTACAGGGCCAGCTGGGACGAGGCCAGGTGCCAGGAGATCGAACCGAAGTTCAGGATCACGCCATGCCCCTGGCGCTTCATGCCGGGAATGACGGCCTGGGCGCAGAAGAACTTCTGGCGCAGGTTGACCGCCATGCGGCCGTCCCAGTAGGCCGGGGTGACATCCTCGATCTCGTGGCGCTCGTCGTTGGCGGCGTTATTGAGCAGGATGTCGACCGTGCCGGCCTCCTGCTCGATGGTGGAAAAGGCGGCCGTCACGGCGTCCAGGTCGGTCAGGTCGCATTCGAGGAAGCGCGGTGCGTGCTGCGCGGCGCCGAGCGATGCCACCAGGGCGCGCGAATCGTCGCCGGCGATGTCAAGGAACCAGACGCGCGCGCCCTGCCCGGCAAAGGCCGTGACCAGTTCGGCGCCGATGCCGCTGCCGCCGCCGGTGATGACGACGCGCTTGCCGGCCAGGTCGTGGAAGGTCGGGTAGACCAGGGAATGCTGGGTGTTGTCTTGCATGAGTCTTGTATCGTTCCGGTCAGGCAGTAAGCTGCGCCAGCAGGCCGCGCCGCGCAAGGTTGCGGTACAGCGCGCGCACGCCGAAGGTCCAGGGCGCGATCTGGTCGCTGCGCCCGACGGTATTGACCAGCGTGCCGAGCGCCGGCGTCGAGATGCTGACGCGGTCGCCCGCATGGTGGGTGAAGCCGCCGCCGGCCGCGTCGCGGTCATTGATCGGCGAGAACATCGTGCCCAGGAAGAGCATGAATCCGTCCGGGTACTGGTGGTGCTCGCCCCAGGTCTGGGCCACCAGGTCGAGCGGGTCGCGGCTGATCTCGCGCATGCGGCTGCGGCCTTCGAGCACGAAGCCGTCGTCCACGCCTTCGATCAGCATGCCCACTTCGGCCTGGCGCAGCGTGTCGAGGGTGAAGCCGCCGTCGAACAGGCGGACGAAGGGGCCGATCGCGCAGGAGCCGTTGTTGTCCTTGGCCTTGCCCAGCAACAGGGCGCTGCGGCCCTCGATGTCGCGCAGGTTGACGTCGTTGCCCAGCGCCGCCCCCACCACCTGGCCGCGGCTGTTCACCGCCAGCACGATTTCCGGTTCCGGATTGTTCCAGTGCGACGAAGGATGCAGGCCCACCTGGGCGCCATGGCCCACCGCCGACATCGGCTGCGACTTGGTAAATACTTCGGCGTCCGGACCGATGCCCACTTCCATGTACTGCGACCACAGGCCGTGGCCGGACAGCTCGGCCTTCAGGCGCATTGCCGCCTCGGAGCCGGGCTTGATGTCCGCGAGGTTGGCACCGATCGATCCCTGCAGCTGGGAGCGCAGTTCCGCAGCGCGCACCGGATCGCCCTTGGCCCGCTCTTCGATCACGCGCTCCAGCAGGCTTACCGCGAAGGTGACGCCGCAGGCCTTGATCGCCTGCAGGTCGCAGGGCGCCAGCAGCGCGATGCCGCCCGGCGCCGCTTGCCCGGCGGCGGCAGCGTCCACCAGCTGGGCCGCTTCGTCCAGGTCTTCGCCGGCCGCGTCGCGCACGATGGCAAGCAGGTCGTCGCGCTCGAACAGGTCGGCCACGGTGGCCGCATGGGCGCTGATATCGACCAGCCGGCCGCCGCGCACGGCGACGACGGCCGGGCCGTCGACCGGGGCCGGGCGCCATACGCGGCCGACCAGCAAGGCCTGGCCAGCGTCGTCGGGAAGCAAATTGGTGTGCTTGTTTGTCATGTTGCTGCTCTTGTCCTTCGCTGCGTATCGTCGAAACCAAGTTGCTCGGGCCATCCCTGCGCCCACTCTTCTTGCCACTCTACGAGTCTAGGTGCGGGCCCGGACGACGTCAAATCGATAATGACCGACCCCCGTTATGAAATTTCGTCCGGCCGCACAAAGGGCTGTTTCCCTCTGGCGGAAGCTCATATGCTGTATCGGCGGACCCGGAACTTGGCAGGAACTTGTAGGGTGGCCGGCTTCGCCGGCCGCGCATTCACATGACCGACGCATTGTGGCAGCGCGCATTGGGGCTGGACGCGCGGCCGGGGAACCCGGCCACCCTACGATTAGCTGACCGGCATGACCGCAAACGAACATTCTTCAGGAGACCGCTGTGCGTATTGCCTTAGTAGCCGGAGGTGGCTGATGTATCTCGGTATCGATCTCGGCACCTCGGAAGTCAAATTGCTCCTGATGGGAGAAGCGGGCGACGTCGTCGCCACGGCCGGTGCGCCGCTCACGGTATCGCGCCCGCAGCCGAAGTGGTCGGAACAGGATCCGGCCCAGTGGTGGGCCGCAACCCGGGCGGCGATGCGGGAGCTGCGCGCCGCGCACCCTGCGGCATTGTCGCGGGTGCGGGCAATCGGCCTGTCCGGACAGATGCACGGCGCGGTGCTGCTCGACGCCCAGGACCGGGTGCTGCGCCCGGCCATCCTGTGGAACGACGGCCGCAGCCACGCGGAATGCACGCTGCTGACCGAGCGGGAACCGCGCCTGCCGGCGATCACCGGCAACCTGGCCATGCCCGGCTTCACGGCGCCCAAGCTGGCCTGGGTGGCGCGGCATGAGCCGGACGTATTCGGGCAGGTCGCCACCGTGCTGCTGCCCAAGGACTACCTGCGCCTGCTGCTCACTGGCGACAAGGTGTCCGAGATGTCCGACGCCGCCGGCACCCTGTGGCTGGACGTGGCCCGGCGCGACTGGTCCGACGCCATGCTGGACGCGACCGGCCTGGCGCGCAGCCAGATGCCGCGCCTGGTCGAGGGCTCGGCCCCATCGGGCGGCCTGCTGCCCGCGCTGGCCGCGGAGTGGGGCATGCCCCCCGGCGTCATCGTGGCCGGCGGCGGCGGCGACAACGCCGCCAGCGCGGTCGGCATCGGCGCCACCCGCCCTGGCGAAGGCTTCATTTCGCTCGGCACCTCGGGCGTGCTGTTCGTGGTCACCGACCAGCTGCGCGCCAACCCGGATTCGGCGGTCCACGCTTTCTGCCACGCCCTTCCCGGTCGCTGGCACCAGATGTCGGTGATGCTGTCGGCGGCCAGCTGCCTGTCCTGGGTCACCCGCGCCACCGGCGCGGGGCACGAAGCCGCCCTGCTGCCGGAAGCGCGCGACCTGTCCAGCGCCCAGCAGCAGGCTGCGCCCCTGTTCCTGCCTTACCTTTCCGGCGAACGCACGCCCCACAACGACCCGCATGCGCAAGGCGTGTTCTTCGGCCTGGGGCACGATACCAGCCGCGGCGCGCTGGCCTACTCGGTGCTGGAAGGCGTCGCCTTCGGCATGGCCGACGGCCTGGCGGCCCTGCGCGCGGCCGGCACCGAGGCCGGCACCCTGTCGCTGGTGGGCGGCGGCGCGCGCAGTCCCTACTGGTCGCAGCTGCTGGCCGACACCCTCGCCCTCCCCATCGTCACCCATGCCGAAGGCAGTGCCGGGGCAGCGCTGGGCGCTGCGCGCCTGGCCGCCCTGGCCGACGGCCAGCCCGAAGAACAGGCATGCGCGCCGCTCGCGGTCGTGCAGCGTTTCGAACCGGAGTTTGAGCGCCATGGCGCGCTGATGCAACGCTACCGGCGCTACCAGGCGCTCTACGGCCAGTTGCGGTCCCTGTTCCAGCAGGCAGCGCCGGCCTGACACCGAACCACCCCATACAACCATCAAGGAGACACCATGCACCACACCGAAGCACCGAGCATTTTCGCCGACATCGCCCCTGTGCGCTTCGAAGGCAAGGACAGCGACAACCCGCTGGCGTTCCGCTACTACGACAAGGACCGCCTGGTCCTGGGCAAGCGCATGGAAGACCAGCTGCGCATCGCCGCCTGCTACTGGCACAACTTCTGCTGGACCGGGCTCGATCCCTTCGGCGGCCAGACCTTCATGCGCCCCTGGTTCGAAGGCGGCACCCCGCTCGCGCTGGCCGAACAGAAGGCCACGCAGGCCTTCGACTTCCTCGAGCGCCTGGACGTGCCCTACTACTGCTTCCACGACCGCGACGTCGCGCCGGAAGGGTCGACCCCGCGCGAGAGCCGCGAGCACTTCCTGCACATGGCCGAACGCCTGGCCGCCCACCAGGAGCGCACCGGCGTCAAGCTGCTGTGGGGGACGGCGAACCTGTTCAGCCATCGGCGCTACATGTCGGGCGCCGGCAGCAACCCGGACCCGGAAATCTTTGCCATGGCGGCCCTGCAGGTGCGCGATGCGATGAACGCCACCCGCCAGCTGGGCGGCGAGAACTACGTGCTGTGGGGCGGGCGCGAAGGCTACGAGACCCTGCTCAACACCGACATGGCGCGCGAACTGGACCAGCTGGGCCGCTTCCTCACGCTGGCGGTGGAGCACAAGCACAAGACCGGCTTCAAGGGCACGATCCTGATCGAACCCAAGCCGCGCGAGCCGAGCAAGCACCAGTACGATTTCGACACCGCCACCGTGTACGGCTTCCTCAAGCGCTACGGCCTGGAACACGAAGTAAAGGTCAACATCGAAGCCAACCATGCGACGCTGTCGGGCCACAGCTTCGAGCACGAGATCGCCACCGCGGCGGCGCTGGGCATCTTCGGCAGCCTCGATATCAACCGCGGCGACCCGCAACTGGGCTGGGACACCGACCAGTTCCCGAACAACGTGCCGGAAACTGCAATCGCCCTGTACCACGTGATGCAGGCGGGCGGCTTCACCACCGGCGGCTGCAATTTCGATGCCAAGGTACGGCGCCAGTCGATCGACCCGGTCGACCTGATGCACGGCCACGTGGGCGCGATGGACGTGCTGGCGCGCGGCTTGCTGGACGCGGAAAAGCTGATCACCGATGGCCGCCTGGCCAGCGAACTCGAAGGACGCTACCGCGGCTGGCAGGCGCCGCTGGGCCAGGACATCATGAAAGGCGGCATCGACCTCGATGGCCTGGCCGAGCACGTCCTGGCGCGCAACCAGGATGTCGTTCCCGTCTCGGGGCGCCAGGAGTATCTGGAAAACCTGGTCAACCGCATCCTGTGACCACCACAATGTGCCGGCGCCGGCACATTGTGAAAACCACCAACAGGCATAGCAATTCTGTCCAGACCAGCAGCGAGCATTGGTCAGGCCAAAATCCTTCTGCTAATCTGCCTCCAAGCTAAAATAACCCCAATAAAACCATGGGCACGATGGAGACAAACAGCAGCAGCGCCGCGCCGGGCCACCCGGCATTGGCGGCCCTCGCGACCGACGCCGGTGCGCGCCCGCCGCGGCGCGAACGGCGCCCCTACCAGCTGGTCGCCAGGCGCGTGCACGAACTGGCCATCGCCTCGGCGATTGGCCCGGGCGGGCGGCTTCCCTCCGAACGCGAACTGGCCGTGTCCCTCGCGGTCAGCCGTGCCTGCCTGCGCCAGGCCCTGGCCTTGCTCGAACTGGACGGCATCGTCGAAGTGCGCTCCTGTTCCGGGATCTACCTGCGCGCACTGCCGCAGCCCGGCCCCGGCCCGTTCGAACTACTGTCGGCGCGCCGCCTGATCGAGCCCGAAATGGCGGCGATGGCGGCGCGCGTGGCGACCGACAGCGGCATCGCGGCGATCCATGCCGCCGCCGACGCGCTCGAGCAGGTGCAGCGCGCCGGGCCGGGCGACCGGGGCGGCTCGGAGCAGGCCGACCGCCATTTTCACCTGACGCTCGCCCATGCGACCGGCAACGCGGCGCTGGCCAGCATGCTGGAACACCTGTGGAGCCAGCGCGGCGGCCTGTGGCACACCCTGGCCCAGCTGCTCGACGCCGGCGAAGCGCGCGAAGAAACGCTGGCCGACTACCGCCGCATCGTGGCCGCGGTAAGCGCGCGCGATCCTGCCGGCGCGCGCAATGCGATGCGCACGCACCTGGAGCGCTTCACCCGTCCCCTGTCGCGCGGGTGAGCAGCCGGATTCCACGCGCGCCCCTGACGGGCGCCCACTTCATCGATTTGAAAGTGCAGACATGAGTTTCAGGACACCCGCCATCGCGGCACTGCTCTCCGCGTCCCTGTGCGCACCGGCCGTCGCCGCCTGCCCGGCCGCCTGGTGCGACGACTTCGAGCGCGGCGCCGCCGGCTGGCGCCTCGACGGCGGCGGCGCGCTGCAGGTCCAGCCGCAGGCCGGCGGCGCCAACCGCGTGCTGCTGCTGCCTGCCGGTGCGCAGGCGCTGGCCACCGACCCGGCCGCGGGCCGACTGGCCGGCGCCGACTACTACCTGGAAGCGCGCCTGCGGCCGGCGCCGGCGCAGCCCGACGCAGCGCGCCGCGCCGTCCTGCTGGTGCGCTATGCCGACCCGCGCAACTGGGTCGGCGCGGCCGTCAACATCCAGCCCGGCAAGCCGAGGCTGAGCGTGGAACTACTTCAAATGCGCGACGGCCAGTTGAACCGCTTGCGCCAGATGGGCAAGGACAGTGCGCCGGCAGGCGCGTTCCAGACCCTGCGCGTGGAGCTGGCCGGCAGCGAGCTGGCGGCATGGCTCGACGGCGAGCGCGTCGCGGCAAGCCTGCCTGCGCCGGCGCCGGCGGGCGGCGCCGCCCTGCTGGCCGAACAGGGCGCGGTCGAGTTCGACGACCTGCGCATGGGGCAGGCCGGCGAGCGCCCGGGCCGCATCGCACTGGCGCAGCGCAGCGCCACCATCAGGCTGCACGCCGGCGAAGTGCAGCGCTATGCGCTCAGCGCCGTGGCCGGCGACGGCGCCACAACGCTGCCACTGGTCGCGGCGTCCAGCGACCCGTCGGTGGCCCAGGTGGCCATCGATGGCGGCGCGCTGGTGGTGACCGCTCGCGGCGCCGGCAGCGCCATCCTCAGCGTCGCGGATGCGCGCAACGGCAACGTGGCCACCGCGATCGGCGCGGCCGTCGGGCCGGCGTTTGCAGCACGGGGCGAGGCCAGGGCGCTGGCGGGGCGGCTTTCGCCCGCAGCCGGCGCCTCGGGCGTCCAGGCCGACACGCTCCTGCGCATCCGCTTCGACAGCCCGCCAACGCTGGGTGCGAGCGGTTCGGCGCGCATCTACCGCGCCAGCGACGGCGCGCTGGTCGACGTCGTGCGCCTGGGCGAGGAAATCGACGCCATCGGCCCTGCCGGCCAGGAAGTCAGGCGCGTCGTGCGCTTCAGCCCGATCCGCATCGACGGCAACACGGCCGTGATCCAGCTGCACAGCGACAAGCTCGATTACGGCGCCGACTACCTGGTGGCCGTCGATGCCGGCACCTTCCGCGGCGCGTCGATCGGCGGCAAGCCCTTCGAAGGCATCGGCGAAGGCGCGGGATGGCGTTTCCGCACCCGGGCACAGGCGCCGACAGGCCACAGCTTCAGCGTGGACGATGACGGCCCGGCGGACTTCCGCAGCGTGCAGGGCGCGCTGAACCACGCCATGCGCAGCCTGCCGCGCGCCGACGCGGTGCGCATCCGCATTGCCAACGGCCGCTACCACGAACTGCTCTACCTGCGCGGCAAGGACCGCGTCCACCTGCACGGCGAGAGCCGCGACGGCGTCGTGATCGGCGCGCTCAACAACGACGGCATCAATCCCGGTTCGGGCAGCGGCCAGCCGCTGCAGTCGCCGGCGGCCATGGGCGGGCGCTCGGTGTTCCTGGCCGAAGACACCGACCTGCTTACGCTCGACCACCTCACCATCGTCAACCCGACGGTGCGCGCCACCAGCCTGGGCGGCCAGGCCGAAGCCCTGCACTACAGCAGCGACCGCGGCCGCCTGGTGGTGCGCGACAGCGCCTTCTTCAGCGAGCAGGACACGATCCTGGTGAAGGGCTACTCCTGGTTCTACCGCAGCCTCGTCGCCGGCAACGTGGACTTCATCTGGGGCAGCAACCGCGCCGCCCTGTTCGAAGAGAGCGAAATCCGCTCGGTGGGCGACAGCGCCCAGCCCAAGGGCGGCGGCTACATCGTGCAGGCGCGCACGGTCGATCCGCTCGATGCGGGCTTCGTCTTCCTGAACAGCCGCCTGACCCACGGCCCTGGGCCGGCCGGCAACGACGTGCCGCCCGGGGCCACCTGGCTGGCGCGCCCCGGCCCTTCCGGCCTGGGCGACAAGGTCGTGTTCATCCACTGCCGCATGGACGCGCACGTGGCGCCGGCCGGCTGGGCGCTGCCAAAGACCATCGCGCCGGGCGCCCAGCCGGGCGCCGGCTGGCTGGAGTACGGCAGCATGGACCTGGCCGGCCAGCCGCTCGACCTCTCCACGCGGATCGGCGGCCGCGTGCTTGCGCCCGGCGAAGCGGCCCGCTACGCCACCCGCGCCCGCGTATTCGCCGGCTTCGACAACGGCAAGGGCTGGGAGCCCATGCCCGAACAGGCGCGCGAACATCGCCACTAGACCCCTATTCACCATCCAACCACCATGCATCCCATGACAACGACCACCTTCCGCACCCCGCGCCGCGTCGGCGCCCTCCTCGCGCTGGCCCTGCTGGCCGCCGGCTGCCAGACCGCGCCAGGCAAGCAAGCCTGGGTCGCCGACCTGGGCAACGGCCGCTACCAGAACCCCATCCTCAACGCCGATTACTCCGACCCGGACGCGGTGCGCGTGGGCGACACCTACTACATGACGGCGTCGAGTTTCAACAGCGCGCCCGGCCTGCCGCTGCTGCAGTCGAAAGACATGGTCAACTGGACCCTGGTCGGCCACGCCCTGCCCAAGCTGGTGCCGGCAGCGCACTTCGCCACGCCGCGCACCGGCGCCGGCGTGTGGGCGCCCTCGCTGCGCCACCACGACGGCAAGTTCTGGATCTTCTACCCCGACCCGGACTTCGGCATCTACGTCGTCACCGCCAAGGACTTCGCCGGTCCGTGGAGCGAGCCGCACCTGCTGTTGCCGGGCAAGGGCCTGATCGACCCGGCCCCGCTGTGGGACGAGGACGGCAAGGCCTGGCTGATCCACGCCTGGGCCAAGAGCCGCGCCGGCATCAACAATGTGCTGACCCTGCGCAGCATGTCCCCGGACGGCAGGCGCCTGCTCGACAGCGAGGGCAAGGTCGTCATCGACGGCAACAAGCTGCCCGGCTACCGCACCCTGGAAGGCCCCAAGCTGTACAAGCAGGATGGCTGGTACTACGTGTTCGCGCCGGCCGGCGGCGTCGAGGAAGGCTGGCAGTCGGTGTTTCGCTCGCGCAGTATCGCCGGCCCCTACGAAGACCGCATCGTCATGGAACAGGGCGACACTGTCATCAACGGCCCGCACCAGGGCGCCTGGCTGCGCACGCCTGAAGGCAAGGACTGGTTCGTGCACTTCCAGGACCGCAAGGCCTATGGCCGCGTGACCCACCTGCAGCCGATGGCCTGGACCGATGGCTGGCCCCTGATCGGCCAGCCCGGCCCGAAGCCGGGCGTGGGTAACCCGGTCACCAGCTGGATCAAGCCGGTCGCCGGCCAATCGCTGGCGGTGCCGCCGACCAGCGATGAATTCAATGGCGCCACCCTGGGCCTGCAATGGCAGTGGCATGCCAACCCGCAGGCCGGCTACCATTCGCTTGCGGCCCGCCCCGGCCACCTGCGCCTGCCGGTGCTGGCCGTGCCGGAATCGAAAGCCTATGTGCGCGCGGCGCCGAACATCGTGACCCAGAAGCTGCCGGCCACCGCGTTCACGGCCGAGACCCGCATCGAGCTGCAGGGCGCCAGGGACGGCGACCGCGCTGGCCTGATCCTGAACGGCCAATCCTACGCCGCCCTCGGCCTGCGCCAGCAGGGCGGCGCGCTGCAGCTGGTCTACACCACCTGCACCCCGTTCAAGCCGCGCTGCACCGAGAGCGAGACCGTGCTGCTGCCGCAGGCGCCGAATGCGGTGAGCCTGCGCATGGTGATGAAAGAAGGCGCGCAGGCGCAGTTCCTGTACAGCGTGGACGGCAAGGACTTCACGCCGGCCGGCGCACCCTTCGCCGCCACCAAGGGCCACTGGGTGGGCGCGCAAATGGGCCTGTACAGCGCCAGCGAGGCCGCCACGCCGTCCGGCGCCTGGCTCGACGCCGACTACTTCCGCGTGAGCCGCTGAGCATGGAGCGGACACTCCCCCTGCTGCTGGCCGTATTGTTCGCGGCCGGCGCGGTGCAGGCCGCCGGCCCCTACCGCAACCCGGACAACAAGAACCTGTCCGACCCGCTGGAAGGCACTTACCCGGTGCCCTACAAGCTGCCGGTGGCCGCCGAGATCACCGCGCAACTGGAACGCGTGCGCGGTTTCATCGACCGCGCCACGCCCAGCCGCATCGTCGACCGCAAGACCGGGCAGCCGGTCACCGACTTCGGCGCGCCGGTGGCCTCCGCCTTCGTGGAAACCTCGCCCAACGATTTCGGCATCATGAACTACGAGATGGGCGTGGTGCATGCGGGCCTGATGAACATGCGCGCCCTCACCGGCGACGCGGGGTGGACCGCGCTCACCGAGCGCCACCTGGCCTTCTTCAAGGAGCGCACGCCCTACTTCCGCGCCCAGGAAGAGCAGTTCAAGCTGGGCCGCGCCAACAGCTTCGCGCGCTTCATCAAGCCGCATGCGCTGGACGACGCCGGCTCCATGACCGCCGCCATGATCCGCGCGCGCCTGGCCGGCATCGGCCCCGACCTGTCGCAGCAGATCGCCACCAGCGGCGACTGGGTGCACAAGCAGCAGGTACGCCTGAAGGATGGCACGCTGGCGCGCAACCGGCCGCAGGCCTGGTCGGTGTGGGCCGACGACATGTACATGAGCATTCCCGCGCTGGCCGAACTGGGCCGCTTCAGCGGCGAGCGGCGCTACTTCGACGACGCGGTGAAGAACGCGCTGCAGCTGTCCGGCTACCTGTTCAACAAGGAAGTGGGCCTCTACACCCACGGCGTGCACCTGCACGCGCCGGACGCGCCGCAGTTCTACTGGGGCCGCGCCAACGGCTGGGCGGTGCTTGCCATCTCCGACCTGCTGGACGTGCTGCCCAAGACCCACCCCGGCTACAAGAAGGTCCTGGCCCAGCACCGCCGCGCGCTGCTCGGCATCGCCCGCCAGCAGTCCGGTTCCGGCCTGTGGCACCAGATGCTGGACCGCCACGATTCCTTCCTCGAGACTTCCGGCAGCGCGATGTTCGTCTATGCCATCGCGCATGCCATCAACCAGGGCTGGATCAGCCCCACCACCTACTGCAGCATCGCCCAGGCCGGGTGGGCCGGCGTGTCGTCACGCATCAACCCGGAAGGCGGGATCGAGGATGGCGTGGTGGCCACCACCCTGGCGGGCGACCATGTCTACTACTACAACCGCCCGGTCAGCGTGAACGCGATGGCAGGCTACGGGCCGGTGCTGCTGGCCGGAGCCGAGATCATCAAGCTGCTGAACAACCCGAATGTCGTCATCACCGACAAGGTGAAGACCTACCACTACCGACCGAAGACGCCATGAAGCCCCTGCTTACCACTCCCGCGAACCCGCGACGCCGCGCCCTGATCAAGGGCGCCGGCGCCGCCTCGGCCCTGGCGGCGGCAACGCCGGCGCTGGCCGCGCTGCCCGCCGACCCGTGGGCGCACGCGGACCAGATCCGCGCGCGCTTCGCCAAGCCGCTGGTGTTCCCGAAGCGCGATTTCCCGATCACCGCCCACGGCGCAAAGCCCTGCCGGATGGTGACGGTGCAGGCCTACCTGGACAGCGACCAGGGCGTCAAGACCGATGTGCAGACCCCGGCGCCCGGCGCGCCGGACGCGTATCCGGCGATTGCGGCGGCCATCGCAACGGCCAGCAAGGCCGGCGGCGGGCGCGTGCTGATCCCGGCCGGCCACTGGCTTTGCAAGGGCCCGATCGTGCTGCTGTCGAACGTGCACGTCCACCTGGCCAAGGGCGCGCAGGTGCACTTCAGCGCCAACCCGGCCGACTACGCACGCCATGGCGAATTCGACTGCGGCGCCAACGGCAGGCTGTCGCTGTCGCGCTGGCAGGGCAACGACTGCCTGAACTACACGCCCATGGTTTACGCGCGCAACCAGCGCAACATCGCCATCACCGGCGAAGACTGGAGCAGCGTGCTCAATGGCCAGGGCGGCGTGACGTTCGAGGATGGCAGCGGCGAACACTGGTGGGCCTGGAGCGGCAAGACCGCCGTCAACGCACATGCGCGGCAGGGCGTGACCAACCCGCGCAACCCGGAATCGCTGGCGGACCTCGCCCCCGGCATCAAGGCCGAGGACCTGGCGCGCATCGCGTCCGCCCCCAACTGGCGCAGCGACGAGAAGTTCCTGCCGGCGCTGTCCGAAGCGCGCGTACCGGTCGAAAAGCGGGTGTTCGGCAAGGGCCACTACCTGCGTCCCTGCATGATCGAATTCATCGGCTGCACCGACGTGCTGATGCAGGGCTACCAGGTGGTGGCGACGCCGTTCTGGATCCACCACCCGGTTGATTGCCGCAAGCTGCAGCTCTCGCGTGTGCGCATGGAAAGCATGGGACCGAACTCGGACGGCTTCGACCCCGAATCCTGCGACATCGTGCTGATGGACGGCTGCACCTTCAATACCGGCGACGACTGCATCGCGATCAAGGCCGGCAAGGCCAACGACACCCAATACGGCCCCACCCGCAACGTGGTGCTGCAGGACAGCATCATGAATTCCGGCCACGGCGCCATCACCCTGGGCAGCGAGATGGGCGGCGGCATCGAGCACGTGTATGCGGAAAGGCTCGACGTGCGCAACATGCACTACAAGACCGACCCGCTGGGCACGGCCGTGCGCCTGAAAACCAATATGGCGCGCGGCGGCTTCCTGCGCCACTTCTACGTGCGCGACCTGACCCTGCCCAATGGCGTGAAGCTCAAGCCGGGCTTCTACAAGCCGATGCCGGGCAGCCCGGTGCCGGCCCAATTGGCGGCCACCGGCGGCGGCGCGGTGATCACTTTCGACTGCGACTACGCCGCCGCCTTCGATACCATCCGCAACCGTCCGCCGCAGGTCTCGGACGTGCACATCTCGCGCATCAAGGTGGCCGACGTCGCCACGTCGGGCGGGGCGTTCTCGTGCTACCAGGCCTTCGTGGTCATGGGCCCGGTCGCGCACAGCTACAACGGCAGCGAGAACAAGCCGGTGCATGCGATCACCAACATCAGCATCAGCGACTGCGACTTCGGCACGCCGATCAACGGCGACAAGCCCTGGTACGCCTACAACGTGCAGGGCCTGAAGCTGCGCAACGTGCGTATCGGCGGCAAGCGCTTCGACACCGACATCACTGCCTGACAAGCAGCAGGCAGCAGCGGCGCCATGCGGCCGGCCTACCCGGTCCGCATGGTGTGCGGCGTCGCGCCCACGCCTTTTATCCGGGGCGTTGCGGCGGCCACGCGAACGGATTACAAAATCCGCCAACCGAGATGTCGATTCTTTCCAAAAGCGCCGACAGCCATCGCTTGCCGAAATCCGATCTGCTAGCATTTTTACATAACGAAAAATGGGCCCTTGGGGATGCCCTCGAGGCAGCACGCAAGCCCACCGACATCGACACGTTGCGACCCGTGAAACGGGCGCCGACAACAATACCAAAGGAGACAAGCCACATGACCATCGACCCGCAACAGGCGGTGCACCGCCCTTCCCCGTTCACGGCATCCGCGCGCGCCGCGCCGCGCCAGGCCTTCCAGTTCCATCCCCGCCACATGAGCGTTGCCGTGTCGCTGGCCCTGGCATCGCTGGTCGCCAGCAATGCCGCCATGGCCCAGGATGCGCAAGCGGCGCAGCCGGCCCAGGAACAGGTGGAGGACGACGGCAAGATCAGGCAGGTGAAGGTGGTCGCCACCCGCGCCTCGCAGCAGTCGAGCATCGAGCGCAAGAAGAATGCGGCCACCGCGATCGACTCCATCGTCGCCGAAGACGTCGGCTCGCTGCCGGACCGGAACGTGGGCGAGGCGATCTCGCGCATGGCCGGCATCGCGTTGGACCGCGGCGACTTCGGCGAAGGCGTGAGCGTGGCCGTGCGCGGCAACGGCCCCGACCTCACCCGCATCGAGCTCGATGGCCAGGGCGTGCAATCGGCCGGCGGCACCGACATGGCCGGCGGCGGCAGCGGGCGCGGCGTCGAGTTCCGCCAGCTGTCGGCGGACCTGATCAAGAGCGTGGACGTGGTCAAGGGTTCCACCGCCGACATGACCGAAGGCTCGCTCGGCGGCGGCATCCGGATCCAGACCCGCAGCGGCCTCGATTTCAAGAAGCCGTTCGCGTCGCTGCGCGTGGCGGGCTCGCAAAGCTCGCTGAACAAGAAGTGGCAGCCCGACTCCAACCTGATCCTGTCGGATAAATTCCTCAATGGCCGTCTCGGCCTGCTGCTGAACGCCTCGTCCACCATCATGGGCAACGAAGCGCACTCGGTGCAGGTGTCCAACGCGGCCCGTGCCGGCTACTCCCGCCTGGCCGACTTCGACAATTCCCCCGAGAAGACCTTCAGCTTCCTGCCGGGGACGATGAACCAGGCCGACGCCAACACCAAGGCGCCGCTGCTGCAGTCGCCGCTCACCGCCGGCGGCTTCTTCAATTCGGCCACGCCGCTGGACGTGCTGACCAAGTCGGCCGCGGCCAAGACCAAGGCCGAGTGCTACGCCGCCTTCCCTTCGCTGACCGCGGCCCAGAGCGCGGCGATCGTGTCGGCCAACCGCGGCCAGGCGGCGTCGCAGCGCGCCAATGAGCTCATCACCTGCCTGAACCAGTGGAGCGACTACACGCCGTCGAACATCCGCTCGTTCGTCAAGCGCGAGGAAGACAAGCGCCAGAACCTGGACCTGCGCGCCGACTTCAAGGTGAACAACGACCTGACCGTGTATGCGAAGGGCAGCTACAACCGCCGCTACAACGACATGCACCAGCTGACCTACAGCCTGGGCGGCGTGAAGGTCAACCCGACCGGCGCCAACGCGGTGTACAGCCCGACCTACAACGGCCCGGCCTTCATCGACAACCTGCCGGCCGGCACCCGCGTGCCGGCGCCAGGCTCGGGCTACTACAGCTACGACACCCCGACCCAGGCCACCAACACCCTGCTGCAAAGCTCGGTGGCCAACATCGTGCCGGGCTCGATCGTGACGGACGGCAGCCACCACCTGACCAAGTACACCATCACCGACGCCGCCGGCATCACCGACCAGACCCGCGAGTACGCCAAGACCATCGCCAAGTACCTGCAACTGGGCGGCAGCTACAAGAACGGCGGCCTGTCGGCCGAATTCTTCGTCGGCCTGGCCACCTCGGACTTCGAGCGCGAGCAAAAGCGCCTGGCCTTCAATAATTACTACGGCCCGGTGACCATGAGCGTGCTGCCGAACGGCCTGTGGGGGTACGAACTGCCGGCCGGGAGCAACTTCAACCAGGCCGACCCGGCCCAGTACGCGATCGGCTACCCGGGCGCCGCGACCGGCGTGGTCAGGACCAGCCCGACCAATACCCGCCCGGCGCCGGCCTACACCGCCGCCCAGCAGCCGCTGCTGACCCAGCAGCCGAGCACCTATTACAACCCGCGCCTGATGGAGAGCGAAGAGCGTACGGCCAAGCTCGACCTGACCTACCGGCTGCCGCAGCACATCCCGTTCTTCACCCGTCTCAAGTCCGGTTTCAACCTGCGCGACACGATCAAGAACAGCTGGGACCCGAACAGCGGCAACAGCGGCGGCTACACGGTGAAGGCGGCCATCGGCACCTTTGGCGCGGCCGACTACGTGCCGGCCGTGATGCTGCCGACGCCGATCATCCGCAGCACCTTCAATGGCTGCCAGGACACCGTCGGCTCGCTCGGCGTGGGCGGCAACGCTTGCCAGTTCGGCTTCGTGCCGAGCGCCGACCCGCGCCATGCGCTCAACGGCAATACCACGCTGACCCTGCAGCAGTTCCAGAGCCTGCTGGCCCAGACCCTGACCGGCAAGGCGACGCAAACCGGCTTCTTCTCCGGCGCCAAGGACCGCCCGGCGGGCCTGATCGAGAACTGGACCGAACTCGATGTGAACAAGGCCTTTAGCCTGGTGAACACGCCGAACCTGAACTTCGACTGCGTGAAGAAATGCGTGGCCAGCGACGGCAACACCTACGAACAACCCTTCCAGTACCTGAAGGAGCGTACCTCGGCCTTCTACCTGATGGGCGACTTCAAGCTCGACAACATTCCCTTCACCGGGCGCGCGCTGCCGTTCGGCTGGGAGCTCGAGGGTAACGTGGGCTACCGCTACGTGCGCACCAAGGTGCACGGCACCGGCATGATGACGCTGGGGACGGTCGCCATCGTGCCGGGCGTGTATGACCCGCTGCGGCCAAGCGCTCCAGGCGGCACCATCTCGAGCTCGATCTCGCAGGCGGTGTCGATCGACGAAACCAGCAACGACCACCTGCCGAGCGTGAACCTGGCGATGTGGCTGGTGCCGGACCAGTTCGTGGCCCGCTACAGCGGCGCCAAAACGGTGGCGCGTCCGCCGGTGAACTACCTGCTGCCGTCGGGCACCTGCATCTATGACGAAACCCTGGCCGACCGCGACCCGAACGCCACCCAGCGCTGCAGCGGCACGATCGGCAACCCGGCGCTGCAGGCCCAGACCAACGTCAACCAGAACCTGAGCTTCGAGTGGTATCCAAACCGGGACACGATGTTCTCGGTCGCCGCCTTCAAGCAGCAGGGCAAGATCGGCCCGGCGATCGGCCAGGGCGTGACCCGCCTGCCGCTGTCCGGCGGCAGCAGCCTGGTCGACCCGGTCACCGGCGTGGCGCTGGGCGACATCAACTTCGACTATTCGCTGTGGCAGAACGGCGCCGCAACCAGCCGCAAGGGCGTGGAATTCGGCACCAAGACCGCGTTCACCTTCCTGCCCTGGTTGCTGCGCTATACCGGCTTCGACGCGAACTACACCAAGCTGCGTTCGGCCACCTCGTCGGAAAACGTGGTCGACCTGCTGACCGGCACCCCGCTGCCGATCGCCCGCGAATCGAGCTATTCCTACAATGCCGCGCTGTGGTACGACGATGGCCGCTTCACCGCCCGCGTGGCGCTGCAGGCGGTGGCGTCCTACTTCAACTGCCTGGCCGGCTGCGGCTCGCAGGACGCCAACAACTACCCGGCCGCGGGTGTGACGAGCGGCATGGTGCGCTTCCCGTACAACCCGGGTTCGCCGAACTTCAAGGACTCGACCCGCTTCATCGACGCCAAGGTCGCCTACAAGATCCGGCCGAACATCGAGTTCTTCGTCGAAGCGCGCAACCTGGGCAACGCGACCACGTCGAGCAGCCAAGGGCAGTATGCGGCGTTCTCGGATGGCACGCCGAACCTGCTGGACTATGCGTATGCGGGCCGGCGGATCATGGTTGGACTGAACTTCAGGACGCTGTAAGACGCGTTAGCAGTACATAGAGAGGGGGACGGTGCATCGCACCGTCCCCCTTTGCTTTGCGTAGGGTGGTCGGCTCCGCCGACCGCGCGTTCGAATCGCGTATGCCGGGAGGCGAGCGTGTAGCGCCCCAGGGAGTTTGAACGCGCGGTCGGCAAAGCCGACCACCCTACCTTAATAGTTAAGCGCAAAAAAAATCGCCGGTGCCGACATGTGATTGTCGGCACCGGCGATGGGTTCGTGATGCGCTTAGTAGGCCTTCAGGACCTTCGTTCCACTGACTGCGATCTTCGCCGAGACGCCCGCCGCCTGCTTCACGCCACCCGGCTGCCCCCCACCGATCCACAGCGTTGCCGTCCCGGCCGGCACCACGCGCGTGCCCTTGGCGTCGACCACGCTCAGGGCCTGCGCGTCGAGCTTGAAACTGACTTTGCGGCTCTCACCGGCCTTCAGGTGGACCCGCTGGAAGGCCTTGAGCGCGCGGATCGGCGCGCCCTCGGCCGTGCGCGACACGTACAGCTGCACCACTTCGTCGCCATCGAGCTTGCCGCTGTTGCGCACATCCACCGACAGCTCGACGCCGTCGCCCGCCTTGACCGCCGCCTTGCCCAGCGTCGGCTTGCCGTAGGCGAAGCTGGTGTAGCTCAGGCCATACCCGAACGGGTACAGCGGCTCGCCGCCGAAGTAGCGGTAGGTGCGGTTCTTCATGCTGTAGTCGGCGAACGGCGGCAGCTGCTCGGCCGACTTGTAGAAGGTGACCGGCAGGCGCCCGGCCGGGCTGAAGTCGCCGGCCAGCAGTTCGGCCACCGCCTGGCCGCCCTCGCCGCCCGGATACCAGGCTTCGACGATGGCCGGCAGGTGCTTGTCGGCCCAGTTCACGCTCATCGCGCTGCCGTTCATCAGCACCAGCACCACCGGCTTGCCGCTCGCATGCAGGCTTTCGAGCAGCTTTTGCTGGGGCGCCGGCAGGTCCAGGGTGGTGCGGTCGCCACCGGCGAAGCCCGGGGCCTTGACGCTCATCGCCTCGCCTTCGAAGCGCGCCGTCAGGCCGGCGACGAACACCACCACGTCGGCGTCCTGGGCCGCCTTGAGCGCAAGCGCATCGCTCGAGCCGGGCTGGCTCCACTGCAGGCGGTGGTCGCCGCGCGCACCCTTCTGCATCGCCTCGACCCGGATCTTGTAGACCTGGCCGGCCTTGAGCTCGATGTCGGTGTCCGACGTCGGCCAGGCGATGTCCCACACGTCGGCGACCAGCTTGTCGTCGACCCAGATGCGGTAGCCGCTTTCGCCGGAATAGCGGAAGCTGTGGGCGCCGCTGTCGGCCGGGCGCAGGTAGCCGGTCCAGCGCGTCGAAGCGGCGCGTTCCTCGCGGGTCGGCGTGCCCCAGGCGACGCGGGCGTTCGGGTCGGACCGCAACGCCGATGGCGTGCCGGCCAGCCTGGTGCCCTTGAATTCCTCGGCCTTGATCCCGGGCTGGGTGCAGGCGGCGTCCAGGCAGAAGGCGCTGTCCGGGATGTTTTCCAGCGGCGGGCCAACCCAGCCGGTGCCTTCGACGAAGCTGACCTTCGACTGGGCGAAGCGGGCCTTGATGCCCGCAAATACGGTGATCGGCTGAGACGGCGTACCGTTGTAGTTGCCAACCAGCGAATCGACACTGTTGGCGTTGGGGCCGACGACGAGGATGCGGCCGGGCGCCTTCTTGAGCGGCAGCAGTCCATCGTTCTTGAGCAGGACCATCGATTCGCGCGCGGCGCGGGTCGACAGCGCGCGGTGCGCGGGCGTGTCGAAATCCTTGGCCGCGATCGCGGCGAACGGCCCCTGGCCCGGCTCGTCGAGCAGGCCGAGGCGCACGCGCGCCTCCATCAGGCGGCGCACAGCCTGGTCCAGCAGCGCTTCGGCAACCAGGCCCTGTTTGACGGCGTTGACCGTGATGGCCGGATCGGCCGTGTCCTTGTTGCCCGATGAGCAGAACAGGTCGGTGCCGGCCTTGATCGAAATGGCGGCCGCTTCTTCCGGCGTCTTGACGTAGCCGTGCTTGTTCGCCATGTGGATGTCGGCGATCGCGGCGCAATCCGACACCACGTGGCCGTCGAACTTCCACTGCGTGCGCAGGATGTCCTTCAGGTAGTGCTCATTGGCGCAGGCCGGGATGCCGTCGACCTTGTTGTAGGCGCACATGACCGCCTGGGCCTTGGCCTCGGTGACGGCGGTGTGGAAGGCCGGCAGGTAGGTGTCGACCACGTCGCGCGCCGAAGGATGGACGTCGAACTGGTGGCGGTCCGGCTCGGGGCCGCTGTGCACCGCGAAGTGCTTCACGGCGGCGACGGTCTTGGGAAATTCCGGATTGCTGCCCTGCAGGCCACGGATGAAGGCCGCGCCCATGCGCGCGGTGAGCACCGGGTCCTCGCCCCAGGTTTCCTGGCCGCGGCCCCAGCGCGGGTCGCGGAAGATGTTCACGTTCGGCGACCAGACCGTCAGGCCCGGGCCGCCGGCGATGCTGCCGTCGGGACGGCGCTTGGACAGGTACTTGGCGCGGAACTCGGTGGCGGTGGTGTCGGCCACTTCCTGGATCAGCTGCGGGTTCCAGCTCGCCGCCATGCCGATCACCTGCGGGAACACGGTGGCCTCGCCGGCCCGCGCCACGCCGTGCAGCCCCTCGTTCCAGTAGTTGAAGCCCGGGATCCCGAGGCGCGCGATGGCGGGAGCGCGGTGCTGGATCTGGGCCGCCTTTTCTTCCAGCGTCATCTGCGACACCAGCTTGGCCGCGCGCTGCTGCGCGGGCGACTGTGGCTGTGCCTGCGCATGGCTCGAGGTGGCCAGCGTGGCCAGGGTGGCTGCAACGATACGGCGCTTCGCGCCGGGGTGAAACCTCATGTTCTTGTCTCCTGTTGTGGGGGGTGCTTGATCCCGCGAGATGCTAGCAGAGCCCTTCGCCGCGGCGGACGCACCGCGTGCGATTTGCTCGAAATTGAAACGGGCCTTGGTGAATCTGGTGTTATGAAAACCGCCAACGGCTGGAGAATTTTTTGCAAGCCGAACACGCCCGTTCGGGCCAGACCATAATGCGCTGGCATAAAGCATAAAACCAACAGGAGACCACACGCATGCACCACCACTTCGCCCGTTACCTGGGCCTGGCCGCAAGCACCACCGCCGCCACCCTCATGCTCACCGCCTGCGGCGGCGGTGGCGACGACGACACCCAGCCTGCCCCAGCCAACGCGACCCGCGGCACGCTGGCCGTCAGCCTGATGACCGACGCACCGGCCTGCGGCTTCGACGCGGTCAATGTCACGGTCAGCAAGCTGCGCTTCCGCCAGGACTTCAACACCGACCCGGCCGCCACCGGCTGGACCGAGCTGACCCTGGCGCCGGCGCGCAGGATCAACCTGCTCAACCCGGCCAGCCTCCTCACCGGCGCGACCACCGACCTGGGCGAAGTTGCCCTGCCCACCGGCACCTACACCCAGATGGCCGTGGTGCTGGACGGCGGCGCCAACACAGTGCGGCTGGCCGGCGCGGCGGCCGACCTGCCGCTGGAAACCGCAAGCGCGGTGGCGAGCGGCATCCGCGTGCCGATCGACCTGAAGGTGGACGACGGCCAGAAACTCAAGCTCGTATTCGACTTCAACGCCTGCGAATCGATCCAGCTGCGCGGCGCCACCCATGTGCTCAAGCCGCGGCCGCGCCCACTGCCGGACGTCGCCGCCGGGATCGGCGGCTTCATCGAGACAGCGGCCCTGGCCAGCAACGTGGTGGTCACGGCGCAGAAAGGCGGCACCATCCTCGCCACCACCGTGCCGCATCCGTCGACGGGTGAATTCGTGCTGCCGCGCCTGCAGCGCGACAGTTACGACGTGGTGGTGCAGGCCAATGGACGCGCCACCGCCGTGATCGGCGCGGTGCCGGTCGGCGCCACCGGCTTTACCAGCGTGGCAACGCCGGCCAGCCCGATCCGCCTGGCGACCAGCGCGGTGAGCACGATTTCCGGACAGGTCACTTACGTCGCGCCGGCCGTGGCGCCAGCCGACGGTACCTGGATCATGGCCTCGCAATCGATCACGGCCGACCCGCTCCTGGGCACGCCGGCGACGACCGTCACCAACCGCCTGCAGCCGGTCGACCTGGCGACGGGGAACTACGCGCTGCCGAACCTGGCGCGCGCCTCGATCCAGTACGCGCCCTACAAGGCGGGCCAGCCACTGGCGCTGGCCAACGCGGCCACCAGCGGCGGCAATGGACGCTACCGCATTGAAGCGCTGGCCACCGGCTACATCAACAAGACCGGCACTTCGGCCAACATCAACGTCAGCAGCGGCAACGCCCCCGGCGTGAACATCTCGATGCCGTGATCGACGGCGCCGGGACCAGCAACTGGGCCCGGCGCTGTTTCACTCAGTACCCGACCTTCGCCGCGTACGCCAGAAGCGGCGTGCCATAGCTCCCACCCCACTGGTAGGTATAGCGGCTTTCAGCGCCGACCTTCATGATGTCATACTGCTTGCCCACGCCGGGCGGGTTATCGGTGGGCAGGCGCCCGCTGAAGAAACCCGTATCGGCCGCGAGATCATAGAAGCGGTACCAGGTGATGGTGCCCGGGCTCGGCACGAAGGGATTGGCGTTGGCGGCGCGGGTAGCGCCCGGGTCGAACGCGACGTCTTTCAACTGCACGCTGGGGCGCCGGTACCAGGCCAGGGCCGCTTTTACTGCAGCGGCCACTTCCGGCGTTTGCGGACGCGTCATGAGGAATTCCGTGATGACTGCCGATTCGGCGCCGCTTTTCGAAGGCAGCTCGAACGAGCGGCCCGTGACCGGGGCGTAGCTCACCGCATCGTGCTGGGCGCACCACACGGTCTTGACGCCATCCTGCACGATCTGCGCCTTCAGGATGAAATCGACGGCGCGCGCGAGCGACGGCTGGAAGCGGGCCTGCTGCTGTTCGGTGAACAGTCCGGCAGTGAGCGGTTCTTCCCGGCGCGCCGCCTGGTCCAGCAGCAGCAGCGCGCGGATCATGGCGTTGTCGTTGAAGGTGGCGTGGTTCGAGTAGCTGGTGGGGCCGCGCGTCGGGTAGACCTGGGGGAAGCTGCCGGACGGGTGCTGCATCGCCAGCAGGAAGTCCATCGCCCTGCGCGCGCTGTCGCGGTAGGCCGGATTCCTGGTGCGGGCGTACACGTCGGCCAGCACCAGGATCTCGGACACGGTGGCGTCGTTGTCGATGGTGCCCAGCTCCACCCCGTTGCCGATCCAGCCCGAGCGCGCCGCACTGCCGTCCCAGCGCGCCGCGTACTTGGCGGGCAGCTTGTAGAAGCCGCCGTGCGGCATCTGCCACGAGACGATGTTGTCGGCCAGCGCGCGGTCGGCGGCGAGCGCCGCGGCGCTGTCGCTGCTCTTGCTGAGCCAGCGCCGGTACTGGCCCAGTTCCGTGCGTATCGGGTTGCCGGCCTGGGGGAGCAGCGGCGCCGCCCCCGGCAGTCCCGCCTGGGTGACTCCAGCCGGATTCGCTACTTCTGCCGCCTGCGCCGCGCCGCAGGCCAGGGCGGCCAGCACGGCCGCCATCCACGTTTTCCTGATCATGTCGCTCCTCCTCGTTTGCCGGCGATCCTAGCCGGAAAGCCGCGGCCACGGCAAAGGCTTTCGCCGGCCTTGAACGATTTCATAAACGGCTCTGGTGAATCTCGACATGCGCAGGCGCCACGGGACGGGTAGCATGCACACATGCATCCTGACATCGCCCCACGCACGCTCTTCGCCATCCTGCTGGTCTTCACGTCGGTGCAGGCCCAGGCGGCGTTGCGCTTCAACTTCAGCAGCCAGGCGCAGCCCGGCGCCATCCAGGCGACGCCGCGCCTGTTCGATGCGGCCACTGGATTCGGCTTCGTGGAGCGCACCGGCGCCCTGCCCGCGCGGCCGGTGCACGTCGGCGCGCTGCGCGGCGACGGCAAGGGCGTCGAGATCAGCGAGCCGGTGTTCGAGGCCGCGAAGGGCTTCGAGAAGGACCACTACAACAACTTCGGCATGGCCTTTCGCGTAAAAGCCGCGCCGGGCGCCTACGCAATCCGGGTGCGCACCACGTCGAGCGTGGACGACACCACCGTAGCGGTCACCGGCATGCAAAGCAGCCGCCTGGCGCCCGGCGTTTTCTGGGATGCCGCCAGCCTGCTGCCGAACCGCACAACCGTCACGACGCAGGGCCGGGAATGGTCGTTCCGCTACGTGAACGGGCGCGATTTTCTCGACATCGAAATCGAGCCGAAGCGGGTGAATACCCCGGTGGGCATCGAGGAAATCGTGATCACGCCGATCGCGCCGCAGCCCAGGCCTGCCGGCGTGCTGCCGGCCATCTACACGCTGGGCGACTCCACCGTCAAATCCTATACCTTCGACGAAGCCCCGATGAGCGGCTGGGGCCAGGTTGTCGACAAGCTGTTCGACCCGGCCAGGGTGCGGGTGCTGAATTATTCGATGGGCGGACGGTCCTTCCGCAACGCCTATGCGGAGGGACGGCTCAACGACCTCCTATTGGCCGGGCATATCGGCGACGTCGTGATGATCCAGTTCGGCCACAACGACGAGAGCGAAGACGAGATGCGCCGCTTCGGCCGAGGCTCGACCGAAGCAATGTATGAAAGCTTCATCACTGATTTCTACCTGCCGGCGATCCGCGCGCGCGGCATGGTGCCGGTGTTCGTCACGCCGATGTCGCGCGTGAAC
This sequence comes from Massilia yuzhufengensis, assembly GCF_900112225.1. Classification (GTDB taxonomy): domain Bacteria; phylum Pseudomonadota; class Gammaproteobacteria; order Burkholderiales; family Burkholderiaceae_D; genus Telluria; species Telluria yuzhufengensis. The sequence goes on along the minus strand of NZ_FOLD01000012.1, from coordinate 17,546 downwards.
GGCAACCCCAAGGCTGGCGATGCCTATGTGAACTCGTTCAAGAAGCGTAAATTCCCCGAGCTGATGAAGAAGCTGGGCGCGGCGCACGGCGTGACGGTGGTCGACCTGAACGCGCGCAGCGTCGAGTTTTATAACGCCAACGGCGTCGCCGCCACCACGGCGATGGTGATGGCGATCGAAGCCGGCGAGACGCCCGGCAAGACCAATGACGGCAGCTATGCCAACGGCCACCCGGCCAACAAGATCGACGGCACCCATTTCAGGGAGTCGATGTCCAAACAGTACGCGCGCATCGTGGCGACCGAACTGGCGCGGCTGGCGCAGCACGGTGACAAGACAGCGGCTGGCGTCGCCGCCCAGTTCAAGCCCGAAGTAAAGACCGCCATCGCGGCGGCCGACTGGTCGGCGGTCCACCCCGAGATCGCGCGCGACATCCTGGGCGGCGACAACGCGTACTACCGCGACCAGATCGAAAAGCTGCTCCAGCTGGGCGCCCTGCGCAAGGATGCCCAGGGCAATGTCAGGCCGCAGGAAACGATGCAGGCGCACGAGTTCATTGGCGCGCTGCGCACCGTGATGAAGCTGCCAGCCAGCTCGCTCACGCAGTACGCGGACGGGCCGCTGTCACGTGAAGCCATGGCCGCCATGCTGGCGGACGCCTACGCGCTGGCCTTCAGCGCCCCGCCGAAGTACATGACCGACTACAACGGCAAGACCGTGGTGCCGGGCGCGCCGGGCTACGACCCCAATCTCGACACCGGAGCCCAGGGCGCGATGTATTTCCCGCTGCTCGGCTGGCAGCGCCTGCGCGATACCGGCGCCGTGTCGCCGCGCTACGCGGCCAAGGTGAAAAGCGCGTACGAACTCGGGCTGTTCCGCTCCGAGGCCGGCATCGCGCGCGGCCGCATGGTCAATGGCGACCTGCTGGAGCCGCAAGCCCTCGTCACCCGTGCCAAGGCGGCCAAGGCGCTCTACTTCATGTGGGTGCTGGCGCAGCCACCGAAGGCGGAAAACGACAAATGAAGCTCCGCTGCCTGCTCGTACTTGGCTTGGCCGCGCCACTGGCAGCTGGCGCGACCTGCGTCGACCCTGCCCCGGACCCCAACAACACCTACGACGCCGCTCGTACTTACCCCAAGCAGGTCCGCAAGTACCCGTTCATCCGCATTGCCAGCGCGGCAGTGCCGGAGGATGTAAGGGTAGTGCGCGACCTGAGCTATGTCCGCTACGGCAGCCGCTGCCTGAAACTGGACCTGTACCTGCCGGCCCGCGCGCCCCGTGACACGCTGCCGGTGGTGGTGTTCGTGCACGGCGGCGGCTGGAACGCTGGCTACCGTACCGAGTTCGCGCCGATGGCACTGCGCCTGGCCCAGCGCGGGTACGCGGCGGCCACGATCAGCTACCGCCTGGCCGGCGAAGCGCCCTACCCTGCCGCCGTCGATGACGCGCGCGCCGCGGTGCGCTGGGTGCGGACGCATGCGGCGCGCTACGGCATCGATCCGGCGCGGGTGGTGCTGGCGGGCGGCTCCGCCGGCGCCCAGGTGGCCAGCCTGGCCGGGCTGAGCGCGGACCTGCACCCCATCGATCCGCAGGCCGGCAGCGGCGTATCGGGCGCGGTGCAGGCGATCGTCAACATCGACGGCGTGCTCGATTTCACCACCGAGGAATCGCGCCGCCACGACACCGATCCGGCCAAAGCACCTTCGCCGGCGGCGGCCTGGCTCGGCGGGCGCTACGCCGAAAACCCCGGACGCTGGCACGAGGCTTCGCCGATCCGCTATGTCCGGCGCGGGATGCCGCCGATGCTCTTCATCGGCAGCGCCCAGTCGCGCTTCCAGTCAGGACGCGACGACATGGTGGCAAGGATGCGCGCGCGCGGCGCCACAGGCCGCGTGCTGCTGCTGCCCGATACCCCGCATACCTTCTGGCTGTTCGACCCGTGGCTACAGAGCACCGTTGACGCGACCGTGGGCTTTCTCGACGAGATGCTGGGGCGCTGACCCGTCAGCCCGGTTCCTCGTCGAAGGAACCGGTATCGGCTTCCAGCACCGGCAGCGCCAGCGCGTAGCGCAGCGCCAGCAGGCGGAAGGCGAAGCCGGCGCCGATGACATGGATCGTGCCAATCGTAGCATGGCGCATATGCGAGGACGTGAACAGCCTGGTGGACGCGGTGGCGCGCACCGACGCGATCTACCTGGGCCTGGCCGCGGCGGCGCGAGAAGGGATCGACGCCGGCGTGCTGGTGGAGCTGCCGGTGCGCCCGCGCCTGGCGCTCACGGCGCGCTACGCCTGTGTGACGCTGGCCGGACGCACCGAGGCGCCGGTGATGGCGATGTTCCGGGACTTCGTGGCCGAGCGCATGCGCGACCGCGGCTAGCGCGCGCCATGGCTCAGGCGTGGCCCAGCCCTGCCGCGCTGTAGAGATGCTCGAATTCTTCGATCGGCACCGGCTGGCCCAGTAGATAACCCTGCAGCGCGCCGCAGCCGCCGCTCACCAGGAAGCGGCGCTGCGCTTCGTGTTCGACGCCTTCGGCGACGATGTCGAGCTTGAGCTTGCGCGCCAGCGCGATGATGGCCTCGACGATGGGCCCGGCGTCGGGATCGACATGGACGTCGCGCACGAAGGAGCGGTCGATCTTCAGCGCCGTGAGCGGGAAGCGCTTGAGGTAGGACAGCGACGAGTAGCCGGTCCCGAAATCGTCGAGCGAGAACTCGATGCCCATGCGGCGCAGCGCCTGCATCCGCTCGATGATGGCGGGGACGTTCTCGGCGAAGACACTCTCGGTGAGCTCCAGGCAGAGCCTGCTCGGCGGGGCGCCGGTATCGGCCAGGATGCCGGCCACCAGGTCGGGGAACTGGGCGCTGCGCAGCTGGCGCGCACTGATGTTCACGGCCAGCTTCAGGCGTTCCAGCGTGCGGTCGCCGCGCCAGCGCGCCAGCGCCCGGCAGCTCTCGTCGAGCACGTAATGTCCGAGCGGCCCGATCAGGCCCGAGGATTCCGCCAGTCCGATGAAATCGGTCGGCCCCACCAGCCCCCCATCGTCGCGCCGCCAGCGCACCAGTACTTCGCCGCCCACCAGGCGGCCCTTGCGGTCGAACTGCGGCTGGCAGTACAGCACGAACTGGCGGTCGGCCAGGCCGTGGCGCAGCGCGCCTTCGAGCGCCAGCTGGCGGTCGGCCGTGGCCTGCATGCTGGGGTCGAAGAAGCGCGCGGTGTTGCGGCCCTCGGCCTTGGCCCGGTACATGGCCAGGTCGGCCTGCTTGAGCAGCGTGTCGATGTGCGCGGTGGCGCCTTCGAACAGCACGATGCCGATGCTGGGCGTGCTGAGGATCATGCGCTCGGCCAGGCAGTGCGGCTGGTCGAGCGCCTGCAGCAGCTTCTCCACCACGTGGCCGGTTTCGGCCGCCGCCTCGGAGGCGGTCGCGCCCAGCTGCTCGAGCACGATCACGAACTCGTCGCCGCCGAGGCGCGCCAGGCCGTCGCTGTGGCGCAGGGCCAGCCGCAGGCGCTGCGCCACGTCGCGCAGCAGCGCGTCGCCCACGTCGTGCCCCAGGGTGTCGTTGAGCAGCTTGAAGTTGTCCAGGTCGAGGAACAGCAGCGCGCCGAACTGGCCGGAGCGGCTGCTGCGCGCCAGCGCCTTGTCCAGTTCCTCGGCCAGGAAGCGGCGGTTGGGCAGGCCGGTGAGGTGATCGTAGTAGGCGGCCTCGTAGATACGGCGTTCGACTTGCTTGCGCTCGGTGAGGTCGGTGTTGGTGCCGGAAATGCGCAGCGGCTTGCCATGCTCGTCGCGCAGCACGAGACCGCGCGACAGCACCGGCACGTAGTGGCCATCCTGGTGGCGCAAGCGCAGTTCGATGCTGTAGCTGGTGAGCGCACCCTTGTAGAGCTCGCGCAGGAAGGCGGCCACCGCGACGCGGTCGTCCGGATGCAGCAGGCGCTCCCACAGCCCGGCGTCGACCGGCAGCGCCCCGGGCCGGTAGCCCAGCATCGTCCACCAGCGCGGCGAATAATACACTTCGCCGGTGGCCAGGTCGTTGTCCCAGGGCGCGTCGGTGGAGCCCTTGAGCACCAGGCGCAGCCGTTTTTCCGACTTCTGCAGGCGCTGCTTGGCGCGCTTGAGCGCGGTACAGTCGGTGAAGCACACCACCACCTGGTGCAGGTGGCCGGCCTCGTCGAACTCGGGATAGGCATTGCAGATCAGCCAGCGCAGCCCGTGGCGGCTGGTGGCCGGGACACCGATGATCAGGTGACTGACCTTGGCGCCCGAGCGCAGCACCACGTTGACCGGGTAATCCCCGGGCGGCATGGGGGTGCGGTCCGGGCGCAGGAAACGCCAGGCGGCCTGGGTGGCGGCGGTGCCGACCAGCTGTTCGGTGTCTTGCCCGAGCAGCTCGCGGGCAAGCCGGTTCGCGGACAGGATGCATCCGTCCGGGCCATGCACCACGACGCCCGCCGGGATATGCTCGAGCAGGTCATCGAGGCGCCGTGGGCTGCCTGCGTCTGGGCTCGTCTTCATGCTTGGAACGCTCGTCGAAGCGGTCTGCGAGGTTCTATCCTAGCATGGGCGCAGGCACTGCGCCGTGGTGTGATTGCCGCAAGCGTCGGTCGCGTAGGTTGGCCGCCTGTCTTGTCGCACGGTGGACCCGCCCAGCCCGCCGGCACAGGCCCCCATCGCCGGAGTGCGCGCCCTCCGTTGCGGCCATGAACCATGATCCGCGTCTCATTCCAGCGTCCGATCACAGTAAACCCTATAGGAATAAACCAATATTTGGTGAACAATTCGAGAAGCAGCAGGCGCGTGGGCAGCGCTTGCTGCGCCTGCGCGCCGAACGCGGCGCGGTTTGTCGACGCGAGGTGGTGCATCCGCATTCCGATGACAAGGAGGGCAGCATGTACAGGACGATCATAGTGGCACCGTGTCGCGCATTCGGGCCGCAGCCATGAAGGGTGCGGCGAGGCGCCGCGAGCAGGCGCGCAGCGCCGTCCCGGATCCGGCGACGCTCGCCGCGCTCGATCCCGCCGCCGCCCTGCGCCTGTTGCGCACCGGCGCGGCCGGACTTGCGCCGGCCGAAGCCGGGGCCAGGCTGACCCTGTACGGGCCGAACCTGGTGGCCAGCGCCAAGCGGCAGCCGGTGCTGTTCGCCTTCCTGGCGCAGTTTGCGCGCCCGCTGCCCTTGCTGCTGCTGGCCCTGGCCGGGCTCGACCTGGCCACCGGCCAGGGCTTCGGGGCCGCGATGATCGTGGCCATGGTGAGCGTGTCGGGGGCGCTTGGCTTTGTACAGGAGTACCGGGCCGACCGCGCCGCGCAAGCCCTGCGCACGCTGGTGCGCACCACGGTCCGGGTGCGGCGGCCGGGACCGCAGGCCGGCGCCGAGGCCATGGAGGTCGAGCATCCGCTCGAGGAACTCGTGCCCGGCGACATAGTCCTGCTGGCCGCCGGCGACCCGGTCCCGGCCGAGGTCTGCTTCATCGAGGCCATCGACCTGTTCGTCGACCAGTCGTCGCTCACCGGCGAGTCGCTGCCGGTACGCAAGCAGGCCGGGGCACTGGCGCCCGGCGGCCGCGCTGCGCTCGACCTCGACAACATTGGCGCGATGGGTACCCATGTCACCAGCGGCAGTGCCTGCGCACTGGTGTTCGCCACCGGCGCCGGCACCGGCTTCGGCCGGCTGGCCGGCGCCATGGGTGGGCAACGCGAACGCAGCGACTTCGACCGCGGCATCGCCAGCGTGATCGCACTCTTGCTGCGTATCATGCTGGTGATGGCAGCACTGGTGCTGCTGCTGAACTGGGCACGCAAGGGCGACTTCTACGAGGCGCTGCTGTTCGCCGGCGCGGTGGCGGTGGGCCTGGCGCCCGAGATGCTGCCGGTGATCGTCACCGCCAACCTGGCGCGCGGCGCGCTGGCGCTGTCCAGGCGCGAAGTGATCGTCAAGCGCCTCGCCGCGGTCCAGACCCTGGGGGCGATCGATGTCCTGTGCGCCGACAAGACCGGTACCCTGACCCAGGACCGGGTGGTGCTCGAACGCCACGTCGATATCTTCGGCCGCGACTCCGAGCGCGTGCTCGACTATGCCTACCTGAACAGCTACTACCAGACCGGGCTGCGCAACCTGCTCGACACCGCCGTGCTGAGCCATGTGCACGCTCACGCCCGCATGCGGCCCGACCTGGGCTGGCGCAAGCTCGGCGAGATCCCCTTCGATTTCGTACGGCGCCGCATGTCGGTCGTGCTGCAGGCGCCGGATGGCAAGCGCGTCGTGGTCTGCAAGGGTGCGGTCGAGGAGATCACCAGCGCCTGTCGTTACGCAGAAGGCCCGGACGGTCCGGTCGCCTTCGACGCCGGCCACGCCGGCGCGCTGGGCGCGCTGGCGCAGGGGCTCAACGAGCAGGGCCTGCGGGTGATCGCGATCGCCTGGCGCACGCTCCGGGACGACGAGCACGCGCTCGCCGACACTGCGCTGGAACGCGAACTGGTGCTGCTTGGCTACATCGCCTTCTTCGATCCACCCAAGGAATCCGCAGCGGGCGCGATTGCCGCGCTCGGCGCGCACGGGGTCGCCGTCAAGGTGCTCAGCGGCGACAACGCGGCCGTGTGCGCCCACGTCTGCCGGATGGTCGGGATCGATCCCGGCACCGTGATCGATGGCGCCAGCGTCGAGGCGATGAATGACGCCGAGCTGGGCCGGCAAGCGGTGCAGGCCACGGTATTCGCCAAGCTTGCGCCGGCGCAGAAGACCCGCGTGATTCGCTGCCTGCAAGGTCAGGGACGCGTGGTCGGTTTCCTGGGCGATGGCGTCAACGACGGCCCGGCCCTGAAGGCGGCCGACGTCGGCATCGCGGTAGATACCGGCGCCGAGGTGGCGCGCGAGTCGGCCGACCTGATCCTGCTGCAGAAAAGCCTGGTCGCCATCGATGAGGGCGTGCTGGCCGGGCGGCGGGTATTCGCCAACATCGTCAAGTACATCCGGATGAGCGCCAGTTCGAATTTCGGGAACGTGCTCAGCGTGCTGGGCGCGAGCGTCCTGCTGCCCTTCCTGCCGATGGCGCCGGTCCAGGTGTTGCTTAATAACTTGCTGTACGACTGCGCCCAGACCGCCCTGGTCACCGACCGGGTCGACCCGGACTACCTGGCCTGCCCCCGGCGCTGGGACATCGGGGCCCTGCGCCGCTACGTCCTGTGCTTTGGCCCCATCAGTTCGCTGTTCGACTATGCCACCTTCGCCCTGCTGTGGTTCGGACTGGGCGCTGCCGGGGCCCCTGCCCTGTTCCAGACCGGGTGGTTCGTCGAGTCGCTGCTGTCCCAGACCCTGATCGTCTACGTGATCCGCACCGGCGCCGGCCACGGCCGCGCCAACTGGCCTTCGGCGCCGCTGGCAGTGGCCAGCGCGCTGGCCTGCGGCACCGGGCTGTGGCTGCCCTGGTCGCCGCTGGCGCCGCTTCTGGGACTGGTACCCCTGCCGGCCGGCTACTGGGCAGGCCTGGGAGCGGTCCTGGCCGGCTACATCCTGCTCACGATGGTCGCCAAGTCCTGGCTGCTGCGACGGGCCGGCCTTGGCTGAGCCGGAGGCGTCCTTGCGCACCGTGGTCACGGCAGGTGTGCTAGCGCGCCGCCAGCGCCGGGACGAGCACCGCGGCGCCCGCCCACATCGCACCCAGGGCACGGGCAAAGCCTTGCGAGCGCAGGTCGTCGGGCCGGGTGACGGCATACAGCGAGCGCCCCTGGTGCAAGGCCAGCTGGGCCGCCAGGTGGGCGGCGGCGCCGAAGCCGTACAGTCCCAGCCGGTGGGCACCGGCAGGCTCACCTGGCGCAAAGGCCGGCCCGGCGCTTCGAGCAGCATGGCGCGCATCGCCGCGTGCATGGCGCCGCCTGGACCGCCGCTTGCGCCGCGCCGGCTTCGCTCGCCCTCACTGGATCGCGATCTGCTTCCTGGCCGTTCCCGGCTTTTTCGGCAAGGTCAGGCTAAGCACCCCATCCTGGTACTTGGCTTCGGTTTTGGTATCGTCCACTTCCTGGGCCAGGGTGAAGCTGCGGTATTGCGATCCGCTATAGCGCTCACTGTACACGGTGTCGCCTTCGGTCTTTTCCTCTTGCCCCTGCATCGTGGCGCTAATGGACACCACGCTGCCGTCGACCGCGATCTTGATATCCTCTTTCCGGTAGCCAGGCATATCCGCCTTGACCACGTAGGCCTGGTCGGTTTCGTTGACATCGATCCGGATCTGACGCTCCGGCTCGAAGCCGCGCAGCGACGAGGCGAGCGGGAAGTCGCGCATCAGCTCCTCGATGCCGCGCAGTGGCGATCCACGCAGCACCTCGCGGAAAGGGTCGAAGCGGGTCAGATTGTTTGCCATGATGATCTCCGGTAGGTGAATGGAAAGGGAACAGTCCTGCCTGGGAAGCCGACGTCACAGGTCAGACCATCCTAGGGGTGGCGACCGGTCGCAAGTTGAGGGGCATCAGTGTGCGCCGCTTGAAAAGACGGCGGTGCCGACATAGGCTTCAGGGCCGCTAGCGCCGCAGTTCCGACATGATCTTGTCGGCCAGGAAGTCGCACGGCGGGCGCCGCGACTTGCCGCTGCGCGCCAGGATGACCTCCAATGCATCGATTTCCGGCAAGCCCTGCGCCTGTCCCAGCAGGCTGAAGTGGGCCGGCACGGCGCAGCGCGCCAGCGGCGCCACCGCCAGCCCGGCCTCGACCATGCTGAGCAGCCCCATCAGGCTCGGGCTTTCGTACGAGGTGCGATAGGGGATGCCGGCCGCCTCCAGGCTGCGGATCGCGTTCTCGCGCGCCACGCTGCCGGGCAGGAAGACGGCGATCGGCAGCGGCCGTTCGCGCCACAGGTCTTGCGAACTGGGCGAGGCCGCCCACACCATCGGCTCGAAGCGCACGAATTCCCCCGACAGGCCTTTCACGCGCGTCGCGCACACCAGGTCGACCGTGCCGTCCTTGACCATGGGGGCCAGCGCCACGCTGGGCAGGCCGACGAACTGGATCTCGACCTTCGGGTAGGTGGCCGAGAACTTCTTGAGGATGGACGGGAACAGCGAGGACGCGTAATCGTCCGGCACGCCGATGACGACGCGCCCGGTGACGTCGGGCCGCACCACCGCGGCCCAGGCTTCGTCGCGCAGGGCCAGCATGCGCCGCGCGTACATCAGCAGCACCTCGCCGTCCTGCGTCGGCGTGACGCTGCGCGGCCGGCGCACGAACAGCAGCTTGCCGAGCGCGGTCTCGAGGGTCTTGATCTGCATGCTCACCGCCGACTGCGAGCGGTGCACGACTTCGGCCGCGCGGCTGATGTTGCCGGTATCGGCCACCGCCACGATCATGGCCAGCACGTCCAGGTCGAGTGCTTTCATTGGTATCAGGTAATCGAATAGATACGATCAATATTATGCGATTTTCTTAATGATCGCCATCGTGCATCATACTGAAAACGGAGCCCACCATGAACGCACTGACCGACCACCGCATCTTCGCCACCCCAGAACTGTGCTTTGCCAGCCTGCCTTCCGGCGTGCGCCTGCCCTATGTCGCCACCGGAAGCGGGGAGCCGCTGCTGTTCGTGCACGGCTCGCTGTGCGATTACCGCTACTGGGACAGCCAGGCCGCCGCGCTGTCGCCGCAGTTCCATTGCGTGTCGCTGAGCCTGAGCCATTACTGGCCGGGCGACGCAGCGCCGGCCGAGAGCGTATTCAGCCTGCAGACGCACGTGGCCGAGCTCGCCGAATTCATCGCCACGATGGACCTGGGGCCGGTGCACCTGGTGGGCCATTCGCGCGGCGCCTGCGTGGCCTTCCACCTGGCGCACCAGCATCCGGCGCTGGCAAAAACCCTGACGCTGGCCGATCCCGGCGGGCCCCTGCAGGTCGACGGCAAGCCGGAAGCCTCATTGCCCCCTGCGGCCACCGCGCTGCGCGCGAAAGTCGCCGACCTCATCCAACACGGTGCGGTGGAGGAAGGGCTGGAACTGTTCGTCGATTCGGTCAGCATGCCCGGCATCTGGCGCAAGAGCCCGGCGAGCTTTCGCAACATGGCCCGCGCCAACGCGGCGACCTTGCCGAAGCAGTTCCGCGATACCCTGCCGCCCTATACGCGCGCCGCGGCGGCAGGCCTGGCCTGCCCGACGCTGATCATCGAAGGCGAAAGAAGCCCGCGCATGTACCGCGACAACGTGGCGCAGCTGGCCGGCTGGATCCGGCACGTGGACAAGCGCACCATCGCGGGCGCCTCGCACGGGATGAATGTCACGCATGCGGCGGCGTTCAACCGGCTGCTCCTGGCTTTCGCCGGCGCCGGCATGGCATGTTCGAAAAATTCGAACGTACAACGGTAAATTTTCCGTTTTTTCGCGAGCGGCAAACAGAGCATACTGCGGTCCTTGTCAGGCGCCATTGGCGGCGCCTCTCGTTTCCACGTAACGATACCAGGGACCCTACCATGAAAAAAATCGCTCTTCTCTTGCTGACCGCCGCCCTGTCGACCTCCGCCCTGGCCGCGCCGGAAACCTACGTCATCGACGGTTCGCATACCTTCCCGCGCTTCGAGTACAGCCACTTCGGCTATTCGAACCAGGTCAGCCGCTTCGACAAGACCAGCGGCCAGATCGTCCTCGACCGCGCAGCCAAGACCGGTTCGCTCGACGTCGTCATCGACACCACCAGCGTCAACACCGGCTTCCCGGTCTTCAACGAGCACTTGCAGGCCGAAGACTTCTTCGATACCAAGAAGTTCCCGACCATCACCTACAAGTCGAGCAAGCTGAACTTCGCCGGCGACAAGCTGGCCTCGGTGGACGGCACCCTGACCATCAAGGGCATCGCCAAGCCGGTGCGCCTGGACATCACGTCCTTCCATTGCATGCCGCACCCGGTGCTCAAGAAGGATGCCTGCGGCGCCAACGCCATCGCCAAGATCAAGCGCAGCGAGTTCAACAACGGCAAGTACGCGCCCTATGTCGGCGACGAAGTGACCCTGACGATCGCCGTCGAGGCTGTCAAGCAGTAAGGCCATGACGCTGCCCGCCCGCCCGGTGGCCGCCCCCGGCTACCATCCCTTGTCCAAGCTGCAGCACTGGCTGATGGCCGCGATCTGGATCGCGGCCTGGATCGTCGGCTTCATCGCCGTGCATTTCCGCGATGCGCTCAACCCCCACCACGGGCTAACTTTCCTGCACAAGGCCATGGCGAGCACGGTCATCTTCCTGACCGTGCTGCGCATCGTGTGGCGCTGGAAGCACCCGGCGCCGGCCCTGCCGTCCTCGATGTCCCCAGGCATGCAGCGCGCCGCCCACTTCGGCCACATCGGGCTGTACGTGTTCGCGCTGGTGGCGTTGCCGCTGTCGGGCTGGATGTGGAGTTCGGTGGCGGACAAGCCGATCATGCTGCTGGGCCTGGTTAAGCTCCCGCCGCTGGTGGCGCCGGCGGCCGAGTACTACGACCTGGCCAAGCTGGTCCACCAGTGACTGGCCTGGAGCATCGGCCTGATGGTGCTGGGACACGCAGCGGCAGCCCTGAAGCACCACTTCCATGACCGCGACGGCGTGTTGGCCAGCATGCTGCCGGGGTCGAACCGGGAACACTGAGCCAGCGGCCCTGCTACTCGACGATCTGGTCGACCCGCCACGGCATGGCGCCCTCTTCGCCACGCTGCAGCGCGCCGGCCTGGCTGGCATCGCCGCCCAGGTCGCCCGCTACCACGCAGGCCTTGCCCAGATGCTGGACCAGCGCGATGAGCGTGGCCAGCGCCTGCCCGGCGCTCGCCGTTCCAGGGACCAGCGTCCACGTCTGGCCCACCTGCGCCGGGCAGGACAGCTGCAGTCCCACCACCTCGCCCGCGCGCCGCGTACTGGCGGCCAGGCGATCGACCGCGCCGGGCGAAACACAGCTCACCAGGATGGCGCCGGGCCTGGCGGTCTGGTCCAGCTTGCGGAACAGCCTGGCCTTGGTGCCGCTATCGGTGGCCAGCGCGTCGATCACCACGTCGCAGTCCTTCAGGTGGTGGAAGTTGATACTGCCGGCCAGCAGCGCCATGCGCCGGTCGCGCGCGGCGGCCGCCAGGCCGCCCTGTTCGACCGCCATGTGGTAAGCCGAGCGCGCCTGTGCGATCGCGACGTCCAGCACTTGTTTGGTAAGTTCGAAGACCGTTACCGGGATGTCGGCATCGAGCAGGCTCATGGCGATACCGATGCCGGCCGGGTTGGCGCCAACGATGCCGACGCGCCCGATCGTGTGGGCTGCATCGGGGAGTCCCTGTGCCGCCGGCTGCTTGACCGCGACGTGCGCGAGTGCGGCCTGCAGCTCGTGATTCATCTTGCTCATCCGATTTCCTTCTCAACAGTGAAAAAAAAGGCCCGCGCTTGCGGGCCGCGCGGCGAGCAATCCGTCAGAACTGGTTCATGGTGTTGTGCTTGCCGGACGCCTTCAGCGCCGCTTCGCCGCTGAAGTATTCCTTGTGGTCGTCGCCCAGGTCGGAACCGGACATGTTCTGGTGCTTGACGCAGGCGATGCCCTGGCGGATTTCCTTGCGCTGCACGCCGGCCACGTAGCCCAGCATGCCCTGCTCGCCGAAATACTCCTTGGCCAGGTTGTCGGTGCTCAGCGCCGCCGTGTGGTAGGTCGGCAAGGTGATCAGGTGGTGGAAGATGCCCGCTTCGCGCGCCGCGTCGGCCTGGAAGGTGCGGATGCGCTCGTCGGCTTCGCGCGCCAGGTCGCTGTCGTCGTACTCGGCGCTCATCAGCTGCGAGCGCTCGTAGGCCGACACGTCGGCGCCTTCGGCCTTCATGCCGTCGAACACCTGCTGGCGGAAGTTCAGGGTCCAGTTGAACGACGGGCTGTTGTTGTACACCAGCTTGGCGTTCGGGATGACCTTGCGGATTTCCTTCACCATGCCGCCGATCTGCGCGATATGCGGCTTCTCGGTTTCGATCCACAGCAGGTCGGCGCCGTTCTGCAGCGAAGTGATGCAGTCGAGCACGCAGCGCGCTTCGCCGGTGCCCTCGCGGAACTGGAACAGGTTGCTGGCCAGGCGTTTGGGACGCAGCAGCTTGCCGTCGCGCTTGATGACCACGTCGCCGTTGGCCATCGCATCGAGCGACACTTCGTCCACGTCCAGGAAGCTGTTGTACTGGTCGCCCAGGTCGCCCGGCTCGCGGGTGACGGCGATCTGCTTGGTCAGGCCGGCGCCGAGCGAATCGGTACGCGCCACGATCAGGCCGTCATCGACGCCCAGCTCCAGGAAGGCGTAGCGCACGGCGCGGATCTTGGCCAGGAAGTCTTCATGTGGCACCGTGACCTTGCCGTCCTGGTGGCCGCACTGCTTCTCGTCCGACACCTGGTTTTCGATCTGGATGCAGCAGGCACCCGCTTCGATCATCTGCTTGGCCATCAGGTAGGTGGCTTCGGCATTGCCGAAACCGGCATCGATGTCGGCGATGATCGGCACCACGTGGGTGACGAAATTGTCGATCTTGTCCTGGATGGCGGCGCGCGCCGGGCCTTCGGCGGCGTCGAGCTGGCGGAACAGGCCACCCAGTTCGCGCGCATCGGCCTGGCGCAGGAAGGTGTACAGCTCCCTGATGAGGGCGGCAACGGCGGTCTTCTCGTGCATCGACTGGTCCGGCAGCGGGCCGAATTCCGAACGCAGGGCGGCGATCATCCAGCCCGACAGGTAGAGGTAGCGGCGGTCGGTGCTGTTGAAGTGCTTTTTAATGGAGATCATCTTCTGCTGGCCGATGAAACCATGCCAGCAGCCCAGCGACTGGGTGTACTTGGAAGGATCGGCGTCGTAGTTCGCCATGTCGCGGCGCATGATGGCGGCGGTGTAGCGGGCGATGTCGAGGCCGGTCTGGAAGCGGTTCTGAGCGCGCATGCGGGCCGCGGATTCCGGGTTGATGGCGTTCCACCCCTGGCCCTGCTGCTGTTTCAGGCTGTTGATGGACTGGATATCGTTTTGGTATTGGGACATGCTGGCTCTCCAAGGTAAGTAGATTGAATCCTGCTGCGTTCGTCGCGGTGCATTGCGCCGAACTGACATCGCATGAATCCATCATAAGCCATGGCGGCCGCACACTCTTCTGTCTTATATAAGACGTGAGAAAATTATTTTCTACACAAAATCAAGTACTTGCGAACGGCATTTCGCAATGCAAAACGGCATGCTGCGCCGTGGGATCAAGGCATGGTGCACTGCAGCGGGATGATTTCACGATGTGAAACCTCATGCGCATTGGTGAAATCGGCAGGCGAATTCGCTACGTCGGCCGCGCGTCGAGCAATGCGCGCACCTTGTTGCTCAGGGCGCTGAGCTCGAATGGTTTGGTTAGCACTTCCATGCCCGGGTCGAGGCGGCCATTGCCGACGGCCGCCGTGTCGGCATACCCGGTGATGAACAGCACCTTCAGGCCAGGGCGCCCCACCCTGGCGGCGTCGGCCACCTGGCGGCCATTGAGCCCGCCGGGCAGGCCCACATCGGTCACCAGGAGGTCCACGCGCGTATCCGAGTGCAGGATCTGCAAACCGGCAGGACCATCCGGGGCCGTCAGCACGCGGTAGCCGGCGTCGCGCAGGACTTCTTCGACGATCTCGCGCAGCGCGCGCTCGTCCTCGATCAGCAGCACCGTCTCGCCATGGCCGGACGCGATCGACGCCACCGTTACCGGCTCTTCGTCGGCCGACGCGCCGGCATGGCGCGGCAGGTACAGGCACATGCGGGTGCCGGTCCCCACCTCCGACTCGACCCGCACGTGGCCCTCCGACTGGCGTACGAAGCCATACACCATCGACAGGCCCAGGCCCGTGCCCTCGCCCAGCGGCTTGGTGGTGTAGAAGGGATCGAAGATGCGTGCGATCACGTCGGAAGACATCCCGGTGCCGGTGTCGGACACGCACAGCGACACATACTGCCCCGGCGGCAGGTCCTGCTGCGCGTCGTGTTGCCCGATGCAGGTGTTGGCGGTGGCCAGCGTCAGCTTGCCGCCGCCCGGCATCATGGCGTCGCGCGCATTGATGCACAGATTGAGCAGAGCATTCTCGAGCTGGGACGGATCGACCTTGGTCGGCCAGAGCTCCCGCGCAGCGAGCACCTCCACCTCGACCGTCGGGCCAACCGAGCGCCGCACCAGTTCTTCCATGCCGGCGATCAGGCGATTGACGTCGGTGGACTTGGGGTCGAGCGTCTGCCGGCGCGAGAACGCCAGCAGGCGCTGCGTGAGCGAAGCGGCACGCCGCACCGACGATTCGCCGATCTCGATGTAGCGCTCCAGACCACTGTACTGGCCGCGCTGCAGCTTGTGCTTGAGCACCTGCAGGCCGCCGCTGATCGAGGCCAGCAGGTTGTTGAAGTCGTGCGCGAGCCCGCCCGTGAGCTGGCCGACCGCTTCCATCTTCTGCGACTGGCGCAAGTCTTGCTGCGCCTGTTCGAGCTCGGCCTCGCGCGCCTTGTTCAGGCTCAGGTCGCGCCCGACGGCGACGAAATTCACGCCATCGGCCTCCGGGCTGACGGTCCACTCGATGTACTTCCAACCGCCGTCAACGGTAGCGATACGGTTCTCGAACCGGGCCGGCTGGTGGGTCTCGGCCATCCGTCCGATCGCCGCGATGGTCGGCGGCATGTCGTCCGGATGCATGAAGCTGGCATAGGAGCGCGTCAGCAGCTCGGTCTCGCTCCAGCCCAGCACCTGGGTCCAGGCCGGGCTGACGGCCGACATGCTGCCCTCGTAGTTGGCGCGCGCGAGCATGTCCTGCGACAGGTTCCAGAGGCGGTCGCGCTCCGCGGTGCGCTCGGCGACCTGGCTCTCCAGTGTTTCGTTGAGCTCCCTGAGCTGCCGCTCCGCCCGCCTGCGCGCGCTGACGTCCTTGAACACCACGGCCACCTGGCGCTTGGCGGCCGGCCCGACGCGCGAGCAGGCCACCTCCAGGTGCCGGTCGGTCGCTTCCAGCACGCGTTCGAAGCGCACCGGCTCGCCAGTGTCGAGCACACCGCGGAAGATCGCCACCCAGGCGTCGGCCTCGCCTTCGGTCAGCTCCTGGCGGGCGGTCTTGCCGACGATATCGTCGATGCCGGCGTGGCGCATATAGGCCGGGTTGGCCTCGAGGTGCACGTAATCGGACAGCGGACCGCGCGGCCCATCGATGAACTCGATCACGCAGAAACCCTCGTCGATCGTCTCGAACAGGGTGCGGTAGCGCGCCTCGCTTTCGCGCAGCGCGGCTTCGGCCATTGCCTGGTCGTTCAAGCCGCGCTCGCCGCTTTCCTCACGCCCGGTCTGCATGCTGCGCCGCTCCATATGCCAGGCTGAACGGAGCCGTATCGGGAACCAGGAGAGAGTCCGTGCCGCGACGGGCGCATGCATGGGCGAAAGGGAAGCGAGAAAACATGGCGCACTCGACGTTAGGTGAGGCGAACGATAGCATATTTGACGAATTTGGCCATGCTGCCCGAAGCGCCCCTGACGGGGCGGTATCCGCTCAGACCAGGGTTTTGCTCACCCCTCCGGCCTGAGTCAGCGGCCCCGGCGCCGCTGGCGCAGGGCGAACCCGGCCCCGCAAGCGAGTACGGCCGCCAGCGCCCAGAACACCATTCCCGTTCCCCCAGCTGTACCGAGCGCGCCGAAGACCAGCGGCAAGACCATCTGGCTGGCGTTGGCCAGCATGGTGCGCACCCCGATCGCTTCTCCGCCACGCCCAGGCGGCCAGGGTCAGCGCCACCCGCCCGCCCCCGAACGCGGTATGGGCCAGCACCATCAGCGCGATCAGGTGTGCCGGTTTCACGCGGCCTGGGGCGCGCTGTCGACCGGCGCCGGGTTGAAGCGCAAGGAAAAGTCGATGGCCCGCAGGTCCTTGACCAGGGTGCCGGCCGAAATCCGGTCGACCCCGGTTTCGGCGAGCGCGCGCAGGCCCTCGAAGCCGACGCCGCCCGATATTTCGAGCATGCAGCGTCCGGCGGCAATGCGCACCGCTTCGCGCACCCGCGCCAGCGGCATGTTATCGAGCAGCACCATCTTGACGCCTGAATCGCCACGACTATCGTAGACACTCCTGAGCCATAATATCGGGCACAAGGAGAAGATATGAGCGGTAAGCGGTACACAGATGAATTCAAGATTGCAGCGGTCAAGCAGGTGGCGCAGGGCGGTCACCCGGCGAGCGAAGTAGCGGCACGGCTCGGGATAAGCATCCACAGCCTGTACGCCTGGACGAAGCGCTATGGCGTACCCGAGGCAGAGCGCAAGGCGGTCGATGCCCAGTCCGACGAGATGCGGCGCCTGAAGGCCGAGCTCAAGCGCGTCACGGAGGAGCGTGACATATTGAAAAAGGCCGCGGTGTACTTTGCCAAGGCGTCCGGGTAAGGTACACCTTAATTGCTCAGTTACAGGACCAATTCCCGGTGCGCCGGCTGTGCAAAGTGCTCGAAGTGCATCCGAGCGGTTTCTATGCCTGGCGCCTGAACCCTGAAAGCAAACGAGCCAAAGAAGACAAGCGCCTACTGGTTCCCATCAAGGAGTCTTGGCTGGAAAGCGGCAGTGTCTACGGTTATCGGAA
>NZ_FOLD01000018.1 GCF_900112225.1 Massilia yuzhufengensis | reverse complement strand
CTGGCAAAAGTGACCCAACTTGGTCAGCTGGCGATAGATCACGTACCCGCAGCAACCTGCCTCGTAGCACACGGACAGCTTTGCACCGCCTTTGGCCAACTGCGCCATCAGCTTCGCTATCGCGACCGGCGTGTTCGTGATCTCTCCATAGAAACGAGGCTCACCACCAGCGCTATCCGCAATTGACACCGCGATCGTCGCCTTATGGACATCCAAGCCAACATATTTGCTAAACTCGTTCATGACCTACCTCCTCAATTGCGGCTCTGCGCCGAAAGGTTCACCAACCCTCAGCGTAACCCGCGCTTGTTGAGGTTGGTAGGTCAATACATTCTGTCTACGAACGAACGACCGTTCTATTCCGAATTCCGGCGAAACTGCCTTCAACGCCGGAGTATTTTACCGCTTGCCAATAGCTGAGCTTGGCGGCACAATGCCTTCCTTTCGGGCGTTCAGACACTACAATATGGCGAAAAAGCTACTGCTGCTTAATGGCCCCAACCTCAATTTATTGGGGACCCGGGAGCCAGCGGTGTACGGTGCGACAACGCTGGCCGACATCGAACAAGCGGCGGCAGCACAGGCCGGGGCGGCGGGCGCCACCCTGGCCAGCTTCCAGAGCAACCATGAAGGTGCCCTGATCGACCGCATCCATGCCGCGCGCGGCGAAGGCGTGGATGCAATCGTCATCAATCCTGGCGGCCTGACACATACCAGCGTGGCCCTGCGCGATGCGCTTGCGGCGGTGGCAATCCCGTTCGTGGAAGTGCACATCTCGAATGTGCATGCCCGCGAGTCCTTCCGGCACCACTCGTACTTGTCTGCGATCGCGCAAGGCGTGATCTGCGGCCTGGGTCCGGACGGATACCGGTTTGCCATCGACTTTGCGCTTAAATCGCGTTAATCTACGTCAACTTCATGTATCAGCAGCCGTGCGCTACCCACCATCGCGCAGCCAGCTCTCTTAAAAACGAATAAAACATTCCAAGGGGTTTCACATGGATCTCAGAAAACTCAAGACGCTGATCGACCTCGTCGCTGAATCGGACATCGCCGAACTCGAAGTGACCGAAGGCGAAAGCAAGGTCCGTATCGTCAAGTCGTCCGCCATGCCGCAGGGCCAGATGATGATGATGCCGCAGCAGGGCGTGCAGCACTACGCCGCCCCAAGCCAGCATGCACCGGCCCCGGCAGCGCCGGCACCGGCGGTCGCCGCCGAGCCAACCGGCCACGTCGTCAAGTCGCCGATGGTCGGCACCTTCTACCGTTCGTCGGCGCCAGGCGCCGCGGCCTTCGTCGAAGTGGGCCAGAACATCAAGGAAGGCGACACCCTCTGCATCATCGAAGCGATGAAGCTCCTGAATGAGATCGACGCCGACGTCACCGGCGTGGTCACCAAGATCCTCGTGGAAAACGGCCAACCGGTCGAGTTCGGCCAGCCGCTGTTCGTGATCGGCTAAGCAGCCTTCCCGGCCCGGCGGCGTCCTGCCGCCAGCCCATTCTTGTCGTGTCCGGCGCGTTTGATTTCCTCGATGCGCCGGTATTCACAGAAACACCAAACCTACCATGTTTGAAAAAATCCTTATCGCCAACCGTGGTGAAATCGCGCTGCGTATCCAGCGCGCCTGCCGCGAGCTGGGCATCAAGACGGTTGTCGTGCACTCCGAGGCCGACAAGGACGCCAAGTACGTGAAACTGGCGGACGAATCGGTCTGCATCGGCCCGGCGCAATCGGCCCTGAGCTACCTGAACATGCCGGCGATTATCAGCGCCGCCGAAGTGACCGACGCCGAAGCGATCCACCCGGGCTACGGCTTCCTGTCGGAGAACGCCGACTTCGCCGAGCGCGTGGAAAAATCGGGCTTCGTCTTCATCGGCCCGCGTTCGGACTCGATCCGCCTGATGGGCGACAAGGTCTCGGCCAAGCAGGCCATGATCAAGGCCGGCGTGCCCTGCGTGCCCGGTTCGGACGGCGCCCTGCCGGACGACCCGAAGGAAATCATCCAGACCGCGCGCAAGGTCGGCTACCCGGTCATCATCAAGGCGGCAGGCGGCGGCGGTGGCCGCGGCATGCGCGTGGTGCACACCGAAGCGGCCCTGCTGGGCGCGGTGCAGATGACCAAGACCGAAGCCGGCAGCGCCTTCGGCAACCCGGAAGTCTATATGGAGAAGTTCCTGGAAAATCCGCGCCACGTGGAAATCCAGATCCTCGCCGACGAACATAAAAACGCCGTCTGGCTGGGCGAACGCGACTGCTCGATGCAGCGCCGCCACCAGAAGGTGATCGAGGAAGCACCGGCGCCGGGCATCCCGCGCAAGCTGATCGAAAAAATCGGCGACCGCTGCGCCGAAGCCTGCCGCAAGATCGGCTACCGCGGCGCCGGCACCTTCGAATTCCTGTACGAGAACGGCGAGTTCTACTTCATCGAGATGAACACCCGCGTCCAGGTCGAGCACCCGGTCACCGAGATGATCACCGGGATCGACATCGTGCAGGAACAGATCCGCATCGCCTGCGGCGAAAAACTCCGTTTCCGCCAGCGCGACATCATGTTGTCGGGCCACGCGATCGAGTGCCGCATCAATGCCGAAGACCCGTTCAAGTTCACCCCGTCGCCAGGCCGCATCACCGGCTGGCACCCGCCGGGCGGCCCTGGCATCCGTGTCGATTCGCACTCGTATGCGGGATACTATGTTCCACCTCATTACGACTCGATGATCGGCAAGGTAATTTCCTACGGTGCGACGCGCGACCAGGCTATCCGCCGCATGCAAATCGCGCTCTCGGAAATGGTGGTTGAAGGTATCCTCACCAACATCCCGCTGCACCGCGAACTGATGGTGGATGCGCGCTTCATCGAAGGCGGCACCAACATCCACTACCTGGAGCACAAGCTGGCCTCCAAGCCAGACCTGCCGAAGGAAGGCGGTATCGGCGCCAAATCGGAAGTCAAGGCAGACGCATGAGCTGGACCGAAGTCGTCATCGAAGTCGCCCGCGAACACGCCGAGGCCCTGTCGGACGCCCTGATGGAAGCGGGCGCGCTGTCGGTCTCGGTGGAAGACGCGGACGAAGGCACCGAGGCGGAACAGCCGCTGTTCGGCGAGCCGGGCATGGAACCGAAGGAAGCGGCGTGGGAGCATTCCCGCGTGGTCGCGCTGACCGACGTCGATGCCGACCAGTTCGCGATCGTCCAGGAAGCCGCCAACGCCATCAAGCTGCCCGTCATCCCGTCCTTCACCACCCGCGCGGTGGCCGACGCCGACTGGGTGCGCCTGACGCAATCGCAGTTCGAGCCGATCCACATCGGCACCAACATCTGGGTCGTGCCAAGCTGGCACGAAGCACCGGACCCGGATGGCCTCATCCTCGAACTCGACCCGGGCCTGGCTTTCGGTACCGGCAGCCACCCGACCACCCGCCTGTGCATGGAGTGGCTCGAAGCGCACCCTGCGCCCGGCAAATCGGTGCTGGACTACGGCTGCGGCTCGGGCATCCTGGCGATGGTCGCCAAGAAGCTCGGCGCGGCTGACGTGGCCGGGGTCGACATCGACCCGCAGGCGATCGAATCGGCGCGCGCCAACGCCGAGCGTAACCACTGCGCGATCGACTTCTACGTGCCGGACGACCTGGCCGTGACGCCCAACGCGCGCCATGCCACCGGCCAGTTCGACATCGTCGTGGCCAACATCCTGTCGAGCCCATTGAAGCTGATGGCGCCGATGCTGGCCGGCCGGGTGGCCGCCGGCGGCAGCCTGATCCTGTCGGGCGTGCTGGCGCGCCAGGCCGAAGAAGTCGCTGCCGCCTACGCGCCTTTCATCAAGCTGGGCGTCTGGGCCGAGCAGGACGGCTGGGTTGCCCTTCACGGCACGCTCGGCCAGGACAGCGTGCCGCCGTCGCGCCAGGCAGCTTCCAGCTGACGCATGGCGCTCGCCACCCAATGCCCCCATTGCGGCACCGTGTTCCGCGTCGCCGCGGACCAGCTGAAGCTGCGTGGGGGGATTGTTCGTTGCGGCGCCTGCACCCAGGTCTTTGACGGCAGCGCCGCGCTGGTCGACCTCGACGCGCCCAAGCCTGCCTCCCCCCTACCGCCTCCTGCCGTTGCGCGCCGCCGCCGCGATTCCGATGCAGCGCCGGTAGCCGAACCGGCCGACGACGATCCCATCTACACCCTCGAATTCGACCGCACCTTCGCGCCCTTCGGCATCCTGCCGCAAGCCGGCGGCGAGGACGCCACGCCCGCGCAAGACGTGATGGTGGAAGCGCCTCAGGAAGCGCCGGCCGCGCCGGAGCCCGAACCAGACCCGGATCCCGGACCCGAGCCCGAGCCCGACCCTGAGCCGGAGGCGCCCGCCGAACCGCCGCCGCCCCTGGCCGAGCTGCAGGTCGACGAGGAACTGGTGGCCGCGCCCCTGCCCGGCGACAGCCACGACGAGCTGGAGGAGGCGGTGGAGCCCGCTCCTGCCCCGGCCCCGGCCCACAAGGCGGCCCACACGTCGATCCCGCCCCTGCTGCTGCGCGAATCGCGTCCGTCCACCGTGACGATGGCGCTGCCGCCCAGCGCCCCCCAGGTGGCCCCGCGCACGCCGCGCACCAAGTCGGCCGAAGCGCGCGCCGCGCGCCGCTCCAAACTCACGCCGACCAAGATCGAGCCACCCAAGCTGCGCGTGCCGGAAAGCGACGAGCCGGAATTCGTGCGGCGCGGACGCCAGCGCGAACGCTCAAGCAAGGCAGTGAGGATCGCGCTTGGCCTGGGCAGCCTGCTGCTGCTGCTGGTGCTGGCCGCGCAGCTGGTTTCCACCTTCCGCAATACGCTGGCCGCGCGCTATCCCGACATGAAGCCCTCGCTGGTCACCGTGTGCAAGCTGCTCGGCTGCAGGGTCGAGCTGCCAGCCCAGATCGACCAGCTGGTGATCGACACCGGCGAACTGACCACGCTCGGCGGCGCCGCCTACACCTTCAGCACCCAGCTGCGCAACCAGGGCGAGCTGGCGCAGGCCTGGCCGAGCATCGAACTGACCCTGTCCGACCCCGACGACAAGCCGCTGGTGCGGCGCGTCTTCGGCCCGCGCGACTACCTGCCTGCCGGGCCCCTGCTGGCCAGCGGCTTCGCCGCACGCGCCGAGCAGCCGATCAAGCTGCACTTCCGCGTCGAAGCGCCGTCGCCGTCCGGTTACCATATCGCCGTTTTCTATCCTTGAAGGCCACCTCATGACCAAAACCGCCCTGATCTGCGGCTCGATCGCATTCGACAAGATCATGCAATACCACGGCCGCTTCGCGGAAACCCTGCTGGCCGACCAGCTGCACCGCGTGAACGTGTCCTTCCTGGTGCCGACCATGCGCCTGGAGTACGGCGGCTGCGCGGTGAACATCGCCTACAACCTGCAACTGCTGGGCGGCGCCCCGCTCATCATGGGCGCCATCGGCCAGGACGGCGGCGACTACCTCGAGCGCATGGGCAAGCAGGGCCTGGAGACGCGCGCGATCCGCACGATTCCCGACGCCTACACGGCGCAGTGCTTCGTCACCGCCGACCAGGACAACAACCAGATCAACGCCTTCCACCCGGGCGCGATGCAGTACTCGCACGACAACAGCGTGGCCGACATGGGCGCATTGCGCGTGGCGATCATCTCGCCGGACGGCCGCGACGGCATGATCAAGCACGCCGCCGACTGCGCCGAACTGAAAGTGCCCTTCATGTTCGACCCGGGCCAGCAGCTGCCGATGTTCTCGGGCGAAGAACTGATCCGCTTCATCGGCCAGGCCAGCTACCTGGCGTGCAACGACTATGAATTTGAAGTGGTGATGGACCGCACCGGCCTGAGCCAGGCCGACATCGCGTCGCGCCTGGAGGCGCTGGTGATCACGCGCGGCGGCGAAGGTTCGGACATCTACGCGGGCGGCGAGCACTATCGCATCCCGGCGGTGAAGGCCGAGAACATCGTCGACGCCACCGGCTGCGGCGACGCCTACCGCGCCGGCCTGCTGTACGGGATCACGGAAGGCCTCGACTGGCCCACCACCGGCCGCATCGCCAGCCTGCTGGGCGCCATCAAGATCGGCAGCACGGGTGGGCAGAACCACACGTTCACGCCGGCGGAGATCGATGAGAAGTTCGAGGCGGCGTTTGGGTACAAGTTCCGCTGATTGCTTGCGCTGACACTGCGCATACAACTTGGGTCCCGGCCTGCGCCGGGACCCAATTTCATCAGCGCACCAATAAAGCACGCTCTAGCCCATCACCCGTGAAACACCTGCCTGAGCACAAACTGAATAATCTGAATCACCACCAGCGCCACCAGCACTGACAAATCCACCCCACCCACCGGCGGCACCACCTTGCGGATCGGCCGCAGGATCGGCGTATTCATCGCATGCACGAACGGCGCCAGCGGTGCGTTCGGGTTCACCCAGCTGAAGATCGCATCGATGATCAGCAGCGCCATGAAGCCGTACAGGATCCAGGTAAGGAAGCGATACAGCGCGTGCAGCAGCACGGCCTCCACCGGCGCCCCGGCCACCAGCAGCAGCGAGCTGGCCAGCAGGACCACCAGGAAGGCGCCGATCAGGCTCGCCCAGTCATAGCCGCCCATGCCCGGCACCAGGCGCCGTAGCGGCAGCACCAGCCAGTCTGTCAGGGTGAAGGTGAACTGCCCGATCTGCTGTGGCGGACGCACGCGGATCGCCTGCATCCAGAAGCGCAGCAGGAGCAGTCCGCCCAACAGGCTGGCAGCGGTATCGACGATAAACTGGAGAATAGACAGCACAAAGGCTCCTCAAAAAAAAACCGCTGTGTGAACGATCACACAGCGGTATTTTGCCTTATCCAGGCAAGACTGGCTAATCCAGCCGAATTACGGGCGGCTGCTGGTCGGGAATGGCCATGCAGCTGCCGGCGACAGCGCGGTCTTTGCGGCTGGAGCAGGTGCGGCAGCTTTGCCGTCCTTGCCGTCCGCTTTCGACTCGGCCTTCGAATCCGACTTCGAATCGGCTTTGGTGTCGGCTTTCGATTCTGCTTTGGTATCGGCTTTGGAATCGGCTTTCGCTTCCGGCTTGGCTTCTGCCTTGGCTTCCGGCTTCGATTCCGCTTTCACTTCCGGCTTGGCTTCTGCTTTGGCGGCTGGTTTAGCAGCAGGCTTGGCAGTAGTTTTAGTCGCGGTCGATTTGGTAGCAGCGGTTTTGGTCGCAGCCGATTTCGCTGGAGCAGCAGCTTTAGCTGGCGCTGCGGCTTTAGCTGGTGCGGCGGCTTTTGCAGGAGCAGCGGCTTTAGCTGGAGCAGCCGATTTAGCTGGGGCAGCAGCTTTCGCAGGTGCAGCCGATTTGGCCGGCGCAGCTGATTTGGCCGGTGCAGCAGCTTTCTTGGCGGCAGGTGCAGTTGCTTTCTTTACAGCAGGTTTCTTAGCTGCTGGTTTTGCAGCCGATTTGCTGGCGACGGTTTTAGTAGCGGCTGCTTTGACTGCTGGTTTAGCGGCGGCTTTCTTTGCAGCTGGCTTGGCAGCGGCTTTCTTTGCAGCTGGTTTAGCGGCGGCCTTCTTTGCGGCTGGTTTAGCGGCTGCCTTCTTTGCTGCTGGTTTAGCAGCTGCTTTCTTTGCTGCTGGCTTGGCTGCGGATTTAGCTGCCGATTTGGCCGCTGGTTTAGCTGCCGCTTTCTTGGCTGCAGGTTTTGCTGCGGCTTTCTTTGCTGCAGGTTTAGCGGCTGCTTTCTTGGCTGCAGGTTTAGCTGCTGCTTTCTTTGCTGCAGGCTTAGCGGCTGCTTTCTTGGCTGCAGGTTTAGCTGCTGCTTTCTTTGCTGCCGGCTTGGCCGCCGATTTAGCGGTCGACTTGGCTGCTGGCTTCGCTGCGGCCTTCTTCGCTGCTGGCTTGGCTGCTGCCTTCTTGGCTGCTGGCTTGGCTGCAGTCTTCTTCGCTGCTGGCTTTGCTGCTGCCTTCTTCGCTGCTGGCTTTGCTGCTGGCTTTGCTGCAGCTTTCTTCGCTGCAGGTTTTGCTGCCGACTTTGCAACAGCTTTCTTCGCTGCCGGTTTTGCCGCAGCTTTGGTGGCGGTGCTCTTGGTTGCGGCGGTCTTGCTTGCTGCAGCTTTCTTTGCAGCAGGCTTAGCGGCCGATTTCGCTGCCGATTTCACGGCTGGCTTTGCAGCCGACTTGGTCGCGCTCGCCTTTGCCGCCGGTTTGGCAGCAGCTTTCTTGGCTGCCGGTTTCTCCGCTGCGGCTGCCTTCGCTGCCGGTTTGGTGGTCTTCGTCACGGACGAAGGCGCGCTTTTTGCTGCTGCCTTTGCTGCTGGTTTCTTAGCGGTTGCCATTTTAATTCTCCTTCATCTGCGATGAGAAAATACGCCTAGGGTTAAAACCCGCCCAACCAATCACTGACGGGCGAATTATTCATCGGACCACACCGCCTGCTGGTCTGGGCCAATGAATCCGGCACCGGCTGAACTGCTGCAACTCCTCACAATTGCAGCGCTTCAGCCAACGTCGACAGGTAACCGACTCAATGCGTTTTCACATCGCTACCCTTACGGGTGCGAAAAGAAAAAGCCGCCATGCCTGAACTCGGTCAGGCAGGGCGGCTTGTTCTTTTCGCTTCGCTTGCGTGCATACTGATTGAATCAGTGTCCTATTATTCGATCGATTACTGCCTGGATGGACGCGACAATATCACATGTTCACGTTTTGACAAATTCAATCAACGTAAAGTACACGAAAATCGTGTGGGTGCGCAACCCGAACACCTCAAATGAAATCACGTTTTTCGCACTTCAACATGCGATTGCGCATTCGTCCGTTATCTATCACACCGAATCGCATTTCAACCCATCGACAAACTCCATAGCCGCCGGTCCGGACGCCTGGTGTTTCAGCCAGATCGCGTGCATTGAAAAGCCGTAGCTAGCAATGGATGAGCTTTCATCATCACGCCGATTTCGCGAGCCGGTCACGTACATCAGGTTCGGACGCGCGGGCGGCATCGACGTCCTACTCGACCACGCGCAGCAGGTCCATCTTGCACAGCCAGGCCAGCCCGCGCAGCAGGGTCGGGCGGTCGCACGGGCCCAGCGTGTCGATCAGCTCTTCCACCTCCACCGGGCGCGGCCCGATCGCGCCGAACAGCTGGCCGAAGTCTTCCAGCGTCGGCAGCGAGGCGCCGGCGTAGCGGTTGATCGCCAGCTCGCGGTACTGGTTCACCCGGGCCAGCGACGCATCCGGCGCGAGTTCCACCAGCGAGGCCGCCGTCAGTGGCCGGGTCGGATACGTCGCGAAGAGCTTGAACGGATCGGGACGGTCCGGCGCGCGCATCGGCAGCGCCGGCGCCAGCACCGGATCGGCGCGGCGGCGCTCGGCCAGCTCCTGCCACAGCGCGCGGTAGCGCCCATACACCACGGCCCAATCGAACTCGGTCTCGGCCCGGCGCCGCGCCTGCGCTCCCAGCTCCCGGCGCAGGCCGGCGTCGCACACCAGGCGCCCGTAGGCCTGCGCCAGCAGCGCCCCGTCCAGCGCCACCGCCTGGCTGGCGTGGCCACTGTACATGTCGAAGCTGTCCACCCCATCGTCGTATCGCAGCGCCAGGTCGAGCCCCGCGCCCGGTCCCGGCATCACGGTCGGGATGCGGTAGCCGTCGACGCCGTCGCGCACCGTGTCGCGGTAGCCGTTCCAGTCCGAGACCACGCAGGGCAGCCCGGACGCCATCGCTTCCACCGGCGTGAGGCCGAAGGTCTCCTGCACGTTGTCGGACAGCGACGTGAACACGTCGGCGGCGGCCCAGGCGTCGCGCTGGTTGGCGTGCTCGCGCCCGTCCAGTTCCACCAGCCGCACCGATGGACACAACAGCGCGGCGGCTTCCTGGAAGGCCGCCTGCATTGCCTCGCCCGCGTACCAGCCCGCCATGATCAGGTGGACCCGCCGCCCGCCCTTCTCGGCCCGTTCCAGCGCCGTGAACATCTGCTGCGGGTGCGACTTGGCGTGCACCGACAGGCGGCCCAGGTACAGGAAGGCGACATCGTCCGCGCCGATGCCCAGCCGTGCGCGCGCCTCGGCGCGGCGCGCGGCATCCGGCCGCAGGTCGGCGCAATGCACGCCGAGCGGAATCAGGGGCAGCTGGGGCAGCTCGAAACGCTGCGCCGACAGCCGCGTGCGCAGGTAGTCGGCCTGCTCCTCGACCAGCACGCGCAGGCTGTCGCGCACCACGCGCGAGGTGCAGATGATCGCGTCCCAGCTGCGCACCGGCGCCACCAGCAGGTTGGTCACCATGCTCATCATCTCGTGCGAGGCGGTGCCGTGGGTGACGCCGCACAGGCTGTAGCCGCGCTCTCCCGCGGCCAGCCGGCGCCACGCGAGGCGCTCGATGCCGGGCCCCGGGTGGACCAGGCAGCCGTAGGGTTCCAGTTGCTCGGGGGCGGAGCGGGGAATCCAGGCGATCTCGCCGCCGTAGCCATCCTCGTGCAGGGCCGCGCCGAAGGCGTCGGCATGCGCGCGCTCGGCCGCGAAGCAGCCGATTTCCGCGGCGTCGGTGTGGCGCGCGATGGCGCGCAGCAGGCCGACGCCGGCGGACTGGCGGCCCATCAGTTTCTGGCCGGCGGTGGAGAAAGCTTCGGGAAGGTAGTGCAGCGCAAAGCGGTCGATCATGCGGTCTCCTGCGGCCACGCACGCGCCGCACGAACGCGGCGCGCAGCGGGCCTGTCGAAACCATCATAGCCAGTGGCTGCGCAAGGTGGCGCAGGCCTGCCGCGTTGCGTGGCTAGCTGCTGCCGCAACCGCCTCCGCCGCAGGAGCTGCCGCCGCATGCACTGCCGCTCCAGCTACTGCCGCCGTCCGGCGGCGCGGCCCCGTCGCCGCTTGCGCCGTCGTCGTCGGTGCCGGCGATGTCAAGATAGACGCCGGCGCCAATGATGGCGGCGCCGTCATCGGCAACGCAGCGGCGCTCGCGCACGCCGCCGGGGAGCGCGGCGGCGTCGTACTCGTCTTTGCTGACCAGGCCCGACACGTAGAGCGCGTACGGCGCCAGCTCGCCCGGGAAGCCCAGCTTGTCCTCGGGATTGCCGAATTCGTCCAGGGTGGAACAGGCGACCAGGCCGCCGATGACGCGGTAGCCGAAGCCGCCGGGCATGCCCAGTTGGCCATCGAGCGAGAACAGCCGCGGCAAGTGGGTGCCGGCGGCAGGCTGCGACGCCCGGCGGCGCGCCTGCACCAGGCAGACCGCGAGCGCCAGGCCCATATCGCCCTGCATGTGCGCCCGCTCGACATGCGGGATGCCACGGCCGAAGTGGCGGATGCAGAAGCGGTCCAGGCCCGGCGCATCCAGGCGCGCCCACGCATGCCAGACCGAGTCGGCAGCGCGCGAGGGCAGCGCGCAGCGCCTGCCGGCCGCCGCCACGCAGTCGAAGAACATCATCAAGCCCTCCACCGACTGCGCGTAGAACGACGCGTCGCGCGGGATGCCGGGGAATTCGTGGTGCGCGGTCGCCACCCAGTAGGGGAACAGCGCCCCAGGCACGTCGGCCAGCACCTGCGCATAGGTGGAGTGCGCGAATTCCCATTCCACCGCGCGGGTTACTGCGTTGGCGGTCTCCCTGATATTCATCGCCGTCCCTCCGTCGTGGGTCATCCGGCTACGTTAGTTCACGGCAAGCTCGACAGTGATGATGGAGCGCAAGCGATAAAAAAACCCGCCTTGCGACGGGTTGATGTCTGCTTCGTACGGTGGCCGGGTGTCCCGGCCGCGCGTCCAGCTCCGATGTGATCTGCCGCAGCGCATCGGCGATGTGAACGCGCGGCCGGTATAGCCGGCCACCCTACGTTGGCGCGCCAAATGCGCGCAATGACGTGGTGCCTAGCGCTGCGGCGCGATGCGCCACACGACCCCGCTGCCGGCGTCGTCGACCACCAGCAGCGCGCCGTCGGCCGCCACCGCCACGCCGGCAGGCCGGCCCCAGACATCGCGGTCGCTC
Source organism: Massilia yuzhufengensis (assembly GCF_900112225.1). Lineage (GTDB taxonomy): Bacteria > Pseudomonadota > Gammaproteobacteria > Burkholderiales > Burkholderiaceae_D > Telluria > Telluria yuzhufengensis. Next base: position 101,430 of record NZ_FOLD01000018.1, on the reverse strand, counting down.
AGCACCATGCCCGACATGAAGTCCTGGTACTGCCCGGTCGGCACGCCGTTCTTCATGAATACGCGCACCACCTTGTAGCCGGTGCGCACGCCCCGGTTCCAGGAGCCGTGCAGCGCCACGAAGATGTCGCCCTCGTACTCCTTCGGGAAAGCGTGCTGGGCGCCTTTTGGCGCGTGGTACACCGCCATGCCCAGCGGCGCCGAGTGCGACTGGATCAGCACGTCCGGCACGATGACCTTGCCCTTCAGGTCCGGCCGCTGTCCCTTCAGGCGCGGGTCTTCGTTGTCGCCGATGTAGTACCACGGCCAACCGTAGAAGCCGCCCTGCTTCACGCGCGTCAGGTAGTCCGGCGGCAGGTTGTCGCCCAGCGCGTCGCGCTCGTTCACGTTGCACATCACGTCGCCCGTGCCCGGGTACACCAGCATGCCGACGCAGTTGCGCAGGCCGGTGGCATACGTGCGGCGGTTCTTGCCGTCCGCGTCGAAGGCCATCACGGTGGCGCGGTCGGTCTCGACGCCCCAGCTGGCGCCGACGCCGTGGCGCGCTTCCCATTGCGCCAGCGGCTCTGGCGGCTTGGGGCCGATCTCGGTGGCCACGTTGGTGGCCGAGCCGATCGACAGCAGCAGCGTCTTGTCGTCCGCCGAGAAGGCCAGGGTGCGGGTGGTGTGGCCGCCGCTGGTCTCGGACAGTTCGGGAACGACGACTTCCGGTGCGCCGCGCGCCTTCAGGTCGCCGTTGCGGTAAGGGATGCGGACGATCGCGTTGACGTTGGCAACGTACAGGTATTGCGGGTTGGCGCCGGACGGCCACAGGGCCATGCCGTAGGGACGCGTGAGGCCACTGGCGAATACCTCTGCGGTGTCGACCGACTGGCCATTATTCGCGCGCAGCAGCTTGATCTCGCCCTTGGCGGTGGCGGCCAGGAAGATGTCGCCGTTCGGGGCGCGCAGCGGCAGGCGGGCCTTGTCGGTGTCGCTGGCAAACACGCTGACGGCAAAGCCTTTCGGGACCACCGGCAGGCTGCCGTTCGGGCGCGCTTCGACGCGCGGGCCGTTGCCGGCGCTGGCGGTGGCGAAGGGCGGCGGCAGGTCGGACAGCTTGATGTGGTGGATCTTGCCGGGCTGGTTGTCGTCCCAGGAGCCGCTGCGCTCGGGCGGCGCCGCAGCCGTCGCCGGCGCGGCTGCCGTGGCGGGACCCTGCAGCGTGGCCAGGTAATCGACCAGGGTGGCGCGGGCTTTCTTGTCGGTGATCCCGACCGGCATCGTGGTGCCGGGCACCGACTTGGCCGGATCGGCCAGGAACAGGTCGAGCTCGGCGCGCGTCCAGGTCTTGCCGGACTTGATCAGCGCGTTCGAGTAGTTATAGCCGGGCACCGCGGCGGCCTTGCGGCCCACCAGGCCGAACAGGCCGGGACCCGCGCGCGAGGACAGGCCGCTGTCGACGCTGTGGCAGCTGGCGCAGTTATTCTGGAAGACGGTCTGGCCGGCGCTCCGGGGCGCGGCATGGGCGCTGGACGCCGCCGCCAAAGCGGCGAGCATGAGGACGTGCAGCGGCAGGGACTTGGCGTGCAAGGGGATACTCCTGGATGGTTTGACTGGTCAATCCGCCATCATAGGGGAAGTCGGCATCTAGCGTTACACCGCCAGCGTGCCGCGAAAACCGCGCGCCGCGTAATACGACTCGGCGCCGTTGTGATAGACGAAGACCCGGCCGTAGCGGCGGTCGCAGAACAAGGCGCCGCCCAGCGCGCGCACGTCCGGCGGCGTCGCGATCCAGCTCGAGGTCTTGCGGTCGAATTCACCCAGTTGCTGCAAGGCGCGGTACTGCGCTTCGGTCAGCAGTTCGATGCCCATGCCGGCCGCCACCTCCAGCGCACTGCTGCGCGGCTTGTTTTCCTTGCGCGCGTCCAGCGCTGCGCGGTCGTAGCAGATGCTGCGGCGGCCACTCGGGGTCTCGGGCGCGCAATCGCAGAAGGCGATGCGGCCGGTGGCGGGGTCGATGCCGATCACGTCCGGCTCGCCGCCGGTGGCTTCCATCTGCGCCAGCGAGGCCAGCGCCGCCGGGTTGGCGTCCAGCCTGGCCCGGACATCGGACCACGCGATGCCCTCGTGGCGCTGCATGTGCTTGTCGAAGCGCGCTTGCAAGGCCTGGAGCAGGTCCTGGGGAAGGTCTGGTGCTTGCGGCATGGTGCCTCCGGTGGGTTGTCGAAGCGGCGGTTCAGCCTTGGCCGGGCAGGTGCTTCCTGAAAAAATCGAGGATGGCGGTATTCATCGTCGCATGGAAGGCGCTGCGGTCAAAACCGCCGGCATCCTGGCACAGGGCCGGCGGACCAATGAGTCCACAAGGCGCGAGGAAGGCGGTATGGCCGGCGCCGGCCACCGTGTGGAACTCGACCCTCTCGCCGAGTGCCGTGCGCACCAGCGCAGCGTTGCTCGCGTACGGCGTGTGGCGATCCTGCTCGCCGCTCCACAACTGCAGCGGCACCTGAATCCCCGCCAGGCTATCCGGCGCCACGGTGAACACCAGGCCGGGCGCGGCGATGACGGCGGCCTTGATGCGCGCATCCTTCACGAAGCTGCCACCCTGCTCCCCCGCTGTCTTCACCAGCGGGGAGCCGGCGGCGCGCAGCGCCTCGCACACGAATTCGGGCTGCGCCGCGCAGTGCGGCGCGACCTTGCGCAGGTCCGGCTCCGCGCCCACGGCAGCGAGCACCGTGAAGGCGCCGGCGGAAAAACCGTAGGCGCCGATCCGCGCCGCGTCGATCTGGCCATGCGCGGGCCAGGCCTTGAGCATGAAGTCCACGGTGGCATGCAATTCATCGCTGCGGCCGCCGAACAGGTTTGCCGAGCCGGCCGCGCTTTGGTCGGCATAGTTGTCGCCCCGGTGCATGGGCGCCGCGACGACGTAGCCTGCGTTGGCGAGGGCCAGTGCCAGGTCCACATGGCTGCCGGGGCCGCCGCCATTGCCATGGGACAGGACAATCAGCGGCAGCGCCTGCCCCGCCACCGGTGCGTCCGGCGCCACGTTCATGACCCGCAGGCCGAGCAAGGTGGTGGGACGGGGCCGGGCCTGGGTCGGATGCCATACGGCGACCGCGAACGGACGTCCGCCGCTATCTGCCGCCTGTAGCACCTGGAAGCCCACCGGCTTGTCGGTGCCGAGCGCCGTCAGCATGCCGGCGGCGACCAGGCCGGCGGCGAGGAGCAGGACCACGATGACCACGCGACGCATCCATTTCATGATTGACCTTCCTGTTCGGGGATGTCGAGCATTTTGCTTTAATAGCAATTTCCCGACAACAAGAATCAGATATGCATAAGGCCGGGCCGTGCAGCACATACAACAACGCCCGGCTGGTTTCCCAGCCGGGCGTCGGATTTTATGCTGGAACCGGTCAGTCCCAGTTCAGCGCACCACCGGTCTGGTACTCGGTCACGCGGGTCTCGAAGAAATTACGCTCTTTCTTCAGGTCGATCATCTCGCTCATCCACGGGAACGGGTTTTCTTCGTTCGGGAACAGCGGATCGAGGCCGATCTGCACGGCGCGGCGGTTGGCGATGAAGCGCAGGTAGCCCTTGAACATCGGGGCGTTCAGGCCCAGCACGCCGCGCGGCATGGTGTCTTCGGCGTAGCGGTATTCGAGTTCGACGGCCTGCAGGAACAGGACCTTGATCTCTTCGCGGAATTCCGCGGTCCACAGCATCGGGTTTTCCATCTTGATCGTGTTGATCAGGTCGATGCCGAAGTTCACGTGCATCGACTCGTCGCGCAGGATGTACTGGTACTGCTCGGCGGCGCCGGTCATTTTATTTTGACGGCCCAGTGCCAGGATCTGGGTGAAGCCGACGTAGAAGAACAGGCCTTCCATCAGGCAGGCGAACACGATGATCGACTTGAGCAGCTTCTGGTCGTTTTCCAGCGTGCCGGTCTTGAATTCCGGATCGGTCAGGGTGTTAATGAACGGGATCAGGAACTGGTCCTTGTCGTGGATCGACTGGATCTCGTTGTAGGCGTTGAAGATTTCCTTCTCGTCCAGGCCGAGCGACTCCACGATGTACTGGTAGGCGTGGGTGTGGATCGCTTCCTCGAAGGCCTGGCGCAGCAGGTACTGGCGGCATTCCGGCGCCGTGATGTGGCGGTAGGTGCCCAGCACGATGTTGTTGGCGGCCAGCGAGTCGGCGGTAACAAAAAAGCCGAGGTTACGCTTGACCAGGCGGCGCTCGTCTTCCGACAGGCCGTTCGGGCTCTTCCACAGCTCGATGTCGCGCTGCATGTTGACTTCCTGCGGCATCCAGTGGTTGGCGCAGCCTGCCAGGTATTTGTCCCACGCCCATTTGTACTTGAACGGCACCAGCTGGTTGACGTCGGTCTGGCCGTTGATGATGCGCTTGTCGTCGGCGTTGACGCGCTTGGCGACTTCGGCGGCGGCAGGCGCGGCTTCCGAAGGGGCTTGCGGGGCGCGCGGGGCTGGCGCGGTGGTTTGTTCGTCGTCCCAGGAGAGCATGGTTGGTTCCTTCTTTCGTGGCTGCGTCCGCGGGGAGCGGACGGCCAGTGATTTGTTCGGTTGTTCGTCGTCCTGATGGACCGATACGCTAGCGAGATGCTGCGAAATTAGGGGAATTCATGCCAGTGGCATGGATTCCGCCTGCGCCGGAACGACGGTTATAGGGTAGTGGTGAAAGCGGGCTGCCTGGCCTTCAGGCCGGGTAGCCCGCTTGATCCATTACTGGCAGGCTTCGCACTCGTCGAAACCGGCGTCGCCGGGGCGCAGGTAGCAGGCGGCGCCGTCGGCTTCGGCCGCGGCGGCGGCCGGTGCTGCGGCCGGGGCCACTGGCGCTGCATGGCCGCCCGACAGGGCGCCCGAGACCGAGACCGCGTTCAGCGCGCCGGTGCGGCTGGTGGATTTCTCCATGTGGGTCGCGGCGATGGTGCGCAGGTAGTAGGTGGTCTTCAGGCCACGCAGCCATGCCAGTTTATAGGTCTCGTCCAGCTTCTTGCCCGAGGCGCCGGCCATGTAGATGTTCAGCGACTGGGCCTGGTCGATCCACTTCTGGCGGCGCGAAGCCTGTTCCACCAGCCACTTTGGTTCGACTTCGAAGGCGGTGGCGTAGATGTCGCGCAGGTCTTGCGGCACGCGGTCGATCTTGGACAGCGAACCGTCGAAGTACTTCAGGTCGGCGATCATCACTTCGTCCCACAGGTCGCGGGCCTTCAGGTCGCGCACCAGGTACGAATTGATCTCGGTGAATTCGCCCGACAGGTTCGACTTCACGTACAGGTTCTGGAAGGTCGGCTCGATACAGGCCGACACGCCGATGATGTTCGAGATGGTCGCGGTCGGGGCGATCGCCACGCAGTTCGAGTTGCGCATGCCGAATTCCTTGATGCGGCTGCGCACCAGGCTCCAGTCCATGCTTTCGCTCGTGTCCTGCTCGAGGTAGCCGCCGCGCTCTTCCGCCAGCATCTTGATCGAATCCTGCGGCAGGATGCCGCGGTCCCACAGCGAACCTTCGTAGGAACCGTAGCGGCCGCGCTCTTCGGCCAGTTCGGTCGAGGCCAGGTAGGCGAAGTAGCAGACCGCTTCCATCGACTTGTCGGCGAATTCCACCGCTTTATCGGACGCGAACGGCACGCGCATCATGTGCAGGCAGTCCTGGTGGCCCATCACGCCCATGCCGACCGGACGGTGGCGCATGTTCGAATTGCGCGCCTTGTCCACGGCGTAGTAATTGATGTCGATGACGTTATCGAGCATGCGCATGGCGATGCGGATGGTCTTCTGCAGCTTGACGTGGTCCAGGCTGTCGCCCTTCATGTGCTGCGGCAGGTTCACCGAGCCCAGGTTGCAGACGGCGATTTCGTCGGCGCTGGTGTTCAGGGTGATCTCGGTGCACAGGTTCGACGAGTGCACGACGCCGATGTGCTGCTGCGGCGAACGGATGTTGCACGGATCCTTGAAGGTGATCCATGGGTGGCCGGTTTCGAACAGCATCGACAGCATCTTGCGCCACAGGTCGAGCGCTTCGATCTTCTTGTACACGGTCATTTCGCCGCGCTCGGCCTTGGCTTCGTAGCCTAGGTACGCTTCTTCGAAGGCCTTGCCGACCTTGTCATGCAGGTCCGGGGTTTCGCTCGGCGAGAACAGGCTCCAGTAGCCTTTTTCCATCACGCGCTTCATGAACAGGTCGGGAATCCAGTTCGCGGTGTTCATGTCGTGGGTGCGGCGGCGGTCGTCGCCGGTGTTCTTGCGCAGGTCGAGGAACTCCTCGATGTCCATGTGCCAGGTTTCCAGGTAAGCGCAGACCGCGCCCTTGCGCTTGCCGCCCTGGTTCACCGCCACGGCGGTGTCGTTGACCACTTTCAGGAACGGCACCACGCCTTGCGACTTGCCGTTGGTGCCCTTGATGCGCGAGCCCAGTGCACGGACCGGGGTCCAGTCGTTGCCCAGGCCGCCGGCGAATTTAGAGAGCAGCGCGTTTTCCTTGATGGCGTCGTAGATGCCTTCCAGGTCGTCGCCGACGGTGGTCAGGTAGCAGGACGACAGCTGCGAGCGGCGGGTGCCCGAGTTGAACAGGGTCGGGGTCGAGCTCATGAAATCAAAACTCGACAGCAGGTTGTAGAACTCGATCGCGCGCGCTTCGCGGTCCGCTTCGCGCAGGGCCAGGCCCATCGCGACGCGCATGTAGAAGGCTTGCGGCATCTCGATGCGGGTTTCGCGCACGTGCAGGAAGTAGCGGTCGTACAGGGTCTGCAGGCCGATGTAGCCGAACTGCAGGTCGCGGTCGGCAACTAAGGCCTTCGACAGGCGCTCGAGGTCGTAGGTGCCCAGTGCTTCGTCGAGCAGCTCGTTGGCGATGCCCTTGGCGATGTACTGCGGGAAGTAGGTGATGTATTCGGCGGCGGCGCCGGCTTGCGGCACTTCGTGGCCGAAGACTTCCTTGCGGATGGTATGCAGCAGGATGCGGGCGGTGACCTGGCTGTAGGCCGGGTCTTTTTCCATCAGGGCGCGGGCGGCCAGGATGGCCGACTTGTGCAGCTCTTCGACCGGCACGCCGTCGTACAGGTTCTTGAGGGTCTCGGCGACGATGGCGTCGGCGTCGACATGCTTTTCCAGGCCCGAGCAGGCGGCGTTCACCAGGCCGTACACGGCATTCATGTCCAGCGGGATGCGCTGGCCACCGTCGATCACGTGGATCTGCGGCGCGGCCACGGCGGCGCCGCCGGCGGCTTCCTTGGCGGCGCGGCGTTCTTCCATGCGCTTGGCGCGGTACAGCACGTATTCGCGCGCGACGTCATGCTCGCCCGAGCGCATCAGCGACAATTCGACCTGGTCCTGCACGTCTTCGATGTGGAAGGTGCCGCCGTTCGGCTGGCGGCGCACCAGCGCAGCCACCACGTTGCCGGTCATCTGCTCGACCAGTTCGCGGATGCGCGCCGACACCGCGCCCTGGCCGCCGGCCACGGCGAGGAAGGCCTTGGTCATGGCGACCGAGATCTTCTGCGGCTCGAATGCGACCACGGCGCCGTTGCGGCGGATGACACGGTAGTCACCGCGCGCCGCGATTTCCGCAGGCGTGGAGGTGGACGACGCGCCGGAAGTGACGTGTGGATTGATCGAAATGTCTTGTGCTGTTTGCATTGAGCCTCCAGGGTGGGCAGGTGCTGCCGCCATTTGTTTGTTACCAGGACCGAAGTCCTACGGAATTCATAGCAAAGCGATACCCCGCCAGCCGGAACGCCTTGCTGGCACCAGATATGCAGGGTGATAAATCGCTGTTGAATCAGTCGCTTGCGCTGCAAGCCTCATGTCGGGACTGAGCTACTTGCTTTAAGTCCACTACCACTACATCTAGTGTTCGACGTTGATATTGGACTAATTGTAGTACCTGACCCAGGTCACGGCAAGTGAATAACTTCTCAATTTTTTCGGTTTTTTTTGGCGCGCGGGGTTGACAAGGCGGTGTGGCCAGAACGGCGGGCAGTATGCGGTGAGCGAGCGCTAACCTTAATCGGTAGGCTGCGTAAAGTCTCATCAGCGCGATGCGCGGCGCATCGTTCTTGTGCATTTTGCACTGGCGAAAAGACAACACGCCGACGTCGACTTTTCCCGGTTACGGATTGTCGTCCGGCGCGCTGATCTCCAGCTTCTGCATCTGGTAGCGCAGCTGGCGCACGCTGATCCCGAGCAGGGCCGCGGCCTGGGTGCGGTTGAACTGGGTCTGCTGCAGGGCGCGCCCGATGATGTCGCGCTCCACCTGGCTCAGGTACTCGGGCAGGTTGCTCGGCAGCGCGTCCGGCGCCGGCGCCGGCGCCGCCTCGGCCGGCACGGGCGCCGGTTCCGGTTCCGCGACCGGCACGGGCGCCGGCGCCGGCGCCGCTCCCTCCCCCGGCCGCGCCGCCTTGAGCGACAGGTCGCCTACTTCGATCACGCCGTCGTTGGCAAACGCGAGCGCCCGTTCCAGCACGTTTTCCAGTTCGCGGATATTGCCCGGGAAGGAATACGCCCGCAGCGTGTCCAGCACGCCCGGCGCCAAGGCGGCCTGGCCTGGGCCGGCCAGCCGCGCCAGGATCGCGTCCACCAGCGGCGGCAGGTCGTCGATGCGCTCGCGCAGCGGCGGCAGCGACAGCTCGATCACGTTCAGCCTATAAAACAGATCCTGCCTGAACCTGCCCTGCTCCACGCACCTGGCCAGGTCCTGGTGGGTGGCGCTGATGATGCGCACGTCCACCGGTTCCTCGAGCGTGGCGCCGATCTTGCGCACGCGCCGTTCCTGGATCGCGCGCAGCAGCTTGACCTGCATCGCCAGCGGCAGGTCGGCCACCTCGTCGAGCATCAGGGTGCCGCCGTTGGCGGCCTGGAAGAAGCCGTCGCGTTCTTCCGATGCTCCGGTGAAGGCGCCCTTGCGGTAGCCGAAGAACTCGGCCTCCATCAGGGTTTCGGGGATCGCCCCGCAGTTCACCGCGACGAAGGGCTTGGCCGCGCGCGAGCTCTGGGCGTGGATTTCACGGGCCGCGAGTTCCTTGCCGCTGCCCGATTCGCCGGTGATCGAGATCGGCGCGTTCGAGCGCGCCAGCCGGCCGATCTGGGCGCGCAGCGCGGCCATCGCGCTCGATGCGCCGATCATGCGCGAGCCGGGCGCCGCGCCGCCGGGCTGCGCGGGCGCGGCATCGAGCAGGCGCAGCGCCGAGCGCACCATCACGCGCAGCGCGTCCAGCGCCACCGGCTTGGAGATGTAGTCGAAGGCCCCCGCCTTGAGCGCCACCACCGCGTTGTCGGCGCTGCCGTAGGCGGTGATGACGGCGATCGGCGTGCTCTTGCCATTGCTGGTGGCGGCCGCCACTTCGCGCACCAGTTCCAGCCCCAGGCCATCGGGCAGGCGCATGTCGGTCAGGATCAGCGCGTAGTCGTGCTCCTCGACCAGGGTGCGCGCCTGGCGCAGCGTGGCGGCGCTGTCGACGTCCAGCCCCATCTTGAGCAGGGTGATCTCGAGCAGTTCGCGCAGGTCGGCTTCGTCATCGACCACGAGGATGCGGGGTGCGGTCATGGTGTTCTCTATCTCTATATATTAGGCGGGCTCGCGCTCGCCCGGCTGCGGCCGGCTGGCAAAGCTGATCACGAAGCGCCCGCTCGCCCTGCGCGGCCCCATGGCCGCGGCGTCGAAGCGGTATTCGTAGTCGAGCTTCGCATCGTTGTTCAGGCACAGCTCGCGCGCCAGGTACAGGCCCAGGCCCGTGCCCTTGCTCGAGGTGGTGTAGAAGGGCTCAAACAGGTGGGCGCGCACTTCGGGCGTGATGCCGGGGCCGTCGTCCTGCACGTGCAGCTCGGTGCGGCCGGCGGCGTCGCGCGCCGGGAAGATGCGGATGCTGGCCGGTTCCCGGCTGGCGTAGCGGATCGCGTTGCCCAGCAGGTTGAGCAGCACTTCATGCAGGTGCAGCGGGTCGAAGCGCACCGCGCTCTGCCCGGCATCGCCGATATAGACTATATCATCGGCCAATCCGTGGGTTTCGCAAAATTCCGCCTTCAGCTCGGCCAGGAAGGGCGCCAGCAGCAGCGGCTCGCCGTTGGGCTGCACCTTGCGCGAGAGCTGCAGGATGTCCTCGACCATGCGGTTCACGCGCGCGACGTTGTCGCCCACGATCTTCAGCAGGCGCAGCTCGGCCGGCCCGTGCAGGTCTTCGGCCAGCAGCGCGGTGGCGTGGCCGATGGCCGACAGCGGGTTGCGCACCTCGTGCGCGATGCTGGCCGTCAGGCGCCCCATCGAGGCCAGCTTGAGCTGCTGCGCCTGGTTTTCGATGGCGCTGACGTCCTGCATGAACACCACGCTGCGGCCCAGCGCCACGCCGGCGGTGTCGACCCGCGCGAAGCGCAGCTTCAGGTGGGCCGGCTGGTCGCGCCGGCCGCGCAGCGGACCTGCGTCTTCGCGGTAGGGCTTGACGGTAACGAAGGCTGCGCCCTCGAGCGGGGCGCGCAGCCAGGCGCTGAAGGCTTGCGCCACCGGCTCCATGTCCGGGGCCTCGCCCAGCTTGAAGCCCGAGGCGTCGCCTTCCAGGCCCAGCATGCGCCGCGCCGCCGGGTTGCCGGTGAAGACCGCGCTGTCGTCGCCCACCACCAGGATGCCGTCGCCGACATCGGCGATGACGATCTGGTTGATCATCTGCTGCACCCGCAGATCGGTGCCGCGCTGGGCGGCCAGTTCTTCCTGCTTGATCAGGCGCGCCGCCAGGCGGTTGAGCACCAGCACCACCGCGAAGAAGGCGGCGCCGTACAGGCCGGCCTGCATCAGCGGCGGCTGGCGCTCCAGCATGATCACCTGCCAGGTGCTTTCGGCGAGCAGGAACAGGGTGGCGACCGAGGCCGAGAACAGCGCCAGCGTCAGCGGCGCGAGGATGGCGGAACCGGCCAGCGGGAACAGGTACAGGATCGCCAGCCCGCTGCGCATGCCGGCCGCTTCCAGGTAGAGCAGCGAGATCACCGCCAGGTCGACCGCGAGCTGGCATCCGAGCTGCACGGCGAAGCGCCGGCGCCACCAGGTGCCGAGCGCGGCGAACAGCAGCGCGGCGGCCAGGTAAAAGGCGCAGGCCTTGGTGTTGACGACATCGGTGCGCGCGGCGCCATTGGTGACGCTCACGCCCAGGTAGAGCAGCAGCACCAGCGCGATGACGATGCGGGTGATGGTGAAGGTCTGGAGCGAGCGCCACAGGGTCGCGCGCGCTTCGCGGGACAGCACCGGCCGGGGCGGCATCGGCCGGCTTACCGCGGCGGCAGGCGCACGTGGCCCGGCGAGCAGTAGTCGTGGCCGTCTGCGCGCACCGCCTCGGAGGCCGGGAAGTGGATGCCGCAGTGGGCGCACTGGGCCATGTCTTCGATGGCGGCGACCGGTTCCGGCGGCGCCTGGCGCTGCTGCTGGCGCATGGCCTCCCGCTGGCGCGCGCTGGCCGCCTTCAGCTTGGCGCGGATGGCGAAACCGACCAGTGCGATGAGCAGGATCCAGAACAGGATGCGGCTCATGCGAGCCCCCGGTGCAGCACCACTTCGAGCACGAAGCGGCTGCCGACATAGGCCAGCGCCAAGGTGGCGAAGCCGGCCAGCGTGAAGCGCAGCGCGGTTTTTCCGCGCCAGCCCTGCCAGCGCCGGCCGGCCAGCAGCGCGGCGAACAGGAGCCAGGACAGCAGCGCGAACACGCTCTTGTGGTCCAGTCGCAGCGCGCTGCCGAACAGCTGCTCGGAAAACACCACGCCGGACAGCACGGTCAGGCTCAGCAGGATGAAGCCGATCCAGATGACGCGGAACAGCAGCTTTTCCATGGTCAGCAAGGCCGGCAGCTGGTCCAGCGCACTGCCGAGCCAGCCGCCGTTGGCGCCGCGCGTGTGCAGCCGCGCTTCCTGCAGCGCCATCAGCACCGCGTGGAAGGCGGCGATGGTGAGCGTGCTGTAGGCCAGCACCGCCACCGCCACGTGCCAGCCGAAGGCGGGCGACTGGCTGGCCACCGGCAGCAGGCTGCCGGGGAACACCAGCGGCAGCAGGCAGGCCACGAAGGCGCAGGGCATCACCAGCCGGCGCATGCCGTCGAGGGCGAAGTTGCGGTTTTCCAGCCAGTAGGCGGCGACCGAGACCCACAGGGCCGAGGACAGCATGATGGCGAAGCCGACCCGCAGGCCGCCGGGCGTGACGACGTCGAGCCCAAGCGCCGCGCCATGCGCCGCCCAGGCCACGGCGGTGACGCCGGAAACGAGCGCACCCCGGCGCGACGGCAGCAGGGCGCACACCGCGTACAGCAAGGCCGCGGCGAGGAAGAGGGAGTTCTGCATAGCAGGAGTCTACACCATCGGGTTGGGGCGGTGGCGGGGCTCTGCGTTGCCGGTCAAAGCGTGCTGTATGGGCTGCGCATACAAACTTGGGTTCCCGCCTGCGCGGGAAGCCGTAGGCGCCAGTGGCGCGTACGACGGTCTTTAGATTAACTGTACAAATAGGCGCTACAAATATTCTGGCCACGTATATATGCACGTCGTTCCCGCGAAGGCGGGAACAATGCCACCGGCATTGTTCCGCCCAACGATCATGACGCTGGCGTCACCCTTGAAGATGAAAGAAACGTGAGGGTGGAAGGTAACGGGTAGAGGTCGTTACTAAACTTTGGCGGGCATGCACCCCGTACCCAACGTGACCCGCCGGGCTGACTCGCACCCAGAATTGCACTCCCGAGGGCGTACGCTAAATTGGCCGTTGGCGACTTGTCGCCTCCAGGCATCTTCAGTCCCGGCACCCGCACCTTCCATTTTTGAGTTTATCTCAATGGGAGGAGTGATGGAACTGGTGACGATTTACAAGCGTGTAATCGGGCTGGATATCCACCAAGCCCAGATCACGGCTTGTGCCTTGCTAGAAATGCCTGATGGTTCTAGCCGAGTCGAACAACGGCAGTTCGGCGGATTTAAACGTGATCGACGTGAGTTGGCTAAGTGGGCCGCCGCCCTTGACCCGGAGGAAGTGGTCATGGAAAGCACGGGCATTTATTGGAAAAGTCCGTAGGGAAATGGGCTATAGGCACGTGAGGCGTGTCAAAGACGGCAAGGTTTCCATATGATCGAACACATCACCGTTGATGAAAAATTGCGCTATATCGTTGCTGCGGTCGAACTCGGCGGCTTGCGCAAGGTAAAATGGCGGTTTTCCGAATGCCGTCGTATTCATAGTCAGGTAGAACATGCTAGATAACCTTACCCAACGCCTAGCCAAGGTCGTCAAGACGATGCGCGGCGAGGCGCGCCTCACGGAGGCGAACACCGCCGAGATGCTGCGCGAAGTGCGCATGGCCCTGCTCGAGGCCGACGTGGCCCTGCCGGCGGTGCGCGAATTCATCGCCAAAGTCAAAGAGAAAGCGCTCGGCGAAGAAGTCATCGGCTCGCTCAGCCCGGGCCAGGCCCTGGTCGGCGTGGTGCAGCGCGAGCTGGCCGCCCTGATGGGCGCCGACCTCGGTCCCGAAGCCTCGCAGCTGTCCTTCGCCCAGCAGCCGCCGGCGATCATCCTGATGGCCGGCCTGCAGGGTGTGGGTAAGACCACCACCACCGGCAAGCTCGCCAAGTACCTCAAGGAACAAAAGAAGAAGAAGGTCCTCACCGTCTCGGCCGACGTCTACCGCCCCGCCGCGATCGCGCAGCTGGAGTCGGTGACCAAGCAGGTCGGCGCCGATTTCTTCCCGTCTTCCGCCACCGACAAGCCGGTCGACATCGCGCTTGCCGCGCTCGACTGGGCCAAGAAGCACTACCACGATGTCCTGATCATCGACACCGCCGGCCGCCTCGGCATCGACGAAGCGATGATGCAAGAGATCGCCGCGGTGCACGCCGCCGTCAATCCGGTGGAAACCCTGTTCGTGGTCGACGCCATGCTGGGCCAGGATGCGATCAACACCGCCAAGGCCTTCAACGACGCGCTGCCGCTGACCGGCATCGTGCTGACCAAGCTCGATGGCGATTCGCGCGGCGGCGCCGCCCTGTCGGTGCGCCACGTGACCGGTAAACCGATCAAGTTTGCCGGCGTGTCCGAAAAACTCGATGGCCTGGAAGCCTTCGACCCAAGCCGCATGGCCAACCGCGTGCTGGGCATGGGCGACATCCTGGCGCTGGTGGAAGAAGCGCGCAAGGGCGTCGACGCCGAAGCCGCGACCGAACTGGCCAACAAGATCAAGAGCGGCGGCCGCTTCGACATGAACGACTTCAAGGCGCAGCTGACGCAGATGAAGAAAATGGGTGGCATGTCGGGCCTGCTCGACAAACTCCCGGCCCAGTTCCAGCAGGCCGCAGCCGGCGCCAACATGGACCAAGCCGAGAAGCAGGTGCGGCGCATGGTCGGCATCATCGACTCCATGACCCCGGGCGAGCGCGCCAAGCCCGACCTGATCAAGGCCAACCGCAAGCGCCGCATCGCAGCCGGCGCCGGCGTGCAAGTCCAGGAAGTGAACCGCATGCTGAACCAGTACGACCAGATGCAGACCATGATGAAAAAGCTCAAGGGCGGCGGCCTGATGAAGATGATGCGCGGGATGAAAGGCATGATGCCTGGCATGCGCTAAGCGCACTGCCACGTCCAGGGAAACCGCGCGGGCACTGGCCTTGCGCGGTTTTTGTCTATCCAGGTCACGGTTTTTTCAATTGAAGCGGCGCTAGTGTGCGACAGCTCGCATTTCGGGCCTTATAAGAATGAAAAAATTTCGAAAAAGACTTGCATGAACAGTAAAACGCCACCAATATAAGCCCGTGCGTCAATAGCGCAACTTTCCCTGTGTTCGTTTAGGAGGCTCGAAGATGGCAACAGCCAAAAAATCCACCGCAGCGCCAGCCAAGAAAGCAGCGGCCGCCAAGCCTGCTGCAGCGGCCAAGCCTGCAGCAAAAAAAGCAGCAGCTCCAGCAAAGGCAGCAGCGAAACCAGCAGCCAAACCGGCCGCTGCACGCAAGCCTAACGCCGCTTTCATGAAAGAGATGACCCCATCGGGTGACCTGGCGGCAGTCGTGGGCAACAAGCCGCTGCCACGTACCGAAGTCACCAAGAAAGTCTGGGACTACATCAAGAAAGAAAACCTGCAGGATCCAGAGAACCGCCGCATGATCAACGCGGACGACAAGCTGAAAGTCGTCTTCGGTGGCAAGGCCCAGGTCTCGATGTTCGAAATGACCAAGCTCATTTCGGATCACCTGAAGTAAGCACTGGCCGGCTGTCCAGTTGCCTGAATGCAGAAAGCCCCGGTGACGGGGCTTTTTGTTTTTGGGCGGCGTCCTGCATGCAGATGGGAGTGCTTCCTCTTCCCTCAAACAGATGATCCGTCGTCCCGGCGCAGGCCGGGACGACGTTGGTTTAGCCTGGCCGTGACGCGGCATGCGCGGCTTCGATTACAAGCCCGCCGCCGCCTTCATCAAGTGAAACACCTGCGTATTCTCGATCGTCCCCTTGAACGGCGCCGAGCCCGCACCCACCGCATACAGCTTCACATCCCCGCCCCCGTGCGACTCGTAGACCGTATGCACGCCGGCTTCCTGCTGGTACTTGTCGCCCAGCGCCACCGCGCTGTCCACGTCGGTGCGCACGTCAGGGCGGACCTTGCCGTTGCCGAAGACGAGGGCCGTGAAGCTCTTGCCGTCGGCGTCCTTTTTTGGCTGGCCATTGGCGTAGTCGTGCACGATGTCGAGCACCTTGCTGCCGCGCTTCGGGTAGCCGCTGAGCACCATGGTGTGGTCATGGTCGGCGGTGACGACGACCAGGGTGTTTTCCAGGCCAGGGTCGAGCGCGCGCATGCGCTCGATCGCCGCCTGGATCGCTTCATCAAACGCCACCGTGTCGGCCAGTGCGTTTTTCGCGTTGTTGTCGTGCAGGGCGTGGTCGATCTTGCCGCCTTCGACCATCAGGAAGAAGCCGTCCGGGTCCTTCGACAGCAGGTCGATCGCCTTCAAGGCCATCTCGCCCAGGGTCGGCTGTTCGGGACGGCGCGCCAGCGCGTAGTCCATGTGGTCGTCCGCGCTGTAGATGCCGACGAACTTGCGGCCCGGCCGCGCCGACATCATGCCGGCGCGGGTGTTGGCCACCGCATAGCCCTGCGCCGCCAGCTCGGCCAGCAGGTCGCGTCCGTCGGCGCGGCCCTGGGGATTGCCGGCCTTGTCGTAGGGCGTGAAGTGGTGGCGCCCGCCGCCCATCAGCACGTCGACACCATCGCCCAGCGCCGGGTTGTAGCCCGCCCCGCCCGGCACCAGCTGGCGCGCGATGGTGTAGGCCGCGTCGCGGTGGCACACGTGCGAGAAGGTCGAGGCCGGGGTCGCGTGGGTCAGTTCGGTGGTGGTCACGGCGCCCACGGCCTTGCCCCGTGCCTTGGCCAGTTCCAGGATGGTCGGGGCGATGCTGCCGTTGTTGTCGCCGCACTGGTCGAGCGTCTGGTTGCCGTTGGCGTCCTTGAGCGGGTCGATGGCCCTGGCATCCTTCATCGAGATGCCGTCCTGGTTGATCTTCACGCCGGTCATGTAGGCGCCCATCGAGGGCGCGCTGTCGGTGGTCTGGAAGTCGTTCGAATAGGTCTTGATGCGCGCGGTGCGCTCGAGCCGCTCGAAGCTCAAGAGGCCGTCCTCGCCATGCCTGTAGATGCGCGCGGCGGTGATGGTGGTCGGGCCCATGCCGTCGCCGAGGAAGAAGATGATGTTCTTCGCCTTGGGCGCGGCGATGGCGCTGGCGCTGAACACGGTCGCTGCCAGCAGCAGGGGAAGTCGCTTTTTCATGTGCATTCCTGTTCTTACAAGCCGGCCGCGGTCTTGATCAGGCCAAAGACGCGGGTGTTGTCGATGGTGCCGCGGAACAGCTCCGCGCCGGCGCCGGTGGCGCCGAGATAGACGTCGGTCCCGCCGTGGGTCTCGGCCCCGGTGCGGGTGCGCACGACCGCTTCCTGGTGGTAGTCGTCGCGCGTCACGATGTCGTCGGTGAGTGCCGGCTGGCTGCCGCGGCTGCCGTTGACGCGGTTCTCGCCGGTGCCGAATCCGATGATGGTGAACGGGCGGCCCGCCTTGTCGAGCTTGGGGCTGCCGTCCAGGTTGCGCACCAGGCCGAGCACGCCCGGATTGGTGGGCGTGGTCTTGCCGGTGCGGACCGTGTAGCCGTTCAGGAGCAGCGTGTGGTCATGGTCGGCGGTGGAGACGATGAGGGTGTTCTTCAGGCCCGGGTCGAGCGCTTCCATTTTGTCCAGCGCGGCCTGCATGGCGTCGTTGAACGAGACGGTTTCCTGCAGCGCGCGCTTGCCGAGGGTGGCGTGCAGCGCGTGGTCGATCAGGCCGCCCTCGACCACCAGGAAGAAGCCCTTGCCGGCGCTGCCTGCGTGCGGCGCCAGCAGGTCGATGGCCTTGCGCGTCATGTCGGTCAGGCTCGGCTGGCTGGCCGGCTTGCGCACGGCGTCGTAGTCCATGTGGTTGGGGGCGAACAGGCCGATGGCCGGCTGCTGCGCAGTGTGGGCCAGTGCGTTGAAGCCGGCCGTGTCGGACACCACGCGGAAGCCTTGGGCGCTCAATTCGGCCAGCAGGTCGCGGTTGTCGGCGCGCTTGCCGCCGCGCGCGAACGGGGTGAAGAACTGGGCGCCGCCGCCGAACAGCACGTCCAGGCCGCGCGAGCCGAGGGCGGCGTTGTAGCCGGCGCCGCCGGGCACCAGCATGGCCGCGAAGTCGGTTTCGAGCTTGCGGTGGCAGCCGTGCCCGTAGCTCGATGCCGGCGTGGCGTCGGTGACGCTGGTGTTGGTGACCACGCCCAGCGCCATGCCGCGGCGTCTTGCCAGTTCCAGCAGGGTGGCGGCGGGTGCGCCGTTCTCGCAGCGACTAAGCAGCGCGTTGCCGTTGGCGTCCTTGGCGGGGGCGACCGATCGGGTGCCGGCCGACATCGAGATCACGCCGTTATTGTGTTTTACCCCGGTCATGTAGGCGGCCATGCCGGCCGCGCTGTCGGTCACCATGGCGTCGTTCGAGAAGGTCTTGACGAAGGCCGATTCGGGCAGGCGGTCGATGGTGAGCTGGCCTTCTTCGCCGGCGTGGAAGATGCGGGCGGCGGTGAGGGTGTTCAGGCCGAGGCCGTCGCCGAGGAAGAAGATGACGTTCTTGGCGCGCTGGTCGGTGTTTGCCTGGGTGGGAATGGACTGGGAAGGCGGCGGCGCGGAGGCGCAGCCGGCCAGCGTGGCGATCAGGACGGCGCTGGCGAGGGTGGACAATCGCATGAAAACCTCTACGTTGGGGAAGCGGAGAGTTTACACCTTGCCAAGTGCATATGGCGGGGTGAAATGTTGCGGGATTGTTGGCAGAACTTGGGTTCCCGCCTGCGCGGGAAGTCGTAGGCGCCAGTGGCGCGTACGACGGTCTTGAGGCTAACGAAGATAGTGCCGTAGCGGGCGGTTGAAGCAGTAGGTCAAACGCCAGGCTTGAATTCCCACTTCTTCCACGCCGACAGCACGGCGTTCGGGTATTGCGGTTTGCCGCGGCTGCCGTTGTAGCGGCCGAGGGCGAGGTAGAGGTTGCCTTGTTCCATGTCGATGTACATGCGCAGGATCGAGCAGCCGTAGCGCAGGTTGGTTTGCATGTGGAACAGCTTGCGGCGGTCGGCGTCGCCGATGACCTTGGTCCAGAAGGGCATCACCTGCATGTAGCCGCGCGCGCCGGCGATCGAGATGGCGTACTTGCGGTAGGCCGACTCGACCTGGATCAGGCCCAGCACCAGGCCCGGGTCGAGCCCGGCGCGGGTCGACTCGTACCAGGCGACTTCGAGGAACTCGGTGCGGCCCTGTTCGTCGGGGATGCGCTTGGCCAGGCGGCGCGACATCTCGCCGAACCAGGCCTGGTAGCGCACCCGGGTGGCGTCGTCGCGCAGCACCGGCTTCGGGGGGCGGCTGTCGCGGATGGCGTTGGCCAGGGCCAGGCGCACGGAATCGGCCATCGCCTCTTCCTTCTGGTTGCCGGCGTGCGCCGACCCGCCGAGCATCAGCCCGGCGGCCAGCAGCACGCTGCACGTCCAGGGAACCAGCGTGACGAGGTTCACTTGCCCAGCTTGCCCTTGATGAAGGCGACCATGCCGTCGACCGGCACGCTGGTGGCGGCGTCGTCGCGGCGGCCCTGGTATTCCAGGTTGCCTTCCTTCAGGCCACGCTCGCCGATCACGACGCGGTGCGGCACGCCGATCAGTTCCCAATCCGAGAACATGGCGCCCGGACGCAGGCCGCGGTCGTCGACGATCACGTCGACGCCAGCCGCCATCAGCTCGGCATACAGCTTCTCGACCTGTTCCTTGACCATCTCGCTGCGGTCCATGCCCATCGGGCACAGCACCAGCTCGAAGGGTGCGATGGCGTCCGGCCAGACGATGCCCTTGTCGTCGAAGTTCTGCTCGATGGCCGCGCCCAGGATGCGGGTCACGCCGATGCCGTAGCAGCCCATCTGCAGCGGGGCCGGCTTGCCGTTTTCGTCGAGGAAGGTGGCGCCCATGGCTTCCGAGTAGGCGGTCCCGAGCTGGAACACGTGGCCCACTTCGATGCCGCGTTCGATGGCGAGCACGCCCTTGCCGTCCGGCGAAGCGTCGCCTTCGACCACATTGCGCAGGTCGGCCACGATCGGCTCGGCCACGTCGCGGCCCCAGTTGGCGCCCGTGAAGTGGAAATCAAGCTCGTTGGCGCCGCAGACGAAGTCGGCCATGTTGGCCACGGTGCGGTCGGCCACCACGGTGAGGGGCAGCTTCGCGCCGATCGGGCCAAGATAGCCCGGCACGGTGCCATACACGTCCTGGATCTCCGCTTCGGTCGAGAAGCGGAAGTCCTTCAGGCCCGCCACTTTCGAGACTTTGATCTCGTTGAGTTCATGGTCGGCGCGCAGCAGCAGCAGGAAATAGGTCTTCTTGCCCTCGTTTTCCACCGTCAGGGCGATGCTCTTGACGTGCTGCTGCAGCGGGATGTTCAAGAGTTCTGCCACGGCTTCGCACTTGGTCTTGCCAGGGGTAGAAGTCTTGGTGAGCGCCTGGGCGGCAGCGAGGCGCTCGCCGATCGCC
Source organism: Massilia yuzhufengensis (assembly GCF_900112225.1). Classification (GTDB taxonomy): domain Bacteria; phylum Pseudomonadota; class Gammaproteobacteria; order Burkholderiales; family Burkholderiaceae_D; genus Telluria; species Telluria yuzhufengensis. Next base: position 81,386 of record NZ_FOLD01000018.1, on the reverse strand, counting down.
AGCGCTTCGGCCGCTTCCATATTGGCCGCGTAGTCCGACTCCTTGCAGTACACCAGCGCGTCTTCGCCGGTGCTGGCGATGACGTGGAATTCATGCGAGCCGGTGCCGCCGATGGCGCCGTTGTCGGCCGCCACCGCGCGGAATTTCAGGCCGAAGCGGTTGAACACGCGGGTGTAGGCGTCGAACATGTTCTGGTACGAGGCCTGCATGCCGGCCACGTCGCGGTCGAACGAGTAGGCATCTTTCATGGTGAACTCGCGGCCGCGCATCAGGCCGAAGCGCGGGCGGCGCTCGTCGCGGAACTTGGTCTGGATGTGATAGAAGTTGACCGGCAGCTGGCGGTAGGATTTGATTTCCGAACGCACGACGTCGGTGATGACTTCTTCCGAGGTGGGCTGGATCGCGAATTCACGGCCGTGGCGGTCTTTGACGCGCATCAGTTCCGGGCCCATCTTGTCCCAGCGGCCAGTCTCCTGCCACAGTTCGGCCGGCTGCACGAGCGGCATCAAGAGCTCGATCGCGCCTGCGCGGTTCATTTCTTCACGGATGATGCCTTCGACCTTGCGGATGATGCGCAGGCCGGTCGGCATGTAGGTGTAGATCCCCGAACCGAGGCGCTTGATCATCCCGGCGCGCATCATCAACTGGTGGCTGACGATTTCGGCGTCGGAAGGCGCTTCTTTAAGAGTTGAAATAAAAAATCGTGAGGCGCGCATATCCGTGAATTCTTTTTAAAAAGAGAGAGTTATAATCGACCTAATTTTAAAGGATTAGCTGGCTGATGCGTCCAATCTTTCTACAAATGGGTCCGGAACACGCAGCACCCGCTCCGTCGGCAACTCGCCGGCAAGGTGGTAATGGCAATTTGTGGGTAAAAATATAAGGATCGTACGGCCGGCAGAAAGTTTCGAGGTGCACTTATGCTCGATCGTGAAGGGTTTCGCCCCAACGTCGGCATCATCCTGCTGAACGCCAACAACGAGGTGTGGTGGGGCAAGCGGGTGCGCGAGCACTCGTGGCAATTTCCGCAAGGGGGAATCAAATACGGCGAGACGCCGGAACAGGCGATGTACCGTGAGCTCGAGGAAGAAATCGGCTTGCGCCAGGAACATGTCAAGATCGTGGGGCGAACCCGCGACTGGCTGCGCTATGAAGTGCCCGACCACTTCATCAAGCGCGAGATCCGCGGCCACTACCGTGGCCAGAAGCAGATCTGGTTCCTGCTGCGCATGGTGGCGCGCGATAACGACGTCAACCTGCGCCTGACCGACCATCCCGAGTTCGACGCCTGGCGCTGGCACGACTACTGGGTGCCGCTGGACGTGGTCATCGAGTTCAAGCGCGATGTCTACCAGCGGGCCCTGCAGGAGCTGTCGCGCTTCATCACCTGGCCCGCCAAGGGCCCGCACGGGGAACGGCGCCATAGTGCCCGTTACCTGAGGCAGCCGCATGGCCGCTCGCAGGCCGGCGGCAAGGTCGCGCAGCAGCAAGCGGCGCTCGAGGTCGCCGGCGCATCGGCCGCGCCCGCCACGCCGGATTCGCTGGCGCTGGCGCCGGACGAGTAAACCAAGGGGAGCCTGCGCGCTCTAATGCTGTTCAGTTAGTTTCAATATGCACGTCGTTCCGGCGCAGGCCGGAACCTAATGTTGCAAGCGTTTCAATAGCGCGATCAGAACTTGGGCGGAACAATGCCTGTGGCATTGTTCCGGCCTCCGCCGGAACGACGTTTTTACGTTAACGAAGGAAGCGCGCGCGCCTCGTTTATGCCGGCCGCATTGTCAAAAGCTGTATCCAGCCATGACAATGTTCGGATGAAACTCTCCCACCTGCTCGCCTGCGCTGCCCTGCTCGCCACCTTCCCCGCCCATGCGCAGCAGGAGGCGTCCGCCAAGGGCTGCAAGTACGTGAACGTCGCCAGCGTGCCCTTGCGCTATACCGGGCCTGGGCTCGAGCTGACCATGGAAGGCTCGCTCAATGGCACGCCGGCGACCCTGCTGGTCGATACCGGCGCCAGCGACACCGCACTCACGCGCACCGGGACCGAGCCGCGCGCCATGACGCTGTGGAATACCGGCACCAGCGTCATGGGCGTGGGCGGCTACAGCCGCATCTACAACACCCGCTTCAAGGAATTCCGCGCCGGTCCCGTGTCCTCCAGGCCGGGCAGCCTGAGGGTGATCCACGATTTCGGCAGCGCCCCGGCCTACGACGGCATCGTGGGCGCGCCCTTCCTGCTGCAGGCCGACCTCGAATTCTCGCTGGCCGAAAAGCAGATCCGCTTCTTCCGGCCGGTCGACTGCCGCAAGGATTTCCTGGCCTACTGGGATCCGGAAGCCGTCGTCCTGCCCTTCGAGCGCAGCTACAGCCGCAGCCCGAATCCCCACTTCACGGTGCTCCTGAACGGCAAGAAGCTCAACGCCATCATCGACAGCGGCGCCTCCACCACCGTGGTCACGCTCAATGCCGCCAAGCGCGCCGGCCTGAAGCTCGACGCGCCCGGCGTCGAGCGCGCCGGCTACAGCGCCGGCGTCGGCGAGTCCCGGGTGGCGCGCTGGGTAACCGTGTTCGACACCCTGCAACTGGGCGCCGAGACCATCCGCAATGCGCGCGTCGGCGTGATCGACGCCGACCTGCACGACATCGATGTGCTGCTCGGCGTGGACTTCCTGCGCGCACACCGGGTGCTGTTCGCCATGAGCCAGGAAAAACTCTACATCAGCTACATCGGCGGCGAGCCGCTGGGACAGCGGCGCGGCATCGAGGCCTGGATCCAGCAGGAGGCCGACGCCGACAACACCGACGCCCAGATGATGCTGTGGCAGCTGTACCGCAGCGGCCAGGGCGTGGCGCGCGACCCGGTACAGGCCAAGACCTGGCTCGACCGCGCCGCCGCCGGCAACAACCCCTTCGCCAACTTCTTCATCGGGCGTGGCCACATGCCGCGGCGCCAGTACGCCCACGCCGCGCGCCACCTGCGCCTGGGCCTGGAAAAGCTGCCGGGCGACCGCAGCGCCGCCCTGTGGCTGTATCTCGCGCGCCTGCACCTGGGCGAGGGCGAGGCCGCCAGGGCCGACCTGGAAAAGACCTTCGCGCGCGACGACAACGACCAGTGGCCCTCGCCGGTCGCCCGCCACTTCCTGGGCAAGATCGACGAAAAGGAACTGCTGGAACAAGCGCGCGACGACAAGGCGCGCGCCAACAGCCAGGTGTGCGTGGCCAAGACCATGATGGCCGAACGCGTGGCGGCCAGCGGCGACATGGAGAAGGCGAAGGCGCTGATGGCCCAGCGGCCGGAGTGCGGGCCACCGCCGCAGCCGCAGCCGCAACCGCAGCCAAACAAGGCGTAGAGCGCGGGGGCGCGGGAAGCGCTAAAATGCCCGCTTCCCGCCATTTTCCTGCCCTCTCCCGCCATGTTTACTCCGTCTTCGCACGACGTGCGCCGCTTTTTCTGCGACGCCCTGCGCAAGCAGCGCAACAACGAGATCCTGACCCCGATGGACGCCATCGCGGCCGACTGGATCGTCCAGCATCCCGAATACCACGATCAGCTTGGCGACGTCGATGCGGCGATCGCGCGCGATTACTCGGTCGAGGGCGGCCAGGCCAACCCCTTCCTGCACCTGTCGATGCACCTGTCGATCGCCGAACAGGTATCGGTCGACCAGCCGCGCGGCATCAAGGCCGCGCACGACCTGCTGGTGGCCAAGCGCGGCGAGCACGACGCCCACCACGAGATCATGGAATGCCTGGGCGAGATGATCTGGGCGTCCCAGCGCAACGGCGTGCCGCCGGATACCGAGGCGTATATCGAGTGCGTGCGGCTGCGCGCGGCGCGCTAGCGCCTGCTGGACATGATTCAATAATGCGGCCGGTGCCGCATTTTTTGTATCATGTTCCGATTCACAACAGGCAGCAGCAGCTATGCAGGGTGGATTGCATAAAAAGAAACTTCCCTTCTAGAATTTACGCATGAACCCCATCCTGTGCCGCGCGCTCACGCGCCTGACCCTGGGCGCGGCCTGCGCCTTCCTGCCCCTCGCCCACGCCGCCGCCGAGGCGGCCAAGTGCAGTTATACGCCGATCGGCAAGCTGCCGCTCCGGTACAGCGGGCCCAGCCTGGAAATCACCACCGAGGGCACCATCAACGGCACCCCGGCCGAGCTGCTGGTGGACACCGGGGCCTACGCCACCGTGCTCACCCGCACCGGCACCGAGCGGCGCGGCATCCGGCTGTATGCCACCGGCCGCCACGCCTCCGGCGTCGGCGGCAGCTCGCCCTTGTATGCGTCGATCGTCAACGAATTCATCGTCGGGCCGGTGCGCGCCGGCCGCAGCAACATGCCGGTGCTGGGCAGCTTCGGCGACACGCCCTCGTATGACGGCATTCTGGGCGCGCCCTTCCTGTTCCAGACCGATCTCGAAATTTCGCTCGCGACCAGACAGCTGACCTTCTTCGTGCCCAAGGGCTGCGGCGGCGTCTTCCTTGGCTACTGGGGCCAGGACGTGCAGGAAGTGCCGCTGCGGCGCCATAACGAAGACCACATGAATCCCCACTTCTTCGTACGCATCAACGGCAAGGAGCTGGAGGCGATGATCGACACCGGCGCCGCCTTCAGCATGATCACCGGCGACGCGGCCAGGCGCGCCGGCATCGCGCTCGATGCGCCCGGGGTCGAGCGCGGCACCGACATCGTCGGCGTGGGCAGCCATGCGGCCAATCGCTGGTTCGTGAAAACCAGGTTCCAGATCGGCGAAGAGACCGTCGAGAACGCCGACATGGCGGTGGAAAACTCGGGCCTGAACAGTGCCGACGTGATCCTCGGCGCCGACTTCCTGCGCGCCCACCGCGTGCTGTTCGCCATGAGCCAGAACAAGCTGTATTTCTCGTATGTGGGCGGCGCGCCCTTCGGCCAGCGCCGCACGCTGGAACCGTGGATGGTGGCCGAGGCCGAGGGCGGCAATGCCGACGCCCAGCTGGTGCTGGCGCGCGCCTACAGCGGCGGCAAGCTGGTGGCGCGCGACCGCGCGCTGGCCGGCGAGTGGCTGGAAAAGGCGGCGCAAGGCGGCAGCGCCCATGCCAAGCTGTATACCGGCCACGACCTGCTGGAGCGCCGCGACTACGCCGGCGCCGCGACGCGCCTGCGCGCTGGCCTGGACAAGCTGCCGGCCGAGCGCCACGCCGCGCTCTGGCTGTACATCGCCCGGGTAAAAAGCGGCCAGGCCGAACTGGCGAAGTCGGAACTGGCCACCATCTTCGCGCGCACCCAGAGCGACGAATGGCCCAAGCCGATCGGCGAGTTCTATCTGGGCAGCCTGGCGGCCGACAAGCTGCTGGCGCAGGCCGGCGACGACCGCAGCGAAGGCAAGGGGCGCCGCTGCGAAGCGCTGTCGGCGATGGCGGACTGGCACCGCGCGCACGGGCAGGCGGCGCAGGCCTCCACGCTCGATGCGCAGGTGGAGGCCGGCTGCGGCGATACCGGACGGCGCTACGACAAGCTCGGGGACTGATCCCGGCCCATCACCCCAGCTTGTCGTCCGCCACGCGGTAGCGCGGGTCTTCCAGCAGGTTCACTTCGATCATGTCGCTGGCCTTGCCGAGCAGTTCGCGGCAGTCGGGGCTCAGATGGCGCAGGTGCAGGCGCTTGCCCAGCGCCCGGTAGCGCTCCGCAAGGGCGTCGATGGCCTGGATTGCCGAATGGTCGGCCACGCGCGCATGCAGGAACTCCACCACCACGTCCTGCGGGTCTTGCGCCGGCGTGAACAGCTCGCTGAAGCTGGCGCTGGAAGCAAAGAACAGCGTACCGTCCAGCGCATACACCTTCCAGCCCTGCGCGTCGATGCTGGTCGCCACCGTCACCTGGCGGGCGTGCTGCCAGGCGAACACCAGCGCCGACACCACCACGCCGGCCAGCACCGCCACCGCCAGGTCGAAGGCCAGCGTGAGCCCGGCCACCAGCACGATCACCAGCGCATCGGCGCGCGGCACCTTGCCGAACAGGCGGAAAGTGCCCCATTCGAAGGTCTTCTCGCACACCACGAACATCACGCCCACCAGCGCGGCCAGCGGGACCTGCTCGATCCAGTGCGAGCCCACCAGGATGAAGGACAGCAGGAACAGCGCCGCCGCGACACCCGCCAGGCGCCCGGTGCCGCCGCTGTTCACGTTGATCATGCTCTGGCCGATCAGCGCGCAGCCGCCCATGCCGCCGAACAGGCCGCTGGCGACATTGGCCGCGCCCAGCGCCAGGCTTTCGCGGTTCGGCTGGCCGCGGGTGCCGGTGATCTCGTCGACCAGGGTGAGCGTGAGCAGCGATTCGATCAGGCCGACGCCGGCCAGTACCAGCGCATACGGGAACACGATGTACAGGGTCTCGAGATTGAAAGGGACGTCCGGGAGCGAGAAGGCAGGCAGGCCGCCCGCGATGGAACCGAGGTCGCCCACGGTTTTGGTATCGACGCCCAGCAGCGCGCAGCCGGCCGTGGCCAGCAGGATGCCCACCAGCGTCGACGGTACCGCTTTCGTGATGCGCGGCGCCAGGTAGATGACGGCCATGGTGGCGGCGGCGATCGCCAGCATGGTCGCCAGTTCGGCGCCCGGCATCCACTGCATCGCGCCATCCGGGCCACGGGTCTTGAAGTGGCCGAACTGCGCGAAGAAGATCAGCAGCGCCAGTCCGTTGACGAAACCCAGCATGACCGGGTGCGGCACCATGCGGATGAACTTCCCCAGCTTCGCGGCCGCGAACAGCAGCTGCAGCCCCCCCATCAGCACCACCGCCGCAAACAGGTACTGCGCCCCGTGCTGCACCACCAGCGCCACCATCACCACCGCCAGCGACCCGGCCGCCGCCGACACCATGCCGGGGCGGCCGCCGAAGGCCGAGGTGATGAAGCAGACCAGCACCGCCGCGTACAGGCCGGTCAGGGGCGACACCTGGGCCAGCAGGGCAAAGGCGATCGCTTCGGGGACCAGGGCCAGGGCGACGGTGAGGCCGCTCAGGAGGTTGGATTTGATGTGGGACGGCATGGGGGGTTCCGGTGGGGTGGTGCAGGGTGAGGCGGGTGGCGGCGGTGCGAACTTGGGTACCGGCCTTCGCCGGTACGACGTGCATGAGATGACCACCAGTGGTAGAGCCGTCGTACGCGCCACTGGCGCCTACGACTACCGGCGAAGGCGCAGCAGCACTCCAAAAAACAAATCCCCCCGCCAGCTACCCGGTCGGGGGGATCGCAGTTTACCAGCCCGCGGCTGGCAACGCTGGAATGCTGTTACTTGCTGACCACGAACTGCGTCGGCAAGCTGCCCAGGTAAGCGCCGATATCGGCCATGTCCTGGTTCGACAGCGGCTGCACCTGCCCCGCCATGATCGGGTTGGTGCGGCCATTGGCGCTGGCGCCGCGCTTGTAGGCGCGCAGGGCGTGGGTCAGGTATTCAGGGTGCTGGCCGGCCAGCTTCGGGTAGCTCGGGTCGATCGGCTTGTTGTAGTCGGCGCCGTGGCAGGATGCGCAGTTGTACTTCTTGGCCAGCGCCTCGCCCTTGGACACGTCGGCGGCCGAAGCGGTGAGGCAGAAGGCGCCGAGGGCCAGCGCGAAGAATAGTTGTTTCATTGGCTGTCCTTAGCGCTTGACGGTGGCGGGAGTCTGGGCCGCGTAGTAGGCGGCGACGTCGGCGATATCCTGGTCGCTCAGGCTCACGGCGATGCCGCGCATCGACGGGTGCTTGCGGTCGCCCTTTTTATACGCGTGCAGTGCCGATTCGATGTACTTGGCCGACTGTCCGCCGATCATCGGCACGCGATAGACCTCGGGGAAGGACGCCTTGTAGCCCGGGATGCCATGGCAGCCGATGCACATTTCGATCTTGGCCGGTGCGGCCTTCGGATTGCCGACGACTTCCGCGGCAGCGGCGGTACCGGCAAAAGCCGCCAGGACCAGTAAGGCTAAAGATGTTTTCATGGTGTGGCTCGTTAGTTGTAATTCGAATACCGCAAACGCACAAAAAGTTAGCAAATGGACTATCAAGCTGACGATTCTATCTGAAGAGTTGTCCCCAGTCTACAAACGCACGCACTCTCGAACGCGCCTGTTCTGTCTTATACTCGGCCAGATTTCCCCTTATTTCACCTCACCGCAGAGCGCACATGCAAGCTTCCCAACGCTTCGAAGGCAGCGACAACTACGTTGCCACCGCCGACCTGAAACTGGCCGTCAACGCCGCGCTGACGCTCGGCCGCCCGCTCCTGATCAAGGGCGAGCCGGGCACCGGCAAGACCATGCTGGCCGAGGAAGTGGCGGCCGCACTGAACATGCCGCTGATGCAGTGGCACGTGAAGTCCACCACCAAGGCCCAGCAGGGCCTGTACGAATACGACGCCGTCTCGCGCCTGCGCGATTCGCAGCTGGGCGACGAACGGGTGCGCGACATCCACAACTACATCGTCAAGGGCGTGCTGTGGCAGGCCTTCACGGCGCCGGAACCAGTGGTGCTCCTGATCGACGAAATCGACAAGGCCGACATCGAGTTCCCGAACGACCTGCTGCGCGAACTGGACCGCATGGAGTTCTTCGTCTACGAGACGCGCGAGATGGTGGTGGCCAGGCACCGCCCGCTGGTGATCATCACCTCGAACAACGAGAAGGAATTGCCGGACGCTTTCCTGCGCCGCTGCTTCTTCCACTACATTAAGTTCCCCGACCGCGAGACCATGGTCGACATCGTCAAGGTGCACTTCCCGACGCTGAAACAGGACCTGCTGGCCGCCGCCCTGCACAGCTTCTACGAGCTGCGCGAAGTCGCGGGCATCAAGAAGAAGCCCTCGACCTCGGAATTCCTGGACTGGCTCAAGCTGCTGCTGGCCGAAGACATCCCGTTTGAAGCCCTGCGCAGCCAGGACGGGAAAGCCATCGTGCCGCCGCTGCACGGCGCGCTGCTCAAGAACGAGCAGGACGTGCACCTGTTCGAGCGCCTGGTCCAGATGGCGAGGACCAACCGATGATCCGGGTGCTGCCGGTCACGCTCGAGTTCAACGGCCTGCGCCTGGAGCCGCTCGCGCCGCACCACGAGGAAGGCCTGCGCGCCGCCGCCATGGACGGCGAACTGTGGAAGCTGCGCGTGACCAGCGTGCCGGAACCGCACGCGGCCGGCCAGTACATCGAGACCGCGCTCGAGATGCGCGACCGCCTCGCCTTTGCCGTCGTCGACGCGCGCAGCGCCACCCTGCTCGGCTCCACCAGCTACCACGACATCGTGCCAGGCGTCGACCGCGTGGAGATCGGCTACACCTGGTACGCCGCGCACGCCCAGCGCAGCCACGTGAACACCAGCTGCAAGCTGCTCCTGCTGTCGCATGCCTTCGATACGCTGGGCTGCGCCGTGGTCGGCTTGCGCACCGACTGCGAGAACTTCGCCTCGCAGGCCGCCATCGAGCGCCTGGGCGCGCACAAGGACGGCACCATCCGCCACCACGCGCTGCGCCGCGACGGCAGCGTGCGCGACACGGTCATGTACAGCATCCTGCGCGCCGAATGGCCTGCCATAAAAAGCGCGCTGCACGAGCGCCTGGAACGGCACGTCCGAAGCTGAACTTATGCTGATCGATTTCTTCTATACGCTGCGCGACGCCAGGGTTCCGGTCACGATCAGGGAATTCCTGGTGCTGCTCGAAGCCTTGCAGCGCGGTGTGATCGCCCCCTCGCTCGACGAGTTCTACTACCTGGCGCGCCTGACCCTGGTGAAGGACGAGGCCCACTTCGACAAGTTCGACCGTGCCTTCGGCGCCTACTTCAAGGGCGTGAACGCGGTGTTCGACGAGAAGGCCGAGATCCCGCTCGACTGGTTGCTTCGACGTTTCGAGCGCGAGCTCACGCCCGAACAGAAGGCGGCGCTGGAAAAGCTCGGCTACGACAAGCTGCAGCAGCGATTGGCGGAGCTGCTGAAGGAACAGCACGGCCGCCATGAAGGCGGCAACAAGTGGATCGGCACCGGCGGCACCTCGCCCTTCGGGAACGGCGGCACCAACCCGGAAGGCATCCGCATTGGGGGCCAGAGCCGCAACCGCACGGCGGTCAAGGTGTGGGAGCAGCGCAGCTACCGCGACTACGACGACGAGCGCGAACTGGGCACGCGCAACATCAAGGTGGCGCTGCGCCGCCTGCGCCGCTTCGCCCGCACTGGCGCCCTTGATGAACTGGCGCTGGACGACACCATCCGCGCCACCGCCAGCAATGCCGGCTGGCTCGACATCCGCATGCAGCCCGAGCGCAAGAACCGCATCAAGGTGGTGATGCTGCTGGACGTCGGCGGCTCGATGGACGACCACATCGAACGCGCCGAGGAACTGTTCTCGGCGGCGAAGAGCGAATTCAAGAACATGGAGTTCTACTACTTCCACAACTGCGTCTACGACTACCTGTGGAAGAACAACCGGCGCCGCCACAGCGAGCGCTTCCCGACCTGGGACGTGCTGCGCAAGTACCCGAACGACACCCGCATCATTTTCGTGGGCGACGCCACCATGAGCCCCTACGAAGTGCTGGCCCCGGGCGGCTCGGTCGAGTACAACAACGAGGAAGCCGGCGCGGCCTGGCTGGCGCGCTTCACCAATGCGTTTCCCAAGTTCGCGTGGCTCAATCCGGAGCCGGAGAACCTGTGGGAGTACCGGCAATCGATTTCCGTCATCCGGCAAATCATGAACAACCGGATGTTCCCGATCACGCTCGAAGGGCTGGAGCGGGCCATGCGCCTGCTCTCGAAATAGGCGTATTCCTCACGGCATGCAGGTCAAGCGTGCGCGCCTGTCCTTCTTGTAGAATTAGCAAAAATGCCACATGCAGGGTGGTCCGGGCCACGAAAGGCGGCTCCGCCGACCGCGCGTCCATCTCCCGGATGCCTCATGGCGGCGCATGCTTTAGTTGAACGCGCGGTCGGCATAGCCGACCACCCCACAACGTCCAAGGACAACCATGCCAGACCTGCTGCCCATCCTGACCAGCCTTGCGTGGCCGATCGCGCTCGCGGTCGCGTGGCTGGCCGGCGAATTCGGGCAGCGCTTCACGGGCCTGCCCCGCATCAGCTTCTATGGCCTGGTCGGCTTCGCCCTGGGCAGCGCGCAAATCGGCGTGCTGCCGGCGCCGGACGCCGGGCCGGTGGCCCTGCTGGCCGACATCGCCTTCGGCCTGATCCTGTTCGAGCTGGGCTACCGCATCAACCTGCGCTGGCTGGTCAACAATCCCTGGCTCGGTGTCGCCGGGCTGGCCGAATCCGTGCTCACGTTTGTCGCGGTCTACCTGGTCGCCCTCGCCTTCGGCACTACCCATATCATCGCCCTGATGATGGCCGCGCTCTCCATGGGCACCTCGCCCGCCACGGTGGTGCGCGTCATCAACGAGCAGCGCAGCTCGGGCCAGGTGACCGAGCGCGTGCTGCACCTGACCGCCCTGAACTGCGTGCTGGCGGTGTTCGCCTTCAACGCCATCATCGGCTTCTGGATCTTCCGCACCTTCGACGCCGTGGGAGAGGCCCTGTGGCAGAGCAGCGTGATGCTGGCCGGTTCGGCCCTGGTGGGCGCGGTGTTCGGCGTGGTGGTCCCGGCGCTGCTGCGCGCCATCCACAACCCGCGCCAGGACGCCACCGTCGCCTTCGCGCTGGCCATCGTGCTGCTGGCCGCCATCTGCGACGCCGGCGCGCTCTCGCCCTACATCGCCGCGCTGGCCTTCGGCCTGACCGCGCGCCACCGCCGCATCGCCTTCAGCCAGGCGCAGCGCAACTTCGGCGCGCTGGGCGAGCTGCTGACGGTGCTGCTGTTCGTGTACGCCGCCTCCACCCTCGACTGGCGCCAGATCGCCGCGGGCAGCGCGCTGGCTGTCGTCGTGGTGCTGGTGCGCCAGGTGAGCAAGATGCTCGGGGTGACCGCCTTCGCCCGCCTGTCCGGGGTAAGCTGGCGCAAGGGCGCGCTCACCGGCCTGGGCCTGGCGCCGCTGTCGGTGTTCGTGATCCTGCTGATGGAGCATGCGCGCCACGCCGGCGTGCACGTGGTCGAGGAACTGCGCGCGATGGCGGCGGTGACGATGCTGCTGGAAGTGTTCGGGCCCGTGATCATCCAGCGCGTGCTGGTTTGGGCCCGCGAAGCCCCGGAGAACCCGCATGCCGCTTGACGCGTTTACCCCATCGCAGCCGCTCACCTTCGGGGTCGAGCTGGAACTGCAGCTGGTCAGCCTGTCGGACTTCGACCTGACCGCGGCCAGCCCCGACCTGATGCACCTGTTGAAGCGCAAGCCCTTCCCCGGCAATGTGACGCCGGAGATCACCGAGAGCATGATCGAGATTAACTCGAGCGTGCACACGTCCTGGGCGCCGCTGCTGGCGGAACTGCGCGAGATCCGCGACGCGCTGGTGGCCGCCAGCGACATGCTCAACATCGGCATCGCGGGCGGCGGCACCCATCCGTTCCAGCACTGGTCGGAACAGAAAATTTCAGCTAAGCCGCGCTACGAATACCTGTCGCAGCTGTACGGCTACCTGGCCAAGCAGTTCACGGTCTTCGGCCAGCACGTCCACATCGGCTGCGCCAACGGCGACGATGCGCTCTATCTGCTGCACGCCCTGAACCGCTACTTGCCGCACTTCATCGCGCTCTCGGCTTCCTCGCCTTTCGTGCAGGGGATCGACTCCGGCTTCGATTCGGCGCGGCTCAACTCGGTATTCGCCTTCCCGATGAGCGGGCGCGCGCCGTTCGTCCTTACCTGGCAGGAGTTCACCGAGGTCTACTTCGCCAAGATGGAACGCACCAACATCATCAAGAGCATGAAGGATTTTTACTGGGACCTGCGGCCCAAGCCCGAATACGGCACCATCGAACTGCGCGTGTGCGACACACCGCTCACGGTGGAACGGGCAGCGGCGCTGGCGGCGTATTTGCAGGCGCTGTGCCGCTACCTGCTCACGCGCGCGGAAGAACCGCCCGTCGAGGATGACTATCTCGTCTACAACTACAACCGCTTCCAGGCCTGCCGCTTCGGACTGGAAGGCTCGCTCACGCATCCGAAGACCTACGAGAACGTGGGGATGCGCGAGGATATCCTGGCGACGCTCGAGAAGATGATGCCGCATGCGGAGGCGCTGGGGAGCGTGGAGGCGCTGCAGCATCTGGCGGCGGCGGCGCGTGCGGGGAGCGATGCGGCGCAGTTGCGTGGGGTGTTCGAGCGCGAAGGCAGCGTCGAGGGGATGGTGCATGCGGCGATACAGCGGTTCAGGGGGGAGCGGCGGATGCGGTGGCAGCGGGGGTGAGCGTTGTAGGGGAACGTGATAGCGGCCACGACAGCAAACCCCGTCGCTCCCGCGCAGGCGGGAGCCTAATTTACGCGAACACCCTGCAGCGCCCGCTTGTACCACATCACTCAAAACCGTCGCACCGGCGAAGGCCGGTGCCCAAGTTTTGCGTGAGTGGCACGCTACGAACTTGGGTTCCCGCCTGCGCGGGAACGACGGTTTTAAGGATAACAATGAAAAAAACTGCAGCGGCTCTCGCGCATCGGAAAACCTTTGTTACGCCACCACCGCCTTCCCACTCCACGCCCCCTTCATGAACCTCGCCAGCAGCGGCTGCTTCACCTGCGGCCTGGGCAGCTGTTCATCCACCAGCCCCGCCCAGCGATCCGCCAGTTGCTCGCAGGTCGCCCGCAGCACCGGATCGATATCCGGCAATCGCGACAGCGCGCACAAGTGGCGTTCGATCACCGAGGCCAGCTTGACGCACGGCTGTTCGCCGTCGCCGCGCGCGGTGTAGTGGGACATCAGGTGCAGCAGGGACGCCACCAGCAGCACGTCCTGGCTGCGCGGTTCTTGCGGCGTCATCGCCGGGTCTGCAAAAGGAATGTTCACGCACGCCCTCCTTACGGACAGTCAAGCAGTTGGATGAGAATGATTCTCATTCATTATTGACTGGCCGATTGCCGAAAGCAAGCGTTTTCGATGAAGGACAAGTTACAGCCGCGTTTCCCGGGCCGCCCGCAGGAATTCATCCAGCACCGGCGTGCAGTCGAGCAGCTCGACGCCGCCGGCGCGGTGGAATTCCGGATGCCATTGCAGCCCCATCACGAAGTCGGCGCGCTCGTAGCGGATCGCTTCCACGATGCCGTCGGGATCCGAGTAGGCCTCGACCCGGATATCGCGTCCCAGTTCCTTGACGGCCTGGTGGTGGATCGAATTCACGATCGGCCGCCCGGCATGGCCAAACATCTTGCCTAGCGACGAACCGGGCGGGAAGCGGATCGCATGGCGATGGGCGTCGTACAGGTCGTGCACGTGGGCCAGTGCCTCGGGCACGTTGGTGGCCACATCCTGGTACAGCGTACCGCCGAACGCGACATTGATCAGCTGGCAGCCACGGCACACCCCCAGCACCGGCTTGCCGGCATCGACGAATTCGTGCAGCAGCTCGAGTTCATACAGGTCGCGCGCGCGGTCGCCGCTCCATTCCGGGCGGGTGGGCGATTCGGAATAGGTTTGCGGGGCCACGTCCGCCCCACCCTGCAGCACCAGCCCGTCGAGGTGGCGCGCGTAATGGCGCAGGGTGATGTTGCTGGGGTGCAGAAGCCCGTTGGTATTCACCGTGGGGATCATGAAGACCAGCACGTCGCGCGACATCACCCATTGGGCGATCGATTCTTCGAGGTACTGGAGATTCTTGCTGAGCAGGCCCTTGGCGCCCGCTTCAGGATGGAAAATGCGCGCCGACACCCCGATGTGGAGCGTACGGTTCATGAAGTCGCGATTGAAACGATCGCGTAGTGCGCGCCAGCGCGAACTCAGGACCCGTCCGGCCAGCGCCAGCGGCGTGTCGCCATCGCGCTGGTAGCGCGGCCCGCGCGCGGACTGGCCACGCGTGGCGCGGCGATCCGGAACCCGCACCGGGGCTTCGGGACGCGTTTCGACCGGGGGGCCGGGGACTTCCTCGGGGGGTTTTTGATCGTCTTCTGCCATGCCTACCAATATAGCCGGGCTGCGGCGACGACCGCGCACGATGTGGCGGTGTGGGGGGCTGTGCTGCTGCCACACAACAGCAACGGCGCACAAAGGCGCCTTGCAGAATTTCCGATTTCGGTTAATACTGTATGCAAGTACAGTGGTTTTCAGGTGGGCAGGGCCAGCAGCTTCTGGAAGGTCGCCACCAGGTGGCGGTCGGCCACAGGCTTGTCGAGCAGGCCGCGTACCCCTGCATCGCGGGCGCGCAGGCTGTCGTATTTAAAGGATTGCCCGACCAGGAAGAGCACGGCGGTGCGGCTCGCGCCCTCCTGCGATTTGATGGCGCTGCTCAAGCTGTACGATTCGACGCCGATGGCGCAGGTATTGATCATCACGAGGGAAACCGGCGTTTCGTCGCACAGGCGCACGGCGGCGCGTGTGCTGTCGGTCCATTCCACCGGGCGGCTGAAGCCGGGCCGGGGGCTGGCGGCGAGCCGGGTATCGACCACGCGCGCCACGTGGTCGCGGAAGGCGCCGCCCTTGTCGATGATCAGCACGGCGCCGTCCGGCGGTCCCTGCCGCATGCGCTGGTAATGGGCCGGGGCTTCGGTATCGGGCCCCAGCCTGGGCCTTCGTCGCCGCTCCGGGCAACATCGCTCGCCGCGCGCTGCCTGTGCCGCCAGTGCCTGCACCCGTTCGTCGAGCAGGTCGGCCAGGGCATGGTAGAGGCGAGCGGCATCGACCGGGCGCGGTAGCGTGCGGCGGGTGCTGGCGCCATCGCCGCCGATCAGCAGAATCGGCTGCAGCGTACCGGCGGGCAGGCAAGCCAGCCGCGCCAGCGCAGCGGGGTTGCCACCGTCGGCAAGATACAGGTCGGGCTCTTGCAAACTGTCGTCGTGCAGGCAAAAATACGACGGCCCCGTACGGGGGGCTTGCGCGAGCAGGCTTCCGAGCTGTACGCATTCAGCCGGTGCGAACCCGACCAGGCGGACGGTGAACGGATATCTGGGTGCGTGCATCGCTTTTCCAGCCTTTCCATAACAAATCCGGGTCGATCGTCTTAATCTAGCACAAGGGTGCGGACTAACAAGCACGTTTGGCATTTTCCAAAAATGCCAAATTTTTCCGCCTGACAAGATAGAATGCGCAAGCATTGAATTTAAGAAAATCAGCATGGCCTCCAAGAAACCCGCATCCG
Source organism: Massilia yuzhufengensis (assembly GCF_900112225.1). Lineage (GTDB taxonomy): Bacteria > Pseudomonadota > Gammaproteobacteria > Burkholderiales > Burkholderiaceae_D > Telluria > Telluria yuzhufengensis. Next base: position 65,226 of record NZ_FOLD01000018.1, on the reverse strand, counting down.
ACTACAGCGAATCATCCATCCGCGTCCTCAAAGGACTCGAGCCCGTCAAACAGCGTCCGGGCATGTATACCCGCACCGAGAATCCGCTGCACATCATCCAGGAAGTGATCGACAACGCCTCGGATGAAGCGCTGGGCGGACACTGCAAGAACATCGCCGTCACCATGAACACCGACGGCTCCGTCACGGTCGAGGACGATGGCCGTGGCATCCCGGTTGGACTGCATCCGGAAGAAGGGGTTTCCACGGTCGAAATCGTGTTCACCCGCCTGCACGCGGGCGGCAAGTTCGACAAGGGCTCCGGCGGCGCCTACGCGTTCTCGGGCGGCCTGCACGGGGTTGGCGTGTCCGTCACCAATGCGCTGTCGACACGCCTGGAGATCACGGTCTGGCGCAAGGAAGACAACGGCAACGGCGTGCACGACCTGGTGTTCGCGGCCGGCGACGTGATCGAACCGCTCACCTCGCGTCCGGCGGAGCGGGGCGGCAAGAAGAACGGCACCCGCGTCACCGCCTGGCCGGACGCGAAGTACTTCGATTCGCCCAACATTCCCCTCGGCGACATGCAGCGCCTGCTGCGCTCCAAGGCCGTGCTGCTGCCGGGCGTGACCGTCACCCTCACCAACCAGAAGACCGGCGACGTGCAGACCTGGCGCTACGACGAAGGCCTGCGCGGCTATCTCACCGAAGCGCTGGCGCAAAGCTCGAGCGGCCAGACCGTGATCCCGCTGTTCGAGGGCGCGCAGTACGCCCCGGCCGGGGACGAAGGTTTCGCCGAAGGCGAAGGCGCGGCCTGGGTCGTGGCCTGGACCGAAGAAGGCGGCGTGGTGCGCGAGTCCTACGTCAACCTGATCCCGACCGTGAGCGGCGGCACCCACGAATCCGGCCTGCGCGACGGCCTGTTCGGCGCCGTGAAAAGCTTCGTCGAGATGCACTCGCTGCTGCCGAAAGGCGTCAAGCTGCTGCCGGAAGACGTGTTCGCGCGCGTCTCCTTCGTGTTGTCCGCCAAGGTGCTGGACCCGCAGTTCCAGGGCCAGACCAAGGAACGCCTGAATTCGCGCGACGCGGTGAAACTGGTCTCCACCTTCACCCGCCCGCCGCTGGAATTGTGGCTGAACCAGCACGTCGAATACGGCAAGAAGCTCGCTGAACTGGTCATCAAGCAGGCCCAGTCGCGCCTGCGTTCGCTGCAAAAAGTCGAAAAGAAGAAATCCTCCGGCGTGGCCGTATTGCCGGGCAAGCTGACCGACTGCGAATCGACCGACATCACGCGCAACGAACTGTTCCTGGTCGAGGGCGACTCGGCGGGCGGCTCGGCCAAGATGGGCCGCGACAAGGAATTCCAGGCCATCCTGCCGCTGCGCGGCAAGGTGCTCAACTCCTGGGAGACCGACCGCGACCGCCTGTTCGCCAACAACGAGATCCACGACATCGCGGTGGCGATCGGCGTCGACCCGCACGGCGTGGACGACAATCCTGATTTGACCGGCCTGCGCTACGGGAAGATCTGCATCCTGTCCGATGCCGACGTCGACGGCTCGCACATCCAGGTGCTGCTGCTCACGCTGTTCTTCAAGCATTTCCCTGCCCTGTTCAGGAATGGCCACATCTGCGTCGCGCGTCCGCCCCTGTACCGCGTGGACGTGCCGGCGCGCGGCAAGAAGCCGCTGCAAAAGCTGTATGCGCTGGACGAAGGCGAGCTGCTGGCGATCGAGGACAAGCTGACCAAGGAAGGCATGAAGGAGGGCGCCTGGAGCATTTCGCGCTTCAAGGGCCTGGGCGAGATGAACGCGGAACAGCTGTGGGAAACCACCATGAATCCCGACACGCGCCGCCTGCTTCCGGTGTCCTTCGGCCAGTACAACCTGGCCGAATCGGCCTCGCGCTTCAACATGCTGATGGGGAAAGGCGAAGCCGCCGCCCGTCGGGCGTGGCTGGAGGAACATGGGAATGAAACTGAGGCGGACATTTAAGGTTTAGGGCCACTTGGGTCCCGGCCTGCGCCGGGACGACGGTCTTTGGGCCAGCGGCGTTAACACCGTCGTTCCGGCGCAGGCCGGAATCCAAGTTCGTAGCGCAGCCACAGTCCCCCGCAAAGAACCGAACACACAATCATGACGACGCAAGCAAGCCTCTTCGAACAACAACACGAGCCCACCGACGACATCGAGACGCTCACCCTTTCCACCTTCGCCGAGCGCGCCTACCTGGACTACGCCGTCTCAGTGGTCAAGGGCCGCGCGCTGCCGGACGTGGCCGACGGCCAGAAGCCGGTCCAGCGCCGCATCATGTACTCGATGCACGAGCTGGGACTGGGCCATACCGCCAAGCCGCGCAAGTCGGCCACCGTGGTCGGCGACGTGCTGGGTAAACTCCACCCGCACGGCGACCAGTCGGTCTACGACGCGCTGGTGCGCATGGCGCAGGACTTTTCGCTGCGCTACCCGCTGATCGACGGCCAGGGTAACTTCGGCTCGCGCGACGGCGACGGCGCCGCGGCGATGCGCTACACCGAAGCGCGCCTGACACCGGTGTCGCGCCTGCTGCTCGATGAACTCGACATGGGCACGGTGGACTTCCAGCCGAACTACGACGGTTCCACCACCGAACCGCGCCAGCTGCCGGCGCGCCTGCCGATGGTGCTGCTCAATGGCGCCTCGGGCATCGCGGTCGGCATGGCCACCGAGATCCCGTCGCACAACCTGCGCGAAGTGGCGGCTGCTACGGTAGCGCTGATCCGCAACCCGAAGATGTCGCACGCCGAGCTGATGGCCATGATCCCGGGCCCGGACTTCCCGGGCGGCGGCCAGATCATCACCCCGGCCTCGACCATCGCCGACATGTATGCGACCGGCCGCGGCTCGATGAAGGTGCGGGCACGCTGGATCATCGAAGACCTGGCGCGTGGCCAGTGGCAGCTGGTGGTCACCGAACTGCCGCCGGGCACCTCGTCCCAGCGCGTGCAGGAAGAGATCGAAGAGATCACCAACCCGAAGGTCAAGGCCGGCAAGAAGGCCCTGCTGCCCGAGCAGCTGGCGCTGAAGCAGTCCTTCGGTTTCGCGCTCGACAAGATGCGCGACGAATCCGGCCGCGAAGCGGCGGTGCGCCTGGTGTTCGAGCCGAAATCGAAAAACCAGGACAAGGGCGAATTCGCGCTGATGTTGCTGGCTAATACCTCGCTCGAGACCTCGAACCCGATCAACCTGGTGATGATCGGCGGCGATGGCCGTCCGCGCCAGAAGGGCCTGACCGACATCCTGCAGGAGTGGGTCGACTTCCGCTTCGTGACGGTGCGGCGCCGGACCGAATTCAAGCTGGGCAAGGTCAACGACCGCATCCACATCCTGGAAGGCCGCGAGACGGTCCTGCTGAACATCGACAAGGTGATCGCGATCATCCGCAATTCGGACGAGCCGAAAGCCGCGCTGATCGAGGAATTCCGCCTGTCCGAGCGCCAGGCCGAGGACATCCTCGAGATCCGCCTGCGCCAGCTGGCGCGCCTGGAGGCGATCAAGATCCAGCAGGAGCTGGCCGAGCTGCGTTCGGAGAAGGAAAAGCTCGAGGACATCCTGGAAAACCCGTCGACCATGAAGCGCCTGATCATCCGCGAGATCGAAGCCGACGCGAAACAATACGGCGACGAGCGCCGCACCGTGATCGAGGAAGCCGAGCGCGCCGTGGCCGAACAGAAGGTCATCGACGAGCCGGTGACGGTGATCGTGTCCGAAAAAGGCTGGGTGCGCGCGCGCACCGGCATCGGCCACGACCCGGCGCAGTTCACCTTCAAGGCCGGCGACTCGCTGCAAAACGCCTTCGAGTGCCGCACCGTCGATTCCCTGATCGGCATCGGCAGCAACGGCAAGGCCTTCTCGGTGCCGGTGGCCGCGCTGCCCGGCGCGCGCGGCGACGGCGTGCCGATCACCACCCTGCTCGACTTGTCGGGCGGCGTGCGGATCCTGCACTACTTCGCCGGCAACCCGGACACCCGCCTGCTGCTGGCATCGTCGAACGGCTTCGGCTTCATCGCCAAGGCCGGCGACATGGTCAGCCGCCTCAAGGGCGGCAAGTCCTTCATCACCCTCGACGACGGCGCCGTGCCGCTGCCGCCGCGGATCGTGCTGGACAATACCGGCGCGATCGCCTGCCTGTCCGAAAAGGGACGCGTGCTGGTGTTCGGCATGGACGAGATGAAGGTGCTGACCAATGGCGGCCGCGGCGTGATCCTGATGGAGCTGGAGCCGAAGGAAACCCTGCTGGCGGCGCAGCCGATCACCCAGAAGGGCGTCAACGTCATCGGCACCTGGGCCGGCTCCAAGCCACGCACGGTGGAGCTGTTTGCTTCAAGCCTGGAGCCACACTTCGGCAAGCGCGCGCGCAAGGGCAAGCCGCTGTCGGCCAAGTTGAAGGCGCAGGATCTGGCGATGCGGGTGACGGAGGGGGAAGCGGCGAAGGCTGCTTGAATGTAAACGCCGGCTGAACGCCGGCGTTTTTTTGTTTGTTCGTTCGTCGTTCGTGGTGCGAGCGCACGGTTGCGGCCTGCATCGAACCTGGGTGAATACTACATAGCGCAAAATAAAAACGCCGACCCCAAAAGGCCGGCGTTTCTATCAAAGCACTACGAACTTAGTGCTTCGCAGCCGCCTTGTGCACTTCCGCCGTAGCTTCAGCGCGCGCCTGCTCGGTCTTGGCTGCAGCGGTGGCCTTGTCGGCCGCCGCTTCGACCTGGGTCTTGAGCAGCTTCTCGTCGGCCTTGATCATCTTCTTGTCCGCCTTCAAGGTCGCGTCGGCGATCTTTTCTTCGGCCTTGGCGGAGGCTTTCGCGCGGTCTTCCGGATCGGCCTTGGCGACCTTCGCGGCTGCTTCAGCCTGGGTTTCGGCGGCCTTGTTGTAGGCTTTCACCTTCTTCTCGTTGGCATCGGCCGCGGCCTTGCTCACTTTCGCGTCCGCCTTGGTGGCGACCTTCAGTTCCTTCGACTCGGCCTTGGTGATGTCCTTGGTCGCTTCGGCTTCCGCTTTCACGACGGCCTTGGTGGCGGCCGGGGTGGTGGTGGTCTGGGCGGTGGCGGCGGTGGCGAACAGGCCGGCGATGAGGGTGGCGATCAGTTTGTTCATGATGGTTTCCTTTCAGTGGGTCTGGGGCAGATCGATTCGTCTGCGAAATAATTTTTCTGTGACAACGACTCCAGAATATTCCGCTGCACGGCCGAGGTCTGTTACCCACCCCACTTAGACCCGTGCCAAGTTGTAAGCAAACTTTACTGTCGAGCTGGCCCCGCATACAGGTCGATGATGTCGGTGATCCCGTCCTGGCACACCGGACAGAACGCCTCGCTGCGGTCGAACATCAGGCACTGCATCGTGGGCCGGTAGTATCCGCTGGCTTCATAGTTCGCGCCTTCGAACGCGCCGACGTCGTGGCGGTGCGGCTTGCCGGCAAATAAAGCTTCAGTGGCGCGCAGGTCTTCGCGGAACAGCGCGTTCATTTCCGATTCCGGACGATTCGCCGCGCGCAGTGCCGCGCGCTTCTTCTGGTAGGCGCGCGAGGCTTCTTCATATTCCGCCTTCGGCCACGGCGTCGGCAACGGCGTGCCGGCCTTCACGTGGCGCTTCCACTTGATGCTGGCCGCATCGCGCAGCGCGGTCACGTTCGGTTCCCACGGCTCCACGCGGGTACTGGCGGCCGCGTAGGCCACCGGCGAGGTGTAGTACTCGTCGGCCAGGCCCGCGAAGTGGTGGCCGAATTCGTGCACGAACAGGTAGTTGGCCCACGCGTTGCCGGCCGCCGCGGTACTGAACTGGCCGAAGATGCCGCCACCGCCATAGGTCTCGTTATTGACCAGGATTTCGATGAATTCATACGGCGCATGCTGGGCGATCTCGCGCAGCGCGCGGTTGTCCAGCGTGAGCACGTAGCGCTCGCTGCCAAAGATGTCGTAGCGCGTGCCCAGCGGCGACGCGTGGTGCACGCCAGTGGAGGGGCGGCTGATGCCCGATTCGCCCGTAGGCACAGCCAGCGCCCACACATTGAAGTCTTTTGCGCGCTCGCGGAAGGGCGAGACCGTGAACAGGTGCCTGGTCAGGCGCCGTGCGTCCGCCTCGAACTTCTTCATGTCGGCGGCGGTGTAGCCATCGCCCATGATCAGCAGGTCGACCTTGTCCGGCGAAGGGCCGCTCACGTGGATCGGGATCGGCTTGGCTGGCAGCGCAGGCTGCTGCTTCACGACGTCCTGCGCCTCGGTATCCACGTCCACGCTCCAGGCCACCGAAAACCCGTTGCGCTCGTCGCGCTTGAGGATGCGCACACGCACCGGGCGGTCTGGTTTCGGAAAGCGCACGGACTCCTCGAAACTGCGGCTGATCTTGTTCGCCTCGTCGGTCGTGCGCCACTCGCCGAAGATGGTCGAGAAGCCGCGCGAGTACAGCAGGTCTCCGGTCTTGGCGTCGACCACCTCGACCCGGTTCTGGCCACGGTCGGTCGCGTCCAGCTGGCGCGCCGTGTTGCCGGGCCAGGGCAGCGGTTCGATGACGACGCGCGCCAGCGCGTAGTGCTCATTGAGCGCATTGCCGCTGTGGGCATAGTCGACGCGGACGGTGGCCGGCTGGGCGGCATGGGCGCTGGCTGCGGCGGCGGCCAGCGCCAGCACGGCGGCCAGGAATCGGAAGGCGAAGCGGGTCATGGATGGTCCTCATGCTGGAAGAACGTCCATTGTACTGCCGGGTTGTGGCGCGATGGCTTACCTGGCGGCGTCCGCGGCCCGGTACTGGTACAGCGGGCGCGGCACGACGATGGGCCGGATGTCGAGCCGCATGTTGTAGACCGAGTACTGCTCGGTAAGCAGGGAGACGTAGCCGACGCTGTCGCCCGTGCGGGTGAGCTTGAACTCGAAACCGAGGTCGGGCTGCACGCCATTGGGGCTGTCGAGCGACAGGCCGATGGCTTCGGACTGGTCGCTGTCGATGAGCCGGGCCATCAGGTCGACCACCGTGGTGTTGCCGAGGATGTCGGCCGAGAACAGCGGCTCGCGGAAATAGGGCTTGGCCGGGTCGATCTTGTTGTCCAGTTTATCCGCGGAGGGCGTGAATGCGTGGGTGACCAGGTTGAAGCGGTCGCCGTTGTCCAGGTAGCTCAGGCGCACGTTGCTGACATTGAGCGGGCCGTCCTGCGGCACCGCCTTCGACAGATCGACCAGCAGCGCGCCGCGGTAGCCGATGACCTCGACTTCGCGGTTCGGGCCCACCACCATGGCGGTGTTCTCGTCGATGCCCAGGCCCAGCTTGTAGCCTTTCTTGAGCATCGCCGGCACCATGCGCGCGAAGCGGCCGCGCACCAGCAGGTGCTGGTCGATGAAGACGTCTTCGCCAATGAAGCCCAGGCCCGGCGCGATCTCCTTGCCGTCGTCCAGGCCCAGCTTGAGCGTGGCCAGCACCGGTTTGGGATGGCCGAACATGGTGCTGCTCATGATGGCCGCGCCCGCGCTGGAGCCGGCGATGACGCCGCCGCGCCGGTACATATCCCATAGCGCGTCGAGCATGCGGGTGTTGCTGCCGTCTTCGCGCCGCAGCGCGCGCGTGATGCGGCCCTGGTCGCCGCCGGCGAAGTAGGCGCCGCCGGCCGAGCGCACCGCGTCGGCCAGCGCGGCATCGTCGGCCGCGGCCTGGTAGTCGGTGCCGGACAGGGTGACGGCGACCGGCACGAAGAAGGCCCTGGCGCCGTACTGGTTGAAACGGTTGACCAGCAATTGGCCGGTTTTTGCGGGATTGGCGGAAGCGGAAGCGAAGACGGCGATACGGGCGCCCTTGCCGCCTGCGAGCTGGACCATGCGCTCCCAGACCGGGGCATTGTCGCCACGCAGCGCGCCGCCGATGATGACGAGCGAGCCCTTGGGCTGGGCTGCTTGCGCAGCCGCGAGGGACGGGCTCGCCAGCAGGGCCAGGGCAAGCAATGCATGCACGACAACACGGACGGCGACCTGAAGCATACGGCTTCCTTCTCGGTTCAGACTATCGTAAGCCTGATTCCAGAAGGCCGTCGCCGTGTTGAGTATGCTCAGGACAAATATATGTTCGGAAAGTAGCGTTCCATCAGGGTCTCGGGGCGCTGGGGCGCGGTGAAGCCGAAGCGCTCGTACAGGCTGTGGGAATCGGTGGTGGCAAGGGTAAAGCGGCGCAGCTTCTGCAGGCTGGGGTGGCGCAGCACGACCCCAACCAGCTGCTTGCCGTAGCCGCGGCCGCGGAATTCCGGCACCACGAACACGTCGACCAGGTTGGCGAAGGTCGCGAAATCGGTGATGACGCGCGCGAAGGCAATCTGGCGCCCGTCGAGGTAGCCGCCGAAGCACAGCGAATTCTCGATGGCCCGCTCGACCACCGGCCGGGAAATCCCGACCGCCCAAGTGGACTGCTCGCTCAGGAAGCGGTAGATCATCGGGATGTCCAGCTGCGTCTGGTCGGTACTGACCTGGAAGCTCGAATCGTTGGTAATCATGGCACCTGGGAATCTGGCTTAAAAGTCAATTCTAGCGCTGTTTGCACAGTGCATAACATTCAATTGAAACCACCTGTGCGCTGTCCCGCCTTTGCACCTCAGCCGTTGCGCAGGTAGCGTTCGGGCAGCTGCAGTTTCGCGTCTTCGGCACGCCAGATCAGGCTCAGCACGTACCAGCGCTTGCCGTCGTGGACCAGCTGGATGCTGTTGACGCCGCGCATGAACGGCTTGGCGTCGGTCGGCGCATGGCGCGCTTCATAGGTGCTGAACACGTGGGCCACCTGACCGAACACTTCGGTGGTGCGCGCCAGCTCGGTTTCAAAGAAACCGCTCGTGGCGAAGGCCTTGGTGTTGCGCACGATGTAGTCCTCGGGCGTCATGGTGCGCAGCGGATAGCTGCCGTCGGGACGCATGCCGACCGACCCCATGCGGGCCTCCGGCGCGAACAGCGAACGCATGCGGTCCCAGTCGCGCGGCGCGCCGGCCGGGCCGGAGATCACGTCGTAGACGGCGGCGACGATGGCGTCGATCGAGGCGACGTCGGCGGCGCGGGCGGCCGGGATGCTGGCGGCGGCGGGCGCGGCCGGCGCCGCCACCGCGGTCGGCGTCGCGGCTTGCTGCGCCATCGCCACCGGTGCGCAGGCCAGCGCCACCAATGCCGCCGCCAAAACCAGCTGGACCAATCGTTTCATGTCTCCCCCTATTGTTATCATTTGGTGAATATGTGGCCCATCATCATGCATTTCCTGGCGCTTGTCACCCACCACGGATGGGGGTTGGGCGAAGGCTTTATAATCGTGGGATACCAATAGGGATCCCACCATGACCGAACAATTCTCCAAGAAAGCCGAAGCCTGGTCGGCGCGCTTCTCCGAACCTGTCTCCGATCTCGTCAAGCGCTACACCGCCTCGGTGTTCTTCGACAAGCGCCTGGCCCCCTTCGACATCCAGGGCTCGCTGGCCCACGCCGAGATGCTGGCGGCGCAAGGCATCATCAGCGCGCAGGACCGTGCCGAGATCGAGCGCGGCATGGCCCAGATCAAGGGCGAGATCGAGGCCGGCAGTTTCGAATGGCTGCTGGACCTCGAAGACGTGCACTTGAATATCGAAAAGCGCCTCACCGAACTGGTGGGCGACGCCGGCAAGCGTCTGCACACCGGCCGTTCGCGCAACGACCAGGTGGCCACCGATATCCGCCTGTACGTGCGCGCGGCGATCGACGACATCGTGGTGCTGCTGGGCAGCCTGCGCGGCGCCCTGACCGACCTGGCCGAGCGCCATGTCGATACCATCATGCCGGGCTTCACCCACCTGCAGGTGGCGCAACCGATCACCTTTGGCCACCACATGCTGGCCTACGTCGAGATGTTCGGCCGCGACGCCGAACGCATGCTCGACGCGCGCCGCCGCGTGAACCGCCTGCCGCTGGGCGCCGCCGCCCTGGCCGGCACCACCTTCCCGATCGACCGCCTGCGCGTGGCCAAGACCCTGGGCTTCGACGACGTGTGCCACAACTCGCTCGACGCCGTGTCGGACCGCGATTTCGCGATCGAGTTCACGGCAGCGGCATCCCTGATCATGATGCACGTCTCGCGCTTCTCGGAAGAACTGGTCATGTGGATGAGCCCGCGCATCGGCTTCATCGACATCGCCGACCGCTTCTGCACCGGCTCGTCGATCATGCCGCAAAAGAAAAACCCGGACGTGCCGGAACTGGCGCGCGGCAAGACCGGTCGCGTGTATGGCCACCTGACCGGCCTGCTGGTCCTGATGAAAGGCCAGCCGCTGGCCTACAACAAGGACAACCAGGAAGACAAGGAACCGCTGTTCGACACCATCGACACCGTGCTTGATACCTTGCGCATCTTCGCCGACATGGCGGGCGGCATCACGGTGAAGGCCGAGAACATGCGCGCGGCAGCCCTGCAGGGTTACGCGACGGCGACCGACCTGGCCGATTACCTGGTCAAGAAGGGCCTGCCGTTCCGCGATGCGCACGAAGCCGTGGCGCATGCGGTGCGGGCCTGCGATACGGCGCGCTGCGATTTGTCGGAAATGTCGCTGGAACAGCTGCGCGCGTTCTCGCCGCTGATCGAGCAGGATGTGTTTGCCGTGCTGACGCTGGAAGGCTCGGTGGCGGCGCGCGATCACGTCGGCGGCACGGCGCCGAACCAGGTGCGCAAGGCGATCGAGCGCGTGCGCAAGCAATTGGCGGAATAAATCGCCGCCCCTTGCACTCCCGTAGGGTGGTCGGCTGGGCCGACCGCGCGTTCAAACCTGGCTGACATTGACGCATCGTCGATTCTTGCGCTGGTTGAACGCGCGGGCGGGAAACCCGCCCACCCACCTATTCCCCTCGCTTTTCCCGGCCCCGCTGGCGCGCTTCCTTGTTGAGCGTCTTCCACCTGGATCGCTCGGCAATCCTGTCCAGCGCCGTCTGCTCCGCCCTTCTCACCTCCCGCAACAGCTTGCGATAGTTCTGCAGCCTGTCCGCATCCACCACGCCCCGCACCGCGCATCCCGGCTCGCTTTCATGGCGGCAGTCGCGGAACTGGCATTGGTCGGCCAGTGCGGCGATATCGTTGAACGACATGTCCAGGTCATCCTCATCCGCATCCGGCTGCCACGCGCGCAAGCCCGGCGTATCGATGATGCAGGCGCCGCCCGGGCAGCGATGCAGCGAGCGCACCGTGGTCGTGTGGCGGCCGCGGTCGTCGCCGTGGCGGGTGCCCCCGGTGGCCTGGCTGCTGCTGGCGAGCGCATTGGTGAGCGTGGACTTGCCGACGCCCGAGGAGCCCAGCAGCACCAGGGTCTGCCCTGCCCCCAGCCACGGCGCCAGCACGCCCGCATCGTCCTGCGCGGCCGGCACCAGGTTCAACGCCGGCACGTCGTCGGGGATGCGCTGGCGCAGTTGCGCGATCTTTTGCGCGGCGTCGCTGCCGATATCGGGCTTGGTCAGGACCATCACGGGCGCCACGCCGCAGGCGCGTACCAGGGCGATATAGCGCTCCATCCTGCGTGGATTGAAGTCGTTGTCCAGGCCCATCAGCAGCAAGGCCGTGTCGACGTTGCTGGCCAGCAGCTGGCGGCCCGAGGGCGTGCGCCGGGAAAGCTGGGTAGTCGGGGCTAGCGTGCTGTCGATCCAGTATTCGCCGCGGTTGAGGGTGTTCAGCACCCAGTCGCCGACCACGGGCTGGCCGCTGGCAACGAAGCGCGGGCAACGCGCGGGGAAGGCCTCATGGCCGTCGTCCAGCATCAGCACGTCGCGCTGCACCGAGGTGACGCGAGCGAGGCGCTGTTGCGGCGATGCCGCCGCCAGTTGGGAAACGAAGTGTTGGGTAAAGCCGATCCGGTGCAGGGCCGGGAAATCGAAGTCGATCATGACGATGGTAGATTCCAGTTCGATGGCGCAACAGGCGTGCGCAGGCAGCCGCGCTATTGGCGCGGCAAGGTCAAGGAATGGAAGGTCGGCGCGCTAACGCGCCCGGTGCATCGTCGTGCTACGGCGTGGTGCTGGACGAGCGGATCAGGCGGCCGACCGGAGGGCGGTATCAGGCTGGTTCATGTGATGGCTCCTCGAATCGGTGAAGGGATTGGTAGTCTGGCAGTGAGCGTTCGCGGCGTCAAGGGCCGGTGGGACTGGCCTGTGGGGCGAGGCACATGGGCCATTTGCGCTATGCTGTTTCTTTCCTGTCAACGACGAGACCGCACCCGTGAGCCCGACCAATCCCACCGTCCTGCCTTCGCGCGAATACGAGGCTTTCCTGTTCGACATGGACGGCACTATCCTGACGTCAATCAAGTCCGCCGAACGGGTCTGGACCGCCTGGGCCATCCGCCACGGGCTCGACCCTGTCAGCTTCGTGCCGACCATCCACGGCAAGCGCACCGAAGACAGCATCCGCGCGCTCGGCCTGCCGGGGGTCGATCCGGTGGCCGAGGCGCTGGGCATTGCCCTGGCAGAGATCGACGACGTCGCCGACATCGAAGAGATCGCCGGCGTCGGACGCTTCCTGGCCAGCCTGCCGCTCGAGCGCTGGGCCATCGTCACCTCGGCCTCGCGCGCGCTGGCCACGGCCCGCATCGCTGCCGCCGGGCTGCCCTTGCCGCCGCTGCTGGTGTCGGCCGATGATGTGAAGCGCGGCAAGCCGGCGCCGGATCCCTTCCTGCTGGGCGCCAAGCTGCTGGGCGTGACACCGCAAAACTGCCTGGTCTTCGAAGACACGACGATCGGCCTGGCGGCAGCGGAAGCGGCCGGCATGGACAGCGTCGTGGTGACGGCCACGCATACCCATCCGGTCGAGACGCTGTCGGCCGGCGTGCCCGACTACGCCGACCTGGAAGCCGTGCGCACCGGGAATGGCTTGCTGCAAGTGCGCCGCAAGGCCATGTAGTACAGAAGGAGGAAAGCATGCAGCGCTACCGGGACCTCAGCGGCGAATCCGGCGTCGTCGCCTATGACATCGGCGATGGCGCGATCACGGTCAAGTTCCGTGACGGCGAGCGCTATCTCTACACCGCAGAGAGTGCGGGTGCAGAAAACATTGCCACGATGCAGGAACTAGCCCGCGCAGGAAGCGGGCTGTCGACCTTCATCAGCCGGCATGTCAGGGACGGCTACGCGCGCAAGCTGGACTAGCCGCGCGGCGGGTAGGGCGTGCCATCCTTGCGCGTGTATGCCTCGGTGGCGTTGTCGTAGCGCAGGTCGACGTCCGGATACGACGCCACGTCTTCCTTCACCCGCGATCCGACACACAGGAACACGCCCGGGCCCCAGCCACGGTTGACGAGGTTGTGGCCATTCGGCCTGCCCGCCGGAAACGCCGCGCAGTCCCCTGCCCGCATGATGGTCTCGCCTTCGTCGGTGACCAGCACCAGCTCGCCCGACACCATCATGACGAACTCGTCTTCATGCGAATGCCAGTGGCGCTGCGACGAGGCCGCGCCGGGCTGCAGCTCGACCAGGTTGGCGCCGAACTGGCTCAGTCCACCGGCGTCGCCCAGCGCTTGCCGGCTGCGTCCGTCCACCAGTTCGGCGAACGGTTCCGGATAGCCGGTACCTTTCACTACGGGAATGCTGCTCAGGTCCAGTCTCGCCATGCCAAGGTCTCCTTGATTGGTCGCGGCCTAGCCGCGTTTTTGTACCAGCGTCAGGATATCGTAACTCGCCACCAGTTCGTCGTGTTGATTCGTCACCTGCACGTCCCAGGCCACCACGCCCTGGCCACGCCCCTGCTCGTCAACGCGGTTGCGGTCGACCTTGCGCTTGCAGGTCAGGCGCGCGCGGATGGTGTCGCCGATGGCCACCGGCGCCACGAAGCGCAGGTTGTCCAGGCCATAGTTGGCCAGCACCGGGCCCGGGGCCGGCGACACGAACAGGCCGGCCGCCGCCGACAGCACGAAGTAGCCGTGCGCAATGCGCTTGCCGAACTGGGTGTCCCTGGCTGCGATGTCGTCGAAGTGCATGTAGAAGTAGTCGCCCGACACGCCGCCGAAGTTGACGATGTCGGCCTCGCTCACGGTGCGGCGGTGGGTCAGCAGCGAGTGGCCAATCTCGAGGTCTTCGAAATGGCGGCGGAACGGATGCAGCTCGCTTTCCTTCACGGCGCCGCCGCGCACGTATTCGCCGGTCACGGCGCCCAGCATGGTCGGCGAGCCCTGGACGGCGGCGCGCTGCAGGAAGTGCTTGACGGCGCGGATGCCGCCCAGCTCTTCACCGCCACCGGCGCGGCCCGGACCACCGTGCTTGAGCTGCGGCAGCGGCGAGCCGTGGCCGGTGGAATCGACTGCCGATTCCCGGTCGAGGATGTGGACGCGGCCGTGCGAGGCGGCGGCCACCGGCACCGCGTAGGCGGCAATGGCCGGGTCTTTCGTCACCAGGGTGGTCACCAAACTACCCTTGCCGCGTGCGGCCAGCTCCAGGGCTTCGTCGATGCCGCTGTAGGTCATCAGGGTGCTGACCGGGCCGAAGGCTTCGACGTCGTGCACGGCGTCGTTGACCATCGCGTTGCGGCACAGGAGTAAAGTAGGCGCGAAGAAGGCGCCGCCGGCGACACCTTCGCCCACCGGCTTGAAGCCGTCGCGGGCGCTGAACAGGACTTCATTGCCGCGCGCGAGCATCTCGACCCGCTCGGTCACGTCGCGGTGCTGGTCCATCGAGGCCAGCGCGCCCATGCGCACGCCTTCCATCTTCGGATTGCCCACCGTGATTTTGGCCAGGCGTTCGCGCAGGCGCTGGCCGACGGCGTCCACATGCTGCTCCGGCACGATGACGCGGCGGATCGCCGTGCACTTCTGGCCGGCCTTGCCGGTCATCTCGCGCGCGACTTCTTTCACGAACAGGTCGAATTCAGGATCGTCGGGGGTGACGTCGGGCGCGAGGATGGCGCAGTTGAGCGAGTCGGCTTCGGCGGTGAACGGGACCGATTCGCGGATCAGGTTCGGGTTGGCGCGCAGCTTGGCGGCGGTGTCGGCCGAGCCGGTGAAGGTGACGGCGTCGAAGCCGCCCAGGCGGTCGAGCAGGTCGCCGGTACTGCCGATGACCAGCTGCAGCGCGCCTTCCGGCAGCAGGCTAGATTCCATCATCATCTTGACGGTGGCATGGGTCAGGTAGCTGGTAGCGGTGGCCGGCTTGACGATGCAGGGCATCGCGGCCAGGAAGCTCGGCGCGAATTTTTCCAGCATGCCCCAGATCGGGAAGTTGAAGGCATTGATGTGCACCGCCAGGCCGCCGCGCGGCACCAGGATGTGGGTGCCGGAGAAGCCGCCGCGCTTGCCCAGGGCGATGGCCGGGCCTTCATGCAGCACATTCGACGAGGGTAGTTCGCGCGAACCCATGCTGGCATAGGCGAACAGCGTGCCGATGCCGCCTTCGACGTCGACCCAGCTGTCAGGCCGGGTGGCGCCGGTAAGGTGGGAGATCTCGTACAGCTCTTCCTTGCGCTCCATCATGTAGAGGGCCAGGGCCTTGAGGACCTGGGCGCGCTTTTGGAAATCGAGCTGCATCAGCTGCTTCACGCCGGTCTTGCGGGCGTAGGTGATGGCTTCGCTGAAGTCGATCTTTTCGGCGTGGGTGTGGAAGATCAGGTCGTTATTCAGCGCGCTGTGCAGCGGGGTGAATGCTTCAGCGCCGTGCCAGCGGCCGGCGATCAGGCTTTGCAGGGTTGCGATGTTGCCCATGTTGTAAGTCTCCGTTCAGTTGTCTTTTCAGTCCACCACCAGCCCCAAAACCGTCGTCCCGGCGCAGGCCGGGACCCAAGGTTTTCGCATGTCGCTGGCGCATCCGCGAAGCGTTAGCGGTGCGCACACAAAATTGGGTACCGGCCTTCGCCGGTACGACGTTGAGGAGTTGCGGGTAGTGCTTAGCTTTTCGGCTTATGCGACGTCGCCATATCAAAATCGATGCCTTTGCGCCCAGGCTCCACCTCTGTGAACGCCTCCACCTCCCGCATCGTCTGCAGCGAGCGCACGTTCAGGTCGTGGTACTGGCGCGTGCCGAAACTCTTCCATTTCACGTCTTCGTCCGTCAGCGCGCGCATGACCTTGGCCGGTGTGCCCATCACCATGCTGCGCGGCGGGATGATCATGCCGGCCTTCACGAAGCTCATGGCGGCGACGATCGACTCTTCCCCGACCACCGCCTTGTCCATCACCACCGCATTCATCCCCACCATGGCATTGCGCTGGATGCGGCAGCCGTGCAGCACCGCGCCATGCCCGATGTGGCCATCGACTTCCACCACCGTGTCTTCACCCGGGAAGCCATGCATCACGCAGGTATCCTGCAGGTTGGCGCCCTCCTCCAGGATCAGGCGCCCGAAGTCGCCGCGCAGGGAGGCCAGCGGCCCGATATAGCAGCGCGGGCCGACGATCACGTCGCCGATCAGGACCGCGCTCGGGTGCACGTAGGCGCTGGGATGCACCACCGGCCGCACGCCGTCGATCTCGTACACCTTGACCATGGCTTACACCCGCTCGACGATGAGCGCGATGCCCTGCCCCACGCCGATGCACATGGTGCACAGCGCGTAGCGGCCACCGGTGCGGTGCAGCTGGTTGACGGCGGTGGTGATCAAACGTGCCCCGGAAGCGCCCAGCGGGTGGCCCAGCGCGATCGCGCCGCCGTTCGGGTTCACGTGTTCGGCGTCGTCCGCCAGGCCAAGGTCGCGCGTGACGGCCAGGCCTTGCGCCGCGAAAGCTTCATTGAGCTCGATGACATCCATCTGGTCCAGGCGCAGGCCGGTCTGGGCCAGCAGTTTTTTCACGGCCGGCGACGGGCCGAAGCCCATGATGCGCGGCGCCAGGCCGACTGTCGCCATGCCGACCACGCGCGCGCGCGGCGTCAAGCCGTGGCGGGCGGCGGCGTCGCTGGACGCCAGCAGCAGCGCGCAGGCGCCGTCGTTCAGGCTGGAGGCGTTCCCCGCGGTGACCGAGCCGTCCGGCGTCACCACGCCCTTGAGCTTGGCCAGCGCGACCAGGCTGGTCTCGCGCGGCTGCTCGTCGGTGTCGAAGACCAGTGGCTCGCCCTTCTTCTGGGGCAGCGTCACCGGCACGATCTCGTCGCGGAAATAGCCCTTGGCGTGGGCCGCGGCCCAGCGCTGCTGGCTGCGCAGGGCAAAGGCGTCCTGGTCGTCGCGGCTGATATTGAATTCGCGTGCCACGTTCTCGGCGGTTTGCGGCATGGTGTCGATGCCGTAGCGGGCTTTCATCAGCGGGTTGACGAAGCGCCAGCCGAGGGTGGTGTCTTCGATCCTGGCGCCGCGCGAGAAGGCGCTGTCGGCCTTGCCCATCACGAAGGGCGCGCGGGTCATGCTTTCGACGCCGCCGGCGATGATCAGGCTTGCTTCTCCGGCGCGGATGGCGCGGGCGGCGGTGCCGACAGCGTCCATGCCCGAGCCGCACAGGCGGTTGATGGTATTGGCCGGCACCTCTTGCGGCAGCCCGGCCAGCAGCGCGGCCATGCGGCCGACGTTGCGGTTGTCTTCGCCGGCCTGGTTGGCGCAGCCGTAGAACAGGTCGTCGATGGCAGCCCAGTCCACGTCCTTGTTGCGGGCAATGAGGGCGGCGATGGGCAGCGCGCCCAGGTCGTCGGCGCGCACGGTGGACAGCGCGCCGCCGTAGCGGCCGAAGGGGGTGCGGATGGCGTCGCAGATGAATGCGTCAATCATGGGGTCTCCTGTGTATTCAGTTCTTCGGGCGCTGGTCGACCACGCGCCGGGCCTTGCCGGTGAGCGTGCGTTCGATGCCGCCGGGCGGGCGCAGGCTGACGCGCGTGCTCACGCCCACCAGCGTCTTGATGCGATGCTGGAGTTCGCGGCCGAGCATCTCCACGTCGTCGGGCGAGAGCGAAGCGTCGCGCAGTTCGCCCAGCACCGCCAGGGTGTCGAGGTGTCCCTCGCGCGCCACCACCAGCTGGTACTGCGGCGCCAGCGCCGGCATCTTCAAGACGATTTCCTCGATCTGGCTCGGGAACACATTCACGCCGCGGATGATCAGCATGTCGTCCGAGCGGCCCGTGATGCGGCCCATGCGGCGCATGGAGCGCGAGGTCGGCGCCAGCAGGCGGGTGAGGTCGCGGGTGCGGTAGCGGATGATCGGCAGCGCTTCCTTGGTCAGCGAGGTGAATACCAGTTCGCCCTCTTCGCCATCCGGCAGGACCTCGCCGGTTTCGGGGTCGATGATCTCGGGGTAAAAATGGTCTTCCCAGATCACCGGGCCGTCCTTGCTCTCGATGCACTCGCTCGCCACGCCCGGGCCCATCACTTCGGACAGGCCGTAGATGTCGACCGCGTCGATGCCGGCGCGGGCCTCGATTTCGCGGCGCATGGCGTCGGTCCAGGGTTCGGCGCCGAAGATGCCGACCTTCAGCGAGGACTGCGCCGCATCGAGCCCCTGGCGCGTGAATTCCTCGATGATGTTGAGCATGTAGGACGGCGTGACCATGATGATCGCGGGCTTGAAGTCCTGGATCAGCTGCACCTGTTTCTCGGTCTGGCCGCCGGACATGGGGATCACGGTGCAGCCGAGTTTCTCGGCGCCGTAGTGCGCGCCCAGGCCGCCGGTGAACAGGCCGTAGCCGTAGGAGATATGCACCATGTCGCCGGCGCGCCCACCGGCGGCGCGGATCGAGCGTGCCACCACGCCGGCCCAGGTGTCGATGTCCTTCGCCGTGTAGCCGACCACGGTCGCCTTGCCGGTGGTGCCGCTGGAGGCGTGGATGCGCACCACCTGCTCGCGCGGCACCGCGAACAGGCCGAACGGATAATTGTCGCGCAGGGTCTTCTTGTCGGTGAACGGGAATTTCGCGAGGTCGGCGAGCGACTTCAGGTCATCCGGGTGCACGCCTGCGGCGTCGAAGGCGGCGCCGTAATGCGGCACGTTCTCGTAGGCGTGGCGCAGCGACCACGTCAGGCGCTCCAGTTGCAGGGCCTGCAGCTCGTCGCGGCTGGCGCGTTCGATCGGCTCCAGCTCGCCGGCTGCGGGTGTACGTTGGACCATCGTCGACCTCCTGTGTGTTGCTAAAGCTCTGCCACCATGCCGCTGACGCGGTGCGACTTCCCGCGGAACAGCGCGATCGTGCGCCCGTCCTGGCTACTGACCTTGATGTCGTAGACGCCGGTCTTGCCCTGCAGCGCCTGTTCCACCGCTTCGGCCACCAGCACGTCGCCTTCGCGCCCGGGCGACAGGTAGTCGATGGTGCAGCCGGCGCCCACGGTATTGAAGTTGTGCGAGTTGCAGGCGAAGGCGAAGGCGCTGTCGGCCAGCATGAAGATGTAGCCGCCGTGGCAGGTGGCGTGCCCGTTGAGCATGTCGGCGCGCACCGGCATCGACATGCGCGCGTAGCCGGGCCGGATCTCGTCGAGCGTCATGCCCAGCGCCTGGCTGGCCTGGTCGCGCTCAAACATGGTCTTGCCGGCCAGTTCGGCCAGCGCTTGCGCGTTGCTATGCATGGAAGCGCGCTCCTTCGCCGCCTGCCGCGAGCTTGCGGCGCAGCAGCGGCGAAACCCGGTAACGGTCTTCGCCATAGGTGGCGGCCAGGTTGGACAGCACGGTGACGACCTGCTGCAGCCCGACGCTGTCGGCCCAGGCGAGCGGACCACGTGGATAGTTCACGCCCTTCTGCATGGCGATGTCCACCGCTTCGGCGCTGCACACGCCCTGGTTGACCGCGTCGGCCGCTTCGTTGGCCAGCATGGCGACGGTGCGCATCACCAGCATGCCCGGCACGTCGTCGAAGCGCGACACGGTGAAGCCGGCGGCCTGGAACATGCCGACGACGGCGTGGTAGGCCTCGATGCTGCACTGGTCGGCGCGCGCCAGCGCGATGCGGGTGGCGCCGGCTGCATCGAGCAGCAGGTCGTAGACCACGGTGTCGGCGTGCCAGCTTTCGGCGGCGCGCTCGGTGGCGCTGCGGCCGTCGCTCAGGTAGACGGCGGCGCCCTGGCAGACGAAGCCGGGCGTGCTGTCCAGGGTTTCCTCATGCTGCAGTTCGAAGCCGGCGCCGGCCAGGCGGGCCGCCAGCGGCGCCAGTGCGGGCGACTCGCTGCCGACGATCGAGACCGATGCGGGCCGGGGTTGCGGCGCCTCGGTCTGCACGGCCGGCTTGTCGGCGCCTTCGCCGTAGCGGTAGAAACCGCGGCCGGTCTTGCGGCCCAGGAAGCCGGCGTTGACCAGCTCCTGCTGCAGGACCGAGGGGGTGAAGCGCGGGTCGCCGAAGTAGGCGTTGTAGACCGAGTTCGTGACCGAGAAATTGATGTCGTGGCCGATCAGGTCCATCAGCTCGAAGGGGCCCATGCGGAAGCCGCCGCAATCGCGCATCACGGCGTCGAGCGTGGCGACATCGGCTGCCTGTTCCAGCAGCAGGCGCAGCGCCTCGGCGTAGTACGGGCGGGCGACGCGGTTGACGATGAAGCCGGGCGTGGACTTGGCGTGCACCGGGTTCTTGCCCCAGGCTGCGGCGGTGGCGTAGACGGTGTCGGCGACGTCGCCGGAGGTGGCGATGCCCTTGACGACTTCGACCAGCGCCATCAGCGGCACCGGGTTAAAGAAGTGCATGCCGACCAGGCGCTGCGGGTGGCGCAGCGGCGCGGCGATGGCGGTGACCGAGATCGACGAGGTGTTGGTGGCCAGGATGCATTCCTGGCTCACGATGCTTTCCAGCTCGGTAAACAGCGCGCGCTTGGCGTCGAGGTTCTCGACGATGGCTTCCACCACCAGTGCTGCCTCCTTTGCTTCCTGCAGGCTGCCGATGCTGATGAGCCGCTTGCCCGCTGCGTCGGCGTCGGCGGCGCTCATGCGGCCCTTCTCGACCAGCTTGGCGAAGGTGACGGTGATGCCCTTGATCGCCGTGTCTGCGGCCCCGAGGCGGGTGTCGAACAGCAGCACCTGGTGGCCGGCGGTGGCGGCGACGTGTGCGATGCCTGCGCCCATGGCGCCGCTGCCGATGATGGCGACGATGCTGTCTTTCGCGAGTGCCTGCATGGTCTTACTCTCCCTTGAATTGAGCCGGGCGCTTGGCGATGAAGGCGGCGACGCCTTCGCGGTAGTCGTGGCTGTTGCCCAGTTCGCGCATCATCTCGCCTTCGAGTTTGAGCTGTTCCGGCAGGGTGTTGGCCCAGCTGGCCTGCAGCGCTTTCTTGGTGAAGGCCAGGCCCTTGGTGGGCGCGCTGGCGAAGTGGGTGGCCATGGCCATGGCCTGGGTCATCAGTTCTTCGTCGGGCACGCAGGCCCAGATCAGGCCCCACTGCTCGGCCTTCTCGGCGCTCAGTTTGTCGCCCAGCATGGCCAGGCCCGTGGCGCGTGCCTGGCCGATCAGGCGCGGCAGGTGCCAGGTACCGCCGGTGTCGGGGATCAGGCCCAGCTTGCAGAAGGCTTCGATGAAGCTGGCCGATTTCGCCGCCAGCACGATGTCGCAGGCCAGCGCCAGGTTGGCGCCCGCGCCGGCCGCCACGCCGTTGACGGCGCAGATGACGGGCATGGGGAGGGACTTCAGGGCCAGGACCAGGGGGGCGTAGAATTTTTCGACGGATTCGCCGAGGTCGACGGCTTGGGCGCCGGGGGCGACGGCGCGGTCTTGCAGGTCCTGGCCGGCGCAGAAGCCGCGGCCGGCGCCGGTGAGGACCAGCACGCGCACCGACTTATCGGCCTGGAGTTGGTCGAGGGCGTCGCGCACTTCGAGGTGCATGGCCTGGGTGAAGCTGTTCAGGCGATCGGGGCGGTTCAGGGTGAGGAGGGCGATGCCGTTGTTGATGCTGAATTCGATGGATTCGTAGGTCATGGATGTCTCCAATTTTATTGTTATCGCTTGCCCGTCGTTCCCGCGCAGGCGGGAACCTAATTTCGTAGCGTTTCGATTGCGCTCGCAAATTGGGTTCCCGCCTTCGCGGGAAGTCGTAGGCGCCAGTGGCGCGTACGACGGTCTTGGGGCTAGAGGGGAAAGGCGGCGCTAGCCTTATTCGGCGATGTCGAAATCCACCACCACCTTGTCCGTAATCGGAAAACTCTGGCAACTCAACACAAACCCCCTCGCCACTTCGTAGTCTTCCAGTGCGTAGTTCACGTCCATTTCCACTTGCCCGTCCAGCACCTTGCAGCGGCAGGTCGAACACACGCCGCCCTTGCACGAGTAGCGCATGTCGATGCCGGCGCGCAGGCCGGCGTCGAGCAGCGATTCCTTGTCCTTGTCCATCGTGAAGCTGGTGGCGCTGCCGTCCATGATCACGGTGACTTCGGTCAGGTGCTGCGCGCCCGCCTCGATCTTGCGCGGCTTGTGTTCGTGCTTGGGGATGCTGGCGGCGAACAGCTCGATACGGATTTTTTCCTTCGCCAGGCCGGCCTGCTGCAGCGAGCGCGAGACGCCGTGCATCATGTCTTCCGGGCCGCAGATAAACGCCACGTCGATGTCGCGGATGTCGATCCAGTGCCGCAGGAACAGGCCGCACTTTTCTTCGGTGATGCGGCCGTTGAACAGTTCGATGTCCTGCTGCTCGCGGCTCATCACATACACCAGCTTGAGCCGGTCCATGTAGCTGTCCTTGAGGTCGGTCAGCTCGTCGCGGAAGATCACGCTGGACGAGGCGCGGTTGCCGTACACGATGGTGAAGCGGCTGTTCGGCTCGGCCAGGAGCGTGGTCTTCACGATCGACAGGATCGGCGTGATGCCGCTGCCGGCGGCGAAGGCCAGGTAGTGGCGCGCGCTGCCTGGCTCGAGCGGCACGTTGAAGTGGCCCATCGGCGGCATGACTTCCAGCGTGGCGCCGGGCGCCAGGTGCTCGTTGGCCCAGGTCGAGAACAGGCCGCCCGTGGTGCGCTTGATCGCCACGCGTAGAACGTCATCCTGCACGGCCGAACAAATCGAGTAGGAACGGCGCACGTCCTCGCCGTCGATCATGGCGCGCAGGGTCAGGTGCTGGCCCTGCTGGTAGGCGAACAGGGTTTTGAGTTCGGCCGGCACATCGAAGGTGACGGCGATCGCGTCGCGCGTCTCATGCTTCACCGCGGCCACGCTCAGTGGATAGAATTTGCTCATCTTAGTGGCACTTGAAATAGTCGAAGGGCTCGCGGCAGTCGAGGCATTTGTACAGGGCCTTGCACGGGGTCGAGCCGAATTCGCTGGTCAGTTGGGTATGGGCCGAACCGCAGTTGGGACAGGAGACTTGCGGCGCGGCGCGGCTGCGGATGCCGGCGTGCAGGCCGCTGATGTCGATCGCCTGCTGCACCGGGGGCGCGATGCCATAGCCCTTGAGCGCGGCCTTGCCGGCTTCGCTCATCCAGTCGGTGGTCCAGGCGGGCGCCAGCTGGCTGACGATGCGGACCTGCTCCAGGCCGTGGGCCTGCAAGGCTTCCTTCACCGAATCGGCGATGACCTGCATGGCCGGGCAGCCGGAATAAGTGGGCGTGATCGTTACCACGCAGGCGTCGCCTTCAAACGCCACGCCGCGCACGATGCCCAGGTCCACCACCGAGATGACCGGGATCTCCGGATCGGCAACCTCGCCGAGCCAGGCCCAGACCTGTTCGAGGGTGACGCCCAGTGCGTTCATTACCACTGCGCTCCCGGATAGGCGCGCTGCAGGAACTGCATCTCGGCCAGGATGAATCCCAGGCGCTCGGTGTGGCGTCCCTGCTTGCCGCCGCGCTGCATGTAGGCATCCGGCGATGGCATCGCCAAGGTGGCTTCGCCCAGCACCTCGGCCACGTGGTCGAGGAACTGGCGGCGCAGCGCTTCCGCGGCCGGGGCAACGCCCTGCTCCACCATGGCGTTGTCGATGTCGTCGTAGATGAACATCTCGCCGCTGTACATCCACAGGTCGTCCAGCGCGGCCTGCATCTTCGCGTGGCTCACGTCGCTGCCGTCGCCCAGGCGCACCACCAGGTCGCCCGAACGGCGCAGGTGGTAAGTCACTTCCTTGATCGACTTCTGGGCGATCTCCGCGATGCGCGGGTCGCTTGATTTGGCCAGGCCGTCCATCAGGAAGTAGTGCCAGGTATCGAACAGGAACTGGCGCATCATGACGTCGGCGTAGCTGCCGTTGGGCTGCTCGACCAGCTGGCAGTTGCGGTAGTCGCCGGCGTCGCGGTGGAAGGCCAGGCGGTCTTCGTCGCGGCCCTTGCCTTCCAGTTCGCCGGCATAGGTCAGCCACATGCGGGTCTGGCCCAGCAGGTCGAGGGCGACGTTGGACAGCGCCATGTCTTCTTCCAGGGCCGGGCCCTTGCCGCACAGCTGGCACAGCTGCTGCGAGAGGATCAGTGCATTGTCGCCCTGGCGCAGCAGGTAGTCGATTTTTGCGTCCACGGCCGGGCTCACAGGTTTTTCACTTCTTCCGGCATCGGGAAGAAGGTCGGGTGGCGGTACACCTTGCTGTTGGCAGGCTCGAACAGCGCTTCCTTGTCGGACGGGCTGCTAGCCACGATGTCGTTGGCGCGCACGACCCAGATCGAGACGCCTTCGTTGCGGCGCGTGTAGACGTCGCGTGCGTTATTGACGGCCATTTCGGCGTCGGGTGCGTGCAGGCTGCCCACGTGCTTGTGGGCCAGGCCGTGCTGGCTGCGGATGAAGACTTCCCACAGCGGCCATTCTTTACTCATATTCTTGTCTCCGTGCTTTGTATTCGTCATGCGGGCCTGCGTTGGACGCGCGTTCGGCGAAGCCGAACACCCTACGCGGCCTTGGCTGTTTTCTTGTCGGCGTGCGCCACCAGGGCGTCGCGGAACCATTCGCCATCGTCCCAAGCCTTGACGCGGGTACGCAGGCGTTCGCGGTTGCAGGGGCCGTTGCCCTTCAGGACGTTCTGGAACTCGCTCCAGTCGATGGCGCCGAAGTCGTAGGAGCCGCGCTCGGCGTTCCATGTAAGGTCGGGGTCGGGCACCGTCAGGCCGAGGTATTCGATCTGGGGCACGGTCTGGTCGACCATGCGCTGGCGCAGCTCGTCGTTCGAGAACAGCTTGATGCGCCAGGCGGCCGATTGGGCGCTGTTGACCGATTCGGCATCCGACGGGCCGAACATCATGAGCGAAGGCCACCACCAGCGGTTCAGCGCATCCTGCGCCATCGCCTTCTGTTCCGGCGTGCCTTGCGCGAGGCTCATCATGATGTCGTAGCCCTGGCGCGCGTGGAAGGATTCTTCCTTGCAGACGCGGATCATGGCGCGCGCGTACGGGCCGTACGAGCAGCGGCACAGCGGGATCTGGTTGATGATGGCCGAGCCGTCCACCAGCCAGCCGATGGCGCCCATGTCGGCCCAGCTCAGCGTGGGGTAGTTGAAGATGCTCGAATATTTAGCCTTGCCCGAGTGGAGGGCATGCAGCAACTCGTCGCGCGACACGCCCAGGGTCTCGGCGGCGCTGTACAGGTACAAACCGTGGCCGGCCTCGTCCTGGATCTTGGCCAGCAGGACCGACTTGCGCTTGAGCGTGGGCGCGCGCGTGACCCAGTTCCCTTCCGGGAGCTGGCCGACGATCTCGGAATGCGCGTGCTGCGAAATCTGGCGGATCAGGGTCTTGCGGTAGGCATCGGGCATCCAGTCCTTGGCCTCGATCTTGATACCGGCGTCGATCCGCGCCTGGAACGCGGCTTCTTCCGCGCTCATGTCTTCCTCGGTGCGGACTTTCTTCAGTCCGGTCTCCACCATTTGTGCGTACATGCTAGGCCTCCATTGCAATCCCGTTCAATCCATAATACGATACAAAAAAATAGATGTACACCGAAATTTTGAATCATATTGCGACCAAGCCCATGCAGCCAAGCAGCACCAGCGACTGGATCGCCCACTTCCTCGCGACCGATCCGCCGCGCCACAAATCGCTGGTGATGACCCTGTGCGGCGACGCCATCGCGCCGCACGGCGGCGCCTTCTGGCTGGGCAGCACCATCGAGCTGCTGGGCCCGCTTGGCGTATCCGACCGGCTGGTGCGCACCAGCGTGTTCCGCCTGGTGCAGGAAGGCTGGCTGGTGGCCAGCCGCGAAGGCCGGCGCAGCCGCTACGCGCTCGAACCGAAGGCCCTGCCGCGCTTCGAACGGGCCAACCGCCGCATCTATTCGCCGCCGGGCCTGCACTGGGACGGCCGCTGGACCTTCGTGCTGGCCCCGAACGGCAGCATCGACGGCGACCTGCGCGCGCTGCTGCGCAAGGAACTCGAATGGGAAGGATTTACCATGCTGGCCACCGGCGTGATGGCGCACCCGGCGCCGTCCCGCGACACCCTGCACGAGATCCTGGCGCGCTGCGGCGCCGACGGAAAGGTCTTCGTGTGCGACGCCACCGAGCTGGCGGGCGCCGGTTCGCGCCCGCTGTCCGAGCTGGTGGGCGACGGCTGGGACCTGTCGGGCGTGGCCGCCAGCTACCGCCAGTTCATCGACGCGTTTACGCCGGTACTGGGCCTGTTGGGCAAGCAGCCCGACATTGGCCCGCAGGACGCCTTCGCGATCCGCACCCTGCTGATCCATGCCTACCGCCGGGTGCAGTTGCACGACCCGATGCTGCCGCTCGAGCTGCTGCCCACCCCGTGGCCGGGGTCGGCCGCCTATGCACTGGCCAAGGAGATCTACCTGCTGACCTACCGCCAGGCCGAGCAGCACATCATGGCGATGCTGCTGCGCGAAGACGAGACCACGCCGCCCGCCAACAGCGACTTCCATGAGCGCTTCGGTGGCCTGGCCAGAGCGTTACTGTAAAATTATCACTTTCGCTCACACCCCAACACATAAATACCGACAGGACACACCATGTCTATCAAGATCAGCAGCCAGTTCGACGCTGGCGCCATCGATGTCGTGAACGCCACAAGCGCGAACGCCATCGACCTGAACATCCGCAAGGATTCGCACGCCGACATCATCCAGTGGTTCTATTTCCGCCTGCAGGGCGCGCAGGGGCAGGCGTGCACGATCCGCTTCCTCAATGCCGGCCAGGCCGCCTATCCGGCCGGCTGGGAAGGCTACCAGGCGATGGCGAGCTATGACCGCATCAACTGGTTCCGCGTGCCCACCAGCTTCGACGGCCAGGTACTGAGCATCGAGCACACCCCGGGCATGGACAGCGTGTACTACGCCTACTTCGAGCCGTATTCGTGGGAACGCCACCTGGAGCTGCTCGACCGCGCCCAGATGTCGGAGAACGTGCGCATGCTCGATCTCGGCTCCACCGTCGACGGCCGCGACCTGAACATGCTGGTCATCGGCGAGCCGTCGCCGGAAAAGAAAAAAGTCTGGGTGATCGCACGCCAGCACCCGGGCGAGACGATGGCCGAGTGGTTCGTGGAAGGCATGCTCGACGCCCTGCTCGACCCGGCCCATCCGTTCGGACGCCAGCTCCTGAAAGAGTCGGTGTTCTACGTGGTGCCGAACATGAACCCGGACGGCTCGGTGCGCGGCAACCTGCGCACCAATGCGGCCGGCGCCAACCTCAATCGCGAGTGGCTGAACCCGACCATGGAACGCAGCCCGGAAGTGTTCCTGGTGCTGAAAAAGATGCATGAAACCGGCGTCGACCTGTGCCTGGACGTGCACGGCGACGAAGGCCTGCCTTACGTGTTCGTGGCCGGCAGCGAATCGCTCCCGACCTGGACCGACGCGCAAGCCGCCCAGCAGCAGCGCTTCATCGACGACTTCAAGATCGCCAGCCCGGACTTCCAGGACGAACACGGCTACGGCCAGACCCCGTACACGGAAGAAACGCTCACCATGGGTTCGCCGCACATCACCCACGCCTTCGGCTGCCTGTCGCTGACCCTGGAACTGCCGTTCAAGGACAACGCCAACGATCCGGACCTGCTGGTGGGCTGGGACGGCGCCCGCAGCGCACGCCTGGGCGGCGCGGTGCTGCAACCGGTGCTCAACGCCGTGCGCACCCTGGCCGCACAGGGCAAGGCATGACGGTCTTCGCCGCATCGGTATTCGACGCCACCGTGGTCTTCGAAGGCCAGGAGCTGTTCAAGGGCCGCGGCTCGGCGCAAGCCTGGGCCGAGAAGGTGGCCAGGGAGCTGGAAACCGACGTGACGGTCGAGAAGGTCGGCACCGGCTGGGTGCTCAAGGCCACGGTCGAGGGCGAGCCGCGTAGCTGGGGGATCTTCGGCCAGCGCCTGAGTCGTATCGAATTGCCAAGTTAATCCGGCTCCTGCTGCGCGCTTACAAAAATCCGTATCCGCGCAGCAACACAACTCCTGTCCAGCCGTGTTTCAGCTCGACAATAAAACACGCTTAGGACATAGTTGCAGCTGAGAAAAATCCATTCCCAGCCATGTCCTCCACTACCTCCGCTCCTACTCCGCCCGCCATTCCAGCAATCCATACTGGATCCAATTCTGCGGCCCATGCCCTGCGTGCCACTGGTACCGCGGGAGCCGATACGTTGGAAGGCAGCGAGGAAGCCGACGAGCTTTCTGGCGGTGCGGGCGACGACGTCCTGCGTGGCCTTGGCGGCAACGATATCCTGATCGGCGGCGCCGGCGACGATATCCTCGAAGGCGGCACGGGCGACGACTACTTGGAAGACGTAGAAGGCAATGACCAACTGCGCGGCGGCGACGGCAACGACTTCCTGCAAGGTTGTTTGATGACCGGCATCGCGGGCTCGACTGGACTGCTTGATGGCGGCGCCGGCAACGATGTGCTGCGCGGATATAACGGTTACGATTACGCAGGCGGCGCCGGTGACGACCTCATTGCGATTACCCTGTCCAGCACGAAGGCAATCAATACCGTGGCCAGCGGCGGCAACGGTGCCGACCGATTCGAACTGGACGTGGCAGGACCAATCCTAGGCCGACTGAGCATGAGCGGCGGCGGCGGCATCGATACCTACGTTATCTCCGGCACGGCAGCGCTGCTGGCGGGAAGCCAGCTGCACATTGCCGATTTCGCGGCCGGGCCCGGCGGCGACATCATCGACCTGTCCTGGTTCCTGCCCTACAACGACGCGGCCAACCCCTTCGCGAGTGGACTGCTGCGCTTGGTCGCCACGGGTAGCGACACCCTGGTGCAGCTACGTTCGGGAACGAGTTATGTTCCCGTCGTGCAACTGGCGGGTGTGCAGCCATCGCAGCTGGGTGCGTCCAACTTCACCGGTGGCTTCGACCCGGCCGGCAGCACGACCGGGTTGGATCTGTCCGGCACGGGCGCAGGCGACATCCTGGTCGGCGGCCAGATGAACGACCGCCTGGTCGGCAATGGCGGCGACGATATCCTGAACGGCATGGGCGGCAATGATCGCCTCGAAGGCGGTGACGGCAACGACAGCCTCGAAGGCGGCGAAGGCAATGATATCCTGCTCGGCGGCGATGGTGACGATATGCTGTTCGACACCTCCACCGAAGGCAACAACGAACTCTACGGCGGCGCCGGGAACGATGTCCTGGAGGCACGCTCGACCGGAAATAACCTGCTCGACGGCGGCGCGGGGAACGACCGCCTGCTCGGCTATAACACGGGCGACTTCCCGTCGACGGGCAAGTACACGCTGCGCGGCGGCGAGGGCAACGACTACCTGGCCGCCTACCGGGGCGCGACCCTCGAGGGCGGCGCCGGCGACGATACCCTGGTCAGCCTGGACGGCGCAGGCTGGCTCGATGGCGGCGACGGCAACGACCTGCTGGTGGCCAACGACGACGCCGGCGATACCTTGAATGGCGGCGCCGGCGTCGACCAGGTGCGCTTCGCCCAGGCCAGCACCGACTACACGGTGACGCGCACTGCAACCGGCTACGCAGTGGTCAATAACGACATGCCCGGAAGCGGCGCCCACCTGCTGACCGGCATTGAGCGCCTGCAGTTCTCCGACATCAGCGTCGCACTCGACCTCGACGGCGCCGCGGGCCAGACCTTCCGCATCTACCGGGCGGCCTTCGACCGTGCACCGGACGAAGCGGGGATGGGCTTTTGGCTATCGCAGATGGACGGCGACACCTCGCTGGTGGACATTGCAGGCGGCTTCGCGGCCTCGCGCGAATTCGTTCAGCTGTATGGCAACGCGCCGTCGAATACCGAGCTGGTGACGCGTATGTACAAGAACATCCTGCACCGCGATCCGGAGCCGGCCGGTTATGCCTTCTGGCTCGATATCCTCGACCAGGGCAAGGCCAATGTCCCGACCGTGCTGGCGTCGATCAGCGAAAGCGCCGAAAACAATGCTGCCGTGGCAGCCTTGATTGCCAACGGCATTCCCTTCATACCCTACGGCGGCTGAGCGCCACCAGTCATCCTGGGTAGCGCTTGCGCGTATCGTCTGCCGCATCCGCCACCATCTGCTGCAGCACGCTCTGGTCGACATCGGCCAGGCAACGCACGTACAGGCAGGACTTGCCCATCTTGTGCCTGCCAAGGCGCTCGCGCAGCGCATCCTGGGCAGGCGCGTCGCAGGACAGGTAGATGCTGATGTCGCCCTTGCGCGACGCGAAACCGGCCAGCGGCGCATCGCCCTCACGTCCGCTGGCATAGGTGTAGTGGTAGCTGCCGAAGCCCACGATACCGGGGCCCCACATCACCGGCGGCTCGCCGGTTACTTTTTCCATCATCGCAGCGATCGTTTCGCAATCCTGGCGCCGCGTGGCGTCCTCGATCGCGTCGAAATAGGCGCGCACGCTCGCGTCGGTCGGGACAGTCTTGTTCTCAGCCATAGGGGGTGTAGGCGAAGCCGTTGGCAATGACGGCCGCGCTGCCGCTGATGTTTTCCTGGCTCTCGCTGATCCCGGCCAGCACGTCGGCGCGCGAAACGCCGCCCTCCAGCTTGGCCATCCAGAAATCGATGCCGGCCTGCTCGGGTGCGCGGTCGAGGATGTTGGTGTAGTAGCGGGTGACCAGGTCGCGGTTCAACATGGCCGACCCGTAGGCGTCGATGTATTCCTGCGAGTCGAGGAAGCCCTGCGCCACCGCGCTGACGGACACGCCGCGGTCCAGCGCCCGGATCCAGAAGCCGACGCCGGCCGCGTCCGGCGTGCGGTTGAAGGCGGCCTCGTACAGGCGATAGGCGCGGCCGCCGATTTCGCCCACGCCCACGTCCAGCGCCACGTTGGTGTCGCGGAACACCAGGCGCTCGACTTCGGTCAGGCTGTCGATGCCTTCGGCGCCGGCGTCGTCCGCCACCGTGACATCCAGGCCCGTGCGGCTGATCGTGAAGCCGGCGCGCACGCCGGAGTACTGGGCGAAATCGCTGCCCGCCCCGCCCGAGATCCAGTCGTTCCCGCCGCCGCCGCGCAGCAGGTCGTTGCCGGCAAAGCCCATCAGGCCATCGTTGCCTGCGCTGCCGGTAATCGAGTCGTCGCCCGCGAGGAAGGGTTCGTAGAGGCCGCGCAGGTCGCCGCGCCGTTCGATATAGGGCGCCAACAGCAGGGCGTCGTGCTCCAGCCCCGTGATGCTGTAGACCAGCTCGCCGCGCATGAGGAAGGACGAGGCCTTGACCACGCCCTGCAGGCTGGTGTTAGGCGTATCGAAGAACTCGCCGTCGAAGGCTTGCCGGTAGGTGGTGTTGGCGATAAATGCCTGGCTGAAACTGGTATCGCGCAGGATCCAGTTCCAGTCCTGCACGGTGCGGAAATCGAATGCTTGGGACAATACGACTTTGGCCATGATGCCTCCGCTTGCAGGTAAGTGAAACGCTTAAAGCTCGACGCCCAGGTGCTGGTGTACCCAGGCATTGGCGTCGGCAATCGTGTCGAAATGCAGGGTGGCGATCGCCGTCTTGTCCGGCGCCAGGAAGGTCGTGTAGACCTTGCGGCTGTCGTTGCCCGAGCTGAGCAGGTCGGACTGCTGGGACAGCTCGACGGTAGCGACCAGGTCAAGGTTGAGCAACACGGTCTTCTGGCTGTTTTCCTTGTCGATACGGACGAACTGGCTCATGGCTTTCTCCTGTTCAGCTGCCGGCAATAACCATCTTCTCGATCAGGATCGAGCCGGTGGACTTGTTACCGCGGGTAAGGACATCGTTGCCGATGGCCACGATCTGCTGGAACATTTCGCGCATATTGCCCGCGATGGTGATTTCTTCCACCGGGTACTGGATCACGCCGTTCTCGACCCAGTAGCCGGACGCGCCGCGCGAATAGTCGCCGGTCACGTAGTTGACGCCCTGGCCCATCAGTTCGGTAACCAGCAGGCCGGTGCCCATCTTGCGCAACATGCCTTCGAAATCGTCGGCGCGCTTGGTCTGCGTGGACACCAGGTCGAGGTTGTGCGAGCCGCCGGCGTTGCCGGTGGTCTGCATGCCCAGCTTGCGTGCCGAATACGACGACAGGAAGTAGCCCTGCAGCACGCCGTTATCGACCACCTTGCGGCGCTGGGTTTTCACGCCCTCTTCGTCAAACGGGGCCGAGCCGACCGCCCCCACCAGGTGCGGGTCTTCGACCACATTGATGTGGCTTGGGAACACCTGCTTGCCCAGGGTATCGAGCAGGAAAGTGGACTTGCGGTAGAGCGCGCCGCCCGAGGTGGCTTGCACGAAGGCGCCCACCAGGCCGGCGGCCAGCGGCGCTTCGAACAGCACCGGGCAGGTGCGGGTATCCAACTTGCGGGCGTTCAGGCGCGCCAGGGCGCGTTCGGCGGCGTAGCGGCCGACCGCTTCCGGCTTTCCCAGCTTTTTCGGGTCGCGCGCCGAGGTGTACCAGTCGTCGCGCTGCATCTTGTTGCCCTTGCCGGCAATCGGCGCCACCGAGATGGTGTGGCGCGAGAACGGGTAGCCGCCGATGAAGCCGCGCGAATTGGCGCCGACGAAATGCGATTGCTGCACGTACACACTGGCGCCTTCGCTGTTGGTGACGCGCGGGTCGACCTCGAAGGCGGCGTTTTCGCAGCGCTGTGCCAGCTGGACGGCTTCTTCGGTGGAAATGAGCCACGGGTAGTACAGGCGCAGGTCGCGCGGGGCGGTTTCGAGCAGGTCGGCGTCGGGCAGGCCGGCGCAGTCGTCTTCGGCGGTGAAACGGGCGATGTTCCAGGCCGCTTCCACGGTATCCTTCAGCGACTTGGTGGAAAAGTCGGAGGTATTGGCGTTGCCGCGGCGCTGGCCGGAGTACACGGTGACGCCGATCCCCTTGTCGCGGTTTTGCTCGATGGTCTCGATTTTGCCTTTACGCACAGAAACTGACAGGCCGCTTCCTTCGCTGATTTCGACCGATGCGTCGGTGGCGCCCTGCGCTTTCGCGAACGCCAATACGTCGCGGGCAAGCTGTTTCAGCTGGTCCTGGGTGTGGGTAAACGCGGAGTCGTTCATATAGTGTTTTTCGTAGCGAGCCCTAAAACAGTTATCATAGCAGCCGTTTACAGTTTTCACTGATCGGCCCAAGGCCAATCGGAACAATCACCATCATGCCAAATCCAAACCGCGGCTCCGTCGGCTTCCAGTCCAGCGAATTCGAGCAAGAATACGAACGCCCGTCCAAGTCGGAGGCCAAACGCCATTCGAACGAGTTGCAAAAACTCGGCGAACAGCTGGTCGACGCGCCGCGCGACCGCGTCAAGCGCGTCGAGATGCCGGAAGACGTCAAGGAAGCCATCCTCACCTGCCAGAGCATCAGCAACCACGAAGGCCGCCGGCGCGCCCTGCAGTTCGTGGGCAAGAAGATGCGCACCCTGGACGAGGAAGAAATCGCCGTCATCCAGCGCAGCATAGACAGCTGGAAAGGCGCCTCCAAGGCCGAAACCGCCTCCCTGCACGCGCTGGAACGCCGCCGCGAGAAGCTGCTCACCGACGACAAGGCCCTGACCCAGCTGCTGGAAGAGAACCCGGAACTGGACGTGCAGCACCTGCGCACCCTGATCCGCAACGCGCGCAAGGAGCAGGCGGAGAACAAGCCGCCGAAAGCCTACCGCGAGATCTTCCAGATCCTCAAGGACCTGACCAAGAAGTCGAAGCAGGCCGACGCCGGCGACGAGGAAGCGGCCGATGACGAGTCCGACGACGAGTGACGCGCCGCTGGTGATCGGCCTGGTGTCGGTGTCGGACCGCGCCAGCGGCGGGGTGTATGAAGACAAGGGCATCCCCGCCCTGGCGGACTGGCTGGCGCAGGCCATCACCACGCCCTACCGCCTGGAAACCCGCCTGATCGCCGACGAGCGCGCCGACATCGAACGCACCCTGGTCGACCTGGTCGACACGGTGGGCTGCCACCTGGTGCTCACCACCGGCGGCACCGGCCCGGCGCGGCGCGACGTCACGCCCGAGGCCACCATCGCCGTGGGCACCAGGGAAATGCCCGGCTTCGGCGAGCAGATGCGCCAGGTCAGCCTGCGCTTCGTGCCGACCGCCATCCTGTCGCGCCAGACCGCGGTGATCCGCGAAACCGCCACGCACGCCGCGCTGATCATGAACCTGCCGGGCCAGCCGAAGTCGATCAAGGAAACGCTGGAGGGCCTCAAGGACGACGCCGGCAACACGGTCGTCGGTGGCATCTTCGCCGCGGTCCCCTACTGCATCGACCTGATCGGCGGCCCGTACATGGAAACCAACCCTGCCGTGAGCAAGACCTTCCGCCCCAAGTCGGCGCTGCGTCCCGCCACGCCGTAACATCTTAGGACTTGCATGAACCAGCTGCTGGAAAACATCGAAATCGAGACCGCGCCGAACCCGCAAGTGGCGGTCATCTGGCTGCACGGGCTGGGCGCCGACGGCAACGACTTCGTCCCGCTCGTCAATGAGCTCGACCTGGCCGGCCTGCCCGGCATCCGTTTCGTGTTCCCGCATGCGAAGACCATGCCGGTGACGATCAACGGCGGCTACGTCATGCGCGCCTGGTACGACATCGTCGTCTCCGACCTCACCCGCCGCGAAGACGAAGGCGGCCTGCGCGCCTCGCAACTGGACGTGGAAGCCCTGATCGCCCGCGAAAAAGCCCGCGGCATCCCCGCCTCGCGCATCATCCTGGCCGGCTTCTCGCAAGGCTGCGCCATGACCCTGCAGACCGGCATGCGCCATCCGGAGAAACTGGCCGGCATGCTGTGCCTGTCGGGCTACCTGCCGCTGGCGAACGTCGCCGCGGAAGAACGCAGCCAGGAGAGCCTGGGCACGCCCGTGTTCATGGCCCACGGCCGCCAGGACGGCGTGGTGCCCTTCGCCCGCGCCCAGGCTTCGCACGAGGCGCTCAAGGCGATGGGCTACCAGGTGGAGTGGCACGAGTACATGATGCAGCACTCGCTGTGCCTGGAAGAGGTGCAGGATATGTCGAAGTGGATTCGGAAGGTGGTGGGGTAAGCGGTTCGACTCCGCTTGCTTTCACCGTTACCCTCAAGACCGTCGTTCCGGCGCAGGCCGGGACCCAATTTCGTCGCATCACGTTTGCGCGTGATTGATGCGTTGGTGGTGTGCGTAAGACTTGGGTTCCGGCCTTCGCCGGAACGACGGTTTTTAGGGCGGTGGCTAAAGCAATCACTGCTTCAACGCCACCTCCACCGCATCCGCCAGCCTCGACACGATCTCCGACAAATCCGCCGCCGTTGCAATGAACGGTGGCGCCAGCAGCACGTGGTCGCCGAACTGGCCGTCGATCGTCCCGCCCATCGGGTAGACCATCAGACCGTTCTCCATCGCCCTGGCCTTGATCGCCGCGTGCAGCTTGCGCTCCGGGGCGAACGGGGTCTTGCTGGCGCGGTCCTGGACGAACTCCAGCGCCAGGAACATCCCGCGCCCGCGGATATCCCCCACGTGCTCGTGGGTCCCGAACACGTCGCCCAGCATGCGCCGCAGCGTGGCCCCGCGGCTGCGCACCCGCGCCAATAAATCGTCGCGTTCGATCACCTTCTGCACCGCCAGCGCCGCCGCAGCCGCCACCGGGTGGCCGATATACGTGTGCCCATGCTGGAAGACGCCGCTGCCGCTTTTCAGGCAGTCGACGATGGTCTGGTGCGCCAGCACCGCGCCGATCGGCTGGTAGCCCGCGCCCAGGCCCTTGGCGATGGCGATGATGTCCGGCGCCACGCCGTCCTGCTCGATCGCGTACATGGTGCCGGTGCGGCCCATCCCGCACATGACTTCGTCGGCGATGAACAGGATGCGGTAGCGGTCACAGATGTCGCGCACGCCCTGAAAGTAGCCGGGCGTGGGCGGGATCGCCCCGCCGGTGGCGCCCACCACCGGTTCGGCGCAGAAGGCGATGATGTTTTCCGGGCCGGCTTCGAGGATGCGGGTTTCCAGTTCGTCCAGCAGGCCGGCGGTGTAGTCGTCCGTGCTCTGGTGCGCGGCGCGGCCGCGGTATTCGTAGCAGGGGCCCACCCGCACCGTATCCATCAGCAGCGGCGCGAAGGCCTTGCGGCGCCACTCGTTGCCGCCCACCGCCAGCGCGCCCAGGGTGTTGCCGTGGTAGCTCTGGCGGCGCGCGACGAACAGCGTGCGCTGCGGCTCCCCCGCCTCCACCCAGTACTGGCGCGCCAGTTTCAATGCCGTCTCCATCGCTTCCGAGCCGCCCGAGACCAGATAGACGCCACCAATGTCGCGCGGCGCGCCGGCCACCAGGCGGTCGGCCAGCTCCTCGGCCACGTCGGTGGTGAAGAAGGCGGTGTGGGCGTAGGCGCAGCGGTCGATCTGGCGGTGCATGGCGGCGATCACGTCCGGGTGCCCATGGCCCAGCGAGGACACGGCCGCGCCGCCGCTGGCGTCGATGTAGACCCGGCCGGCGCTGTCGCGCATGCGGATGCCGTCGCACGAGACCGCGAGCGGCGGGACGTGGCGCAGGTTGCGGTGGAGGATGTGGCTCATTGCGGCTCCCGTCGGGTGAGAATGACGCTTGACAATAAGCGTGCGGCGCGCCGGTTCTTTTGATTTTTGACGGACCCTGTGCAATTATTTTCCAATTACAACAGAGACCGCCCACCATGACCGAGCGCCTCGGGCCGATCGCCCCTGAAGACATGACGCCGGCCCAGCGCGCCGCGGCCCAGGCCATCATCGACGGCCCGCGCGGCGCGGTGTACGGCCCCTTCGTGCCGCTGCTGCGCAGCCCCGAGCTGATGGAGTACGCCCAGCGCATGGGCGAATACCTGCGCTACCGCAGCGCGATCGGCGTGCGCCTGTCGGAACTGGCGATCCTGGTGACGGCGCGCCAGTGGAGCCAGCAGGTGGAATGGGCGATCCACGCGCCGATCGCGGCGCAGGTGGGGATTCCCGAGTCGGTGATCGGCGCGATCGCGCAACGGCGGCGGCCGGAGGGCATGCTGGTGGATGAAGCGGTGGTGCACGACTTCTGCGTCGAGCTGCACGAGGGGAAGGCGGTGTCGGACCGGGTGTATGCGGACGCGCTGGCGCTGTTCGGCGAACAGGGGGTGGTGGATTTGATGGGGCTGAACGGGTATTACACGTTGCTGGCGATGGTGATGAATACGGCCAGGACGGCGGTGCCGGGGGTGGGTGGGGAGGGGTTGCCGGACTAGCGTTTGCGTTTTGGTTTACTCACGCAAAATTGGGTTCCGGCCTTCGCCGGAACGACGGTTTTGAGGGTGGTGGTGCAAACTACGCCGTCACCGTAACACTCGAAAAATAAACCAACGTCGTCCCGGCGCAGGCCGGGACCCAATTTAGCAGCGTAGCAATAACGCGCGATTACTTCGCAAAACCCACCACCTCCTGCTGCTGCTGCTCCCCCAAGCCCGCAATCCCCAGCCGCAGCTTGTCCCCCTTCTTCAGGAAGCGCTGCGGCGAGCGTCCCATCCCCACGCCCGGCGGGGTGCCGGTGGTGATGATGTCGCCCGGCTCGAGCGTCATGAAGCGCGACACGTAGCTGACGATGTGGGCCACCGTGAACACCATGTTCGAGGTATTCCCCGACTGCATGCGCTTGCCGTTCAGTTCCAGGTACAAGTCCAGGTCCTGCACATCGAACACGTCGTCGCGCGTGACCAGGAAGGGGCCGACCGGGCCGAAGGTGTCGCAGCCCTTGCCCTTGTCCCACTGCGAGCCCATCTCGAACTGGAAGGCGCGCTCGGACACGTCGTTGACCACGCAGTAGCCGGCCACGAACTTGAGCGCGTCTTCTTCGCTCACGTACTGCGCGCGGGTGCCGATCACCACGCCCAGCTCCACTTCCCAGTCGGTTTTCTTCGACCCCTTGGGCAGCTGCACCGGGTCGTCCGGGCCGGACAGGCAGCTGATCGCCTTGGTGAAGAACACCGGTTCCGCCGGCACCGGGGCGCCGGTTTCCGCCGCATGGTCGGCGTAGTTCATGCCGATGCCGATGAACTTGCCGACACCTTTCACCGGCACGCCCAGGCGCGGGTTGCCGCGCACCAGCGGCAGCGTCTTCCAATCGAGCTTCGCCAGCTTGCGCAGGGCCTTGTCGCCCAGGGTCGCGCCGTCGATGTCGTCGATGATTGCGGACAGGTCGCGCAGGCGGCCCTCTTCGTCGAACAGGCCCGGCTTTTCCTTGCCCGGGCGGCCATAGCGCACCAATCTCATGCTTGTCTTCCTGATGATGTAACAGGCGGCGATGATACCAAGGATCGGGCGGGGCGGCTCACAGGCCCAGCAGGTAGGCGCTGATGTCGCGCGCATCGCGCTCGCTCACGCCCATGTTCGGCATCGCCGTGTTCGGGTCGATCGATTGCGGATCCTGGATCCAGCGCATCACATTGGCCTGGTCGGTCGGCAGCGCACCGGCCATCACCCTGGTCTTGGCGAGCTCGCCGAGTGGACGGCCGACATACACTTTCGAGCCGGGCACGCCGGGGATCATGTGGCAGGAATTGCAGGCGTACTGCGTCACCGCGATCTTGCCGCGCAGGGTATCGCCGCGCACCCCGGGCGGCGGCGGCGTCGGCGAGCAGCCCGCCAGCAGCAGCGCCAGGGCCGCCACGCGCAGCGCGCTCATTTCGCCTCTCCCGGCGCGGTGGCCGCGCGGTAGTCCTGCGCGCTCATCGCGGGCAGCACCGTCACAAAGGCCACCACCGCCCAGATCTCGTCCTCGCCGAGGTGGTATTCCCAGGCCGGCATGCCGCTCATCTTGATCCCGTTTTTGGTTACCCAGTACAGCTCGCGCGCTTCCCAGCGCTGGGTGGCATCGACCAGCGGGCCGGGAATCGGCTGCATGCTCATGCCGATGGTGGCCTGCGCGACACCGGGGCCGCCATGGCACTGCACGCATTTGTCGCGGTAGACCCGGGCGCCGAGCTGCAGCTGCTGCGCGCTTCCCAGCGGCGGCACCTTGATTTCCTGCGCATGGTGGCGCACCGACTGCTTCATGCCTTCTTCCAGCACCGAGTACACGAAGGGGAAATGCTGGGCCGTGGCCCCGATGTTGTACCAGCCGCCGTACAGGACGGCCAGGCCGGCGGCGCCCGCGGTCACGCCGGCGGCAAGCAGCGTCAGTACAGCGGTCTTGAGCATCAGCCGGTGGCGATTGGAGAGCATGGCAGGGGGTGCGCCCGATTGGAGTAGTTAAAAAAAATACATTATTCTTTGTGTATTATAAAAGCCACATCAATCTCGGCGATTTCCAAACGTGCGCACCCCTCATTCACACAATTTTGCCGGCAAAACCAGGGTC
Source organism: Massilia yuzhufengensis (assembly GCF_900112225.1). Classification (GTDB taxonomy): domain Bacteria; phylum Pseudomonadota; class Gammaproteobacteria; order Burkholderiales; family Burkholderiaceae_D; genus Telluria; species Telluria yuzhufengensis. The sequence goes on along the minus strand of NZ_FOLD01000018.1, from coordinate 25,790 downwards.
AGCGTACTACTGGCCTGCGCGGCCTTGCTGGCCGGGTGCAAGAAAGAGCCGGCTGCCGGCCCGGTCCCGGGCGGCGACGCGCAGCAGGGCCTGCGCCTGGTGACGCAATACCAGTGCGGCGCCTGCCACACCATCCCCGGGGTGCAGGGCGCGGCCGGCGAGCAAGCTCCGTCGCTCGCGCACATCGGCCGCCTGAGCTACATCGCCGGCGGCATCCCCAACCACCCTGCCAACATGATGCAGTGGCTGCGCACGCCGCACGCCGTCAAACCCGGCACCGAGATGCCGCCGATGGGCCTGACCGAACAGGAAGCGCGCCACATGGCGGCCTTCCTGTACACCCTGCGATGAGCGGCACGCTGCATTCGGTGCTGCACCCGGCCGGCTGGGACGCGGCCATCATCAGCCAGTTCGCCTGGGTGCTGTTCGCCGCCGGCGCCGTCATCTTCGTGGCCGTAATGGCCCTGCTGGCACTGAGCCTGCGGTCCCAAGCCCGCCCTGCCGGCGCGCTGCTGTGGATCGGCGGCGGCGGCATCGCCTTCCCGGTGGTGGTGCTCACCGCGCTGCTGGCCTGGAGCACCTGGCGCAGCACCCAGCTGGCGCCGCAATCCTCGCGCGACGCGCTCACCATCTCGGTCACCGCCAAAATGTGGTGGTGGGAAGTGCGCTACCGCGACCCGGCCAGCGGCGTCGACATCGTCACCGCCAACGAAATCCACATCCCGGCCGGCCAGGCGGTGTACCTGGGCCTGAATTCGGCCGACGTGATCCACAGCCTGTGGGTGCCTTCGCTGGCGGGCAAACGCGACATGGTGCCGGGCCGCGTCACGGGCCTCACGCTGCGCGCCGACAAGCCCGGCATCTACCGCGGCCAGTGCGCCGAATACTGCGGCGCCCAGCACGCGAAGATGGCGCTGCACGTGGTGGCTTCCCCGCCGGATGAATTCAAGGCCTGGCTGGCGCGCCAGGCCTTGCCGGCAGCGCCGGCCAACACCCCGCTGCTCGAGCGCGGGCGCGCGGCCTTCCTGCAGCAGCGCTGCCAGGCCTGCCACACCATCCGCGGCGTGAGCGAAGGCACGCGCCTGGGGCCCGACCTGACCCACGTGGGCAGCCGCATGCACATCGGCGCCGGCACCCTGCGCACCCACCGCGACACGCTGGGCGGCTGGATCGCCGACCCGCAGGCGGCCAAGCCCGGCGTCTTCATGCCCGGCTCGCAAGACCTCGACCGCGACACCCTGCGCGCGCTGGCCACCTATCTAGAGCACCTGAAATGAACCAGCAAGACGCGTCCCATCCTTTGCCCAGCTCCCTGCCGCGCCCCGCCGGCGAATTCGAGCGCCTGAAAGAAGCCTGGCGCACGCCGACCGGCTGGCGCTTCATGACCTCGGTGAACAACACCAGCATCGGCCTGCTCTACATCGGCACCGCGCTGCTGTTCTTCGTGCTGGCCGGGATCCTGGCGCTGCTGATGCGGGTGCAGCTGGCGGTGCCCGACAACACCCTGCTCAGCCCCGGCACCTACAACCAGGTCTTCACCATGCACGGCACGGTGATGATGTTCCTGTTCGCGATTCCCATCGTGGAAGCGATCGCCGTGTACCTACTGCCGAACATGCTCGGCGCGCGCGACCTGCCCTTCCCGCGCCTGTCGGCCTACGCCTTCTGGGCCTATGCCTTCGGCGGCCTGGCCTTCTTCTGCACCCTGTTCTTCGGGCTGGCGCCGGACGGCGGCTGGTTCATGTACCCGCCGCTCACCGGCGAGAAGTACTCGCCGGGCCTGAACGCCGACTTCTGGCTGCTGGGGATCGGCTTCATCGAGATCTCGGCGATCGCCGGCGCCATCGAACTGATCGTCGGCATCCTGTTCACCCGCGCACCGGGCATGACGCTGCGCCGCATGCCGGTGTATGCGTGGGCGATGCTGGTGGTGGCGGTGATGATCGTGTTCGCCTTCCCGGCCGTGATCGCCGGCACCGCGCTGCTGGAACTTGAACGCGCGTTCGACTGGCCCTTCTTCATCTCCGACCGCGGCGGCGACCCGATCCTGTGGCAGCACCTGTTCTGGTTCTTCGGCCACCCCGAGGTCTACATCATCTTCCTGCCCGCCGCCGGCATGGTGTCCACCATGATCCCGACCATTGCCCAGACCCCGCTGGTGGGGCGGCGCGCCATCATCGTGGCGCTGGTGGGCGTGGGCTTCTTCAGCTTCGGGTTGTGGGCCCACCACATGTTCACGGCCGGGCTGGGCGTGCTGGAGATGAGTTTCATCTCGGCCGCCAGCATGGCGGTGGCCATCCCCACCGGCATCCAGGTGTTCGCCTGGATCGCCACCCTGTGGAACGGGCGCGTGCGGATGGGCGCGCCCAGCCTGTTCCTGCTCGGCTTCATGTTCATCTTCGTGCTGGGCGGCCTGACCGGGGTGATGGTGGCCGTGATCCCGTTCGACTGGCAGGTACACGACACCTATTTCATCGTGGCCCACCTGCACTACGTGCTGATCGGCGGGATGGTGTTCCCGATGTTCGCGGCCCTGGTCTACTGGCTGCCCCTGATCAACGGCAACCGCATGTCCGAGGCGGTGGCGCGCTGGTCGTTCTGGCTGATGTTCGGCGGCTTCAACCTCGCCTTCTTCCCGATGCACATCACCGGCCTGTACGGCATGCCGCGCCGGGTCTACACCTATGACGCCAACCTGGGCTGGAACCTGCTCAACATGCTCTCCACGGTCGGCGCCTTCGTGTTCGCCGCCGGCGCGCTGGTCTTCTTCATCGAGATGGTGCGCACCCTGCGCCGGCCCGAGAAGGACGTGGGCAACCCGTGGAATGCACCCACGCTCGAATGGCTCACGTCCGAAAGCTACGGCAACCGCAGCATCCCGCGCATCACCTCGACCAACCCGCTATGGGACCAGCCGACCTTGTCCGACGAAGTCGACCGCGGCCAGCACTACCTGCCCGGCACCGCCACCGGCCTGCGCGAAACCATCGCCACCAGCCCGGTCGCGGCCGAGCCGCGCTACCTGATGATCCTGCCGGGCGACAGCTGGCTGCCGGTGATCGCGGCCCTCGGCACCGCCGGCTTCTTCCTGCTGCTGACGGTCAAGATGATGGTGCTGGCCTGGACCTTCGGGCTGATGGCGGTGGGCGGCACCATTGCCTGGTTGTGGCAGTCGGACCAGAAGCCGCCGCTCATTGAGGCGCGCGTGTCGGACGACCTGGTGCTGCCGGTAAACGCCAAAGGAACCGCCTCGCAATCGTGGTGGGGCACGATGATCATGCTGATTGTCGACGCCAGCATCTTCGCCTCGTTCGGTTTCGCCTACATCCATGTGTCGATGCGCCTGATGGTCTGCCCGCCGCCCGGGGCCGCCCTGCCCGCCCTGCCATGGCAGCTGGCCTCCGGCGGCCTGCTGGCGGCCAGTTCGGTGCTGATGCTGCTGGCCGTGCGCGCGCTGGGCAAGCGGCGCCTGCCCTGGCTGGTGCTGCTGGCGCTGGCCTGCGCCAGCGCCTCCTTCCTGCTCGACCTGCGCGGCCACCAGTTCGCGGGGCTCGACCCCACCGCCACCGCCTGGGCCGCGGCCATTGGCGCCCTGCTCGGCTACCAGGGCCTGCACATCGTGCTGCTCGCCATCGCCGGGCCCTACCTGTGCCTGCGCGCCTGGCGCGGCATGCTGGGCGAGCGCAGCCGCGCCACGCTCGACAACGTCGCCCTGATCTGGCACTACACAACGCTGCAGGGCATCGCCGGCATGGTGCTGGTCCACATCCTGCCGCTGCTGATGGAGTAAGCCATGCACGACCACTTCTGGCGCCAGCTCACCCGCGGCACCCTGCCCTTCCTGGTATGGGCGGCGCACTTCATCTTCTGCTACCTGCTGGCGGCGGCCCAATGCACCCCGGCCGCGATGCGCGCGGGCGGGCCGGACCGGCTGCTGCTGGGCGGCGTGACGGCGCTGGCGCTGGCCGTGTGCCTGTGGCTGGCGTGGAGGGAACGGGGGATCGTTCGCAATGCGAACGAAGCCGGGCTGCTGGATGGGGCGGCAGCCCTGGCGGCGCTGATGGCCACGATCGCGGTGGTGTGGACCGGACTGCCGCTGCTGCTTGTTGATGGATGTGCGTAGGGTGGTCGGCTGCGCCGACCGCGCGTTCAACTCACGGATGAATTGCAGTATCGATGTTCATATTGGGGTGAACGTGCGGGCGGGACACCCGCCCACCCGATTAGCGACTTGCCGGCGTCACCCGCCAGATCACATTTCCCACGTCGTCCGCTACCAATAGCGCCCCCGGCTTGTCGACCACCACGCCTACCGGCCGGCCCAGCGCGTCGCCATTCCTGTCCACGAATCCGGTCAGGATCTTCACCGGCTTCCCGGACGGCCGGCCTTCGCTGAACGGCACGAACACCACGTCATACCCCGACAGCGGCTTGCGGTTCCAGGAGCCGTGCTGGCCGATGAAGGCGCCGTTCGCATACTGCTGCGGCAGCAGCGAACCGGTGTAGAAGGCCAGGCCCAGCGCGGCCACATGGGCGCCCAGCGCGTAGTCCGGCGCCAGCGCCTTGGCCACCAGGTCGGGGCGCGGCGGCTTGACGCGCTCGTCGACGTGCTGGCCGAAGTAGCTGTACGGCCAGCCATAGAAGGCGCCGTCCTTCACCGAGGTCAGGTAGTCCGGCACCAGGTCGCTCCCCAGCTCGTCGCGTTCGTTCACGACGGTCCACAGCACCCCGGTCTGCGGGTTCCAGGCCAGGCCGTTCGGGTTGCGCAGGCCGGAGGCGAACAGGCGCGTCTTGCCGGTGGCGATGTCGACTTCGAGCACGGCGGCGCGGTCGACTTCCTTGTCGATGCCGTTCTCGGCGACGTTGCTGTTCGAGCCGGAAGTGGCGTAGAGCTTGCGGCCATCCTGGCTGGCGATGATGTTCTTGGTCCAGTGGTGGTTCAGCGGGCCGCCCGGCAGCGGCGCCACCGGCTGGGCGGTGGCGGTGATTTCCGTCACGCCCTCCTGGTAGGGGAAGCGCACGATGGCGTCGGTATTGGCCACGTACAGCATGTCGCCCACCAGCGCCATGCCGAAGGGCGAATGGAGGCCCTTGAGGAAGACGGTCTTCGTTTCGGCCACGCCGTCGCCGTCCTTGTCGCGCAGCAGGGTGATGCGGTTCGCGCTCGGCACGGCGGCGCCGGCCCTGGCCATCACCTTGCCCATGATGTAGCCCTTGATGCCTTTCTTGTCCTCCGGGCGCTCGGGCGCATTGGTCTCGGCTACCAGCACGTCGCCGTTGGGCAGCACGTGCAGCCAGCGCGGATGGTCCAGGCCCGTGGCAAAGGCATTCACCGCCAGCCCGGCGGCCGCGACCGGCATGCCACCCTGCGGCCAGCCCTTGGCGGGGGCGATGTCGACGGTAGGGATGGTGGTCCTGACCGGGGCCTTGATGACCGGCTGCAGGCCGACGTCGGCGCCGACCGGCAGGGTGGACTTGTCGCCACAGGCGGCGAGCAGCATCAGCAGCAGGGTGACCGCCGGCAGGCGGGGCAAACTAGGGTTACGCATGAATGTTCTCTCCCGGTGCAAGGCGGACGGCGTCCGTGTCGCCTGATGCTAGCCAACCTGGCAGGTTGGCGCCGTCCGTTACCGCAGAGAAAACTCGTCCTTCACAGGGGCGCTGCCAGCGGCTCTTCCAGCGCCGCCACCCTGGCCGCCATGGCTTCGCGCCGCCGCCGCAGCACGAAGCCGACCAGTCCCGGCAACTGCAGCGCCAGCAGCACCGCAAAAGCCGCGCGGTAGGCGATCGCCGGCGCCTGCCCGCCCTCGCCGGGCGCCCACAGGCCCACCATCAAGCCGAAGCCCGCCTGCACCACGAAGGCGCCGATGAAGATCAACAGGTTCAGGCAGGTCGCCGCGCGCCCGGTCAGCTCGCGCGGCATCGACTGGGCGATGATCGCGTACTCGATGCCGGTGATGGTTCCCACCAGCGTGAACATCACCGACAGCAGCTGGAAGCTGGGCTGGTAGCCGACGATGAAGCCGGCCTGCACCAGCAGGAAGACGGCGATGCCGGCCGCCGCCACGTCGAGCGGGGCGATGCCGCGCCGTCCCGCCCATTCGGTGATCATGCCCACCGCGATAGCCCCGAAGATCACCGCGGCCATGCCCATGTAGAGCAGGTAGGCCACCGCATCGTCGGAAAAGCGCGCCACGTCGGACAGCCAGCGCCCGATCCACAGGCCCTGGATGCCGAAGAACACCGCGTGCGGCAGCAGCACCAGCGAGGCCGTGGTGCGGAACACGGGCGCCTGGAACACGCTGCGCAGCGCTGCGCCCAGCGGCCCGCGCGCCGGCGCCGGCCCGGTGGCGCGCGGGCACAACAGCCAGATCAGCAAGCCGCAGCAGGCGGTGAGCGCGGCCAGCATGACGAACAGGCCGCGCCAGTCGGTGTACTCGAGCGCCAGGCGCACCGGCATGGTGGCGGTGGCCGCGCCCAACCCGCCGACGGCGATCAGGTAGCCGTGCACCGAGGGCAGCTTGCTCGGCGCGATCCAGGTCGACATCGCCTTGACCGCCGCCATGAAGCAGCCGCCCAGGCCGAAGCCCATGATGGCGCGCGCCACCACCAGCTGCCCGAAGCCGGATCCGCGCGAGAACAGCAGCGCCCCGACGGCCCCGACCAGCATCATCGCCAGCTGCACCTTGCGCGGCCCCCAGCGGTCGAGGGCAATCCCGACCGGCAGCTGGACCAGCGCGAACGCAAAGAAGAAGGCGCTGGTGAGCAGCCCCAGTTCGCCCGGCGTGAGCGCGAGCGCCCCGACCAGGTGCGAGGCCAGCACCGCGTTCACGTTGCGCAGCAGCGAAGACAGGTAGTGCCCCAGCGCGAAGGGCAGGAACACGTAGAAAAACACCGCCACGCCGGACAGGCGTGGCGCGTTGGGCTGGTCCTGCATGGCCTTGGGTCCGGGCGTGGCGTCAGGCGGCGTCCTGGGCCGCGCCGCAACCGGATTGGCTGGCGCGCAGCTGGTCGGCCGGCACCAGCGGGATCACGCGCCCGCCGGGTCCGCGCAGCGGCCCGCCGCTCTCCTGCTCGAAGAAGAACTTGTCGCGGCCGAAGGCCGGCTTGAGGTGGTCGAGCCAGGTGGCGTCGGCGTCGAACTTGGCGAAGAAGGGACGGCGCACCCATTCGGGATTGCGGGCCTGCAGGAACTGCAGCGCGAACAGCTTCTCGCCGTTGATCGTCACCACCCCGTCGATCACCACCTTGCCCGGGAAGGCGCTCATCGACGGTCCGCGCACGGTGCGCGACAGGCCCGACACCATCGAGTAGGCCTCCTGGAAGATCTGGTGCGCGCGCGCCAGCGGCAGCGAGAAGTAGTCGCGCGGGCCGGTGTCGCGCTCGACGAACATGTAGTAGGGAATCGCCCCCAGGCGCACGCCGGTGGTCCACAGTTCGGCCCAGCTCTTCGGGTCTTCGTTGATGTGGCGGATCAGGGGGCCCTGCATGCGCAGCGTGGCGCCGGTGCCGACGATGCGTTTCACCGCCTGCTGGGCGATGGGGTGGCGCAGCTCCACCGCATGGTTGTAGTGGCCCATGATGGCCAGGTTCTTGCCCGACCTGACTACCTTCTCGAACAGGCGCAGCAGGTCGTCGCTGTCCTTGTCGGACACGAAGCGCTGCGGCCAGTAGGCGACCGACTTGGTGCCGATGCGGATGTTCTGGATGTGCCCCAGCTCCGGCGCCAGCAGCGGCTCGAGGAATTCGGCGAGCGAGCGGGTATTCATGATCATCGGGTCGCCGCCGGTGATCAAGACGTCGGTGACGTCCTTGTGCGACTCCAGGTAGGCCACCAGTTCGGTGCATTCGCGCGCATCGAACTTCATGTCGTCCATGCCGACGAACTGCGGCCAGCGGAAGCAGAAGGTGCAATAGGCGTGGCAGGTCTGGCCGGCGCTCGGGAAGAACAGCACGGTTTCCTTGTACTTGTGCTGCAGGCCCTTGAGCGGCGCGTCGTTCACGCGCGGCACGTTGTGGGTCATCTGGCCGGCGGGGTGCGGGTTCATGCGCATCCGGATCCCGTGCACCAGCTTGGCGATCGCCGCTTCGTCCTTCTTGTACAGCACCAGGTCGCGCAGCTGCTCGTATTCGCTGGCCGGCAGCATGTCGCGGTGCGGGAAGGTCAGCCGGTAGATCGGATCGTCCGGCACCTTGTCCCAGTCGATCAGCTCCTCGAGCACGTAGGCGTTGACGCGAAATGGCAGCACATGGGACACCACTTGCACCGCTTCCTGCAGCTCCGGCGTCATCCACTGCCACTGGCGCGCGGTGTGGATACTCTGCCGGGTATAGGGCTTGAACTTGGAGGGCGTCGATTCGGTCGTGATCACGGAAGTTCTCCAGGAAACGAAGGGGGGAGGTAGCCGGCGCGGGTAAAGCATTGCCGGTAAGAATCCATCTTACGTTAGGGAAAGTTCGTGAGAATTGCCGTCAATCAATCAGAGGGTTCCTACGATAGGGGTTAGAACAAGGAGGGACAAACGGGACAACAGCCGGACAGCGCAGCGTGGCCGGCCTCCCCATTCGCCTATTCCCTGGTGCGCTCCTGCCGCCATGCGCCGAAGCGGCTGCCCACCATCAGGTCGCCTTCATAACTCAGGTGATTATTGTCGCGGTACATCAGGCGGCCGTCGATCATGGCGTCGCACTGCCTGTCGTCGCACAGCACGGCGGACGCGTCGAACCATTCAATCTGCGGGAACTCTGTCGCGAATCCCTTCACCACTTCCATGTGCTGCGCGATCTGCTGGTCCCACTCGCCGCGCGGGATGGCACAGGGCACGCGGGTGGCCGACGAGGCGACGCCGGCGCGCTTGATGCACGAGCGCGGGTCGAAGCCGATCAGCGGCACGTCGTGCATGAAGATCACATGCTTGCCGGCGGCGAGCAGGCGGCGGAAGGTCTCGCGCGCCGCATCCACATAGAGTTTCTGCTCCGGCACCGTGTAGAAGCGCAGGTGGGTCGAGAACACCACAGTCTTGACCGACGGCGTGTCGATCGCCAGCTCGACCATCTGCTGGGTCGCCTGCTGGTAGGGATCGGCGTGCGGATCCAGGCCCCAGTAGGGGTGGCGGGTGCCGAGCATCAGCAGGTTGTCGCCGATGCTGCTGTAGTACCGGGTCAGGCCGGCCACCACGTGATAGGCGTGACTGTCGCCCAGCAGTACCACGGTCGGGTCCTTGGCCACGTCGGCCAGCAGGCAGTACTCGTAGTCCGAATCGAAGCCGTAGCGTTTCTTGCATGCCGCGGCGTTGGCCTTGTCCTCGACAATGAGCAGGGCCTTGTGGTTGGCCAGATTGTCCTGGACCGGCTTGCGGCCAGGCAGTCCGCCGTTCAGGTAGATATAGGCGCCGGTGGCAGCGATCGCCAGCATCAGCGCACACAGTGCCGCGACCTTGCCGCGCGCAGCGCCGGCACGCAGCGGGCGCTCCATCACCCGGTAGGTCAGCCAGGCCAGCAGGATTGCCAGCAGCACTGCGCCGGCGCGGATGGCGGGCGACGGCTCGCGCGACTCGATGATCTGGGCGAAGGACAGCAGCGGCCAGTGCCACAGGTAGAGCGGATAGCTGATCAGCCCCACCCACACCATCAGGCGGTTCGACAGGACGACCCGGTTGAACCAGGCCTGCGGTCCGGCGCCGATGAGCAGCAGCGCGCCCAGCGCGGGCAGCAGCGCGAACCAGCCCGGGAAGTGGCGCTCGCGCGTAATCAAGGCCAGGCCGGCGGCGAGCAGCGCCACGCCGGTCCAGGCCACCAGGTTGGGCGACCATTTGCCCAGGCCGGAGCCGGCAGGACGCGCATGCAGGCAGGCCAGGCCAGCGCCCAGCAGCAGCTCCCAGGCCCGGCTGGCCGGCGAATAGAAGGTGGCGGTGGGGTGCTGGGCAATGAAACCCACGTTGACGGCGAACGACACCATTGCCAGCACCGCGGCCACCATGAGCAGGTTCAGGCGCAGGCGCCAGGCCGCCAGCAGGACCACCGGCCAGAGGATATAGAACTGCTCCTCGATGCCGAGCGACCACAGGTGCAGCAGCGGCTTGGTATCGGAGGCGGTGTCGAAGTAGCCGACCTGGGCCCAGTAGAAGAAGTTGGCGGCAAAGCCGGCCCCGCCAACCACGTGCTTGCCGAGCTGCTCGTATTCGTCCGGGAACAGCGCAAGCCAGCCGAAGGCCAGGCAGGCCGCGATGACGAGGATCAGTGCCGGGAAAATGCGCTTGACGCGGCGCGCGTAGAAGCCGGCGAAGCTGAACACGCCCTGCTGCAGTTCGCGCAGCAGGATGCTGGAGATCAGGAAGCCGGAGATGACGAAGAAGATGTCGACCCCGATGAAGCCGCCGCGCAACACTGCGGGAAACGCATGGAAGATCACCACGGCCAACACGGCCACGGCGCGCAGGCCGTCGATGTCGCGGCGATAGGCCAGGTGGGTCGCCGGAGCGATTGGCGGTTCCGATGGCTCCCCAAACTGGATCTGTTGTTCGAGCTTCATGTAATTACATTAACAAAACTTGCAATTTTACATGAGCCCAAAGTTGGGGGCCATCTTGCACGCTTGAACATCGGCAATTCGTTGCTGTCATGCCTCATTGCAAGGACTCTCCGGCGTCCCGGCCGGATCAGCATCGACTGACGGGGACCCGCAAACTTCCTACACGCAAGGCGATTGCGCAATCGCAATCCCCACGCTCCCCGCCCCGGTACATTTGCCAATGCACTTTAGCAATATTGGGTCCCAGAACATCCAACCTAGGAGTCACCATGAAACTGTCCGCCACCATGTTCAGCACCGCCGCCGCCCTGTGCCTGGCGCTTGCCGCCGCCCCCGCCCTCGCCAACGGCCCGACCGAGAAAGACGCCATCGCGATGGTCGAGCGCGGGGTTGCCCTGGTCAAGGCCAAGGGCAAGGACGAGATGATGAAGAAGATCAACGCGAAGGATGCCGAGTACGTCCAGGGCGAGCTGTACATCGACATGCGCGACCTCAAGACCGGCATCGTGCTGGCCCACCCCTACAATCCCTCGATCGTCGGCAAGGACCTGACCGACGTGCCTGACGCCAGCGGCAAGAAATACCGCCGCGAGATCATCGACCTGGCCGCCGCCAAGGGCAAGGGCTGGGTCGACTACCAGTACAAGAACCCGACCAACGGCAAGATCGAGCCGAAGACGACCTTCATCCAGCGGGTCGACGACGTGGTGCTCGAAGCCGGCATCTACAAGAAATAAAGTCCCCTCCCCTCCCCTCCCCGGAGTCAAGCATGCTGAATACATTGCGGATCGGCCCCAAACTCCTGCTGGCCCCGGGGCTCGTGCTGGTGCTGCTGACCATGCTGTCGGCCGCCGCCTATTACGGCATGGTGCGCCAGAACGCGTCGCTCGAGCACATGGTGCAGGTGCGCGCGGCGCGCCTGCAGGCGGTGGCCGACGTCGCCGGCGACGCGCGCTTTGCGCACGCCAACATCTACCAGCTGCTGGCCTGGGTGAACGGGAGTTTCGCGGCCAACCGGCTGGCCGCGCTCACCGCCGACATCCACAAGAAGCATGGCAGCATCGGCGCCAAGCTCGGCGAGCTGTCCAGGCGCGCCGAGCCCTCCGAGCAGGCGGCGCTGGAAGCTTCGCTGGCGGCGCTGGCAGGCTACCGCAAGCTGGTGGGCGAGACGATCGAACTGGCCCAGGTGGACCAGTCGATCGCCACCAATTCGATGCAGAAGGCCGAGAAGCAGTTCGTCGCGCTCGACACCGAGCTGCAGCGCCTGGCCAGCCTGGAAAAGAAACTGAGCGTGGAAGCCCACGCCGCCGCCAAGGCCGAATTCCGCTCGCTCGGCATCATGATGGCCGGCCTGGTCCTGCTGTCGATCGGACTGTCGCTGATGGTGACGATGCTGGTGCGGCGCGCCATGCTGGCCGACATCCAGGCAATCGCCACCGTGGTGGGCGACCTGGCCGACGGCCGCCTGCGTCCCTCCGGCACGCCCGGCAGCGGGCGCGACGAGATCGCCGACACTTCGCGCGCGCTCGACCACACCATCGGCCGCCTGGACGGCGCCCTGCGCAGCATCCTGAGCGCGGTGCGCTCGATCGACACGGCGTCAAAGGAAATCGCCAGCGGCAACCTGGACCTGTCGACCCGCACCGAGATGCAGGCCGGCTCGCTCGAGCAGACCGCCAGCACCATGGAAGAACTGACCACCGCGGTGAAGGAAAACGCCAACAACGCGCAACTGGCGTCCAGCCTCGCGGCCGAAGCGGCGCAGCTGGCCTCGAACGGCGGCGCCGCCGTGGGCCGCGCGGTGGCGACCATGGAATCGATCCAGGCCAGCTCGCGCAAGATCGTCGAGATCACCGGCGTCATCGACGGCATCTCGTTCCAGACCAACCTGCTGGCCCTGAATGCGGCGGTGGAAGCGGCGCGCGCCGGCGAACAGGGCCGGGGCTTCGCGGTGGTCGCGGCGGAGGTGCGCACGCTGGCGCAGCGCTCGGCGGCGGCGGCGCGCGAGATCAAGGCCCTGATCGCGGACTCGGTGAAGATCATCGAAGACGGCAGCGCGTCGGTGAGCGAGGCGGGCAGCAGCATGGGCGACATCGTGGCCTCGGTGCGCCAGGTGAATGACATCATCGGCCGCATCAGCGTGGCCAGCACCGAGCAGGCCGACGGCATCGCCGAAGTGAACAAGGCGATCGGCCAGATGGACGGCATGACCCAGCAGAATGCCGCACTGGTCGAACAAGCCGCGGCAGCCGCCGAAAGCCTGCACGAGCAGACCGTCAACCTGGCCAAGGCGGTGTCGATCTTCAAGTTCGACGGCGAACAAGCCACGGCCATCGACGACGAAGCAATCGACGACGACGACGGCGACGAAGGCTTCCATGGCCTGCAGGAACGGCGCGCCAGCGCCAGCCCGATGCGCGGGCGTCCTGTGCCGGCCCTGACCGCAGCAACCAAGCCTGCCACAGCGCCGGCGCAGCGCCGCCATCGCGCGTAAAGCCCTGCTGGATCAGCGGAATGGCCGGCTGACGAAGCGCGAGCCGGCCAGCCCGAAGCGCCACGGCACGTCCATCGCCTTCGAGATGCCGATGCGCGGCCCCGCCACCACCTCCAGCCCCGCCGGGCCGGGCTGCAGCTCGAAGGGCGCTGCGGACAAGGCCCTGCCGTTGTGCGCGCGGGTCACCCCCAGGGCCTGGCACAGCTTGCCGGGACCGGAGCACAGCAGCCACAGGTCGTCGGCGTCGCGCCGCACGCGCATCTGATCCAGCCCCGCCAGGGGCTCGAGCGCACGGATCAGGACCCCGGCCCCGTGGCCTTCCTCGCGGCAGACGAAGTTCAGGCACCAATGGATGCCATACGAGCGGTACACATAGGCGTGGGCGGGCGGGCCGAACATGGCGGCATTGCGCTCGGTGGGGCCGGAAAAGGCGTGCGAGGCCGGGTCCTCCCGGTCATAGGCTTCGGTCTCGACGATGCGTCCGCCGACACCGTCCACCAGCACCGTCATGCCGATCAGCTGGCGTGCGACCAGCTCCGCCGGCTGGGTAAAATCGATTCCCGCTATTGTCGAAATGGCCATACAAGGATTCTAGCCCGCGCCTCATCCTCGTGTCGCTTTGGTGAAATTGACACAGGTTCAGGCACGAAATGGCATTGCTTTCGTGCAAGAAGAATGATGCTGGGGTATAGTTGCACGGTTGTTCGAATTTCCTTGCAGCATCTTCCTGACGCAGCTCTACCCGCCCCCAGTCCCAGCCCGCGCCCCATGAATACCGTCGCCGATCCCATCCCGCACCTCGACCAGGTCGATGCCCTGATCAAATCGATCCGCATCCCGCCACGGCCGAGCCTGCTCGCCGACATGCAGCGCGAACTGGCCTCGGAAGACCCGTCGCCGGAAGCCATCGGCAAGATCGTGGCGAGCGACGTCGGCATGTCGGGCGCCCTGCTCAAGCTGGCCAATTCCTCGATCTATGGCGGGCGCCGCAAGGCCAAGTCGATCGAGCAGGCCATCCTGTTCCTGGGGATTAACCAGGTCGCGGCCCTGATGACCGGGCTGCTGGCGCGCCAGGCGATCCCGACCAACAGCGCGATGCTGGCCAGCTTCTGGGATATCTCGACCCGCCGCGCCCAGGCCATGGTGTTCCTGTCGCGCCGTCTGCGCATCGGCGAGCCCGACGTGGCCCATACCTTCGGCCTGTTCTGCGACACCGGCGTGCCGCTGCTGATCGACCGCTTCCCCGACTACGCCGCCAGCTACGCGGCCGCCTCGCTGGAAGCCGAGCGCCCGTTCACGGCGCTGGAAGACGAGCGCCACAGCACAAGCCACGCCGCGGTCGGCTGCCTGCTGGCGCGCAACTGGGGCCTGTCGGGCGACGTCGGCTGGGCCATCCTGCACCACCACGATTTCGCGGTGCTCGACGACGCCGCCACCGCCGGCACGGTGCGCTCGCTGGTCGCCCTGTCGGTGCTGGCCGAGAACGCGATCTGCCGCTACCAGGGCCATGCCGAATCGCTCGAATGGAACAAGGGCGGCGCCGCCGCCTGCGCCTACCTCGGCCTGTCGGATGAAGAAACCGCCGAGCTGCTGGACGAACTGGTGGACGCCTTCCACGAAGAGTAAGCGGCCTTTGACATCCCTCCTGCACAGGCAGATACTTCGCTTGTAAGTACGCCCTGGAGGGAACCATGAAGTCGATCGCCATCCTGCTGTCCCTGTCCCTGCTGGCCGGCTGCGCCAGCATGGAGCCTCCCGCCGCGCCCCCTCCCCTGCTGGCCGATGCGCGCTTCGCGCCGCCGACCGAAAAAGTCGGCGCCGACGACCTGTTCACGCTCAGCCCCGCGATGCGCAGCTACATGAACAGCTTCGCCTTCACCAGCCAGCTGCGCCAGAACGGCCAGCGCCACGGCCTGCTCAAGGCGCTGTACAGCAAGACCGACCTCAAGCTCGAATACGAATCCTCGCGCACGCGTACCGCCGCCGAAACCTACGCCGACCGCGCCGGCAACTGCCTCTCGCTCGTGATCATGACCGCGGCGTTTGCCAGGGAGCTGGGCATGCAGGTGCACTACCGCAGCGTTCAGACTGACGACGGCTGGAGCCGCAGCAATGGCCTGTACCTGACCAGCGCGCACGTCAACATCGGCATCGCCAACCGGCCGGAGGTCGGCATGCGCAGCACCGACATGGACGCGATGCTGGTGGTCGATTTCATCCCCTCGAGCGACGCGGCCAGGCTGCGCGCGCAGGAACTCGAAGAAGAAGACATCGTCGCGCTCTACCTGAACAACCGCGCCGCCGAAATGCTGGTGCAGGGCCGCATCGACGACGCCTACTGGTGGGCGCGCGCCGCGGTGGCGAAGCGCCCCGGCATGGTCGCCGCGCTCAACACGCTGGGCGTGGTCTACGAGCGCCACGGCGATATAGGCCTGGCCGAGAAAACCTACCGCGTGGCCCTCGACCGCGAACCGGAAAACATGGCCGTGATGCGCAACCTGCAAGGCGTGCTTGCCACAGTCGGCAAGCCGGACGAGGCGCAGGCGCTGGCCCGGCGCATCGCCAGCATCGAACCATTCCCGCCCTACTACCACTTCGACAAGGGCATGGAAGCCCTCAAGGCCGGCGACTTCGACACCGCCCGCGGCCTGTTCGCACGCGAGGTCAAGCGCGCGCCCTACAACGACGAATTCCGCTTCTGGCTCGGCGTGGCGCACCTGCGCCTGGGCGACGTGAACCACGCACGCGAGCAGATCGCCAGGGCGGTCGATACCAGCACGCGGCAGGACATGCGCAAGCTGTATTCGGCCAAGCTGAATTATCTGCGGGCACAGGCTGGGACCGGGACGCGCATCCGTTAGCCTGCGTAGCGTGGTCGGCTTCGCCGACCGCGCGTCCAGCCTTCGGCGGCGCATCCACAGGGCTGGCCGGAACCGACCACCCTACCCGATCAGTGCGCGCCAATGCGCCAGCTTCTGCTCGAAGCTCAGGGTCTGGTGTGCGGGTGAACTCGACGGCAGCACCACGGTGCGATAGCCCGCCGCCGCGAATTGCGGCGCGAACTTGCCCGAGGCCTGGCCATTGAACCCGACTGTTTCGAGCGCCGGGCACAACGCGCGCAGGCGTTCGAAATCGTTGGCGGCAGGCTTGCGGATGGCGGAATCGAGGCTGCCTTCGCGCTCGCAGCCGGCCAGCACGTCCCACAGGCCGAAGCCGTGCGCCAGCAGGCGCACCAAGCGCAGTTCATACGGCAGCGCCGCGAGATCTTCCTCGAGTACACGCGATACCAGGGGCCAGAACTGGTTGCGCGGATGGGCGTAGTAGCGCCCCGCCGCCAGAGAGGCCGCGCCGGGGAAGCTGCCGAGGATGAGGACACGCGTATCACGCGCAATGACCGGCGCCAGGCCAGTCAGTGTAGGGGTGGGAATCGCCATGGCCGTGATTGTAAGCCGGGCGAAAAAAAGCGGCGGGTACATATGCACCCGCCGCAAAGGGCAGAAACGCCTGGAGAAAAACCTTAGTTCTGTGCGACCGTCCGGCCGTCGACAGGCTGGGCGTCCCAGCCGCCGCCGAGCGAGCGAATCAGGGCGACGGTGGTCACCGCGCGGTTGCCGCGCAGCTGGACCGCCGTCCGCTCTACCGACGCCAGGTTGCGCTGGGCGTCGAGCAGTTCGAGGTAGCTGGAGCGCCCGGCGTCATACAGCTTCTGCGCCAGATCCGCCGAACGGCGCGCCGACAGCACCGCCGCATCGATCTGCTCGGCCTGGCCAGAGAGGATGCGCAGGCCGGCCAGGTTGTCCTCGACTTCGGCAAAGGCCGTGAGCACGCTCTGGCGGTAACCCCCCACCGATTCTTCCAGCACGGCGTAGCTAGCCTCGACGTTGGCGCGGTTGCGGCCACCGTCGATGATCGGCATCGAGGTGAGCAGGCCCAGCACCCACGAACGGCTGCTCCACTTGAACACTTCGGAGAAGGCGCCACCAAGGCCGCCGCCGGCCGCGCTGATGGTCAAGGCCGGGAACATGGCGCCGCGCGCCACGCCGATGCGGGCGTTCGACGCTTCCATCGTGCGCTGGGCGGCGACGATGTCGGGACGGCGTTCCAGCAGCGTCGATGGCAGGCCGGCCGGAATCGCCGGCAGCGCCGTCGCATCGAGCAGCGGGCTGGTACCGGCCACATAGTGCGCCGCCGGTTTGCCTAGCAAGACCGCCAGTGCATGCTCGGCGGTGGCGCGTTGGCGCTCCAGGCCGATGGCTTCGGCGCGAGCGGTGGCCAGTTCGGTGCGGGCGCGCGACAAATCGAACTCGCCGATGTCGCCCAAATCAAACCGGCGCTGCGTCACTTTCACGCTCTCGTCGCGCAGGCGCACGGTCTGCGCCACCGTGTCCGTTTCCGCGTCGAGGGCGCGCAGGCGGAAGTAGGTTTGCGCCACGTCCGCCTGCAGCGCCAGCAGCACGGAGCGGTAGTTCGCCTCCGACGTCGCCGCGTCGCCGCGCGCCGCCGACACGCCGGCCGCTACCCGGCCGAACAGGTCGACCTCGTAGCTGGCGGTGAGGCTGGCCGTGTAGCTGGTCTGCGGCGGGGTGGCGCTGCCCTGCGGCAGGTTCACTTCCAGCGGCGCCGGACGGGCGCGCTGGGCGCCGATGCCGATGCCCACCTGCGGCATGCGGTCGGCGTTGGCGATGCCAGCGATGGCGCGGGCCTGCTCGACGCGGGCTGCGGCTACCGCCAGGTTGGCGTTGTTGGCGCTGGCTTCATTCACCAGCGCGGTCAGCGCCCGGTCATTGAAGGCCAGCCACCACTGGCCGCGCGGCTGCTGCTCCGCCGGTTGCGCCGGCTTCCAGCGCGCGCCGTCGATGCCGTCCACCTCGGCGGGCTTCGATACCTGCGACTCGCGGAAGGCAGTCGGCGTGTCGATGGCCGGCTGCTGGAAGGCCGGCGTGGCGCAGGCGGTGAGCAGCAAGGCTGCCAGCAGCGGGGCCACGCCCCTTGCGATCATGTTGTTCATCTCAGTGCACTCCTTCCAGGTCCAGCACCGGCGCTTTCGCGACAGGGACCTTTTTCTCGAAACGTTTGGCGAAGCTGCGCAGCAGGACGTAGAACAGCGGCGTCAGGAACAGGCCGAAGAAGGTCACGCCCAGCATGCCGAAGAACACCGCGACACCCATGGCGTGGCGCATCTCGGCGCCGGCGCCAGTGGAGAACACCAGTGGCACCACGCCCATGATGAAGGCGATCGACGTCATCAGGATCGGACGCAGGCGCAGGCGGCTCGCTTCCAGCGCGGCTTCGACGACGCTGCGGCCGTGGTCTTCCAGTTCGCGGGCGAATTCCACGATCAGGATCGCGTTCTTCGAGGCCAAGCCCACCAGTACGAACAGGGCGATCTGGGTGAAGATGTTGTTGTCGCCACCGGTGATCTTCACGCCGATCAGGGCGCACAGGATCGACATCGGCACGATCAGGATCACGGCCAGCGGCAGGGTCCAGCTTTCGTACTGGGCGGCCAGCACCAGGAACACCAGCAGCACGCACAGCGGGAACACATACACCATGGTGTTACCGGACAGGATCTCCTGGTAGGTCAGGTCGGTCCACTCGTAGGCGATCCCTTTCGGCAGCGTGTCCTTGGCCAGCTGCTCCATGATGGCTTGCGCCTGGCCCGACGAGACGCCGGGCGCCGCGCCGCCGTTGATGTCGGCCGCCACGTAGTTGTTGTAGCGCTGGACGCGGTCCGGGCCATAGCTGTCCTTCACCCGCATCAGCGACGACAGCGGGATCATCTCGCCCTTGTCGTTGCGGACCTTCAGCTGGGCGATCTGCTCCGGCTGCGAGCGGAACTGCGCGTCGGCCTGCACCCGCACCTGGTAGGTGCGGCCAAACTGGTTGAAGTCGTTCACGTACAGCGAGCCCAGGTTCACCTGCAAGGTCTGGTAGATGGTCGCCAGCGGCACGCCGAGCTGCTTGGCCTTCACGCGGTCGACATCGGCAAACAGCTGCGGCACGTTGATCTGGTAGCTCGAGAACACGCCCGCCAGTTGCGGCGTGCCCCAGGCTTTCGCCTGCAGCGCCTGCGTGGCCTTGTACAGTTCGTCGTAACCGAGGTTGCCGCGGTCTTCCAGCATCAGCTTGAAGCCGCCGGTCGTGCCCAGGCCATTGACCGGGGGCGGCGGCAGCACCATGACGAAGGCGTCTTCCACCGCGCCCATGCGCTTGTTGATTTCGGCGGCGATGGCTTCGGCCGACTGCTCCTTGCCCTTGCGCTCGCTGGTGGGTTTGAGCGACGTGAACACGATGCCGGCGTTCGGCGCATTGGTGAAGCCATTGATCGACAGGCCAGGGAAGGCGATCGACGATTCCACGCCCGGGATGTCCTTGGCGATGGCCGACATGCGGCGGATCACGGCGTCGGTGCGGTCGAGCGAAGCGGCGTCGGGCAGCTGGGCGAAGCCGATCAGGTAGCCCTTGTCCTGGGCCGGCACGAAGCCCGGCGGCACCACCTTGAACATGAACATCGCGGCCACGCCCAGCGCCAGGTAGACGCCCAGAGTCGCGGTCTTGCGGCGCAGGACGGTCTTCACGCCGCCTTCATAGCTGTGCGAGGCACGGCCGAAGAAGCGGTTGAAGGCGGCGAAGAAGCGGCCGAACACCTTGTCCATGATGCGGGTCAGGCGGTCCTTCGGCGCGTCGTGGGCTTTCAGCAGGGCGGCCGACAGTGCCGGGGCCAGGGTCAGCGAAGCGAAGGCCGAGATCACGGTGGAAATCGCGATGGTCAGGGCGAACTGGCGATAGAACTGGCCGGTCAGGCCTGCCACGAAGGCGATCGGCACGAACACGGCGCACAGCACCAGGGCGATGGCGATGATCGGGCCCGACACTTCCTTCATGGCCTGGATGGTCGCGTCGCGCGGCGACAGCCCATTGGTGATGTTGCGCTCGACGTTTTCCACCACCACGATGGCGTCATCGACCACGATACCGATCGCCAGCACCAGGCCGAACAGCGACAGCGTATTGATCGAGAAGCCGAACATCAGCATCACCGCAAAGGTACCGACCACCGACACCGGGACCGCCAGCAGCGGGATGATCGAGGCACGCCAGGTCTGCAGGAACACGATCACGACCAGGGCGACCAGCACCACGGCTTCAAGCAGGGTGTGGATCACCGAGTCGATCGACTCGCGCACGAACTGGGTCGGGTCGTACACGATGCTGTACTCGACGCCTTCGGGGAAGTCTTTCGACAGCTCTTCCATCTTGGCGCGCACGTCGGTGGAGAGTTGCAGCGCGTTGGCGTTGGGCGCCTCGAAGATCGGGATGGCGACGGCCGACTTGTTGTTCAGCAGCGAACGCAGGGCGTAGGAGCTGGAACCCATCTCCAGGCGCGCCACATCCTTCAGGCGCGTCACCGCCCCGTCTTCACCGGCCTTGACCACGATCTCGCCGAATTCCTCGGTCGACTTCAGGCGGCCCTGGGTGTTGACGGTGAGCTGGAACTGGGCGCCTTCGGTCGGGCCCTGGCCCACCACGCCGGCTGCCACCTGCACGTTCTGTTCGCGGATGCTGGCCACCACATCGCCCGCGGTCAGGTTGCGCGCGGCGACCTTTTGCGGGTCAAGCCAGACACGCATGGCGTAGTCGCCGGAACCGAACAGCTGCACTTCGCCCATGCCGTTCAGGCGGGCCAGCTGGTCCTTGATGTTCAGCACCGCATAGTTGCGCAGGTACAGGTCGTCATAGCGGCCGTCGGGTGAATTGAGGTGGACCACCATCGTCAGGTTCGGCGAACTCTTGACGGTGGTGACGCCGATCTGGCGCACCTCTTCCGGCAGGCGCGGCAGCGCGCGCTGGACGCGGTTCTGCACCTGGCTTTCCGCACGGTCGATGTCGGTGCCGATGGCAAACGTCAGCGTGAGCGCCAGCGCACCGTCCGAGGTGTTCTGCGAGGTCATGTAGAGCATGTCCTCGATGCCGTTGATCTGCTCTTCCAGCGGCGCAGCCACGGTTTCGGCGATCACCTTGGGGTTGGCGCCCGGGTACTGGGCGCGCACCACCACGGAGGGCGGCACCACGTCCGGGTATTCGGAGATCGGCAGCTGGAAGATCGAGATCAGGCCGCCGACGAACACGATGACCGACAGCACGACCGCGAAGATCGGCTTGTCGACAAAGAAGCGGGAAAAGTTCATGGTCTTACTCCTTGGCGGCCGTGTTCAGGGCCAGTTTCGCGTCGGCCTTGACCGCAGCCGCGGTGGCGTCGGCGTCCATTGCCACCATCTGCGGGGTCACCGGCGCGCCGGGGCGCACGCGCTGCAGGCCGTTGACGACGATCTTCTCGCCGGGCTTGAGGCCAGTGCGCACCACGCGCATGCCGTCCACCACCGGGCCCAGGGTCACCGGGCGGTACTCGGCCATGCTGTCGGCGCCCACCACCACCACGTACTTGCGGCTCTGGTCGGTGCCGACGGCGCGTTCGTTGATGACGACCGCCTTTTCGGCCACGCCGCTGCCCACCTGGATGCGGGCGAACAGGCCGGGCGCCAGCGCGCGGTCGGCATTGAGCAAGGTAGCGCGCATGCGCACGCTGCCGGTACGGGCATCGAGCTGGTTGTCGACGAATTCGAGCTTGCCTTCATGCGGGAAGCCTTCTTCGTTGGCCAGTCCCACCTTGACGATGGCAGCTTGTCCGCGCTGGGCACGGGTGCCGACGCGCAGGTAGGTTTCTTCGTCGCCGTCGAAGCTGGCGTAGATGCGCTCGAGCGAGACCACGGAGGTCAGCACGGCGCTGGCGTCCACCAGGTTGCCGAGGGTGATCTCGGCTTTCGACACGCGGCCGTCGATCGGCGCGGTGACGCGGGTGTAGGCCAGGTTCAATCTGGCCGATTCGAACTGGGCCTGGGCGGCGCGGGCGCTGGCGTCGAGTTCCTTCTGCGAGGCCGATTTTTCATCGAACTCGCGCTGGGCGATGGCCTTGTCCGCCAGCAGCTTGTCGGCGCGCTGCAGTTCCAGGCGCGCCAGGTCGGCACGGGCACGGGCCGCATTCGCGGCGGCGCCGGCGCGGTCGGCTTCGGCCTGGTAAGGGCGCGGATCGATCACGAACAGCACCTCGCCTTTTTTCACTTCGGCGCCCGGCTTGAAGTTGACGGCGGTGATGTAGCCGCTCACGCGCGGGCGGATCTCGACCACTTCGATGGCTTCCAGGCGGCCCGAGAATTCCTGGGTTTCGGCGACCGGCTTTTCGGCCACGATGGCGGCCGATACCGGCGGCCCGGCTGGCGCGGCGGCCGGCTCGGTCTTGCTGTTGGCGTCGGCGCAACCGGTGAGCAGTGCTCCCGCCAGGCCGGCGGCGGCCAGTGCGGCTACCAGGGTCTTGACGCTGCCCATGCGTGCTGTGTGATTGGTCATGATGAAACCTTTCTTATAGTGTGAGACAAAAGCTTCCCTATCGCCGCCGGCGCAGGACCGGAGGAGAGGAAAAAGGGGGGCCCTTCCGCGCTGGATGGCGCGGATGCCGGATGCGTTACAGGTTGGGTGACCGCGCGTGGGCGGTCAGGACGCGATCGTCAGCGTCGACAGCGGCAGCGGGTGCCGCGCGGGCGGCAGCAGCTCATGGCAGGCGCCTGGTTCATGGCTCACCTCTCTTCAAGACGGTCCCTCACGTCGCGCTGGCGACGGCTGTTGGGAAAAACGGATAAAACGGGGCCTCCCCGCGCCGGCAAGGCGCAGTGGTGCGGGGAAAGCTGGTTGGCTTGGCCTGGTGCTGAGGGGTCAGCGATCCAGCCCTGCAAGGAAGGTGGCGATCTCGCCGAGCGCGTGCACCTTGCATGCACATTCGTTGCGCCCACCGGGTTCCTGCAGGGGCGCGGGCGGCATGCGCCGCACGGTGGTGCGTACCCCGGCGTTAATCAGCTTGGCGCCGTATTGTTCGGCCTCGTCGCACAATGGGTCTTCCTCGGCCGAGAGGATGAGCGCCGGCGGCAGGTTCTTGAGCCGGGTCGAGCGCAGCGGCGACGCATACGGGTGCGCGCGGTCGGCCGCGTGCGGCAGGTAGCCGCGGTAGGCGGCGGCGCATTCGGTGCTCAGCTTTTCACGGTCCGGGCATTGGCTCATCTGGCGCATCGAGACCGTGGACAGGCCAGGGTCGAGCATCGGCATGATGAGGATCTGGCCGGCCAGCTTGGGCGCGGCGCGGTCGCGCGCCATCAGCGTGCACACCGCCGCCAGGTTGGCGCCGGCCTCGATGCCGGCCACCACCAGCTTCTTGCCCGACCAGCCGATCTTCGCCTTGTTTTTCACGGTCCACAGCAGCACCGCATGCGCATCTTCCACCGCGGCCGGGAAGGGGCTGGTCGTGGCCAGCGTGTAGTTCGAGGCCAGCACGGCGCGCTCGTCGCTGCATTCGGCCAGGTAGCGCAGGAACTCGTCGGCTTCCTGCAGGTCGCCCGAGATGAAGCCGCCGCCGTGGAAAAACACGATCAGGGTGTCGCGCTTGGCCGCTACGCCGGAATGGTAGAGGCGCGCAGCGAGCGGGCCCTGGGCGCCGCTGACTTCCAGCTCGCGCACGTCGACCGTGCTGGCGCTGTCGATGTCCTGGTCGAGGACCGCGCTCATTTCCCGCCTCCCACAGGGGCGACGGCCCAGCGGTCGCTGTCCTGCTCGGGGCAGGCGTCGCAACTCATCTCCACGTGCATCGACAGCGCCTTCAGGCCGCGCGCTTCCGCGCCGGCAGCCTGCGAGTAGGCGTCGGTGCCCAGCAGGGCTGCCATTGCGACTCCGCTCAAGGCAACTGCGACCGTGTTGAAGATTCCGTTGCGCATGTTCATGACCTGCTCCGTGTGTGTTGTCTTTTTGCTGCAATGCACACACTATAGACTTCATCTACAATCGGATAAAGATGGCAATACCGAATTGATTGTTCAGATTGCCGAACAATCGACCAAATCAGGAAGAGGGGTCCGACATGAACAAGCTCCAGGCCATGGAGGTTTTTATCCAGGTCGTCGACTGCGGCAGCTTTACCAAGGCCGCGGAAATGCTGAACCTGCCCAAGGCGACGGTGTCGACCCTGGTCCAGACGCTGGAGGCGACGCTGGCGGTCAAGCTGCTGCACCGCACGACACGGCAGGTGATGATCACCTCCGACGGCGCCGCCTATTATGAGCGCTGCATCCAGATCCTGTCGGACGTGCGCGACGCCGAAGAATCCCTGTCGCGCCACCGCCTCAGCCCGAGCGGGCGCCTGCGCGTCGATACCCCCACCGGCCTGTCGTCCGAGATCCTGATTCCCGCCCTGCCGGCCTTCTTCGAGCGCTACCCGGACATCACGATGGAGCTGGGCAGCACCGACCGCCCGGTCGACCTGGTGGAGGAAGGCGTGGACTGCGCGGTGCGCGGCGGCGAACTGGGCGACTCGAACCTGATCGCGCGCCGCATCGGCGTGATCAACTTCGTCACCTGCGCCTCGCCCGACTATATCGCGCGCCACGGCATGCCGCAGCACCCGCGCGACCTCGAGCGCCACCGCTGCGTCAACTATTTTTCTGCCAAGACCGGCAAGATTTTCAAGTGGGACTTCACGCGCGACGGCGAGCGCATCGACATCACCCTGCCCGGCGCGATCGCCCTGAACGATTCGAACGCCTACGTGCAGGCGGGCCTGGCCGGCCTGGGCATCATCACCATGACCGACTACCTGCTGGTGCAGCACATCGCTTCGGGCCGCATGGTGCCGGTGCTGCCCGAGTGGGCGATCGACCCGCTGCCGGTGCACATCGTCTATCCGCAGAACCGCCATCTGTCGGCCAAGGTGCGGGTGTTCGTGGAATGGGTGTCGGAGCTGTTCGCGGCGCACCCGAACCTGCGCCTGCAGGCGCCGCGGCCGGCGCTTGCCCAGCCTTCCACCGCCGCGGAGACGGTGTAGAATCAGCCAAAAATACCGGCTCATCACAGGGCCTACCGGAGACGACATGGACCACAGCACCCAAGCCCGCAATATCGACATCCTGCTGGCGCGCTACGGCGACAGCCACCAGGACCACACCAACGAGATCATCCACTTCGTGTGCATCCCGCTGATCGTCCTGAGCCTGCTGGGCATCCTGTGGGCAGTGCACCCGGTGGTGGCGATCGCGGTCACGCTCGGTTCACTCTATTACTACGCCAAACTGTCGCGCCAGTTCGCGATCGGCATGGGCGTGATGAGCGCCGCGATGCTGGGCATCCTGGCGCTGCTGCCCGAGGGGACCGTGCTGCCGGTGTCGATCGCCGTGTTCGTGGTGGCCTGGATCGGGCAGTTCATCGGCCACAAGATCGAAGGGAAGAAGCCGTCCTTCTTCGACGACCTGCGCTTTTTGCTCATTGGGCCGCTGTTCGTGCTGTCCTTCCTGTATCGCCGCTTGAATCTCGCGTACTAGTAGACAGAATGTATTGACCTACCAACCTCAACAAGCGCGGGTTACGCTGAGGGTTGGTGAACCTTTCGGCGCAGAGCCGCAATTGAGGAGGTAGGTCATGAACGAGTTTAGCAAATATGTTGGCTTGGATGTCCATAAGGCGACGATCGCGGTGTCAATTGCGGATAGCGCTGGTGGTGAGCCTCGTTTCTATGGAGAGATCACGAACACGCCGGTCGCGATAGCGAAGCTGATGGCGCAGTTGGCCAAAGGCGGTGCAAAGCTGTCCGTGTGCTACGAGGCAGGTTGCTGCGGGTACGTGATCTATCGCCAGCTGACCAAGTTGGGTCACTTTTGCCAGGTTATTGCG